>NZ_MRBK01000095.1 GCF_001969815.1 Bacillus swezeyi | reverse complement strand
TGAAAATGAATCTTATTGATTAGGTCTAAAAACATGTTCTGCTTAATTTGTTTACATATTAGAGTCTTTTATGGGAATGCTATCAATATATGGTTGTAAATAATAGGTTTATTTTATAGAATAATTACTATACAGATAAAGGAAGTTTAATATTTTAATTTTTCTAAAAACTTGTATCTTGAGAGAAAGGGAGAGGCGACGTGGATGTGATACCTTATGATTTGGTTGCGACGAAAATGAACTTTTGGTATACAGCTTTAAAAAACAATTGGCCGGGACAGGCGGAGGATACTAGGAAAGAAGTTGAAAGAGAATTAGATCAAATGGAACAAAACCAAGATGTGGTTGTCTATTATAACTTATTGTTGTTCCGGCACAACCTTCAATTTGATTATATGTATTCTGATCCTGGTGGTAATTTAAATAGTCGATTTGAGGAATTCAAAAAAATTCGAGATCAGAACAACCTTGAAGGAATGCTGGAATATTATTATCAATTCTTCGCGGGAATGTATCATTTCAGACAAAAAGAACTGATACTTGCTTTGAATTTCTATAGGAATGCCGAAAAGCAACTTGATTTTTTTGACTGTGATGAGTTGGAAAAAGCAGAATTTTATTTTAAAACATCAGAAGTGTATTATCACATGAAACAGACATTTTTCTCAATGAATTATGCTACTCAAGCATACAACATTTATAAAAAGTATGACACTTATG
>NZ_MRBK01000094.1 GCF_001969815.1 Bacillus swezeyi | reverse complement strand
ATGATTTAATGATGCAGCAATAAAGGCGCCATAACGGTAAGAATGCCCCTAAAGGAGGTGATGCACAAAAAAGCGACCGTTAAGCAATGTCCTATTCATTTTTTATGCTGCTCAACGTTTTTCAAACAGGAGGTTTTATCAAAGTGAAAAAAAGTACAGTCTGCTTCATGTTTGCATTGCTGTTTATTTTTTCCGGCTCACAGACCATCTACGCGCATACTGTATCTCCGGTCAATTCTAAAGCCCAGCCCACAACAAAAGCCGTCATGAACTGGCTCGCCCATCTGCCAAACAGGTCGGAAAACCGAGTGATGTCAGGCGCATTCGGAGGATACAGCCTTGATACATTTTCAATGACAGAAGCCGACAGAATCAAAAATGCAACGGGACAGCGGCCTGCGATTTACGGCTGTGATTATGCAAGAGGATGGCTTGAACCGGCAAATATAGCCGATACCATTGACTATAGCTGCAACAGTGATTTAATTTCATACTGGAAGAACGGCGGGATACCTCAAATCAGTTTACATCTGGCAAACCCCGCATACACAACAGGCCATTTTAAAACACCGATTTCAAACAGCCAATATCAAAATATATTAAATTCATCGACAGCAGAAGGTAAACGGCTCGAAGCCATGCTGAGCAAAGTCGCTGACGGACTGGAACAGCTGGAGAACGAAGGTGTTCCAGTTCTTTTCAGACCTCTTCACGAAATGAATGGGGAATGGTTCTGGTGGGGGCTCACAGAATATAATCAAAAAGACAGCCAGAGAATCAGTTTATACAAACAGCTTCACAAAAAAATCTATCACTATATGACACATACAAGAGGATTGGACAATTTGTTATGGGTGTACGCACCGGATGCCAACCGAGACTTTAAAACCGATTTTTATCCGGGCTCTTCATATGTTGATATTGTCGGATTGGACGCCTACTTTAATGACCCGTATTCCATTCAGGGGTACGACCAATTAACATCATTAAATAAACCGTTTGCTTTCACCGAAGTCGGACCGCAAACGACAAACGGAAGTTTAGACTACTCTTCATTTAT
>NZ_MRBK01000093.1 GCF_001969815.1 Bacillus swezeyi | reverse complement strand
GCTTTTAAAATGCCGAGAATTCCGACTGCAAGTTCAGGCGTGCGATTTGCTAATAACGCGACAACACTTTCTGAACCGACGCCATTTGCTCGCAGCGCAGCGGCTATTCTGTTGGCCCGTTCGTTTAGTTCCCGGTAAGTCAAGGTTTGTCTATCATGTATAACAGCCAGGGCGTGAGGTGTTTTGGCAGCTTGATGTTCAAATAAACGGCTGATTGTTTCGTGTTTCGGGTAGTCTTGTTTTGTCTGATTAAATTTGTGAATCAATGAGTTTGTCTCATGTTCATCCAATACATGGATATCTCCGAGATGAATGTTCTGATGTCCGATCACATGATTGAGAATATGAATATAGTAGGAAATCCATTTCTTGATCGTCTGTTTTTGATAGATGTCTGTGTTGAATTCAACATCAAAGCGGATTGTCCCTTGAGCTTCTTCAGCTGCATAAAGGGTCATATCAAACTTTGAGACTTTATGGACGTTATGAGCTGCAGCCGCCAAATGCAAGTCATGTAGAGTCATTGATTCCCGTTCCATATTTTGCAGAACGAACATGACGTCAAACAGCGGATTGCGG
>NZ_MRBK01000092.1 GCF_001969815.1 Bacillus swezeyi | reverse complement strand
ACTGCACGTCATCGAGACAAAGAAAAGGAACATCTAATTCTTCATAATAAGCATTGATCATGATGAAAGGAGTATCCTGTTCCTTAAACGTTAGATAGTAAGCAATATTAGGATTGTATAGATTACTTTTCGTAGGTTCAACAATTAAACCATTTACGCCAAATGACAACATCATTTCCAAAGCTTTTTTTTCTTGTTCGACATCATTATTTGTACTAGCTAATAGTAACGAATAATTAGCCTCATTCAATCTTCCTTCAATTCCACGAATAATTGAGGGGAAAATGTAATCAGAAATGTAGGTCGTAATTACACCGATTATTTTATTATTGGAATTCCCTCCAGGTTTTGATTGATACTGGTTACTAACATAAGTGCCAGACCCTTTTTCACTTCTTAAGAACCCCTCGTTCGATAGTTCTAAAATGGCCTTTCGAACAGTGTGCCGGCTGACTTTGTACTCTTTTTGTATGGCGGATTCAGTAGGAATTTGTTCTCCTACCCTGTAAACTCCTGAAAGGATTTTACTTTTTATATCATTAATGATGACCTTATACTTTGGTTTCATTTCACTCACTTCTTTCGTAGTTGTTCGCATTCTAATTTTTTCAATTGAATTATTTGTGTGGACATATTTTATCATGGCTTTGAATGAATTAAAAGATTCCGCCTTATTTTTGTGAAAATTAACAAGCAATTATCATTTTTTTCTTTAAGTTTTATGTTATACAAATACCTTTTATTATAAAC
>NZ_MRBK01000091.1 GCF_001969815.1 Bacillus swezeyi | reverse complement strand
AGTGCCCCATTTTGCTAAATTTTTAACATGCTCCTCTGTAATGACTCTTCCGTCTACTTGACGAAGCACGGATTCCAGCAGGACTTTAATGGAATAAGGCAGTTTAGACACTTTTCCAATTCCTTGATCCTCTAATGCTTTTAAAGAATAATAGCTGTATGTTTTACCTTGTACAGTAAACGATTTTCTAGATTGAAAAGCGTCTTTTTTTGCGACTTGTTGCTGTTTCGCCATTTCTCCAAAATCCCCCTTTAAAGATCAAGATCATATGCCAGAAAAATCGGCATATTTCACCACAATTTTCTCACAATTTAATCTTAAAACAATTTTAAACATAAGTAAATATCAATGTTTTTATTAAATTCAATAAGCATGGCTTATGTATGCAAAAAAGTTTATTTTACTGGAAATACATTTTTTTATACGAAGCGCTGACAAGGGATATACTACAATCTGAGGTGATAGCATTGGCAAAACGAAAAGCAAATCATGTGATCAACGGAATGAACAATGCCAAACGCCAAGGAAATGGAGCAGGTTATATCGAAGATGACCAGCACATTCTAACTGAAGCGGAACGCCAAAACAACAAAAAACGCAAAACGAATCAGTAAATCCTTAAATGAGCTGCTAAGGAGGGCGCAAACATTGACAAACAAAAACGATGGCAAAGATATGCGCAAAAACGCGCCGAAGGGAGCTCAGCCGGGGCAGCCTGAACCGCTGAGCGGGAGCAAAAAAGTGAAAAATCGAAACCATACAAGACAAAAACACAACTCACATCACGATATGTAGCTGTTATACGCCTGCGTCAGCCTTGACGCAGGTTATATTATGACGAATTAGCGGGCTCTTTCAACAGCTCGCCCTCACCTCCTGCCGATCATTTGAACGCCGCCAAAAGGAAATCCCTTCACACGTATTCAAAACCGTGCATAGCTTATTGGTAAGGCTAGGTATGGAGGAATGCTTCAATGACAAATGCCAAACGGTTCGATTCCCCGGAATTTGACGAGGAATGGATGAAGCTGCTTTTTGATGATCCTTTTGCCCTGTATGACGAAACAGTACCGATTGATCTGTACGAGACGAGTACCGACTATATAATTGAAGCAGATTTAAACCATTTGAACGCTCAGCATCTTCACATGACATTTTCGGGTCATGATTTTAAGCTTGAAGTTAAAACCGATGAACAGCTTTATGAAAAAACGATGATGCTTCCTTTTTTTCTGAATGATAAA
>NZ_MRBK01000090.1 GCF_001969815.1 Bacillus swezeyi | reverse complement strand
ATCCGGTAGCCGCGAATTTTTACTTGATCGTCCATCCGTCCGATATACTCAATCGTCCCATCCGGCAGCCAGCGGGCCAAATCACCGGTCCGATACATTCGTTCACCAGGTGCGAAGGGATTCGGCACAAATTTTTCTTTCGTCAGTTCAGGTCTTCCGATGTAGCCTCTGGCTAGCCCATCCCCGCCTACGCATAATTCTCCGATGACGCCAATGGGTTGCAATGTCCCGCGGCTGTTGACAATATAAGCGGTTGAATTGGCGATTGGGCGGCCGATCGGTATTGAATGGCTGTACGCGCGTTCGATCTGAAAGCAGGTTGAGAACGTTGTATTTTCAGTTGGACCATAGCCATTCCATAGCAGCAGGTCTGGCGCCGCGTTGTGAACGCGGTTGATATGGTTTGGCGACAGTGCTTCTCCGCCGATAATCAATCTGGACAGGTCAGAAAATGTTCGTTCATTTTGTTCTGATAATTGATTAAATAAAGATGATGTCAGCCATAATGTCGTGATTTCGTTATGCTGTATGAATGTCTTGAGCTGATCGGAATCTAAATAAGTTTCTTTGTCACTGATGTATAAACGAGCGCCGTTTAATAGCGGTCCGAATATTTCAAATGTCATCGCGTCAAATCCCAATGACGCTGTCAATAAAAGCCTGTCTTCAGGTGTAAACGCCATATCATTGTTTTTCACGAGGCGGACGACGCCGCGCTGTTCAACCATTACGCCTTTTGGCGTGCCGGTTGATCCGGATGTATAGACGATATAAGCGAGAGAATCAGGTGCGCCCCGCTGTTCGGGATTGCTAGCGGGTATTTCGGCCTCAAGCTGGATGTCTTCTATGAATAACCGTTTTCCAGTAATATGACATTCTAATTGATCTGATTGGAGGAGAATATCAGCTTTGCTGTCAGACAGCATCCATTCCAACCGTTCTGTCGGCATGTCTTCAGCGATGGGAAGATAGGCTCCGCCGGCTTTTAAAATGCCGAGAAT
>NZ_MRBK01000009.1 GCF_001969815.1 Bacillus swezeyi | reverse complement strand
AATAAAATTAAATATCTTATTTTACAAAGATACAGAAGACTTAGTGTAGTATTTTGATATTCTGAAATAACATTAAAATCATTTATAAACATGTAAATCATATACATAAATTCATTGGATTGTTTCGCTTAAGAAAGATATGCTATCATGATTCCGTATTTTGGGAATTCCTTTTTTTACAGCCAACACCTCGAGGATACGGCCGGCCATTATCAACTTAGAGCGGTCCATTTCCCTTGAGCTGTATAAAAAATAGCTGAAGCTTCGGGATCCCGGTTTGTTTCAGTTGCCTGAAAAAATTGTCGGCGTTTTTTCAAACATTCACAAAAGTGGGCGGATAAAAGTTTTTTCCAGATCACATTTGCTCAAAAAGTGAATAATCTGCCTATATGTTCTTTCAGTTCAGTTTGTTTTGTTGGGAGGGTAAAGCAAGTAAACCTTTATGATGCATTAAAGTGGGGGAAAATAGATGAACGGTGTTTTAACGTATAACACATGGAATGAAGAAGATGCAAAACCAGTCATGGATGGCTTTAGCGGTGAAATGGATGTTTTGAAATGGGCTTACAGCACTTACGGGAAAATCGTTTATGCATGCAGTTTCGGGGCCGAAGGGATCGTTTTAATCGATTTAATTTCAAAGATTAAAAAAGATGCTGACATCGTTTTTTTGGATACTGGGCTTCACTTTCAAGAAACCTATGACCTCATCAAGGAAATAGAACACAAGTATCCCGGCCTTTCGATCCGTTTCTTGAAGCCGGCTCTCACATTGGAAGAGCAGGAAGAGAAGTATGGAAAGGAACTTTGGCAGCGTCAGCCCGACCTTTGCTGCAGCCTCCGCAAAATCGAACCGCTCAAAGAGCACCTCTCAGGCATGGACGCTTGGATTACCGGGCTTAGGCGGGAACAGTCGGAAACGAGGAGGCATGTCCGCTATATCAACAAAGACGACAAATTTAAACTGGTCAAAATCTGCCCCCTGATTCACTGGACGTGGGGTGATGTATGGAGCTACATCAGATTAAACCAGCTGACATACCACAAGCTGCATGACCAGCAATATCCAAGCATCGGCTGTGAGATGTGTACACTTCCAGTGACAGACGGAGGCAATTTAAGAGCGGGAAGGTGGGCCCAGCGCGAAAAAACAGAATGCGGGCTGCATCAATTCCGGTAGGAGCTGGATAGAAGATGACGATTACAGTTTTGGCATTTATAATCGCTTTATTTTTTGCCATGAACATAGGAGCAAGCGGCGCAGCAGCAACAATGGGGATTGCCTACGGCTCAGGCGCCGTCCGAAAAAGGCGGATTGCCTTGTGGATCAGCGGCATCGGCGTGTTTCTGGGCGCCGTGATAGGCGGCGGGGAAGTCGTAAAAACAATCGGTTCAGGCATCATTCCTTCGTCGATTCTTAATGTAAATATCGTCGTGATCATCCTCGGGGCGGCGGCAGTATCACTTTTTATCGCCAATATGACGGGCATTCCGCTTTCAACAAGCGAAGTCACGGTCGGCTCGATTGTCGGAGTGGGGGTCGCCTTTCAGGTCGTATTTACGGATAAACTGATGCTGATCGTGGTGTATTGGCTGATCATCCCGATCATTGCTTTTTTTCTCGCTTTTCTCATCGGCCAGCTGATTAAAGGAACAGAACGAAAGCTGAAATGGCTGAAACAGAAGAAGTGGTCGCGCGTGCTTATTGTGCTGGTGATTTTGACCGGGTTTTTGGAGGCTTTTTCAGCTGGGATGAATAATGTCGCCAATTCGGTGGGCCCGCTTGTAGGGGCGGGACTGTTATCGATCGGCAGCGGAACATTTTTAGGCGGTCTATTTGTCGCAATCGGAGCGATTTGTCTTGGAAGCAGAGTCATTGAAACAAACGGAAAAAAAATAACGAACCTTAACCTTTTGCAGGGATCAGCCGTTTCCGGGCTCGGAGCTGTCCTGGTCATCGGTGCATCACTCTTTGGCATTCCCGTTCCGCAAACCCAGATTACGACATGCAGCATTATCGGGATCGGACTGTCTGAGAAGGGGAAAGCCATCTTTCGTAAAAGTGTGATCGTTAAACTCATGAAAGTGTGGGTTGTTTCCCCTGTTTTTTCGCTTGTCATCTCTTATAGTCTCGTGAAGATCTTTCTTGATTTTGATCTATATTCTGTTTCTGTTGTTTTATGTGTATTTCTGGCCACCCTCGGTTCTGTCAGCCTTATGAAGCAGGCCGGAAAACCACAGCGAAAGAGGGGTCAAAGAAGGGACAATATTAAATCGATCGTTGGAGGGAGAAACCATGAAAGAGAACCAGCCGCATGGAGGGATTTTAGTTAACCGGTTTGATGTCTGCCACCAGGCAGACCAAACCAGGCATGAAGTCGAACTCGATGATATGGCGCTAAGCGACTTGGAGCTCATTGCAACAGGGGGATACAGCCCATTAACCGGTTTTTTAAATGAACAGGATTATCAGTCTGTCGTCGAAGAGATGCGCCTTTCCAACGGGATTCCGTGGAGCATTCCGATTACGCTTCCCGTTGAAAAAAATGCGCTCACCCGCATCGATATCGGCGATTCTGTCAAACTTGTCAAAGACAAAACAGTCTACGGCGTTTTGACTGTCACCGATCTATATCCGGCGGATAAACTAAAGGAAGCTGTACATGTATACAGAACAGCCGACCTTCGCCATCCAGGGGTCAAAAAACTGTTTGAACGTCCGAGCGTTTATATGGCCGGGCCTATCACGATGATCCGCCGCCCGCAGCGGGAAAAATTCGGCCGCTTTTATTTGGATCCCAAAGCAGCAAGGGACCTGTTTAAAAAACGCGGCTGGAAAACGGTCGTGGGCTTTCAGACCCGAAATCCTGTGCACCGCGCTCACGAATACATTCAAAAATCGGCTTTGGAGATGGTTGACGGCTTGCTTCTTCATCCGCTCGTCGGCCAGACAAAGTCAGATGACATTCCGGCTGATGTCAGAATGGAAAGCTACCAGGTTCTGTTGGAAAACTATTATCCGCAAGACCGCGTCTGTTTATCCGTATTTCCTGCGGCGATGCGCTATGCGGGCCCTCGTGAAGCGATTTTCCACGCGCTTGTCCGCAAAAACTACGGATGCACCCACTTTATTGTAGGACGCGATCATGCTGGAGTCGGGAGCTTTTACGGCACCTATGACGCACAGCATATTTTCAGCCATTTTTCAGATGAAGAAATCGGCATAACACCGCTGTTTTTTGAGCATTGTTTTTATTGCAAAGCATGCGGAAACATGGGATCTCTTAAAACATGTCCGCATGATAAGGAAGACCATATGCATTTGTCAGGCACAAAGGTAAGAGCGATGCTTGTAAACGGGCAAAAGCCGCCGGAGGAATTTACGAGGCCTGAGGTTAGTGAAGTATTGATCAATGGCATATGCAAACAGAATGAGAAAGAGGTGAGCCAGAACACATGACTCATCACATCGTCTGGCATCAGCCGGCTATGGACAAAGCCGACAGACAGCGGTTAAATCAGCATAAAAGCGGTGTGCTTTGGTTTACCGGACTGCCCGGTTCAGGAAAATCAACGCTGGCCAACACAGTTGATAGGCGGCTCTATCAGTCAAAAATCAGAAGCTATGTATTGGATGGGGATAATATTCGGCACGGTTTGAACAAAGGCCTTGGGTTCAGCAAAGAAGACCGGACCGAAAATTTAAGAAGAATCGGAGAGGTGGCGAAGCTTTTCGTTGACAGCGGCCAAATCGTCCTCACGGCATTCGTCTCTCCATACCTCAAAGACCGCGCCCAAATCAGAAAGCTCTTTTCTGAAGACGAATTTATCGAGATTCATGTCAGCTGTCCGGTTGATATATGTGAACAGCGTGATCCGAAAGGACTTTATCAAAAAGCAAGAAAAGGGGAGATCAAGGATTTCACCGGTATACAGTCTCCTTATGAACCACCTGTCCGCCCGGAACTGATCATTGATACAAACCGGTATACGGCAGATGAATCAGCAGATATGATCATCGCCTATTTAAAAGAAAACAAATGGATTTAATCGTTTGATATGAAGGCTTGTCGCTGAAACAGCAGATAAGCTTTTTCTTTGCCTGTCAGGGAAAAATTTCCGCTGGTTTAAACTGCATCCCGAATGTAAACAATGAAGAGAGAGATTCGGGAGGGAACCTTGATGGACTATATACATTTGGTAGTTGAACTGACAGTCGGATTTGCAGCATTATTTCTCATGACGAAGATATTGGGCAAAACCCAATTCGCCCAAATCACCCCATTCGATTTTATTTCCGCTTTAATTTTAGGGGAGATGGTTGGAAACGCAATTTTTGATGAAGCAGTCACCATTTGGAAAATCCTCTTTGCTATTATCGTTTGGGGGATTCTCATCTATTCAATCGAAGTTTTGTCTCAAAAAGTTCAAGCCATGAGAGGCTTTCTGGAAGGACGTCCAAGCCTCATCATCAATAAAGGAAAAATCGACTACAACGCTCTTAAAAAAAACAAACTGGATTTGAACCAGCTGCAAACTTTAGCGCGCGAAAAAGGCTGTTTTTCCCTTAACGAAATTGACTTTGCTATATTGGAAACAGACGGCACACTGAGCGTCCTCCCTAAACACCAATACGGAATGACGACAAAACAGGATTTAAACATCCCTTATAAACCGGTTCAGCTTCCTGTTTCCTTAATCCTTGACGGCCAGCTGGAAAAGGATAACCTGCATGAAGCCGGCTTTGATGAACTTTGGCTGCAAAATCAATTATCAAGCCAAAACATCAATCAGTACAGCGACGTGCTATACGCAGAATGGCGCGGTGATGAAGGGCAGCTCTACATTACAAAATATTGACGGGGATGAAAGCGGGATCGACATCTTTCGAGCCCGCGCTTTTTTCGCTGAACAGCTAGCCCTCGGGAAATCATACTTTTATACCGGGCTAAAAGGCTTTCTTTCTCTAGAGCATAGCGCTAATTCATACAAAATACCTTCAATTCAAAATGATTGTAAACGACGAAAGATGCACCGCAAAATCAAAATTCCTTTTTTAAATCGCTTAACTTTTCCTTTATTCTGCAAAATCCTCCATTTTTCACGTCTTGATTGCCGTCCAGTCAAAACACGCAAACTTGACATAAATATCTAAAGTGTTAATATACTAACCGTGTTCGAAAAAATACGAACAGAAATGCGAACAAAGGGAGATGTTAAAGATCTTTAATCAAAAAAACGTAGCATTTATAGGGGCTGGATCAATGGCCGAAGGGATGATTTCAGGCATCCTTCAGTCTAAAAAACTGCCCGCCAGCCAAATCCATGTTACAAACCACACGAATCACCAGCGTTTAAAAGAACTCCAGAAGAAATACGGGATACAGGGCATCAAAAAAGAAGCGCTTGACTATCAGAACATCGATTGCTTCATCTTGGCGATGAAGCCAAAGGATGCCGAAGCTGCGCTCGTATCCTTGAAACCGCATATTCAGCCTCATCAGCTCATACTGTCAGTCTTAGCTGGCATATCAATCTCATTTATTGAAAACGCGCTGCACGAAAATCAGCCCGTCATCAGAATTATGCCTAATACTTCAAGCACGATCGGCGCTTCAGCAACCGCAATGTCTGAAGGAAGCAGCGTAACAGACGATCAGTCAAAAACAGCAAAACAGCTGCTTCGATGCATGGGTGAAGTGTACGCCATCGAAGAAAACAAAATGGATATTTTCACAGGAATTGCCGGAAGCGGGCCTGCTTATTTTTATTTTTTAATGGAGCACATTGAAAAAGCGGGAGCCGAGGCCGGATTAAGCCAAAAATTAACGAGAGAAATCGGTGCGCAAACACTATTAGGCGCCGCAAAAATGCTATTGGAAAGCCCGGAAGACACCGCTGTTCTCAAAGACAACATCACCTCTCCTAACGGTACGACTGCCGCCGGCTTAAAAGCTTTGGAAGAAAGCGGCGGGGGCGAAGCGATCGAACAGGCGGTCAAACATGCCGCAAAGCGATCAAAAACCATCAGCCAGGAACTAAAACAATTAGTCACAGCAAGGTAAACGCCCATACAAAGAAAAAAATACTACAGGAGTGATAAAATGACCTCTAATCAAAAGAGGGTAGTTGTCAAAGTTGGAAGCAGCTCTTTAACAAGTCTTCATGGGGAGATCAGCAGCAAAAAGCTCGAAAAGCTTGTCGAGCAGATCGTCCGCCTCAAAGATGAAGGACATGAGGTCCTCCTCGTCTCATCCGGCGCTGTTGCTGCCGGATATCGGAAGCTCGGATTTATCAGCCGACCGGATACATTGCCGGAAAAACAGGCATCTGCTTCAGTCGGGCAAGGCTTATTAATAGAGTCATACTCCAAGCTCTTTTTATCCCATGGCTACATTGCTTCGCAAATTTTAATCACAAGAAGCGATTTTTCAGATGAAAAACGGTACAATAATGTGCGAAACACGATGAACGTCCTTCTGAAACGCGGCATTATCCCGATTATCAATGAAAATGACACGGTAACCGTCAACCGGCTCAAATTCGGAGACAATGATACGCTTTCAGCAAAGGTGGCCGGACTGATTGACGCCGACCTGCTGACGATTCTCTCTGATATTGACGGCCTTTATGACGCCAACCCGAGGAAAACGCCGGACGCCGACCTTGTGAAAGAAGTGAATGAAATCACACCGGAGATCGAAGCTTCAGCCGGGGATGCAGGAAGCGATGTCGGAACAGGCGGAATGAAATCAAAACTGGATGCTTTTAAAATCACAATGGCTTCAGGAATCAAAGGGTTCTTAGGCCGGGCCGACACTTCCGATATTTTGCACGAAGCGATCAGCGGGACTGCGAGGGGAACTTATTTTGAACCGAATGCAGAATCACACACCCTTAATCATAAAAAACAATGGATAGCTTTCAACTCTGGACCAGAAGGAGATATTATCGTCAGCAATGAAAGCAAAGAGTTTATCATCGACCGTAAAAAAAGCCTGTATCCTTCTAGTATTTACGAAATAAACGGCCGTTTCAGCAACGGTTCCGTCGTTCGAATCCTTGACCAGGATAGAGAAGAAATCGGCCTTGGAGTCGTTAATTTTTCTTCGTCCCAGCTTCGTAAATGGAAGAAGGATACGAATCAGGAAACAGCAGCTTCCTCACAGGCTGTCGTTGACAGAGAAGCGTTTGTCTGTCATTTAGAGCTATCCGTCCCGCTTTAAAAAAATGAATCAGAAGGAGGAATTGATATGACAGCGACCAGAGAGAGCATCCCGGCACGTATTGAGGAAAAAGCGATAAAAGCAAAAAAGGCGGCAAAACGATTAAGGCTGACAACGGAAAAAGAAAAGAACGAAGCGCTCTTCACATTGGCGGAGCATTTAGTGACAAACATGCAATATATTCTCGATGAAAATGAAAAGGATATAGAGGCCGGCCGCAGTAAAGGCTATGATGCGGCATACATTGACCGCCTCTCCCTTAATGAAGACAGGGTTCTCGATTTCGCGAAAGGTCTTAAAGATGTAGCCAGCCTGGAAGATCCGGTCGGTGAAACGCTATCAAGCTGGACGCTAGACAACGGGTTAAAAGCGGAAAAAGTCCGCGTTCCTCTCGGCGTCATCGGCATGATCTATGAAGCAAGGCCAAACGTGACAGTCGATGCAGCAGGGCTTGCTCTTAAATCCGGAAATGCAGTTGTTTTAAAAGGCGGATCATCAGCGATTCATTCCAACAAAGCGATCGTCTCTTGCATGCACGACGCATTGGCGGAAACAGCCATTCCGCAGGATGCCGTTCAATTTATCGAGAGCACCGACCGCAGCGCCACAAAAGAGCTGTTTAAGATGAAAGAACATATCGATGTATTAATTCCACGGGGAGGAGGCTCCCTCATTCAAGAGGTCGTAGAAAACGCAACGGTCCCCGTTTTGGAAACCGGAGTGGGCAACTGCCACCTGTATATCGACAAAGACGCCGATACAAAAAAAGCGCTCAGCATTATGATCAATGCAAAAACGGATCGCCCGGCTGTCTGCAACGCGCTTGAGACATTGCTTGTCCATGAACAATGGCTTCAAGAAAACAGTGCGGCGCTCATCACCGCTTTACAAGACCACGGCATTCAAGTCCACGGAGACGAAAAGGCGCTCCGGCACATTCCCGGAGCGAAACCGGCGGATGAATCCGACTGGCGGAATGAATATTTAAGCCTTGATATCGCTGTTAAAGTCGTACACGGTGTTGAAGAAGCCTGCGACCATATCGAAACATACGGAACGAAGCACTCGGAAGCGATCATAACGGAGAATCCGGAGACGGCCGAAACTTTTCTCAATACCGTTGACGCAGCGGCCCTTTACCACAACGCGTCCACCCGGTTTACAGACGGCGGGGCGCTCGGCTTCGGAGCGGAAATCGGCATTTCTACACAAAAGCTTCATGCGCGCGGACCGATGGGACTGAAAGAACTGACCACTTGCAAATTTATCATGAAAGGCAACGGCCACATCAGATAATCATTGTTTAAAAACTGCACCCTCTCAGGTTGGGGTGCAGTTTTTTTATGACTGCATTTACAGGCCAAATGGGAAAAGAGAAGCGAAAATACAGCTTGCCTCATTCGTTTTTGCCGTTTGGGCAAGTTCTCGCTTGAAATCCTCGATGCGATCTCCAATTGGAATTCTAAAATCCTCTTAGCATGAAGTGTGAGTGACTCTAATATGATATAGAAAGTTAGCTGCTTCAAAATCATGGACGAAACGTCAATGGAGGTATCTTATGAATTTTGAACTGACACAAGAACAGCAAATGGTCCGCGACCTTGCCAGAGATTTTGCGAAACGCGAAGTCGCACCGCATGCTGAATGCGTTGACAAAACGGGGGAATTTCCAATTGAAACATTCAAAAAAATGGGGAAGCTCGGGCTTTTAGGCATCCCATTTCCGGAAAGGTATGGCGGCTCAGGCGGTGATACGATTTCTTACGCCCTGGCAGTCGAAGAAATCGGCAGAGTATGCGGCAGCACGGGGCTGAGCTATGCCGCCGCCGTGTCGCTCGGCGCCGCCCCGATTTATTATTTCGGCACGGAAGAACAAAAACAGGAGCACCTTGTACCACTCGCTGCTGGCCAAGCACTTGGAGCTTTCGGTTTGACCGAACCGAATGCGGGGTCTGACGCAGGAGGAACTCAAACAAAAGCCCGTCCGGACGGGGATTTTTATATCATCAACGGTGAAAAATGCTGGATTACAAATGCCGGGTACGCCCGAACCGTCACTGTCACCGCTGTCATCGGAAAAGACGGCAACGGAAGAAATATCGTATCGGCGATCATCGTCCCGACCGATGCAGACGGGCTCACCATTAAAAGCGAGTATGACAAAATGGGTGTACGCGGTTCCAATACATCCCAGGTGATATTGGACAACGTTCGCGTTCCGAAAACAAACCTTTTGGGCAGTCCGGAAAAAGGATTCAAGCAATTTCTCAAGACATTAGACGGCGGCCGGATATCAATTGCTGCGCTTGCCGTTGGCATTGCTCAAGGCGCCTTTGACGCTTCATTGGCTTATGCAAAGGAGCGGAAGCAATTCGGCCGGACGATTTCGTCATTTCAAGCGATTCAGTTCAAGCTTGCAGATATGGCGCTGGAAATTGAACTGGCCCGCAATATGGTGATGAAAGCTGCCTGGCTGAAAGATCAAGCCCGTCCGTTCACAAAAGAAGCCGCTTTTGCCAAGCTGTTTGCTTCAGAAATGGCCGTCAGGGCGTGCAATCAAGCCATTCAAATTCACGGAGGATACGGGTATATGAGAGAGTATGGAGTGGAACGCATGCTGCGAGATGCGAAGCTGATGGAAATCGGCGAAGGAACCTCAGAAATCCAGCGTCTGGTCATCGCCAGACAGGTCGGGATCAGCAGTACGAAATAAAATGTAAGCGTTTACCAATTGGTCCGGATGTCATACTCAGACTACTCTTCTGAAAACCAAGCAAAAAACTGTATCTTGATTGGTAAAGATGCAGTTTTTTTGATGTTATTTTTCCAAAAATACATGAGCCGATAGCTTCTTTTTTTCGAATAACTGATGACAATTCATTTTCTTTTCACTCATTACTGAAGTGTATTAGATCTTTACCACTGCTTCTCGAATAAAATGATATAAAAGACCCAATACACTCGTCTGTACAACCGTTCTATTTGAACTAGTTCTTCATCCTGAGAGCTTTTTACATGATATGAACAGTAGAGATAAGGAGACTGCCTGAGAGATAAAATAACCATTTTCTAAAAAATTATTGAATTTATTGTTAAAATCGTTGTGTTTTGTCGATTTTGTATTACAATGATCCCATACGTATAATTCAGTCATATATTGTCATAAAACCTGCAACTATTTTACTTCTTTATCCTCTTATATTTGAAATGGAGGGGTTCCATTGACAAACACAACTTACGCTTTGACCCATGCTCAAAGGAGAGTATGGTTTACCGAGTTGCTAGATCCGGGGACAAGCATCTGCAATCTCGCAGCCTGTGTCAAATTCAGGGGCGCTATCGACCTAGACGTGCTGCGGCGGGCTTTGGACTTTTCAGTTTCCTGCCATGATTCGCTTCATTTTCAGCTGACAGAAGGGAAGGGAGCGGAGCCTGAGCTTTATCTCGCTGAACATCGCCCGCTTTCCATAGAGACCATTGATTTTACGGAAGTCAGCAAGGCTGAACGGGACAAGTGGATTGACGATCAAACTTCGATTCCGTTTAAGCTGTTTCATTCACCGCTTTATCAATTCACACTGCTTGCGATTTCAGACAAAGAAGTTTGGCTCTATGCAAAATTCCACCATCTGATAATGGATGGCATTTCTCTTAATCTGCTTGGCAATCAGCTGATTGAGATCTATCAAAAAATGATTCGGGATGACCCCTTGCCTCAACATCATGAACCTTCCTATCTCACTTATATTGAAAAAGAGCAGCAATACTTGCAATCTTCCCGTTTTGAAAAAGACCGCTCATTTTGGAAAAACACCTACCAAACCATTCCAGCACATTATTCACTAACAGAAAAAGCCATAACTCAACAACAAAGCACCACGGCTATAAGAGAAACACTTACTCTTGCCCATCCCTTGACAGAATCGATTCGCCGCTTTTGTGAAAAGCATCATCTCAGCATTCTTTCTCTGTTTATGGCTTCGTTTTACATATGCATCAGCAGGCTGACATCCAGCAAGGATATTGTGATCGGGACCTATTATGGAAACCGCGCCTCCAGGCTGGAAAAAGGCATGCTCGGTATGTTTGTCAGCACACTGCCAATCAGAATGGCGGTTGATCCTGATTGTGATTTTATTTCCTTTGTCTCCAATATCGGGAAAGAACAGCTTTCCGTCATGCGCCATCAAAAATATCCCTACAATCTGCTGATGAACGAATTAAGACAGCAGCATGATGATCTGCAAAATTTAATCGTCACTTCCATACAGTATCAGCCCCTGCAATGGCAACAAGCGGACGGCTTCGAATATGAAACGGCCATGTATTTCAGCGGGCACACTGCCAATCAGCTGTCTGTTTCGATTAAAGAGCGCCTTGACACCGGTACCATTCAGTTAAATTTTGATTATCAAACCGCTTTGTTTACTAAACATGACATCAAACGGATTCAATCCCATCTTTTAACCGTTGTGGAAAAGGCGCTTGCGAAGCCGGATCAGCTGATTAAAAACATTGATATGATCGAGTCCGACGAGAAGGAGAGAATTTTGTTTACGTTTAACCAAACAGATTCTGTCAAACCTTTGGCGCCGACGCTGCATGGGTTATTCACCCATCGCGCGGCTCTTTCACTGCACATGCCGGCGCTTCGTTTTTCCGGTGGCATGTTAACGTACCGAGAGCTTGATCAGTATACCAATCAGCTGGCTGTCCGACTGAAGAAAAAAGGTGTCACCAAAGAAAGCGTGATCGGCGTCCTGGCCGAGCGTTCACCGGAGATGGTGATCGCCGTGCTGGCTGTTTTGAAAGCCGGCGGCGCTTACGTGCCGCTTGATCCAGACTATCCTGAAGAACGGCGCAGGTACATGTTGAGCGACAGCGGCGCCAAGCTTCTCATCACAGGGCCGAGGTTATCCGTCCCAGGCTTTTCCGGGGAAACGCTTGAGGTCAACCTGTCATCACTTCAAGCGGAACCAGCAGGGACAGAACCGGTTTGCGCTCATACAGATGGCGGTTCACTCGCCTATGTCATCTATACATCCGGTTCAACTGGGACACCGAAGGGGGTCGCGGTTGAGCACTTCCAGGCTGTCGCCTTTTTGTCCGGGATGCAGCGGCAGTTCCCATTAAGCGAAGACGATGTCATCGTGCTGAAGTCATCCTTTTCATTCGATGCTTCTATCTGGCAGTTGTTTTGGTGGATGATTCCCGGCGCCTCCGTGTATTTGCTTCCGCCGGGCTGGGAGAAGGATCCCGCTTTGATGACAGAAGCTTTCGCCAACGAAGGTGTGACGACGGCGCATTTTATCCCGGCGATGGCCAACAGCTTTTTAGACCAGGTGGAGATGGATACAGAGGAGAAAAGGACAAGCCTTGCGAAAACTCTCAAGCGCGTATTCGCCGGAGGTGAAGCGCTCGCTCCCCAGACAGCCGCGCGGTTTGCCCGCACTTTGCCGGAGACTGCGGTCATTCACGGCTACGGGCCGACAGAAGCTACGGTGGATGCCGCATTTTATCTGTACGACGACCAAAAAGACAGGGAACGGATAAGGCTTCCGATCGGAAAACCCGTCCCAAGGGCGCGCCTTTATATTTTAGACAGTGAGAAAGCCGTCCAGCCAGCAGGGGTGACCGGAGAACTGTATATCGCAGGCGCGGGTGTCGCCAGGGGCTACTTGAATCGTCCGGAGCTGACAGAAGAACGGTTTCTCGATGATCCGTTTTATCCAGGGGAACGCATGTATCAAACAGGTGATCTGGCGAGATGGCTTCCGGACGGTACTGTTGAATGGCTGGGCCGCACGGATGGTCAAGTGAAAATTCGCGGCTACCGGATCGAACCGGGAGAAGTCGAAGCGGCGCTTCGACAGATTGACGGGGTGCGGGAAGCGGCGGTTGCCGCCGGGACAGAAGGTGCAGAAACCGAGCTTTATGCCTATATTGAAGGTCAAGATCAACAGACTGTTCGGGCAGAGCTGGCCAAGCGCCTGCCGGCCTACATGATGCCTTCGTCCTTCATCGAGATGAAGGAGTGGCCTGTTACACCGAGCGGAAAGCTCGACCGCAAAGCGCTGCCCGCTCCAGACGGAGCGGTTGAACGCGGCGCTTACACCGCGCCGCGAAACATCACGGAAATGAAGCTCGCCCAGCTATGGGAAGAGGTGCTGAAAAACGGCCCTGTCGGCACTCACGATCACTTTTTCGAACGGGGCGGCCACTCGCTGAAGGCGACAGCGCTCGTCTCCCGCATCGCCAAAGTGTTTGGTGTGCAGGTGCCGTTGAAGGAGATCTTCGCTAGGCCGACACTAAAAGAGCTCGCAGCCGTTATTCAGGAATTGGATAAGAGTCCTTATGCGGCGATTGAACCGGCGGAAAAACAGGACACCTATCCGGTGTCCTCGGCGCAAAAGCGGATGTACGTGCTCCAGCAGCTGGAAGACGGCGGTGTCGGCTACAATATGCCGGCGGCGCTTAAGCTGACAGGTCCGCTCGACCGCGCGCGGCTTGATGCGGTTTTCAGGGAGCTGATCAGGCGCCACGAATCACTCAGGACCTCTTTTGAAACAGGCCGAGACGGCGAGCCTGTCCAGCGCATCCATGATGATGTCCCATTTCAGCTCATGGAGATAGCGGCGGCTGAAGACTTTGTCCGTCCGTTTCAGCTTCAAGAAGCCCCGCTTTTCCGCGCCGCTCTTGTGAAGGAAGCGGAGGAGCGCCACCTGTTATTCGTGGACATGCATCACATTATTTCCGACGGGGTGTCTGTCGGCACCTTGATCCGCGAATTTGGCGAACTGTACGCCAAGCGGACGCTGGCCCCGCTTCGGATTCAGTATAAAGACTACGCCGTCTGGCAGCGGGCATTCAAACAAGGGGAGAGGTATCAAAGCGAGGAGGCCTATTGGCTGAAGCAGCTCGACGGCGAGCTGCCGGTGCTGGAGCTCCCGGCTGACAACGCCCGTCCTGCGGTGCGAAGCTTTGCCGGAGATCATGTGTCCTTTTCACTTGATGCGGACACTTCAGCAGGCCTTTACCAGATCGCCCGCGAAAACGGCTGTACCCTTTATATGGTTCTTCTCGCCGCATACAGCACACTTCTTGCGCGCCTCAGCGGACAGGAAGACATTATCATCGGTTCGCCGATCGCCGGGCGGCCGCACAAAGACTTAGAGCCTGTCATCGGCATGTTTGTCAACACATTGGCGCTTAGAACGCATCCGGCAAAAAACAAACGTTTCACTGATTTCTTAAAAGAGGTCCGCCAAACGGCGCTCGAGGCATTCGAGCATCAGGATTATCCGTTTGAGGAGCTTGTCGACAGGCTCGGCGTCGTCCGTGATATGAGCCGCAATCCGCTGTTTGACGCCATGTTTATTTTGCAAAATATGGAACAGCACGAAATGGAATTATCCGGGGTTCAAGTCAAGCGCGTCCAAACATTTGCCCATCAAGTATCTATTTTTGACCTTACATTGACCGCTTGCGAATCTGATGGAAACATCCATTTCGAAATGGAATTCAGCACCGATCTTTTCTTCAAACCAACTATCGAGCGCTGGATGAAACATTTGCTTACACTTTTGCGCCATATCGCCAATCAGCCCGAGACAAATCTTTCGCGCATCAATATGCTGAACGATGCAGATCAACAGCAAATTCTTATGGAATTTAATCACACACACCTTCATAATCCAGAACGAAATGGGGTGTTTCACGAGCTGTTTGAAAGAAAAACAGCTGAAAACCCTCAGCAAATCGCCATCATTGAAGGCGCAAAACAGATCAGTTATCACCAGCTGAATGATCGAGCCAATCGGCTGGCGCGGATGCTTCAAACAGCCGGAATCGGTCCTGGAAAACGAGCGGCGATTTTGGCCAATCGTTCGATTGAAGCCATCATAGGTGTTTTGGCCGTGATGAAAGCGGGAGGGGCGTATATCCCGATAGATTCTCATTATCCAGAGGAAAGAATTCGGTTTTTATTAAAAGACAGCGAAGCATCTGTGCTTCTAGTCCAGTCTGAATATATAGATCTCGCTTCACTTCTGACAGATGGCAGTATGCCTTACATTCATCTTGACCATGAACAGGATGATGACGAATACGGGGGACATATTGTTTCAACAGCAACTCCTGAAGATACTGCCTATGTCATCTATACTTCAGGAACAACAGGAACACCAAAAGGAGTCGAAGTCAGACATCGCAATTTCACACATGCAGCGCTTGCTTGGCGCAGCATATATGAGCTTGACCACATACCAGCGCGAGTGCTGCAAATGGCCAGTTTCTCGTTTGATGTCTTTGCAGGAGACATGGCCCGGGCATTCTTAAACGGGGGAACGCTTGTGATTTGCCCGGATGAAGTCCGAATTGAGCCTGAACAGCTATGTGAGCTAATGAATCAACAGCAGATTACATTAATGGAATCAACACCAGCCCTCATTGTTCCCTTTATGGAATATGTTTATCGCCGGAAATGCCCATTACCAAGCTTAAAGGTGCTTATTCTCGGTTCAGATATCGTCAGCGCACAAGATTTTTATACACTCAATGAACGATTCGGACAAAAGATGCGGATCATCAACAGCTATGGTGTAACAGAGGCAACCATTGATTCAAGCTATTATGAAATCACGATGAGCAAAGAGCCTCATCAAGATTTTGTACCAATAGGCATTCCGCTCCCAAATGTACAAATGTACGTTCTCAACAAGGATAAACAAGTTCAACCCATCGGCGTCCCGGGGGAACTCTTTATTGGGGGAGAAGGCGTCGCCAAAGGTTATTGGGGAAAAGCTGAGTTATCAAAAGCCAAATTCAACGATCCTTTAGCGCTAGGACGGCTGCTGTATCAAACCGGAGATCAGGCCTGCTGGCTTCCAGACGGCACCCTTCGTCTTTATGGGCGTCTTGATCAACAAGTCAAAATAAAGGGATACAGAATTGAGCCTGAAGAAATCGAAAATGTGCTTTTGAAGAACGAACAAGTCAAAGAAGCGGCAGTCGCGGTTCAAAAAGATATCGACGGGAAAGCCTATTTGGCAGCATACATCGTTTCTAAAGAAGCCGACATCCATGATCTGCGTCTAGCCTTGGCGAAAGAGCTTCCGGCTTACATGATTCCGGCTCATTTTGTCGGTTTAGAAAAAATGCCGCTGACATTTAACGGAAAACTGGATAAAGACGCTTTGCCAGCTGCACCTGTTCAGCGACCGCAAACCTACCATGCTCCGAACAATGAAAAACAAGCATTGTTATGCCGGATTTGGGAGGATGTGCTCCATGTCCGGAAAGCAGGGATCACAGACTCCTTCTTTCAGCTCGGGGGCGACTCGATTAAAGCGCTGCAAGTATCGGCACGCCTTGCCGCTGAAGGATGGGATATGACAATTCGCGATTTATTTCAATTTCCAACCATTGAAGAACTGGCAAGTCATCTGACTCCGGCGGCATCTATCGCCGACCAGGGACCTGTTGAAGGAAATGCTAGATTAACACCTGTCCAAGAAAGATTTTTTGCCTATCCTGGCGCTTTTGAACACCATTACAATCAAGCAGTCATGCTTATGAGTGAAGAAAGGTTGAACGAGACCGCACTAAGCCAAGCTGTTTTCGCTTTAATCAAGCATCATGACGCACTGCGGATGATGTTTAGCAAAGACGCTAGCGGTCACATCCTTCAATATAACCGCGGAATCAGCCAAATAGATGGGAATGGATTCACGTTTAAGATCATAGATCTCACCGACGAGACAGAGATTGCCGAACGCATAGAAACGGAGGAAAAACGAATACAGCAAGCGATGCGTTTGGAAGAAGGGCACCTTTTCCACATCGGATTGTTTAGATTACGAGAGGAAGATCATCTGTTGATCGCGGTTCACCACCTGATTGTAGACGGTGTGTCATGGAGGATTTTGCTTGAAGATCTACAGACAGCTTATCAGCAGGCATTAGCAGACAGAAAAATCAAATTGCCGCAGAAGAGCGACTCTTACGTAACATATGCAAACAGCCTATATCCATTGGCAACAAGCAAAGAGCTGCTTGAGGAAGCGGCATATTGGGAACATGTGATGTCTTTTGAAACGGCCGCATTACCAAAAGACGGTCACAGGAATGCGGAAAGGCTGCAAAAAAAGGCGCTCACCGACTCTCGCATGTTAAGCGTGAAGCTGACAAACCAGCTGCTGTTTGAAACAAAACAGGCATATGGCACAGAGGTGAATGAACTGATGCTGGCAGCCTTGGGCATGGCGCTTACCGATTGGACGAAACATGAGCAAGTCCTTGTCAGTGTTGAGGGGCATGGAAGGGAAGGACATGTTCCAGACATCGATATTTCCAGAACTGTAGGATGGTTCACCTCGATTTATCCGGTTCTTCTGAATATGAGCGCGCCGGGGGATTCAAGCGAAAAAACCGCTTGTCGTATAAAAACCGTGAAAGACATGATGAGACGCGTGCCGAACCATGGAACAGGATACGGGCTCTTGCAATCGTCCCAACGTATTCAGCATCGTGATCCTGAAGTCTGCTTTAATTATCTCGGACAGTTCGACGGTCTTGAGGGAATGATGCGGATGTCTCCTTATCAGCCGTGCCATAACATTGCAGAAGAGCGGCCAAGAGAATTTGATTTGGACATCAATGCCATGGTCATCAATCATCAGCTTGATATTCAAGCTGTCTATACCGACGTCTTTTCCCGGCGTACGATTGAAACATTTATGGACAGCTTCCATGACCGCCTTTGTGAGGTGATCGAGCATTGTTCCGCTAAGAAAAAACGTGAAAAAACTTTGAGCGATTTCAGCAATAAACAACTGACTTCCGCTTCATTATCAAGCATTGCCAATCTCGTAAAAGATCTTTAATTTCGCCGGAAAGGTGTGTGGAATTCATGGCGCAAGAGACAGAAATTCAAGATATCTATCCATTGTCGTATATGCAGGAAGGAATGCTGTTTCATTCACTGCTTCATCCTGATTCAAACGCCTATGTTGAACAAATTTCCTTCACCATTAGTGGTGATTTGTGTCTCGATTCATTTCAGAAGAGTCTGGATCTATTGATTGACCGCTATGACATTTTCAGAACGATTTATATAAAAGAGGTGCCTGATCTGGACGGGCCGCAGCAAGTCGTTCTATCACACCGAAAAGTACCGGTTCAGACGGAGGATATTTCTGCCTTGACGACTGAACAGCAGCAAACTTTGATAAAGAGCCGCAAACAAGCAGATCGGCTCCGAGGATTCGACCTGCAAAAAGGCCCACTAATGCGACTGACCCTTTATCAAACAGGAGAAAACCGACACACATGCGTCTGGACCCACCACCACATCATGATGGATGGATGGAGCTTAGGTATTGTGCTGCAAGATTTTTTCCACATGTACTACGGTATAAGAAACAGCCGGGCTATCCGTCTTGGAAAGCCGGCGCCTTACAGCACATACATGACATGGCTCCATAGTCAGAATAGAGAAAAAACAGCAGCATTCTGGTCCGATTATCTGAATGGATATGGGGAGTCTGTCTCAGTCCCCGGCACAAAAAGCAAAACAACAGAAGGCGTTTATACGCCGAAGCACCTTCAATTTTCACTAAAGCCGGAAACCGTTGAAAAACTTTCCGATTTAGCAAGGCGATTGGGTGTGACGTTAAACACGTTGTTTACAAGTATGTGGGGCTTGCTTTTGCACCGCTACAATGCGACTGATGACGCTGTATTTGGCGCGGTTGTTTCAGGGAGGCCTTCAGCCATTTACGGAATTGAATCAATGGCCGGGCTGTTCATTAACACGGTGCCTGTCCGGATTCGTTCTTCCGCAGGCATGTCATTTTCTTCGCTCGCCAAACAGGTGCAAAAAGACATCCTGACTTGTGAAGATCACGGCTATTATCCACTCTATGAGATTCAAAACGAAAGCGGCTTAAACAAAGACCTGATCAATCATATCCTTGTATTTGAGAATTATCCCGTCCAAATGCAGAAAGCGGTAAACGGCTGGCAGGAATCGGAGAAAAACGCGCTTGATCTTGACCATTTTTCCATGTCAGAGGAAACCAATTACGACTTGAACGTCGTCATTGTTCCGGGTGAGACGTTCTATATGAAATTCAGCTACAACGCCGAGGTCTATGATACAAAAGACATACTTCGGGTTCAAGGTCATGTAAATGAAGTGATCAAATGTGTACTGTCAGATCCCGATCGATTGATCACAAGCATTAATCTCGTGCCATTTGAAGAAGAAAAACAGATTCATGCTTTTCACGGCAAACAGCGTTTTTACCCGGACCAAACGGTTTATGAACTGTTTGAAGAGCAAGCGGCCAAAATACCGGAACAAGAGGCGCTGAGATTGAATGAAACAAGCTGGAGCTACCGTGTATTAGATGAACGGGCAAATCAAATCGCTCATGCGCTAAGGGATCAAGGCAGCCGTCCCAATCAAGTTGCCGCTGTGATGTTGCGTCGGTCAAAAGAGACAGTCGCAGCTATTCTCGGTATCTGGAAGTCCGGCAGTGCGTATCTGCCGCTTGATCCGGATCATCCGCCTGAGCGGCTTTCATTTCTCTTACATGACAGCCAATCCTCTTTGCTGGTTACGGAACAAGAACTGCTCCCGTTCGTTCCTGTGGATTACAAGGGGAAGATTGTCACAATTGAAGAAACAGCTGTTCAACCAACAGCTTCTCTTTCCATACAGCCGGGCAGCGGACATTGGGCTTACATCATTTATACATCGGGGACAACGGGGCAGCCGAAAGGTGTGCTCGTCAGCCATGAAAGCATTTCCAATACATTGCAATGGAGACGGGAAGAATACAACATGACAGACCGTGATATCGCGCTCCATCTCTTTTCATATGTGTTTGACGGGTCCGTAACAAGTCTGTTCACACCGCTTCTGTCAGGTGCCTGCGTCTTGCTGACAGATGAAGATGACGCAAAAGATGCCCTGGCGATTCAACAAATAATCGCCCGGCACGGCGTCAGCCATCTGCTCATCGTTCCTTCCTTATACCGCGTACTGCTGGAGACCTTGACAAAAAAAGACGCGGAAACACTCCGGGCTGTGACATTCGCCGGGGAAGCCGTGACACCTGATTTAATCACCTTAAGCCGCGGCATTTGCAGCAACGCCGAACTGATAAATGAATACGGACCGACAGAAAACAGCGTGTCGACGACGGTGCTTCGGGATCTTCAGAAAAGTGAGCGATTGACAATCGGCCGGCCGATTGCCAATACATCTGTCTATATCATGCACGGCAGCCTGCTTCAGCCGATCGGAGCAGCCGGTGAATTATGCATTTCAGGAAAAGGTCTGGCTGAAGGGTACTTTCAGCAAAAGGAATTGACAGATCAAGCCTTTACCGCCCATCCCTTTCATGAAGGAGAACGGCTGTACAGGACAGGGGATAAGGCGCGCTTTTTGCCGGATGGAACGATCGAAT
Organism: Bacillus swezeyi; assembly: GCF_001969815.1. Taxonomy (GTDB): domain Bacteria; phylum Bacillota; class Bacilli; order Bacillales; family Bacillaceae; genus Bacillus; species Bacillus swezeyi. The sequence goes on along the minus strand of NZ_MRBK01000009.1, from coordinate 7,078 downwards.
ACCTTGGACGCTTGGATCACCAAGTGAAAGTCAGAGGATTCAGAATAGAACTAGGAGAAATTGAATCTGCGCTCCGCAGCATTTCCGGGGTGAAAGACGCGGCGGCAATCGTACGCACCACAGCCGATGAAGAACAGGAGCTTGCGGCTTATGTTGTAATGCAAAAGGAGACAGGGCGCTTGGACCTGCATGCAGCACTGACCGGAAAATTGCCGGCCTATATGATGCCGGACAGCTTTACAATACTGCCCAACATGCCGCTTACAACGAGCGGAAAGCTGGATCGCTCCGGTCTTCCAGAGCCGGCACATTCAGGAGAGGCAGACGTCATGCCGAAAGCTCCCCGCACATTGCTTGAAACAGAGCTTGTTTCGATTTGGCAGGAAGTGTTGAAACGGGAGCGGGTCGGCATACGAGATGATTTCTTTCAATTGGGCGGACAGTCTCTTAAAGCGGCGGCGCTTGTCTCAAAAATCTATCAGCGGCTGCATGTTCAGCTGCCGATTCGCGATGTCTTTTCACATCCGACGATTGAAAGCATGGCTGGTGCAATAGAGCAGATGACAAGGGATATCTGCCCAGAGATACAGCCAGCGCCGGAAAAAGATCTGTACCCTTTATCTTTCACACAAAAAAGGATCTATGCCCTTCATCAGCTGGCAAAAGACAGTACAAGCTACAACATGCCCGCTTGCTTAGAGCTGCGCGGAAAACTGAACCGGAAGCGCTTGAAAGAAGCTTTCGCAACATTAATCAACAGACATGAAGCATTGCGTACTTCGTTTGTTTTACACGACGGGGAGCCGATGCAAAGAATCGTTTCAGCTGCAGAAGTGAAATGGACAGAGCTGCAAATCCAATTCGAGGATTCACTCAATGACATGATGGAGTCGTTCGTTCAGCCGTTTGATCTTGAAAAAGCTCCGCTGATCAGAGTCAGCTTGGCTGCGCTTAGCGAAGACCGGCATTATTTCCTTCTTGATATGCATCATATCATCGCTGACGGAGCGTCTATGGGCACATTCATTCAAGAATTTGCCGACATTTACAGCGGCAAAGAGCTGCCTCCATTAACACTGCAATATAAGGATTTCGCCGTATGGCAAAATGAACAATTTTCCGCTGAAGCATTCAGCAGCCAAAAAAATTATTGGCTGGACATGTTAAAGGGAACATTGCCTGTACTGGACTTGCCGCTTGATCATAAACGGCCGCTTCTTCCCGATTTTAGCGGTGACACTTTGACCACATCCCTTGACCGGGAAACGGCGGACAAGCTGCACCAGCTAATGGACGAGACCGGTTCCACATTATATATGGTGTTTTTGGCTGGTTTCTCGATATTTCTTTCTAAACTGAGCGGGCAAGAGGATCTTGTTATCGGCTCCCCGGCGCTTGGGAGAGGCCGCGCTGAACTTGACGGGGTTATTGGCATGTTTGTGAATACAATGGCCATGCGAAGCAAGCCTGAAGGAAATAAAACAGTCCGTACATATTTGGAGGAGATCAAAACACTGACTCTAGAGGCTGTTGACAACCAATATTATCCGTTTGAGGAGCTCGTCCAACATCTTGACGCCCCTCGAGAAGTGAACCGCAACCCGCTTTTTGACGTCATGCTGGTGCTTGAAAACAGCGATGATTTCAAGATGGAATTACCGGAGCTGACGCTTTTTTCTCATAAAATTCCGCATCACATATCAAAATTTGATTTGACTTTGTATGCCGAAGAACATGATGACGGCACGATCAGCTGCCATTTTGAGTACAGTACCGCTTTATTTAAAAGAGCAACGATTGCCCGGTGGGCTGATCATTTTAAAGCGCTCTTCCGCGGCATTTCGGCAAATCATGATATGAAGCTATCGGACATTCAAATGCTGACAGCTAAAGAACAAGACACGCTATTAAACACTGCTCTGCAGACGGTTGAATACCCGAGACACGAGAACATCGCGAGTCTATTTGAAAAACAGACAGCGGCCATTCCGAATCGAGTAGCCGCCGTGATCGATGATCGGCAGCTGACTTACCGGGAACTTAATGAAAAGGCCGAACGGACAGCGGCCATGCTGAATGAACATGGTATCGGTTCAGGGCAAGTGGTCGGTTTGATGACAGAACGCTCGCTGGATATGCTGGTGGGCATTCTCGGCATTTTAAAAGCGGGAGGCGCTTATTTGCCGATCGACCCGGATTATCCAGCTGAGCGGATCCGTTTTATGCTGGATGACAGCGGGGCGCAATTACTGCTGACCCACTCAGGACAACAATGGGACGAAACCATTGACATGCCTATTTTATATATTGACGAGGCAAAGAAAGCCACGGGGGAGAGACTGCGTCAGCCTATATCAGCCGAACAGCCGGCATATGTGATATACACATCGGGAACAACAGGAAAGCCGAAAGGTGTAATGGTTGAACACCGCAATGTGGTCAGCCTGATCAAACATAACGATCTGCCTTTTTCATTCGGGCCTCAGGACGTCTGGACGCTGTTCCATTCCTACTGTTTCGATTTCTCGGTCTGGGAAATATTCGGCGCTCTTTTACACGGCGGAAAAATTGTCATTGTGCCAAAAGAAACCGCCCGTGATCCCCATGTCTATCGGCTGCTTTTACAAAAAGAAGGCGTAACTGTGCTAAACCAGACGCCTACAGCTTTTCGCGGGCTTATCGATGAAGAATCACGGCATTCGGACCGCTTGCAGCTCCGCTATGTCATCTTCGGCGGGGAAGCCTTGCAGCCCGGGATGTTGATGAACTGGAATGAGAAGTATCCAGAAACGGATCTCATCAATATGTACGGCATTACCGAAACAACGGTGCACGCAACGTTTAAAAAGTTAACTCGAACCGACATTCAACACAATAAAAGCAATATCGGAAAACCTCTGGCAACCCTTCAAGCCTATGTCACGGACGCCTATATGAACCTGCAGCCCGCCGGTGTACCGGGGGAACTGTATATCGCAGGCGAAGGAGTCGCAAGAGGGTATATTAACAGGGATGAACTGACCGGTTCCCGATTCATCAGAAATCCGTATGTTCAGGGACAACGCCTTTATCGTACGGGAGACATCGTCAAAAGGCTGCCAAACGGCGAACTGGAATATGTCGGCAGAAAAGATGCCCAAGTGAAAATCAGAGGATACCGGATTGAATTGGGGGAAATTAGGAGTTCCCTTCAAGATCTCCCTCCAGTCAAAGAAGCAGCAGTCATAACAAGACATGACAAAGACGGACGGCAATCGATCTATGGATATGCGGTAGTGAAAGCGGCGCAAAACCTGAATGAAACCGACATTCGCGCCTCTCTCAGAATGATCCTTCCAGAATATATGATACCCGCACGAATCATCCAGGTTGACGAACTGCCGCTGACGGCTAACGGCAAGCTTGATGAAAAAGCGCTGCCAGAACCGGCGGCGAATGAGAGCACCGGCGAAGATCTAAGCCCAAGAAACGATATTGAACAGATGATGGCTGAGATTTGGGGAGAGCTCTTAGGAACGGATGAGCTCGGTGTGAACGCTCATTTCTTTAACCTTGGCGGAGATTCTATTAAAGCGCTGCAAGTATGCGCAAGACTGAAGCAGCGAGGCTATGAAACAACAGTTCGCGAGCTGTTTCAGTATCAGACGCTTGGCGAGCTGTCAAAGAGGGTAACGAAAGTCCGGCGCGAGATTGATCAAGCTCCCGTCAGCGGCGAAGTGCCGCTGACGCCTGTGCAGCACTGGTTTTTCTCACAATCTTTGTCACATGATCATTTTCATCAATCTGTCATGCTGTACAGCGCGGCACGATTTGATGAAACAGCTCTGCAAACAGCGCTCGCCCATATCGTGATCCATCATGACGCATTGCGGATGGTTTGCGGATATCAAGACGGAGCTTTAGTACAGTACAACAGAGCCGAAGAGCTTGCCAAAGAGGAGCTGTTTTCGTTTGAACTGCTTGATGTAAGAGGAGCAGGATCATTAGCCCAAGAGCATGTGATGATTGAAAGGGCGGCGGAACATATTCAGAAATCGATTCAGCTTCAGACAGGTCCGCTTGTTGCAGCCGGCGTTTTTCGCGGATCGGACGGCGATCATTTGCTGCTTGTGATTCATCACCTTGTCATCGACGGAGTATCCTGGCGCATCCTCTTTGAAGATTTGACCACCGGATACAAACAGGTGCTGGAAGGAAAAGAAATCGTGTTTCCGGAAAAGACGGATTCCTATCAAACCTACGCCAAGCAGCTGACTGATTACGCAACAAGTCAACAGCTATTACGGGAAATAGATTACTGGACTGAAAGGGAAAAAACGATCGTTGAACCGCTTCCGAAAGATGCCGAAACCCTTACGAATCTGCTGCAAGATACAGACGCCATAGACATTCGGCTGACAAAACAAGAAACAGAGCGTCTGTTAACGGCCGTAAACAAGCCGTATACGACAGATACAAATGACATATTACTTGCCGCGTTAGGTCTTGCGCTTCACAAGTGGACCGGCAATGATCGATTCAAAATCAGCTTGGAAGGCCATGGAAGAGAAGCGCATTTGGAGCATATCGATATCAGCCGGACGATCGGCTGGTTTACCTCGATTTATCCTGTTCTACTCGATGCAAGCCTTCCGGAGTCCACAGATGATCATGAGCGTTTCGGCTACCACATCAAACGGACAAAAGACATGCTGCGCCGTATTCCGTATAAAGGCGTCGGCTACGGGGTGCTGAAATACATCAGTGACATGTGGGAACCTGCAGACTCCCAGTGTCCCGACATCAGCTTTAACTATTTGGGACAGTTTGACGAAGATATCAAGCCGAGCGGGTTTCGCGTTTCCCCGATCAAAGCGGGCTATGAGGTCAGTCCGGATTGGGAACGGCCTTATCTTCTCGATATCAGCGGCGCCGTATCTTCAGAATGTCTCGTCATGCACTTTGTCTATAACCGGCTTCAATATAAAAAAGAAACAGTACAAGCTCTGGCAGACCATGTTCAATTTTTTCTTGAACATATCATCAAGCATTGCACAGAAAAAGAAAACCAAGAAAGAAGTGCAACTGACTTTACTGATGAAGATTTAACATTGGAGGATCTGAGCGACATTATGGGAGCCGTCCATAAACTATAGAAAAGGAGAGTCGCTGATGGTGCAGCAACCGGAAATACAAGATATATATCCGTTATCTTTTATGCAGGAGGGCATGCTGTTTCATTCACTGTTGGATCAGGAGTCGAGGGCCTACTTTGAACAGGCATCATTTACGATAAACGGTCCGCTTGATACAGAACGGTTTCAAAAAAGTTTAGATGCGATCATTGAGCGCTATGATATTTTCCGCACGACGTTTGTACACAAAAACGTAGCAAAACCGCGCCAAGTCGTGCTAAAAAGACGGCCAATCGGCCTTCAATTTGTGGACATTTCTCATTTAGATGTGGCGGCTAAAGAAGCATTTGTCGGTCAATTCAAACAAGATGACAAGAAAAAAGGATTTGATTTGCAAACAGATCCCCTTATGAGAGTATCCATCTTAAAAAGGGAACACGAACAATACGACTGTATTTGGAGCCATCACCATATTTTAATGGATGGCTGGTGCTTTGGTATTGTGATGAAAGAATTTCTGACGATTTACAAATCTTTAGGCAAAGGACAGCTTCCTGATCTTGAACCGGTTCAGCCGTTCAGCAAGTATATTCAATGGCTGATGCGCCAAGATCGAAAAGAAGCTAAAAACTTCTGGAAAACAAGGCTTGTCAATGTCAAACAAACCACATCACTGCCCAAAACATCGACATCCTCAAGAAGAGGTCTTGAGCAGATTGAATTTACAATATCTAAAGAACAGACTGAAGGGCTGCAAAAATTAGCCTTGAACGCAGGTGCGACGCTGAACACGGTTTTTCAGGCATTATGGGGAATTGTTCTGCAAAAGGTCAATCGCTGTGATGACGCAGTCTTCGGCTCAGTTATTTCCGGGAGGCCGTCTGATCTTGATGACGTAGAAAAAATGGTCGGGCTTTTTATTAACACCATTCCCGTTCGGGTCAAAAGCGGGACATATTCGTTTTCGGAATTGGTCAGTCATTTACAGCAGGAGACATTGAAAGCGGAAGCGTACAGTTATTATCCTTTATATGATATTCAGGCACAGAGCACGCTGAAACAGGAGCTGTTTGACCATATTATCGTATTTGAAAACATACCGACCCAGCGCGAAATTGAAGGACTGAATCAAGCCGGTGCGTTCGATTTCACAGTCGAGGACTTCGCGATGGAAGAGGTAACCAACTACGGATGCAGCATTAAAATCATTCCGGGAAGCTCTCTTTATATTCGCATAAATTTTGATATCGGGCAGTATGATCCAGCCATGATGAAAAAAATCGAACTGTATTTGCGGCATATCATTGATTCTGTCATCGCTGATCCCAATCGACAAATAGCGCAAATTTCATTGCTTGGCGAAGAAACTGTCAGAGAGATGCTGTACGAATTCAATCAAACAGAGCCCGCTATTCCTTTGGCGCCGACGCTGAATGGTTTATTCACCCGCCGCGCGGCCCTTTCGCCGCACCTGCCGGCGCTTCGTTTTTCCGGCGGTACGCTGACGTACCGAGAGCTTGATCAGTACACAAATCAGCTCGCTGTCCGGTTGAAGAAAAAAGGTGTCACCAAAGAAAGTGTGATCGGCGTGCTCGCCGAGCGTTCACCGGAGATGGTGATCGCCGTGCTGGCTGTTTTGAAAGCCGGCGGCGCTTACGTGCCGCTTGATCCAAGCTATCCTGAAGAACGGCTTCACTACATGCTGAGCGACAGCGGCGCCAAGCTTCTCGTCACAGGGCCGGGTTTATCCGTCTCAAGCTTTTCCGGGGAAACGCTTGAGGTCAACCTGTCATCACTTCAAACAGAACCAGCAGAGACTGAACCGGTTTGCGCCCATACAGATGGCAGCTCACTCGCCTATGTCATCTATACATCCGGTTCAACCGGAACACCGAAGGGGGTCGCGGTTGAGCACCGCCAGGCTGTCGCCTTTTTGTCCGGGATGCAGCGGCAGTTCCCATTAA
>NZ_MRBK01000089.1 GCF_001969815.1 Bacillus swezeyi | reverse complement strand
TGCGTGCAGAAAATCGAGCGCCGAGCGGTTCAGCAAATTCTTTTTGTGGCTTTGCAGGATATTGCAGGCTGCATCGTTCGCCTGAACAATTTTCATCTGCTGATCTAAAATAAAAATAGCGTCAAGCGTCCCGTTAAACATCAGTTCATACTGATGCAAATCCGCTTTGAGCTTTTTATTTTCTTTCCTTAATTGTTTCAGCTGGTTTTGCAGATTCAAGGATTCTTTCAAATCAAGAGTTTCCTCCATTTGTTACACTCCTTCTTGAAAACCTATCCCCCAATAATTCTACAAACCGGCAAATCTTCCTTCATATGTTTCAAACTTTTACAAGATTTCCGCCCATTTTACAGAAAGATGACGATCAAAAAGTTCCTTACTTTTCAATTACATCAACCTAACAATGAGGCTTAATACATAGAGAATGACCCGCTTTCTATTTTAAAATTGAATACGTGAGGCAAGACTGATGGAAGACGTCATTCGAAAAGAACATCAGCGTTTGAACGCTTCTTTAATGTAAACCGCACAAGTTTTGAACGGCCAAGTTTAAAGAAAAGGGTGATGTTATGACGAATTCTCGTGACAGTTATTTTGACAATGCAAAATTCCTGTTAATTTTCCTTGTCGTATTCGGACATATAATCCGGTCTTATATTAATGATAATGATGTGTTTCTTCATATATATAAATTTATCTATACGTTCCACATGCCTGCATTTATCC
>NZ_MRBK01000088.1 GCF_001969815.1 Bacillus swezeyi | reverse complement strand
GGAAAAACAGGCGCCCTAAAATAAAGTGTTTACATTTAAAATTGAAAGTATAGACATTTAAATTTATTCTTCATAACATATAAAAACCCTTTTAAGAAACTCTAAAAAGAGCCTAATCGCTCAACAAAGAGTTTTGCGACTGATGCTAATATACCAATTGCGAAAGCGAACTTTCTGGTGGAAAATATGTCATTCGCAAAGTTAAACATACAGCAGAAGATATTCAAAAAGCCTGGACTGACATTTTTCTGGATTTGCAAAACAGCGGATACCAAATTGACAACAAACCGATTTTGGAAAGATACACAGGTGATATGATTTCCAACGATTATTGCGAAATATGTGTACCTGTAAAACCTTTATCGTAAGAGTAAGGTGGGGCAAGTTTCCTCACTCCGGTTCATCAGGTAAAATGATGCTCTAAAAGAAGTATGACCAGTTAATAAACTAAGCGCATGAAATAAAAATTAATCTATCATTCACAGAAGAGAAACATGACCGATTATAAGATGAAGTGTTAAAGAGAGCTTATCCGCTTTTTACATCGAAACAGATAGTGAAGTCAGATCCTTTTTGTTTCACGAATTGAATGATCAATTTGATATTCGTTTGAAATGACAATACAAGCATCATACCGACAGTTTTCAGGAAGTGTCGTTTCCGGGTTATCTTGCGGAATTCCGAGTATGATTGCCGATTCACCAAGTAGATGATTCTGCTCAGCCCATTTCTTTAATGTTTCCA
>NZ_MRBK01000087.1 GCF_001969815.1 Bacillus swezeyi | reverse complement strand
GACGAATTCCGGGTCAGGCCGCCAAACCGCTTTTTCAGACATGCTTCTTCTCTCCTTTCCGTTTTTTGACGTCAGACAGGGTAGACAGGGTGTTTTCGCTCGGTAAACGTCATGTATTTTGTCATGTAGGCCTGAAACCGTTTGATGAGCTCTGTCCGCAAAGAATTGGGGGGAATGATGCCGTCGATGATCATTTCTGATGCGAGCCGGTAAATATCGATGTCTTTTTGATACTCTTCACGTTTTTTGGCAATGAATGCGGCCCGATCTTCTTCCGGAAGCTCCGCAATTTTATTGGCATAGACGGCGTTTACCGCGGCCTCGGGCCCCATCACGGCAATTTGCGCCGTCGGCAGCGCCAGACAGCAGTCAGGTTCAAAGGCAGGCCCTGCCATCGCGTACAATCCGGCGCCGTACGCTTTTCTGATGATGACGGATATTTTCGGAACGGTTGCTTCTGCCATCGCCGAGATCATTTTGGCCCCGTGTCTGATAATGCCCGCCCGTTCGACTTTTGTTCCGATCATAAACCCCGGTATATCAGCCAAAAAAAGCAGCGGGATGTTATAGGCATCACATAAATTAATGAATTTTGCCGCTTTATCCGCGGAATCGTGGAACAGGACGCCTCCTTTCATCCGCGGCTGATTGGCGATGATGCCGACAGGCTGTCCGTGAAGCCTCGCAAGCCCGGTAATGAGCTCGGGAGCGAACATTTTTTTAATTTCAAAAAACGAATCCTCATCAATGATTCGGGAAATCAAATCCATCATTTGAAAGGGAGCATTTTGGTTTTGCGGAATGATGTCTTCCAATGTTTTGTCAAATTCCTGTGCGGGCTTTGCTGCACCGACAGGCGCTTTTTCGGCATAGCTGGCCGGAAAGTATGACAGATACCTGCGAGCCGAGAGAATCGCCTCTTCTTCCGTCTCGGCAAGGATATCTCCGCAGCCTGATACAGAACAGTGCATTCTCGCTCCGCCCATTTCCTCGAGAGACACTTTCTCGCCGATCACCATTTCCGCCATGCGCGGCGAGCCTAGATACATCGATGCGTTTCCATCAACCATGATGACGATATCGCAAAAAGCTGGAATGTAGGCGCCCCCTGCCGCAGAAGGACCGAACAGCAGGCAGATTTGCGGGATGCGGCCGGACAGCTTGACTTGATGATAAAAAATCCGCCCCGCTCCCCTTCTCCCTGGGAACATTTCGACTTGATCGGTTATCCTTGCTCCTGCGGAGTCCACCAAAT
>NZ_MRBK01000086.1 GCF_001969815.1 Bacillus swezeyi | reverse complement strand
GAAATTCCCGATTTCACCATGTCAGAACGCAAAGTCGGAGAAAGCATTGAAGATATTTTCCGCAAAGTCGAAGGCCGGATCATCTTCGCTACCTTCGCATCAAACATCCACCGTCTTCAGCAGGTGATAGAAGCAGCAGTGGCAAACAACAGAAAGGTTGCCGTTTTTGGGCGAAGCATGGAATCCGCCATTGAAATCGGACAAACGCTTGGTTATATTAAATGCCCGAAAAATACTTTCATTGAAGGAAATGAAATCAACAGGATTCCTGCGGGCAAGGTGACGATCCTCTGTACGGGAAGCCAGGGTGAACCGATGGCCGCGCTTTCCCGGATCGCAAACGGCACACACCGGCAAATTTCGATCAACCCGGGCGATACAGTCGTCTTTTCATCATCACCGATCCCGGGCAATACGATCAGCGTCAGCCGCACGATCAACCAGCTTTACCGGGCGGGGGCAGATGTCATCCACGGAGCCGTGACTAACATTCATACGTCTGGACACGGCGGCCAGGAAGAGCAAAAATTGATGCTTCGATTGATCAAACCGAAATTCTTCATGCCGATTCACGGTGAATACAGAATGCAAAAAATGCATGTGAAACTAGCGACAGACTGCGGTATTCCTGAGGAAAACTGCTTTATCATGGATAACGGAGAAGTGCTTGCTTTAACAAGCGATGAAGCATCGATCGCAGGGAAAATCCCGTCCGGCAATGTTTATATTGACGGAAGCGGCATCGGCGATATAGGCAACATCGTGCTCCGCGACCGCCGCATCCTTTCTGAAGAAGGACTTGTCATTGTCGTTGTCAGCATCAATATGAAAGAATACAAAGTGTCCGCCGGTCCAGATTTGATTTCAAGAGGATTTGTCTACATGAGGGAATCCGGCGACTTGATTAATGACGCACAAGATCTGATTGCAGGACATCTTGAAAAAGTAATGGAGCGCAAAACGACGCAGTGGTCTGAAATCAAAAATGAAATCGCGGATACGCTCGCACCTTTTCTCT
>NZ_MRBK01000085.1 GCF_001969815.1 Bacillus swezeyi | reverse complement strand
ATGGTGAAATCGGGAATTTCACTGTTTGTGCTGTCGGAAAGCAGGCAGAGAACGCCTTCTTTTCCGATTTCAGCCATCTTGGTCAAGTTGGCTGGTTCGCCTACCGGAGTAAAATCGAATTTAAAGTCACCGGTATGTACGATGTTTCCTTGCGGCGTTTTGACGACAACTCCGTATGAGTCCGGAATGCTGTGGGTCGTCCTGAAGAAGGAAACCGACGTTTTTCTGAATTTGACAATGTCGTCTTCTTCTATAATATGAAGTTTTGTCTGGCGCAGCAGGCCGTGTTCTTCAAGTTTTTTTCTTAGGAGGCCGATCGCAAGGTGTCCGCCGTAAACCGGAATGTTCACTTGTTTCAGCAGGTATGGGATGCCTCCAATGTGGTCCTCATGTCCGTGCGTGATAAAAAGACCTTTGATCTTTTCTTCATTTTTGACTAAATACGTGTAATCAGGGATGACATAATCGATTCCGAGAAGCTCGTCCTCCGGAAACTTAATACCGGCATCGATAAGCACGATCTCGTCCTGAAATTGAACACCGTACGTATTTTTGCCGATTTCCCCCAGTCCTCCGAGGGCAAATACAGCCGTTTGATCATTTTTAACAAATTTCATTCACTCATAACTCCAATACTTTAAAATTTTCGCTTTGCTTTTCATAATCTAAAAAAGCGCCTTCAACTCGTTGTACAAACTCAATGTTGTAATTGTACTTTTTTAATTTAGATCTGACTTCACGTTCAGATTGAGCTTCCACAAAAGTTGAATCTGTTTTTTCACGAACAGGTACTTCGTCAGTGCTTGCTTGAAAAAATACCTTATAAATCATCCAAATCTCTCCTTAACTGCCGATTGTTAGACTCATCTTTCTATTATATGCGAAATTGCTTCATAAGAAAAGTGTTGAGAAAAAAAGGACCCTTCCATAAGTGTGAAGGTCCTTTTAGGCAATCGATTTTCTGCGCATCATGCCATTAAGCTGTTTTTTGAGTTTTTTTCGCAGACGGCGAAGCATTTCGATTCCTCCCTTCTCTGACTTGTCCCGTGGCGGCCTTATATCTTAGTTCTATTATATGATGAATTTGTCTATTGTTACATGGATATTATTGGCATGTGAATTTTGTTTTGATTTTAAGATGTAAAGGTTTTCTGAATGCCGCAGTTTTTGTATGATGGAACAGGAGAACTATAAATCATACGAACTAAGGGAGAAGGATTCACAATTATGGATAAAAAACTGCTTTTCTTTGATATTGACGGAACCATTTACGACCATGATAAACAGACCCCCGCGAGCGCGAAACAGGCCATTTCTGATTTGAAAGCGCACGGCCACCATGTCTTCATCGCATCCGGACGTGCTCCGTTTATGGTCAGTCCGGTTCTTGAAGAGCTGGGCATTCATTCTTTTGTCTCATATAACGGACAATATGTCGTATTTGAGGGAGAGGTCATCTATAAAAATCCTCTTTCTGAACATTCCCTGGAAGCTTTGCTCGAGCATTCGGACAGCTGCGGCCATCCCATCGTCTTCATGGGAGAAGAGGGGATGCGCTCTT
>NZ_MRBK01000084.1 GCF_001969815.1 Bacillus swezeyi | reverse complement strand
ATTAAATAATTGTTTTAGGAGGTGAGATTATGTTCAATGAAATGGAAAGGGAATCTTTACGTTTGAGACTGGAACAACTTAATGATAAAGAGATTACTCTCATGCAAGAAATCCAAAAAGAACGTGATAACATCTATTCTAAGCTACGCGAATTGGATGGAAAAGACGTTGAATCTCCTACAATTAACAAAAAGCTTTCATTAATCAATTTGGCTGGTGCTACAGCCCAAAAATTGAAACAAACCAAATATTCAAATCAGCAATCTCTTCCAACAAATAACGTATCTCCGTTAAACTCAGCAACACAAACACTTCATAGGTCTAAAACTTCTATACAGCGAGAGGAAGCATTAAAAATATTGAATAAGCAAGAAGAGGGTATTAGAGGAGCAAGACTCCGAACAGAAATTGAAAAAGGAACTGGTATGAAAATTAAAAATATGACTACTTTCATGGTCGGTCTTATGAAACACCATCCTGAAGTGAAAAAGCCATATCGTGGTCAATATGCCATTCAGAATGAAAAGTCCTTTGAATAAGGGCTTTTTGTTTTGATGAAATAAATTAGTGTATAATAAGAACATATATTCGGTTTTAAGGTGATGTGGGTTATGAGACCAATTATTTCTGATGAACTTGCTGAAGCAATCCACGAGAAAATTATTATTGATTTGTGCGTTCACGCTATGGAAACAAGAATTGCTAAAGCACAATCTAATCAAAACAGTGGACTCGTTGATTACTATGAGGGCAAATAAAAATACTGTTCGGTTTCAGGAAGCAAATCAATGATTACCTGAGAAAGGAAAACACAAAAATTCACGAAGTTGTCATCTGTGATGATATGTTTGTTGAGTATCCTTATTATATAAAAACTAAAGAAGGGGGCATTAAGGAAGGGATTTCGCGGTATTGGAAAGCTGCTTTGAAACTTCATATGAAAAGGAAACTGGAAGAATTGTGATAAAGAGTTGATCCTAATCAAAGTATCAGTTTGTTGTTACGATAGAGAGGGAAGATCGGGGCTTTTTAACCCAACTTTCTTGAAAACACTTAAAAAAGTAAGATATACATGGGAATTCCTTTGCAAAAATTAGTAACATTCTGTAAAATGTTATCATAGTGTTAGAGGCAAGTATTGTATTAGGAGGTAAGTTATGAAAAAGATAGCCTCAGTGGATGTTGCCAACCTTATAAATACATGGTATGTCTACATTAAAAAAAGAGATGTTTCTAAAGCTATAGAGCTTAGAGACAGGATAATGAGTCTTTTTGGTAGTATGGAAGAAGATCAAGATGTTTTGCTTTATTTTAATCTGCTGGACTATAGGTTTAGAGTTTTAATGGAAGATATAGCAGGAGAGCCTAAACTTCCTCCCAACGCTGAAGACAAGGCTAAAACTGATGGAATGTTAAGGTATTATTATTTCCTGTTTAAAGGAATGTATGAGAGTGCAAAGAATAACTACTCTAAAGCACTCACACTTTTTAGAGTTGCTAGAGACAATTAGACAATGTGGAGGATGAGATTGAGAAGGCTGAATTTCATTATAAGCTTGGGAACCTCTACTACTTTACTAAAACAACCCTACTCTCTTTTCATCACCTCTCAATAGCTAAAAGCATCTATCAAGCATACGCAGACTATAAGACACAATCCCTTAATTGTACTGTGCTGTTGGCTCTGAACTACATAGATGATGGCAGGCTTTTAAGGGCAGAGACTATGCTAAAAGGCTGTGCAGAAAGACTTATTAAAGTGGGTGACAACCATTTATTAGCCGCGGTTTATTATGATCTAGGTTTTTTGAAAATCCAAGAGGATAAACATGAGGAAGCTCTTGTGTATTTTAACCTGTCCTTTGAAACCAATGATCTGAAAAGAAATGCACCTATCATGTACATGCAATGCATTTATGAGTCAGCCAGATCAACATATAAGATAGGGGAAGTGGACAAAGCAATAAAGTGGGTACAGCTGGGCTTTGAATTTTCACAAAAAACAAATAATATAAACTTTGCCCTTAAATTTTCAGTTCTCAATATATGCTATACTGCCCCCCTTGAAGGTATAGAGCAAGTCAAAGACTTTATTAACAGGCTAGAGGAAAGAGAGGCTTTTGTAGACATTGAGGCGCTTGCTGAGGATGTAGCAAAGGTCTACAGTTCCTTAAATAATTACAAATATTCCACATACTTCTTGGAAAAAGCCATAAAATCAAGTAAACTTACAGGTAAGGAGGTTCTTTAAATGAAAAAACTTATTGTAACTGCTTTCATTACTGCGTCGCTTGGGCTTGTTTTGTCTAGTACTACAAACTTCATTTTAGAAACTGCTCAAGCAGATAGCACAGCTACTTTACTTGCCTCAAGAGGGGCAGGCTCCTAAACAATTTTTTAAAAAAACACAGAGGGGCTTATATAGTCTCTCTGTAGTCCTCTGTGTCTGTATTCACTTCTCAAGTATCCGATTTGCCTCCAGGGACTTCAATCTTCTTCACCTTACTTTGGAGTAGGTGTCCCATCTTTCTCGTCCTCAGAAACAAGTAGAGCCCTCCTTGGACTTCCTTAGCCACTCCTAAGTATGAGCAGAAAAAAGCATTCAAATAGCTGAAAGAATGGCAAATTTAAATTAAAAATTTCATTAGTCGAAACCATCATTTTTACATAAACAAAGGAGATAGGTTCTTTTCGTTATACTTCATCATGGTTTCTTCAGTTTGATTATAAAGATGTAATGCATTACATTTCGATTGACAAAAAGTATACCATTGACTATAATAAATGGTGAAACAATATATTAATGCTATATTGGTGAAATGCATTACACAAATTAAAGATGAATTAGTTTTTCAATTTTAAATTAAACAAAAGTATTGCAATTGTGTTTATCATCTGCAAAGTTACATAAAATAAAAAAGACTCAACTGCGTCAACAGTCGAGTCAGCGTACAAAAAGCAGCCCACTAAGGAAAGGGGCTTGCTCATAAGATCTAGGTATAGACCTCCCTACAAGTTTAGCGGCTCAAGGGAGGTCTATTCGTATAATAAGATCAATTAAGTTTACTTATATAGTATTCTTAATTGATCTTTTTTTATGATTAGTCTAGATCGAGTTAGCCTATCAGCAAATGAGGATGAGTAGGATTCGTTGGAATAAGATACAGTAACCCTAGATTTCTCTAAAAAGTCATTGCTATGCAGATCAATCTATTTGAAAAAAGAATTAAATATGAAATGTAGATCAGTTAATTTCTTCGTCAGATGGTCTTTTTTATAAAGAAATAAAGGGGGGAAAGAACTTTCTTATAC
>NZ_MRBK01000083.1 GCF_001969815.1 Bacillus swezeyi | reverse complement strand
ATATATTAAGATATATTTTAAATTATGTCTAATCTTTTAGAAATAAAGGATACAAAGTCACCATCTTCTATATCACCCGGCCAATCGGTATCCAATTCTAATAAAAATTGCCCGATTTTCACTAATTCGAGTTGCTTATCAACTAATTCTCCTGTGAAACTATATTCAAAATGTCCGTCTAACTTCTCAATCAGATGGACTTCTTTTTCTGCCTTAACAAGGTCTGTAACATCGTGGCAATAAATCGGATCTTTTAACTCGCTATCTTCTTTATAATTTAAGGGGTGGGCGAAACAAGTTATCTCAGACTCTGCATCGGTTACTACTACTTCAGCTTCTAAAGCTTCTCGTGATAACCAATTAATTCTTTTTATTTTCATCGTCCCCATCCTTACTTTTTCTTTGTTTTTAGACCTAAACTTGGTGCTTTTTTCGATAGTTCTTTAACAGATTTGACATGGAATATGGTTATATTGCCTGTATTTCTATCAAGCCCTAACAGTCAGTAAAGAGTTTACCACTTTACGGA
>NZ_MRBK01000082.1 GCF_001969815.1 Bacillus swezeyi | reverse complement strand
CCGATGCCTCCTCCTCCAAGAGAGGCTTTCAGCATAACGGGATAGCCGATGGATGAGGCAAGGCCGAGCGCTTCTTCCAGACCGGACAAGCTTTTCGTTACACCCGGGACGACCGGGATCTGTGCGTTTTCCATCGCTTTTCTCGCTTCAATTTTGCTCCCCATTTTGGCGATTACATTGGCTGATGGGCCGATAAAAGTGATGTTTTCCTCCCGGCACCTTTCGGCAAAACGGCTGTTTTCCGAAAGCAGGCCATATCCGGGGTGAATCGCATCAGCCCCTGCTTGTTTAGCAGTTTCGATGATTTTTTCGATATTTAAATAGCTTTCACTGACCCGCGGTTTGCCGATCAGCCAAGCTTCATCGGCTAGTTTTACATGCAGAGCCTCCTCATCGGCTTCAGAATAAACGGCCGCTGTTTGAATACCGAGCCGTTTGCATGTTCGGATGACCCGGAGGGCAATTTCACCGCGGTTGGCAATCAGCAGTTTTTTAAACAAAAAAGCTCCCCCTTTCATGTTAGTCGCATGCAGAAGATAAAATTACAATTGAAAATGCTTCGATGCCTGTTCTCTTAATTTGAATTTTTGCACCTTTCCCGATGCCGTCATCGGAAATTCATCAACAAAAGCGATATAACGCGGGATTTTGTAGCGGGCAATTTTTCCTTTGCAATATTCCTGAAGCTCTTGTGCTGTCAAAGATTCTCCGTTTTTCAGCTTAATCCAGGCTGACACCTCCTCACCGTATGTCTTATCAGGGATGCCGACAACTTGGACATCAAGTATTTTGTGATGTTGATATAAAAATTCTTCTATTTCCCGCGGGTAAATATTTTCTCCCCCTCTGATCACCATGTCTTTTAATCTCCCGGTGATCCGGCAGTAGCCACCTTCGTCCATGACGGCCAAATCGCCTGTATGGAGAAATCCGTCCTCATCAATAGCCGCGGCTGTTGCCTCCGGGTTTTTATAATAGCCTTTCATCACAT
>NZ_MRBK01000081.1 GCF_001969815.1 Bacillus swezeyi | reverse complement strand
ACAGCCGCAAACCGCAGCAAAAAAAGGCTTGCTTGATGAGCTTGCAGTCAATGTGACGAATGCTGCAAAAACAGGCCTCGTCGATCCTGT
Organism: Bacillus swezeyi; assembly: GCF_001969815.1. Taxonomy (GTDB): domain Bacteria; phylum Bacillota; class Bacilli; order Bacillales; family Bacillaceae; genus Bacillus; species Bacillus swezeyi. The sequence continues at coordinate 455 of NZ_MRBK01000081.1, read as the reverse complement.
GATCGGCCGCGATGATGAAGTGGACCGCGTGATCGAAATTCTAAACCGCCGAAATAAAAACAACCCGGTATTAATCGGGGAACCCGGTGTCGGTAAAACAGCCGTTGCAGAAGGACTTGCTTTAAAAATCGCTGAAGGCGATGTGCCGAATAAGCTGAAAAACAAAGAGCTCTATATGCTTGATGTCGCCTCCCTCGTGGCTAATACGGGGATCAGGGGACAATTTGAAGAGAGAATGAAACAGCTGATGAAAGAGCTGAAAGAACGCAAAAACGCAATTCTTTTCATAGATGAAATCCACCTTCTTGTCGGTGCCGGCTCTGCTGAAGGGTCCATGGACGCGGGAAACATCTTAAAACCTGCGCTTGCCAGAGGCGAACTGCAAGTCATCGGCGCTACGACCTTGAAAGAGTATCGTCAAATTGAAAAGGATGCCGCATTAGAACGCCGTTTCC
>NZ_MRBK01000080.1 GCF_001969815.1 Bacillus swezeyi | reverse complement strand
AAAGCGAGTTAAATAAAAAACATTCTCTTTTGAATGGATAAAAGCTGACGAAATATCTTTTTCCTTCAACCAGGAAGAGATTTTTTCAATTCTTTCCACGTTTGGTCACTCCTTAAAAACGATTCATGTATGTAAAACCTTCATCTATATTGTAGCAGTTTTTCTTACTTCTTGCTCAGATTCCGGGCCGTTTTATCGGGCGGTGTTTTGTATTCTATTAGTTGGCCGGCGTCTTAGGAGGAGCCGTTTGCTTAAAGCATTTTTAAAAGGATCGCAACCGATTGATAAGGTCTGTTTGCTTTTTTCTGTCATTGTGAGGAGAGTTCAAAACAAAAACGGCTGCCCTTAGCATGACAGCCGCTTCCTATTTTACGATTTTAATAGTCTCAGTCCGTTTAAGATGACAAGCAGTGTGCTTCCTTCATGTCCAATAACGCCGAGCGGCAGGTCAAGAATTTGCAGGAAATTGGTGCAGATCAAAAGACAGATCACAGACAAAGAAAAAATGACATTTTGTTTTATGATCCTGTTCATTTTCCTGGACAGCCGAATCATGTTCGTCAGTCCTGTTAAATCGTTTTTCATTAGCACAACATCAGACGTTTCCAAGGCCACATCAGTTCCCTCTCCCATTGCAATGCCCACATCGGCGGCTGCAAGAGCAGGCGCGTCGTTAATGCCGTCTCCTACCATGACAATCGTCCCATACGTTCCTTTTAGCTTTTGCGCTTCCTCTACTTTTCTGTCAGGCAAGCATTCTGAAACAACCATTTTCAGCCCCGCTTCCCGCGCAATCGCCGCTGCCGTTTCAGGCTGGTCCCCGGTCAGCATCGCCGTCTGAATGCCGAGCTGGTTCAGCTCGCCAATCACCGTTTTCGCTTCAGGCCGGATTTGATCCTTTAATGCAAAACATCCGGCAATACGGCCGCCTTTTTTCAAGTAAACGATCGTTTTTCCCTGTTCAGCAAGCCTTTGAACTGATGCAGCAAAAAATTGTTTTGTTTCCTCTTCACCGACAAATCCGGCTTTTCCAAGCAGCCATGTCTCCCCCCGGTATTGAGCCTTGACCCCAAAACCGGACGTCTCCTCTATCGATACATTCGCGACTGAAGAAATCCCTTTTGCTTCAGCATATTTGACAATCGCTTTTGCGAGGGGATGGCCAGACTGTTTTTCAATGGCTGCCGCAGCTTCCAGGCATTCCTTTTCCTCCAGGCCTTCAGCTACAAGCATATCTTCTACAGCAGGTTTTCCGTTTGTGATCGTTCCCGTTTTATCCAAGGCAACGATCTGAGTGTTGCCTAGCTTTTCAAGAAAAACGCTGCCTTTGACAAGCAGTCCGTTTCTCGCCCCATTAGATATCAGCGACAAGGCTGCCGGCATGATGGAAGCGACAAGCGCACAAGGCGAAGCCACCACCATAAACACCATCGCCCGGTAAAACGTCTCACTCCAGGTCCAGCCAAGCGCGTAATGAGGGAGAAAAAGCAGCAGTCCGACTGCGAGCAAAACCACTTTGACATAAAGATTTTCAAAACGTTCAATAAACGCTTGAGAAGGTGAAACACTGTTTTGGGCGGATTCCACCAGCTTGATGATTTTTTTAAAAAGGGAATCTTCGTTTGCCTTTGTGACACGCACTGTCAGAGAGCCGCTCAAATTAACCGTGCCGGCATATACGGCATCTCCGTTCATTTTTTCCGCCGGAATGGATTCACCCGTGAGAGCAGACTCATCAACGCTTGTTTTTCCAGATTCGATTTCTCCATCGGCGGCGATTCGCTCCCCCGGCTTGACCATAATAAGATCGCCTGACTTCAGCTCAGCCGCTGCAACTTTTTTCAAGCCACCCGCTTCCAGCAAAACGGCTTCCTCCGGCTCCAGTTTCATTAACGACGTCAAATCGCGCTTGCTTTTATTCAATGTATAGGTTTCAAGGGCGCCGCTGAGTGAAAATATAAAAATCAAGATGGCCCCCTCTGCCCAGTAGCCGATGATCGCAGACCCGACTGCCGCAAATATCATCAGAAGCTCGACATTCAGCGTCTTTTCTGAAAGGGTTTCCTGAATTCCCTCTTTTGCTTTTGCAAAACCCCCAATACAAAAGGCTGACAAAAACAGAATGATAGACAATGTT
>NZ_MRBK01000008.1 GCF_001969815.1 Bacillus swezeyi | reverse complement strand
CCTCACTTCCTGTGAGGAACGCCCAGTACCTTCGTCCTGAAGGCATAGTTTGGTGGCGATAGCGAAGAGGTCACACCCGTTCCCATGCCGAACACGGAAGTTAAGCTCTTCAGCGCCGATGGTAGTTGGGGGATTCCCCCTGTGAGAGTAGGACGCCGCCAAGCGCTTAGGAAGACCAGCTGATATCAGCTGGTCTTTTTGTTTTTAACCGGCTCCAACGAAATAAGGATATTGATACAAACACCTAATATTTCGTCCTTACATATACTAATTCTAACCTTCAAAAACATTCTTAATTTTGTATACAAATACTGCGTGTTGGAAATACTTATACCATGGAGGTGGAATGGATGAGTAAGTCTGATCATGGGGAAACGTGTATCATTTGTGAAGAAAGCAAAACAGAAGGTATTCACCTTTATACAAAATTTTTATGTGCAGATTGCGAGAAAAAGATTATCTGTACATCAACGTCCGACCCTCAATACTCTGATTATGTGAAAAAATTAAAAAGTCTTCGAACACCGCCATTGTATTCTTAGACCGTCCCAAGGTCTTTTTTTTTGCAAATAAAACAGGAATTCTTCAAGTTTCTATAGGGGCAGGGTATAATGAACTTACGCATTTCTTTTGGGACATCGGACGAAGATGTCTTTTTTACTATATATAACATGGCTTTTCACCTGAAACGCTGTTTAGTCATCATCCGTATGAGAGACTAATGCCAAGAAACTTTGATCTCCCATGAAAATATATTTTAGGAGTAGATGGTCTGATGAAATCGATTCTTCATTTTTTGATTCGTGTAGCCGCCGCAAGCTCAGTGTCCGTGCTCCTTTGGTTTACCAGCTTCTTTGCTTTTAACCAGACGTTCCTGCTGTCGTCTTTTTATGCCGCAGGAGCTTGGATTGTCATTTACCTCGGAGGAAAATGGTACGGGACCTATATGATTTTAAAAGACAATCAGCTTACAAGACGTGAATATGCCTATATTAAACAAAATTTGCAGGAAGCAAAATTGAAAATTGCCCGTTTAAGAAAAGCGCTGTTTGCCGTCAAAAACATACAAACGATAAAACAAAATATAGAAATCCTCCGTATCGTCAGAAAAATTTACATGATCACAAAGAATGAACCAAGGCGTTTTTATCAAGTGGAGCGCTTTTACTATCAAAACCTTGATTCGATTGTTGAGCTGACTGAAAAGTATGCATTTTTAGCCTCACAGCCGAAGAGGAACGCGAAGCTCGAAGTTTCTTTGAGTGACACACGAATGACAATTGAACAGCTTGCTAAACAATTGGAAGAAGACCTTTATGACCTGCTTAAGACAGATATCGACCACTTGGAATTTGAGCTGGATGTCGCAAAAACTCATTTAAGAAAAGCTGAAGGGGGCAAGCTGAATGAGTGAATCTAAACTGTCATTACAAAAGACAGAGGCAGGGCTTGAATTTGATGATCTTCTTTCAGATCCTTTTGGACAAGGCGGGCAGCACGCCTCGGAAAAAGGTGAAGAACAGACGAAGCTGATTGATGCATTGCCTGAAGAAATCCGAAGACAAGCGTTACAGCTTGCAGAACGGATTGACCCGAAGAATCATCAAAGTATTACGTTGTATGGAATTCAAGCTCAATCAAAGCTTTTAGATTTTTCCCATGCAATGCTTGAGCATGTTCAAAAAAAGGATGTCAGCGAAATCGGTCAGGTCTTAAGCGATTTGATGAAAAAGTTTGAAGAGGTCAGCCCTGATGAATTACAGGCCGAAAAAAAGAATGTCTTTTTCCGCTTCTTCGGCAAGGTTTCCCATTCGGTTCAAGAGGTATTATCGAGATATCAAAAAACAGGCGCCCAAATTGACAGAATCAGTGTAAAGCTTGAGCAATCCAAAGATGCGCTGATCAATGACAACAAGATGTTTGATCAGCTTTATGAAAAGAATAAGGAATACTATGAAGCGCTGAATGTCTATATTGCCGCCGCACAGCTGAAGGTTGAGGAATTACATACAAAAACCATTCCTCAGCTTAAGGTAAAAATAAAAACAGCAGTGCATAATCCAATGGCAGTTCAAGAAGTGAATGATTTGATTCAGTTTGCCGACTACTTGGAAAAACGGGTGTATGATTTGAATTTGAGCAGGCAAATGACGATGCAGAGCGCACCGCAGATCCGTCTGATCCAAAATACCAATCAAGTGCTGATTGAAAAGATCCAGTCTTCGATTATGACAGCCATCCCTCTTTGGAAAAACCAAGTGTCCATTACGATTGCCCTGCTGCGGCAGCGCCGCGCTGTAAAAGCTCAAAAGCAGATCTCAGACACGACAAATGAGCTCCTCTTAAAAAATGCGGAGATGATGAAAGTCAATACGGTTGAAATTATGAAAGAGAACGAACGCGGCTTCATCGATATTGAAACCTTGAAAAATGTGCAGGACAGTTTAATCGGCACACTTGAAGAGACCCTCAAAATTCAAGAAGAGGGCGCCACGAAACGCCTGCAGGCAAAAGAAGAATTAAGAGCGATGGAGGACGTCTTAAAGTCAAGCTTCTGAACATAAAAGAAAATCAGTCGTGAAATCAGAAGAATTACCAAAAGGTCATCCCTTTAAGTTCTTCACTTTGAAGGGTATAATAAGGGCAGTATTCACATTGGCATCCGGCAGCTGCTGGATGCCTGAAACAAAAAGAGAGATGCCGGAGATTGACCATTCTCTCGGCTTATACTAAAGGATCGGTTCATATGAAAACACCTTTATATACAGCATTGGTTCACCATGCAGAAGGAAATTATCATTCTTTTCACGTTCCGGGACATCACAATGGAGATGTCTTTTTTGATGAAGCGAAAACGCTGTTTGAATCCATTCTGAAAATCGATGTAACCGAATTGACGGGTCTAGATGATTTACATGAACCATCAGGTATAATTAAGGAAGCACAAGATTTAACCTCTAAGCTGTATGGTTCAAAAGAAAGCTTTTTTCTTGTTAACGGTTCGACAGTCGGCAATTTGGCAATGATTCTTTCAGTCTGCCAGCCGGGCGACCATTTGCTCGTTCAGCGAAACTGCCATAAGTCGGTTTTTCATGCAATTGAGCTTTCAGGCGCTCATCCGGTTTTTTTGACGCCTGAAGTTGATGAAACGCTGGCAGTTCCTACACATATTTTACAAGAGACAGTCAAAGAGGCGATTTCGAAATATCCGTCGGCAAAAGCGCTGATGTTGACATATCCTAATTACTACGGCCATGCCGTTAATTTGACGCCAATCATCGCAGAAGCCCATAAATATAATATCCCTGTTCTTGTCGATGAAGCACATGGCGCCCATTTTGTATTGAACGGCCCTTTTCCGCCGCAGGCTTTGCAAGCTGGAGCAGATGTCGTCGTACAGTCGGCTCATAAAACGCTTCCAGCAATGACAATGGGTTCTTATCTGCACCTCAACAGCGGTAGAATAAACAGAGACAGATTGTCACATTATCTAACCATGCTGCAGAGCAGCAGTCCGTCTTATCCCATTATGGCATCATTGGATTTAGCCAGGGCATATGCCGAAGAAATCATCAAAACAAATCACATAACGAATATTGAAAAAGAGCTCATTGAGATGAAAAAGCTTTTTTTGAAAATAAAAGGTGTGGAAATCATTGAACCGGCTGACCCCGGTATTCGGCAAGATCCGCTGAAGCTATGCCTCAGATCGAAACGGGGCCACTCCGGCTACCAACTGAAAAATATATTTGAGGCGAACGGCGTGCATCCTGAATTGGCAGATGAAAAGCAGGTGCTGTTTATCCTTCCATTAGGAGGGAAAAGCCGGCTTTCATCGGAACTCATCAAGAGGATTGACAAGGAGATCAATGACAGGCCGGCTGAAAATGGCAGCCAATCCCGGATCGAGCTGCCTTTCGAAAAAGTCACAACCTTGCCTTACGAGAAAAACATCTTGTCTTCCTTTAAAAAGGAGTGCGTGCCTTTCAGCAGAGCTGCCGGCAGGATAAGCTCAGAGCAGGTGATCCCTTATCCGCCTGGCATTCCTTTGATCATGGCAGGAGAAAGAATAACCAAAGAAAGCATCTGTCAGTTAACACGGCTTGTCGAGCTGAAGGCGCACATCCAGGGAGGCATTCAGCTCAAACATAAACAATTATCTGTATACATGGAAGAGGAGAAATCATGAGCGGTTTATTTATTACCTTTGAAGGGCCTGAAGGCGCGGGAAAAACAACCGTCCTTCAGGCAGCAGCACAAGAATTGATGAAAAACGGCCATTCCGTTCTCACAACAAGGGAGCCGGGCGGCATTGACATATCTGAACAAATTCGCGAGGTCATTCTCAATCCAAAAAATACAGGCATGGACCCTAAAACAGAGGCGCTGTTGTATGCGGCGGCAAGAAGGCAGCACCTTATTGAAAAAGTAAAGCCGGCTCTTGATGAAGGGAAAATCGTCTTATGCGACCGGTTTATCGACAGCTCGCTTGCCTACCAAGGCTATGCAAGGGGCCTTGGGATTGACGAAGTCCTCTCCATCAATCAATTTGCGATCGGCGGGATGATGCCGAATGCTACGATCTACTTTGCCATCGATCCGGAAGAAGGGATCAAACGGATTCATGCCAATCGCGCTCGTGAGAAAAACCGTCTTGATCTTGAACAAATCAATTTTCATAAGCTTGTTCAGGAAGGCTATCAAGAGGTTATCAGCCGGTTTCCGGAGCGATTTCGAACGGTTGATGCCAGCCAGACCATTGACCATGTAATCAAAAGGGTAAATGAAATGATTGAGGAAGCATTAAAAAAAATTCAATTGTGACCTGATTACCATTCATTGTTATAATGGTAACAAGAATATCTTTTTAGGTGTTTCCAATCAAAAGGAGGCTTTTCATATGAAGTTAATTATAGCTGTTGTTCAGGATCAAGACAGCAATCGGCTTTTAAAGGCATTGACCGATCATAATTTTCGCGTGACTAAGCTGGCGACAACCGGCGGCTTTCTGAAATCGGGAAACACAACCTTTATGTTGGGCGTAGATGATATTCGAGTAGATAAAGCGTTAAATCTGATAAAAGAAAACGGAAGCAAACGGGATCAGCTGATCGCGCCTGTCTCTCCAATGGGAGGGAATGCGGATTCATATGTCCCATATCCTGTTGAAGTTGAAGTAGGCGGAGCAACCGTTTTTGTACTGCCGATCGAGCAATTCCATCAATTTTAAGGGTTGAGGATATGAAAATAAGTCAAGAACTGCGGACGATGATAGAAAAACAGCAAGCTCCTTCAATAAGAGGAGAAAACACATTTTCTTCATTTAAGGAGAAAATGAATATACAAAGCGGCAAGCTCAGGTTTGAACAGCTGACAATGCTTTTGACCGATATTGAAACATTTGGAAAACGGCTGACGAAATCGAGAAACTTCAAAGATCTTGCACGTTTTAAAGGTTTGGTTAAACGTTTTGTGAAAGAAACCGTTGAAAACGGCCTAACGGTTGAAAGTTCAAGAAGTTTTGATTTATACGGAAACAGCCGGACATTAAGTATTGTAAAAGAGCTTGACGAAAAGCTTGTACAATTAACAGAGGAATTAATGGATCAAGAAAAACCTTCTATCGAATTGCTGGACCGAATTGGAGAAATAAAAGGTTTATTGATAAACCTTTACACATAGAGAGTGATGGTATGGCTACAACCTGGACAGAAATGCAAAAGCTTCAGCCGCGTGTCATGAAGCTTTTGCAAAATAGTGTAGAACGAAATCGTCTTGCACATGCTTATTTGCTTGAAGGGCGAAAAGGAACAGGCAAATTAGATACAGCTGTATTGCTGGCGAAAAGTTTCTTTTGCATTGAAGACGGGACTGAGCCTTGTGAATCCTGCCGAAACTGTCAGCGGATTGACTCAGGCAACCACCCTGACGTACACGTCGTTCATCCGGATGGCTTGTCGATTAAAAAAGGACAAATTCAGGCCCTTCAGGAAGAATTCTCAAAAACCGGCTTGGAATCGCATAAAAAGCTGTACATTATCTCCCATGCAGATCAGATGACGGCAAATGCAGCCAACAGTCTGCTGAAGTTTTTAGAAGAGCCGAGCAATGATACGATAGCCGTTCTTTTAACTGAACAGCCGCAAAAGCTGCTTGATACGATTATATCGAGGTGCCAGGTTCTGTCTTTTCAATCGCTGCTGCCTGAATCGATTGAAAAGGAACTGATCAAACAAGAGGTTGCACCACATCTTGCGGCGATATTGTCGAATATGACCAACAATTTATCGGAAGCGCTCGAATTAAGTCGAAATGATCAGTTTGCAGAGTCGAGAGCGAAAGTGATAAAATTGTATGAAGTCTTACACCAGCGAAAAGGACATGCTTTTTTCTATATTCAAGATCAGTGGATGCCCTTTTTCAAGGAGAAAGACCACCAAGAAATGGGTCTTGACATGCTTTTATTTATATATCGTGATGTGTTGTCCATTCAGATAGGACATGAGGATAAAATACTATTTCAGGACTTATTCCAATCATTAAAACAGCACGCGCTGCAATCGACACAACAAAGAGTGACAAACCAGATACTTGCTGTTTTAGAAGCAAAAAAACGGCTTTATTCCAATGTGAATGCTCAAGGTTTAATGGAGCACTTGGTTTTAATGCTGCAGGAGGGATAAGCTTGTATAACGTCATTGGTGTTCGCTTTAAAAAAGCGGGCAAAATTTATTACTTTGATCCAAATGGATTTCAGATAGATAAAGACAGCTGTGTGATCGTTGAAACTGTTCGAGGTGTTGAATACGGGCAGGTTGTCATCGCGAATAAGAAGGTGGACGAGAACGATGTTGTGCTGCCTTTAAGAAAAGTCATCAGGGTGGCAGATGAACGCGATCGGCTGATTGTTGAAGAAAATCAAGAGGCTGCACTGTCCGCCTTTGACGTATGCCAGAAAAAGGTCAATGAGCACGGCTTGGAAATGAAATTGGTCGATGTAGAATTTACCTTTGACCGAAATAAAGTCATTTTTTATTTTACGGCTGACGGACGAGTCGATTTTAGAGAACTTGTGAAAGATTTAGCATCGATCTTTAAAACGAGAATCGAACTCAGACAAATCGGCGTAAGGGATGAAGCCAAAATGCTCGGCGGCATCGGGCCGTGCGGTAGAATGCTGTGCTGTTCGACGTTTCTCGGCGATTTTGAGCCGGTTTCTATCAAAATGGCAAAAGATCAAAATCTATCTCTTAATCCGACAAAGATTTCTGGCCTATGCGGACGGCTGATGTGCTGTCTGAAATATGAAAACGATGAATACGAAACAGCCAAAGAACAGCTTCCGGATATCGGGGAAGTGATCGCCACGTCCAATGGACCGGCGAAAGTCGTCGGACTGAATATTCTGGAACGCATCCTGCAAGTCGAATTGACAGATTGCGAAAAAGTCTTGGAATACACGTGGGATGAGTTGTTGCAAGAAGGTGTCGTATCTGCACAAACCACAGATTAACGAGGTGTGAAACCTTGGATAAAAAAGAATTGTTTGATACAGTCATAAGTTTAGAAGAACAAATCGGGTCCCTTTACCGTCAGCTTGGAGATCTTAAGCAGCATATCGGGGAAATGATCGAAGAAAACAATCATTTGCAGCTGGAAAACGAACATCTGCGCAAGCGGTTGGAAGAGACAGATCAAAGGCTGAAAGCTGTAAAAGCGGATGAGAAAGAGATAAAAGCGGAGAAGACAGGGCATGCTGATATTGGAGAAGGCCATGATAATCTGGCCCGCCTGTATCAGGAGGGCTTCCATATTTGCAATATCCATTACGGAAGCGTCCGCAAAGAAGGAGACTGCCTGTTCTGCCTGTCGTTTCTAAATAAGAAATAAGCAAGGGCTTCCGGTGGAACGGAAGCCCTTTTAACGGGACAGATTTTGCAGGAAAGGAAAAAAACATGATTCAATTAAAAGATGATGAACGACTGGATGATGTGCTGGCGGAGAATATGAAGATCGTGCAAAGTCCGACGGTTTTTGCATTTTCTTTAGATGCGGTGCTGCTGTCGAAGTTTGCTTATGTTCCAATCCAAAAAGGAAAGATCATTGATTTATGCACGGGCAACGGCATTGTCCCGCTGCTTCTCAGCACCCGTTCAAAAGCGGAAATCACCGGGGTTGAAATCCAAGAAAGATTGTATGATATGGCCCTGCGCAGTGTGGCATACAACAAGCTTCAAGAACAGATTCACCTTATCAGGGATGATTTGAACAATATGCCGCAGGTGCTTGGCTACAATAAGGCCGATGTTATCACTTGCAATCCCCCTTATTTTAAAACACCTCAAAAAACGGAACAAAATCTTAATGAACATCTGGCCATTGCCAGACATGAAATTTATTGCACACTTGAGGATGTGATTCGTGTCAGCAGCAAGCTTTTAAAACAAGGCGGAAAACTGGCACTTGTCCATAGGCCGGGAAGATTGCTCGAAATATTTGAATTGATGAAGGCCTATCAGATTGAGCCGAAACGTGTACAATTTGTCTATCCAAAACAGAGCAAAGAAGCCAATACAATTTTAGTTGAAGGAATTAAAAACGGACGGCCTGACCTGAAAATTTTGCCTCCTCTGTTTGTATATGATGAGCATGATCAATATACAAGCGAGATAAGGAAGATTTTATATGGAGACAAGTAATCATTACTTTTATGTGCTGGCATGCCGGGACGGCAGCTTATATGCGGGCTATACGAATAATATTGAGAAACGCTTGAAAACCCATAATGACGGGAAGGGAGCCAAATATACAAGAGCAAGGCTGCCGGTTACGCTCCATTATGCGGAACGCTTTTCAACGAAAAGAGAGGCCATGCAGGCCGAGTATTATTTCAAAAAATTATCGAGAAAAAACAAAGAGCGGTATATAGAAGAAAAACAAAAGAGAAGGGAGGATGTTGATCATCAATCGACAAAAGAGTTTTGACCAAAAATCAGAGATGGGGATTTTATATCTCGTGCCGACGCCAATAGGAAACCTAGAGGATATGACATTTCGGGCTATTGATACATTGAAGACAGCCGACATCATCGCCGCAGAGGATACAAGGCAGACAAAGAAATTGTGCCATGTCTATCAGATTGAAACACAGCTTGTCAGCTACCATGAACATAACAAAGAAAGCAGCGGACATAAAATTTTGGAATGGTTAAAGGAAGGAAAAAATGTCGCTTTGGTCAGCGACGCCGGCATGCCGACGATCTCTGATCCAGGCGCTGAAATCGTCCGCGATTATATTCATACAGGCGGTTATGTCGTGCCGCTGCCCGGTGCGAATGCCGCTTTGACCGCACTGATTGCCTCAGGCCTGGCTCCGCAGCCATTTTTCTTTTTCGGATTTTTGGACCGAAATAAGCGCGAAAGAAAAAAACAGCTTGACGCCCTAAAAAACAGGCGGGAAACGATTATTTTTTATGAATCGCCCCATAGGCTGAAGGAGACGCTTTCAGCGATTTACGATGTGTGGGGAAACCGTAAAATGGCAGTGACGAGAGAACTGACAAAGAAGTTTGAAGAATTTATAAGAGGGACCGTTGAAGAAGTGATAGCATGGACCGAGCAGGAACAAGTTCGGGGAGAGTTTTGCCTTGTGATTGAAGGGACGGCTGAAGAAGTCGTGGAAGAAACGGTTTGGTGGGAGAGCCTTTCAGAAAAAGAACATGTTGAACATTATATCAGCAAAGGGATCCATTCAAAAGAAGCGATTAAAAAAACCGCTGTGGACCGCAGCGTCCCTAAACGACAAATATATGACGCATACCATATTCAAAATTAAAAAACCGCTCTTGCTTCGGCAAGAACGGTTTTTGTATAATCAAAATAATTATTTTTGAGATTGAAGTTGTGATTGAATTTCGCTAATGATTTGCTCAGCGCCTTCTGGGCTAAGAACCAATTTACCGCCTGCAAGTTTAAGGTTGTCATCAGAAACTTCACCTGTTACTTGGCAAGTCATGTTTGGTTTGTATTTTTTCAAGATGATTTTTTCGTCATCTACATAGATTTCAAGAGCGTCTTTTTCTGCAATTCCAAGTGTACGGCGAAGTTCAATCGGAATCACCACGCGTCCTAGCTCATCAACTTTACGTACAATACCTGTAGATTTCATATTCATTCTCCTCCCGAAAGAATCTTATTTTATTAGGTGTTATTTATCTTCGTCATTATTCGACAAAATACTTACAGTCCTAGCATAACAAGGTTTCCAATATACGTCAATCATTTTCTTTTCTATTGTTTGTAAAAATTAGATCATATAGTCAAAAGACCTTGGAAGAACTGATTAAACAAGGGATTTGAAGATGATAAAACCACGCGATCATCCTAAAAAACGTACTTAAATCAAGACTTTCGAACTAAGGTTTTTCTTCATATCGATTATATACGACATTATTCGACAATGAAAGCATTTTTTTGTCGAAGTATAATATTTCTTTTCAATTCAAAATTTGTAATCGACTGAATTCATTGTTTATCGACAATGTATATTTTCTTGAACTTAAAGGCTAAGATGGTATCATATAAAGAGGGATTATGTATAAGTGATGATTGAATGAAGACATTGACCGCTCTCGTCCTTTGGGCGGGAGTTTTTTGACATTTTAATTGGGAGGTTCCATCATGCCGCAAGAAAAGAATACGTTTTACATTACAACACCGATCTACTATCCGAGTGGAAAGCTACATATTGGACATGCCTATACGACTGTTGCCGGCGATGCAATGGCTCGGTATAAAAGAATGAGAGGCTATGATGTAAGATACTTAACAGGAACAGATGAGCACGGACAGAAAATCCAGAAAACGGCGGATGAAGCAAATATTACTCCGCAGGAATTGGTGGATCGTGCGGCAGAGGATATTCAGCTGCTCTGGAAAAAGCTTGATATATCCAATGACGATTTCATTCGGACGACAGAAGAACGCCATAAGATCGTTATCGAAAAGGTTTTCCAAAAGCTGCTCGACAATGGTGATATTTATCTTGACCAATATGAGGGCTGGTACAGCATTCCTGACGAAACATTTTATACCGAAACTCAGCTTGTCGATGTTGAACGCAACGAAAACGGCAAGGTCATCGGAGGGAAAAGTCCTGACAGCGGGCATCCTGTAGAACTGATTAAGGAAGAATCATATTTCTTCCGCATGGGTAAATACGCTGACCGTTTGCTGGGTTTCTATGAAGAAAATCCTGAATTCATTCAGCCTGAATCCCGCAAAAACGAAATGATCAACAACTTTATTAAACCGGGTCTGGAGGATCTAGCTGTTTCCCGGACGACATTTGACTGGGGCATCAAAGTGCCGGGAAATCCAAAGCATGTCATATATGTATGGATAGATGCGCTGTTTAACTACATCACGGCTCTTGGCTTTAATACGGCAAATGATGAAAATTATAAAAAATATTGGCCGGCAGACGTTCATCTTGTCGGCAAGGAAATTGTCCGCTTCCATACCATCTACTGGCCGATCATGCTGATGGCATTAGACCTTCCGCTGCCTAAAAAGGTGTTTGCGCACGGATGGCTCCTAATGAAAGATGGAAAAATGTCGAAGTCAAAAGGGAATGTGGTGGACCCTGTTACATTAATTGACAAATATGGCCTTGATGCTTTGCGCTACTATCTGCTTCGCGAAGTCCCGTTTGGTTCTGACGGCGTATTTACACCGGAAGGATTTGTTGAGCGGATTAATTATGATCTAGCAAATGACTTAGGCAACCTTTTGAACAGAACAGTCGCCATGATTAATAAATACTTTGACGGACAGATCAACTCCTATGAAGGTCCTGTCACGGATTATGATGAACCATTATCGTCATTTGCGAAAAAGACGGTCCAAGCGTATGAACGGGCAATCGAAAACATGGAATTCTCTGTGGCACTCTCATCTCTCTGGCAGTTTGTCAGCAGAACGAACAAATATATTGATGAGACAGCTCCTTGGGTTCTTGCAAAAGATAAAGAAAAGGAAAAAGAGCTTCAATCTGTGATGTATCATTTGGCAGAATCACTGAGAATCACCGCCGTGTTGCTTCAGCCATTCTTAACGCAGACACCGGAAAAGATTTTTTCACAGCTCGGCATTACGGATTCGACGCTAAAAGCGTGGGATAGCATCGAAAGTTTCGGACAATTGAAATCTGTGCAGGTCCAAAAAGGCGAACCATTATTCCCGCGGCTTGATGCTGAGGAAGAGGTGGCTTATATCAAAGCAAAAATGCAGGGATCAGCTCCTAAAGAAGAACCGAAAAAAGAAGCGGAAGCCCCGGAAAGACTTCCGGAAATTACATTTGACGACTTTATGAGCACCGAGCTGCGGGTAGCAGAGGTCATCCATGCTGAACCTGTCAAAAAAGCAGACCGTCTGTTAAAACTCCAGCTTGACCTTGGATTTGAAAAGCGCCAGGTCGTATCCGGAATTGCGAAGCATTACAAACCGGAAGAGTTGATCGGCCGAAAAGTCATCTGTGTAACCAACTTAAAACCGGTTAAACTAAGAGGAGAATTGTCCCAAGGCATGATTTTAGCCGGAGAAGACAATGGGGTTCTTTCACTGGCATCTATTGACAGCTCATTAGCAAACGGAACACGAATTAAATAAATCAAACAACAAACAAAAGGTGTTTCACGTGTAACATTTCGTCGAACACCTTTTGTTTTTATCGACAATAAACATTAAAAGGTGGCGTTTTTATGTTATTTGATACGCATGCACATTTAAATGCCGAGCAGTTTAACGACGATTTGGAAGATGTCATTGCTCGGGCAAAGGAAGAAAAAGTGGAACACATCGTCGTTGTCGGTTTTGACCGTCCAACAATCACACGCGCGATGGAATTGGTTGAAGAATATGATTTTATTTATGCCGCCATCGGCTGGCACCCGGTTGATGCGATTGATATGACGGATGAAGACTTAGCGTGGATAAAAGATCTCTCTTCCCATGAGAAGGTCGTGGCCATTGGAGAAATGGGCCTTGATTATCACTGGGATAAGTCGCCAAAAGATATTCAAAAAGATGTGTTTAGGAAACAGATTGCTTTGGCTAAAGAGGTCAACTTGCCAATTGTGATTCACAACCGTGATGCAACAGAGGACGTGGTGGCGATTTTACGTGAAGAAGGGGCGGAAGAAGTCGGCGGAATTATGCACTGTTTTACCGGCAGCGCCGAAATTGCGAAAGAGTGTATCAATATGAATTTTTACCTATCTTTCGGAGGTCCGGTTACATTTAAAAATGCCAAAAAACCTAAAGAAGTTGTCAAACAAATACCAAATGACCGGATTTTGATTGAGACGGATTGCCCGTTTTTAACGCCTCACCCATACAGAGGGAAACGGAATGAACCAAGCTATGTCAAACTTGTCGCGGAACAGATTGCCGAATTAAAAGGGCTTACTTACGAGGAAGTAGCAGTCATGACAACAGAAAATGCCAAAAAACTTTTCGGCATCAGCTGACAGCATTTGATATCGACCTTTGTACAAGCTTGTCTTTTCGGGGGAGGGTTCTTAAAAGTTCTACATGTCTGTTTACACTCATAGGATATCTTTGTCGACAAGTCTTTCTTTCTTTTATAAAGTGGTGTTTCCATAATAAAAGAGATGGCGGGCTTGCGGAGAAAATAGAGAGGAGGGTTGACAGTCTTGTAGATACTCTATATAATCTCCCCGAGGAGAAGGAGGCGTTTTTCATCATACAAAAAATGAAAAAGCTGTTTTCCGTAAAGCTTAGCAAAAGCAGATGGATACTGATTGCTGCTGGACTGCTTGTGGCAGGAAGCGGAACTGCTTACGGAGCACAAGAGCTCGCTAAACAACAAATCTCAATTTCTATTAACGGTAAAAAGCAGGACGTTCGCACGCATGCTAAAACCGTAGGTGAGCTGCTGAAAAGCTTAGACATCGAAACGAGGAAAGAAGATCACATCTCTCCCGCTGAAGATACAAAAATTACAAGCAACATGAATGTTGAATATGTTGCTGCAAAACCCGTTCACTTCACGATGGACGGAGAGAAAAAGAAAATATGGACAACAGCGGGTACAGTCGGCAAGCTTCTTAAAGATTTAAATCTTGAGTTGGCGGAACACGATCAAATTAACCCCTCAGTTGATAAAGAGATAAAAAAAGACATGAAGCTGACTTTACAAAGGGCTTTTAAAGTAACCGTTAAGGATTCCGGCAAAGATAAGGACATATGGACAACTTCGACTACGGTCGCTGACTTTTTAAAACACCATAAGATCAGCATAGAGGGCGATGATGAAGTCAAGCCTGCACTCGATCAAAAACTGACAAAGGATCAGGCGGACGTTCACATTACTCGTATCAAAAAAGTCACCGATGTAGTGGAAGAGGATATCCCTTTTGACGTCGAGAAGAAAGAAGATTCATCTCTGGAAAAAGGCGAAAAAAAGGTTATTCAACCCGGCAAAGCGGGCAAGCTTGAAAAGCATTATGCCGTTGTGATGAAAAATGGCAAAGAAGTCTCCAGAGAACTGATTAAAGAGGAGACTGCAGCAGAAAGCAAAGCCAAAGTAATAGCCGTCGGCACAAAGCAAAAAACAGTGGCTCAAGCCAGCGCGAATGTATCGCGCGGTAATCAATCCTCAGGAAAAGAGTTTTATGTATCTTCAACAGCATATACTGCAAGCTGTAACGGATGCTCAGGCCATACTGCAACCGGCGTTAATTTGAAAAATAATCCGGGCTCCAAGGTGATCGCTGTAGATCCAAGCGTCATTCCATTGGGCTCTAAAGTACACGTAGAAGGCTATGGCTATGCTGTCGCAGCCGATACCGGCTCAGCAATTAAAGGCCGTAAAATTGATGTATTCTTTCCAAACAAGTCTGCCGCTTACCGGTGGGGAAACAAAAAAGTTAAAATCAAGGTTTTGAACTAAATATACATTTATTATTCATATGCAAGCAGAGGGATTTTCGCCCTCTGTTTTTTTGGTTATAATAGATCCATCTTGTTTTCTAATAAATTAGACGGTTTTATTACAAAAAGGTTTCAGTTTTTTTAAAAATGTAATAAAAGGTTTTTCATGATTGCGGAGGAAGAAATGAAAATTAAAGAAATCATTGTTGTTGAAGGACGTGATGATACAGCTAAAATCAAGTCGGCTGTTGATGCGGATACAATTGAAACGAACGGGTCTGCCATAGGAGAAGATGTCATTAGACAAATTCAGCTGGCTCAGAAAACGCGGGGCGTCATTATTTTAACCGATCCTGATTATCCCGGGGAAAAAATCAGGAAGACAATTGCCGAAAAAGTGCCCGGCTGCAAACATGCATTTTTACCCAAGCATTTGGCAAAGCCTAAAAATAAACGCGGAATTGGTGTGGAGCACGCTTCGCTTCAAAGCATCCGCGACTGCTTGAAGACCGTTCAAGAAGAAATGGAAGTGACGGAAGCAGAAATTGATGCACAGGATTTAATCGAAGCCGGCCTGATCGGAGGTCCCCTTGCGAAACAAAGGCGGGAGAGGCTCGGTGAGATTTTAAATATCGGCTATACAAACGGAAAACAGCTTCAAAAACGGCTGCAAATGTTTCAAATTAAAAAAAGTGACTATTTAAGCGCACTGGATGCTGTGCTGCGGGAGGAAGAGAATGAATAAAGATATCGCCACCCCAATAAGGACAAAAGAAATTCTCAACAAATACGGGTTTTCATTCAAAAAAAGCTTGGGTCAGAACTTCTTAATTGACACAAATATCTTGGACAGAATCGTCGATCACGCCGAAGTGACGAAACGGACGGGCGTGATTGAAATCGGTCCGGGAATCGGGGCGTTGACCGAGCAGCTCGCAAAGCGTGCAAAAAAAGTCGCGGCTTTTGAAATCGATCAAAGGCTTTTGCCGATTTTAAAGGACACACTCTCTCCGTACGACAATGTGACTGTGATCCACCAGGATGTCCTGAAAGCAGACATTAGAGAGGTGATGGATGAGCAGTTTCAAGATTGTGACGAAGTGATGGTTGTCGCAAATCTGCCTTATTATGTGACCACTCCTATTATTATGAAGCTTTTAGAGGAAGGTTTGCCTTTGAAAGGAATTGTTGTCATGCTTCAAAAAGAGGTGGCAGACCGCATGGCTGCAAAACCGTCTTCAAAAGAATACGGCTCGCTTTCCATTGCAGTGCAGTTTTATACCGAGCCGAAAACGGTCATGAGCGTGCCGAAAACCGTGTTCGTCCCTCAGCCAAACGTTGACTCTGCCGTCATCAGGCTGACGCTGAGGGAAAAACCCGCTGTTGCCGTTCAAAATGAAGCGTTTTTCTTTCAGGTGGTTAAAGCGAGCTTTGCCCAGCGCCGCAAAACGCTTTTAAACAATCTCGTCAATAACTTGGCGAATGGCAAAGAGCATAAAGCCGATATTGAACTAGCCCTCCAAGATGCCCGCATTGATGGGAAAAGGCGCGGAGAATCGCTGAGTATTGAGGAGTTCGCTGCACTTTCTGGTCATTTATCCAAAGCCCTTCTTTAAAAAGAGGGCTTTTTTTCATGAAGCCGGAACACAGAGCTGATAAGGCTTGTCAGCTGGTCACCTCTTGAACGGCAGGTACATAGGCTAAAGAAGCACCTTTATTTACTGTTTCCATTCATTATATGGGGCTTAGTCTATGTGTGGAGTGAAAAGCATGCAATTTAAAATAGGCGATATGGTAGTAAGAAAATCTTATCGAAGAGATATATTATTTCGAATCATACGAATTGATCAATCGGTAGAAGGAGATGCTATAGCCGTTTTGCACGGAGATGAGGTCAGATTAATCGCTGATGCGCATTTGGCAGACCTGGAGATTGTACGCGAGGCTGAGCGGCAGATGAGAAAAAGGGAAGAAGAAACAAAAATGAAGGAATCCCTCGACCTGCTTCGCCAGGATTATAAGCTTCTTCGTGACAAACATGAATACCGTGCCACTAACCAATATAACAACCAGCAGCAGTATTTTCATATGCCTGGAAGGGTATTGCATTTAGATGGAGATTCGGCTTATTTGAAAAAGTGCCTGGCATTGTATGAAAAGATCGGAGTTCCTGTATACGGGATACATTGCTATGAAAAGAAAATGTCTTCCGTCATTGAGGAGCTTATTGATGAATATCGGCCAGATCTCCTCGTCATCACCGGACATGATGCCTATTCAAAACAGAAAGGGGACATTGACAATCTGGATGCTTACAGGCATTCCAAAGATTTTATCGAAACCGTTCAAAAAGCGAGAAAAAAAATTCCCCATCTTGATCAGCTTGTCATTTTTGCCGGGGCGTGCCAGTCCCATTTTGAATCATTGATCAGAGCCGGGGCGAATTTTGCCAGCTCTCCGTCAAGAGTCAACATCCATGCGCTTGATCCGGTCTATATTGTCGCAAAAATCAGCTTCACTCCGTTTATGGACCGCATTAACGTTTGGGAGGTGCTCAGGAATACTTTAACGAGGGAGAAGGGTCTAGGAGGTATTGAAACCCGCGGCGTTCTAAGAATCGGAATGCCGTATAAAAACGAAAACACATAATTAAGCCCGCCCGCTGCCGGCGGGTTTTCGCTTTTTTCGCTGAAAAAATTTTCCCTTTTTTTAAAAAGCATACATAACTGAACGAAAATTGAGGAAAATAAGGGAAAGTTGACGTATAATTTGTCACAAATATTTTATTGACAGGGGCTTATAAACGTTGATATAATTTAAATTTTATTTGACAAAAATGGGCTCCTAGTGTATAATGACTATAGTGAGGTGGATGCAATGGCGAAAACATTGTCCGATATTAAAAGATCGCTTGATGGACATTTAGGAAAAAGGCTGACGTTAAAAGCAAACGGTGGCCGCCGAAAAACGATTGAGCGTTCGGGCATTTTAGCTGAGACGTACCCTTCTGTTTTTGTGATACAACTAGACCAAGACGAGAATTCGTTTGAAAGAGTTTCATACAGTTATGCAGATATCCTTACTGAGACGGTTGAGTTAAGATTTTCTGACGATAAACCGAGCTCAGTGGCCCTTTAATAAGCAGTAGACAACATGTTTACTGCTTTTTGTTTTGTCTTTTTTTATCCAATATTTTTCGGGCAAGTTCTGAGGAGATAAAGCAAAGCTAATAAATGTCACTTGTTTTATGATGAGTCAGACGAATGGTATGATACTTGAAAGGGGCTGTTTCGTATGGGCAGACGACGAAGCATCATGTCAGAGGAATTCAAAAATGAATTGGCTAAAGATCTTGGCTTTTACGATACGGTAAAAACCGAGGGCTGGGGCGGAATTCGGGCCAGAGACGCCGGTAATATGGTGAAGAGGGCCATTGAATTAGCTGAACAGCATATGGCTCAAAATCAAGAAAATCAATAAAACAGTGACAAACGGAGGACAAGCGCGTCCTCCGTTTTTTGATCATCAACGGTATGCTTGAAGGCTGTGAACCGTTCTCTGTGCGGTCAGCCGGCTGATTTTACGCGAAATAAACTGTGTTTATGAGGACGCACGAGCGCATGGATTCGTACTTACGGAATAGGACCATATGCTAAAAGGCGGCGACCTGCCGCACCTCATGCATTTGTACGTCCTCTACTTCAAAATATGTTACAATGTGGATACTTATGTTTAGATGGAGAAGTAGGTGAATGGATTGCGTATTTTAGAGAAGGCGCCGGCTAAAATTAATTTGTCGCTCGACGTTCGCCGCAAACGTTCTGATGGGTATCATGAAGTTGAGATGGTGATGACGACAATTGATTTAGCGGATCGGATTGAATTAACGGAGCTGGCAGAAGATAAAGTAACGGTTTCTTCACATAACCGTTTTGTTCCGGACGATCAGCGAAACCTAGCCTATCAGGCTGCGATGCTCATGAAAAAACGCTTCGGCCTGACAAAAGGTGTTTCAATTTTCATTACGAAAGTCATTCCTGTGGCTGCGGGGCTTGCAGGGGGAAGCAGTGATGCGGCGGCTGTCCTTAGAGGTCTGAACCGCCTGTGGGATCTGAAGCTTTCTGTGCATGAACTGGCCGAACTTGGCGCAGAAATCGGCTCTGATGTGTCATTTTGCGTTCACGGCGGAACGGCTCTGGCAACTGGGCGGGGAGAAAAAATTCAGCATATTGAGACACCGCCACACTGCTGGGTCGTACTGGCAAAGCCGACGATCGGCGTATCAACCGCAGAGGTGTACAGACAGCTAAAGCTTCACAAAATCGAACATCCGGATGTTCAAGGTATGATTTCTGCAATCGAAGAGAAAAATTTCCATAAGATGTGTGATAAACTCGGAAATGTTCTCGAGTCTGTTACATTAAACATGCACCCTGAAGTAGCGATGATTAAAAATCAGATGAAACGCTTTGGAGCTGACGCTGTGCTCATGAGCGGAAGCGGTCCGACGGTGTTCGGGCTGGTGCAATATGAATCAAAAGTGCAAAGAATATATAACGGGTTAAGAGGGTTTTGCGATCAGGTATATGCTGTCCGGATGATCGGAGAACAAAATGACCTTGATTAAATCCGTATGTTAAGTTATATTATTCTTAAAAATATTCGGATTTTGGAGGTAAGTGCATGAAGTTTCGTCGAAGCGGCAGATTGGTGGATCTGACAAATTATTTGTTGGCCCATCCGCATGTCTTAGTGCCATTAACCTTCTTTTCAGAACGGTATCAATCTGCTAAATCATCCATTAGTGAAGATTTGACCATTATTAAGCAGACATTTGAGCAGCAAGGAATCGGGACGCTGCAGACAGTACCGGGTGCAGCGGGCGGCGTTAAATACATTCCAAAGGTAAAGGTTGATGAAGCAGAGGGGTTTGTCAAGACACTCGGGGAGTCATTGATCGATCCGGAACGCATTCTTCCCGGCGGCTATTTATATTTGACCGATGTCCTCGGAAAGCCTTCTATATTAACGAAGGCCGGCAAGATTTTTGCTTCCGCTTTTTCAGACAGGGAAATCGATGTGGTCATGACGGTGGCCACGAAAGGAATTCCTCTGGCATATGCGGTGGCGAGTTATTTAGATGTGCCCACTGTCGTCGTCAGAAAGGACAACAAGGTTACAGAAGGTTCAACGGTCAGCATCAATTATGTTTCAGGTTCATCCAACCGCATACAGACGATGTCGCTTGCAAAACGCAGCTTAAAGACGGGTTCAAACGTTTTAATTATCGACGATTTTATGAAAGCGGGCGGTACGATCAACGGCATGATCAATCTGCTGGATGAATTCAATGCGCATGTTGCAGGAATCGGAGTCCTTGTTGAAGCTCAGGGAGTGAAGGAGCGGCTGGTTGATGAGTATATGTCACTTCTTACCCTTTCAGAAATCGATATAAAGGAAAAGGTCGTAGAAATACAAAACGGAAACTTTCAGCGTTTTTTTAAAGAAAATGAATAAAGATGGGGGAGTTTGAGATGACAAAGGTTGTTCAGACAAAAGAAGCACCGGAAGCGATTGGACCCTATTCGCAAGGGATTATTGTTAATAACATGTTTTACAGCTCAGGGCAGATTCCTTTGACTCCGTCAGGTGAAATGGTGGACGGAGACATCACTGAACAGACGCACCAGGTTTTCCGCAATTTAAAAGCTGTGCTGAAAGAAGCGGGCGCCTCACTTGAAACCGTTGTGAAAGCGACTGTGTTTTTGGCTGATATGAGTCAATTTGCTGAGGTTAATGAGGTCTACGGCCAGTACTTCAATACGCATAAACCGGCAAGATCATGTGTAGAGGTGGCGCGTCTCCCGAAAGATGCATTAGTTGAAATAGAAATCATTGCCCTCGTGAAATAGATGAATGATGAAAAGGTGGTTTTGTATATCAAAATCATCTTTTTTTGTTGGAAATTTTGACAATACAGTGTGTTTTTATCCCAATATTAGAAAAATATTTTTAATTATGCAGGAAAACAGAAAAAACCGTTGAATAATTACACTAATGTTTTTATATTGGGAAAAGGTGGTGAACTACTGTGGAAGTTACCGACGTAAGATTACGCCGCGTGAATACCGATGGTCGCATGAGAGCGATTGCATCCATCACGCTGGATCACGAATTTGTCGTGCATGACATTCGTGTAATTGATGGAAACAATGGTCTTTTCGTTGCGATGCCAAGTAAGCGTACACCTGATGGAGAATTTCGTGATATCGCTCATCCAATCAACTCAAGCACCCGCGGAAAAATTCAGGACGCGGTGTTAAATGAATATCATCGTTTGGGTGACGTTGAGGAAATAGAATATGAAGAAGCGGGAGCTTCTTAAAAAAGAAGGGCTTATGAATAAGCCCTTTTTGTTTTGAAAAAAATGATGGTATAATAATTAAATTACAATATATGGTTGTTTCAAGCGTATATCAGTAAATGGGCGAAAAGCACAATTGAAGAGTTGAGAACACAGCTTTTGGCCAGCGGGCTGACATGAAAAGCTGAGGAACCTGCTCAATTGCAGAATTCCAGATATGTTCTAAAACATCTAAAATTTGTCGCCTTCATTTGCTGATTTCTCTTTTTGGCTTGCTTGAAATCAACTCATATTTAGGATATATTTTTCTATGGATAATAGGGATAATGGAGGCCAATAAATGGATAAGCGGTTTGCAGTTGTATTAGCAGCTGGTCAAGGAACAAGAATGAAATCAAAGTTATATAAAGTTCTTCATCCTGTTTGCGGAAAGCCGATGGTCGAACATGTTGTCGATGAAGCTCGTAAGCTATCATTGGCTAAACTTGTCACAATTGTCGGACATGGTGCAGAAGATGTCAAAAAACAGCTCGGGGAAAAGAGTGAATATGCCCTTCAAGCTGAACAGCTCGGTACGGCACACGCTGTTAAGCAAGCCAAATCAATTCTTGCGGGCGAAAAGGGAACGACGATCGTCATTTGCGGAGATACTCCGCTGTTAACGGCTGAGACAATGGAAGCGATGCTCCGGGAGCATCAGGAAAAAGCAGCAAAGGTCACGATTTTGACGGCAGTTGCAGAAGATCCGACAGGCTATGGACGCATCATCCGCAATGAAAACGGCGATGTTGCAAAAATTGTCGAACATAAAGATGCAACAGATGAGGAACGTCTTGTCAAAGAAATCAACACGGGAACTTACTGTTTTGATAATCAAGCTCTTTTCGAGACGATAGAGCAGGTATCAAATGATAATGTCCAAGGGGAATACTACCTTCCTGATGTGATTGAAATCTTAAAGAATCAAGGTGAAACTGTTGCCGCTTATCAGACTGATCACTTCCAAGAAACACTCGGAGTCAATGACAGGGTCGCCCTTTCTCAAGCTGAAGCTTACATGAAGCAGCGCATCAATAAACGTCACATGCAAAACGGCGTCAGCTTAATCGATCCTCTCAACACATACATTTCACCGGAAGCCGTCATCGGCCGGGATACTGTCATTTATCCTGGAACGATGATTAAAGGCCGCGTTGTCATCGGCGAGGATACGATAATCGGACAAAACAGCGAATTGGAAAACAGTACGATTGGAAGCCGGACGGTGATCAAACAGTCCGTTGTCGTGAATAGTGAAGTGGGCGACGATGTGACAATCGGTCCGTTTGCTCACATCAGACCTGACTCGAAAATCGGCAATGAGGTAAGGATCGGCAATTTCGTAGAAGTGAAAAAATCACAATTCGGAGATCGCAGCAAAGCATCTCATTTAAGCTACATAGGGGACGCGGAAATCGGAACGGATGTTAATCTCGGCTGTGGTTCGATTACCGTTAATTATGACGGGAAAAATAAATTTACAACCAAAATTGAGGATGGAGCATTTGTAGGCTGCAACTCCAATTTGATCGCTCCTGTTACAATTGGCCAGGGCGCCTACGTAGCTGCGGGTTCAACCATAACAGACGATGTACCCGGCCGGGCTTTGTCTATTGCTAGAGCAAGACAAGTCAACAAGGAAGACTACGCTAAGAATAAACACAAAAAATAATCCTAAATCGGAGGTTTACCATGTCTAATCAATACGAAGACGACAATTTGAAGATTTTTTCCTTAAACTCAAATCCGGAACTTGCGAAAGAAATCGCAGATATCGTAGGAGTGGAGCTGGGAAAGAGTTCTGTTAAACGCTTTAGCGACGGTGAAGTTCAAATCAATATTGAAGAAAGCATCCGCGGCTGCGACTGCTACGTCATTCAATCTACAAGCGCTCCCGTTAATGAACATATTATGGAGCTTTTAATTATGGTTGATGCACTGAAACGCGCCTCTGCTAAAACGATTAATATCGTGATGCCTTACTACGGCTATGCCCGTCAAGATCGAAAAGCGCGTTCACGTGAGCCGATCACTGCTAAATTGGTGGCGAATCTGCTCGAAACAGCCGGTGCTACCAGGGTGATTGCCCTTGATCTGCACGCGCCGCAAATTCAAGGTTTCTTCGATATACCGATCGACCATTTAATGGGTGTTCCGATTTTAGGAAGTTATTTTGAAGAGAAAAATTTGAACGATATTGTTATTGTGTCTCCTGACCACGGCGGGGTAACGCGGACCCGTAAGCTGGCAGACCGCTTGAAAGCTCCGATTGCGATTATCGATAAACGCCGTCCGAAGCCGAATGTAGCTGAGGTTATGAATATTATCGGACATATTGAAGGGAAAACGGCTATTTTAATTGATGATATTATCGATACGGCAGGAACGATTACATTGGCAGCCAATGCGCTCATCGAAAGCGGTGCATCTGAAGTGTATGCTTGCTGTACGCATCCTGTTCTGTCAGGTCCGGCAATTGAAAGAATCAATAATTCCAAAATAAAAGAGCTTGTTGTGACAAACAGCATCGAGCTGCCGGAAGAAAAGAAAATCGAGAAGTTCAAACAGCTTTCTGTCGCACCGCTATTGGCGGAAGCCATCATTCGCGTGCATGAAAAACAATCTGTCAGCTTCCTGTTCGATTAATTTGGCGATTCTGGTTTAAAGTTTTGTCGTTATGGGTATGGTTTTAGGAAGACCAATCTAACGATGGGATGGTGCTGAGTATGGCAATTTTAAAAGCGGAAGAAAGAACGGACGACAAACGTTCCTCTTTAAGGAAAATCCGGTTATCGGGATTTGTGCCTGGCGTGATTTACGGAAAAAACTTGGAGAATAAGTCTGTTGCACTGGATAGTATTGAGCTTTTAAAAGTCTTGCGCAATGAGGGGAAAAATACGATTATCAGTTTGGATATCAATGGTGAACGGCACTCTGTCATGGTGACTGAAATACAAACAGACCCACTGAAAGATGCAATTGTACATGCTGATTTCAAAGTGGTTGATATGGAAGCGGAAATGGAAGCAGCCGTCCCTGTTAATCTAACGGGTGAAGCCGAGGGTATCAAGCAGGGCGGCGTACTTCAGCAGCCGCTCTACGAACTTTCTATTACTGCAAAGCCGAAGAGCATCCCGCAAACGATTGAGGCGGACATTTCTCGTCTCGAAGTTAATGATGTTCTAACCGTTGGCGACATTCCGGCAAAAGGTGATTATTCATTCAATCATGAGCCTGATGAAGTCGTTGCATCCATTCTCCCTCCCCAAAAGCAAGAGGAAACGGAAGCCGAATCAGCAGCTCAAGAAGTTGAGGAACCAGAAGAGTAAAAAAACGAATAAATACCTAAGGCGTAACCCTCCCGCGGTTACGTCTTTTGTGCTAGAATGAGGGGAATTAGGACGCTCCCCTCAGGTATGCCTGAGGCAGGGTTTTGATTAAGGGAGGATATACAATGCTTTTGTTTGCAGGTTTGGGCAATCCGGGAAAAACATACGAAAAAACGAGGCATAATGTAGGGTTTATGACGATCGATGAACTTTCCAAGGAATGGAACATTGCCCTTGATAAAACAAAATTCAACGGACAATATGGAATTGGATTTGTTTCCGGCAAAAAGGTTCTACTTGTTAAGCCGCTTACATATATGAACTTATCGGGAGAATGTTTGAGGCCGCTTATGGACTATTACGAGATCCCTGTTGAGAATATGAAAGTGATTTATGATGATTTGGATCTTCCGACCGGAAAAATCCGTCTGAGGACGAGAGGAAGCGCCGGAGGGCACAACGGTATTAAATCGATGATTCAGCATCTTGGGACATCGGATTTTAACCGAATCAGAATCGGAATAGGCCGACCGGTAAACGGCATGAAGATAACGGATTATGTCCTGGGCGCTTTTACGTCAGAAGAAGAACCGGCTGTACAGGAAGCTGTCCGAAAATCGGTCAATGCATGTGAAGCTTCTCTGGATAAACCATTTTTAGAAGT
Organism: Bacillus swezeyi; assembly: GCF_001969815.1. Lineage (GTDB taxonomy): Bacteria > Bacillota > Bacilli > Bacillales > Bacillaceae > Bacillus > Bacillus swezeyi. The sequence continues at coordinate 30,462 of NZ_MRBK01000008.1, read as the reverse complement.
CATGAATGAATTTAATGCAAAGGTATAAGACGATTAGGAACAGAACATACTAGTCTTAAAAAGACTGGCTATGGGAGGTTCCTTTATGGCTTTGCATTATTACTGCCGTCATTGCGGCGTGAAAGTAGGAAGTCTTGACCATTCTTATGTCAATAGTGAACAATTGGGGTTTCATCACTTAACAAATGAGGAAAGAAACGATATGATTTCTTATAAAGATAATGGGGATTTACACGTCATGACGATATGTGAAGATTGTCAGGAAGCGCTGGAACGAAACCCGGATTATCATCAATATCAATCATTTATTCAATAAAAAGCTTTGGTGTAGAGACTAGACCAAAGCATTTTTCTATTTGAGGAAGAGAGGAGGGGCTCATTTGAACAATATTCAATCCTACATTACAAAAAGCGATGATTTTAAATCCATCGTGAACGGTTTGAACGAAGGGCTGAAGGAGCAGCTGCTTGCGGGGCTCTCCGGATCTGCCCGCTCATTATTTACAGCCGCTCTTTCAAAAGAAATTAAACGGCCGTTATTTTTAATTACACATAACCTTTATCAGGCTCAAAAAATTACAGACGATTTAACAGGGCTGATAAACGATCAGCCTGTCCTTTTATATCCTGTCAATGAATTGATTTCATCGGAAATTGCGGTTGCGAGCCCTGAGCTGCGTTCGCAAAGACTGGATGTGTTAAATAGGCTTTCAAGCGGGGAAGCACCGATCGTGGTTGCGCCCGCAGCGGCTGTCAGAAGAATGCTGCCTCCTGCGGAGGTTTGGAAGGAGAGCCAGATCCAAATTGAAACCGGCCGGGAAATCGATCCGGAAAAACTGATTCAGACCCTCGTTCAAATTGGATATGAACGGACCGATATGGTTGCAGCTCCCGGGGAATTCAGCATTCGCGGGGGCATTATCGATGTCTACTCATTGACAGAAGACAACCCTATCCGCATAGAACTGTTTGATACTGAGATCGATTCAATTCGCATTTTCAATACGGATGATCAGCGCTCTCTGGAGACGCGCGATACAGTGGAGATCGGCCCGGCAAAGGAGCTGATCGTACGGGAAGAAGATCGGCAAAGGGCGCTTGAGCAAATGGAGAAAGGCCTTGCCAGCAGTCTTAAGAAACTGAAGCTGGATAAACAAAAAGAAATCCTCCATCAAAATATAGCGGAGGACAAAGAGCGGCTCACGGAAGGAAACATTGGCCAGGAAATGGTCAAATACATTTCTTATTTCTATGAGAATCCTGCTAGTTTGCTAGATTATTTCCCGAAAAATACTCTGCTCATACTGGATGAGATCAGCCGTGTTCACGAAATGGAAGACCAGCTGCAAAAGGAAGAGGCTGAATGGATCACGAGTCTTCTTGAAGAAGGCAAAATTCTTCATGACATGTCCATGTCATTCCCTTTTCACAATCTCATCTCGACACAGTCTCGCCCGATTTTGTACTATTCGCTGTTTTTGAGGCATGTTCAGCATACAAGTCCGCAAAACATCGTGAATGTTTCCAGCAAACAAATGCAAAGCTTTCACGGTCAGATGAATGTGCTCAAAAACGAGATTGAACGGTTTAAAAAATCCAAATACACGACCGTTTTTCTAGGGGACAGCCGGGAGCGCGTCGAAAAGCTCGCATCGGTTCTGTCGGATTATGACATAGAAGCTGCGCAAGCAGATCAAGACGCGGCGCTTGCCCAAGGACAAATCTACATCATGGAAGGCGGCCTTCAATCGGGTTTTGAGCTTCCTCTGATGAAGCTGGCTGTCATCACCGAGGAAGAATTGTTTAAGAAACGCGTAAAAAAGCAGGCGCGCAAACAAAAGCTGACAAATGCAGAAAGAATCAAAAGCTACTCAGAATTGCAGGTCGGTGATTATGTCGTCCACGTCAACCATGGAATCGGAAAATATTTAGGCATCGAAACGCTTGAAATCAACGGCATCCACAAGGATTACCTGAACATTCATTACCAGGGAAGCGATAAACTTTACGTGCCCGTTGATCAAATCGACCAGGTTCAGAAATATGTCGGTTCAGAAGGCAAAGAACCGAAGCTGTACAAACTGGGAGGAAGCGAATGGAAGCGGGTCAAGAAAAAGGTTGAAACATCTGTTCAGGATATCGCAGACGATTTGATTAAGCTCTATGCGGAAAGAGAAGCAAGCAAAGGTTATGCCTTTTCTCCAGACCACGAAATGCAGCGCGAATTTGAAGCCGCTTTTCCTTATCAAGAAACAGAGGACCAGCTGAGATCGATTCATGAAATTAAAAAAGATATGGAAAAAGAACGGCCGATGGACCGGCTGCTTTGCGGAGATGTCGGGTACGGCAAGACAGAGGTTGCTATCCGTGGCGCCTTTAAAGCGATTGCAGATGGAAAGCAGGTGGCTATCCTTGTACCGACTACTATTTTGGCCCAGCAGCATTATGAAACAATATTGGAGAGATTCCAGGATTATCCGGTTAACATCGGCCTGCTCAGCCGGTTCCGGACTAGAAAAGAAGCGACTGAAACGATTAAAGGCCTGAAGAACGGCACGATCGATATTGTAATCGGAACCCACAGGCTTTTGTCAAAGGATGTCGTGTACAAAGATCTGGGCTTGCTCATCATTGATGAAGAACAAAGGTTCGGAGTCACACATAAGGAAAAAATTAAACGAATCAAAGCGAATGTCGATGTGCTGACTTTGACGGCGACTCCAATACCCCGAACCCTTCATATGTCCATGCTTGGAGTCAGGGATTTGTCAGTGATCGAAACCCCTCCGGAAAACCGCTTTCCCGTTCAGACATATGTTGTCGAATACAACGGGGCGCTGGTGAGGGAAGCGATAGAACGAGAGCTCGCCAGAGGCGGCCAAGTATACTTCTTGTACAATCGGGTCGAGGACATTGAAAGAAAAGCTGAAGAAATTTCAATGCTTGTGCCTGATGCCAAGGTGGCGTATGCCCATGGGAAAATGACAGAAAACGAACTTGAATCGGTTATGCTGAACTTTTTAGAGGGAGAATCAGATGTTCTCGTCAGTACGACAATTATTGAAACCGGCGTCGATATTCCAAACGTCAATACGTTAATTGTGTACGATGCCGACAAAATGGGCCTTTCACAGCTGTATCAGCTGAGAGGCCGTGTCGGACGCTCTAATCGGGTAGCTTACGCCTATTTTACGTATCGAAAAGACAAAGTCCTGACAGAAGTGGCTGAAAAAAGACTTCAGGCTATTAAGGAATTCACTGAACTCGGGTCTGGTTTCAAGATCGCCATGCGCGACTTGACGATACGCGGAGCCGGCAACCTTCTAGGTGCACAACAGCACGGGTTTATCGATTCCGTCGGGTTTGATTTATACTCGCAAATGCTCAAGGAAGCGATTGAAGCGCGCAAGGGTGATGTGCCGCAAGCTGAAAAGTTTGAACCGGAAATCGATTTGGAGCTTGATGCGTATATTCCGCAGACCTATGTGACGGACGGCAAGCAAAAAATAGATATGTATAAACGATTCAGATCCGTTGCAACCGCTGAAGAAAAAAGCGAGCTGCAGGATGAAATGATCGACCGTTTCGGCGAGTACCCGAAAGAAGTCGAGTATTTATTTGCGATTGCAGAAATGAAGGTATATGCCATCAGAGAGCGCGTCGAGCTGATTAAGCAGGAGAAAGAAGCCGTCAGACTGACGATCGACGAAAAGGCAAGCTCTGAAATCGATGGACAAAAGCTGTTTGAACTCGGCAGCAAATACGGCAGGCAGATCGGTCTTGGAATGGAAGGCAAGAAACTCAAAATCTCGATTCAGGTGAAAAACCGCAAACCTGAAGAGTGGCTGGAGACGCTGCTTGAGATTTTAAAAGGCTTGCAAGACGTTAAAAAACAAACCATTGCTTCATCGTAAATTTTTGTTGTTACTCACGTATATTACATTTGATGTGAAGGATACTAAAATCAATCAAGAGTGGAGAGTGTTTCAAGTACACAGCTCTGTTACATCCACCAGATATATCATCAAATGAAAGAGAGGCAGCACAGATGAAAGCAACTGGTATTGTACGTCGGATTGATGATTTAGGCCGGGTCGTGATCCCGAAGGAAATACGAAGAACCTTGCGTATTCGTGAGGGGGACCCTTTAGAAATATTCGTGGATCGGGATGGGGAGGTTATTTTAAAAAAATATTCTCCTATCAGCGAGCTTGGCGATTTTGCTAAAGAATACGCAGACGCGCTTTATGACAGTTTAGGGCATTCTGTACTGATCTGCGACCGTGACGTGTATATCGCAGTATCGGGAAGCTCCAAAAAAGACTACTTAAACAAGTCCATCAGCGATATGGTAGAAAAAGCGATGGACCAGCGAAACTCCGTGTTGGACGGGGATGCGAAGACGATCCAGCTGATTGACGGCATTGACGAAGAAGTCGCATCTTATACAGTGGGCCCGATTGTTGCAAACGGTGATCCGATCGGAGCTGTCGTGATTTTTTCTAAAGACCAGTCAATTGGTGAAGTGGAACATAAAGCAGTCGAAACTGCCGCCGGTTTCCTGGCGCGTCAAATGGAACAATAGGTCTCATTCCTTTTATTTGGACATTCCTGCCGTTCAGGCAGGAATGCCGAAGTGTTTAACACGCCCGGAATATCGTATCAACCAGTCGGAACAGCACCCTTTTGGGCTGTTCTTTTTTTTAGTTGGCGGTTAAAAAGGGAGGGAACTGCACGGTATATGGTATAATAAGCACGTTTCATGTGCTTTTCAGGAAGAGATGAAAAGCGCATTGAAAGGAGCTTGCAGAATGGGCTTTTTAAACGGCCAAAGACGGCTTCTTTGGCAAGGCGCCTTTGTGTTGTCATTGGCGGGAATTTTATCAAAAATATTAAGCGCTGTTTATAGAGTGCCTTTTCAAAATATAGTGGGAGATGTCGGTTTTTATATTTTTCAGCAAGTGTATCCGATGATAGGAATATCTGTGCTGCTTGCGACATCCGGCTTTCCGGTCATCATTTCCAAGCTTTTGAATGATCACGGTGCGGACAGCCGCGGGAAGATTCTCCGCGTGTCTATGCTGTTTGTGTCAGGAGTCGGCCTTGTTTTTTTTCTTCTTCTTTTTATCGGAGCTGCGTCTATTGCAGGCCTGATGGGCGACCCGGAGCTTGCCCAGGTCATCCGCGCCGTTTCGTTTTCTTATTTGCTGCTCCCGTTCGTATCCTTATTCAGAGGCTATTTTCAAGGAAGCGAGCAGATGCTGCCGACGGCATTTTCACAAATCGGCGAGCAGTTTTTCCGTGTCGCAGCCATCCTCATTTTGACGTGGTGGCTTGTAAAGAACGGATACTCTTTATATGATGCCGGAGCCGGAGCAGCCTTTGGCTCTCTGGTCGGAGGCCTGACAGCATTTTTCATCTTGGCGGCATTTTGGGTAAAGAGGAAAAGAAACCGCGCTGTTCATCATGCGGGTGTTGAGACGAAAACGATTGTCAAACAGCTTTGTCTGTACACGGTGACGATCTGTGCTGCCAGCCTCATGCTAATTCTCATCCAGCTTGTTGACGCGCTGAACTTATATTCATTGCTGGCGGGACAAGGAATGGACGAGCTTCAGGCGAAACATACAAAAGGTGTTTATGACAGAGGCCAGCCGCTGCTTCAATTAGGAACCGTTTTTGCGGCGAGCATTGCGACTGCTCTTGTCCCATCTCTTTCTAAAGCGAGAAAACAGGAGGAAATCAAGGCTGCACAAGAAAAAATCCAATCTTCAATTAAAATGAGCTTGGTGATTGGCACTGGTGCGGCGGTAGGCCTCATTTGCATTTTGGAGCCGGTTAATGTCATGCTGTTTAAAAACAGCGAAGGGACGGCAGCGCTTCAAATGTTCAGTATTTCAATTTTTTTTGCGTCGCTTGCTTTGACCATCACCGCTGTTTTACAAGGTCTCGGGGATACATTTTTTCCGGCCGTCTCCGTTTTCAGCGGTTTTTTGCTGAAAGCTGTATTCAACTTCATGCTGATTCCTTCCCTCGGTATATCCGGAGCAGCCTTGGCTACTGTCGCGGCATTCGCCGCTGTCGCCGGGCTTAACCTGTTACAGCTGAAAAGGAAGGGCTTGATCAAACTTTCGGAATACAGAATCTCCGGGATTTTGATCTCGGCATTCATCATGGCGGCGGTCTTGTCATTTTGGCTCTATGCGTTTGAAACAGTGCTGCCGCATGAAAGCAGATGGCTGTCGGCAGCAGAAAGCCTCAGTGCGGTTTTCATCGGCGGAGCAGTCTTTTTGTACAGCATATTAAAATTACGCGTGTTTTCAGAAAAAGAACTCGAGCTTGTACCTTTTGGCAGCAAGCTCCTGACATTCAAACGAGAAAGGGGCGGCGGGAATGACTCGTAAAATAACAGTTGTCGGTCTCGGGGCAGGCGATATGAATCAATTAACTCTTGGCGTCTATAAGCGCCTTACACAAGCTGAGGTGCTATACGTCCGGACGGAAGACCATCCATTAATAGAAGAGCTGAGAAAAGAAATTCCGACCATTCATTTTTTTGATGAGATCTATGAAAAGCATGATCAATTCGATGAGGTTTATGAAGAAATCGTTGCAAGGCTTTTTCAGGAAGCAGAGAAGCGGGATGTGCTCTACGCCGTTCCGGGCCATCCGTTTGTAGCGGAAAGAACCGTGCAGCTGTTGCTTGAAAGACAGCATATATATCAAGCGGAAGTAGAGGTGGAGGGCGGCCACAGTTTTCTTGATGCGACATTTAACGCCTTGGAGATCGATCCGATTGAAGGATTTCAATTTGTTGATGCCGTTCAATTTTCAGCAGATGAAGTGGAGCTCTGCCATCACCTCATTATTTGCCAGGTTTATGATCAAATGACCGCTTCCGAAGTAAAGCTTACATTGATGGAAAAGCTGCCTGATGATTATGAGGTTGTGATCGTAACGGCGGCGGGAAGCAGCAAAGAAGAGGTCAGAAAAGTGCCGCTTTATGAACTGGACAGAAGTGTCGGTATCACCAATTTGACGAGCGTTTACGTTCCTCCTGTCAAAGACGAAGCTGTTCTTTATCAGGAATTTTCGATGTTCCGCCGCGTCATAAGGGAGCTTCGCGGACCAAACGGCTGCCCTTGGGATCAAAAACAGACTCATCAATCATTGAAAAAATACTTAATAGAAGAGTGTTATGAAGTGCTGGAAGCCATCGATGAAGAGGATTCTGATCATCTGGTTGAAGAGCTTGGCGATGTCATGCTGCAAGTCCTTCTCCATGCGCAAATCGGTGAAGATGAAGGTCTCTTTGCCATTGATGATGTCATACGCGGAATCACTGCGAAAATGATCAGAAGGCATCCGCATGTTTTCGGGGATGCTGCAGTAAATGATGAGGCCGACGTCATGGCAAACTGGGAAGAGATTAAGAAGCAGGAAAAACAGACCGATAAAATATCGCTTCTCGATGATATTCCGAAGCCGCTGCCCGCTCTGTCAAAAGCGAATCAGCTTCAGAAAAAAGCAGCAAAGTCCGGATTTGACTGGTCTGATGTTCAAGATATTTGGGACAAAGTTCAAGAAGAAATGAAAGAATTTTCTTTAGAAATTTCCGAAGCTGAACAGGACGGCAAAAAAATAAAAGAAGAATTCGGAGATCTTTTATTTGCTCTCGTCAACATCGGCCGGTTTTATAAAATTGAGCCCGAAGAAGCGCTCACTATGACAAATGCCAAGTTTTACAGACGGTTCAAGCATATTGAACAATCGGCAAAACGCGTCGGAAAGGACCTCGAAAGCATGACGCTTGAGGAAATGGACGAATTCTGGAATGAAGCGAAAGAAATCGAAAGGGGCTGATAAGCCATGAGACTTGATAAATTTCTAAAGGTATCAAGACTGATTAAAAGACGGACGCTTGCCAAAGAAGTGGCGGATCAGGGGAGGATCTCGATCAACGGCCAGCAGGCAAAAGCAAGCTCTGATGTTAAAGCGGGAGACGAGCTTGAGGTTCGCTTCGGTCAAAAACTCGTTACTGTCAAAGTCAATGAACTGAAAGACACGACGAAAAAAGAAGAGGCTGCGAATATGTACACCGTCCTGAAAGAAGAGAAACTCGGAGGGGAATAGGCTTGTTCTAAAAAAACACCTCATCTCATACAATGCAGTAACGAATCTTATAGTATGAGGATATGGGGGATGAATAGATGAGTTTATACTATGACCAGCATAACCCTTCCAACGGGTCATCTGTCCCGGAACATAACGTCATGATGAAGGGCCGCAAGCTGTTGGATATTTCCGGCGTCAAACAGGTTGAGAGCTTTGATAATGAGGAATTTTTGCTTGAAACCGTGATGGGTATGCTGGCGGTCAGAGGCGAAAACTTGCAGATGAAAAATCTGGATGTGGAAAAAGGAGTTGTCTCCATTAAGGGAAGAGTGCTTGATCTCGTCTATTTGGATGAGCAGCAGGGGGAGAAAGCTAAAGGGTTTTTTAGCAAGTTGTTTAAATGACGCTGACCACACAGTTCTATACGATGCTCGCCATGGCCGGAATGGGGGCATGGCTGGGCGCTTCCCTTGATACCTACACCCGATTTGTGATTCGCGCTAAAACCGCCAGGTGGCTTTTATTTATCCATGATCTGCTGTTTTGGATGGTACAAGGTCTCCTTTTTTTCTATGTTCTGCTCAGCGTAAATGAAGGAGAGTTGAGAATTTACATCTTTTTGGCGGTCATGCTGGGATTTGCCGCATATCAAAGCCTTTTTAAGCAAATCTATATTAAAATCTTGGGATGGATGATCTCCTTCTTTGTTTTGATCTGCCGTATGACATCAAAAATGATGCAGATGGTGATATTTCGCCCTGTTGTGTGGACATTTCAGTCCTTTTTGGCAATTATTCTGTTCTTGATGAGAAATATCTATGTTCTTTTTCGTTTTTTTGCGGTATGTTTATATAAGATCTTAAAATTCGCAGGCTATCCGTTTTATTTCTTAATATATCAATGCTATAGGCTTCTTCCCGCCCGTATTCGGGGAATGCTGAGACGCTTTTTACAAAAGGGAGCAGGATTTTTCAAAAAGGGAAAGAAACTATTCATAACAATTAAAACGAAATTACTAAAAAAATGAAGGAGGCCGTCTGGAATTGAACGATACTAGCAAACGCAATATTTCTCAAATTCAAAATGAATATAAAGAGCAAATGGAACGGAAACAGCAGCATTTGAAACGAAAAAGGCGCGGTCTATACAGACGGTTGACGGTATTTGGGGCTGTCGCGCTGCTTTCGGCGATCGTGATGGTCAGCTCGCTTTGGTCGCAGACCTCAGATATCAGTGCAAAAGAAGAGAAAAAACAAGAGCTTTTGAAAAAGCTGGATCAGCTGGAAGCAAAAAAATCAAACTTAAAAGATGAGATTGTCAAATTAAAGGACGAGGATTACGTTGCAGAGCTTGCCAGAAAGGATTATTACCTCTCAAAGGAAGGGGAAATCATCTTCAAGTTTGATGAGAAGAGCAAGTAGCCTTGTTGACACTTATTTTTTTCTTTATGTATAATTAAAGAAATGATCTTTTTTAAGTCTAAGGAGGAGCACTTTTTTTATGTCGATTGAAGTTGGCAGCAAGTTGCAAGGGAAAGTAACAGGTATTACAAATTTTGGAGCATTTGTTGAATTGCCTGGAGGATCAACAGGTCTCGTTCATATCAGTGAAGTAGCCGATAATTACGTCAAGGACATCAATGATCATCTCAAGGTCGGTGATCAAGTACAAGTCAAAGTCATCAATGTAGAGAAAGATGGCAAGATCGGTTTGTCCATCAAAAAGGCTGTAGACCGTCCTCAATCAAGACCTAGAAATGATTTCCGCTCTAAAGAAACGTTCGAACAGAAAATGAATAAGTTTTTAAAAGATAGTGAAGATCGCTTATCGTCTCTAAAACGTAACACGGAATCAAAACGTGGAGGGCGCGGAGCAAGAAGAGGTTAACTTGCTGCTTTCTATATAAACGAAAGGCATTCGTCTTATCCCAGCGGATGCCTTTTTATTTTTCCGAAAAATTTTATTCGAATTTCTATTGACGGACGGGACAATCCTTTGTATTATAGAACTTGTGCGTTAAAAGAACAAAATCATAACATGGCGGTGTAGCTCAGCTGGCTAGAGCGTACGGTTCATACCCGTGAGGTCGGGGGTTCGATCCCCTCCGCCGCTACTTTTATCAAGGCCCGTTGGTCAAGCGGTTAAGACACCGCCCTTTCACGGCGGTAACACGGGTTCGAATCCCGTACGGGTCATCTTAAAAACCGGTTTCTTATGAAGCCGGTTTTTTTGTTTCGGAAAAAATGCAAAATAACGAGAATCGACTCGACTTATCAAGAGTGATTGAAGCTCCTTACAAAAACCGTCGAAGAGTTCTTTTAAATCGTTACCTTCTTTTGACAAAATCCTATTTCATCTTTCGCTATAATGGCAAGCAACGAATAAACGAGTGGGGGATGAGATCATGGAAAAAGCGGAAAGAAGGGTTAACAGCCCAATAGCAGGACCAGTTGTGCAAAAGATGTACTCATGGTTTGGCAAAATGACGAAGCTTATGATGCAGCATTTATATTCGCTCTTTTTCTATAAAGGGTTTATCTATATGATCATCGGTTTTTTATTGGGACGAGCCTTCATTCTGTCAGAGGTGATACCCTTTGCTCTTCCATTTTTCGGCGCGATGCTTTTAATCAAAAAAGACAAAGCTTTCTTGGCGTTTTTGGCGCTGCTTGCGGGGGCTCTGAGTATATCGCCCCAGCATTCCTTATTTGTGCTCGCAGCAATTGTTTCGTTTGCGATATGTTCAAAATTGACCTCTTTTATTATAAAGGATCAAGTCAGAACATTGCCCGTCGTTGTTTTTTTGGCAATGGCGCTGACAAGATGCGGGTTTGTTTACACACAATATGGAACGGTTTCAAGCTATCATTACATTATGGCTTTCGTTGAAGCCGGATTATCCTTTATTTTAACGCTGATTTTTTTGCAAAGCCTGCCGATTGTGACTTCAAAACGGGCCAAACAATCGTTGAAGATTGAGGAAATCATCTGCTTTATGATTTTAATTGCATCGGTTCTTACCGGATTAACGGGTGTTTCATTTCAAGGCATGCAGGCTGAACTGATATTGGCCCGTTATGTCGTGCTGACTTTCGCGTTTATCGGAGGTGCCAGCATCGGTTGTACCGTCGGGGTTGTGACAGGCTTGATCCTCAGCCTCTCAAATATCGGCAATCTATATCAGATGAGTCTGCTGGCTTTTTCCGGACTTCTAGGCGGTTTGCTAAAAGAAGGGAAAAAAGCGGGCGCGGCGGTCGGCCTTTTGATCGGATCTTTGTTGATTTCTCTTTATGGCGGGGGTTCCGCAGAACTTGTACCAACGCTTTATGAATCCTTGATCGCGATCGGTCTGTTTCTTTTAACACCGCAGTCGATTACGAAAAAAGTGGCCAAATATATACCGGGTACGGTCGAGCACGCGCAAGAGCAGCAGCAATATGCAAGAAAAATCCGAGATGTCACCGCCCAAAAAGTCGATCAATTTTCAACCGTGTTTCATGCTTTATCTGAAAGTTTTACCACATTTTATCATTCTGTTCCTGATGAGGAAGGGAAAGAAAAAGAAATTGACCTGTTTTTAAGCACGGTTACAGAACATTCCTGCCAATCTTGCTATAAGAAAAACAAGTGCTGGGTACAGAACTTTGATAAAACATATGATTTGATGAAACGGGTTATGCAAGAAACAGAGGAAAAGCAATATTATCAAAACCGCAGGCTGAAAAAAGAATTCAATCAGCACTGTTCTAAATCAAAACAAGTTGAAGCGCTGATAGAGGACGAGCTGACAAACTTTAGAGCCAATCAGACGTTGAAGCAAAAGGTGCATGACAGCAGACGTCTTGTAGCAGAACAGCTTCTCGGTGTATCACAGGTGATGTCTGACTTTTCTCGGGAAATCAAAAGGGAACGGGAGCAGCACTTTATCCAGGAAGAACAAATTAGGGAAGCGCTGCAGCATTTCGGCATAGAAATACAGCAAGTCGAAATCTACAGTCTAGATCAGGGGAACATCGATATTGAAATGAGTATTCCGTACTGCAACGGACATGGAGAATGTGAGAAAATCATTGCCCCGATGCTGTCTGATATTTTGGAGGAGCAAATCATCGTAAAGGCTGAACAATGTGCCGGCCACCCGAACGGATACTGTCATGTCGCTTTCGGATCTGCAAAATCCTACCGTGTTGTGACAGGGGCGGCTCACGCGGCGAAAGGCGGGGGCCTCGTCTCCGGAGACAGCTATAATATGATGGAACTCGGAGCAGGCAAATATGCAGCCGCTATCAGCGATGGCATGGGAAATGGCGCCAGGGCGCACTTTGAAAGCAATGAAACGATCAAGCTTCTTGAAAAAATCCTTCAGTCAGGCATTGATGAAAAGGTCGCAATTAAAACCATCAACAGCATCCTTTCATTAAGAACGACGGATGAGATTTACTCGACGCTGGACCTATCTATTATTGATTTGCAAGATGCCAGCTGCAAATTCTTGAAAATCGGTTCGACGCCAAGTTTTATTAAGAGATCAGATCAGATCATCAAAGTTCAGGCCAGCAATTTGCCGATCGGTATCATTACCGAGTTTGATGTCGATGTTGTCAGCGAACAATTAAAAGCTGGAGACATTCTGATCATGATGAGTGACGGAATCTTTGAAGGGCCGAGACATGTAGAAAATCATGATCTTTGGATGAAGAGAAAATTGAAGTCGCTTAAAACAGAGGACCCTCAGGAAATCGCCGATTTGATCATGGAAGAGGTCATTCGGACAAGGTCGGGTCTGATTGAGGATGATATGACGGTGATCGTCATAAAGATAGATCATAATACGCCAAAGTGGGCGTCGATTCCGGCCCCCGCTTTTTTCCAAAAGAATCAAGAGATTTCTTAGCTCTCGTATAAATCAAATTTCTTCTGGCGATGATGGAATTAAATAAAGATATCTTTGTCCAGGAGGAATAAAAACATGAAAAAGGGGCACTTGAATCAAATCCTGCTTATTACGGACGGCTGTTCGAACCGCGGTGAAGATCCGCAGGCGATGGCAGCCTTTGCAAAAGAGCAGGGGATTACCGTAAATGTCATTGGGATTATGGAAGAAAATGCGATGGATCAAGATGCGATGAAAGAAGTTGAAGGCATCGCTCTCGCTGGAGGCGGGGTTCACCAGGTTGTTTATGCTTCACAGCTGTCACAGACGGTACAAATGGTGACGAAAAAAGCAATGACACAAACCCTTCAGGGTGTGGTCAACAATGAGCTTAAACAAATTCTCGGCAAGCATTCTGAAATGGATGAACTGCCCCCTGATAAACGAGGAGAAGTCATGGAAGTCGTGGATGAACTTGGAGAAACTGTTCATTTACACGTCTTGGTTCTTGTCGATACGAGCGCAAGCATGAATCCAAAGCTCCCGACAGTCAAAGAAGCATTGATTGATTTGTCCATCAGTCTGAACTCAAGAATCGGTGAAAACGAATTTGCCATGTTTATATTTCCCGGGAAAAAACAAGAGGTTGAACTTGTGCTGGATTGGACGCCGAAGTTTGAATCTCTTTCCTCGATATTTTCCAAACTGGCGGCCGGAGGAATCACGCCGACAGGACCGGCAATCAGAGAGGCGATACAGCATTTCAATAAAATCGGCTCAAGAAGGGGCATGTTAGAAGATGATGAAAGACGCTTCGACGAGTTTGGCGGATAGTTTAAAGCCGGGTTCAGCCGTAGTTGGGAAATGGAATAATCATTCCTACAGGATCATCAGACAGCTTGGAAAAGGGGCTAATGGCGTTGTTTACCTGGCCGATTCAAAAAAAGGCCGCGTGGCACTCAAGGTGAGTGATGACAGCCTGTCGATTACCTCGGAAGTGAATGTTCTGAAATCCTTCTCAAAGGCCCAGGCAAGAGCAATGGGGCCTTCTTTTTTTGATGTGGACGACATGACAGTGTCCAATACCGGAAAGAAGCTCTCATTTTATGTAATGGAATATATTGAGGGGCCATTGCTTTTGTGTTATATCAACGAGAAAGGAGAGGAGTGGATTCCGGTATTGATCAGCCAGCTTTTATCAAACTTATCCATCATTCATCGCGAAGGATGGGTGTTTGGAGATTTAAAACCCGAAAACTTGATCGTGACGGGACCTCCGGCAAGGATTCGCTGTATTGATGTCGGCGGGACGACGAAAGAAGGCCGGGCCATCAAGGAATACACTGAGTTTTTTGACAGAGGATACTGGGAATGCGGAACTCGCAAGGCTGAACCTTCATATGATCTGTTTTCCGTGGCCATGATTATGGTGAATTGCGTGACAAAGAAAGAATTTAAGAAAACAAGCAAACCGATGGATCAGCTTTTGTCGGTCATCGACAGCCACCCGTTTTTGACGAAATATAAAGCGGTTTTATTATCGGCTTTAAAAGGAAGATACAATACAGCGGATGAAATGAAGGCTGACTTGCTTGAGGCGGGCCGCCCGAGCCGCCGTCAATCGAGAACCGCCCGTCCATCTTCAATACCGGCCTCGTCGCAAGGGACGGGACAAAGGAGGCGGACGGCGCCTCAGCAGCGGTCGAGAAGCGGTCGCAAGGTGCGGAAAAATCATCAAAAATCCGGCGGCATCTTTGAGACGCTGCTGATCGTTGTGAGTGTGCTTGCCCTTTATTTCGCCTATATCGTGCTCTTTTTTATTTGAGACATCACAAGGGTGATAGCTCTTCTTTGCAGGGACTGATTGAAAGTGTTAGGATTATTTATATCTTTTGAAAATCACCCTGCTCTTAGTGGGAGGACATTGTGAAAAGCATAGAAGATTTTATTGAAAAATACGAACTGGCTTTTGATGGGGCAACGATCATCGCCGGCGTCTCCGGCGGACCTGATTCCATGGCTCTGCTTCATGCATTACATCATAAGATTCCCGGCACTGCGATACTCATTGCCGCACATGTCGATCATCAGTTCAGAGGCGAAGAGTCTGAAAAAGATATGCGTTTTGTGCAGGAATATTGCGTAGCAGAGGGCATTCGCTGTGAGGCGCAGCAAATTGATGTTCAAAAGTATGCGTCCGAAAAAAGTCTTAATAAACAGGCGGCCGCAAGAGAATGCAGATTCCAGTTCTTTAAGGAGCAAATGAAAAATCATCAAGCGAAATATTTGGCCCTTGCTCACCATGGTGATGATCAGATCGAGACAATGCTGATGAAATTGGCGAAAGGCACCATCGGTATGGGACTTGCCGGTATTCAGCCGAAGCGCCGTTTTGATAACGGATGGCTGATCAGGCCGTTTCTCGGGCTTGCCAAAGAAGATCTTTTGGCTTACTGCAAAGAGAATCATGTACCGTTCAGGACGGATCCGAGCAATGATCAGGATGATTATACACGGAACAGATTCAGACACCATGTTCTCCCTTTCTTAAAGAAAGAGTCGGAAGATGTCCATAAACGGTTTCAATCCGTCAGTGAATCGCTGACTGAGGACGAATTATACTTGCAGGCATTAACAAAAGAGAAAATGAATACAGTAATCACAAGCAAGTCAAGTTCCGGTGTGAAAATCAGCGTCAAGCACCTTCTTGAGCTCCCTATGCCTTTACAAAGAAGGGGAGTTCAACTAATATTAAACTATCTTTATGAAAACGTTCCATCTGCGTTTTCAGCCCATCATATTAAGGTGTTTCTGGAATGGATTTCAAAAGCGGATCCTTCCGGTTCTCTTGATTTCCCAAATGGGCTAAAAGTGGTTAAATCTTATCATACATGTTTGTTTACATTTCAGCGTGTGCAATGTGAAAATATTTCCTATCATTATGAAATAAGCGGTGCAGAAGAAGACCTGATGCTTCCTAACGGTTTTTCCCTTCATGTGAGCAGACAAGGTTCAGCCCCTGTGCCCAATGGAAATGAAGTTTTTGCAACAAGTCCGCAGCAGGTTCATTTCCCTCTCTATGTCCGGACAAGGCAAAAAGGAGACAGAATCAAACTTAAAGGGATGAACGGCTCAAAAAAGGTAAAAGATATATTTATTGATGAAAAAGTGCCTCTTGCAAAAAGAGACAGCTGGCCCATTGTTACAGACGCGATTGGACGAATTGTCTGGATACCTGGTCTGAAAAAAACCATTTTTGAGGAACTTGATGTTACAAACAATGATCGCATTGTATTACAATATAGACAGCATGAAAAGTGTAGGGGGCTAGCAAAGAATGAAACAGGATATTGAAAATATCTTGATCTCTGAAGAAGAGATCCAAAAAAAAGTCAAGGGGCTCGGCGCAGCGTTAACAGAAGAGTATAGCGGCAAGTTCCCGTTGGCCATCGGTGTGTTAAAGGGAGCCATGCCGTTTATGGCCGATCTTTTGAAGCATATTGATACATATTTGGAAATGGATTTCATGGATGTATCAAGCTATGGCAATTCCACGGTTTCTTCCGGTGAAGTCAAAATCATTAAGGATTTGGATACATCAGTAGAGGGCCGTGACATCTTAATTATTGAAGACATCATCGACAGTGGGCTGACTTTAAGTTATCTTGTAGAGCTTTTCCGATACCGCAAAGCAAAATCGATTAAGATTGTGACCCTTCTTGATAAGCCGAGCGGACGTAAAGCAGATATCAAAGCGGATTATGTCGGCTTTGAAGTTCCCGACGCTTTCGTTGTGGGATACGGCCTTGATTATGCAGAACGCTACCGCAATCTTCCGTATATCGGAGTACTCAAACCAGCGGTTTATGAAAGCTGATATGAGGCTTGTCTGCAAAAGGGATATCTGTTGTATTGGAACGATTTTCTATGATACTATTGAACATAGTTGTGCTTACTGTGGGAGGAGGTAAGGAATGAATCGGGTCTTCCGTAATACCATTTTTTATTTACTTATTTTATTAGTTGTGATCGGAGTTGTGAGCTACTTCCAAACCGCAAATCCGAAAACCGAAAATATGACGTACAGTGACTTTGTTTCAAACCTTGAAAACGGGAAGGTTGAAAATGTGTCCATCCAGCCTGTCAGGGGTGTTTATGAGGTCCGCGGACAGCTGGCGAACTATGAGAAAGACCAGTATTTTCTGACTCATGTTCCTGAAGGAAAAGGGGCAGATCAGATTGTTGACGTTGCTAAGAAAATGAAGGTGCAGGTTGAACCCGCACAGGAAACAAGCGGATGGATGACATTCTTTACCACCATCATCCCTTTTGTTATTATCTTCATTCTTTTCTTCTTCCTGCTTAATCAGGCTCAAGGCGGCGGCAGCCGTGTCATGAACTTCGGTAAAAGCAAGGCTAAGCTTTATACAGAAGAAAAGAAACGAGTCAAATTCAAAGATGTGGCAGGAGCGGATGAGGAAAAGCAAGAGCTTGTTGAAGTCGTTGATTTCCTGAAAGATCCCCGCAAATTTGCTGAACTCGGGGCAAGGATCCCGAAAGGTGTTCTTTTGGTCGGGCCTCCGGGTACAGGTAAAACATTGCTTGCAAAAGCTTGTGCCGGTGAAGCGGGCGTACCTTTCTTCAGTATAAGCGGATCTGACTTCGTTGAAATGTTCGTCGGGGTCGGTGCTTCACGTGTGCGCGACTTGTTCGAAAATGCCAAGAAAAATGCGCCGTGTCTGATTTTCATCGATGAGATCGATGCAGTCGGGCGTCAGCGTGGTGCAGGTCTTGGCGGCGGACATGATGAACGTGAGCAGACGCTGAACCAGCTTCTCGTTGAAATGGACGGATTCAGCGCGAATGAAGGGATCATTATCATTGCTGCGACAAACCGCGCGGATATTTTAGACCCTGCATTGCTGCGTCCGGGACGCTTTGACCGTCAAATTACAGTTGACCGTCCTGATGTCAAAGGTCGTGAAGCTGTACTTCAAGTGCATGCGAGAAACAAGCCGCTTGACGAAGCTGTCAACTTAAAATCGATTGCGATGAGAACGCCTGGATTCTCTGGTGCGGATCTTGAAAACCTTTTAAATGAAGCGGCTCTTGTAGCAGCCCGTCATGATAAAAAGAAAATCGATATGCGCGACATTGATGAAGCGACAGACCGTGTCATCGCAGGACCTGCCAAGAAAAGCAGGGTGATTTCTAAAAAAGAACGCAATATCGTTGCATACCATGAAGCCGGACACACCGTCATCGGACTCGTCTTGGACGAAGCGGATATGGTGCATAAAGTAACGATTGTTCCCCGCGGCCAAGCGGGCGGATATGCCGTTATGCTTCCTAAGGAAGACCGTTATTTCCAAACGAAACCTGAACTTCTCGATAAAATTGTCGGCCTGCTTGGAGGCCGTGTAGCTGAGGAGATTATATTCGGTGAAGTCAGCACGGGAGCCCACAATGACTTCCAGCGTGCAACAAGTATTGCAAGACGAATGGTTACTGAATTTGGAATGTCTGAAAAACTCGGTCCTCTTCAATTCGGACAGTCGCAAGGCGGCCAGGTGTTCTTAGGCCGCGACTTCAACAATGATCAGAACTACAGCGATGCGATCGCGTATGAAATCGATAAAGAAATTCAGCACTTCATTAAGGATTGCTATGAACGTGCTAAAACAATCCTTACCGAAAATCGCGATAAGCTTGAGCTGATAGCCCAAACATTGCTGGATGTCGAAACGCTCGATGCTGAGCAAATCAAGCATTTGACTGAACACGGAAAACTGCCTGACCGTACTTATGAAGATGAGCAAGAGAAAAAAGACGATGTAAAAGTAAACATCAACAAAAGAGAAGATGAAGAAAGAAAAGAGGATAACCAAGAGTAACCCTGTCCCTTTTCGATTCTTTTAAAGAAAACTGCCAAGCTTGCGCTATTTGGCAGTTTTTCTTATTTATTGCCTTCTTCAGGAGCCGCTTTGGCGAATTTCTTCCTGCCGGTTTGATTCGTTTACAAACGGAATCGGCATCGTGTATTGTATGATGGTAGAATGTTTTATGTCCAAGTAAGAGAAACTAGTCAAAAGTGGTGATCAGATGTTACTTGTTATAGATGTGGGAAATACAAATACCGTTATTGGTATATATCACGACGGTGAGCTTGAATATCACTGGCGGATCGAAACAAGCCGCCATAAAACCGAAGATGAATTCGGCATGCTCCTTCGTTCTTTATTCGATTACGTGGGGCTAATGTTTGATCAAATTGAAGGAATTATTATTTCATCAGTTGTACCCCCGATCATGTTTTCCCTTGAAAGAATGTGTACAAAATATTTTCAGATCGAGCCGCAGATTGTCGGTCCCGGAATGAAAACAGGATTAAATATTAAATACGATAATCCGAAAGAAGTTGGGGCGGATCGGATTGTGAATGCAGTCGCTGCGATTCACCTCTACGGCAGCCCGCTGATCGTCGTTGATTTTGGAACCGCTACAACGTACTGTTATATTAACGAGCGCAAGGAATACATGGGCGGAGCGATCGCACCGGGGATCACGATATCGACAGAAGCCCTTTATTCAAGAGCCGCAAAACTTCCTAGAATTGAAATTGCGCGGCCGGATAACATCGTCGGCAAAAGTACGGTCAGCGCTATGCAATCCGGAATTCTTTACGGCTATGTCGGACAAGTTGAAGGGATTGTCAAACGGATGAAATGGCAGTCCAAACAAAACCCGAAAGTCATTGCAACAGGCGGTCTGGCATCCTTGATTGCAGATGAGTCCGACTGTATTGATGTTGTTGATCCGTTTCTCACCTTAAAGGGGCTTGAGCTGATATACGAACGGAATCGCGTTGAAAGTGTATAGGAGGATGACTATGGATTATTTAGTAAAAGCCATTGCATATGACGGCAAAGTCCGGGCATATGCAGCAAGAACAACAGAAACGATTCATGAAGCGCAAAGAAGGCACAATACATGGCCGACTGCTTCTGCTGCATTAGGCAGGACGATGACGGCAGCCGTAATGCTCGGTGCCATGCTTAAAGGCGAAGACAAGCTTACCGTTAAAATTGAAGGCGGCGGACCGATCGGAGCTATTGTCGCAGATGGAAACGCAAAGGGAGACGTAAGGGGATACGTATCTAACCCGCACGTTCATTTTGACTTAAATGAGCATGGAAAGCTCGATGTCAAAAGGGCCGTCGGAACGTCAGGAACATTGAGTGTTGTCAAAGACCTTGGTTTACGCGATTTATTTACGGGTCAAGTTGAGATCGTTTCCGGGGAAGTCGGCGAGGATTTTACATATTATCTCGTGTCTTCCGAGCAAGTCCCTTCTTCTGTCGGCGTCGGTGTGCTCGTCAATCCTGACAATACGATTTTGGCGGCCGGCGGATTTATTATTCAGCTACTGCCGGGGACTGATGATGAAACGATTACAAGACTGGAAACAAACCTTTCTCAAGTGGAACCGATTTCCAAGCTGATTCAAAAAGGTCTGACACCTGAGGAAGTGCTGAGCGCAGTCTTGGGAGAAGATCCGGAAGTACTGGAAACCGTTCCTGTCCGTTTTACATGCAATTGTTCAAAAGAGCGTTTTGCAAGAGGAATTATCGGTCTCGGCAAACAGGAAATTCAAGCCATGATTGACGAAGATGGAAAAGCCGAGGCGCAATGCCATTTTTGTAATGAAACGTATTTGTTTACAAAAGAAGAGCTTGAAGCGCTAAGAGATGAAATATAATGCCCGCTATCCATTAGCGGGTCTTTTACGATGGGGAAAGGAGAGAAAGCGATTTTGAAATCAAGAACACTATGGCCCATTATATTGGGCGCCATTTTCGTCAATTGCATTGTGATTGCATACGTCCTTACAAAATCACAGACCGCTTCCACTTCAGCGGCTCAAGAAGTGATCGCCGACATCGGGAAAAGCGGCATCACGCGTGAAGAATGGCTGAGTGAAATGGAAGAGCGCTACGGTAAAGCGACATTGGAGGATATGATCAATGATCGCGTCGTCACCCAGCTGGCTGAAAAGAATAACATCAAGGTTTCTGATGATGAGATCGACAGGGAGTTTCTTCTGATCAAAGCGGTTTATAATTCCTTTTATGAAGACGAAGACACGACGGAAAAGGAATGGAGAGATCAGATCAGGCATAACATACTTCTTGAAGAACTGCTGACAAAAGATATCGTCATTTCCGAAAGCGAATTAAAATCCTTCTATGAGAAAAATAAGGATTTATACAAGTTTGACGACTCTTACCGTCTGAAGCATATTGTGGTAAAAGATAAAGATGAGGTTGAACAGGTTTTAAAGGAATTAGAGGGCGGATCAAGCTTTGAAGCGGCCGCCGCTGAACACTCAACCGACAGGTACACGGCTCCTTATGGCGGAGACCTGGGATTTGTCAATGATCAGAACGAAAACATTCCGCCGGAATATTTGCAAATGGCCGAACATTTAAAAGAAAATCAGTGGGTGGATGAACCGATTAAAACAAGCCAAGGATATGCGATTATCCAGCTGGAGGAAAAGCTTAGCGGCCGGACTTTCACTTTTCGTGAAGTGAAGGATCAAATCAGAAGGCAGATTGCAATGGATCAGCTGGGTGACAGAGCTTCAGTCAAAACGCTTTGGAAAGATGCAAAAGTATCGTGGTTTTATGACGATAAAAATAAAGATTGACAAAATATTTTGATATTGATAAATTATATATAATCCCAATAAAATTACTCGGAAATTGAGGTGTTCAAATGGTTCGCGTTGCAAACTCTGTCTACGACTTAATCGGAAACACACCTGTCGTTAAATTAAATCGTCTAGTTGATGAAAACAGTGCTGATGTTTATGTAAAACTTGAGTATATGAATCCCGGAAGCAGCGTAAAAGACCGGATTGCGCTTGCGATGATTGAAGACGCCGAAGAAAAAGGCCTTCTAAAAGAGGGAGATACACTGATTGAACCAACAAGCGGAAATACAGGCATCGGGCTTGCTATGGTGGCTGCCGCAAAAGGCATCAAAGCAATCCTCGTTATGCCTGATACAATGAGCTCTGAGCGCCGCAACCTTCTTCGCGCTTATGGAGCGGAGCTTGTGTTGACACCGGGTACTGAAGGAATGAAAGGCGCCATTAAAAAAGCTGAGGAGCTGGCTGAAGAAAACGGCTACTTTATGCCGCAGCAATTTAACAACCTTGCGAATGTGGAAGTTCACCGCCGCACGACAGGCCAAGAAATCGTTCAACAATTTGGAGATGGGCTTGATGCGTTCGTCGCAGGTATCGGAACGGGCGGAACCATTACAGGAGCCGGAGAGGTTCTGAAAGAAAAAAATCCATCCATTAAAATATTTGCGGTTGAACCGACAGATTCTCCGGTTCTTTCCGGGGGAAAACCAGGTCCGCATAAAATTCAAGGAATCGGAGCAGGATTCGTTCCTGAAATTCTGAATACGGATATTTACGATGAAATTGTCAAAGTGAAAAATGAAGAAGCCTTTGAATTTGCCCGTAAAGCTGCAAGAGAAGAAGGGATTCTCGGAGGAATTTCTTCAGGAGCGGCGATCTATGCTGCCGTTCAAGTTGCGAAAAAGCTTGGAAAAGGCAAAAAAGTGCTTGCTGTCCTTCCTAGTAATGGAGAAAGATACTTAAGCACGCCTCTTTATCAATTTGAATAGACACGGGAAAAGGCCGGGGCTGTCGACAATGTCGACGGCCTTTTGTTTTTACCTGAGGCGTCGGTCTTCTTTAAAAACGGTGTCCTTGAGTGAAATGCTCAAGGGCTTTTTATATATTGGAAATGAAATTCTCTTTTCCTAGAAAAAAGATTTGCATTACAATAAGGACAATAGAAAACGGCAGAGGAATGATAGAATGACACAACGAAGGCCATTAGCTAGAACGATCCCCTTTTCCCATGAGCGCTTTTTAAAACAGTATGAACGTCTTTCTAAAGATAAAGAACACCATGTTCTTTTGGAAAGCGCCAGAGGCGGCGAATACAGTATTGCGGGGCTTGATCCTGTCGCCGTTGCAAAGGGGAAAGACGGAATCACCACGATTCATTATAAAGGGGAAACATTATTTAAAGAGGGAGATCCGTTTTTACAATTTACCCGGTGGTTTCAAACATTGAAAACGGAGACGGTTGCAGATTTTCCCGATTTTCAGGGAGGGGCTGTCGGTTTTTTAAGCTATGATTATGCCCGCTATATTGAAAAATTTAAAATTCTGTCTATCGATGATCTGCAAACGCCTGACTTATTCTTTCTCGTGTTCGATGATTTAGCTGTCTACGATCATGCGAATGAAACGCTTTGGCTGATCACGCACAGCGCGGAGAAAGGGCTCTCTGATGCAGAAGAAAAACTGAGTCAGCTTGAACATGTATGGAAATTTGAAGACCCTGAAACGGCAGAGCATGGAGGGCCGGCAGACGATAAAGACGCTTCGTTTGCCCCATCCTTTACAGAAGCAGGTTTCTCACAGGCCGTCGAAAAAATAAAGCAATACATCGCCAGCGGTGACGTGTTTCAGGTGAATCTTTCTGTGCGGCAGTCTGAGCAGCTCTCGGCGGCGCCTTTTGACGTATATAAAATGTTAAGAAAAGTAAACCCTTCGCCTTACATGGCATACTTGCAAACCCCTGATTTTCAAGTGATTTGCGGGTCGCCTGAACTGCTCATTAAAAAGAAAGGAACCCTTCTTGAAACGAGACCTATCGCAGGGACAAGATCCCGAGGCGCTGATGAAGCGGAAGATGAGTCGCTCGCAAATGAATTGATCATGAATGAAAAAGAACGGGCTGAACATGTGATGCTTGTTGATTTAGAGCGGAATGACCTTGGCAGAGTATCGAAGTACGGATCTGTACGTGTCGATGAATTCATGGTGATTGAAAAATATTCACATGTGATGCACATTGTTTCAAATGTGTGCGGAGAAATAAAAGAAGAATGTGATGCTGTTGATGTTATCCACGCCGTATTTCCGGGGGGAACGATCACGGGAGCACCGAAGGTCAGAACAATGGAAATTATTGAGGAGCTTGAGCCGACGAGGCGAGGGCTTTATACTGGTTCTATAGGATGGTTCGGATATAATCAAGATATGCACTTTAATATCGTCATCCGAACAATTTATGTCAAAGCAGGCCATGCATTCATGCAGTCTGGAGCAGGAATCGTTATTGATTCAAACCCTAAGCATGAGTACAAGGAATCATTGAAAAAGGCCATTGCGATGACAAAAGCGCTGCAGTTGAGTGAAGAAGAGAAAAAAGAGCAGAGGAGAGCTGAGATATGATTTTGATGATCGACAATTATGATTCGTTTACTTACAATTTGGTTCAGTATTTAGGTGAGCTCGGAGAAGAATTGGTTGTAAAACGCAATGATGAAATTACAGTGGCGGAAATAGAAGATATGTCTCCTGACTTTCTCATGATTTCGCCAGGTCCGTGCAGTCCTGATGAAGCGGGAATCAGCCTTGAAGCCATCCGCTATTTTGCCGGGAAGATTCCAATTTTCGGTGTCTGCCTCGGACATCAGTCGATCGCCCAGGTTTTCGGAGGCGACGTGGTCAGGGCAGAGCGTTTGATGCACGGGAAAACGTCCGGCATTTCTCATGACGGATCAACGGTTTTTAAAGGTTTGGAGAATCCGTTGACGGCTACAAGGTACCATTCACTTATTGTCAAACCGGAGACCCTGCCGAGCTGCTTTATCAAATCCGCCTGGACAGAAGAAGGAGAGATCATGGCCATCAGGCATAAAGAATTGCCGATCGAAGGCGTACAGTTCCATCCGGAATCCATCATGACATCCTTCGGTAAAGAAATGCTCAAAAACTTTATTGAGTCTTACCGAAAGAAAGTGAACGCATGATCATTTATCTGAACGGTCAATATGTAAAGGAGGAAGAAGCAAGACTTTCTCCTTTTGACCATGGTTTTTTATATGGAATCGGCGTTTTTGAAACATTTCGCCTTTATGAAGGGAAGCCTTTTCTGCTTGAATGGCATATGGAAAGGCTTGAGAAAGCATTAGGTGAGCTGAAAATAGAGACGGCCCTGACGCAAAGCGATGTACTCGCTGTGCTGGACAAGCTGCTCGAAATAAATCAGCCGCCAAATGGAGATGCGCGAATCAGGCTGAATATATCAGCCGGGCCCGGCGGACCGGGACTTTTTCCAAATTCGTACAAAAAACCCGGCATCATGGTGATAATGAATGCTTTTCATCCGGCGTCTGTTCCCGCTGAAAAGGAAGGGGTCGTTTTGCAAGTCCGCAGAAATACGCCTGAGGGTCCATTCCGCCTGAAATCTCATCATTTTTTAAATAACCTGTACGGAAAACGAGAGTTGGGAAATGAGCCGGATAAAGAAGGGATTTTTCTGACGGACGGAGGAGCTGTTGCCGAGGGAATCATTTCCAATCTTTTTTGGCAAAAAGACGGGTGTGTGTATACTCCTTCATTGAAGACCGGCATTTTAGGCGGTGTGACAAGGCGTTATCTAATCGAGCGTCTCAAACATATGGGAGTTGAAGTCAAGCAGGGAGAATATCCATTGGAGCACCTTCTCCATGCGGATGAAGCCTGGATGACCAATTCCGTTCAGGAAATCGTCCCACTCCGGAAAATCGGCGGTGCCGCATTCCCGGGAAAGGATGGAAGCCTGACAAAAAGTCTGCAAGAGGTATACACTAACGATAGACAAGCAACAAAAGACTATAATTGATCTAAAGGGTGAAGGATATGGCGCTGCAAACAACGGTTCGGCCAAAGCGGCTGATTGCAAAACAACACAAGTTGTCATATGAAGACAAGACATTGATTATGGGGATTTTAAACGTCACTCCGGATTCGTTTTCAGACGGTGGAAAATATAACAGTATAGATCGCGCCGTGATTCATGCAAAGCAGATGATAGAAGACGGCGCCCATATCCTTGATATCGGAGGAGAATCAACAAGACCCGGAGCGGAAAAAGTTTCTGTTGATGAGGAGCTTGCCAGAGTTATTCCTGTCATTGAAAAGCTTGCACAGGAAATCGATGTGCCGATTTCTGTCGACACATATAAGGCACAGGTGGCAGAAGAAGCCGTTAAAGCCGGGGCTTCCATTATCAATGATGTATGGGGGGCTAAAGCTGATCCCGAAATGGCTCCGGTCGCGGCCGCGCATGATGTACCGATTATCTTGATGCATAATCGCCCTGAGCGAAATTATACAGATTTAATACCGGACATGTTGTCTGATCTGATGGAATGCGTGAGCGTTGCGAAGTCAGCTGGAGTACAAGAACACCGCATCATCCTTGACCCCGGTATCGGCTTTGCCAAAACATATCAGGACAATCTTGCGGTCATGAATCAGCTTGAGCGGTTCAGCGAGTTTGGCTACCCGGTTTTATTGGGAACCTCGCGCAAGAAATTTATCGGACGCGTCCTGGATCTTCCTCCTGAGGAGCGGGCGGAAGGCACGGGTGCGACAGTATGCCTCGGCATCCAAAAGGGATGCGACATTGTCAGAGTCCATGATGTTAAACAAATCTCGAGAATGGCGAAAATGATGGATGCAATGATTGATAAAGGGGGCGTTTATCATCGATAAAGTATATGTAGAGGGTATGGAATTTTACGGATACCATGGGGTTTTTCAGGAGGAAAACAAACTTGGCCAGCGGTTTCGCGTCGATTTGACGGCATCTTTGGATCTAAGTGAAGCGGGGAAGACCGACAATATTGACACGACCATTAATTACGCAGAATTGTATAAGGTTTGCAAAGAGGTCGTAGAAGGAGAGCCGGTCAACCTTGTTGAAACCCTTACAGAAACCATCGCCGAAAAAGTGCTGAAGCAATTTGAAGCGGTTCAGGAATGCACGGTTAAAGTGATAAAGCCGGATCCGCCGATTCCCGGACATTATAAATCCGTAGCCATAGAGATGACGAGAAAGCGAAAATGAAACACACGGCATATATAGCGCTGGGCTCGAATATCGGCTCGCGGGAAGAATATTTAAAAAAAGCTGTCGCTCTCCTTCATCAACATCCATCTGTGACGGTTACAAAGGTTTCGTCTATCTATGAAACAGATCCAGTCGGATACACAGATCAGGATCCATTTTTAAACATGGCTGCTGCCGTTAAAACGTCGCTCTCCCCATTTGAATTGCTTGATTTGACTCAGCGTATCGAGAATGAACTCGGCCGGACGCGTAACATCAGGTGGGGGCCGAGAACGGCAGACCTTGACATTTTGCTGTATAATCGTGAAAATATTGAGACAGAGCAACTCATTGTTCCCCATCCGAGAATGCATGAACGTTTGTTTGTACTCGTCCCGCTGCTGGAGATTTATCCGGACTATGAGGGGTCTGTAGATCATGCGAAAAATCAAGAAGGTGTAAGAGTATGGAAGCAGAAATCTGGGGTAGACGAATTCGTGCGTACAGAAAGCTGAAAGGTTATACTCAAGAAGGGTTTGCCAAAGCTCTGGGTATGTCCGTTTCTGTGCTGGGCGAAGTAGAACGGGGAAATCGAATGCCGTCGGAAAGCATGCTTAGAGATGTAGCCAATACTTTAAATATAACAGTGGAGGAATTATCTCCACCAGAAGAATAAGAAAGGAGGACAAAAAATGTTTAAAATCGGTGATATCGAATTAAAAAACAGAGTGGTGCTGGCGCCGATGGCCGGAGTATGCAATTCCGCTTTCCGTTTAACTGTTAAAGAATTTGGAGCGGGATTGGTATGTGCTGAAATGGTCAGTGACAAAGCCATTCTTTACAATAACGCCAAAACGATGGGCATGCTTTACATCGATGAACGGGAAAAGCCGCTGAGCCTGCAAATTTTCGGCGGTGAAAAAGAAACGCTCGTCGAAGCCGCAAAATTCGTTGACCAAAACACAACTGCTGATATTATTGATATTAACATGGGATGTCCGGTGCCAAAGATTACAAAATGTGATGCGGGGGCCAAATGGCTGCTTGATCCAAATAAAATTTATGAGATGGTTTCTGCTGTGGTTGATTCCGTCGATAAGCCCGTCACCGTTAAGATGAGGATGGGCTGGGATGAAGACCATATATACGCTGTTGAGAATGCGAGAGCTGTTGAACGCGCTGGCGGAAAAGCGGTGGCTCTTCATGGAAGGACTCGCGTGCAAATGTATGAAGGAACGGCGAACTGGGATATCATCAAAGAAGTGAAGCAGTCTGTTTCAATACCTGTTATCGGAAACGGCGATGTTAAAACCCCTCAAGATGCAAAGCGCATGCTTGATGAAACAGGAGTCGACGGTGTGATGATCGGCCGTGCAGCTTTAGGAAATCCTTGGATGATTTACCGTACGGTTCACTATCTGGAGACAGGCGAATTGAAAGATGAGCCGAAAGTGCGTGAAAAAATGTCCGTCTGCAAACTTCACCTTGACCGTTTAATCGAACTAAAAGGAGAAAATGTGGCGGTTCGTGAAATGAGAAAACACGCAGCCTGGTATTTAAAAGGCATAAGAGGAAACGCAAAGGTCCGGAATGAAATCAACCATTGTGAAACGAGAGATGAGCTCGTTCAGCTTTTAGATGCGTTTACGATTGAAGCCGAGGCAAAAGAGCTTCAGGATGTAAAAGTAGGATAAATCCGACCTCTGCTCACTGCCAGTTTTAACTGGCAGTTTTTCTGCTTTTTTCCTGAAAGACTAAAAGTAACGGAGTGATATATGATGAGTCATGAAGAGCATAACCATGAAGAATTAAATGACCAGCTGCAAGTCAGACGAGACAAAATGAATCAATTAAGAGAAAGCGGCAAGGACCCTTTCGGCGAGCGTTTTGAACGCTCCCATCAATCCGCTGAACTAATTGATTTGTATAATGAGTACACAAAGGAAGATTTAGAAGAGAAAGCAATCGAAGTAACGATTGCAGGCCGGATGATGACAAAGCGCGGCAAGGGAAAAGCCGGGTTTGCACATATTCAGGATTTAAAAGGCCAAATCCAGATATACGTGAGAAAAGACAGCGTCGGAGAAGAACAGTACGAATTGTTTAAAGGCTCTGACCTGGGGGACTTAATTGGTGTTACAGGCGTTATGTTCAAAACGAAAGTCGGCGAGTTGTCTGTTAAAGCAACATCATTTGATCTTTTAACAAAAGCTCTTCGCCCGCTTCCTGACAAATACCATGGCTTAAAAGACATAGAACAGCGCTATCGGCAGCGTTATTTGGATTTGATCGTGAATCCCGAAAGCAAAAATACATTTATTACGCGCAGCAAAATCATTCAATCAATGAGAAGATACCTGGATGATCACGGATACTTAGAGGTTGAAACACCTACAATGCACGCGATTCCTGGGGGAGCGTCCGCCCGCCCATTCATCACTCATCATAATGCGCTCGATATGCCGCTTTACATGAGAATCGCGATTGAACTCCATTTGAAAAGGCTGATTGTCGGAGGGCTTGAAAAAGTCTATGAAATCGGACGCGTATTCCGGAATGAAGGAGTGTCTACGCGGCACAACCCTGAATTTACGATGATCGAACTTTATGAAGCTTATGCTGACTATAAAGATATTATGAGCTTAACGGAAAACCTCATCGCTCATATTGCTGAAGAAGTGCTGGGCACTACAACTGTTCAATATGGAGATGATGAAGTCGATCTTAAACCCGAGTGGAAGAGGCTTCATATGGTGGATGCCGTTAAAGAAGCAACAGGTGTCGACTTCCGGAAAGAAGTTTCGGTGGAGGAAGCAAGAGCATACGCTAAAGAGCACAATGTTGAAATTTCTGAAAGTATGTCAGTGGGACATATTATAAACGAATTCTTCGAACAAAAGGTTGAGGAAACTTTGATTCAGCCAACCTTTATATATGGACACCCTGTAGAAATTTCGCCGCTAGCTAAGAAAAATCCTGAAGACCCTCGCTTTACAGACCGTTTTGAGCTGTTTATTGTGGGGCGTGAGCATGCAAATGCATTTACTGAACTAAATGACCCTATTGATCAAAAAGAGCGCTTTGAGGCGCAATTAAAAGAACGTGAAGAAGGAAATGATGAAGCTCATATGATGGATGAGGACTTTGTCGAAGCATTAGAGTATGGAATGCCTCCTACCGGCGGTTTAGGAATCGGCATTGACAGGCTTATTATGCTTTTGACGAATTCACCTTCAATCAGGGACGTTTTATTATTCCCGCAAATGAGACATCGTTAAGAGCTTCGGGCAGCAGCTGCAATATAAACGGCAGCTGCTTATTTAAAAACAAATTTTATTTTTTCTCAAAAAAGTATTGCGCAATCATAAATACGGTGGTATATTATTATTCGTTGCCGCAAAAACGGCGATGAAACAAAATAAGAACTTAGAAAAAAGTTCTTGACTTTATATTGAGGATTAGATATAATATAAAAGTCGCTTTAACAATGATCTTTGA
>NZ_MRBK01000079.1 GCF_001969815.1 Bacillus swezeyi | reverse complement strand
CCGACAGGCCTGTTTTTAGATTTTAGACCGGCGCGGCTTCTTTTCACGGCTTTCGCAACTTTTTTGACTGCTTCTGCCTGTCCAATGACGCGGCTTGAGAGATTTGCCTCAAGCTCTTTCATTTTCTTCTGATCATCATGCTGAAGCTTGCCGACCGGAATGCCTGTTTTTTGTTCAATGATCGCTTGTATGTCTTCCGCTTTGACTGTTGCTTGTTTTTCTTCTGTTCGGTTCTCCGTTTTGCTGTGCAAAGCTTCTTCTTCATCACGAAGCTTTGCCGCAAGCTCATAATTTTCTTCCTGCAGCGCGGCTGCTTTTTCCGCTTCGATCTCTTTTAGGCGTTTTGACGCCTGTTCACCGCTGACTGCATCGATCTGCAAGTTCGCTTTTGAACCCGCTTCATCCAATAGGTCGATCGCTTTGTCGGGAAGGTGGCGGTCTTGGATGTAGCGGCTTGAAAGAACAACACAGGCTTTGATCGCTTCATCTGTATATGATACACCGTGATAGGTTTCGTATTTTTCTTTCAGACCGTTCAAAATGGCCGTTTCCTGTTCAATTGT
>NZ_MRBK01000078.1 GCF_001969815.1 Bacillus swezeyi | reverse complement strand
TCGGCTCGCCCGTCGTACCTGATGTATAGATGATATAGGCCAAATGATCAGGTCCAGAAGCAGATTGAATGGGTGCGGTGTCCTGTTTCCGAACATCTTCAATCATCAGCACTTCGCCTTTAAAACCATCAGGTACTTGATGAAATGCCTTGCGATCGGTGATCAGCAGTTTTGCTCCGCTGTCGGCCAATACATATTGTTTGCGTTCGTCCGGATATGCAAGGTCAATTGGGACATAGGCGCCCCCTGCTTTCCAAGTCCCGAGGACGGCCGCGATTAAGCCTTTTGATTTGGGAATCATGATACCTACAGTAAGATCCGGACCAATCCCGCGATCTTGCAATGTTCTCGCTATTTTGTTTGACCATTCGTCTAATTCTTGATAAGTGAGCACACCTTCCCGAGTGATGAGAGCTGTTGCACTCGGCGATTTTGCCGCCTGGCGGGCGAACAATTCATGAACGGTTGTGTCAGGGCGGTGTTGTTCCGGTATCCTGTTGAAGCTTGTCATCAGCAGCTGTTGTTCTTCAGCTGTCAGCATGCTGATGGCTTGCAGCGCTGTCTGCGGCGCATGGACAATGTGCTGAAGCATTGTCATGAAATGGGATGTCCAGCGCTCGATCGTTTCTTGTTTAAACAAGGATGATGCATATTCAAACTGAAAATGAATGCGTCCATCCCCTTCAGAAACTTGCAGTGTCAGATCAAAC
>NZ_MRBK01000077.1 GCF_001969815.1 Bacillus swezeyi | reverse complement strand
TTTATCGGTCCGAACGGAGCCGGGAAAAGCACGACAATCAAGCTGATCATGAACTTGATCAAAAAAGATGAAGGTGAAATCAGCATTTTCGGCATGGATAACGAAAAACACAACATTGACATTAAGCAGAGAATCGGCTTCGTCTATGATGAAAACCATTTTTATGAAGAGCTGACGCTCAGCGAAATGAAGGACATCATCAGCCCATTTTACAACAAGTGGGATGAAGCCGTTTTTCAGCGGTATGCAAAAGATTTTCAGCTACCTTTGAAAAAACAGATCAAACACTTGTCAAAAGGGATGAAAATGAAGTTCTCGCTGGCGATCGCCCTTTCCCATCATGCCGAGCTTCTGATCATGGATGAACCGACCTCCGGTTTGGACCCTCTCGTCAGGTCGGAACTGCTGGATGTATTGCAAACCCTTTTGCAGGACGAAAACAAATCGATTTTCTTTTCGACTCATATTACATCCGACTTAGAGAAAGTCGCCGATTTTATTACTTTACTCGATAACGGACGAGTCGTTTTAAGCAAGACAAAGGATGAACTTTTAGAGGAGTACTGCATTGTCAAAGGAAACAATGACACGCTGCATCGAGGGTATGAAGACATCTTGATCGGCCTTAAGAAAAACAGCTTTGGTTTTGAAGCGCTGTCCAGACATAAGCAAGAAGTCGTTCAGCAATTCGGGGATTCCGTCATGATAGAAAAACCTACTTTGGAAGATATTATGGTATTTTCAACCAACAGGAGTGATCATCGTGTATCATCTTATTAAAAAGGATATTTTGATGCAGAAGAGAGCAATAAAATTATCGCTGTTATTGATGATTTTTTTTACTTTCACCTTCTCTCAGCTAGAACTTGTCGGTTATACGGTCGCCGTTTTGGCCGTCACTTATCAACTGGCATTAGGCGCAAGCTCGTTGGAAGATAAAAACAACAGTGATAAAATCTTAATCAGCCTCCCCATAAAAAGAAATATCATTGTTTTGTCAAAATATGTATCAATCTATGTGTATACGGCTTATGCCATTCTTGTCTACTTTTTGATTAATATGATCGGAAATTCCCTGCACCTGCCGCTTGATTTTCCATTAACATTTGCAGGAGCCATGGGTGCTGTCGTAGCTGTCACTTTATTTAGTTCCGTCTCATTTCCGTTGATTTTTAAGTATGGCTATTTGAAATCCAAAATGGCGAATCTCATTATTTTTTTCACCTTTATATTTGGAGGATCGGCAGTTTTTAAATTTTTGGACCAGGATGAAAATGTTGCTCTCAACCAGAAATTAATCGCATTTCTCGGCAAAATGTCAAACATGGGCAGCTTTATACTATTGATCGCTGGACTGCTCATCATCATCATTTGTTCATATGGTATTTCTCTCAGCTTCTATAAAAAGAGAGAGTTTTAATCTTGAGGATGGCTCCATCTGATCCTTTTTTTTCATATATAAACCGTTCAGACGGTATAAGTAAAATCACTCAACCGGCTAAAGGGTGATTGAAATGGAATCAAAATCTAATGAAAAACCCCGGCTTTAAATACAGCGACGCAAATCACGATTTTAATGCTTTAGGCTGCTCAAAAGATCGGCATTAGCAAAAGGGATTGCTGCAGCTGTATCACTTCAAGAATCTCTGATAAAGGGGCTGGCACAATAGATTTCCGGAGAAACACCCCTGACATTTAACGAAATCGGGAGAGATCGGTCCAGCTGAAAAAAATGGAAGCACGCCCTTATTGAAGCCCCCAGATTGGACTTTGAACATCATGCGTGTAGGCGTTTTAGCGTCTTCCCGATTAACGAGGATACAAGCTATCAATCCACCCTGGACCAAATTGGAAGGATTCCTATAACCGTCACCATCATCCGCCTAGCAATAGATGCAGATGGCCTCTATGACTCTCAAATGTTAAATAAAGCGCCGATAAGAGAGGGAATGTAAAAAGAAGTGTTCCAGAAGCTGATCAATATGACTAAAAGAGAGCAGTAAATATAAATGCTTATATCACTTGCCATTACAGGTGAAATGTTTTAACAGTTCAATGCTGAAAGCCGCAGATGGATTTAAAACATTATTGCCAAGCCTTGGTGTCGTCATTGGATACGGGACAGTTTTTTATGCTTTATCTTTACACTGCCGCTCTTTCAACACACTGATGCTTGTGCGATCATCCTCATTATTAAATAGATCAAACAGAAAAAGAACCGTCAAACAGACGTTTCTTTTTTTGTCTTCTTCAACTGATAAAAACATTTTTTCCGGAAGTTTCGGTAAAAAATCAAACTTTTGCCTCTTTTATTTCGCTGTATAATGTAAACGGTTTCGTTTATAGTATACTTATACTATCATTTCAACAAAAGCTGAAACTTACAGGAAGGATAGAAAAAACAGATGAAATACATGAATACGAGGCAAAAAGACATTTTGAATCTGTTGTTATCTGAACCTGATAACTATTTAATCGTGCAAGATTTCGCAGACAAGGTGAAGTGTTCTGAAAAAACGATCCGAAATGACCTTAAAACGATTGAAGACTATTTAAATGAACATTCTCATGCTCAACTCATTCGCAAACCAGGGTTAGGCGTTTATTTAAACATAGAAGAGCATGAAAGGGTCCGGTTAAGTCATCAATTATACATTGAAGACAATGGTGCAGCACATCAAACCGATGAGGAAAGAATGCTGCAAATCGCTTATCGCTTATTAATGAACGCAGAGCCAGTTTCCGCTAAAGACATTGCCGCTCAGCATTTTTTAAATAAGTCCGCGATCAAAAGGGATTTAAATAAAATAGAAGAATGGCTGAAGCGTTTTGATCTCACATTGGTTTCAAAGCAGCGTCTCGGTTTAAAGATTGAAGGAAATGAAAAAAATAAAAGAAAAGCATTGGCCCGAATATCAGATTTGATAGATAATCCGGAATTTACAAGTCAATTTATCAAAAGCAAGTTTTTAAGTCATGAAATAGATTTTGTAAAGAAGGAATTCAAATCATTACAGCAGCGCCACTCTTTATATTTTACAGATGAAACGTTCGAAAATTTACTCATGCATACACTGTTGATGATCCGCCGAATTAAAATGAAACAGCCGATTTCCATTTCCCAAAGAGAAATCGCCATTGTAGAAGAGAAGAAAGAATATCAATGGACATTTGCTTTTTTAAAAAAACTGGAAGCGGTTTTTTCTGTCCGCTTTCCTAAAGAAGAAGCCGTCTATTTGACATTGCACATTTTAGGCGGGAAAGTCCGTTATCCATTGGGGGAAAAAGGGAACAGCGGCCTGGAAAATCCCTTGCTTCCTAAGGTCGTTCGTCATTTAATCGATCGCGTATCTGAACGGAAAGCGCTGGATTTCAGCAAGGATCAAGTTTTGATCAACGGGTTGAACATTCATCTCAATACAGTGCTAAACAGGCTGAGCTATGATCTTTCTGTATCCAATCCGATGCTTCATGACATAAAAAAAATGTATCCATATCTGTTTCATATCATCATTGATGTGCTTGAAGACATGAACCAAACGTTTGCTCTTTCTATTCCAGAGGAAGAAGCCGCATATCTGACATTGCATTTTCAAGCGGCGATCGAACGTTCAAACCGCGGCAGCCAGATGCATAAAAAGGCCATTATTGTATGTCACATGGGCATTGGAATGTCTCAATTATTGCGGACAAAGATTGAACGAAAATTTCCTCAAATCGCTGTGATGGACTGTATTGCAAAAGCCGATTTGGCGGATTATTCAGCAAAGCATGAAGATGTAGAGCTTGTCATCTCTACAGTATCCCTTGAAGATGTAAAGGTTCCTCACATTGTTGTATCACCGCTGTTAGAGTCCGCTGATGAGAAAAGGCTGGGCGTTTTTATGGATCAGCTTGATGAATCGTCCAGCAAAAGACAAAAAACATTTACAATGCTAAACGATACGACTCCGTTTTTAGTTTTTCTGCAGCAGGAGTCAGAACACCGCTATAAATTAATTGAGCATTTAGCAACGACTTTATATGAAAAAGGATATGTAGAAAAAGATTATGGCGCTCATGCCGTGATGCGCGAAAAANNATGCTGGCTGTCAAACATGAGGATCAAAACATGACAAGGCAGTTGTTTCACGAGCTGTCCTATCTTAGTGAGCAGCCGGCTTTCATCCAAAAGCTGACGAAAGAAACAAATGTCATGAAATTCTTATCTTATTTGGATTATTAAACGCGGGCCATCAAGGTCCTTTTTTTATTTTAGAGAAAAAAGCCGATTTTTCCGGAATTAACGGTAAAAAACAGCGCTTTTATTTGCATGATTTTGATATACAGTAGTGACAAGGCCTACTAAATACTTTACTTTGAAGGGGGATTCGCATGAAACTGTTAGCGATTACATCATGTCCGAACGGAATTGCCCATACGTATATGGCGGCAGAAAATCTGCAAAAAGCGGCCGAAAAATTAGGGGTTCAAATGAAAGTTGAAACCCAGGGCGGCATCGGAGTAGAAAATGAGTTGACCGAACAGGAGATTCGCGAAGCAGACGCGATTATTATTGCTGCAGACCGGTCGGTAAACAAAGACCGTTTTATAGGAAAAAAGCTTCTGTCTGTCGGGGTGCAGGAAGGCATACGCAAACCGGAAGAATTGATTCAAAAAGCGGCTGATGGTGATATACCGGTTTATCATTCAGCTTCAAAAGCGGAAGCCGGCAATCAACAGGAGAAAAAACAAAATCCGATTTATCGTCATTTAATGAACGGTGTCTCTTTTATGGTTCCATTCATTGTCGTCGGAGGGCTGTTGATAGCGGTTGCCTTGACGCTTGGCGGCGAAAAAACACCGAAAGGCCTGGTCATTCCGGATGATTCGTTCTGGAAAACGATTGAGCAGATCGGCAGCGCTTCATTCTCATTCATGATACCGATTTTAGCCGGATATATCGCCTACAGCATCGCTGATAAACCGGGGCTTGTTCCAGGTATGATCGGCGGCTATATTGCGGCGACTGGAAGCTTTTACGGCAGTGTGAGCGGTGCAGGTTTCCTCGGCGGGATTATCGCAGGCTTTTTAGCCGGATATGCGGCGCTGGCCATCAAAAAATTAAAAGTACCAAAAGCGATTCAGCCGATAATGCCGATCATTGTGATTCCGGTGTTTGCGTCACTTATTGTAGGTTTGGCATTCGTATTTTTGATCGGTGCGCCTGTAGCTCAGGTTTTTGAATCTTTAACTGTTTGGCTGGCAGGTATGAAAGGGTCGAGTTCCATCCTTCTGGCATTGATTTTAGGCGCCATGATTTCATTTGATATGGGCGGTCCCGTAAACAAGGTAGCATTCCTGTTTGGCTCGGCTATGATCGGAGAAGGAAACTATGAAATCATGGGTCCGATTGCCGTAGCGATTTGTATTCCGCCAATCGGCCTGGGGATTGCTACGTTTTTAGGTAAAAGAAAATTCCAAGCGGCAGAAAGAGAAATGGGTAAGGCGTCATTTACGATGGGATTATTCGGCATCACTGAAGGGGCCATCCCATTTGCAGCGCAAGATCCGCTGCGCGTGATCCCGAGCATTATGGCAGGGTCTATGACAGGATCTGTGATCGCCATGATTGCAAACGTCGGAGACAGAGTGGCGCACGGCGGGCCAATTGTCGCGGTACTTGGAGCAGTTGATCATGTATTGATGTTTTTTATTGCGGTTATTGCCGGATCTCTCGTCACTGCGTTTTTAGTCAACGTGCTCAAAAAAGATATCAGCGGAAGAGACGCTAAACCGAATGAAGTCGCAGCAGTGAAGGAAGACAGGCCGCAGCCGGAACTTCGAACGGAAAGCCAGCCGGCTGAAATTCCGGACATCAAAAAGCTGACAGACATCATTGATACAGAGCTGATCGAACCAACATTAACAGGAGAAACCCGGGATGACATTATCGATGAATTGATTCAAAAATTGTCCCGCACAGATGTATTGCATTCGGAAAGCGAATTTAAACAAGCGATTATGAATCGCGAACAAGAGGGGACAACGGCGATTGGCATGAATATCGCGATTCCGCACGGAAAGTCGGCTGCTGTTAAGAAACCGAGCGTGGCCTTCGGTATTAAACGAGCAGGAGTTGACTGGAACAGCCTTGACGGATCAAAGGCGAAATTAATCTTTATGATCGCCGTACCGAAAGAAAGCGAAGGGAATCAGCATCTGAAGCTTTTACAAATGCTGTCCCGAAAACTGATGGATGACAGCTATAGGGAAAGACTGCTCTCAGTGCAGACAAAAGAGGAAGCATACAAGCTCCTCGATGAAATCATATAAAGCGGGGGATTTTCGTGACGACTGAACCATTATTTTTCAAGCCTGTTTTCAAAGAAAGAATATGGGGCGGCACGGCTTTAGCCGCTTTCGGCTATGATATTCCGTCAGAACAAACGGGAGAGTGCTGGGCTTTTGCCGCACATCAAAATGGACAAAGCGTTGTTCAAAACGGCATGTATAATGGTCTTTCTCTCGGTGAATTATGGGACAAGCACCGGCATTTATTTGGACATATGGAGGGAGACCGTTTCCCTCTTCTCACAAAAATGTTAGACGCAGATCAAGACTTATCCGTTCAAGTCCATCCAAATGATGAGTATGCAAAGACACACGAAAACGGAGAACTTGGAAAAACGGAATGCTGGTATATCATTGATTGCAAAGAAGATGCGGAGATCATTTACGGCCATCACGCAAAAACAAAGGAAGAACTGATATCGATGATAGAGCTTGGAGAATGGGACAAGCTATTGCGCCGCGTGAAAGTGAAGCCGGGGGATTTCTTCTATGTGCCAAGCGGCACCGTTCATGCGATCGGAAAAGGCATTCAGATTTTAGAAACGCAGCAGAATTCCGATACTACCTACAGATTATACGATTATGACAGAAAAGATGCAGCAGGAAACCTGCGCGAACTCCATTTGAAAAAAAGCATTGAGGTGATGGACGTTCCGTCTGCGCCAAATCAGCAAACTGTTCGATATGAACAAACAGATGATCTCCAAGCAGCCTTATTGATTGAATGCCCTTATTTTTCAGTAAAAAAGTGGGATGTAAAAGGAGCAGCCAGTTTAAAACAGGAAAAACCATTCCTTCTTGTCAGTGTCATCGAAGGAGAAGGCTGCATTATATCCGGCGAAAATGAATATGTCTTCAAAAAAGGAGATCATATT
>NZ_MRBK01000076.1 GCF_001969815.1 Bacillus swezeyi | reverse complement strand
CCCTTTCAAATCAAGTTTTCTATGATTTTATTTCATTTCCGAAACAATCACGTTCATTTTTTGTTCAAAAAATGTTATCATTTAATAGTAAAAAATACATCGTGTTTTGAGATTGCAAGTTTTTAGGCAGCATGCTGCAGAAAACAGCAAAATAAACACATTAGGAGAACCTCTCTGCGGACTTGTTTGTGCATAAATTCACAAACTTAATGGGGAAGTCTTCCTTCAAAAAACAGCACATTGCTTATTGTAAAGGAGAATTGGTTATGCCGGAAACAATCGATCAAACAAACGAATCTGTAAGTCAAAGCCAACGCGATCTGATTGATCAGCTGTTAAAACCTGAAGTACAGGAATCTTTGACTGTTCTAGTCGACCAGCTTCCAAAGCTGACAGAACTGGTCAACGTTTTGACGAAGTCTTACGATTTCGCA
Organism: Bacillus swezeyi; assembly: GCF_001969815.1. Classification (GTDB taxonomy): domain Bacteria; phylum Bacillota; class Bacilli; order Bacillales; family Bacillaceae; genus Bacillus; species Bacillus swezeyi. The sequence continues at coordinate 1,512 of NZ_MRBK01000076.1, read as the reverse complement.
CAATCCGTGGCTACTGATGAAGTATTAAAAAGCGACACTGTAGGTGCAATTACAGAAATTTTAGAGCCTGTCAAAGATACGGCGAAAGAAGTTGCAGCGACAGCGATTGAAGCAAAAGACCGCGCTGACGAAAGCAATGAAGTCATCGGACTGTTCGGTCTTCTGAGAATGCTTAAAGATCCTCAGGCTCAGAAGCTGTTCCGCTTTGTTCAAAGCTACCTGCAAATCATGTCAGAACGCGAAAACCAAAAATAAGAACCTTCAGAAATATATTTAGAATAAGGACGGAGGATACACGATGTCAAAACATATTGTCATTTTAGGCGCTGGTTACGGCGGACTGCTGTCTGCTTTAACAGTTCGCAAACATTACAGCAAAGAAGAAGCAAAAGTAACAGTGGTAAACCAATATCCAACACACCAAATCATCACTGAACTGCATCGCCTTGCAGCGGGCAACGTGTCAGAACAAGCGATCGCTATGCCGCTTGCTAAGCTTTTCAAAGGAAAAGACATCGATCTTAAAATTGCGAAAGTGAACTCTTTCTCAGTCGACAACAAAGAGGTGGCTCTTTCTGACGGATCTACTTTAACGTATGATGCGCTTGTTGTCGGTCTTGGTTCTGTCACAGCCTACTTCGGCATTCCAGGGCTCGAAGAAAACAGCATGGTGCTTAAATCTGCAAATGATGCAAACAAAATCTTTAAGCATGTTGAAGAACGTGTGCGCGAATACGCTCAAACTAAAAATGAAGCTGATGCCACAATCTTAATCGGCGGCGGCGGACTAACAGGTGTTGAGCTTGTCGGCGAACTCGCTGACATCATGCCTAACCTTGCCAAAAGCTATGGTGTAGATCCTAAAGAAATCAAGCTGAAATTGGTAGAAGCCGGTCCGAAAATCCTGCCGGTGCTTCCGGATGAACTGATCGAACGCGCGACAGCAAGCCTTGAAAAACGCGGCGTTGAATTCTTAACCGGGCTGCCTGTCACAAATGTAGAAGGAAACGTTGTTGATCTGAAAGACGGTCAAAAAATCGTTACAAATACATTTGTCTGGACTGGCGGTGTACAAGGAAATCCGCTTATCGGCGAATCAGGACTGGAAGTGAACCGCGGACGCGCGACTGTAAACGACTTCCTTCAATCCACATCTCATGAAGATGTGTTTGTTGCAGGAGACAGCGCCGTTGTCTTTGGTCCGGAAGGCCGTCCTTACCCGCCGACAGCGCAAATCGCATGGCAAATGGGCGAACTGATCGGCTACAACTTATATGCATACTTAGAAAACAAAACATTGGATACATTCAGCCCTGTAAACTCAGGAACACTGGCAAGCCTTGGCCGCAAAGACGCAGTTGCCGTCATCGGCGCAAACAGCACATCTCTTAAAGGGGTGCCTGCTTCCTTAATGAAAGAAGCGAGCAATGTCCGCTACCTGAGCCATATTAAAGGTCTGTTCAGCCTGGCTTACTAATTCTAATGAAGCGCTACTTATAGTTTAAACTATAA
>NZ_MRBK01000075.1 GCF_001969815.1 Bacillus swezeyi | reverse complement strand
ATATAAAGAAACTGACCGACAAATTAAAAAATGTGGTGAAAAGTTCTTTAAAACAAAGTTTACATTTCATATTTTTTATGCAAAATATTATTTTGACGAATAATCTAATAACAGTGCTAGTATTGTTGTTTTCAGGAATGTTAATTTTACAGAACCAATTGACAATAGGAGTCTATACCTCATTTTCATTATATATGGCTAAACTTCTGGCTACTACTCAATCTTTAGGGAGCTTAGATATAACTTTAAAGCCTGTATGCATAAGCATCAAGAGAATTAAAGAGTTTTTAGATTTAAATAGTGAAAATTTAGAAACAAGCCAAAAACTAACTGAACCCATTGTCACTATAGAATTTAAAGATGTTAGTTTCAAATATGAAAAAAATAGCGACTTAATATTTGAGCATTTAAATGTCAAAATTGAAAGCGGAGATAAAGTATTGATTGATGGAATAAATGGAGCAGGAAAGTCTACGTTTATTAAATTGTTAACAGGGCTCTACCATCCTGAAAATGGAAGAATTTTAATTAACAATATTGACTATGCTTTAATTGATAAGAAAAGTATTAGGGATAGAATAGGAATCGTTTCACAGAATATCTTTCTATTTAAAGGAACTGTTTTAGAGAATATTTTATATGGTCAGGAAGAAAAAACGAAAGATGATGTAATCGAATTACTCAATAATTATCATTTAATAGAACAGTTAAACAGATTTGATAAAGGGTTGGATACCGAAATCATCCAAGATGGATCAAGTGTATCTGGCGGACAGGCACAATTAATTGCGTTTATAAGAGCAATACTTAAGAAAAGAGATATTATTATACTGGATGAAGCGACTACAAATTTGCATGTTGAGACAAAGGATCTTATGTATGAATTACTACAAAAAAATGATCTTTGCAATATATTAATTATGATTTCACATCAACAAGAAGGTTTGCAATTCATTAATAAAATACTAGAACTGACACATTTTAAAAAGAAACAGCATGTGAGAGACGATATTTTTTAAGCAAATAAAATGTAAAGAGGTTTGCGGATAGCATTCATAATAAACGTAAAAAGTGTTCCCCACTATTTTTGCCCCAGTAAATAAAAAAGGTTTATTCTTGTAGCTATGTGGATGTACGGAAAAATCCCCCCTAAAAAAAGATAGAACTGGTTCCGAAGCTTTTTAACGCTTTGGTTGACTATAAAACAATTTTCAAGAAGAACTTTAATGATGAATCGTGTTTGAGAGAAGATAACTGGTTTATCGCCGGTTTTGACGGAATAAAAAAGGGAATAATGGTTCCTGCCGTTTATGAAGATATTTTAATTAATTGGAGATCGAAAAAATATGTCGGGCATTAGCAAAATCCATCCCAGCTTGATAAGCCGGTCGGCTGCATCAAGGCTTTCCACATCTTTCGCGCAAACCGAATGCCCCCCTGTCCCTTCCTCCTTTCGCAGTTGAAATCTAAACCCTGTCGATTCCTACGCTGAACTGACACAGGAGAGAGAAAGAGCCGGTCAAAATCGTTGACGCGAAATGGATTATTTTACAGACCTTTTATAGAATGTAGGTGCTGAAGCCACTGTAATAGAACTTATACAAAAGGCAGCTGAATTTTTTCAAACCATGACAAAAGCTGTCAGGATTAACTGATAAAATATGAATGAATTCAAATAGAAAGGGTGACGCTGATGAATGCGGTTCATACATTACGAGATGTTCTTTTGCACGAAATGGAAACGGGGATTCGATCGACATGCCTTCTTTTACAAAAGGTGAAGGAAACCGATTGGCCTTACCGCCCCGCCGATAACATGCGCAGCCTGAAAGAGCTGGCTGACCATCTCATCGCCATTCCGGAAACGGATCTGGCCATCATGCAAGAGAAAAAGCAAAGCGATATCACCGAGCTCGAAAAACGGTATGGGGCATTGCAATCCGCAGAGGAAATGACGGCAGCGATGGAAAAAGGCTATGAGCAATTCAAATCCTTTTTTACATCCATGCCAGATGAAGAATTTTTGACAAAGAAGACAACGCCGTTTTATCTTGAAACAGGAATGACCCAAAGCCGTTGGCTGGCGGAAACACTCACCCACATCTTCCATCACCGGGCCCAATTGTTTAACTATTTGAAACAGCTCGGCTATCATATCAACATGTTCGATCTGTATATTTGAATGAAGGTGATCACATGAAACTGCCTTTGACAGAACAAGAGCGGTCAAACCTAAGAGCCGCACGGATAAAAATGAAAGATACAGCAGAAATGGAGCTGTCAAGCCTCGCTCAGGCGCTCGATTCACCTTTGGCGCGGGCAAAATACATCAAAGCGCTCGCCCAATTTCAAACGGTCCCTTCCATCGGGCCGAAAATAGCTCAGTCCGTCATTGATTTAGGCTATTATTCTCTCGCAGAAATCAAGCATGAAACAGGCGCAGATTTGATCATTCGCCTGGAAAAGCTAAAAGGCTATTGGGAAGACCCTTGTGCAGAAGATGCGCTGCGCTGCATCGTCTATTACGCCAACCATCCCGGAAGCGGCAAAAGCTGGTGGGATTTCACTGCTGAAAGAAAACGATATCGGCAGCAATACGGATATCCCGCGGACAGACCGTCAATCCCTTGGTACGAGAAAAAATAATAAACCAAGCTCAGGGCTGCTGATCATAACGGCAGCTCTTTTTCGCGCGGATATGCCGAAACGAAAATTGCGCCTTCGGAAGAGAATTTTCGCGAAATTCGTGTTACAATGTATGGAAACGTTCACAACATCATTTCTGGAGGAATTCACCTTGGCTATTAAAACAGGCGTCATTCAGGAGAAAAGGCTTTTTTCAGAAGAGCTCGGCGAAGAGATGGAGCTTTTGGTGTATTTGCCTGCATCCTATTCCCCGCTCTACAAATATCATGTCATCATCGCCCAGGATGGACATGACTACTTCCGGCTCGGCCGCATCAGCCGGCAGCTTGAGGAACTGCTGAAACACGGCGAAATCGAACGATCCATCATCATTGGCGTTCCTTACAAAAACGTCAAGGAAAGAAGACTTACATACCATCCTGAAGGTTCAAAATTTGAAGCTTATAAACGCTTTTTGGCGAATGAACTTGTTCCTTTCGCCGACCGCGAGTATCCGACATATCAAGTCGGATCAGGCAGGACGCTGATCGGAGATTCGCTCGGAGGAACCGTCTCGCTTATGACAGCGCTTGATTATCCAAACATGTTCGGTAATGTCATCATGCAGTCTCCTTATGTCGACGATCATGTGCTTGAAAAGGTGGAGCATGCCGATTCCCTGCAGCTGATTTCGATCTGCCACCAAATCGGCACGAAAGAAACCGAGGTCAAAACAACAGATGATCAGGTTTTAGATTTTACGGCACCTAATGAAAAACTGAAAGAACTGCTCGAAAAAAAGAAGACAAACTATGGCTATGAAGCATTTGACGGTGATCATAAATGGACGTATTGGCAGCCTTTAATCACCCCAGCCTTAAAAAAAATGCTCTAGCTCTCTGTATATCTGCCCATCTTTGATATACTAAACTATATACATTGTTTGAGGAGGGAACAAAATGAAATACGGCATTGTGTTATTTCCATCAAAAAAACTTCAGGATATTGCAAATTCCTACCGAAAACGTTATGACCCGAATTACGCTTTAATCCCGCCCCATCTTACATTAAGAACACCTTTTGAAGCATCTGAAGAAGAAATCGGCAAAGTCGTTCGACAGCTGAGAGAGCTTTCAAAAGAACTAAAACCGATTCCGCTGAAGATAACAAAATTCAGTTCTTTTGCACCCGTCAATAATGTGATTTATATGAAAACCGAACCGACTGAAGAGTTGATAGTGCTTCATGAAAAAATGTACAGCGGCGTTTTGGAAGGCAAGCCGGAATACGCATTTGTTCCCCATGTCACGATCGCTCAGAATCTATCCAATGACGAGCATTCCGATGTCCTTGGCCCGCTGAAAATGAAAGATGCGTCACATGAAGAAACAATCGACCGCTTTCACCTGCTTTATCAATTGGACAACGGCTCTTGGACAGTACATGAAACTTTTATTTTAGGAGCGTGATGAAAGCCAGTGGAAGCCGTCATCGTGAAGAATAAACAACAGCTAGAAGACGCTTATTTTGTAAGAGAAGAAGTATTCATCAAAGAACAAAACGTATCACCGGAAGAAGAAATGGATCACTTCGATCAGGACTCTTCACACCTTGTCATCTATGACGGAACAGAACCGATCGGCGCTGGCCGGCTTCGCATTGTCGACGGCTTCGGCAAGCTTGAACGGATCTGTGTGCTAAAAAGCCACCGCTCAATCGGGGTAGGCAATCTGATCATTCAGGCGCTTGAAAAGGAAGCAGCAAAACAAGGTTCAGCACAATTTATGCTGAACGCACAGACACAAGCTGTGCCTTTTTATGAAAAACACGGCTACAAGGTCGTTTCCGAAGAATTTTTAGATGCAAATATTCCTCACGTCAAAATGGTCAAAAAGCAACCGTTCCAAGTCTAATTGGAACGGTTAGATGGTTGACAAAATCCTAAAACGGTTTAAAGTTTTAGGATTTTGTCATCCTTT
>NZ_MRBK01000074.1 GCF_001969815.1 Bacillus swezeyi | reverse complement strand
CCAAGAGAAGGATATCCAGCTGCTGGCTGTGCTGTATAGTAATATGGGAAGTCATGCCGTTTGTCATGACGATTTTCAGCAGCTCTTTTCTTTTTTCCTCAATTTCATGAAGCAGGTTTTCTTTCATCACAGGAATTGATCCTTTCTTCTGTAAAAATCATCTTTTTGTTGCCTACTAAATGCTATTATATCCATATATAGGTTTCTTTTCAATTCTGAAGGTGATAAGGATAAATGGCCAAAATTGATTATATAGAGAAATTCGGGAAATGAACATGTTTTTTGGTGATATGTAAGGAAATTGAAATGTCATTGTCATAACCAATGATTTTATTTCATATCATTCCAAGAAATAGAAGGGAGAAAGAGAATGACAGATATTAATTATGTTCTGGCTTTCGGCGCCGGATTTCTATCTTTTATTTCGCCTTGCTGTCTTCCGCTGTATCCTGCTTTTTTATCCTATATTACAGGTGTCAGTATGAGTGAGATCAATTCGGACAGACTTCTTTTTCAAAAAAGAAGCCTGATCCATACGGTTTTTTTCCTGATCGGCTTTTCGATCATTTTTGTCGCCCTGGGCTACAGCACATCTCTTGTCGGTTCTTTTTTTAAGGATTACCATCATCTCATCAGACAGCTCGGAGCGATTTTCATTATCTTTTTCGGATTTGTCACATTGGGTGTCTTTAAACCTGAATTTTTAATGAAGGAAAGGCGGCTGCAATTAAAAAACAGACCGGGCGGTTTGCTGGGATCTGTCGGCATCGGGATGGCATTTGCTGCCGGCTGGACGCCCTGCACCGGACCGATTTTGGCGGCCGTTATTGCGCTGGCGGGAACCAATCCAATGTCGGCTGTGCCGTATATGCTGCTGTATGCGCTCGGTTTCAGCCTGCCGTTTCTGCTGCTGTCTTTCTTCATTTCAAAGATGAAATGGCTCCGGAAGCATCAGCTGCTGATGATGAAAATCGGCGGCATTGCCATGATTTTGGTCGGCATCCTCTTGTTCTTTGACTGGATGACGAAAATCATTATTGTTCTGTCAGGGCTGTTTGGCGATTTCAAAGGTTTTTAGAATCTTTTATCGGCTCTGCTTCATTTTTTGTTAAAATAGAACTTATTCACAGCTAAATTGAAATTGTGATGTTGGAGGGGAGTATGACAAGGGTTTTAATTGTTGATGATGCAAAATTTATGAGAGATAAAATAAGAGAAATACTTGAAACGGAAAATGTTGATGTTGCAGGGGAAGCTGAAAATGGCGAAGAAGCTGTTTTCTTGTACCAAAAACTGAAACCGGACTTAGTGATCATGGATATTACAATGCCTGTGAAAAACGGGATTGAAGCGCTAAAGGAAATGATCCATATTGATCCTAAAGTAAAAGTGATCATGTGCACGGCCATGCGCCAAAAGCGGATCGTCGTTGAGGCGATCGAAGCCGGAGCCAAGGACTTTATCGTTAAGCCTTTTGAGGAAGCAAAGGTGATTGAAGCCATTCGGCTCGTACTCGGAAACGCATAAGCAGGCAAACTTTGCGATTGGTTTTTTTTCTCGTTTTGGCGTATAGTAACAAGTAGAGAATTTGAAGAATAAAGGGATGATACGTATGATGATTGTGGTTTCATCTATACTAGCCGTCGTGATGGCCGTCATTGTCATGGCTGTCAGAATCAAGTCATCTGAAAAACCGGCTACGGCCAAAAAAATAATATTGCCTCCGATCTTTATGAGCACAGGGGCATTAATGTTTTTATTTCCAATGTTCCGTGTGACCGGAGCTGAATTTTTAGAAGCCATAACAGTAGGCATGATCTTTTCAATTTTCTTGATTAAAACATCTAAATTTGAAATTAAAGATGATAAAATTTACATTAAACGGTCAAAATCTTTTGTGTTTATTTTAATCGCTCTTCTCATCATTCGAATCGTCATGAAAAGCATATTAAGCACAACGATTGACTATGGGGCTTTAAGCGGAATGTTTTGGATTCTGGCTTTTGGGATGATTGTTCCTTGGCGAATCGCCATGTATTTATCCTTCAGAAAGCTTTCACATCAGCTTGAAGCATCAAATCACATCCAGTTGAATTAAAACAAAACCTTTCCATGATGCGGAAAGGTTTTTTATTTAAAGAGCTCCTGATATGGAGTGTGATCAATATTTTTTTGTCTTAAGCGCTTGAGCAGAAATTTGTGATCTTTTTTCGGCGTGGCCATAATATAGCCTTTGACAATAAGATCTTGATTGATTGCACGGGCTTTTTCTTGTAAAGCCAGCTCACCGATCTTTCCTGCGATTTTTGCTTTGGCTGTATCGCGAAACAGCTCGGGCACGGGAGAAACAAGCTCTTCAAGCAATTCTTTTTCTTCCTCTTTCCATAAATGCCTTGTTTGTTCAATATAATAGTCCTGCCAGTCAAGTTCTGACTTTCCATCTTCCTTAGGAAGGCGCTTCAAAAATTTGCGAAACATGAAAAATCCGCCGATTGATAAGAGGACGATCATTGTGATGATCCAAGCGAGCATCAGCCATAAAAACCATCCTTCCAGCATCTCTCATCACTCCTTTGTCTACAGACTATTGTACATGAAGCCGTTTTAGAAGAACATAGAAAAAATAATATAAACAAATGCGGCAAACATCTAGTCAAAAGAGATGCTAGAACATAATCTATCGTATAGCAATTCTCTATTCGGCCATGGAGAATTGCTAGGGGATATTTGACGAACGAACGGAAAAAGACCCGGGCAGGAGCTTATGTCATAAGCTTTTGTCCGGGTTTCTCCCTTTAACATTATAAAAAAGGAATACTGAAAGAAACAGAAGCTTCATCTTTGTTCGCTTCCTTGTTTATTTTAACGGAAAGAATTTTATTTTGGCATTCGGTTTCGATTTGTTTATCATTCAGAAAAAAAG
>NZ_MRBK01000073.1 GCF_001969815.1 Bacillus swezeyi | reverse complement strand
CGCGGCTACCGGATTGAGCTGGGAGAAATTGAAGCGGCATTGCGGCAGATTGACGGTGTCAAAGAAGCAGCCGTCATCGCGCGAACCGGCTCCTCGGGACATAAAGAACTGCTTGCCTATATGAGCCTGCAAGCGGAAATGGACACCGAAAAAGTCAGATCTCTTCTTTCTCAGCAATTGCCTGGGTTTATGGTCCCGGCGCATATGGTTGAGCTTGCCGCCTTGCCGCTGACATCTAACGGAAAACTCGACAGAAGAGTGCTGCCTGAACCGGAGATCACAACGATCAACACAGCATATACACCTCCGCGTAATCAGTTGGAGGAACGGCTTGCCGTGATCTGGCAAGAGGTTCTCGGCGTTGAAAAAGTCGGCATTGAGGATTCGTTTTTTGAACTGGGAGGCGATTCGATTAAAGCCCTCCAAGTATCTGCGCGCCTTGGACGTTTTGACTTAAAAATCACGGCAAGCGACTTATTCCGCCATCCAACCATCAAAGAAGCCGCACCTCTCATCCGCAAGACTGAGAGGATCATCGATCAGCGGCCGATTGAAGGGGAAGTTTTTTGGACGCCCGTTCAGCGCTGGTTCCTCGCGCAGCATATCGAAGAGCGGCATCATTTCAACCAATCTGTCATGCTTCACAGCTCAGAAGGATTTCAGGAACAACCGCTGCGGACGGCTTTACAGCATCTTGTTGTCCATCATGATGCCCTCCGCATGACAGTCAGCAATGAAGGCGGACAGCTGAAACAAATCAACCGGGGAATTCATGGCGAACTTTACACCCTGAACATAGCAGACCTTTCTAAAGCAGCACAATGGGAGAACATGATTGAAAACGAAGTCGCTGATTTACAGCGCAGTATCCATTTGCAAAAAGGCCCTTTACTAAAAGCAGGCTTGTACAACACAATGTCGGGAGCTTATTTATTTCTCACCATTCATCATTTGGTCGTCGACGGGGTGTCATGGCGGATTTTGCTTGAGGATTTATCAACAGCATACAGTCAGGCAGCCACAGGACAACCGGTCCAGCTTCCACGGAAAACGGACTCATACCAATACTTCGCAAACCGGCTTGCGGAATACGCAGAGAGCAGCAAGATCATTCGCGAAGAATCGTATTGGCGTACTGTTGAAGAAGAAAAAGCTGCTTTACTGCCTTGCGAAAAACCGCAAAGCGCTGCGGACAACATTCGGAAAACGGTGAGCTTCACACTTTCAGAAGAAGACACACAAGTTTTAATCCACAAGGTCAACAAAGCCTACAGCACAGACACCCAGGATATTCTGTTGACGGCCGCATCGTTAGCATTGTGCGACTGGACGGGGGAGAGGAAACTGCGCATTGCGATGGAAGGACACGGGAGGGAACACATCCTTCCTGAATTGGATATCAGCCGGACGGTCGGCTGGTTCACCTCAATGTATCCTGTGTTAATTGATTTACATGCAGAAGAAGGCGAGCTGGGGATGGCGGTGAAAACAGTCAAAGACACGCTTGGCAAAATACCGAATAAAGGAATTGGATATGGAATTTTGAAATATTTAACAGGTCCAGAGCAGAAAACGATCCAGTTTGGCAAAGCGCCTGAGATCGGTTTTAACTATTTAGGGCAATTCAATGATACAGAACACCAACAAATGTTCAGCTTTTCAGGCCTTGCAAGCGGAAAAGACATCACGCTCACATGGCAGCGCGAGCAAACGCTGGAAATGAGCGCCATGGTGACGCAAAATCAGCTGTATTTCAATTTGAGCTATCCGCCAAGCCGCTTCCAAACAACAACAATGAAACAGCTGCTGCACACGTTGAAACAATATTTGCACCAAATCATCAATCATTGCGCCGGTAAGCAAGAAACAGAAAAAACAGTCAGCGATTTTAGCAGCAAATCGTTAACAGCGGAAGATTTAGACAGTATTGCGGGCTTTGTCGAAGAACTGTAGAAACAGGAGGCACGGAGAAAATATGACAAAAAAGCATGAGATTCAGGATATTTATCCGCTTTCTTATATGCAGGAAGGCATGCTATTTCACACCCTTTTCAAAAAGGATTCACAGGCATACGTCGAACAGGCCTCATTTTCAATGACAGGAAAGGTTGACACAGACATTTTTCAGAAAAGCATTGATGTTCTTTGCGCCCGGCACGATATTTTCAGAACGATTTTTGTCAGCCAAAATGTATCCGTTCCACAGCAGGTCGTCTTAAAAGAACGGACGATCACCGTAGAAAAAAAAGATCTGACTCATTTGGACCGATCCAGCCAGCTCGCATCTATCGATGATGTCAAAAAAACAGACAGAGCCAAAGGATTTCATCTGCAAAAAGATGGTCTGATGCGCGTCATTCTTCTCAAAACAGGAGAACGCGAATTTACATGCATATGGAGCTTCCACCACATCATCATGGACGGCTGGTGCCTCGGGATTGTCCTGAAGGAGTTTTTCCATATATATGCTTCCCTTTTGCGACGAGCGCCATTAAAGCTTGAGCCTGCTGTGCCTTACGGGACTTATATTCAATGGCTGATGGAGCAGGACAAAGAAGCAGCCGCCCGATACTGGGAGCGTTATCTTGAAGGATTTGACCAGCAAAGCGGGCTGCCGAAGCAAAAAAAAGCAGGCGCTAAAAACAGACAAGAAGACGTCACCTTTTCTCTTTCTAAAACAGATACGGCCAAGCTGAAAGAGCTAGCCGCAAAGGAAGAGGTCACACTGAGCACCATATTTCACACGCTTTGGGGAATTTTGCTGCAAGCATATAACCAGACGGATGATGCCGTTTTCGGTTCGGTTATTTCCGGAAGGCCGTCTGAAATTGCAGAGATAGAGCGGATGATCGGCCTTTTCATTAACACGGTGCCGGTGCGGGTTACCGGCACAAAAACCCCTTTTGTGCAACTGATCAAACAAGTGCAAAAAGATGCTCTCAAAGGGCAGCCGTACAGCTACCACCCACTCTATGAGATACAGGCGGGATCTGCCGTAAAACAAGGTTTAATCGACCATATTCTTGTTTTTGAAAATTATCCTGTCGAAAAAGAAATCGCGATGCTGAATAACGGAAAAGATGCAGAAGATCTCTTTCACATGCATGATTTCAACATGGAGGACGAGACCAACTACAGCTTTTATCTGATGGTGGCACCAGGGGAAGACATTCATCTCAAAATGAGATTTGATTCCGGCATCCATGAACGTTCTTTCATCGAAAGCGTCAAAGGCCACTTGCAGCATATCATCGCACAAGTGCTGCAAAATCCGAATTTGACCCCGGAGGATTTGACGATCACGACACCGCAGGAACAAGAAGACCTGCTCAGCACGTTGAAAATGGAAACAAAGCAACGCAAATATGAAACAATCCAGTCGTTGTTCGAACGCCAGGCAGCACAAACGCCTGATGCAAAAGCGATTCACTATGAAGGACAGTCCACCACCTATAAAGAGCTGAATGAAACGGCCAATAAACTTGCGCGCATTCTCCGCAAACGGGGTGTCAAACGCCAGGAGCCGGTGGCGATCATTGTCGAACGGTCCCCGGCTTTAGCGGCGGGAGTCCTCGGCATTTTAAAAGCGGGNNGGGACAACGGGGAAACCGAAGGGTGTTTTATTTGAACATCGAAATATGGCCAATTTGCTTGATGACCAATTTGAAAACTCATGTATTGATTTCAAAACAAATGTGCTGCAGTATGCATCTTGTGCGTTTGACGTCTGCTACCAAGAACTGTTTACTACCTTGCTTAGCGGCGGCACGCTTTGCATCGCGCCTGAATCAATCAAGCGTGACGCAGCTCAGTTGTTTTTGTTTATCAATACGCAGCAAACAGAAGTCGTCTTTTTTCCGACGGCTTTTGTGAAAATGCTTTTTAACGAGGAACACTATGCGAACAATTTTCCAAGCTGTGTGAAGCATGTCATTACAGCAGGAGAGCAATTGACGGTCTCGCATATTTTTAAGGCATTGTTAAAGCGGCACGGCATGCACTTGCATAATCATTACGGTCCGNNCCGCCGATCGGTAAACCGATCAGCCATAATGCCATGTATATCCTTGACAAAAACAAACGGCTTCAGCCCCGCGGCGTAGCGGGGGAGCTTTACATATCCGGCTCGAGCGTCGGGAGAGGATATATCAACAATCCAGCCTTGACAAAAGAGAAGTTTTTGCCCGACCCGTTTAGAGCGGGGGCCGTCATGTATCGAACAGGAGATATAGCAAGGTTTCGCACAGACGGACAAATGGACTATATCGGCCGGATTGATGATCAAGTGAAAATCAGGGGCTACCGGGTCGAACCGAAGGAAATTGAGGTGACATTGGCGAATCACCCTGCCGTTAAGGAAGCGGTTGTTCTTATTCAGGAAGACAGTGAAGGGGAACACGAATTATGCGCATACTACAGCACACGAAAATCTATCGATCCTTCTGTATTACGTCATGATTTGGCCGACGTCATCCCTGACTACATGATGCCTGTAAAATGGGCTGTTGTGCAAACGATTCCGCTTACCACAAATGGAAAAGTCGACAAAAGCGCCCTTCCTGAGCCAACATCAGCTGCTTCACATCAGCCATACGCCGCACCGCGCAATTTGAACGAGCTCAAGCTTTCACAGCTGTGGGAAGATGTACTGAAAAGGGGTCCTGTTGGCATCCGCGACAACTTTTTTGAACTGGGGGGCCATTCATTAAAAGCAACATCGCTCATCTCTCGCATCGCCAAAGAATGGAACGTTCAGATTCCATTAAGCGACGTCTTTGCCCATCCGACCGTAGAAGGATTGGCAGCTGTCATCAGTGAAGCAGAGGAAAACCCGTTTGCATCGATTCAGCGAGTACAAACGAAGGAGACATATCCGGTTTCTTCCGCGCAAAAACGGATGTATGTTCTGCATCAGCTTGATAGCGGAGGCATCAGCTACAACATTCCGGCCGTTTTGGAGCTGACAGGCGAGCTCGACCGACAGCGGGTGGAAGCTGTCGGTCGAGAACTGATCCGCCGGCATGAGCCCCTTAGGACATCATTCGAAACAAGAGAAGACGGTGAGCCGGTGCAGCGGATTCATGAAAAGGTCCCGTTTGCTTTTTCGAGCGAATCTTCATCTGAATCATTTATTCGTCCGTTTGATCTTGGAAAGGCTCCGCTTTTCAGGGCAGGCTTTGTGACAGTTGAGAAAGGCCGGCATCTGCTTTTAGTGGACATACACCATATTATTTCAGACGGAGTCTCCGTTCATTTGCTCATGCAGGAATTCAGCGAGCTGTATAAAGGACACGAACTGGCGCCGTTACGCATTCAATACAAAGACTATGCCGCATGGCAAGAAATTTTCAAAACAAGCGACACATACAAGCGGCAAGCATCGTATTGGCTCAAACAGCTGGACGGTGAGCTGCCAGTGCTCGAATTACCGGCAGACAAACCGCGTCCCGCGGCAAAAAGCTTTGCAGGTGACAGGGTTCCGTTTGTGATCAGTCAAGAACTTACATCACGTTTACAACAGCTCGCAGGAGAAAACAGGTGCACACTGTATATGACGCTTCTAGGGATATACACCGTTTTATTGTCGCAGCTAAGCGGCCAGGAAGACATCATCGTCGGTTCGCCGATCGCAGGCAGGCCGCATGCTGATCTGGAATCTGTGCTCGGAATGTTTGTGAACACATTGGCTCTTCGAACACATCCGGTGAGCAGCATATCTTTCAAAAAATATGTGCAGGACATTCGAAAAACAGCGCTTGAAGCCTATGAACATCAGGACTATCCGTTAGAGGAGCTGGTTGACCATCTCGGTGTTCAGCGGGATATGAGCCGAAACCCGCTCTTTGACACAATGTTTGCGCTGCAAAATATGGAGCGGCAAGAGCTGGTGATGGAGGGCCTTGAACTTTGGCAGAAAGACATCAGCCACCCGATTTCTAAATTCGACCTGTCACTGTATGTGGCCGAAAACGGCGGACAATTATACTGTCAGTTTGAATACAGTACAGATTTGTTCGAACGGGAAACGATTCAAAAATGGGCTGATTGTTTTAAAACGTTGGCTGAAAACGCTGTACAACACCCTGAGTTAGAGCTGGCTCGTTTGTCAATACTTTCGCATAAGGAAGAGAGCGCACTTTTGCAAAACTTCAGCCCGATGAAAAAAAACGATTTCCCACTGGATCAGCCGCTTTATCATCAGCTCGAGCAGCAGGCGGAAAAGTCGCCTGAGCGCCCGGCCGTTTTAGCGGATGGCATCTCCATTACCTATAGGGAACTGAATCAACGAGCCAATCAAATCGCTTGGAAGCTGATTGGCCGTGGTATTCAGCAGGAAGATGTGATTGCTGTGATGGGCAGGCGTTCACCAGATATGCTGATTGGGATTTATGGCATTTTAAAAGCGGGGGCTGCTTATTTGCCAATCGACCCGGACTACCCTACAGAACGGATCCGTTTTTTAATGAAGGACAGCGGCGCAAAAATCCTGCTAGTGGAAACTGATCTTGCCGAAGCATCGATGTTTGAGGGAACCATTTTACCGCTCAATGATAACCGTGAGAATGGCGGAAAAGCGTCCAATCCGAATCTGCCGGTACCGTCTGCTGGCTTAGCTTATATCATCTATACATCCGGTTCAACAGGACGCCCAAAAGGTGTGCAGGTTGAACACCGATCAGCGGTCAATTTTTTATACTCACTGCAAACCCGCTACCGGCTGAATGACTCGGATATCATTCTCCATAAAACGTCTTACTCATTTGATGCTTCAATATGGGAGCTGTTCTGGTGGCCGTTTGCTGGGGCGTCTGTCTATCTGCTTCCTCAAGGAGGGGAAAAAGATCCTGAAGTCATCTTGAAAGCGCTGGAGGAAAAGCGAATAACAGCGGCTCATTTTGTCCCTCCTATGCTTCACTCTTTCTTGGAATCTATCAATAATAGAAATAAACCAGCCAATATCAAACATTTAAAAAGAGTTTTTGCAGGAGGCGAGCAGTTGGGAGCGCACCTCGTCTCCCGTTTTCATGAGCTTCTGCCGATGGCGGCGTTGACAAATTCATATGGACCAACGGAAGCGACGGTTGAAGCGGCATACTTCGATGTCCCTAAAAAGACGCTACACCATGTTCCGATCGGCCGCTCAGGACACAATATGAGACTCTATATTTTAAATAAAAAACGGCGGCTTCTGCCGCTCGGCTGTCGGGGAGAACTGTATATCGCAGG
>NZ_MRBK01000072.1 GCF_001969815.1 Bacillus swezeyi | reverse complement strand
CGATTTTCTCGACAGCCTGAACCCCTAAACCTTTTGTTTAGGGGTTTTTTCTTAATGTTTGAATACTCCAATTACATCTAAAAAGACGACGATAATGACGATCGGCGCGACGTAGCGAATCAAGATAAGCCAGGCGGCAAACCATTTTCTGCTGATCTTGGAGCCCTCTTTCAGTTCTGCGAACAAGTCGTCTTTCGGTATTTTCAGCGGAACAAAAACGGCGATTAACAAGGCTCCGAGCGGCATTAAAATATTGCTGACGAGATAATCGGCTGCATCAAAGATGGACAGATTGAAAATCGTCACATTTTGAAGCACGCCGTATGACAGCGCTGATGGAATGCCGAATAGGAAAATCGCAATTCCGCCGATCCATGCGAAAACCTGTCTTTTTTTAGCATCTCCTTTTGATAAGGCAGAAACCAGAATTTCAAGCATTGAAAAAGCTGAAGTCAATGTAGCAAATAAAAATAACAAAAGGAAAGCCAATAAAAAGACAATTCCTAAAGGCATCTGATGAAAAACAGATGGCAGCACATTAAATAAAAGCATCGGCCCCGCATCCGGAGATAAGCCGAATGAAAAAACGGCCGGAAAAATCGCGATTCCCGCAAGAATAGCAACAGATACGTTTAGCAATGTAACTGAAAAAGCCGATTGCGCCAGATTTTCCTTTTTAGACAAATAAGAGCTGTACGTCACCATAACGGAAACTCCAACGCTCAATGAGAAAAATGACTGTCCCATCGCAAACAGAATCGTCTCGGTTTTGATATGGGAAAGGTCAGGCTTTAAGAAAAACGTTAACCCTTCCATTGAACCAGGAAGTGTAACCGAGCGGACAATCAAGAGCAGGAAAATAATAAAGAGAGCCGGCATCATAAACTTGCTCGCTTTTTCAATTCCGCTTCTGACCCCTTTTGCAACAACCAGGATCGTCATGATGATGAAGATCAGCTGACTGCCTAAAACGAGGTAAGGATTTGCAATCGTTTCTCCGAAGATATTCGCATAATCCGTACTTCTTGACAATTCACCCGTTAATCCTTTGAAAATATAAATGATGATCCAGCCGCCGACAACACTGTAGAAAGACAGCAGAATAAAGCATGTGATAATGCCGAGCCTGCCGATCCAATGCCAAAGCGAACCTGGTGCAAGCTCCTTATAGGATTCAACGGCATCTTTTTGTGTCTTTCTGCCGATAATAAATTCCGCTAATAATAAAGGAAGCCCCACTAATAAAGTAAAAAGAATAAAAATAAGTAAAAACGCTCCGCCGCCGCTTGTCCCGGCAACATAAGGAAACTTCCATATCGCGCCAAGCCCGATTGCCGAGCCGGCCGAAGCTAAAATAAATCCAAGCTTTGATGACCATATATTTTGTTTATTTTCCACTAAAGCACCTCTTCTTCTCAGGTCTAATTGCACATTAGGCTACAAATTATCATTTTAAAAAGCATAAACGAATTCGTCAAGGTTTTCAAACATTTCTTTCAGTTTACATAATAATATTATTGGTATCTATAATTTTTTCTTCATGTTGAATTATTCAGAATATTAATTATAATAGGAGAATGTTAGATTTTCTACTAGTGAGGAGCTGGATATATGAGTCATTTCATCAAAATCAGTCAATTTGCAGGAAAAACCTTTGCCATCTGGGTGATCTTATTTGCAGTGCTTGGTTTTGCATTTCCTACGTCTTTTACTTGGATCAGCCCGTATATCACTATCCTGCTCGGTGTGATCATGTTTGGCATGGGACTGACTCTGACGGCAGATGATTTTAGAGAGCTGTTGAGAAATCCGCTGCACGTACTGATCGGCGTATTCGTTCAATATACCGTCATGCCTTTAATCGCATTTGGACTGGCCTATGGACTCGGCCTGCCTTCTGAAATTGCAGTCGGTGTCATTTTAGTCGGATGCTGTCCAGGGGGAACAGCGTCAAATGTCATGACATTTTTAGCAAAAGGCAACACGGCACTGTCTGTCGCCATTACGACGGTCTCCACTTTGCTCGCGCCTTTTTTGACGCCGTTTCTTATTTTATTTTTTGCGAAGGAATGGCTTCCCGTATCTCCGGGATCATTATTTGTGTCGATTTTGCAAGCGGTGCTTATACCGATTATTGCAGGGCTGATCGTCAGGTTTTTCTTTAAAAAACAGGTCGAAAAAACGGTGCAAATACTGCCGCTTGTGTCAGTGATCGGGATTGTCGCCATCGTCTCCGCCGTTGTCGGGGGCAACCGGGAAAATATCATACAGTCAGGGCTGATGATTTTTGCCGTTGTCATTCTCCATAATGGCCTCGGTTTGTTTCTCGGATTTGTGTTAGCCAAGTGCTTTAAAATGGATTATGCATCACAAAAAGCCGTTGCGATTGAAGTGGGAATGCAAAATTCGGGACTCGGGGCCGCGCTTGCCACCGCCCATTTTTCTCCGCTTTCCGCAGTTCCAAGCGCTGTATTCAGCGTCTGGCATAACCTGTCAGGCTCATGGCTTGCGACATACTGGTCCAAAAAAATAAAAAAACAGGAGAATGACGAACATTCTCCCGTCCCGCAGATCATGGACAAAAAGCTTTGACCGCGTAAAACGGTCAAAGCTTTTTTTATTTATCCTTCTAATAGAAGCTGTTCTGGATCTTCCAGCAGGTTTTTAATTGTGACTAAAAAGCCTACCGCCTCTTTGCCATCGACAATCCGGTGGTCATAAGAGAGCGCGAGATACATCATTGGACGGTTTTCGAAGCGCTCTTCGTCAATTGCGACAGGACGCAGCTGGATTTTATGCATTCCCAAAATACCGACTTGCGGACTGTTTAAAATCGGAGTTGATAAAAGCGATCCAAATGTTCCTCCGTTCGTAATCGTGAATGATCCTCCTTGCAGTTCGCTGAGCGTGAGCTTGTTGTTTCTCGCTTTTTTCGCAAGCTCTCCGATATCTTTTTCAATATCGGCAAAGGTTTTGCGGTCTGCATCACGAACCACAGGAACGACGAGACCATCAGGAGCGGCAACCGCGATCCCGACATCATAAAACTTCTTGATGACAAGTTCGTCGCCTTGAATTTCCGCATTGAGGAGCGGATATTTTTTCAGGGCAGCGACGACGGCTTTTGTAAAGAAAGACATGAAACCAAGCTTTACATCATGCTGCTCAAGGAATTGGTCTTTCCGGCGCTTTCTGAGATTCATGACGGCCGTCATATCCACTTCGTTAAATGTCGTCAGCATAGCGGCGGTGTGCTGAACTTCAACGAGGCGCTTGGCAATCGTCTGTCTCCGGCGCGACATTCTTTGCCGTTCAACCGGTTTCGCTGCGTCTTCAGTTTGTTTGGCGGCCGGAGCCTGCACTTCACGTTTTGGCTCAGCCTGAGCTTTTGGCGGCTGCTCATTTTGTTGGTAGGATTCCACATCCTGCTTTCTGACCCTTCCCAGCGGATCGCCAGTCGGAATTTCTGATAAATCAATGCCTTTTTCACGGGCGAGCTTTCTGGCAGCCGGAGAAGCGACCGGTCTTGCTTTTGCTGTCTCGGTTTGATCAGTCGCGTCTGCTGCAGGCTCATCTTTCTTTTCCGGTGCTGCCGTTTTTTCTTCCGAAGCCTCAGCCTGAGGAGCTGAGGCTTTGCCTCCTTCTCCCTCGCCTTCTGAAATCGTGCCGATAATTTCGCCAACCTGAACAGTGTCTCCGGACTCTTTCAGCACTTCCTGAAGAACGCCGGATTGTTCTGCCGTTAATTCGACATTGACTTTATCCGTTTCCAGCTCAAGCAGGAATTCCCCTTGTTCCACATAATCTCCCGGTTGTTTCAGCCATTGGGCTATCGTTCCTTCTGAAATTGATTCCGCTAATTCAGGTACTTTAATTTCCGCCATTTTTTAGTTCCCCCTTAATTTTTGCGAGTCAAGCTATCAGATACAATGCGTTCCTGTTCCTTTTTATGAACGGTCGGATCCCCTTCTGCCGGACTTGAACGCCTTCTTCTGCCAATATAGCGCACTTTAATGTCTTTTGGAGCGATTTCTCTTAAATATGGCTCAATATAGTTCCAGGCTCCCATATTTTGCGGTTCTTCCTGAACCCAGACGATCTCTTCCAAATTCGGCAGCTTGCCGAAGAACGCCTTGATATGTTTTGCCGGGAATGGATAAAGCTCTTCGACCCGTGCAATGTGGAGCCAATCTTTTTCGGTTTCCATCTTATTAAAGTAATCGCTGATATCGATCGAAACTTTACCGCTTGAAAGGACAAGGCGCGTCACTTTTTCATATTGATGGGACAGACCGGACATTTCGTAAACCGGCTTAAAGTTGCTGTCGCTCAGTTCCTGCACTTCCGAGACGGTATTCGGATTCCTCAGCAGGCTTTTCGGCGTCATGATGATCAGCGGCCGGATTTCCTCGCGAAGCAGCATCTTCGCCTGCCTTCTTAACACATGAAAATACTGAGCTGCACTTGTCAGATTGGCAACGGTCCAGTTATTTTCTGCTGCAAGCTGCAAGAAGCGCTCCGTTCTGCCGCTGGAATGTTCAGGCCCCTGACCTTCATACCCGTGAGGCAGCAGGACGACAAGCCCTGATTTTTGCCCCCATTTCGCCCTTCCTGCGGAGATAAACTGATCAAAGTAAACCTGTGCTGCGTTTGCAAAATCTCCAAACTGTGCTTCCCAGATCACCATCGTTTCCGGCGAAGAAACGTTATATCCGTATTCGAAGCCGAGAACAGATCCTTCAGAAAGCGGGCTGTTGTGAACCGCAAATGACGCTTTCGTATCTGCAAGGCGATGCAGAGCGATGAATTCGTCCCCTGTCTTGCTGTCGTGAAGAACAAGGTTGCGATGTGCAAACGTGCCGCGTTCTGAATCCTGGCCGGTCATCCTTACAGGTGTGCCGTCTTTCAAAATAGATGCAAACGCCAGCGCTTCTGCAAGCGACCAATCGACTTTACGGTCATCGTCAAACGCTTTTGCGCGGCGTTCAAGAATCCTTTTCAGCTTGCCGAAAACATTGAAGTCTTCCGGCCATGAAACCAGTTCTTCATTTATCTTGCGCAGGACGTCAAATTCAACGGATGTATCAACCTCTGGAAAGCCGTTGGAAACCGGTTCCGGAAGAACGATTTCATGCGTCATGTCTTCCTTCTTGGCCGGGACTTTACGATAGGCTTCCTCTAAACGCTTCACGACGGATTCCTGAATCTTATCAACGGTTTCTTTTTCAATCGTGCCGTTTGTGATCAGCTTTTCTGCAAAAATGTTCTTAACCGTCGGATGTTTTCTTACCGCATCATAAAGCATCGGCTGTGTCGCCGACGGCTCATCCATTTCATTGTGTCCGAAACGGCGGTAGCCGATCAGATCGATCAAAAAGTCCTTATTGAAGGTCTCGCGGTATTCGATGGCAAGCTGAACCGCTGAAAGGCAGGCCTCCGGATCATCGGCATTCACATGCACAATCGGAATTTCAAAGCCTTTCGCAAGGTCGCTCGCATACTTCGTTGATCTCGATTCATTGCTTTCGGTTGTAAAACCGATCATATTGTTGGCGATGATGTGAATCGCTCCGCCAACCTGATAGCCCTTCAGCTGGCTCAGGTTCAGCGTTTCAGAGACAATTCCTTCTCCTGGGAATGCCGCATCACCGTGGATCAGGATCGCCAAAGATTTTTTGACGTCTTGAACCGGGTAGCCGCTCTCTGTTCTCGTTT
The DNA here is from genome assembly GCF_001969815.1 of Bacillus swezeyi. Classification (GTDB taxonomy): domain Bacteria; phylum Bacillota; class Bacilli; order Bacillales; family Bacillaceae; genus Bacillus; species Bacillus swezeyi. Next base: position 1,188 of record NZ_MRBK01000072.1, on the reverse strand, counting down.
CCTGGGCGGCCCTTGTAGAGCCCTCTACGATCGGATCGATGAACTCAAGGTGGCTCGGGTTGTTCGCCAGCGTGATGCGCGCCGCTTTTGTCTGTTCATCCTGAATCTGCCGGTCTGCACCAAGGTGGTATTTTACATCACCTGTCCAGCCGTAATTGATCCCGATTGAACCTTCTGACGGGACAAGATCTTTGTTCGGGGCATGCTGAAATTCGGAAAAAATGATTTCATAAGGCTTTCCGAGCACATGCGCCAAAACGTTCAGGCGGCCTCTGTGCGCCATTCCGATATTAATGCTTGTCGTTCCCGAAGAAACCGATTCGGCGATAATATCATCCAGCATTGGCACAAGCGCATCAAGACCTTCAATTGAAAAGCGTTTTTGTCCGACAAACGTTTTGTGGAGAAACTGTTCAAGGCCTTCAACTTCTGTCAGCCTTCTTAAAACCTCTATTAATTTCTCTTTTGATTTTGGGGTGAATAATTCTCCCGACTCGATCTTTTTCATCAGCCAGTTGCGCTCTTCAAAGATATGCACATGGTCAAACTCAAAAGAAATCGATTTTTTGTATGTGTTCTTTAAGTACTGGATGGCTTCTAAACCGTTTGTTACATCTTTAGGGGCATCTTTGCATAAGACCGATGCCGGAATTTTTTCCACATCCTGCTTGGTTAAACCGTACTCAGCAAGCGGAAAAAGCTCTTGTTTTTCCTGTGTTTTTCTTAATGGATTGACGGAAGCGTTTAGATGGCCATAGGTTCTAATATCTTCTGCAAGTTTTATCGCCGATGCGATTTTTTCAATAGATTCAGCCGTGAAATTTGCCTCTCCTTGTGTTTCAGAGGCGGCCCTCATTTCGCCCGGGGGAGCTCCGAGATCGTCAAACATCCCTTTCAAGTCAGGATCTAAGCTCTCTGGATCCTTGACATACTGATCATAAAGCTCCAGCACGTAGCCGAGGTTCGGACCGTGAAATTCTTCCCAAGTCATTCTTTGTTTCATATTATTTTGAAACATTTGAACATTACCCCCAACCTAATAATCAAGTGAACAATTCACTATCTTAATATATCTTCTGAACCCTTTGCCCAGAAATATGTAATAAAAACGCTTCCACGTACATTTTACCACTGATTTTCATTTGTTTCTACACAGATTGTTCAAATAAAATTAAAAAATCATCTTGA
>NZ_MRBK01000071.1 GCF_001969815.1 Bacillus swezeyi | reverse complement strand
ACCACTGAACTACTTCCGCAAAATATATTGGCAATGCGGATGAAGGGACTTGAACCCCCACGTCTTTAAAAGACACTAGAGCCTGATTCTAGCGCGTCTGCCAATTCCGCCACATCCGCATAAAATGGTGAGCCATGAAGGACTCGAACCTTCGACCCTCTGATTAAAAGTCAGATGCTCTACCAACTGAGCTAATGGCTCCAATCTTACGAATAAAAGCTGATGACTCATCAAACAGTCATTTCTTTTTTTTCAGCAACTTTTATATTATATCATAAAATCGTGGTGCCGGCAAGAGGACTTGAACCCCCAACCTACTGATTACAAGTCAGTTGCTCTACCAATTGAGCTACACCGGCTCATTATAAATATATTAATGGTGGAGGATGACGGGATCGAACCGCCGACCCTCTGCTTGTAAGGCAGATGCTCTCCCAGCTGAGCTAATCCTCCGCATCAGTTATTTGTGTAACTCTCGATCTGACAAGGACTATTATATACGGGAACATACCCATTTGTAAAGGCTATATTAAAAAAATTTTATTTTCAGTTTTTTTCTTCATATGTACATCTTTTTTATGGGAAACTTAGCCGGTTTTCCTTCTTTAAAATTCTGTTTCTTTTTCAAATCAGCGAGCAGAGCAGCAAAACTTTTGCCGCCTTGCTCTTGATATTCGATGATATGGTTCTATAATAGATTCTCCAAACGGCTGAAGAATTCCTGTCTTTTTGCGACGACAAATTTGTATTCCTGCTGATTTTTCAAGACGATTTTAAGCCCGTTTGGTATCATCTGTTTTTCTACTCTCGCTATATCATGAACCTTAATATTCAGCGGTTTGTTTTGAAAATTAAATCCATGAGACGTAAAAATAAGGACTTCACTTGTTAATTTCAATCTGCCTCCGCCCCCTTCAAAGCCCTGGAATAAATTTGCTGGAATATCCATTATAAGATCATCTTGTTTCGACAACTTCATGCTACCTGCCTATATTTTTCACTATATCTATCGTCCATTTTATTTTCTAATTCAACTTCATGGTTTTTTTGGACGATAAGTTGGAATAAAAAGTTCCAGTGCATGAGGGAAGTTCTTTTATTTTTCCGCTTGCCTCAATTTTGCTCATTTTAAGCTAGAGATAAAAGGATAAAGAGACGGTTGGCATCTCCGCCTGGTAAGCTTGTAAACCTGGTTAACATAGAGAATAAGGCAAAACAAAAAGACCAGCTGATATCAGCTGGTCTTCCTAAGCGCTTGGCGGCGTCCTACTCT
>NZ_MRBK01000070.1 GCF_001969815.1 Bacillus swezeyi | reverse complement strand
AGCCTGTTTCAATAAATCGAGCGCATAGCGGGAAGGTTCCCATACTGCAACCCATTGTCTGACTTTGGATGTTTCCAGGGGAATGGTTCCTTTGATTTGAATCGTGTTTGTGCCGTGATTCCTTTTCACCTCGATGTCTTTCTTTCCGTCAGCGGGAACGGTTTCGGCGTGATTTTTGATCTTGACATAGTTAGTTTTCGGTGTAATAGCCACCTTGGGTTTTTCTCCGGTTTTACTGCCTGGGTTCACTTCAAGAATAACTGTTCCGGCGTCATAGTCTTCATTTGGCGAGGCGGTTAAAGCAGAGACTTGGGCGCCGTAATATGCATCTTCATCACTCCAGGATAAATCCTGTGAATAGCGGACATCATCATACCAGGAGTCATCTCCGATGAGATACCCGCGGATCGTTGTGATTCCTTTTTTGCGAATGCTTTCTGCCAGCTGATCAAAATCTGTCGGTAAGAGCGTCGGATCGCCTTTTCCTTTTAAATAAAGGCTGCCCATCAATGTTTTGCCGCGCTGTTGTCCGTCAGACAAAACCTCCGTCTGAAATGAATAGTCTTCTCCCAGTACGTTGAGAGCCGCAGCAGCAGTTAAAAGCTTCATGTTTGATGCCGGTCTTAAGCGGACATCACCCATATGGCCGTACAAGATTTCGCCGGTTGACAGAGACCTGACGCTGACCCCTGCGAGCGCTCCTTTTAGATTCGGATCATGTTTTAAAAGCCGCTCAATTTCATGATGCATTCCGCCCTTTTCTTCTGCGGCAAGGACGGCGGGTTCTTCCCCGCGAATATGGGAAGAAAGCGTCAATATCAAGATCATCGCGATACATAAACAAAGCTTCATGTTTTTTTTCATTTCATCCCGCCTTCCCGGTATGTTTTAATACTTTATTGCAAAAATGGGCGGGATATACTTCTGTTGATCTGTTTTCAGCAAAAACCTTCTGTAGGGGTAGTACCAGCGAAGCTGACACCACCCGCAATAAGGAAATGTCAAGGTAATAATAAGTTTTGTTTAAGTTACATACTTCCAACACACAACCCCCGTCCTGTTTTGGATGAGGGTAAATAAAGTTTTATTCAACAATCGCTCCCTCTTCTGGAACACCAAAATAATGATTGTTGCCTTCCAATAATCATATTCGTTTAAGACAGTTGAGTACGTTTAATAGCTATTAACGGAATGGATGACTAATAAAGAATGTTATGAAATGATTATTTAAGTAATAATGAAAGATAAGTTCCGATAAACTCCGTATATAAAATATCGAGTGAAAAATGAATTTCACCGATATTATGTATTTATAAAGGAGGGAAATGAATGTTACAGAAATTCAATAATTTGATGGATTATATTGAAGCACATTTGACGGAAGAAATCTCTGGAAAAGATATATCAAAAATTGTAGGAATATCTGATTATCACTTTAAAAGAATGTTCTCGTATATGGCTGGAATGTCATTGAATGATTATATCAAAAACAGGAGATTGTCCGTTGCAAATGTTGAATTAATTAAAGGAGCAAGAGTGACAGATATTTCCTATGAATACGGTTTTCAATCTATAGAAGGATTCTCGAGAGCCTTTCGTGAACTAGTTTACTAGATATCCTCAAAGAAGCTGATTTGCGTGTAAACTTTACAGAACTTTTTAAAACAGCTGCTTCAAGAGAGGCCATTAATACAGAAATACTGCAAAAGAGACTTATCTTATGTTTATATGGTTTGGGAACAAATGCAGGGCTAAAGCGAATTTCAAACGGAGAACATGGAGAAAAATATAAAGATTTGTTATATATACGGCGAAAATACATTGAATTCGCTTGCTGGTGGTACTCCTAATGGGTGAACACCAAATAGATTTTTTATGGCGCTTCTGCCACTAAACAAAAAAATCGCCTTAGTTTTGATAATGCCAAATGCATTTTGCTCAAAATTTTTCATCATATTTTCATTTACCCGTCAAATTTAAAGCGAAAAAAAGCGCCACTTATAGTTTAAACTATAA
>NZ_MRBK01000007.1 GCF_001969815.1 Bacillus swezeyi | reverse complement strand
CCGTTTTAGGATTTTGTCATGCTCTGCATAAATCTAATTTAAAAAATCACCCTAAACAAAAAAAGGAGGGAATATTGTGCTTGATGAGAAAACAATCCAAATTGTGAAATCGACTGCCCCCATTTTAAAGGATCACAGTTATCTAAATCGGTAAACATTTTTACAAATTATGATTTTCAAAAGCCCCTGAATTGCTTCATTTATTTAATTAACCCACTCAAAATCGCGGCATTCAACAGGAAGCTCTGGCATATTCCGTTTATGCCGCCGGTGAACATATTGATCATTTAGAAGCTTTAAATCCCGTCATCAAAAGAATCACTCAAAAACATCGGGCAATCGGTATTAAACCAGAACCCAGACAAGGATGCTGATTTTTATTTTTGCGGTCCGATTTCCTTTATGAAAGCTATTAACAATGCGCTGAAACAATGGGGGGTTCCGAAAAACAACATTCATTATGAAGTGTTTAACCCGATCGCTATTTTAGAAGAAGAATAAACTGACAAGCATGCAGAAAAAAACGCATAACTGGCAATGATTTGGGGATGATGGAGGTAACGTGAAAATTTTAAGAAAGGGCCTCGGAAATGAAGCTAACAAAAATTCAGCTGCCCCTTCAAACATTCAGCTTAATTGTGGGGTTTATGGTATGGGTCATGAATTCATCATTAATGACTTATATCAAACAAGATATCTCGCTTTCGTCAGGGCAATTATCATGGGTGACTGCAATTCCGGTCATATTGGGGTCCGTTCTTCGTGTTCCGATAGGTTACTGGACGAATCGGTTCGGTGCCAGGCGGATTTTTCTCATAAGCCTCTTATTTTTGATACTGCCCGTCTATTATTTAAGCCTTGCCGATTCTTTTGCCGACTTATTAATAGCCGGACTTTTTTTAGGTATCGGCGGAGCCATTTTTTCAGTCGGTGTTACTTCTTTGCCAAAGTATTACCCAAAAGATCGGCATGGATTTGTGAATGGGATATATGGAGCCGGAAATATTGGAACAGCGCTGACTTCATTTGGCGCGCCCATTCTTGCAAATCAATTTGGGTGGGAAGCTACTGTCAGACTTTTTCTCATTCCGCTTATCATATTGGCTGCTCTTAATTTCTTATTAGGAGATAAACATGAGTCGAAAGTGAAAACAGCTTTAAAGGAACAAATCATCGATGTTTATCGAGAGGAAAAGCTATGGTTTCTTAGTCTTTTTTATTTTATAACATTCGGTTCATTTGTTGCGTTTACCGTATATCTTCCTAATTTTTTAGTGACTCAATTTAGGCTTAGCGAAGTAGATGCGGGGCTGCGTACAGCGGGGTTTATCACGATTTGCACATTGTTTCGCCCTTTGGGCGGATGGCTCGGGGATAAATTTAATCCGTTTAAAGTTCTGATCATTGTATTTTCAGGTTTAACGTTTTCTGGTATACTCCTGTCTTTTTCTCCAACGATCGCATTATACACCGTGGGCGTTTTAACAGTAGCGTTGTGTTCGGGAATCGGGAATGGAACCGTGTTCAAACTGGTGCCTCTTTATTTTTCAAAACAAGGAGGCATTGTGAACGGAATTGTTGCCGCCATGGGAGGATTGGGAGGTTTTTTTCCGCCTCTTATTTTAACAATGGTCAATCAGCTGACAGGTCATTATGCGATTGGTTTCATGGCGTTATCTGAATTTGCTTTAGCAAGCTTAATTATCGTGATCTGGATGTTTTATTCGGACAAACTCAGGCTGGCGGACAACATCGTTGAAAGCACCGGCCAAGGGGTAATGGTTACGGATACTAAAGGCGTTATCCAAAAAGTAAATCCTGCATTTACTGCCGTCACAGGATTTAAAAAAGAAGAAGCTGTCGGCAAAACCCCGCGGCTCTTAAGGTCTGGAAAACATGACAACAGTTTTTACAAAGCGATGTGGGATGAACTCGAGAAAAACGGATATTGGCAGGGCGAAATTTGGAACAAGCGTAAAAACGGCGAAGAATACCGCGAATGGTTAACAATCAGTGCAGTCAATAGCGATGCCGGCGAAGTCATGTATTATGCAGCAATCTTTAGCGATGTTTCACAAAAAACGTAAAACAAGCATTGTTTTTTATAGGACTTCAATCAGACTTTACCAAAAAAGCAAAGCAATCTGAAAGGGAGTATAGCCATGAAGAAAAAAATATCCCCATTACTCAAAAAGATGACTTTTTTTGGACGTACCGCTGATTTAAACAATCATAGCACGTTATCAGCTGCAGACCGCGAGTCTGAAAAATACTACCGCAGAAGATGGCAGCATGATAAAGTGGTTCGCACCACTCATGGCGTGAATTGCACCGGTTCTTGCAGCTGGAAAGTCCATGTAAAAGACGGCATTATTACATGGGAAACACAACAAACCGACTATCCGACGACCGGTCCGAATATGCCTGAATATGAGCCGAGAGGATGTCCGCGCGGTGCAAGTTTTTCATGGTATACATACAGCCCTATACGTGTTCGTTATCCATATGTGAGAAGTGCGCTGTTAAAGGTATGGAAGGAAGCCATGCGAAAAACGAACGACCCCGTTGACGCATGGCAAATGATTTCTGAGAACCCAGACATGCAAAAGACATATAAATCAGCCCGAGGTAAAGGCGGATTTGTCAGGGCAAACTGGGACGAAGTCAACATGATGATTGCTTCTCAATTGATTTTTACTATTAAAAAATATGGTCCGGATCGTATTGTAGGTTTTTCCCCTATTCCGGCAATGTCCATGGTCAGTTATGCGGGCGGTGCCAGGTTTCTAAACTTAATCGGCGCGCCATTACTCAGCTTTTATGATTGGTATGCCGACCTTCCGCCGGCATCACCGCAGGTATGGGGCGAACAGACAGATGTTCCTGAAAGCTCTGATTGGTATAACTCCAGCTACATATTAGTATGGGGGTCTAATTTGCCGCAAACGAGAACACCTGATGCACATTTCTACGTAGAGGCCAGATATAACGGAACGAAGGTGGTTTCTATTAGTCCGGATTATGCTGAGTTTGTTAAGTTTGCCGATCATTGGTTAAACGTCAGTCCCGGCATGGATTCTGCGTTGGCGATGGCGATGACCCATGTCGTTCTCAAAGAATTTTATGTCGATCAAAAAACGCCCTATTTCGAAGATTACGTCAAGAAATATACTGATTTGCCTTTTCTCATTACATTAAAGAAGCATGGCAGCCACTACAAAACAGACCGATTTTTGCGTGCGAGCGATCTAGGAATGAATGTAAACAAGGCGGAATGGAAAACCGTCGTGTTCGACCAAAATTCTAATCAATACGCCGCACCTAATGGAACCATCGGCCATCGCTGGTCAGAAGGAGGAGAGTGGAATCTGCACTTGAAGGATACAGAAAATCAGCTAGGAGATCTTGATCCTGCCCTCTCTTTTCTAGGAATAGAAGACAAAACTTTATTGCTGCAGTTTCCTTACTTTGGCCAAGAGCAAAAGCAAATTATTGCACGGGGAGTACCTGTTAAAGAAATTGGGCAAAATGGTGAATCCGTTTATGTCACAACCGTATTTGATCTCATGCTGGCGCAAACAGGCGTGAATCGCGGTTTACCTGGCGATTATCCAAAAGATTATGATGATCCAAAACCATACACACCTGCGTGGCAAGAACAAATGACAGGTGTTGACCGCAAGCTAGTCGCTCAAATTGCAAGAGAATTCGCTCAAAATGCGGTTGATAGCAAAGGCCGGTCGATGATCATAATGGGTTCGGGCATTAATCATTGGTATCATTCTGACACCATTTACCGGGCGATTCTCAATCTGGTTTTATTAACTGGCTCACAGGGAGTAAACGGCGGTGGCTGGGCGCATTACGTCGGGCAGGAAAAAGTACGGCCCCTTGAAGGATGGCAAACGATCGCGATGGCCCGTGACTGGGGAGGTCCGCCGCGTTTACAAAATGGAACATCTTTCTTTTATTTCGTGACAGAGCAGTGGCGGTATGAAGACCAAAAATCTTCAGACTTAATTTCACCGCTGGTAGAAAAGCCTCGATATCATCACCTTGGAGATTACAATGTACTGGCCGCAAGATTAGGATGGCTGCCTTCCTATCCGCAGTTTAATAAAAATTCCATTACCTTATACGAGGAGGCGAAAGCAGCTAATCCCGATGAAGCCGTGAAGTATGTTGTTGATCAAATCAAGAATGGACAAATGAAATTTGCGATTGAAGAGCCAAGTAATCCGGTTAATTTTCCGAAAACCTTATTTGTATGGCGGGCCAATTTAATTGGAAGTTCAGCAAAAGGTCATGAATATTTCCTAAAACACCTGCTCGGTACACATTCCGGCATTCTAGGAGATCAAGATCATTCCTTAAGTACAGAAGAGGTTGATGCAAAATCGGATGCACAAGAAGGCAAGCTCGATTTATTAATTAATATGGATTTCAGGATGTCCGGTACAGGACTGTACTCAGATATTGTCTTGCCTGCTGCAACTTGGTATGAAAAGTATGATATCAGCTCGACCGATATGCACCCTTTTATTCATCCTTTCAATCCAGCGATTACACCGCCGTGGGAAAGCCGGTCTGATTGGGACACATTCAAAAAATTGGCCAAAACATTTCAAACTTTAGCGGAAAAGTATCTTCCAGAGACAATAAAAGATATTGTGGCTACGCCGCTTCTTCATGATACTTCAGATGAGACGTCGCAGGCGCTGGGATTGATTCCCGATTGGAAAAAGGATGGAAGCGAACCTGTTCCCGGAGAGAATTTCCCGCTCATTCATGTCGTAGAAAGGGAGTTTACCAAAGTATACGATAAATTCATTGCGCTGGGACCGAATATAAGAGAAAAAATCGGAGCGAAGGGACTAAGCTGGGATGCTAAAGAGGAGTATGACGAATTAAAAGATATATTAGGCACGGCAAAAAGTACAAAGGAATATAAAGATTGTCCCGACATCTCAGCAGACCGAAATGCTGCGGAGGCTATTTTAACGTTATCCAGTACAACAAACGGTTCACTTGCGATGAAAGCTTGGGATACATTGGAAAAGAAAACAGGGCAGAAATTAAAAGACCTAGCTATCGAACGGGCTGAAGAGCATATTTCCTTTGACGAAATTTCAGCTCAGCCTAGAAAGGTTTTATCATCTCCGGTTTATAGCGGGACGGAAACCGGTAATCGCCGTTACTCACCTTTTACGACAAATATAGAGCGGCTTATTCCATTTCGAACCTTAACGGGCAGGCAGCATTTTTTCCTCGACCATGAAATCATGCAGGAATTTGGGGAAGATCTGCCGACATTTAAAGCACCTTTAAGAAAAGCTGCTTTCTATGATAAGGATGGTCAGCCTGCATCAACAAAACAAGAAATAAAACTGCGCTATTTAACACCGCATTTTAAATGGTCTTACCACAGCACATATTATGACACATTGCCAATGCTTACGCTGTTCCGGGGCGGACCGCATGTATGGATGAATAATAAAGATGCGGAGACTGTGGGCATACGAGATAATGACTGGCTTGAAATGTACAACCGCAATGGGGTTGTTGTCGCAAGGGCTGTTGTCAGTCATCGATTACCGAGAGGCGTAGCTTTTATGTATCATGTGCAGGACAGAACGATTAATGTTCCGGGCTCAACAATTACAAACGATCGCGGGGGGACTTTTAATAGCCCGACAAGAATTCACGTCAAGCCGACACAAATGATTGGAGGATACGCCCAGCTTAGCTACGGATTTAATTACTATGGACCAACAGGCAACCAAAGAGATGAACAAGTCGTCATTCGTAAATTAGAACGAAACGAGGTGGATTGGCTTGAAGATTAAAGCGCAATTTGGAATGGTGATGAACCTTGATAAATGTATTGGCTGCCACACATGCAGTGTGACCTGTAATAATACATGGACGAATCGTACAGGTGCCGAGTATATGTGGTGGAACAACGTTGAAACAAAACCGGGTGTCGGATACCCGAGGGAATGGGAAAATCAAGACACCCACCGAGGAGGCTGGGCGTTAAAAAACGGGAAAATCGAACTGAAAGCCGGCGGTCGCGCCAAAAAGCTGTTCAATATCTTTTACAACCCTGATTTAACTCATATTGATGATTATTATGAGCCTTGGACCTATGATTACGAAAATTTAATAAAGAGTCCCCAGAAAAAACATCAGCCTGTGGCAAGGCCTATCTCCCAGCTTACTGGTGAATACATCGATTTAAAATGGGGGCCAAACTGGGAAGACGATCTTGCAGGTGTTTATGAAACAGGTCAAAAAGACCCGAATATGCACAATGTTGATGAACAGGTCATTCAAGAGTATGAACAAGCCTTTATGATGTATTTGCCAAGAATTTGTGAACACTGCATCAATCCGTCATGTCTTTCTTCTTGTCCATCTGGTGCCATTTACAAACGTGATGAAGACGGTATCGTTCTTGTTGATGAGGACGCATGTCGAAGCTGGCGTTTTTGCATGTCAGGCTGTCCGTATAAAAAAGTTTATTTTAACTGGAAGACGAATAAAGCTGAAAAGTGCACGTTTTGCTTTCCGCGTATTGAAAATGGTCAGCCAACGGTTTGCTCTGAGACTTGCGTCGGCCGTTTGCGCTACATCGGTATCGTTCTATATGACGCAGATAAAATAGAAGAGGCGGCATCTGTTAAAAATCCACAGGATTTATATGAATCACACTTGAATATTTTTTTAAATCCACATGATCCAGAAGTCGTAAGACAGGCAAAAAAAGATGGAATTCCGGAAGATTGGATAGAAGCAGCCCAAGCATCACCCGTATATAAGCTTGCCGTGGAACATAAGGTTGCACTTCCTTTACATCCGGAATACAGAACCTTGCCAATGGTATGGTACATTCCGCCATTAAGCCCTATCACCAACACGTTCAGCGGTCAAATTGATACATTAGACCCTGGTATCATTTTTCCGACAATCAAGCAATTTAGAATTCCAATCCAGTACCTTGCAAACCTGATGACAGCTGGTGATACAAAAGTAATTGAACGGGTGTTAAAGAAGATGGTTGCCATGAGAAGTTATATGAGAAGTGTAAACCTAAAGCAACCGTTTAATAACACCATACTCAAAGATGCCGGTTTAACAGAAGAAACAGCTGTAGAATTGTATGAATTATCCGCCATAGCTAAATATAATGATCGTTACGTCATTCCGAAAGCTCATCGGGAAGAGGCTGGGGATATGTATGCCGGCCAAGGCTCTGCGGGTTACGAGTTTATGGAAGGCTGCTCAGGCTGCAGTTTGGGCACTGAAAAATATGAAGACTTATACGCGTTCAGTGAAGAATATTGGAGTGATCTAAATGGAAAAGCAATGGATGGAAGAAGATAGACTAGTGTTTAAACTTTGTTCCTTATTCTTGAGATATCCAGATAAAGAATGGACCGAATCAGAAGAAGTGAATCAAATGGTTAATGCCATTGAGAACAAAGGAATGAATCATTGTCTCCGGCAGTTTATGACCTATGTGAATGAAAACGCTTATAAAGTATTGTGTGAGAATTATGTTCAGTGGTTTGACTTCAGTGAACCAAAAACGCTTTATTTAACTCATGGAAGGTTTGGAGAGAACAGGGAGCGCGGATTAGCTTTTGTTAAATTAAAAATGGAGTTTGCAAAAGCCGGATTCTACATTAAAAATGATGAACTGCCGGACTATTTACCGCTTATCTTAGAGTTTGCATCTATGGCTGATAAAGACTTTGTTCAAAAAGTGTTTTTCATTCACAAAAAAGCAATTGATCAATTACTGACAGAACTTGAAAAAGAGGATAATCCGTATGGCTTTTTATTAAAAGCTTGTTTAGCAGCCTTTGCAACATATTTGCCGCCTCATGAAAACGACCTGAATCATCATGCGGGTTAAATCAATTTGGAGGGATCGTTATGACAGAATTAGATTATTTCTTATGGGTGATCATCCCTTATTTATCGTTGACTATTTTTGTTGTCGGCCATATCCATCGTTATAATACAGATCAATTCGGATGGTCTGCCCAATCAAGCGAATTTATCCAAAAAGATCAATTATTGAAGTGGGGGAGTACACTGTTTCATTACGGCGTCATTTTTGTGTTTTTCGGACATGTGGCAGGGGTGCTGATACCTAAAGGATTTTATGATGTTATCGGAGTAACTGAACATATGTATCATTTTGGCGCAATATGGTTCGGAGGAGCTGCCGGAGTCATGATGGTTGTTGGAGGTGCATTGTTGACAGTGCGCCGCCTTAAAAGCAAAAGGGTAAGGAGAAACAGCTCAAAGAAAGATCTTTATGTATTGCTGTTAATCGGCGTTGTGACCGTCGTTGGATTTACCAATACTGTCGGCTTTACAGCCACAGGAGGAGAATTTGATTATCGGGCAACCATAGGTCCGTGGTTCAGAGGAATTTTAAGCTTTCAGCCCTCTCCATATTTAGTGATGAATGCACCACCGGGGTTTCAACTTCATATTTTGTCAGCGTTTGTATTATTTGCTGTTTGGCCTTATACGAGGTTAGTTCATGTATGGAGTTTGCCTTTGGAATACCTGTCACGAAAGTATATCGTTTATAGAAAAATGAATCCGAAAAAAGGGCTGAAATACATGGAACGGAAAAATGAATCATGATCATCTCAAAAAGCCACTTCGGCGTGAATCCAGAGTGGCTGAATTGAATGTAGTCCCCATCTGATATAACGGTCCCCAAAATGGTTAATGATGATCTAGCAAGTAGGATTCTTCATCCCGATTATGTATTTGAACCAGAACATATATCGCTTTAAACCGATCGATCACATCATCATTTACTCCTTGTTCATCTAGCCGTTCTTTAATCTCTTTTACAAGAATTCGAAGCAAGTCATGGTCGCGTTTAAGCATACTCAGTGTATGTGAGATATCCGGATTTTCTTCGAGCTTTCTTTTGTATAAACCCTCTTCTTCTGAGTCCGCATGTGAAATTGTACGAGTTTCCCAATGATCCAGGAGAGCACGAGCTGCAATAATGGCGTGTTTTTTATGTTTTTCACCGTATACCCGTTCTAATACTTCCATTAAATCTCTTCCTTCAGTTACGGCACCATCATGGATGGATCTATGAGCATCTAATTTATTTAAAGATGGGCCTGACATAAAGTAATCCTCCTTTTCAAATTTCAAGATGTTTTTGCAGCATTTCATATTCAGTATGAACAGATATTATAATTTTCAAACAAGTTTTGCATGTTTATCTCACAGCAGGATATCAATTTAAAACGATTGATAGATACTGAAGGGAAGAAGAGACAAGACAAGAAAACAAATGAAGGATCGTTGTACTTACTGTATGCCAGCAAAAATCTCTGGAGATGACCTTTTATGAACTACTAACTGATGAAGAAATCGAAAAGCCTGTTCTAGTTAGGTTTCGTTTAACAGACGCAAATAACTATTGAGAAGCCTACAGTCCAAGGGTAAAAGGATTGTTTATATAGTGTTTTAGAATATGATTTTGGGATACTTGTTGAAACGAATCCTAAAATGAAAAAATCATGGAAAGAACTTTTCACTTAAACTGGAACAATTAAACACGACTGATATCAGTCGTTAAATGGTCCAAAACCATCGGCACCAAAAAACGCAATCGATAGCCCAATAAACAGCGGTATGGAGGTCTAACCCTTTATTTTCCTCGGACATGAACACACAAGAGGTTAACCTGATTTTGCTGGTCAACCTCATCATACGATTTTATTTTACAAACTCTTAACAAAATCCATCAGGCATACCGTTTTTTCAGTTTTGGTGCCATGTTGATTTATGAATAAAACATGACCCTTCCATAAATATCCTATACAGATTGTTATGATTATGCTATAGTGCTAGATAAAGTCACATTATGTATTATTATGGATAATTTGTCGATTAGATTGGAGGGAGCTAATGAACAGTCTTGCCTTTTTATTTCCTGGACAAGGTTCCCAATTTATAGGGATGGGTAAAAGTTTTTGGAATGATTTTGCGCTTGCGAAAAGATTATTTGAAGAGGCAAGCGATGCCATCTCCATGGATGTCAAAAAACTGTGCTTTGACGCAGATATGAACGAATTGACAAGGACAATGAATGCACAGCCTGCCATTTTAACGGTTAGTGTCATTGCCTATCAAGTGTATATGCAGGAAATAGGGGTTAAACCGCACTTTCTGGCAGGTCATAGCTTGGGAGAATATTCAGCGCTTGTTTGTGCAGGCGCCCTTTCTTTTCAGGATGCCGTTAAGCTTGTCAGGCAACGAGGGGTTCTCATGCAAGATGCAGATCCCCAGCAGCTGGGAACGATGGCCGCCATCACTCAGATCCATATCCAACCATTGCAAGAGCTGTGTGCGGGAATTTCGACGGCAGACCGCCCGGTAGGCGTGGCTTGCATGAATTCGGATCAACAGCATGTCATCTCCGGACATCGGCAAGCTGTGGAATTTGTCATTAAGAAAGCGGAGGAACTGGGGGCTAAGCACACTTATTTGAACGTCAGCGCTCCTTTTCATAGTTCGATGATGCGATCAGCGGCCGAACAATTCCAGGCTGCATTAAATCAGTATACCTTCCAGGATGCTGCATGGCCGATCATTTCGAATGTCACAGCGGTTCCGTACCATAATGGACATTTGGTCAGGGAACATTTGCGTCAGCACATGACGATGCCGGTAAGATGGGCAGAATCGATGCATTACTTGCTTTTGCACGGAGTCACGGAAGTCATCGAAATGGGTCCCAAGAACGTCTTGGTCAGTCTATTGAAAAAAACAACGAGTCATATCGCAGCTTACTCTTTAGGTCAAACAACTGACCTTCATTTACTGTCCAATTCGGTGGAAAGAAATAAAAATGTTGTCCATTTACGCAAGAAACAACTGCATAAAATGATGATTCAATCCATCATTGCGCGAAATTATAACAAAAATGCATCAGCTTATTCCAATCTGGCGACACCATTATTTGCGCAATTACAACCGCTCAAAGAAAAAATGGAAAGAAATGAAAATGAACTTTCAGAAGAAGAACTCGAGCATTCGCTCCATTTATGTCAATTAATTTTCGAGGCTAAACAGCTTCCGACTTGGGAACAATTGCGGATCTTAAAATAAAGCTGCCCTGGAGGGGATCTGACCTATGTTTACCAATCAATTTCAAACTTTAGTCGATGTCATTCGGGAAAGAAGCAATCAAACGGATCACGGGATCCGTTTTATCGAATCCGATAAAACCGAGAAGTTTATATCTTATCGCCAATTGTTTGAAGAGGCGCAAGGATTTCTCGGTTACTTACAACATATCGGCATTCAACCGAAGCAAGAAGTTGTGTTTCAAATCCAAGAAAACAAATCATTTGTCGTCGCTTTTTGGGCTTGTTTATTAGGAGGAATGATCCCGGTACCGGTCAGTATCGGAGAAGATGATGACCATAAGCTAAAGGTATGGCGCATTTGGAATATATTAAACAATCCGTTTCTGATTGCCTCTGAAAAGGCATTGGAAAAAATAAAAAAGTACGCTGCAGAACACGATATGCAGGATTTCCATCATCAATTAAGCGAGAAATCCGACATCATTCAAGATCGAATCTACAATCAGCCCGCTTCATTATATGAACCAGGTGCGGATGAACTGGCCTTTATTCAATTTTCTTCCGGATCGACAGGGAACCCGAAAGGGGTTATGTTAACCCATCATAACTTAATCCATAATACGCGCGCCATTCGGAGTGCTCTGGCTCTTGACTCGAAAGATGCTTTTTTATCTTGGATGCCTTTAACCCATGATATGGGGCTCATTGCTTTCCACCTTGCTCCCATCTTGGTTGGAATCAATCAAAATTTAATGCCGACAGAATTATTTATCCGCAGACCCATTCTTTGGATGAAAAAGGCCCATGAACATAAAGCCAGCATTCTATCATCTCCTAATTTTGGATATAATTACTTCCTTAAATTTCTGAAAGACAAAAGTTTCGACTGGGATTTATCCCATATCAGGGTTATCGCAAACGGCGCAGAACCTATATTGCCAGAGCTATGTGACGAATTTTTGAGTAGATGCGCAGTGTTCAATATGAAAAGATCTGCCATTTTGAATGTTTACGGTTTAGCGGAAGCTTCGGTTGGCGCAGCGTGCTCTAAAATTGGAGAAGAATTTGTCCCTGTGTATTTGCATCGCGATCATTTAAATCTGGGTGAAAGAGCAGTTGAAGTAAGCAAAGAGGATCAAAATTGCGCTTCTTTTGTCGAAGTGGGACAGCCTATTGATTACTGTCAAATTCGAATCTGCGATGAAGCAAACGAAAGATTGGAAGACGGATTTATCGGGCATATCCAGATCAAGGGGGAAAATGTGACCCAAGGGTATTATAATAACCCCGAAAGTACGAACAGAGCGCTGACTCCCGATGGATGGATGAAAACGGGAGACCTTGGTTTCATTAGAGAAGGTAACTTAGTCGTAACTGGAAGGGAAAAAGACATTATTTTTGTGAACGGAAAAAATGTGTATCCTCATGATATTGAACGAGTCGCCATGGAAATGGAGGGGGTTGATTTAGGAAGAGTTGCAGCCTGCGGTATATATGATCAAGAGACACGAAGCAGTGAAATCGTACTCTTTGTCGTTTTCAAAAAATCCCCGGATCAGTTTGCACCACTTGTCAAAGACATTAAAAAGCATTTGTACCAACGAGGTGGATGGAGCATTAAAGAAGTACTTCCGATCCGAAAGCTGCCAAAAACGACAAGCGGAAAGGTTAAGCGATATGAATTGGCTGAGCAGTATGAGTCAGGGACATTTTCGATAGAGTCAGCCAAAATCAAGGAATGTCTGGAGAGCAATCCGAAGGAACCGGTTCAGACTCCCATTCATGAGATAGAAACGGAATTGCTGTCTATCTTTTCCGAAGTGCTGGCCGGGAAAAAGATTCACCTAAACGATCGTTATTTTGACATAGGCGCAACTTCAATACAGTTATCACAAATTGCCGAACGCATAGAACAAAGATTTGGTCGCGAGCTTGCGGTTGACGATCTCTTTACATATCCTTCTATCGCAGATTTAGCGGCATTTCTTGCTGAAAGCCATGCTGAAATCAAGCAAGCCGATACAGAGAAGCCAAGCCATTTTTCGTCGAAAGACATCGCCATTATCGGGATGTCGCTCAATGTTCCAGGAGCAGCGGATAAGAGTGATTTTTGGCGCCTGCTTGAAAGAGGAGAGCATGGCATTCGACAATTTCCTGCACCAAGAGTCAAAGATGCGATGGATTATTTACGGTCCATTCGAAGCGATTTCAATGAAAGTCAGTTTATTAAGGGCGGCTATTTAGATGAAATCGACCGATTTGATTATTCGTTCTTTGGTTTAGCTCCCAAAACCGCACAGTTCATGGACCCCAATCAAAGGCTGTTTTTGCAATCCGCATGGCATGCGATTGAAGATGCAGGCTATGCCGGCGACACCATTAGCGGGCGTCAGGTCGGGGTTTATGCAGGATACTCGAAGGTGGGCTACGATTACGAACGTCTTCTCTCTGCGAATTATCCGGAGGAACTTCATCATTATATTGCGGGCAATCTTCCTTCCGTGTTAGCGAGTCGAATCGCTTACTTTTTAAATTTAAAAGGACCGGCGGTCACCGTGGATACGGCTTGCTCTTCATCGCTTGTGGCTGTTCATATGGCATGCAAATCCTTGCTTACAGGCGATTGTGAAATGGCGCTCGCCGGAGGTATTCGAACATCGCTATTGCCGCTGCGTATCGGACTCGATATGGAATCTTCAGATGGGTTCACCAAAACGTTCAGCGAAGATTCGGACGGCACAGGCGCTGGCGAAGGCGTGGCGGCAGTTCTGTTGAAACCTTTGCAGGCTGCGATTCGCGACGGAGATCATATTTATGGCGTGATCAAGGGAAGCGCGATGAATCAAGACGGGACAACCGTTGGAATCACCGCACCGAATCCGGTAGCTCAGACCGAGGTCATTGAGACGGCCTGGAAAGACGCGGGCATTGCTCCTGAATCGCTGTCTTTCATCGAAGCGCATGGCACCGGTACCAAGCTAGGTGATCCGGTTGAATTTAACGGGCTTTGTAAAGCGTTTGAGAAGTATACGGAAAAGAAACAATTTTGTTCGATTGGCTCCGTTAAAGCGAACATCGGACATTTGTTTGAAGCGGCAGGCATCGTTGGACTGATAAAATCTGTCCTCATGTTGAATCACAAAAAAATCCCGCCATTAGCGCACTTTAATAAACCGAATCCGTTAATGCATTTTCAATCTTCCCCATTTTATGTGAATCAAGAAGTTATGGATTTCACAGCTGATGACCGACCCATGCGATGTGGAATCAGCTCGTTCGGTTTTAGCGGGACGAATGCGCATATGGTTCTGGAAGAACATACTCCTGAAGGTGAGTATGCACCGGCGGCAGGGAACGAGCCGTACCTATTTGTTTTATCCGCCCATACTGAAACCGCGCTCTACGAACTGGCTCATCGGTATCGGCAATATGTCTCTGATGACAATCAAGCTTCACTGAAGTCCATTTGCTATACGGCCAGTACAGGAAGGGCTCATTTAGATCATTGTATAGCCATGATTGTATCCAGTAAGCAAGAATTAATGGATAAGCTGGCCTGCTTGATTCAAGGCGAAAAAGCTCTTCACCAAGTATACTTTGGTGACAAGAACATGAAGGAAATACTGCCTGCCGACAAAGACCATCTGAATAAACAAGTCTCTCATCTGATGCAGCATCGTCCCTACACAAAGGATGAACGAATCAAATGGTTGAATCGTGTCGCTGAATTATTTGTGCAAAGAGCCGTGATTGATTGGCGCGCGTTATATTCCAATGAAGTTGTACAAAAAACTCCATTGCCATTGTATCCGTTTGAACGGAATCGATGTTGGGTTGAAGCTGACCATTTGCACGCTAAGGAAAGCAAAGAGGGAGGGGAAGCAGCATTGGATATGAATCATACGAAGGCGCACATTGAATCCTTCTTGAAGACTGTGATTAGCAATGTTTCGGGAATCAAAGCAGATGAGATCGATTTGAATGCCCATTTTATCGGGTTCGGAATGGATTCCATCATGCTGGCCCAGGTCAAAAAAGCCATCGCAGATGAATTTGATGTGGACATCCCCATGGAACGATTTTTTGATACGATGAACAACATTCAAAGTGTCGTAGATTACTTGGCAGACGCTGCTCCATCGACTGCATCCACTCCGCCTCAAGAGAATGTTACGACGCAAGAAGAGCTTGTTACATCAGAAGCACAGCCCGAATCGGAAGATCATCAAGAGCATATGTTGGAGAAAATTATTGCTTCTCAAAATCAATTAATCGAGCACACCTTACAAGCTCAATTGAACAGCTTTAATTCGTTGAGAAACAACCGTCATCATTCTGCAGTGGAAGAATACGCTATGCAGCAAGAAAAATTGATCCCTTCTTCCAAACAGGGGCCTCCGTCTGTCTCTGCAGAAAAGAAATTGACTCAAGAAGCGAAGCCTTATATTCCTTTTCAGTCTCAACGCTTGCATGAGCAGGGCAACTATACTGCACAGCAAAAACAATATTTAGAAGCTTTTATCGAGAAGTACGTAGACAAAACGAAAGGTTCCAAGCAATACACGGACGAAACCCGATTTGCTCATGCAAATAACCGCAACTTGTCCAGCTTCCGTTCATATTGGAAAGAAATGGTGTATCCGATCGTCGCCGAACGTTCGAACGGTTCCAGAATGTGGGATGTTGATGGAAACGAATATATCGATATCACCATGGGCTTCGGGGTCAACCTTTTTGGACATCATCCGTCCTTTATTACGCAAGTCCTCCTTGATTCAACGCATTCGGCATTGCCGCCGCTTGGTCCGATGTCGAATGTCGCCGGAGAAGTTGCAGAGCGAATCCGTTCATGCACAGGGGTAGAAAGGGTCGCTTTCTATAATTCCGGAACAGAGGCGGTCATGGTTGCCCTCCGTTTGGCGAGGGCGGCAACAGGCAGAAAGAAAGTTGTAGTGTTCTCGGGGTCTTATCACGGTACGTTTGACGGCGTATTAGGGGCAGCCAATACGAAAGGCGGGGCTGAGCCTGCCAATCCGCTGGCTCCGGGCATACTGCAAAACTTTATGAATGATTTGATTATTTTACATTACAATCATCCGGATTCGTTGGACGTTATTCGCAGCCTTGGAAATGAATTGGCAGCGGTATTGGTGGAACCGGTGCAAAGCCGCAGGCCGGATTTGCAACCGGAATCATTTTTGAAAGAACTGCGAGCGATCACGCAACAATCCGGGACAGCCCTGATTATGGATGAAATTATTACGGGCTTTCGGATCGGACTCGGCGGCGCGCAGGAATGGTTCGGCACTCAAGCCGATTTGGTAACCTACGGGAAAATCATCGGCGGCGGGCAACCGTTAGGTATTGTTGCCGGAAAAGCTGAGTTCATGAATGCGATCGATGGCGGAGTCTGGCAGTATGGAGACGACTCCTATCCAACGGACGAGGCGAAACGCACGTTTGTGGCCGGCACTTTCAATACTCATCCGCTTACCATGAGAATGTCATTAGCTGTGCTTCGGCACCTTCAATCCGAAGGAGAACATCTGTATGAGCGGTTAAATCAAAAGACAACCTACTTGGTCGATCAATTGAATCGCTATTTTGAGCAATCGCAAGTGCCGATTCGGATGGTTCAATTCGGCTCCTTATTCCGATTTGTCTCATCGGTTGATAATGATTTGTTCTTTTATCATCTCAATTATAAAGGGGTCTATGTTTGGGAAGGACGCAACTGCTTCCTGTCTACGGCTCATACCTCGGATGATATTGCTTATATCATTCAAGCCGTTCAAGAAACGGTGAAAGATCTTCGCAGAGGCGGATTTATTCCGGAAGGTCCGGATTCCCCTGATGACGGGGGACATAAAGAACCCGAAACGTATGAGCTTTCTCCTGAACAAAAACAATTGGTTATGGTATCCCATTATGGGAATGAAGCTTCTGCGGCTTTGAACCAATCCATTATGCTAAAAGTGAAGGGAGCAGTCCAGCATACGCTGTTAAAACAAGCGGTGCAGCATATTGTCAACCGCCATGACGCTTTACGTACGGTCATTCATGTCGATGACGAAGTTCAGCAAGTGCAGGCACAGATGAATGTGGACATTCCTTTCATCGATTTTACCGGTCACCCGGATGAGCTTCGGGAAGCGGAAATTCAGAAATGGCTGACAGAAGACGCCAAGCGGCCGTTTCATTTTCACGAACAGAAGCCCTTGTTTAGAGTTCATGTGCTTAAATCGAACCAAGACGAACATCTGATTGTGCTTACATTCCATCATATCATCACCGATGGTTGGTCGATCGCTGTTTTTGTACAAGAGCTGGAGAGCACTTACACCGCAGTTGCACAAGGAAAACCGCTTCCGTCGGATGAGGTTACTCCGTTTCGCCAATATTTAGACTGGCAGCAAGCGCAGATAAAGAACGGTCATTATTCAGAAAGTGTTCGCTATTGGCTGCAGCACCTCTCTGAACCAATACCGCAGGCATTCTTGCCCAGCATGGCTTCTTCCAGTTATCCGCATGGTTATGAGGGGGACCGGTATACAGTTACACTGGGCCGGCCATTAAGCGAGGCTTTAAAGTCATTAAGCATTCGGATGAAAAACAGCGTATTTGTAACGATGCTGGGCGCATTTCATCTGTTTCTGCATCAGCTTACCAAGCAGTCCGGTCTTGTAGTCGGGATTCCAACCGCAGGTCAATCGCATATGAAACACGATGTGCTGATTGGAAATTGCGTCAATATGGTTCCGGTGAAGAACACAGCTTCTTCAGAAAGCACCTTATCCGGTTACCTGGGCCGTATGAAGGAAACCATGAATCAAGTCATGCGGCATCAAGCCGTTCCGATGACACTGGTGGCCAGACAGCTTCCGCACGATCAAGTGCCGGATATGCGGATTATTTTTAATTTGGACAGACCTTTTCGAAAACTGCATCTCGGAAAGGTCGAGGCTGACCTTATGGCGTACCCTATAAAATGCACTTCATACGATTTATTTCTTAACGTAACGGACTCGGGTCAAGAATATGTTCTTGATTTCGATTTTAATACGAACGTCATCAGTCCGGAGATCATGGAAAAGTGGGGAGCGGGCTTTGCGAAATTGCTGCAAAAAATGGTTGAGGGGGACTCTGTCCCTCTCGATTCTTTGACGATGTTTTCCGATGAAGATCAACAAGCTTTGCATGAGCTGTATGCCGATCATCAGCTGCGAGTCTCTTCAACATTAAGCAATACGGCGGATCGTGCTGCCGTCTACGAAGAGCCGGAAAATGAAACGGAACGACAGCTGGCACAGATCTGGGAGGAACTTTTAGGCCTTGAGCGGGTGGGCAGATCGGATCACTTCCTGGCTCTGGGAGGAAACTCGCTAAAAGCGACGCTTATGCTTTCCAAAGTTCAGAAAACATTGAATCAAAAAGTTTCCATAGGACAATTTTTCAACCATCAGACCGTTAAGGAGTTGGCGCGTTTCATCCGGAGTGAAAAGAAAGTCATATCGCCCCCGATGAAGGCTGTTGAGCAGAAAGCCTTTTACCGGACATCGCCAGCGCAACAAAGAGTATATTTCCTGCATCAAATGGAACCGAATCAAGTGTCGCAAAATATGTTTGGCCAAATATCGATTAGGGGGCAGTACGATGAGCAAGCCTTGATCGCATCCCTACAACAAGTCATGCAGCGGCATGAAGCTTTTCGCACTTCTTTTCACATCATAGATGGCGAAATTGTGCAGCAGATTGCAAACGGGCTTGATTATAACGTTCGTGTCCGTTCGATGGATCGGAACGAATTTGAAGCCTATGCAGATCAGTTTGTAAAACCTTTCCGCCTTGAACGAGCTCCTTTGGTTCGCGCGGAGCTGATCAAGATCGATAGCGAGCAGGCGGAGCTGCTCATCGATATGCATCATATCATTTCGGACGGTTATTCCGCCAACATACTTACAAATGAATTATTCGCTTTATATCATGGTAAGCCATTGCCGGAAATTGAATTTGAATATAAAGATTTCGTAGAATGGCAAAACGAGTGGTTGAATGGAGGGACCATGGAGCAGCAGGAGAAATACTGGCTGGAGCAATTCAAGGAAGAAGTCCCCATCACCCAACTGCCGACAGACGGTTCAAGCGTGATGGAATGGTCTTCTGAAGGGCAGCGTGTGACATGCTCCTTGCAGTCAAGTTTAATCCGTTCGCTTCAAGAAATGTCGCAAAAGGCGGGCACGACTCTGTATATGGTGCTTTTGGCTGCATACAAAGTGCTGCTTCACAAATATACGGGCCAAGAAGATATCGTCGTAGGCACGCCTGTTTCCGGAAGAAATCATCCGAATATTGAAAGCATGATCGGTCTTTTCATTCAAACCATTGGGATTCGTACCAAACCACACGCTAATAAAAGGTTTACGGATTACTTGGAAGAAGTCAAGCGGCAGACGCTTGACGCTTTCGAAAACCAGGACTATCCATTTGACTGGTTGGTGGAGAAATTAAATGTACACCGGGAAACAACAGGAAAGTCGCTGTTTAACACGATGTTTGTGTTTCAAAATATTGAATTTCATGAAATCCGGCAAAACGGATGTACGTTTAGGGTGAAAGAACGAAATCCCGGAGTCTCTTTATATGATTTGATGCTAACGATCGAAGATGCCGGGCAACAGTTGGAGATGCATTTCGATTTTAATCCAAAGCTGTTTGAACAAGAAACCATTGAACAGATAGCAGGGCACTATACCCGCATTTTGGATAGCCTTGTCAAGGAGCCGGAGAAATCCTTGTCTTCCGTTCCTATGCTATCTGATACCGAACGGCATCAACTTCTGATGGAGTTTAATGACACGAAGACGCCGTTTCCGCACGATGAAACAGTCTGTCAATGGTTTGAAAAGCAAGCCAAACAGCGGCCTGATCATGAAGCCGTTATATTTGGCAATGAGCGGTACACGTACAGGCAGCTCAATGAACGGGCAAACCAATTGGCGCGAACATTAAGAACGAAGGGCGTACAAGCGGATCAGTTCGTTGCCATCATCTGCCCGCATCGAATCGAGCTGATTGTTGGAATTTTGGCTGTTCTAAAAGCCGGCGGCGCATACGTGCCCATTGATCCGGAGTATCCGGAGGATCGGATACAATATATGCTGAAAGATTCAGAGGCGGAGATTGTTTTGACACAGCTCCATCTGCATAAACAATTAACGCCTGACGGTGACATTGTGCTTTTGGATGAGGAAAGCTCTTATCATGAGGATCGCTCGAATCTTGAATCGATCAGCGATGCGCATGATTTGGCCTACATGATCTATACGTCGGGTTCCACGGGGAATCCGAAAGGCGTACTCATTGAGCACCAAGGATTAGCCAATTATATTTGGTGGGCGAAAGAGGTTTATGTGAAGGGCGAGAAAACCAACTTCCCCTTGTATTCGTCCGTCTCTTTCGATTTAACGGTGACTTCGATTTTCACACCGTTGGTCACGGGAAATACTGTCATTGTCTATGATGGAGATGACAAAAGCGCGGTGCTTTCAACGATTATGCAGGACCCAAGAATAGATATGATCAAACTGACCCCGGCTCATTTGCATGTACTCAAAGAAATGAATATAGCCGATGGAACGACAATTCGGAAAATGATCGTGGGCGGAGAAAATTTAAGCACCCGGCTGGCCCAAAGTGTCAGCGAGCAGTTTAAAGGCCAACTGGACATATTCAATGAATACGGACCGACGGAAACGGTCGTCGGTTGTATGATTTATCGATACGACGCTAAACGGGATAGCCGAGAATTCGTACCAATAGGCACTGCGGCCGCCAATACGAATATTTATGTGGCGGATGCCAGCAGGAACCTGGTGCCGATCGGGGTACCTGGTGAAATGTATATCAGTGGAGCCGGTGTGGCCAGAGGATATTGGAAGCGCCCGGATTTAACAGCAGAGAAGTTCGTTGATAACCCGTTTGCCCCGGGAACGAAGATGTACAAGACAGGCGACTTGGCTAAACGCTTGCGGGATGGAAATCTTGTCTATTTGGGCCGAATCGATGAACAAGTCAAAATCAGAGGACATCGAATCGAACTTGGTGAAATCGAAGCTGCGATGCATAAAGTGGAAGCGGTGCAAAAGGCCGCAGTTGTAGCCAGAGAAGAAGAGGACGGCTTAACACAATTGTGTGCGTATTATGTGAGCGATCAACCTATAACAATTGCGCAGCTTAGAGAACAATTGTCACTGGAGCTGCCAGACTACATGGTTCCATCCTATTTTGTCCAACTGGAGCATATGCCGTTAACGTCCAACGGGAAAATAAATCGTAAAGCACTGCCTGCGCCAGAGACAAGTTTGCAACAGATAGCCGAGTATGTCCCGCCAGGCAATGAGGTTGAATCCAGGCTAACAGCCATATGGCAAGAGTTGCTCGGCATAAGCCATGTGGGGATCAAGCATAATTTTTTTGACCTTGGAGGAAATTCCATTCGAGCGACGGCCTTAGCTGCCAGAATCCACAAAGAGCTGGATGTGAATCTGTCTCTCAAAGAAATATTTAAGTTTCCTACCATTGAACAGCTGGCAAACATGGTGTTACGCATGGAAAAACATCGATATGCACCGATTCCGGCTGCAAAGGAAATGTCCTATTATCCAGTTTCTTCGGCTCAGAGACGGATGTATCTGTTAAGCCATGCAGAAGGCGGCGAGCTGACTTACAATATGACGGGTGCCATGAGTGTAGAAGGGGCCGTTGATCTGGTCCGATTAAACACTGCTTTCCAAAAATTAATTGAGCGTCATGAAGCTTTGCGGACCAGCTTTGAACTATACGGCGGCGAACCGGCACAACGTATTCATCCGAGCGTCGAATTTTCAATAGAACGGATTCAAGCGAGTGAAGAAGAAGTGGAAGATCGTGTGCTTGATTTTATCAAAGCGTTTGATTTAACCAAGCCGCCGTTGATGCGAGTCGGACTGATTGAAATTGAACCTGTAAAACATGTGCTGCTGGTCGATATGCATCACATCATTTCCGATGGCGTGTCTATGAACATTCTGATGAAAGATTTAAGTCGATTCTATGAGGGGAACGAACCGGAGCCGCTGTCCATTCAATATAAAGATTTTGCGGTTTGGCAGCAAACGGAAGTTCAGAGACGGAACATCAAGAACCAGGAAGCGTATTGGCTGAATCAGTTTCATGATGACATTCCTGCACTTGATATGCCTACGGATTACGAAAGACCTTCTATACGCAATTACGAAGGCGAATCGTTTGAATTTCTTATACCGACACAATTGAAACAGCGCTTAAGTCAGATGGAAGAAAGTACAGGAGCAACACTGTATATGATTTTATTGGCAGCCTATACGATTCTTCTATCTAAATACAGCGGACAAGAGGATATTGTCGTAGGGACGCCAACCGCCGGACGAGCTCATATGGATGTAGAGCCTGTTGTGGGAATGTTCGTTAATACTTTAGTCATTCGCAATCACCCGGCAGGCCGTAAAACATTCGATGCTTACTTAAACGAAGTAAAGGAAAACATGCTAAATGCTTATCAAAATCAAGACTATCCATTGGAAGAATTGATCCAACATTTACATCTTCCAAAAGATTCAAGCCGCAATTCTTTGTTCGATACGATGTTTGTGCTGCAAAATCTCGATCAAGCTGAATTAAAACTGGATTCCCTTCGATTCACGCCATATAAGCTCCATCATCCGGTTGCCAAATTCGATCTGACCTTGTCGATCCAGGCGGATCAAGACAAACATCACGGTCTGTTCGAATACTCGAAGAAACTATTTAAGAAAAGCAGAATCGAGGCTTTATCAAACGATTATTTACACATTTTATCCGTGATTAGTCAACATCCAACCATTCAAATCGAACATATCGAATTGAGCGGCAGCAATGCGGAAGAAGACAACACGATCCATTCTATTGAATTGAACTTTTAGGAAGCAAGGGGAAAGCATACATTATTTTCTTTAAACTATACAAAATGAGGTGCTCCAATGTCGGTGTTTAAAAATCAAGAAACGTACTGGGATAACCTGTTTGATGAAGAGGATGGTCTAAGCGTATTCCCTTACTTTAAAACAGCGGAAAAAGCGTCATTCACCCGTGCCGGCTATCAGGAAAAATGCATCTGTCGTTCCTTATCTCCGGAAGTATCTCAAAGAATGATGACAATGGCTAATCATTCCGAAATGGCCATCTATTTGATTTTATTGTCAGGCATTGAATGCTTGTTGTATAAATATACGGATCGGACGAACCTGATTCTGGGCATTCCAACGGAATCCAAGCAAAAAAGCAGCCCTTCGGCTGTCAATACCATTGTCCCGTTGAAAAATACGCTTAGCTGCCATAGTACGTTTAAAACCGTGTTCGAACAACTAAAAGAAGCGGTTAATAATTCACTGAAAAATCAAAACCTGCCGTTTCGAAAAATCGTCCAGCATTTAAATGTGCAATACGACGATGAGCGCATTCCGTTGATCCACACCGTCGTTTCGTTCAATGAAATTCATTCGTTGCAATTTAAGGAAGACGTCGCAACCGATACGTTGTTTCACTTTAATTTGGAGAACAACGGGATTCATTTGCAGCTTTTTTACAACGGCAATCTTTATGATGAGCGCTATATGGACCAAATCGTGTCCCATCTCGATCACCTGTTGTCGGTGATCTTGTTCCAACCCCAAGCTGCAATCGATACGGTAGACATCATACCCGAAGCGGAAAAACAGCAAATTTTGTTTGATTTTAATGACACCGCCGTCAATTACCCTGGAAGCAGAACTGCATTTCAATTGTTTGAAGAGCAAGCGGAAAGAACGCCTGACCATATAGCCGTCAAGTTCGAAAACAACCAGCTGACGTACAGCGAATTAAACGAGAAATCCAATCGTTTGGCAAGAACATTACGAAACTGCGGGGTGCAAGCCGATACAGTCGTCGCCATTATGGCTGAGCGTTCGTTGGAAATGATTGTGTCCATCATTGCGATTTGGAAAGCGGGGGGCGCTTATGTGCCCCTGGACCCTGAATATCCGGAAGAACGGCTTCAATATTTGCTGAATGATGCGAATGTTGCCGTACTCGTTGTTCAGCGGCAGTTCAAAAACAGCCTCGTCTTTGACGGCCCGACGATCGATCTGAATGATGAAACATCTTACCATGCCGATCATTCATTGTTACCGCCAGTTGCAGAACACAACCATTTGGCCTATGTCATCTATACCTCGGGGACAACGGGGAAACCGAAAGGGGTTATGGTGGAACACAACGGGATTGTGAACTCGCTTCAGTGGAAGAAAGCATTTTTCAAGTATTCCGCAGAGGACCGCGTACTTGTTTTGTTTCCCTATGCGTTCGATGCGTTTATTTTAAATGTCTTCGGTCCGCTGATCTCGGGGGCAACACTGTATCTGTTGCCTAATCAAGACAACAAAGATCTTTTCGTGATTCAAAACGTTGTGAAACAGGAAAAGATTACCCAATTCACAACTGCTCCCCGTCTGTTACAAGCTATGATCGAACAGATGAACGCAGAGGACTTTCTTCACGTTCAACATGTCGTTGTAGGCGGAGAACAACTCGAACCCGATACGGTGGAGAGGCTGTTTTCCCTGCAACCCCAGATTCGCCTCAACAATGAATACGGTCCGACGGAAAATAGCGTGATATCTACGTTTCAACCTGTTTATTCTGCTGATGAACAGATTACGATTGGCAAGCCTGTGGCCAATCACCAAGCCTATATTTTAGGAGCGCACCAGCAAATCCAGCCGATCGGCATACCGGGAGAGCTGTATGTCGGAGGAGCGGGAGTGGCCCGCGGCTACCGCAATCAACCTGAATTAACGGAAGAAAAGTTTGTCCAACATTTGCTTCTCCCCGGCCAAAAGATGTATAAAACGGGAGATCTCGCTAGATGGCTGCCTGATGGAAGGATCGAATATTTAGGAAGAATCGACCATCAAGTGAAAATTCGCGGATACCGTATCGAGCTTGGCGAGGTGGAGGCGGCCCTGTCCAACCTGGAAGCGGTGCACGAGGCGGCAGTCGTTGCGCGAGAGGGCGAAAACGGAGCCAAGCAATTGTATGCCTATTATGTCGGAGAGCCTTCTTTGACCGCCGGGCAGTTCAGAGCCATATTGGCCCGTGAACTGCCGGATTATATGATTCCCTCTTACTTTTACCATTTGGAACGCATACCGCTTACTCCCAATGGAAAAATTGATCTGAAGGCTTTGCCTGTTACCGAAGAAACAACGCGGACGGAAAACGAATACATAGCTCCGCGAAACGCTATAGAAGAACTGCTGGCGTCGATTTGGCAAGAGGTATTAGGCGCTGAGCATATCGGAATTCTGGATCATTTCTTTGATTTTGGCGGAGATTCGATCAAATCAATTCAGGTTTCTTCCAGGTTGTATCAAGCCGGATACAAGATTGACATGAAGTATTTGTTTAAATATCCCACGATTGCTGAGCTAAGTCCATTTGTAGAACCGGTGAGCAGAATGGCCGATCAAGGGGAAGTGCAGGGAAGGACAAGTCTGACCCCGATTCAACATTGGTTTTTCGAACAAAAGATGCCGCATGCACACCATTATAATCAGGCCGTGATGTTATATTCGGCGCAAGGATTTAAAGAGGCTCCGCTTCGCCAGGCGATGGAACGCGTCGCTGTGCATCACGATGCGTTGCGGATGGTTTTTGAAGAAACGCCGAACGGTTATGATGCTCGAATTGCGGGAACAGACGAAAGTGAATTGTACCATCTGGAAGTGATGAATTGTAAAGGGGATGCCGATCCAGCCCAATCTGTTGCCAATAAAGCGAGTCAGATTCAAAGCAGCATGGAATTAAGCCAAGGGCCTTTGATGAAGCTTGGTTTGTTCCAATGTCCGGACGGAGATCATTTGCTTATTGCGATTCATCACTTGGTTATCGACGGGGTATCCTGGCGAATCTTACTTGAGGATATCGCCAGCGGCTATGAGCAAGCGGAGCGCGGACAAACGGTCCGGCTTCCGCAAAAAACAGACTCGTTTCCATTCTGGGCGGAGCAGTTGGCCAAGTATGCGCAGGAAACCGATATTGAGCAGGAGCTTGCTTATTGGACCGAGCTTTCAAGGCTGGAGCTGGAACCATTGCCTAAGGATCACATTTGCGAAGGATCATTATTAAAAGACAGCGATGTCATCACGATCCAATGGACAGAAGAAGAAACGCAGCAATTATTAAAACAAGCAAACCGCGCCTACAACACGGAAATCAATGACCTGCTGCTGACTTCGTTAGGACTGGCTGTTCACAAGTGGACAGGCATGGAAGAAGTTTCCGTGAACTTGGAGGGTCATGGAAGGGAACCGGTTATTCCGGATGTGGATATCACTCGCACGGTAGGATGGTTTACAAGCCAGTATCCCATTATCCTGAAGATGGAAGCAGGAAAAGAGCTGTCACAGCGCATCAAGACCGTGAAAGAAGGGCTGCGCCAGATCCCCAATAAAGGAATGAATTATAGTGTTATCCAATATTTATCCGGCCGTGCAGAAGCTGACCGCCTGCAGCTCCATCCCGAAATTCGGTTTAATTACTTGGGCCAGTTTGACCAAGATCTGCAGCAGCATGCTTTACAGGCATCACCTTATTCCACAGGGTTATCGATGAATGAAAACCAAGCGAGAACAGCCGTACTTGATTTGAACGGCATGATTGCAGAGGGGAAATTATCGCTGACACTCAGCTACAGCAATAAACAATACGAAAGATCGACCATGGAGCAATTTGCCCGAAGTTTGAAAGAAAGTCTAAATGAAATCATTGTGCATTGCGTAAGTCAGCAGCAGACGTCATTGACGCCAAGCGACATTTTTTTAAAGGACATCAAGATAGAAGAATTGGAACAGCTTCTCGAGCAAACGCGTGAATTCGGCGAAGTGGAAAATATATATCCGTTAACACCGATGCAGAAAGGCATGCTGTTTCACAGCTTGTTTGATCCAAGTTCAGGAGCTTATTTTCAGCAAACGACGTTTGATTTGCATGGAGATTTGGATATCGATTCATTTTCAAAAAGCTTGGATGGTTTATCGCAACGATATGATATATTCCGCACGAATTTTTACAAAGGAAAAGACCAGCCGCTGCAAATCATATTTAAAACCAAAAAGATCGGTTTTGAGTTCATCGATTTGCGTGAGATGAATAAAACGCTGCAAGAAGAGCGGATTTGTGCATATGCCAGGGAAGATAAGGTACGGGGATTCGACTTAGCAAAAGACGTGTTAATGCGGTTATTTGTCTTTCGTACGGATGAAAAGACATATCGTTTTATCTGGAGTTTTCACCATATTTTGATGGACGGTTGGTGCTTGCCGCTTATTACGAAAGAAATATTCGAACATTACTTTGCTTTGCTTCAGCACAAGCAGCCCGAACGAGCGACGATTACTCCGTATAGCCAATATATTGAATGGCTTGATCGGCAAGATGCGGAAGAGGCTAAGCGTTATTGGGATCAGTATTTGGAAGGTTATGAAGAGCAAACCGTCCTCCCCAAGGACAATCACCAAGCGGAAGCTGAACATTACCTTCCGGAGAAAGTGACATGTGCCATAGACGCCGATCTCACATTGAAAATGAAGCAGACGGCCAGCAAGCACCATGTCACACTGAACACGCTGTTGCAAACGGCATGGGGAATTTTGCTGCAGACATACAATCGCAGCCGGGACGTTGTTTTTGGAAGTGTCGTGTCCGGAAGACCGGCCGAGATTCCCAACGTGGAAACCATGATCGGCTTATTCATCAACACGATTCCTGTGCGAATTCAATGTGAAGATGGGACGACTTTTGCTGAGCAAATGAAACAGACACAGGAAAGAGCCGTAGCCTCGCAAATGTATGAGACGTATCCGTTGTACGATATTCAATCCCATACGACCCAAAGGCAAAATTTAATTACGCATTTAATGATATTTGAAAATTACCCTGTCGATCAGTATATGGAAAGCATAGGTCAACATAACGAATCGTCTATCGCAATCTCCAACGTACAAATGGAAGAACAAACCAACTATGATTTTAATTTAACCGTTATACCGGGTGAAGTCATCAATATCCATTTTGAATATAACGCTAAGGTGTATGATCAGGCAAGCGTGGAGCGGATTCGCGGACACCTCTTACAAATCTTGCATCAAGTCGTTAAAGATGCGGATATCCAGGTGGAAGAATTGGAATTGTTGACGGAAGGCGAAAAATGGGAGCTTCTTCAGACGCTTAATGATACAGCTGCGCCATACCCACAGACAACGGTTTATCAACAGTTTGAAGCGCAGTCGCAGCAAACGCCCGATCAAGCAGCCGTTATAGATAAGGACGAACAGCTCACATACCGGCAGCTCAACGAGCGGGCAAACCAGCTGGCGCGAACGTTAAGAGCGGAGGGCGTGCAAGCGGACCAACCCGTGGCCATCATCAGCAGGAACAGTGTCGAATTGGTGGTTGGGATACTTGCCATTCTAAAAGCCGGAGGCGCCTACGTCCCCATAGATCCGGAATATCCGCAAGATCGCATCCAGTACATGCTGGAAGATTCCAAAGCCGGGATTGTCTTAATACAGCATGATGTCCGGCAGCAGCTCACTTATGAAGGCGTCGCGGTTTTTTTGGATGAGGAAAGCTCTTATCAAGAAGATGCCTCTAACCTTGAACCGCTCAGTAATGCAAACCATTTGGCGTATGTAATCTACACGTCAGGTTCTACGGGCAAGCCCAAAGGCGTATTAATCGAGCACCGGGGTTTGACCAACTATATTTGGTGGGCGAAAGAGGTCTATGTGAAGGGCGAGAAAACCAACTTTCCGTTATACTCGTCGATCTCTTTTGATTTAACAGTGACTTCCATTTTCACACCATTGGTCACAGGCAATACGATCATCGTCTATGACGGAGACGACAAAACCGCTTTGCTTTCATCGATTGTGCAGGATCCAAGGATAGATATCATTAAATTGACCCCGGCTCATTTGCATGTATTGAAAGCCATGAACATCGCCAATAAAACAGCTATTCGAAGAATGATCGTGGGGGGAGAAAATCTAAGCACCCAGTTAGCCCAAAGTATTCATGAGCAATTCGAAGGCCAAATTGAAATCTACAACGAATACGGGCCGACGGAAACCGTTGTCGGATGCATGATTTATCGTTACGATCCCGACAATGACAGACGAGAATCGGTGCCGATCGGTACGGCGGCGGCAAACACGAGCATTTATGTGCTTGATGAGGGGATGAAACCGGTGCCGATCGGTGTCCCCGGAGAAATGTATATAAGTGGAGCCGGTGTAGCCAGAGGATATTTGAACCGACCGGAATTAACAGCGGAGAAATTCGTTGAAAACCCGTTTGTAGCCGGATCCAGGATGTATAAGACCGGGGATTTGGCGAAGTGGCTGCCGGATGGGAACATCGAATACTCGGGCCGAATCGATGAACAAGTCAAAATCAGAGGCTATCGCATCGAATTAGGTGAAATCGAGACGGCAATGCATCGAGTAGAAGCGATCAAAGAAGCCGTCGTCATAGCTAGAGAAGATGTACATGGATTTAAACAATTGTGTGCGTATTACGTGAGCGGCCAACCATTAACGGTATTCAGGATCAGGGAACAATTGTCTCATGCCCTGCCTGGCTATATGGTTCCGACCTATTTCATCGAACTGGAGAAAATGCCCTTGACTTCCAATGGGAAAATCAACCGGAAAGGGCTGCCGGTCCCGGATTTACGGCTGCAGGACAGAGCAGTGTACAAGCCTCCTCGAACAAGAGTGGAAGAACGATTGGTTTCCACTTGGGAAGCGGTGTTAGGTGTTGAAAAGATTGGCATCCTGGATCATTTCTTTGATCTTGGCGGAGATTCTATTAAATCGATTCAAGTGTCTTCCAGATTAAATCAACTGGGATACAAAATGGAAATCAAACATTTGTTTCAATATCCGACGATTGCCGAATTGAGTCCGCATATCGAGCAGAACCTCCATATACCGGATCAAGGAGAAGTCAAAGGGAAGGTAAGCCTGACTCCCATTCAGCATTGGTTCTTTGAGCAAACAACGATAGATCCGCATTATTATAACCAAGCGGTCATGCTGCATGCGCCGCAAGGCTTTCAAGAATCATCACTTCGCAAAACACTGCAAAAGCTTGGGGAGCATCACGATGCGCTCCGCATGACGTTCCGGGCGACGGAAAATGGATACGAAGCTTGGAATGCAGAGATCGTCCAAAGCGAACTGTACCATCTTGAAGTCATGAATCTGAAAACGGAAGCCGACCCGGGTCCGGCGATTGAAGCCAAAGCTAACCAGATACAAGGCAGCATGAGTTTAAGTGACGGGCCATTACTGAAAGCCGGCTTATTTCAATGTGCTGACGGCGATCATTTGCTCATTGCCATCCATCATTTGATTGTAGACGGGGTTTCATGGCGCATTTTACTGGAAGATATCGTGAGCGGCTACAAGAAAGCCGAGAATGGGCAAGTGATCCAATTGCCGCAAAAAACAGACTCTTTCCGGCTATGGGCCGAGAGGCTGTCGGAGTACGCGCAGAGTGCGACCATAAAGGAAGAACAGGAATATTGGACAGAGATTGAACAAACTGACGTGAAACCGTTGCCTAAAGATTTTCATGAAACACAGACGTTCTCAAAAGACAGTGAAACAGTAACCGTGGAATGGACCAAAGAAGAGACGGAGCAGTTATTAAAACAAGCCAATCGCGCTTATAACACTGAAATAAACGATCTGCTGTTAACCTCCTTGGGACTTTCTATATCACATTGGTCAGGACTTGAACAGATTGCGTTTCATTTAGAGGGACACGGAAGAGAACAAGTAGTCCCTGATATAGATATCTCTCGCACAGTAGGCTGGTTTACAAGTCTGTTTCCAGTCGTGCTTCACATGCAGCCGGGCAAAAACATATCTCATTACATCAAGACGACTAAAGAAGGGTTGCGCCAAATTCCGGATAAAGGGATCGGGTATGGAGTAGCAAGGTATTTAAGCGGTGCAACACCGTTACCGCCAGCGAAAATGTGTCCAGAAATTAGTTTTAACTACCTGGGGCAGTTTGATCAAGATTTGCAGCATCATGCGATTCAATTATCTTCTTACTCCTGCGGTTCAGACTCGAGCGAAAATCAAGTCAGCCCGTATGTATTGAATATGAACGGGATGATTGCCAAGGGTCGATTGGTGCTGACGATTAGCTATAGCAATAAACAGTACGCAAGAGAAACGATCAATCGATTATCGGCATTTATTCAAAGCGATCTTCGGACAATCATTGAGCATTGCGTTCATAAAGAACAATCGGAACTGACACCAAGCGATATTTTGTTAAAAGGCATGACCATTAACGAATTGGACCAGCTCCTTATTCAACTGCCGCAAGCAGGTGAGATCGAAAACGTGTATCCGCTAACTCCGATGCAGAAGGGAATGCTGTTTCACAGCTTGCTGGATGAGGACTCAAGTTCTTATTTTGAACAAGCATCGTTTGATTTGCAGGGAGAGTTAAAGATCGACAGGTTTGCAGCATGCTTGGAACGCTTATTTGAAAAATACGCCGTGCTGCGGACCAGTTTTTATAGCGGTTGGAACAATGTACCCTTACAAATTGTCTATAAAACGGAAAGACCGAAAGTTCATTTTGCAGATTTGCGTGACATGGATAAGAACCGGTATGAGGACGAAATCCGATCCTACCGAAGAAAGGATCAAGCGAAAGGATTTGACTTGGCCCAAGATCAGTTGATGCGCATAGCGATTTTCCGTATGGAAGATCGCAAATATCATTTGATTTGGAGCTTCCATCATATTGTCATGGATGGCTGGTGCTTGCATCTTTTGACGAATGAAGTGTTTGAACATTATATCGCCTTGCAAGAAGGCAGGGAAGCAGAACCCGTATATACAGCTCCTTATAGCAACTATATCGAATGGCTTGATCAACAAGATCATGAAGAGGCCAAACGGTATTGGAGCGAGTATCTTGAAAGCTACAAAGGTGAAACCCGGATTCTTCATAAAAGACCGCAGCATGAACCAAAAGCATATGCATATGCCAATGTGACCTGCCAATTAGATCAAGAACAGACAAAACAATTACAGCAGATCGCAAACCAGCATCAAGTCACGTTAAACACGTTGATCCAAACGTTGTGGGGAATCTTATTACAGAAATATAGCGGGACCGGGGATGTTGTCTTTGGCAGTGTCGTGTCCGGAAGACCGGCGGAAATCCCCGGTGTGGAACAGATGATCGGTCTGTTCATCAATACCATTCCGGTTCGAATCCGTTGCGATGAGGATAGCTCTTTCACCGAAGCGATGCAAATGGTTCAAGAAAAGGCATTGACTTCCCAAGCGTACGATACCTATCCTTTATACGAAATCCAGGCACAAACGGAACAAAAACATAACTTAATTGATCATATTATGATCTTTGAAAACTATCCGATAGGACAACAAGTCGAGCAAGCAGATCATGGCGCTCTTGAACTAGACATCAAGAATTTCCATATGGAAGAACATTCCCATTACGATTTTAATCTGGTTGTCATCCCTGGCGAACAACTGGCCGTTCATTTTGGTTTTAATCAAAACGAATATGAACAATCAGAAGTGGAGCGGGTTTGCGGGCATTTTGAACAGCTCACGCATCAAGTATTGCAGCATCCGGACATCAAAATAGAAGAATTGGAACTTTTGAGTCTGCAAGAAAAAGAACACCTGCTCAACCGTTTCCAGTCTAACGACATGCATTACTCACGTGAACAAACGATTCATCAGTGGTTCGAGGAACAAGCGCGCCGTACACCGGACCGTTTAGCCGTTGTATTCGAGGGAGCGCAGTTAACCTATGGGGAACTGAACCGGCGTGCCAATCAGCTTGCGCGAACCTTGAGAGCCGAAGGAGTGCAAGCGGAGCAACTCGTCGGCATTATGGTTGAACGTTCTCTTGAGATGATTGTAGGGATCTTGGCGATTTTAAAAGCAGGCGGGGCGTATTTGCCAATAGACCCTTATTCTCCTTCGGAACGCATCCATTATATTGTAAGAGATTCGGGCATTAACGTATTGCTTTTACGCGGGAAACTTCCAGATAACATCGTCTTTTCTGAGACATGTATCGATATACTGGAGGAACATGCCTATCATGAAACAGATGCCAACCTGGCGCTGCCATGCAGATCCAATCAACTGGCCTATGCCGTTTATACTTCCGGGACGACGGGTACGCCCAAAGGCACGTTGATTGAACATCGCCAAGTGATTCACCTTATCGAAGGGCTGCGTCGTCAGGTTTACTCTGCCTATGAGGCGGGTTTGCATGTGGCGATGCTCGCTCCATATTATTTCGATGCTTCGGTCCAGCAAATGTATGCTTCCTTGTTGTTAGGACATACCTTGTTTATCGTTCCCAAAGAGGAGGTGTCCGATGGTGCAGCATTATGCGCTTACTATCGACAGCACCGTATTGACATAACAGACGGAACGCCCGCTCACTTAAAGCTACTGATAGCTGCAGATGATAGACAAGGAGTACCGCTTCGTCATCTCTTAATCGGCGGAGAGGCGCTTTCCAAAACGACGGTAACCAAGTTCATGCACTTATTTACCGTTCATGGCGCAGCACCTGTCATTACCAATGTATATGGCCCTACCGAGACTTGCGTAGATGCGTCCCTGTTCAACATCGACGTTTCTGCCGATGATTGGACTCGCAGTCAAATTCATGCCCCTATAGGCAAGCCGCTAGGCAACAATCGCATGTACATTCTCGATTCGCTGCAACGATTACAGCCAGTGGGCGTTCAGGGCGAGTTGTACATTGCCGGGGACGGCGTAGGGCGCGGATACTTGAACTTGCCGGAATTGACGAATGAAAAATTCGTTGACGATCCGTTTGTCCCATCAAGCCGAATGTATAGAACCGGCGATCTGGCCCGCCTTCTGCCGGATGGAAATATAGAATTTATTGGGCGAATCGATCATCAGGTGAAAATTCATGGTTTTAGGATTGAACTCGGTGAAATCGAATCGGTAATGCTGAACGTTCCGGAGATTCAAGAAGCCGTCGTTACTGCCTTTGAAGATGCAGAGGGTGAGCATTACTTGTGCGGGTATTATGTGGCGGATGAGCCATTCCCGATTAGCGAACTTCGGGATGGTCTGGTCCGACATTTACCCGGATATATGATGCCGGCTTATTTTGTACAACTGGATCAGATGCCGTTAACGCCGAACGGAAAGTTGAATCGTCAATTATTACCTGCGCCGGACGGAAAGCGATACGTAGGCACGGAATACGTGTCACCGCGAACGTCGACAGAAATTCAGCTGGCGAAGATTTGGCAGGATGTCCTCGGATTAGAGCAGGTGGGGATTCGAGATAACTTTTTTGATGTCGGGGGACACTCCCTGCGAGCGACGACACTAGTTGCAAAGATTCAAAAGCAATTGCATGTTCAAATCCCTTTGCGAAACGTGTTCCAGTTCCCAACCATTGAACAGCTCGCGCAGGCGATCACGATGATGGAGCAAACCGGGTATGCTTCTATTCCAGCGATCGAAAAGAGGCCCTATTATCCGGTATCGTCTGCACAAAAAAGATTGTACATTCTCAACCATTTGGAAGGCGGAGAGCTTAGTTACAACATGCTGGGCCTCATGTCTGTCGAAGGGGAGCTGGATCGGGATAAGTTACAGCAGTCCTTTGCCGAACTAATACAGCGCCATGAATCTTTGCGTACCGGCTTTAAAATGGTGGACGGAGAACCTGTTCAGTATGTCTTGGATCACGTTGAATTTGCAGTAGAGTTGTATCAGGCCAGGGAAGATGAAGCGGACCTTTATATCCGTCAATTTGTTCGTCCATTCCAACTGGATGAGCCTCCGCTGCTTCGTGTCGGGCTGATTGAGCTTCAACCTAATCGCGGAATACTGTTATTTGATATGCACCATATTATCTCTGACGGAACATCGATGAGCATACTGATCAAAGAATTTGTGCGGATATATGAAGGAGAGGCATTACCGCCTCTGCGAATCCAGTACAAAGACTACGCAGTGTGGCAAACCGGAGAAGCGCGATTAAAGCAAGTACAAAAGCAAGAAGCCTATTGGTTGGATCTGTACGGCGGTGATATTCCCATCCTTCATCTGCCAACCGATTATATACGGCCTTCCACACGGGATTTTACGGGAGCCACGCTACATTTTGCGATTGATGAGCAAAGAAGTGCTGGATTAAAGCACCTGGCATCCAAAACCGAATCCACTTTATATATGGTGCTTCTTGCGTCCTATACCTTATTGCTGTCCAAATACAGCGGCCAGGAAGACATTATTGTGGGCAGTCCTATAGCGGGAAGACAGCATGCAGATTTGGATTCCATCATCGGTATGTTCGTCAACACGCTGGCGATGCGTAATTACCCTGCCAAAGAGAAGACGTTCTCTCAGTATTTGGCCGAAGTGAAGGAGAATGCATTAAAAGCTTACGAGCATCAAGATTATCCGTTTGAAGCGCTGGTCGACCAATTGGACATCGCCAGAGATTTAAGCCGCAATCCGTTGTTTGACACCATGTTTGTGCTGCAGAACACCGAGCAAGAACAATTGGTGATGAACAACTTGACTTTTAGCCCTTATCCTAGCGAACATACGATGGCTAAATTCGACTTAACCTTAACGGCTGTGGAAGAAGATACGTGCATTCACTGCACAATGGAATACTTGACAACACTGTTCAAGCCGGAAACGATCGAGCGCATGATGCGGCATTTTGTGCAACTGATCGATGCGATCATCGAACATCCTGAGGCAAAGCTCGCTTCTTTGGACATGATGACACCGCAAGAGAAAAGTGACATTTGGGAACTCTTTAACGATACAGCAGTAAACGATAAAC
Source organism: Bacillus swezeyi (assembly GCF_001969815.1). GTDB lineage: Bacteria > Bacillota > Bacilli > Bacillales > Bacillaceae > Bacillus > Bacillus swezeyi. Next base: position 54,336 of record NZ_MRBK01000007.1, on the reverse strand, counting down.
GGATCCCATCAACGATTCACCAGCGATTCGAACAGCAGGCTGAACATACCCCTGACCATGTCGCCGTTATGTTTGAAAATCAAACCTGGACCTATCGCCAGTTGAATGAACGCTCCAACCAACTGGCGCGCGTACTTCGGAATCAAGGCGTAGGCGCCGATCAGGCGGTTGCTGTTCTCACGGAACGCTCGGAAAATATGGTGATCGGGATACTAGCGATATTAAAGGCCGGCGGGGCGTTTCTTCCCATAGATCCTGAGCTTCCTGATGAACGACGTGCTTTTTTAGTGAAAGACAGCGGCGCCGATGTACTTGTGACTTGTACCGGTCATACCGTTCCGCCTTCTTTTGAAGGTGCAGTGGTTCTGCTTGACGACCCGTTGGTATATCAGGGTGAGGCAAGCAACCTTAACCTTTCCTATGCGGAAAATCACTTATTGTACGTCATTTACACATCAGGTACAACAGGAAAGCCTAAAGGGGTTCAATTAGAACATAAAACCATGTTGAATCTGCTCGATTTTGAATGGGAACATACGCAGCTGCGTTTTGACAGAGTGCTGCAATTTGCCGTGATGAGTTTCGATGCTTGCTATCAAGAGATTTTCTCCACGATCTTAAGCGGCGGGACACTCTATATCATTGACAATGAGACAAAACGGGAAATTCGTGAGCTCAACGATTTTGTCAAGACAAACAGGATTCAAACGGCATTTCTTCCTACCGCGTTCCTCAAACTCCTTGCATCAGAGAAACAATATTTCGAACCATTTGCCGAATGCGTAGATCATATTATCGCGGCGGGAGAGCAGCTTATCATGACGAATATACTGCGCGACATGCTGGTGCGTCACCAATGCACACTGCATAATCATTACGGTCCGTCGGAAACGCATGTCGTTACCGTGTGTACCGTTGATCCGGAAATCCATCAGGAGCTTCCGCCGATCGGTAAACCGATTTCGAATACGGAAATTTTCATTCTGAATGAAGCAGGGACGCTTCAGCCTATCGGTATCGTCGGCGAGCTTTGTATTGCGGGTATCAGCTTAGCCAGAGGCTATCACAACCGGGAATCCTTGACGCTCGAAAAATTTGTTCCGCATCCCTATGATGCGAATCAACGGATGTATAAAACAGGCGACCTTGCCCGTTACCTTCCTGACGGAAACATTGAATATGTTGGAAGAATGGACGATCAAGTCAAAATTCGCGGTTACCGGATCGAACTTGGCGAGGTTGAAGCCGCTCTTCTCAACATCGAGTATGTGCGTGAAGCGGTTGTTCTGGCCAAAAATCATGCAGAGGGGCAAAGCGATTTGTATGCCTATTTTGTAGCGGAGCAAGCCCTGCCGATCAGTCAACTGAGAGAAAAGCTTGCTAATCAAATACCAGGCTACATGATTCCCTCATACATGATGCAACTGGAGCAAATGCCGTTAACCGCCAATGGAAAAGTGAATCGCGGCGCATTGCCTCTACCCGAAACAGGCTTGCAAACCGGGATCGAATACGTTGCTCCCCGGACGAGACTGGAAGAACAGTTAGTTCACATCTGGAAAGAAGTATTGAAGTTAGAACAAGTAGGCGTGAAAGACAACTTTTTCGATCTGGGCGGACATTCGTTGCGGGGGATGACGCTCGTCGCCAAAATCCATAAGCAATTAAACAAAAGTATTTCGTTAAGAGAAGTTTTTCAAGCACAGACGATTGAAGAAATGGCGAAGGTCATTGCAGGCGCGGAAACCTGCGGACCTGATGATATCCCTGTTGCAGAAGTCAAAGATGTTTATCCTGTATCTTCCGTACAAAAGATGGTTTACCTGTCTACACAAATTGAAGGCGGAGAACTAAGTTACAACATGCCGGGAATTTTGACGTTGGAGGGAAGGATCGACATGGATCGTTTACAAGCCGCGTTCCATAGACTGATTCAACGTCACGAATCGCTGCGCACCGGATTTGACATGATCCGCGGAGAACCGATGCAGGTGATCAAGCCCCAGGTAGAGTTCTCTATAGAAAGGTACAAGGCAGCGGCTGAGGAGGTAGAGGAGCTGTTCCGTGCCTTCGTCCGAAGGTTCGATCTCAGCCAGGCCCCATTGCTTCGAGTCGGACTCATTGAATTGGAACAAGACAAGCATGTTTTCATGTATGACATGCACCATATCATTACGGACGGCGCTTCCATGAATATTTTTGTCGAAGAACTGATTCAACTGTATGACGGCAAAGAATTAGCCCCGCTCCGGATTCAATACAAAGACTTCGCTGCATGGCAGCAGCAGGCGGGGCAGAGGGAACGAATCAAGAGGCAGGAAGACTATTGGTTGGATGTATTTCATGAGGAGCTTCCGCCATTTGAGTTGCCGAAAGATTTTGCCAGACCGCCCGTTCGAAGCTTTGATGGGAAGCGATACAACTTCGTACTCGATGAGCCTGTGATCCAAAGTATAAAACAGATGGAAGAATTGACCGGATCGACCACTTATATGATCTTGTTCGCAGCCTATACCATACTGCTGGCCAAATATAGCGGTCTAGAAGATATCGTCGTCGGTACGCCCATTGCGGGAAGGATGCATGAAGATTTACAACATATCATCGGGATGTTTGTGAATACATTAGCCATTCGTACCGCTCCAGTTGGAGAAAAGACCTTTATGGATTATGTAACAGAAACCAAAGAAACGATGCTAAAAGCTTATGAAAACCAAGAGTATCCTTTTGAAGAATTAGTTGAGAAGCTGGGAGTGAAACGAGATTTAAGCCGCAATCCGTTGTTCGATACGATGTTCGTGCTGCAAAATACGGAACAAACGGATATTGAAGTGGATTCTCTCGCCGTCAGGCCTTATGAACAAACGCATACGGTGGCCAAATTTGATCTGCAGTTGACCTTCGTGATAAACCAACACGAGATTCAAGGCAGCTTTGACTACTGCACAAAGCTATTTAAAAAGAAAACCATCGCTATGTTGGCCAAGGATTACGTCATGATCCTGTCGGCGATGATACAAAACCCATCGATTCCTTTAAAAGATATCCAATTAAGCGAAAAAGTAAACAAAAGTAAACACTTCACAAGCGCAATCGAATTGGATTTCTAAAAACGGTTGATTAAGCCTGTCCCCGGCATGATTTTCATCTGGGGACAGCCGCCAGCCGCATTCGAAGCAGAAATTTAAACTTACTGGAGGGATATCAATGTCAGAATTTAAACAACAGGAGTTGTTCTGGGGCTGCATGTTCGATGCGGAAGATCGCCCCATTGCATTCCCTTCGTTTCAAATGACAGACTCAAGATTAGAGCACGATGTATCGAGTCCGCCTAACTGTATTCACAGTTCATTGAGATCCGATGTATCCCTGCGCATTATGACCATGACGAATCAATCGCCAATGGCCGTCTATCTGGTTCTCCTGATCGGAATCGAGTGCCTTTTGTACAAATATACGGGGGAAGAGGGCGTTATTGTAGGTGTTCCAACCTTTGAAGACGAAACCGATGAGGACCTTCGTTTGGATCAACTCATGTTAATCAAACAACATATCAATGCGAACAGTACGTTTAAATCCACCTTTCATGAATTGAAACATACGCTGGGCGAAGCGATCTTGAATCAGCATGTTCCCTTCGATAAGATGATCGGGCAGCTGCGTCTGAACTACGATGCGAATCATTTGCCAATGATCCATACGATCGTATCATTAGATCAAATTCACCCCGATCGTTTCAAAGAAACAGTTGCTTCGGATGCTTTATTTCAATTTGACATGGGGGATGACTCTATTCATTTAAAGCTAATTTATAATGAACAAGCTTATGATCGTCAGTATATGATGCAAGTGATCGAACATTTAAATCGTCTTTTCTCGATCATGTTATTTCAACCCGACCTCACCCTCCGCCAGATTGATATTTTGTCCGACGCGGAAACAAATCAACTCCTCGTTGACTATAATCATACGGTAGCTGAATATCCGAGGAATAAGACGATTCATCAGTTATTTGAAGAACAGACAGAACGGACACCGGATCAAGTTGCCATCATCTATGGGGATAAGCAGTTTACGTATCGGCAGCTCAATGAACGGGCCAATCAATTGGCTCGAACGTTAAGGGCCAAGGGCGTGCGGGCGGATCGGCTCACAGCCATCATCAGCGAACATAACATCGAGCTGGTACTAGGAATACTGGCCGTATTAAAAGCCGGCGGCGCCTACGTGCCAATTGATCCGGATTATCCGGGGGATCGCATACAGTATATATTAGACGACTCCAACGCGGAGATCGTCCTGACGCAGAGCCATCTTCAGCAGCGGTTGACCCATGCAGGCACGATCGTGATATTGGATGAGGAAAGTTCTTATCACGAAGAGCACTCTAATCTTGAGCGGAACAGCGATACGAAGGATTTAGCGTATGTGATCTATACATCGGGCTCCACAGGCAAGCCCAAAGGCGTACTCATTGAGCATCAAGGCTTAACCAATTATATTTGCTGGGCTGTCAGGGTATATGTGAAAGGGAAGAAAACCACCTTTCCACTATATTCGTCCATCGCTTTCGACTTAACGGTAACGTCTATTTTTACGCCGCTCATCAGCGGTAATACCATCATTGTCTATGGAGGAGAAAACAAGGCGACATTGGTTTCATCCATTGTACAGGATTCCAGGGTGGATATTATCAAGCTGACTCCGGCTCATTTGCAGTTATTGAAAGAAATGAACATTTCCCATGAGTGCACGGTCCGGAAAATGATTGTAGGCGGTGACAAGTTAAGCACACGCCTGGCCCGGGGCATCAGCGAGCAATTTCAAGATCAAATTGAAATTTTTAACGAGTACGGGCCGACGGAAACCGTTGTCGGATGCATGCTTTATCGTTACGATGCCGCCAAAGACAGCCGCGAATCGGTGCCAATCGGTACGGCCGCGGCCAATATGAACATTTATCTGCTGGATACGGATATGAAGCCGGTACCGATCGGCGTCCCCGGAGAAATGTATATCAGCGGGGCCGGCGTTGCCAGAGGATATTTGAACCGCTCTGAATTAACGGCAGAGAAGTTCGTCAAGCATCCCTTCGTACCCGGAACGAAAATGTACAGAACGGGGGATTTGGCCAGGTGGCTGCCGGATGGGAACATCGAGTATCTCGGAAGAATCGATCATCAGGTGAAAATCCGAGGCTATCGCATTGAAATTGGCGAAGTCGAAGCCGCCTTTTTCCATATACCGTCGATTCAAGAAGCCATCGTTATGGCACAAGAAATCAACGGAGAAACTTCCTTGTGTGCCTATTATACCGCACACCATGCTTTAACCGCAGGCGAGCTCCGGGAACAACTAACCCGGCAGCTTCCTGCCTATATGGTACCTGCTTATTTCGTTCAGTTGAAAGCGATGCCGCTTACTTCCAATGGAAAAATAGATCGTCAGGCGCTGCCTTCTCCAAGCAGGAATCTCACAGGCATGAACTATGCAGCTCCACGCACAGAACTGGAAAAAATACTAGCCGGAATATGGGAGTCGGTATTAGGCGTAGAACGGGTCGGAGTCTCGGATCATTTCTTCGAATTAGGAGGGGATTCGATTAAGTCCATTCAAGTGACCTCAAGTTTATACCAAGCCGGTTATAAACTTGAAATCAAACACTTGTTCAAGTACCCAACGATCTCCGAACTTGTTCCCTACGTAGAGTCGGCAACCCGAATCGCAGAACAAGGAGAAATCAAAGGCCAGGCGCTGCTGACCCCGATTCAGCATTGGTTTTTTGCACAGAAATACCCGGATTTACACCATTATAATCAAGCGGTTATGCTTTATTGGAAAGAAAGGTTGAATGAATCGAAGCTTCGGGAAGTCATGATGAAGATTGTGGAGCATCACGATGCTTTGCGCATGGTCTATGTTCCAACTGAACATGGATACGAAGCTCGAAATCGGGGGATCGATGAAGGAGATCTATTCAGCCTTGAAGTGATCTCTTTATTGGAAGAAAACAATATTGCCCAAGCGATAGAAACGATATCCAATGAGATTCAGCAGTCTATTCATCTAACTGAAGGCCCGCTCATGAAACTGGGATTGTTTCAGTGTCAAGAGGGGGATCATTTGCTGATTGTGATCCATCATTTGGTCATCGATGGCGTTTCATGGAGAATATTAATCGAGGATATAGCGGCTGCTTATGAGCAGCTTCAAAACGGAGAAACGATCCAGCTTCCGAAGAAAACGGACTCCTACCTGTTATGGGCTGAACAGTTGAAACGTTATGCAAGAAGTCCGGAATTTGAAATGAAAAATCAATACTGGTTCGGGCATAAACATATTCCAGCAAATGTATTGCCAAAGGATCATGAGCAGGAGCTTGGTCTGGCCGAAGACCGGGAAACGGTCATCGTCCAATGGACGGTCGAGGAAACCGAGCGTTTATTAAAAAAATCAAACCGGGCTTATACGACTGAAATGAACGATTTATTGCTGACCGGACTTGGCATCGCTATGCATCGTTGGACTGGATATGAAGACATTCTCATCCATCTCGAAGGACACGGCAGAGAGTCTCATTTTTCAGACCTCGATATTTCTCGTACTGTGGGCTGGTTCACAAGCCAATACCCGGTTTTGCTGCAAATCAAGGCAGACCAAGATATCTCACAGCGAATTAAAACGGTGAAAGAAAATTTGCGTCAGATCCCTGAAAAAGGAATAGGTTATGGCCTCATCAAGTATTTGTCCGATCACCCGATGGCTCCGGAATTGACCGGACATCCGGAAATTAGTTTCAATTATCTTGGTCAATTTGATCAAGATTTCCAGAATGGGAGGATCGAGGTATCTCCTTACTCCAGCGGGAAAATAGCCAGCGACAAGCACCCCATGACCTATGCACTTGATATCAACGGTATGATTTCAAACGGCCAATTGTCACTGGCAATCAGTTATTCTGGTAAACAATATCAAAGAGAAACAATCGAAACATGCGCAGATCTCTTAAAAAGCAGTTTGCAACAAGTCATCGAACATTGTGCAGATCAAGAGCAAATTCTGCTGACGCCCAGCGATATTTCGCTAAAAGAAATGACCATTGACGAATTAGATCGATTTGTCCAACAAACACAGCATCTTGGTGAAATTGAAAATATATACCCTTTAACCCCTATGCAGAAGGGAATGTTGTTCCATAGCTTGATCGATTCGGCTTCCGGAGCTTACTTTGAACAAGCCGCTTTTGATCTGAAAGGTCTCTTGAATATCGAGGCATTTACGATGAGTTTGTCGCAGCTGGCCGAAAGACATGACATTCTTCGAACTCATTTTTATACCGAATGGAAAGATCAGCCTTTGCAGATTGTATTCCGCTCCAAGCGGATTGAAACGCTCGTTGAAGATATTCGCAGCATGAACAAGCAGCAACGCAACGAGTTCATTGCCGCTTTTGTACAAAAAGATAAGGCACGAGGGTTCGACCTTACCCGAGATGCTTTAATGCGCGTATCGATCCTGCGAACAGAGGAAGATCAAGCGCGATTGATATGGAGCTTTCATCATATTTTAATGGATGGCTGGTGTTTGCCTCTTATTACGAAAGAAGTGTTTGAAACCTATTATGCGATTCTTGAGCGGAGGAAACCGAAGCGGGGAGCCGTTACTCCGTACAGCCGATATATCGAATGGCTGGATGAACAAGATCACAAGCAAGCAGCAGCCTATTGGCGGGATTATTTGGACGGCTATGAAGGACAAACCGTTTTATTGAAAGAACAGCCTTCCAATCAAGCCAAAGGGTACGAAAAAGGAGAGCATGCGTTTCGCTTAGGAAAGCAGCTCACAGAGGAGATCAAACGGGCCGCAAGCCGACATCAAGTCACCGTCAATACATGGATACAAACCGCATGGGGCTTGTTGCTGCAAAGATATAACGGCAGTCAGGATGTCGTTTTCGGCACGGTCGTATCCGGTCGGCCGGCAGACATTCCGGGTATTGAATCCATGGTCGGTTTATTTATCAATACCATCCCCGTACGTATTGATACTCAACCTGAAATGACAGTCGCACAAGTATTGAAAACGAATCAGGAACGGGCGCTTGCTTCTCAACCATACGAAACATATCCATTGTATGAAATTCAGACTCAAACCGAGCAAAAGCAACAGTTGATCAGTCATATTATGGTATTTGAGAATTACCCGGTCGAGGAACAAATGGAGCATATGAAGCAGGATCACACCGCATTAGACATTATCGATTTTCATTTAGAAGAACATACCCATTACGATTTTAATTTCATTGTGATGCCGGCTGGGGAAACTGAAATTCATTTTGTGTACAATGCCAATGTTTATGATCAAGCAAGTGTCGAGCGGATGCAAGCGCATTTTATGCAAATCATCAAGCAAATGGTGAACGATCCGGCAATTGGCGTCCAAGAACTGGATATGCTTGCGGCAGATGAACGATCGCTCCTCATAGAGACATTTAACGATACTTTGGCCGAGTATCCAAAGGAAAAAACGATTCATCAATTGTTTGAGGAACAAGCGGAACGAACGCCTGAGCAGGTAGCGATTGTTTTTGAGGATAAGAAGCTGACGTATCAGCAGCTCAATGAACGCGCCAATCAATTGGCTCGAACGTTAAGAGCCAAGGGCGTGCGAGCGGATCGGCTCACAGCCATCATCAGCAAACATAACATCGAGTTGGTAGTGGGAATATTGGCCGTATTAAAAGCCGGCGGCGCTTACGTGCCAATTGATCCGGATTATTCAGAGCATCGCATACAGTATATATTAGACGACTCCAACGCGGAGGTTGTTTTGACACAGAGCCATCTTCAGCAGCGGTTGGCCCATGCAGGCACGATCGTTCAATTAGATGAGGAAAGTTCTTATCACGAAGATGCCTCTAACCTTGAACCGCTCAGTCATGCGAACCATTTAGCGTATGTGATCTATACATCGGGCTCCACAGGCAAGCCCAAAGGTGTATTAATTGAGCATCAAGGCTTAACCAATTATATTTGGTGGGCTGCCAGAGTCTACGTGAAGGGGGAGAAAACCACCTTTCCACTATATTCGTCCATCGCTTTCGACTTAACGGTAACGTCTATTTTTACACCGCTCATCAGCGGCAATGCCATCATTGTCTATGGAGGAGAAGACAGGGCAACCTTGGTTTCATCTATTGTACAGGATCCCAGGGTGGATATTATCAAGCTGACCCCGGCTCATTTGCAGTTATTAAACGAAATGAACATTCCCGATGAGTGCAGGATCCGGAAAATGATTGTAGGCGGCGACAAGTTAAGCACACGGCTGGCCCAGGGCATCAGCGAACAATTTCAAGATCAAATCGAAATCTTTAACGAATACGGGCCGACGGAAACAGTCGTCGGATGTATGATTTATTCCTACAATCCGCAGAAAGACAGACGCGAATCGGTGCCAATCGGTACGGCCGCGGCCAATATGAACATTTATCTGCTGGATGCGGGTATGAAGCCGGTGCCGATCGGCGTCCCTGGAGAAATATATATCAGCGGGGCCGGCGTAGCCAGAGGATATTTGAACCGTCCTGAATTAACGGCTGAGAAATTTGTTGAACATCCGTTTGCCGCAGGCGAAAAAATGTACAAAACGGGAGATATCGCCCGGTGGTTGCCGGATGGACATATGGAGTATTTGGGACGAATCGATCATCAGGTAAAAATTCGAGGCTACCGCATTGAAATGGGCGAGATCGAAGCGGCTTTATTGCAAGTGGAATCCGTCAAAGAAGCGGTCGTCATCGCGCTCGAAGAAGAGGGCTCCAAGCAGTTGTGTGCTTACTTGGTAGGAGACGAATCATTAAAAACGCTGCAGCTCAAGCAGCAATTGCTGAACAAACTGCCTGCGTATATGATTCCGGCCTATTTTGTACGGGTAGAGGAGATACCATTAACAGCTAATGGTAAAATCAATCGAAAAGCTTTACCTGCTCCTGATGGAAATATGCCGACCGGAACCGAATATGCGGCACCCAAAACGTTGATTGAAAAGCAGTTGTCCGAGATATGGAAGGACGTTTTAGCTCTTTCTAACCTGGGGATAAAAGATAACTTCTTTGACGTTGGCGGCCACTCGCTCAAAGTATTGCAATTAATTCATCAAATTAACGCGGTCATGGGAATCAAATTGCATTATCACGCCGTTTACGATTCCCCTACCATCGAAACAATGGCAAGCGCCATTCAAGCCGTGGCCTTAGAGGGCAAGACTGACAGCGTATTCGTCAAGTTGAATCAGAATGGTTCGATCCCTGTGTTCTGTTTCCCTCCTTTAATTGGGTATGGGCTGGTTTATAATGAAATGGCGAACAGACTTGATGGCGACTGCGTCGTCTATGCCGCTGATTTTATAGAAGAGCCGTCACATGAGAAACCGATCATCGACCAGTATGTAGAAAGCATGATCAGCATTCAAGAACAAGGACCTTTTGTTTTGCTTGGTTATTCTTCAGGATCGAATTTGGCTTTTGAGGTTGCCAAAGCTTTGGAACAGCGAGGACGCGCCGTATCCGATGTTATGATGTTGGATTCTCAAATCACCACTTCGGTGACTCATTTATCGGAAAAGGAAATCGAAGAGATCGTCTATCTGAATCTCGATATTATTCCGGGTTATTACAAAGAAATATTAACTATTCCTTCGATTAAGGATAAAATTAGAGGCTATCTTGCGTATCATAATCAACTGATCAATTCCGGTGCCATCAACGCCAACATTCATCATTTGTTATGCGGCGATTTGACCGAAAGAGGGTGGACGCAATCAACTGCACAAAATTACATGGAATATGAATTAAAGGGAGACCATGTTACGATCTTTGATCCTCAATATATTGAAGAGAACGTAAATACGATTCGGTCTATTGTAAAAAGTATTGAAGAGCGACATCATGATGAACTTGTACTTCATGAACAACTTTCATTGGTATCGTCTGCGAGAGACACAGATTCTGATCTTTAATTGTTAGCAGGGAATGGACTGAGAATCCGATCCATAAAGGTGATGATGCAGGAACGGAGTCGGCTCAATGGTAACGGGAAATAAAGAAAGAACCTGGTCAAACTGCCCAGGTTCTTTTTATATTGCACAAAAACAGACACGATGATATAATCAGATTACGTCTGCTCACGGTCAAAATGTCATAGATATCCCATCTTATATTTTAATTATACCATGCCGAAAAGCTCTCGTCAAATTTTTTTTCGAAGGAGAGATGTTGAATGAGTTCTTTGGTTCTCGAATTTCACGAAATGGAAAAAACACAGCTTTTGCTCGTTGGGGGAAAAGGGTTAAATTTAGGGGAATTATCAAAAATTCAAGGAATACAAGTACCAGAAGGATTTTGTGTCACAACAGTAGGATATCAAAAAGCCATCGAACAAAACGAAACATTCCAAGCGTTGTTGGATCAACTGACCATGCTAAAAGTGGAAGATCGAGATCAAATTGGTGAAATTAGCAGGAAGATTCGACAACTCATTATGGAAGCAGAAATTCCTTCCGATGTTGTGAAAGCAGTTGCGCACTATCTCTCCCAGTTTGGCGATGAACATGCTTATGCCGTACGTTCTAGTGCGACTGCTGAAGATTTACCACATGCCTCTTTTGCTGGTCAACAAGACACCTATTTAAATATCATCGGAAAAGAAGCAATCTTGCAGCATATCAGCAAATGTTGGGCTTCCCTATTTACGGATCGCGCGGTCATCTACCGTATGCAAAATGGATTTGACCACAGTCAAGTTTATTTATCCGTCATCATTCAAAGGATGGTTTTCCCGCAGGCTTCAGGGATTTTATTTACCGCAGATCCGATGACTTCCAACCGAAAGCTGCTATCAATCGATGCCAGTTTTGGACTTGGAGAAGCGCTGGTCTCTGGCTTGGTATCTGCCGATTGTTATCAAGTACAGGAAGGGGAAATCGTCGATAAGAGAATAGCAACCAAAAAATTGGCGATCTATGGACGAAAAGAAGGCGGAACAGAGACAAAGCAGATCGGTCCTGATCAGCAACAGACTCAAACATTGACTGACCAACAAATTTTACAACTGGCGCGTATCGGAAGACAGATCGAAGCTTATTTCGGCCAGCCGCAAGATATCGAATGGTGTTTGGCCCACGATACATTTTATATTGTCCAGAGTCGGCCAATCACTATTCTTTTCCCGATCCCTAAAGCGAGCGATCAAGAAAATCACGTCTATATCTCTGTTGGTCATCAACAAATGATGACGGATCCCATAAAACCACTGGGATTGTCTTTTTTTCTGTTGACGACTTCTGCACCCATGCGTAAAGCTGGTGGAAGGTTATTTGTTGATGTCACACATAATCTGGCATCACCTGACAGCAGAGAATTTTTATTAAATGGCATGGGACAACACGATCCGCTCTTAAAAGACGCACTTATGACCATAATAGAGCGAGATTTTATAAAATTATTACCAAATAATGATCAAAAAGAACAGAATACAGGTAAAAGCAATAAATCTGCGAGTTCTCAAGCACAAATCGAAAACGATCCGACCATCGTTTCTGATTTGATGAAGCGCAGTCAAACATCGATAGAAGAATTACGACAAAACATCCAAACGAAATCAGGATCGGATTTATTTGATTTTATCCTGGAAGATCTTCAGCAATTAAAGAAGATTTTATTTGACCCGCAAAGTTCAAGTGTGATTAAGGCAGCTATGGATGCTTCAACATGGATCAATGAAAACATGAACAAGTGGTTAGGTGAAAAAAATACAGCAGATACGCTTTCTCAATCTGTACCAAACAATATTACTTCGGAAATGGGTCTGGCGCTATTGGATGTCGCAGATGTGATTCGTCCTTATCCGGAAATCATTGATTATTTACAACATGTGAAAGATGATAACTTTTTGGATGAGCTGGCTCAGTTTGATGGCGGACAGGAAACACAAGACGCTATCTATGCTTATCTTGACAAATACGGAATGCGCTGTGCCGGAGAAATCGATATAACTAGAACTCGTTGGAGTGAAAAACCCATTACACTTGTCCCGTTGATTCTGGGCAACATCAAAAACTTTGCTCCTAATGCCAGCAAACGGAAATTCGAGCAAGGACGGCAGGAAGCTTTGAAAAAAGAACAAGCGTTATTAGATCGCTTGAAGCAATTGCCGAACGGTGAACAAAAAGCCAAAGAAACAAAACGAATGATCGACTTCATCCGGAATTTCAGCGGTTTTAGGGAATATCCCAAATACGGCATGGTGAATCGTTACTTCGTTTATAAGCAAGCTATACTAAAGGAAGCCGAACAACTCGTACAACCGGGCATTATTCCTGAAAAAGAAGATATATACTACCTCACTTTTGAAGAACTTCACGAAGTTGTAAGCACAAAAAAACTAGATTACAAGATCATCAGCAAACGAAAAGACGAGTACAAATTTTATGAAAAACTTACTCCCCCGCGCGTTATCACGTCAGATGGTGAAATCATTGCAGGAGAATACAAACGAGAAAACCTCCCGGACGAAGCGATTGCAGGTCTTCCTGTTTCTTCCGGGGTGATAGAAGGATGGGCGCGTGTCATATTAAAACTGGAAGAGGCTGATCTAGAAGATGGAGATATATTAGTCACCTCCTTTACCGATCCTAGCTGGACGCCATTGTTTGTATCCATAAAAGGCCTGGTCACCGAAGTTGGCGGACTGATGACCCATGGAGCAGTTATCGCACGCGAATATGGCTTACCGGCAGTTGTCGGAGTGGAGAATGCTACCCAACTGATAAAAGATGGGCAACGAATTCGCGTGCATGGAACAGAAGGGTATATCGAAATATTGTAATTGCTTGTCTATTGCACATAAAGGAAAACGAGAGCCTGAGCAACACTAAAGTACGTTGAAATCATCAATAGCCTTATTCAACAAACGAAAGACGATAGTCAACGAACATCATGCAGTTGGTAACATTAAAAAGGAATTCACACTAGCAGAGACAATTGAAAAGAATGAGTTATATGAAAGTTGAGCAGCTGAAAAACCACAATATACAATGATATTGAATCATAATTCAAGCGCGGATATCAATTCAGAATCGATAAAAAAAGAGTCAAAGCGGGCTTCCCATTTTGTCTCTTTTTTTCGTATAGAAAACAAGCTTTGAATTATTTAACTTCAATCTGTCAACAGTCAGTTTAATCAAGTGCTATTTTTTAATTTCCGCTTCATATTAGCTTAAATTCCATAAAATTGTGTTTACAAACTGACCGGTGTCAGTTAAAGTGAATGTGTGAGAAGAAAATAAAAACATCGAGAGGTAGCCAAATGGAATTGAATGTAGAAAAAATACATACTGCAAAAATGTGGTCATTGTCATTTGTTTTTGTGACGTTCTCAAATGCTTTCTTGTTTATGGTATTTGAAATGTTATTGCCGACTTTGCCTTTGTTTGTAACTGCTATTGGAGGAGGGGCAAAACAAGTCGGGCTTGTTACAGGTATTTTTATGATCTCTGCAATTGCTGTTCGTCCTTTTGCAGGGGCATTGGCTTTACGGTTCAATAAAAAATATTTGCTCATTTTTGGAATTGTAATCAGCGCTTTCTCAACAGGCGCATATTACCTGGCGTCTGATGTCAGCGTTTTATTACTCATTCGATTAATACATGGTGCCGGGTTTGGATTGGCGACTACCTATTTTGCGACAATTGCAGCCGAAATTGTTCCTAAAGAGCGCAGGGGTGAAGGAATTGGATATTTTGGAGTAGGTGAGACAATTGCCGTTTCCGTTGGACCTATGATCGGTATCGCGGCTCTGGAGCTTTATGATTTTCAAAGGCTTTTTTTAGGCGGAATGTCGGTTCTTTTGCTGGCGGCACTTATGGCTGTTTTCGTGCGCAGACAGCCGGAAACAGCAGACACTGGCGGAAAGGGAACTGTAAAGTTGAAATTATTGGAAAAACGTGTACTGTTTCCTTCAATTCTTATTTTATTCGTTGGTATTGCTGCATCTGGAATTATGTCTTTCTTTTCGCTCTATGCAATTGAAAAGGGGTTTCATAGTGTCGGAATGTTTTTCTTTTTGATTGCGGGAGCCAGTTTTTTTATACGGCTTATTTCTGGCAGGGTATTTGACCGATACGGAGTGGCTGCCATCCTTATTCCTGCCTCGCTATTTTCAATAGCAGGACTGTCAGTATTATATTTCGCACAAACAAGTGCAATGTTTTTTACAGCGGCTATATGCTACGGGTTTGGGTTCGGTTCAATATTTCCCGCCATCCAAACATGGTGTATAAATCTTGTGGAAGAGCATGAACATGAGGATGCAATGGGAACATTCTTTAACTTCTTCGACATGGGGATTGGCGGAGGCTCGTTGTTATTAGGTTTGGTTGCGACGGTTTATTCCTATCGGGAGATCTATATTACTGCCATTTTCATGTACCTGCTGTTTGTTTTATTATATATTTTATATATCTGCTTGCAGAGAAAAACAGCCTGAAAATGGGGGAGGACAGTATATTGACCAGAGAGAATATAAAACGTACAGCGGTTCGCCAATTTAATGAATTGGGCTTTGAAGGAGTCAAAATGTCGCATATTGCAAAAGAATTGGGAATCAGAAAACAATCTCTCGCTTATCATTTTTCATCAAAAAAAGAGTTGCTGATGGAAATATACCCCGAGATTGTAGAAGAGGAAATTTCATTTATCAATGAATTTTTCGATTCTCGAAAACATATGCCTGCTAAGAATCAAATTTATGACTTTTTAAAAGAAACCCAGGTCCGTTTTCATGCATTGCCAAATGTAGCTTTTTTGCAGGCGATGTCCTTTAAGGCGCCTGCTGAAGTAAGTGATTTTATTTCAGCCCAATATCTTTTATATCTGCATACTTTAAAAGAACGGATTGCGCTTGTTTTTAAGGAATCGGGTATGAACTGTCCGCCTGAGAAGTGTACGATAGGCTTTATTACTCTTTTTGACGGGCTTAACATTCAACTGGTTTACGAAAATAAACAATCATTTGAACGGTCGTTAGAACTATCATTTGATATTTTTTGGTGCGGACTGATAGGTTTATCTGACTTAATTTAGAGAGCTGGAATTCAAGGTTGAAAGTCAGACAGATTAAAATTAAAAAAATGCTTTGGGATTTCACAACATAAGACATAAGGGGCTGCCGGAATCATATAGGTTGACAAGGTGTGTAACGACACAATTATATGTACTTGATGTATGATTGACAGAATTATATGTACATGGGGTGCTAAGAGCACTCCTTTTTTTCTTGCTCTTTTTCAAGTTGAAATAACTTTTATTCGCGGAACTTAGTGAACACTCTTTATTTTAATCTTATTTTTCCTGCTATCGTATGCTGAGGATTGCAAACAGTTTGGCAAGCTATGGTTCCCAGAAACCTGTTTTATCTCTGTCAAGCTGGGTGAAGCGGTCTCACAAACAATTCATTTGCACGGAGAAACAGAATACCGGATTCGTGTTAAGCCAAAGGGCAAGGAACTGTCACCATCATTCCGCCAGGTGATACTAAGCATTCGTCGTTCTTTAACAGCACACAATCTGGATTTACAAAACAAGAAGTGTATTATTACAACGAGAAGTTGCATTAAAAATCTTGCGTGAAAATCAAAATGGAATCAAAGGTATTGAACTCCAAAAGAGATTAGCAAATAACACAAGTACGTCGATCTCCAACATGACAACTAAAACTGTATCCAGAAGTAAAGAAGCCATATCGCGAATACAATTTGGATAATGAATCCTTGAACCAGGAACAATCCCTTCCAACCATATAGAAAAGATGTAATCATATTGCCACCATGTCCTCAAGTCTTCGAGAGGGAACGTTTGTTCCGATGTGATTAACACCTATTTTTTGACCACACCTTTGTGTGGTCTTTTTTAGAATTTCCCAATCACTTATGTTCTTTCTTGAACTAAGATCTTCAAGATTCTGCAGCATTATATATCATAAAAGACTGCTCATCAAAGGATAAACATACGTCAATCAGAGGAACGGAATAATCATAGTGATGAAAGGGAATTGTAGTAAGATAGAGAGCACTCCATACAGAAAGGGATGGTTTGGTTTGATGAAGGAAACAAGCTCGATTCCTCAGCCGAAGACGTTTGGACCGCTCGGCAATCTTCCTTTGATTGATAAAGATAAACCAACCCTGTCGCTGATCAAACTGGCGGAAGAACAAGGCCCGATTTTTCAAATGCACACACCTGCAGGTACGACGATCTTTGTTTCCGGCCATGATTTAGTGGCGGAGGTTTGTGATGAGTCCCGCTTTGATAAAAGCATTGAAGGTGCCTTAGAAAAAGTTCGCGCATTTTCCGGTGACGGCTTGTTTACAAGCTGGACACATGAGCCCAACTGGAGAAAAGCGCACAACATTTTGATGCCGACATTCAGCCAGCGGGCCATGAAGGATTATCATCAAAAAATGGTCGATATCGCCGTTCAGCTGATTCAAAAGTGGGCTAGGCTCAATCCGAATGAAGCAGTCGATATCCCCGCTGATATGACCCGGTTGACGCTGGACACGATTGGGTTATGCGGGTTTAACTATCGCTTTAACAGCTACTACAGAGAAACACCCCATCCATTTATCAACAGCATGGTGCGTGCGCTTGATGAAGCGATGCACCAGATGCAGCGGCTCGATTTTCAAGATAAGCTCATGGTGAGGACAAAGCGACAATTTCATCATGATATCCAAACGATGTTTTCGTTAGTCGACAGCATTATTGCGGAGCGCAAGGCGGATGGGGATCGGGATGAAAAAGATTTGCTCGCCCGGATGCTGAAGGTGGAAGATCCTGAAACCGGAGAAAAGCTTGATGATGAAAATATCCGTTTTCAGATCATTACGTTTTTAATTGCCGGACACGAAACAACGAGCGGTCTGCTTTCGTTTGCGATCTACTTTTTATTGAAGCACCCCGACAAATTGAAAAAGGCGTATGAAGAGGTTGACCGGGTGCTGACGGATGCAACGCCGACCTACAAACAAGTGCTTGAGCTTACATACATCCGGATGATTTTAAATGAATCCCTGCGTTTATGGCCGACGGCTCCGGCTTTCAGCCTGTACCCAAAGGAAAATACAGTGATTGGCGGAAAATACCCGATTACAACCAAAGACAGAATTTCTGTATTAATTCCGCAGCTTCACCGTGATCAAGACGCATGGGGAGAGGATGCCGAGCAATTTCGTCCTGAGCGGTTTGAAGACCCGGATCAAGTGCCTCATCATGCTTACAAGCCGTTCGGAAATGGACAGCGGGCTTGTATTGGCATGCAGTTTGCCCTGCATGAGGCTACACTTGTGCTGGGCATGATTTTAAAATATTTCACATTGATTGATCATGAGAATTACGAGCTTGATATCAAGCAAACTCTGACACTTAAGCCCGGTGATTTTTATATCACAGTTCAAACGCGAAATCAGGAAGCGATTCATGCCGGCGTCCCGTCGTCGGAAAAAGCAGTTCACGATGAACAAAAGGGCAAACAGGAAACGAAGAGTGCTTCGGTTATCGGTCTCAACAACCGTCCGTTTCTCGTACTGTACGGCTCTGATACCGGCACCGCGGAAGGCGTCGCTCGGGAGCTTGCAGATACAGCAAGTCTTCACGGCGTAAGGACTGAGGTGGCGCCCCTGAACGATCAGATTGGCAAGTTGCCGAAAGAGGGAGCCATTGTGATTGTCACCTCTTCTTACAATGGAAAACCCCCAAGCAATGCGGGGCAGTTTGTGCAGTGGCTTGAAGAAATACAGCCAGGTGAGCTGGAGGGTGTCCATTATGCGGTTTTTGGCTGCGGAGATCATAACTGGGCGAGCACGTATCAGTACGTTCCGCGAACCATTGACGAGCAGCTTGCGGAAAAAGGGGCGACCCGTTTTTCTGCACGCGGAGAGGGAGATGTGAGCGGTGATTTCGAAGGACAGCTTGACCAGTGGAAAAAAAGCATGTGGTCGGATGCCATCAAAGCCTTCGGACTCGAGCTTAATGAAAACGCTGATAAAGAGCGAAGCACGCTGAGCCTTCAGTTTGTCAGGGGGCTGGGAGAATCCCCATTAGCCCGGTCGTATGAAGCGGTTCACGCATCCATTGTGGAAAATCGTGAACTCCAGTCCGTAGACAGTGGCCGCAGCACCCGCCATATTGAAATTGTGCTGCCTCCTGGCGTCGAGTACCGGGAGGGCGATCACCTTGGCGTTCTGCCAAGCAACAGCCGGACAAATGTCAGCCGGATTCTTCACAGATTCGGCTTAAAAGGAACTGACCAAGTTACACTGACGGCAAGCGGGCGCAGCTCCGGCCATCTGCCTTTGGATCAGCCTGTCAGGCTGCATGACCTGCTCAGCTACAGCGTCGAGGTGCAGGAAGCGGCAACAAGGGCCCAAATACGGGAGATGTCCGCATTTACCGTCTGCCCTCCTCATAAACGTGAATTAGAAGATATGACGGAAGAGGGCGA
Source organism: Bacillus swezeyi (assembly GCF_001969815.1). Lineage (GTDB taxonomy): Bacteria > Bacillota > Bacilli > Bacillales > Bacillaceae > Bacillus > Bacillus swezeyi. Next base: position 34,777 of record NZ_MRBK01000007.1, on the reverse strand, counting down.
TTATCAGGAACAAGTTTTGAAAAAACGGATCTCCATGCTGGATCTGCTCGAAACATATGAATCATGTGAAATGCCGTTTGAACGGTTTTTAGAGCTTTTACGCCCGTTAAAACCGCGGTATTATTCGATTTCAAGCTCTCCGCGGGTGAATCCGGAACAAGCCTCGATTACTGTAGGCGTTGTGCGCGGGCCGGCTTGGAGCGGCCGCGGCGAATATCGCGGAGTGGCATCGAATGACTTGGCAGAGCGCAAGGCGGGAGATGATGTCGTGATGTTTGTCCGCACACCGGAATCCCGATTTCAGCTTCCGGAAAACCCTGAAACACCAATCATCATGGTGGGGCCGGGAACAGGGATTGCGCCATTCCGCGGGTTCCTGCAAGCCCGGTCAGCTTTAAAACGCGAGGGAAAAACGCTCGGCGAAGCCCATCTCTATTTCGGCTGCAGAGACGACCGCGATTTTATTTACCGAGATGAACTTAAGCAGTTTGAACAAGACGGAATTGTTACTGTACACACGGCTTTTTCCCGCAAAGAAGGCATACCGAAAATGTACGTTCAGCACCTTATGGCAAAGCATGCGGAAACCTTAATTTCGATCCTCGACCGCGGCGGCCGGCTTTATGTATGCGGTGACGGCAGCAGGATGGCGCCTGATGTAGAAGCCACGCTACAAAAAGCGTATCAGTCTGTTCATGGCACCGGCGAACAAGAAGCGCAAAATTGGCTCAGACATCTTCACGACACCGGCATATATGCAAAAGATGTTTGGTCAGGGATGTAAGAAATGAAGGCTGGAGACATCCAGTCTTCAGCTTGTAGAGAAAACCAAAACCATGTATTTTCTATAAGCCATGATATCTAAAGCCAGCGTTTCTCCCTAGATTAACCGATCATTCTTTGGGTTAGATCAATATTTGTACCAGACTAATTCACAGTTCGAACAAATAACAGCATAATGTTCAGGTCTTGGTGTTACTTTAGTGAAGGGAGGTACACAATTCTGTCACTGAAAATGACAAAATTGTATTACCCTGATGTGCTATTGACAGAATTATGTGTACATAATGAGCGATAACACCACATTAATTAAAATTTGAGATGACGGTCGTTTTTATTTCAATATAGTGGTCAGCCAAGTTTGTATGAAGAGTACCCAAGAAACGATAGCAATAACTCGCTTGAAATGATTATTCGCTGGATGATCTCTTTTCAAATTATATTATTGTGAGAAGGGGACTGAAAATCCAAATGACAGATAGTTGTACTCGATCTTTCTTTCCCTAGTTTACATAATATATATTCTCGGAAGTTATAAAAGATTGCTGAAAAACAATGTCTCAAGATCACAACAGAATTTTCTTGTCTCAAAAATTAAAGTATGCTTAGATATTGAGACAAAATAAAAAAATATTAAGATTCCATTTAATCATCGTGTATTTTTGGCCACAGAATTTAATCCTGCTTTCTTTTATCTGGAACGACTTAATCTCAAGCGTTTTTCAAACTCTTTTCTTTCTCCGTCTTTCGCAGATTCACCAAGTCTACTGTGCAGCGTATATATCAGAGTGTCATACCAGCCTTGCTTCAAAGCTCTAATGACTGCTCAGGCCTGCCAGCTGATGAATATCCGCATGCCAAGCAGAAAATAATTCCATTCATCTAAGGGCTTGTTTCATATATTTGTTTTCTTCTGTCAACTGTTCATTATATCGTCATCTCTTGTCTCTGACAGCATATCTACCGCCATACGCTTCATTTTTGCATCAGAGGATGACACTGGCTGCGATAATTTGCTGTAAAGCTCAGTTTCAAATGTAAAAATGGTTTCGGGAAAAACATTTTCAAATCTTCCTCAACAACCTGTTTCCATGCAGCAAAATGGCGCTGAGGATCGCCTATTAGATAAAAAATTTCCTGTTCTGCCCAGACAAATGCACAGTTAGAGTGCTCCAGATCATCAGCATACATGCGGCCTTTGTTATGGCCAGCAAGTATACAGTGCTGCCTCAATTGAAATCCCTTTCAACATTTATTGATGAACCGCATACACATCAATTTCTTTTCCCCACTTATGGATGTTCTTTTCCAGCGTCATACCGATTCGTTCAGCGACTTTCCTGGAAGGCGTGTTATTTACGTCTATTAAAGAAATGAGCTTTGCATGCCGCAATTCTTCAAATCCGTAGCGTTTGCATGCCGCGGCTGCTTCGGTTGCATAGCCGTTGCCCCAGACGCGCCTTTTAAACAAATAGCCGATTTCCATTTCACTTGATCTTTCAACTTCCTGGGGAATGATTCCGCATTGGCCTAAAAATTCGCCTGTTTGTTTATCTTCTGCAACCCAAAGGCCGACTTCGTGCTTTTCGTAGTTTTCTAAAGTCCAGTCGATCCATGCGAATGTCTGTTGTTTATCTTTTGTTGACGGGTAGTATTCCATTGCTTTCGGGTCTGAAAAGATCTCCAGTAAGTTTTCGGCATCACCGCGCGTCATTTTTCGCAGAATGAGCCGTTCCGTACTCAAAATGATTTGTTTCATATTTCTCCTCTCCTGAGGAAGCTTATCGCGAGGTTAGTTCATGATAAACCGTTTCTAATTCCTCCATTGTTATATCTCCGTATGCACATTTAATCACGGCGTCCGCAAACTCATCGTAGTCATCATCAGTAGAAAAGCCTTGCTGCAGTTTTTGGGCGTATGATTTGATTGTTTCTTTTTGCTTCTGAATGTCGCGCTGTTTCCCCGGGTAGTCAGGGCCATTGATCATATCGCTGTTTTCTTTGACCAGCATCATATACTGTTTCACAATTCCATCCATGTATTCACCCCCCTTTTCAATACATTTCAAAAATCTTCCTCTCTCTGTCATTATAGTATATCATGAAAACGGACACCAATCTTGGTGTCCGTCAAAATGGCAGAGAACTATTTGGGTTCTGTTCCCCAAATCAGTTTTCCGTTTTCATATAATGTGATCTTTTTCGTATCTTTAAACGTGTTTGAATTTAAAAAGGAATAATCGCCGCTTTGCGCGTAATTGCTCCAGTCATCGTTGTGCAGGCGAATCTGGATTTCCCCGGTGCTTGACCCTGGAGACAGCGTTCCATTTTTAAAGCCGAGTTCAAGATAAGTGTTCGCGCCTTTTACGGATTTATTTAATTTCACGAATTTGTGTGTTAAGCTGCTGCATCCGATCTGCGCATAGTCACAATCGAAGTTTTGTCCTTTGTTGTTTGCTTTATACCAGTAGCGGACGGTCAATTTGTTTAGTGATACGGTTTTGTTGCTGTTGTTTTTAATATTGAGCTGCGGACGAATTTGGTTGCCGTTTACATTGCCGTCACCTGCTCTGTATTGTACGGTTATTGCTTTTTTCTGGGTGCTGTTGTCTTGATCGGACTTATCTTTGCCTGGATTTTTCTGATCAGAATCTTTTGAATCTGAATCAGAATTGTTGTCTCCAGATGAGTTTTTGGAGCCGCGGATATTCTCCCTTACAAACTTTCCGGATTCGGATAAATCTGATTGTGACCAGCCCCCCGTTTTAGATGCGCCCGGATTTAAAGAGGCTGATGACTCCTGTTTATCCGAGAGGTTCCAGTTCACCCAGCTGATCTTCTTGCTGTCCAAAAATTTTAGCCATTCGCGGGACTGATCAAGGAATACCCCGCCGTTTCCGGAAGCATCGCTTGTTCCCCATTCAGTAACGAAAATCGGCGCTCCTTTGCTGAGTGCGTCATTTGCTTTGTCCCTTAAAAACTGGCCGTGTGTACCTGCATAAAAATGGAGCGCGTACATGACATTGTCGTCCTTCAGCTGATTGTTGGCTGCATCATTGACATCCTGGCTCCAAGTACCGGTGCCGACGATCACGATGTTATCCGGGTCATTCTTGCGGATGACTGACAACACTTCTTCCGCGTAAGGTTTGATATCACGGTTCCAGTTCACATCGCCGTTCGGTTCATTGGCGATTTCATAAATGACGTTCGGCGTGTTTCCGTATAAATTTGACATTTCCTTAAAAAATTCTTTTGCCTTGGCTTTGTTTTGGTTCGGATTGCCGTCGCTTAAAATATGCCAGTCAATGATCACATATATTCCGAGCTCTTTTGCCGCTTCAACTGCTTCTTTAACTTTATTTTTTACAGACGGATTATCAACATAGCCGCCCTCACCCGTATACATTGCCGCGCGGAAAACATTGATACCCCAGTCGTCTCTCAGCCATTTTAGACTGTCTTCATTGACGTAATCGCCAAACCACTGCAAACCGTGGGAACTGATGCCTTTCAGCTGAATCGCGTTTCCGTTTTGATTGACAAGCTGTGTTCCTTTTAGCTTAAGCTGTCCGTTTGCTGAGACAGGTGTTTTCGAAGCTGCTGATGCCGCTGGCACGAATGCGCCGCCGATAACAAGAGCCGCCGTCATGAAACATGTGATCAGGACAGAAACTGTACGTTTAATAGATGACATTCTTTTTCCTCCATTATGATATTTTGAAACATACTTTTTTTACCAGTCGTTTCTCACCTCTTTCTCGCTTTTCATACGAACCGATTGTAAAGAAACTCTTAAATAATTGTCTATCAACCATATTTCTTGTTTTTAGCGCCTTTAAAAATCTATCTATTTCCTCTTTTCGTATGTATTGGGTGGCCGGAATGCTAATGACAGCCATTGATGAAAGACGATGATCCAGGACTTTATGCATTTATTTTCTTTGAATTTACAATTTTAAGAATCGAAATAATTAAAATATTATGCAGATACCTCTTATGAAAAAAGGCGCTTTAGGAAAAATGCGCTAGAAAAAGTTCGCAAATTTGCCACGATTCACCCGGTTATTTGTGTCGCTTTGTTCAAAAAAAATAAAACCACCCGCTTTTCTTAAAGAAAAGGAATGGTTTATTTTTTCAAATCAGATAAAAAACCGACGAGCTTTGTACCGACACCAACAAACGTTTCAAGGATCGCCTGTGCTCCCGCTATCGACAAAATCAAAATAACCGGAATGCTGGCGTCTGGAATGAATAAATACCCGAGTCCGATAATGATGGCACACCAAATACCGGCGCACCAATAGCAATTCAACAAATAGCCGAAGTTTGATTTCGGCACTTTTTTCGTGTCCACATGACCTTGTTCATCAATGGTTTTCTTTTTCTTCATGAATGGTTTCCGGATAAACTCCGTGATTTTATCAAAGACAATTAAATGAGTCAGCCGATAGCTGGCGAGAATCAGCATAGCAAACGTGAGCCAGGATATGTCCTCCATCTTGGGCCTCCAAATACGAAAGTTATTGTTAGGTATTCCCGATTCTCGCTGACTTATTGCTTTTCGTGCGATTTTTTCTAAATGTGATGTAGATCACGATTCGCCGCCCGCAAACGCGTTACATTTAACCCATAACATCAATATGAACATCAGGAGGTTTTTTGGATGGATACAGTATTTGATCAAAGCACAAAAACCGGTGATATTGTGACACGTTTTCCTAGAGCAAGCCAGCTTCTCAAGGAATACCGTATCGATTTTTGCTGCGGCGGGAACCGCCCGATTGGTGAAGCTATAGAAGAACAAAAATTAAATGAAGAAGAAATTTTATCGAAAATCAACACACTATACCAAGAAACAAAAGCGTTAAATGAAAAAGAAACGAACTGGAACGAAGCCCCCTATTCTCGGCTGATTGACTACGTCATCCAGACACATCATGCCTATCTGTATGACGTGTTGCCTGAACTGTCCGGCTTTGTCACAAAAGTGTACCGTGTTCATGGCATCCATCATCCGGAGCTTGGCCAGGTTCATCAATTGTTTCACCAGCTGAAAGCGGAATTGGAGCACCATTTGATCCAAGAGGAAGAACAGATTTTTCCGAAGATCGTCGCTTATGAACAGACAAATTCAGAAGCCAGCTTAACCGAAGCCGTCCAAGCGATCGACGTGCTGGAACAAGAGCATGAAGCTTGCGGCAACATATTGAAGGAACTGAGAAAAGTGACGAATGATTATGCCCTTCCAGAAGGAGCTTGCACGACGTATACACTGACTTACTTAAAACTCGATGAATTGGAGACAGACATTTTTCAGCACATTCATTTAGAAAATAATATTTTGTTTCCGCGCCTGGAAGCGGAAGCAAATCGGTAATGCAAAAAGGACAGAGGATTTTCAAAATCCCCTGTCCTTTTTTATTTAATCGGCTAAAGCAAATGTCTTTTTCTCCTTCTTGATACGTCAGTTTGCGGAGATTGGAATAGCTCTTAATGCTGAAAATCATCAGGATCACCATACCGGCTAAAAAGACCGTATTCGTAAAAGCCCTCCAAGTAAGCAGCGTTCACACCGCATCCTGCTGCAAAAATTCGGGTGCCTCTTAAACTCCCCATCTTCAAATCCTTTTTTACGTTTATTTATGACTTTTTAATTTAGATACTCCTAATACTAAAATCGGAACTACTAAACCCATCGTTCCAAAATAAAAAAACATCCATTTGATAAACTCACCGGTGTATACAATATTTGGGTAAATAATTATGGAGAGAACAACCAATATCATCCCTAAAGGAAAAGTCAAGACCCTATAATCCTTTAGCTTCAAAGTATGAGCCAGGGATAAAGCAGACGCATAGTAGCAAATCGCTAATTTAATGAATATGGAAATGAACCAAATACCCGCCATTATCGGTTCAAGGCGCTGCAGAAAATCTCCTATATTAATTTTTCTTGAAAGAGTATACGTCGGGAAAAATTGCCTAGCTGTCATATCTACACCAAGAACCAATATTGAAACAGCTGTAAATAGAATTAATAACATTCCTGCTTTAATTGCCCCTGAAAAGAAATTTTTTTCTACCTCTTTCTTCTTATGAACATAAGGCATAATCATAAGAAAAACAGAAAACTGAAAAAAAGGAACGGCGATAAATGGAAAACTTGCGAGAGTGATGGTTTTTAGTCTGCTCTCAAAAAGAGGTTGTATATTTGAAAATTGAAATTGAGGAATAAGTGCGATCAACAGCAATAACATCAAAATGATTAACAATGGATAAAATATCTCGGCTGAACGGGCCAACGTCTCCAATCCTAAACGAACCCCCATGATCACAACAAGAATAAAAATTATTAAGATAGATTGTAAAGGGGTTTCTGGCATAATAACCGTTAATAAGAAGTCACCCACATCCCGAAGAACAAAGGCAGAAACCATGAAAAAATTAAAGAAAAATGCTAAATTAACTATCGTCCCTGCCCATTTTCCTAAAATAACTTCGATATATTGAGCAAAATTCAAGTCAGGATAAAGCTTTGCAACCGAAGTAACAAGCTTAACAATCAATAAACCAATTCCTACTCCAAATCCTGAAGCAATCCAAGCATCCTGTTTCGCTTCAGCAGCAAGTGACGCAGGAATGTAAAGGACAGAACTGCCTATGGTAAATATGAAAACAAATATCTGAAATTGCCTTGCCGATATCATACCATTTTCAAGCATCCTTACACCTCATCCAGTAAATCCCTACCCTATTCACCTAATAGTATTAGCTAATCAATTAATTAATAAACATTACTACCCTAAGTGAAAAAAACGCAACATAGATTTCCGTTTTTATTAAGTCTTTTTTTGAATATGAATACCGAGGGGACATGATCAAAATCAGCAAAGGAGGGCACGAATAACCCGGTTTCCAGCTTCACTCGCTGCCGGGTAATCAGTTTTCATCTATCCTTAAATACTTAACGGCCGAATTTAATAAAAAATGCGGCTTCACGTTCTTCTCCTTCCATAAATACAAACATTCTCGGCTGATAGACGCGTTGTTTGAACTCATCATCATTCAGCTCGCTGAAAATCATAAATTGCTTCAGAAACGTCACTTCATCCTTATGTCATGTCATAGTCGCCGCTGCTTTTTCTTCCACCACTATAAAGACAGAGGACTTTCTAAATCCCCTGTCCTTTTTCATCTAATCGTCTAAAGCAATATCTTTGACAGGCAGCGCTTCTCCTTCTTTATGCGTCGGTTTGCGGAGATGGAACAATGCCTTGATGCTGAAAATCAACAGCAGCACAATGCCGACTAAAAAGATGGTATCGGGAACAGCCCGCCATGTAAGCAGCGACTGGACCACATCCTGCTGCAAAAATTCAGGCGCCCTTGAGCTCCAATAGCCCTCTTCAAACGCTTTTTTCAATTGAAGAAAACCGACTGGAAGCAAGTTGATAAAGACCATTCCAAACAAGCCGATATTCAGCGTCCAGCATGCTATTTTCAGCAATTTGTCATTCCAAGCGCGAGGCTTGACGATATTGCGCAATGTGTACAGCCATACGGCAATGGCGAACATGCCGTAAACCCCCATCATCGCTCCGTGGCCATGGGCAGGCGTTAAAAATTGGCCGTGCTCAAAATAGCTGACGGCAGGCAAGTTGATTAAAAAGCCCAATACGCCTGCACCGACAAGATTCCAAATGGCCGTTGAAATCAAAAACCAAAATGTTGATTTATATGGGAAGTAATGTCCCCCATCCCTCATCATCTTGTATTGTTCATATGCTTCCAGCACAAGCAGAGTAAGCGGAATAACTTCAAGACAGGAGAAAACCGAACCGAGCCCGATCCATATTTCAGATGATCCATTGTAATAGTAATGGTGGCCGATTCCGATCACACCGCTTCCCAAAAGCAATATCAGCTGAAAATAGAGCGCTCTGACGGTCGATTTTTTCGTCACCAAATTCATTTGCACCAATAAAAAGCCGATAACAACGACGGCGAACACTTCAAAGATCCCTTCCACCCATAAGTGGATGATCCACCACCGCCAAAAATCGGACATCGTGATGCTTGTACCAGGGTTGAACATAAAGGCGGCTCCGTAAAACAGCGGAATGGCGATGGATGAATAAAACAGCAAATGAATCAAACCGCCTTTATCGGTTTCTTTTTTGAGGCCGCGTTTAATGCCCCTGAATACGATAAACAGCCAAATCAGCATACCCAGCGCAAGAATGATCTGCCAGAAGCGGCCGAGTTCAATATATTCCATTCCTTGATGGCCGAATAAAAACCAATTGTTCCCTAAATATCCTTTTGCACCGAGCCATTCGCCGGCGATCGAGCCTCCGACAAGAAAGATCAGCGCCCAGAAGAGAATATCGACGAACAAGCCTTGTTTTTTCGGCTCCCTGCCTCCGACGAGCGGCGCCGCAAAAATTCCCATGCCGAGCCATGACGTCGCAATCCAAAAGATCGCAAGCTGCAGGTGATATCCTTTTGCAATGCTAAAAGGAAGCAGGTCCCTGATCCAATCGATTCCAAAAAAGCTGTCGGGTTCGATATAATAGTGGGCGAGCAGAGCCCCGAGCATGGCCTGGACAAAGAACAGCAGCGAAACAACAGCGAAATATTTTCCCGTTTTAACTTGAGACGCCGTCAGCGGCTGCTTCTCCAAATTAAATACCGGAAACTTCCCGTCTTCATAAGCCTCCTTCATTCCCAGCTTGTAGCGGTAAAACACGAATAATATAATGCCGACAAACAAAATGAGAATCGTGACGCTGGCGCCGCTCCACCAAACCGCGGCAAATGACATTGTATTGCCTGCCTCTTCATCATACGGCCAGTTGTTTGTATAGGTAATGTCATCCCCAGGCCTTAACGTGCTGGACAGCCATGCCGTCCAAAAGATGAAGTCAGAAACCTGTGTGATCTGGTCCTCGTTCGTGACCCATGCCCTGTTGTGGTCAGGCATATGGCTTTCCTTGATCAGCCCCGGTTCAAGACCCCATCCGTCTCCCTTTGTAAACACTTCGCGGTAATGATCCCGGACTTGATGTAAGCCATATACCTGGGCCTGTGTCAGTTGCAGCTTGTCCGATCCTTTATCATAACGGTTTTTTTTCATTTCGCGAATCACTTGATTCCGGATCACATTTTGCTTTTCTTCCGAAAGGTTATTAAAGCTTTCGCCATACTGCTTGTCCGCTTTAAAGCTCTGCATCCCCTCTGTATAGACTTTCAGCGCTTCTGCTGTATAATCAGGCCCCATGTAAGATCCGTGCCCCAAAATAGTCCCGTAATCCATTAAAGCATATTTTTGAAAGACTGCCTGTCCGCCCTTGATTGACGATTTTGTCATCAGCACTTCGCCGTTTGGATCTGACACTTCAAGCGGTCTTGGCGCAAGTCCCTTAAAAATCCAATAGCCCCCTAATAACAGCACCGAAAAACTTGCAATCAGCGTAAAGACAAGAACAGATTTCAAGAAGCCGTTCTTTGTCGTCTTCTTCTCTGGTACCGTCTCCCTTTGAACTTCCATCATGGTTCACTCCTTTCTTATTTGCATGTCCTAAGATACTGGATATACAGTACAGCAGTTGTGAACCAGATCACTTTAAAAATGGCAGATTTGTGAATTCAATAAAAAAATCAGGCTCTCCTCTTTCAATGGAAAGCCTGATATACTGGCGGAAGGCGCTCAATTGCAGCTGTTCAGCCAATCCGCATCATGGATTAAAATACCGCTCCTGTCGGCTGTAAGCAGTTTTTTCTTTTTCATTTCATTTAGCGTGCGGTTGATCGTTTCCCTTGACGTTCCGACCATATTCGCAAAGTCCTGATTGGTAATGGGAAGGTTAATATAGACGCCTGTTCCTTTTTGAACCCCGTGTTCAGCCGCCAGTTTCCTTAAAGCGTGAGTCAGCCGGTGCTGGACGTCTTTTGAAATAAACCCTTGAATACGCTCTTGCAGATCAAGGATTTTTTTCCCCATGATTTTCATCACTTTAATCGTCATTTCCGGATATGTCATGAGCAGTTCATTAAAGTCGTCAACGCGGATGACGATTAATTCGGTTTCCTGAACCGCTTCAGCTGTTGCGGGGTATGGAGAGCCGTCAAAAAAGCCGACATGAGGAAACATGTCTCCGCTTTGCAGAAGAGAAATGACTTGTTCATTGCCGTCTTCATCAATCTTATACGCCTTCACAAGCCCGGATTTGATGAAAAATACAGCCTCCCGCTCTTCCCCTTCCATAAACACAAACATTCTGGGCTGGTATCTCCGCTTTATCGCGATCTCTTCAATTTGTTTAAACTCTTCATCATTCAAGCTGCTGAAAATCAGAAACTGTTTCAGAAATTCCATCTAAACCTTCAATCCCTTCGGCAAAAAGACTGTTTTTTAGGCGACCAGCCTATCAAAGACGCCTTTCAAGGGCAAAAAGCTCCTCTTCAATAGCTGCCGCTTTTTCTTCTACCACCTTGCGGCTGTCTTTTAGCGCCTGATTGTAAAAGTAAGGGCCGAGCTTTTCCTTTATAAATTCAAACGTCTGAATCGCCGCAATATCTCCGACCTCTTCTCCCCTCTCTTCAAGATAAAAGCGTTTGATCTCGCTCATGACGGCCTGTTTTTCTTCCTGTGTCAGCTGTAAAATCACGAAACGCACTCCCTTTTTATTTTTATGATAAACGAAAATGCTCATAAATGGACGATATATTTTTTTATGGGTCTAACAATTTCTTTACATTACCGCTATTAAACATGAATCAGCCCGATTACCGTGTGATGTTGTTCACAATGTTTTTAAAAGACTTTTTGTAAGATAAACGTGCTGATTGATCATTTTATTTTTCCCTTTGAAAGGAGCAAAGCCGTAATGGTAAATCGTCAAAAAATGCAATTACCACTACAGTCATTCAGTTTAGTGGCAGGATTTATGGTTTGGGTGCTGGTTTCATCTTTAATGCCTCATATTAAGCAGGATATCTCCCTGACCGAAAGTGAGATTTCCCTTGTTACTGCTATCCCGGTCATCCTTGGATCACTGCTTCGGATTCCGCTTGGGTACTATACGAACAAATTTGGGGCAAGAATGACGTTTATGATCAGTTTTTTGTTACTCCTGTTCCCGATTTTTTGGATCAGCACGGCTGATTCATTATCCGATTTAGTCATCGGCGGATTTTTCCTCGGGATCAGCGGAGCGGTCTTTTCCATCGGGGTGACATCACTGCCAAAGTATTACCCTAAAGAAAAACATGGTTTTGTCAATGGTATTTATGGAGCCGGAAACATCGGAACGGCGATTACCACTTTTGCCGCTCCCGTGATCGCCAAAACCGCAGGATGGGCGAATACGGTCCGGATGTATCTGATCTTAGTCGCCGTATTTTTTTTGCTGAACTTTTTATTTGGAGATAAGAAAGAAACAAGGGTTGCAATTTCTGTAAAAGATCAAATCAAAGCCGTCTATCAAAATCAAAAACTATGGTTTTTAAGTTTATTTTACTTTATCACATTCGGCTCTTTTGTAGCTTTCACAGTCTATCTTCCGAACTTTCTTGTGAATCACTTCGGGCTCGATCCCGTTGATTCGGGGCTCAGAACCGCCGGCTTCATCGCTGTTGCCACATTTCTCAGACCTGTCGGCGGCTGGCTCGCGGATAAGTTCAATCCGCTGAAGCTCTTAATGTATGTATTTGCGGGGTGCACATTATCAGGCATTTTATTGGCCTTTTCTCCAAGCCTCACTCTTTACGGATTCGGCGTTTTGACGGTTGCCGTATGCGCCGGAATCGGAAATGGTGTCGTCTTTAAGCTTGTGCCGCTTTATTTCTCAAAACAGGCTGGCATTGTCAATGGGATCGTTTCAGCAATGGGCGGTTTAGGCGGTTTCTTCCCGCCTCTGATCTTATCAAGCGTTTATCAGACGACAGGCCATTATGCGATTGGGTTTATGGCGCTTTCGGAAGCAGCGCTTGCCAGCTTTGTCATTGTCGTCTGGATGTATTTTCAGGAAATGAGCAAAACTGCATCGAAAACAAATGCCCGCAATCTATAAAACCTTCAGCAGCAAAATAACCTGAGATCAATGATCTCAGGTTATTTTTAGGTCTTTTGTCATTCGTTCACAAGATTGTTATTTTTGAAAGATCACTCAGGCTTATTTAACGTTACAATAGAACTGCAAAAGGGGTGACGCTCAATGAATATGCCTGTTCGAAAATCTGACACAGATCTGCTCTCAGTCGATCTGCATCATTTGTTGGAATCGATCAGCACCAAAAGAAAAATCCGGCAGGATACTTACCTATTTCAAGAAGGTATGGATGCAGAGGAACTTTATCTCATTCAGTCAGGACTCGTCCAAATCGGAAAATTAACGTCGGATGGAAAAGAACTGACGCTTAGAATGTGCAAAAAAAATGATATTGTCGGAGAGCTGACGCTTTTTTCTGATGAAGCGAAATATATGCTGAGCGCTAAAGTCCTCTCAGATGGCGAAGTGTTGGTCATCAATAAAGAAAAACTCGAAAAAGAACTGATTCAAAATGGAGCCTTAACCTTTGAATTCATGAAATGGATAAGCACTCATTTACGAAAGATCCAATCAAAAATCCGCGACCTTCTTCTCAATGGGAAAAAGGGGGCGCTCTACTCCACCCTGATCCGCCTTGCAAACAGCTACGGCGTTGCGCGAAGCGACGGGATACTTATTAATATTGTTCTGACCAATCAGGATCTGGCGAAATTTTGTGCTGCCGCAAGAGAGAGCATCAACCGCATGCTTAGCGATCTCCGTAAAAACGGTGTGATTTCGATTGAGGATTCCGGAAAAATCGTGATCCATCAGCTCAGCTATTTAAAACGGGAGATTGACTGTGAAAATTGTCCGGTCATCATATGCAACATTGACTAAAACAAACAAGGACAGTGAACATTGTCCTTGTTTTTATATTGTAAGCAAAAACACGCTGACCACCGCCATAAAGACACAGGCATTCACCAATTCAAGGATGCCTATTTTCTTCACCGACAGTTTCCTCCCGTATAAAAGCAGCGCCCTGATGCTGCTCGGAATAAAACCGAGAACCGCCCATCCGGCCCCAAACACTACTGATAAAAACGGCAATATCACATGATAGCCCCATGAATACCATTTAAACCGCTTATTTTTCTTTTCGCGGATCATCGATTTCACATAAAAGGCGCTGCCGACGAAAAACAGGATGGATTGGGTAAAAACGAACCATGCCCAGCCGTCCAGCGTTCCGGCCCCTGTCCAATAGCTGGCAAGCCCGCCCGCGCTGAACACGATGATCGCCGCGATATCATTCAACAGCGCCCTGTCGTTATTTTTCCTTGCATAATAAAGATTGATGAGAAACATCGGAAACAGCGACAATCCGAGCAACACGAGCCCGGGCTCCATCAGAACGGAGGCAAGCAGCAAGGAGACGGCCGGAATGCTGTAGGCCACTGCCCATTTTTGATAATAAGCGATATTTTTCTTTTTCGCGATCATCGTCAAAGGAAAAGCCGCAAGGTAAAGAAACAGCCAGCCGACAAACAGCGGAATATGCCGCAAATGCGCTCCCCCGCCGACCATACCGAGCAGAAAAGGAATCACAAGCATCGCCCAAGCGCCGTGCTGTTTCGGTATCAACACTTTCATCACACATCCTCCCTTCTTTTCTATTACATTATAAAAATTTTATCTCGATTACCAAGTGACATTTTGCATAGCGAGATGTGAATTTTATCACTGCCATTTATAGCCTATCACTCTATACTGGAGCTAACATATAAGAAGGAGGAAGTTCTATGAATCGGTTTGACTATTTATTATTTCTGAAAAATCTTCCGATGTTTCTTGGGGTGCCCCTTCCCATCATTAAAAGGCTGCTGAAAAACGGAAAGGTGATTGATATCGTCTCATCGCACCCTCCTCGGTCGTTTCTTCATTCACAAGCCGTTTATTTTGTTTTGAAAGGTGAAGTGCATTTTACAGATAGAAGGCTTCCAGAAGAATCACGCACCATCGCCGAGTGGGAAAAAGGCGATGTTTTTCCCATTGACCAAAAGGGAGAACCGTTTTTATCTCCGTTTATTTCAGTAAAAACTGCCGCAGAAACAGCCGTTCTTGAAATTCCATTTAACATATTTAAAAAAATGATGACCTACAATGAGCAATTGCAGTTGAATTTTCTCATTCTTCTCCAGCAAAATTTATATTTTTCCTATCAGCTATTTTTACGTTATCTCCATTCCTCCTCAGAAAACGAAGATTGAGAAGGGTCCCTTCCCTTCTCCCCCATTTCAAATGTGATCTACTTAACTTTTTTTCATCTTCATTTCCGATATGATACACATAATTGCTTAAGGAAAGGACGATCAAACATGATACAGTGTGATTTTCAGGAAGCTCCATTTATCGTCATTTGGGAACTGACAAGGGCGTGTGAACTGAAATGCCTTCACTGCCGGGCATCAGCTCAAAACACTCGAGACCCGCGGGAGCTCTCGCTTAAAGAAGGGAAAGCTTTAATCGATCAAATTTATTCAATGAATAACCCCCTCTTGGTGCTGACCGGAGGCGATCCATTAATGAGAGAAGACGTGTTCGAGATCATTGAGTATGCCGTCCAAAAAGGCGTTCGGGTATCAATGACGCCGAGTGCAACCCCGAATGTGACGAAGGAAGCCATCAAAACCGCCAAAGATATCGGCTTATCGCGCTGGGCTTTCAGCTTAGACGGACCGAACCGCGAGATCCATGATCATTTTAGAGGAACAGACGGCTCTTTTGATTTAACGATGAAAGCGATTCGATATATCCATGAGTTCAATTTGCCCCTGCAGATCAACACCGTCATCTCAACTTACAATATCGATTATTTGGATGAAATGGCCAAGCTGATTGAACAATTAAATTGTGTGCTGTGGAGTGTGTTTTTCCTCGTTCCGACCGGCCGCGCCAAACGAGACGACATGATTTCCCCTGTAGATCATGAAAAAACATTTCTTTGGCTCAGCCGCTTAGCCAAAGAGGCGCCCTTTGATATCAAAACAACGGCAGCCCAGCACTATAGACGGGTCGTCATCCAGCAAAAAATGCGGGAAACGAAAGAACCCCACATGCAAATCCGCTATGAGCACGCTTTGCAAAAAGGCAAAATTGATGCGATCGGCGGATTGGGCCGCGCACCGAAAGGCGTCAATGACGGAAATGGATTTATGTTTATCTCCCACATCGGTGATGTGTATCCAAGCGGGCTGCTGCCTGTTAAAGTAGGAAACATCCGTGATCAGCCACTGGCAGAAATTTACCGTGAGTCGCCGATTTTCAAGGATTTGCGAAACCCGGACGGATTCAAAGGAAAATGCGGTGTCTGCGAATTCCGCCATGTCTGCGGGGGATCACGCTCACGGGCCTATGCTCTGACAGGCGATTATTTGGCCAGCGATCCAAGCTGCATCTACATTCCGAAAGCTTTGCGCTAGAGCATTGTGATCTGCATCACAATTTCCCGACCGCACCTGTCGTATTGTTAAACATGAGAATGATCATCAATTTCAAAGGATGTGATCCCTTCTGAATAAAAAACTAGATTTGAACGATTCTGTTTACGAACTTTGCACATTGCATCCTGAATTAAAAACCTTGATGAAGGACATCGGCTTTGAAAACATTACAAAGCCCGGCATGCTTGAAACAGCCGGGCGCATCATGACAATACCAAAAGGCGCGAGGATGAAGCAAATTGAATTGACGCTTGTGTTAGACATATTAAAAAAGCACGGATTTGACCCCGTTTGGAAAGGAGACAAACAATGAGCGAATTCATCAACAATCGGGAAGTACATCAAGACATGTCAAACGAACGAAAACAGCAGCTGAAAGAGATCATCATCGACCTCCATAAAGGAAAATCTCTTGATGAGGTAAAAAAGCGCTTCAAACAAGGTTTTGGTTCTGTCAATGCCGAGGAAATCGCCCAATTGGAACAAGCTTTAATGCAGGAAGAGGGCATCACACCTGAAGAAATCCAAAAGCTTTGCACTGTTCATGCATCCGTCTTCAAAGGTTCGATTGAAGACATTCACCGAACTGAAGCTGATCAGCAGCCCGGCCACCCGGTTCATACGTTCATAAAAGAAAATAAAGAGATTGATCTCCTTTTAAACTTTAAAATTCAGCTTCATCTCGATCGCTTTGTAAAGGAAGACGATACAGAAAACATTCTTAAGCTAATCGGAGATTTAAATTTGCTTGCAGATGTTGACAAGCATTACAGCAGAAAAGAGAATCTCCTCTTTCCCTACTTGGAAAAGTACGGAATCACAGGGCCCAGCCAGGTGATGTGGGCAGTTGACGATTTTATCCGCAAAAGCATCAAAGAAGTCAAGCGTTTATTAGAAGATTACACACCTGACAAAAAAGATGAAGTCATTCGCGAGCTCGGCTTTATCATTAAGGAAGGCACAGAGATGATCTACAAGGAAGAGAATATTCTCCTGCCGATGGCCCTCCGCACATTGACTGAAGATGAGTGGCTGAAAATAGCAGCTGAAAGCGATGAAATCGGATATTGCCAGACAGCGCCTGAAGCCGTCTGGCAACCGGAACGCCTTCATCTCAAAACAAATGAAGAGACGGCTCACGGATATATCAAGCTCCCTACCGGAATTCTATCTGTATCACAGCTTGAACAAATGCTGAATCATCTTCCCGTTGACATCACCTTCATTGATGAAAACGATGTTGTGCGCTACTTCTCCCACGGCAAAGAACGGATTTTCGCGAGAACAAAAGCCGTGATCGGCCGCACCGTCCAAAACTGCCATCCGCCGGCAAGCGTTCATATCGTCAACAAACTTCTCGAGGATTTTAAATCGGGCAAAAAAGATGTCGAGGATTTTTGGATCAAGTTCAAAGATAAATATGTTTTCATCCGCTACTTTGCTGTGCGCGATGAAGACAGCCATTACATCGGCACATTGGAATTCACCCAGAATATCGCCCCGATCCAGGAGATTGCCGGGGAAAAAAGGATTTTAAATTCCAGTGAATGAAACGAGCGGCAGCCTGCTTTCTTTTAAAAGAGCAGGCTGTTTTTTTATCCGCTTCCCCGAAAATGTGACAAATTAGTGAAATAAGCCGGGATTGTGACAAAGTTAACAAGGTCCCGTTTCTCCTCCGTATATAGTGAGGGTAGCAGCATTGACAAAAGGAGTGAAACAGCAATGAAAAAAAAGAACACGAGTCCGATTTTCAGGAGATTAAACTATTTCTCTCCTATTGAACATCATTCTAACCAACACAGCCAAACCACTTATGAAGACCGGGATTGGGAAAACGTATACAGAAATAGATGGCAACATGATAAAGTGATCCGTTCAACTCACGGGGTGAACTGTACCGGGTCTTGCAGCTGGAATATCTACGTCAAAAACGGGATCGTCACTTGGGAAGGACAGCGCCTTGACTACCCTTCAACAGGTCCTGATATGCCTGACTTTGAGCCCCGCGGCTGTCCGCGCGGAGCCAGCTTTTCCTGGTATATTTACAGCCCGCTCCGTGTCAAATATCCATATGTCCGCGGCGTGCTGATCCAAATGTGGCGCGAGGCGCTAAAGACAAGCAAAAACCCTTTGGAAGCTTGGAAATCGATTGTCGAAAATCCTGAAAAAGCAAAAGCCTATAAACAGGCGCGCGGAAAAGGCGGATTTGTCCGTGCTGAATGGAGCGAAGTATTAAAACTGATCTCCGCCTCCCTTCTGTATACCGTCACAAAATACGGACCTGACCGCAATGTCGGCTTCTCGCCGATTCCTGCTATGTCAATGCTCAGCCATGCGGCAGGCTCTCGCTTTATGTCGCTGATCGGCGGGCCGATGCTCAGCTTCTATGACTGGTATGCCGATCTTCCTCCTGCATCACCGCAAATTTGGGGAGATCAAACTGATGTTCCGGAAAGCAGTGACTGGTACAATTCCGGCTACATTATGACATGGGGTTCAAATGTGCCGCTGACAAGGACGCCTGATGCCCACTTTTTGGCGGAAGCCCGTTATAAAGGGGCAAAGGTTATTTCGATCAGCCCTGATTTTGCTGAATCCTCCAAGTTCTCTGATGACTGGCTGAGCATCAGACAAGGAACGGACGGCGCACTTGCGATGGCCATGGGCCATGTCATTCTTCAAGAATTTTATGTCAATCAAAAGACAGAGCGCTTTTTTGATTATGCAAAACAATACACAGATTTCCCGTTTTTGGTGACATTGAAGCAAGAAGGCGGACAATTCACCACCGGCCGTTTTCTGCATGCGAAAGATATCGGCCGCGCTACAGAACATGATGAGTGGAAACCGGCCGTCTGGGATGAAGACACAGATGGCTTTGCGATACCGCAAGGGACCATGGGCTCCCGCTGGGACGGCAAGGGAAAATGGAATTTGCGCATGATCGATGAAGAAACAGAAAAGCCGATCTCGCCTCGTCTTTCCATGCTGGGCAATGAAGATATGATCGGCACGGTCAAAATTCCTTATTTCTCACATGATGGGAACAAAGTGCTTGAAAGGCCCCTTCCGATTAAAAAAATCGAGCTGAACGGCGAAGAAGTCTTCGTTTCAACCGTATTTGACATGATTCTCGCCAACTATGGCGTCAACCGCGGAATCGGCGGACAGGCCGCCAAATCCTTTGAGGACCCTGTACCGTTTACACCGGCTTGGCAGGAACCGATTACAGGAATCAAGCGCGAGATGGTCATCAAAATAGCGAGAGAGTTTGCGCAAAATGCGATTGATACAGATGGACGCTCAATGATCATCGTCGGCGCCGGTATTAACCATTGGTTTAATTCCGATACCATTTACCGGGCTGTATTGAATCTCGTTCTTCTCGTCGGCGCACAAGGCGTTAATGGAGGCGGCTGGGCTCACTATGTCGGCCAGGAAAAGCTCCGCCCTGCCGAAGGATGGCAGACGATCGCCATGGCCAAAGACTGGGGCGGACCGGCCAAATTACAAAACGGAACATCATTCTTCTATTTCGCCACCGACCAGTGGCGCTACGAGGACCAGGAGATCAGCGGACTCGCTTCTCCAATCGCGGAAACGTCCCGCTACAAGCACCATGCTGATTATAATGTATTGGCGGCGAGACTCGGCTGGCTTCCTTCCTATCCGACTTTCGAAAAAAACGGAATTGACCTGTACAAAGAAGCAGAACAGGCAGGCGCCGAGAATGTCAAAGAAGTCGGGACTTACATCGCGAAACAGCTGGAGGAGAAAAAGCTTCAATTTGCGATTGAAGATCCTGACAATGAAAAGAACTTCCCGAGAAATCTGTTTGTCTGGAGAGCCAACTTGATCTCAAGCTCGGGAAAAGGCCACGAATATTTTCTAAAGCATTTGCTCGGCACAACGAACGGGCTGATGAATGAAGACGATGACAGCATCCGTCCGGAAGAAATCAAATGGCGCGACAAAGCGCCGGAAGGAAAACTCGACTTATTGATCAATCTTGATTTCCGGATGGCCGGTACCGCACTGTATTCCGACATTGTGCTGCCTGCGGCAACCTGGTATGAAAAACACGATCTCAGCAGCACAGATATGCATCCGTTCATTCACCCGTTTAACCCGGCGATATCTGCGCCATGGGAGTCTAAATCTGATTGGGACATCTTTAAAGCATTGGCAAAAGCGGTTTCCACTTTGGCTGAAGAAGTTGACATGGAACCGATAAAAGAAGCGGTTGCCACTCCCCTGCTTCATGATACGCCTCAGGAACTGGCACAGCCTTTGGGGAAAATCAAAGATTGGAGCAAAGGCGACTGTCCTGCCGTTCCGGGCAAAACAATGCCGCAGATCCATGTTGTTGAACGAGATTACAAGCAAGTTTTCAATAAGATGACAGCTCTCGGGCCAAATGTAGTCAAACAGCCTTTTGGCACAAAAGGAATGAACTGGTCTGTTGAAGCGGAATACAACGCCCTTAAAAAAACGCTCGGAGTCGTAACAGAAGACACGATTGCGAAAGGCTGCCCTGTCATCAACGATGCAAAACAAGCGGCGGAAGCGGTCTTGAGCCTCTCTTCTACTTCAAATGGTAAAGTAGCGGTCAAAGCGTGGGAATCACTTGAGAAAATCACGAATCTTGAATTGAAAGACTTAGCTGAAGAACGTGAAGAGGAACATTTCACATTTGAACAAATATCGGCCCAGCCGAAAACTGTGA
Organism: Bacillus swezeyi; assembly: GCF_001969815.1. GTDB lineage: Bacteria > Bacillota > Bacilli > Bacillales > Bacillaceae > Bacillus > Bacillus swezeyi. The sequence continues at coordinate 13,730 of NZ_MRBK01000007.1, read as the reverse complement.
TCACCTCCCCTGCTTTCAGCGGTTCCGAAAAAGGCGGCAGACGCTATTCTCCATTTACGACAAATGTTGAAAAGCTGATTCCGTGGAGAACACTGACAGGCCGGCAGTCTTATTATCTCGACCATGAAATGATGACCGAATTCGGCGAAAATATGGCGACATTCAAACCGATTCTGATTCACCGCCCTTTCTCGAATAAACGTCCTGAGCAAGAAGGAAAAGAAATCGTCTTGAACTATTTAACACCGCATAATAAATGGTCGGTGCACAGCATGTACTTTGATTCCCTGCCGATGCTCACCCTTTTCAGAGGCGGACCGACAGTTTGGATGAACAAAGACGATGCAGAGGAAACCGACATTAAAGATAACGACTGGATTGAATGCTTCAACCGAAACGGTGTCGTTGTCGCAAGAGCCGTCGTATCACACCGGATCCCGCAAGGAATGGCATTTATGCACCATGCCCAGGACCGGCATATCAACGTTCCCGGCACAAAGCTGACAAACAACCGCGGCGGCACTCATAACAGCCCGACCCGCATCCATGTCAAACCGACGCAAATGATCGGCGGCTATGGACAGCTCAGCTACGGCTTCAACTATTACGGGCCGACAGGAAATCAGCGCGACCTCAATGTCGTGATCAGAAAATTGAAGGAGGTCGATTGGCTTGAAGATTAAAGCGCAGATCGGGATGGTGATGAACCTTGACAAATGCATCGGCTGCCATACTTGCAGCGTCACATGCAAAAACACTTGGACAAACCGGGCCGGTGCAGAATATATGTACTTTAACAATGTCGAAACAAAACCGGGCATCGGCTACCCTAAACAATGGGAGGACCAAGATAAATACAGAGGCGGCTGGGAGCTTAAAAAAGGCAAGCTGCAGCTGAAATCAGGCGCCAAAGCAACCCGGCTCATGAATCTATTTTACAACCCCTATCAGCCGACGATAGATGACTATTATGAACCTTGGAACTATGATTATGAAACGCTGACAAACAGCCCTGAGAAAAAGCACCAGCCTGTTGCAAGGCCGAAGTCTTCCATTACGGGAGACTTCATGAACCTTGAATGGGGCCCGAACTGGGAAGACGACCTTGCCGGGGGGCATATTACAGGACTTGAAGATCCGAACGTCAAAAAAATGGAAGAATCGATTAAGACCGAATTCGAAGACGTTTTTATGATGTACCTTCCGCGTATCTGTGAACACTGCATCAATCCGTCATGTGTCTCTTCCTGTCCATCAGGAGCGATGTATAAACGCGAAGAAGACGGGATCGTACTGGTTGACCAGAATGCATGCCGCTCATGGAGACACTGTGTTTCATCCTGCCCCTATAAAAAAGTGTATTTCAATTGGCAGACAAATAAAGCGGAAAAATGCACATTATGCTTCCCTCGTTTAGAGGCCGGGCTGCCGACAATCTGTTCTGAGACATGTGTCGGCCGAATCCGCTATCTCGGTGTCATGCTTTATGATGCCGATAAAGTGGAGGAAGCGGCATCAGTGGAAAATGAAAAAGATTTGTATCACTCACAGCTGGAGATTTTCCTTGATCCAAATGATCCCCTTGTCGCAGAAGAAGCCAAAGCGCAAGGCATTCCGGCAGAGTGGATTGAAGCAGCGCAAAAATCACCGATCTACAAAATGATCATCGATTGGAAGATCGCCCTGCCCCTTCACCCGGAATACCGGACTTTGCCGATGGTATGGTATATTCCGCCGCTCAGCCCGATTATGAACATGTTTGAAGGAAAAGGAACGGCTCAATCGGCGGAAGATATCTTCCCTGCCATTGATCAAATGCGGATTCCGATTGAATATTTGGCGAATCTGCTGACAGCAGGAGATACACACCATATTAAAACCACATTAAAGAAAATGTCTGTGATGCGCATGTATATGAGGGCAAACCAGACGAATAAATCGGTGGATCCTGATCTCATTGCAAATACAGGCTTAACCGAGAAGCAGATTGAAGACATGTACCGTCTGCTGGCAATCGCAAAATATGATGACCGCTTCGTTATTCCAAACGCCCATCGCGAAGAAGTAGCAGATTTATATATGGAACAAGGAAGCTGCGGGTTATCATTTGCCGGAGGACCCGGCTCTTGTCAAAACCTATAAACTGGAGTGAAGCACAATGGATGCAACAGATAAACAAGCCGTTTTCGCCGCTCTTTCCTACCTCCTCTCCTATCCTGATGAAGATTGGAGAGGAGAATTTTCTGAATGGCAAGACATCATCAGTCACATTCAGCATCAGCCATTGAAGGAGCATTTGCTCGCATTTATGAAAGACTCGGCTGCCTATTCTCCGGAAGAATTGATAGAAACATATGTATACACGTTTGATTTCGGCAAAAAAACGAATCTATATGTCACCTACTTCAACTCCGGTGAACAGCGGGAGCGCGGAATCGAATTATTGCAGCTGAAAGACCTTTATCAGCAATCGGGTTTTGAGCCGACAGACAAGGAGCTTCCCGATTACCTGCCGCTCATGCTCGAATTCGCGGCAGTGGCTGACCATGAACAGGCAGCGGCTGTCTTTCAGAAATATAGAGCGAATCTGGAGGAGCTGAAATTACAGCTTCTTGAAAATAATAGCATTTATACAAGGGTATTGGACGGATTATTCATTGGATTGGAAGAAATCGGTGTTGAAAGGACTGTACAGCCATGAGCGAACAAATCCTATGGGTGATTCTCCCCTACATCGTCATCACGATTTTTATCGGGGGGCATATTTACCGCTATCACCATGATCAGTTTGGCTGGACAGCCAAATCAAGCGAAATGCTCGAAAAGAAGAAACTGGCGCTTGGCAGCAGCCTCTTTCATTGGGGAATCTTTTTTGTCATCGGCGGACACGTGATGGGGATTTTAATACCGGAAAGCTTTTATCAGGCAATCGGCGTCTCAGAGCATGTCTATCATAAAGTCGCCATAGGCTTCGGTCTTCCTGCGGGGATTGCCTCACTGACAGGACTCATCATTCTCGCTTACCGGAGAGTAGCAGACAAACGAATCCGAAAAACGAGCTCTGTCAGCGACCTTGTCACGTTAGCGGCCTTATTGTTCATGATGATAACGGGTCTTGCAGCCACTTTTTTAAACATCGATTCAAAGGGATTCGACTACCGGACAACGATCGGACCGTGGTTCCGCAACATCTTCCTGTTCAAACCGGATGCTTCCCTTATGGCGAGCGTGCCCCTCTGGTTTAAAGTTCACATCGTCATGGGCTATGTGATATTCATCGTCTGGCCGTTTACACGGCTTGTCCATGTCTTCAGCATGCCGCTCAAATATTTGACAAGAAGCTATGTCATTTATCGGAAGCGGGCGCCCCGCAAAAGCATTTAATCTTCTCCCTAAAGCTGTCTTGGCTTTAGGGATTTTTTTCTCTATAGGCAAGCTACCATCTTCTCCGTAAATCATACGATAAAGCAAACGATCAGAAAGGAGCGTTTTTATTGTATCCATACGATTATTTTGGTATATATGATCCGGATCGCCAGCAGTTCCCGCCCGGACCGCCTCCTGGAGCGGGAGGACAGCAGCAGATCTTGCCCCCTCCCCCAAGCCAGTTTCCTCAAGATGACGGCGTTTCGATTTATGCGGTTGACCCGGGAGGAATCAGAAGATGTTTGTTTAAATATACGTACATCAGGTTAAGAAACGGCAGGCGTTTCTGGTTCTATCCGGTTTTTGTCGGGCGTCGTTCAATCGCAGGCTATCGCTGGAGGCCGCGCCAGTACCGCTGGGTCTACTTCGGCATTGACTTGAACGAAATCACTTCTTTCAGCTGTCAATAAAAAAAAGGCGTCATCAAAAGGACGCCTTTTTCTATGCTTTATTTCGACTGCAATGTTTCCTTTTCATCTCCCCAAGCCTCTGTATTTTTCAGACCTTGAATGGAGCTGGCCTTAAAGACCGGGTTCTTCCCTTCTTTGCGCTGAACCGCATAATCTTTCAGCACTTTCGCGGCGATTCCTGAAAGGAGCAGAATCGCAATCAGGTTAATAATCGCCATTAATCCCATGAACAAATCGGCCATGTCCCATACGAGCTGAAAACCGGATACAGATCCGAAAATCACCATGGCGACAACGGCTGTCCGATAAACAGCAAGCGCCGTTTTGCTTTTTTTAATAAATTCAATATTGGTTTCACCATAATAGTAGTTTCCGACGATTGAGCTGAAAGCGAACAGAAAAATCGCCACAGCGACAAATCCAGGCGCCCAGTTTCCGACATGATGCTGCATAGCCGCTTGTGTAATCTGAATGCCGTCAAGCTCTTTTCCTGGCGTTAAATTGAACAAAAGAATCATAAAGGCTGTCGCACTGCAGATCACCATTGTATCAAAGAATACGCCGAGCGTCTGTATAAAGCCCTGTTTGGCCGGGTGAGACACATTCGCCGTCGCCGCTGCGTTCGGCGCGCTTCCCATTCCGGCTTCATTTGAAAACAAACCGCGCTTCGCACCGATAATAATGATCGATCCCAATGTCCCCCCTGCGATCTGCTCAAAGCCAAACGCATCTTTAACAATCATTGAAAAAACAGCCGGCACCTGCGAAATATTCGTCAATACGACATATAGAGCAAGAGCAAGATAAATGATTGCCATGACAGGAACGATCAATTGCGTTACCGTCACAACCCGTCTTAAGCCGCCGAAAATGATAAATCCGGTTAATACCGCTAAAACGATTCCTACTGTTGTTTGATCAAGATTGAAAGCCCCCTGCATAGAACCGACAATCGTATTGGCTTGTACCGCATTAAAGATCAAACCGAATGTAATCGTAATTAAAACGGCAAAGATGATGCCCATCCATCTGGCGCCAAGCGCTTTTTCCATGTAATAAGCCGGGCCGCCGCGAAAATGGTCGCCGTCCTTTACTTTGTAGACTTGTGCCAATGTACTCTCGACAAAGCTTGAGGCCATCCCGACAAGAGCAACGACCCACATCCAAAAGACCGCTCCGGGTCCTCCGGTTGCAACGGCCAGCGCCACACCGGTCAGGTTTCCCGTTCCTACCCGTGAAGCAGCGGAAATAAAGAAAGCCTGCAAAGACGATACGCCTTTACCTTTCTCTTCCTTTTGACCGACGATTCTAAACATCTCAATAAAATAACGAAATTGGACAAATCTCAATTTAAAAGTAAAGTACAGGCCTATACCTATTAATATATAGACTAAATAAGTCCAAATAAAACCGCTCGGGACGTTGATGATTTCGCTTAAAATTTCTTCCATAGCACCCTCCTGAAACAAACTGATTTTAATGTTAAGTTTCCTAACATGATAGGATTATATCATAATAATGACACAAGCAAAACAAGATAGAATTTTCTGTTTTTTCTCCTTATCGCCTTATGACACCCTCGCTACTTTAGTCCCATTTCACATTATAACAAAGATTTCGCTGTCATCATACATAAAAAAGCGTTTTCACGAGAAAGTTGGAGAAAAAATAAGAGATTTGTCAATAAATATTATAAAACTGTCACAAAAAAATCATCTTTTATTATATAATAAAATATGCTAAGATGATGAGACATTAAGGGGGGTGAGATCTAATGAAAAAGACATTGTTGCTGCAATTGTCTATGTTCTTTTTAGTCATTGCGAGCCTTCATTCGTTCTCAATGCCCCAGATGCCGGCGAATCATCATATACAAAAAGCCGCTGTTTCAGGTGATGAACTTCATGAGCTGACAGCCGGCAAACATGGTGATGAAAAGGCTAAATCTTTATCGAATTCACTCGGTTTAAGAGCTGAATTCATTCTGCTCTTAATCTTAGCTGCCGCTTCTGCTCAAGTTTACATCCTGAACCGGCGGAAAGAGCATCTGAAGGCATTTATGCTCGCTGTTTTCTATCACTCTTCTTATTTTGATAAAGCGCATGTTTTAAAACCATAACCATATTAAAATAGGAGGTTTTAGACATGTTATTTATGATAAGAACGGTGATTATTGGACTCTTTTCATTGGCAGCTTTGAATTTGTTTGTTTTTCAAGGAATCGAATTCATGCACGCGATGACCGATTTGTTTAATCGCAAAGACAGCTGAATAAAAACACCCGTTTTTTGAAGCGCCCCAATAGTGAAACACGAATCAGTTTGATAGGCATGAGTCCGATACTGTACCGGACTCATGCCTTTTTATTTTTGCCGTCTGTCCCCCTTTTAAAAACAGATAAATTTTTTCGAAAATCTCAACTTTTATTTAAATATCACATCTTTTTTACAATCCTCGCGACTTTATTTCAAATTGACAAATATAAGGTATAATAGTTTTTCACCAAATAAATACCAATTACATATAGAAAGAAGGCGTTCATATGAGTAAAGTATCTGGAAAAATTGCCTTTGTTACTGGTGGTGGACAAGGAATTGGTGAAGCAATCTGTAAACGTTTAGCAGAAGATGGATTCGCTGTTGCAGTTGCTGATTATAATGAAGAAACTGCAAAAAAAGTTGCTGAGGAAATTAACCAATTGAATGGGAAAGCCATTGCGGTGAAAGTAGATGTTGCTGATCGTGATGATGTTTTTAAAGCTGTCGATGAAACCGTACAAAGTCTTGGCGGACTTGATGTGGTGATCAATAATGCGGGTCTTGGACCCACCACCCCTATCGAAAGCATTACTTATGAAGATTATCGAAAAGTTTATGATGTTAACGTCGGCGGTACTTATTGGGGAATACAAGCAGCTGTAAAAGCCTTCAAAGAACTCGGACACGGCGGAAAAATCATTAATGCTTCTTCACAAGCCGGTCAAGTCGGTAATCCAGGCTTAGCCGTTTACGGCGGAACCAAGTTCGCTGTTCGCGGTATTACCCAAACGGCAGCAAAAGATCTAGCTGAATTAGGTATTACTGTAAACGCCTTTTGTCCGGGGATCGTAAAAACGCCGATGATGATGGACATTGCACAGCAAACCGCTGATGAAGCAGGCAAGCCATTTGAATGGGGATTAGAGCAATTTTCTAAAAATATTGCATTAAAACGATTATCAGAGCCGGAAGATGTAGCAGCATGCGTTTCCTACCTTGCAGGACCAGATTCAGATTATATGACTGGCCAAGCTCTTATCATCGATGGCGGAATGGTATTTAATTAATTTTAAAATAATATTCAATATGGAGGGCGGAGTTTTCCACCTCCATATTGAGTATTTAATAACAAGCTATATAGCATGGCTTAACCGTGTCCAGCTGATAATACGAAACGGTCACGGTTTGTCCAACCACACCCTGTCTTAGGGTTCTCGTTTAAAAATTTTGACCAAAGAACGTAAGCCGTTGGTGCCTCACCCATCGGCAAACCTGGATGTCCCGAATTTGCTTTTTGAATTGCATCAATACTTAAAGGACGAACGCGTTTACTGCCAAATTGTCAATTCTAAACTTCCTCCTTCTTGAAGTTTTCCCAACATTTAATGAATTGTGCAACCCCTTTATCTGTTAAAGGACGGCTCCATCATTTAGGATATAACGAACTGGGAATTGTCGCAGTATTCTCACCAACTTTAGCAGTTCCTTCGACATGCTAAAGACTACGAATACTTACGGCAATGATTTCAGCTTTTTGATCCGTAGTTATCCAAAACTGTCCGTAAGCCCTCAATTAGTTTGATCCCAGGCGCACCGATATCATCTAAACGCCCTAAGAATGGCGAAATAAAAATTGCGCCAGCTTTTGCTGCCATTAACCCTTGCGCAACAGAAAAAATCAGTGTCATGTAGTACAATTGAGCGAAAATGATATAAACAAGAGGCTAATCAGTTTTACTTTTTTAATAATTGAAAAAAGGACGAAGTAAGCAACTTCGCCCTCAAGTAAGGCACCGTGAGGAAATCCACATGTTCACGATTTGAATATGATGAATACAAAAGTGTCTTCACTTTTGAAACCCCTGTTTCAAAATGCACTAGTGCGAAGATTTCCCCTGCGATAAGTGGTACCCAAGATATCTTCTTTGAACCTTCTTAGATTTCCACTCCAAACCTCATAGGTTTATTTAGGCGCTTCTTCCGTCAACTCGTTTATTTTCTCCATTTTTTTCAATTTCCTCTAAACTACGACCTCGAGTTTCAGGAACGCGTGTCCGGATAAATACAACTCCAAGTAAACAAATCACACCGAAGATTGCAAACACAGCTTCTTGAGACATCGAAGCGGTCATAATAGGAAATAGCAATCCAACCAAGAAAGAACCAATCCAGTTAAATGACGAAGCTAATCCCGACGCACGCCCGCGAATTGCCAGCGGGAAAATTTCTCCAACTATGACCCAAGTTAAAGGCGCCCAAGTGAATGAATAAAGTGCTACATAGATACTTAAAAAGACAACCATCATCATCGGATTTGCATTAGGAATTAATATATTCAATATTGCCGGCAAAATAAAGGACAGCCCCATAATTGTTCCGCCTACTGTTAATAAAGTACGGCGATTAAATTTATCAGCAATCACGATGAACAGTAATGAACCTAGCACGAGAATAACTCCTTGAATAATCGGCCACATCAACGCTGAACTTGCTGCATTCCCTGTTGCTTTTTCTACAATCAAAGGAATGTAATAAAAAATTGCGTTTGCACCTTGGAATTGTTGAAAAGCAGCAACACCCACACCGGCAATTAATAAAAAACGATATTTATTGCTTAAGAGTGTAGCCCATGATGCTTTTTGATTTGCCTTTGCTTCCTCTCTGGCAGTTTCTTGAATTTGTGTTATTTCAGAATCAATCTCTCCTTTGTTAGAGCGAAGATAGCTCAACACCTTGCGAGCTTCATCAAGTTTATTGTTCTTTATTAAAAAACGTGGTGATTCGGGTAACTTTAACATTCCAACATATAAGATCAAAGCAGGTACGGCAGCCAAACCAAGCATCAACCGCCATGCCATTGTTTCTGGTAAATCTTTCAATAGAAAATCAACAATGTAAGAAAGCAACATTCCAGAACAAATCATTGTTTGATTAATTCCTGACAGCCGTCCACGTAAACGTGCAGGCGCCATTTCCGACATATAGGCTGGGACCAATGCAGAAGCAGCACCAACGGCCAATCCCAATAAAACCCGAGAAACAATCAAAAACAGTACCCCATTATGAGGTGCTATTCCTGACAAAATGGATCCAACAACAAAAATGATAGCGGAAATTAAAATCATTTTGCGCCGTCCCAAACGATCAGAAAGTTGTCCGGCCAGGGCACCTCCAAAAATAGCTCCTAACATCACCGAAGAGGTAATCCAGCCAACAACCCCAGCGTTGTCTTGAAGGTTCCAATCATGTTGCAGAAAAGGCAAAGCACCCGTCATAACGCCGATATCATAACCGAAAAGAATGCCGGCAAAAGCCCCGAAAAAATAAATGAAGCCACTTGAGATTTTCTTTTCATTAACCATTAAAGTTCCCTCCTCAAGGTTGAAATTATATTGTGTAAAAATCCCACCACTAAAAATATTGGTGGCTTTTTAAGAAATAATAAAAGCGTTTTCAAACTGCAAATACATGCTAGGATATTGTTGGGATTTCTCACTAAATCTCATGGTTTTATTCACCTATTATTAAACGCTTTCAATTTTTCCGGAACATAACGATAGCGCTTACAAAACCATGAATATTTTGATATCTGATATACCTATTTTTCACCTCCTCGGAGGTTAGAGGCATTACTTAATAACTACATATTCCAGGTCAACTAGCTTTGCATAAGTGATCATTTGGTCTGTTGTTAAATTCAATGAAACAACTGTATGGTGACCGCCGCCATTCTCAAGCCATGCTTTCACTCCATCTTGGAAGTTAGGCTTCACTTCCCAAAGTACCCGTGCCACTGGAAGGTTTGGTGCTGGAACTGTTGGTTCAAATGCAGAAACTTCGTTAATCAACAGTTTATAGTGCGTACCAAAGTCTGCCATTGAAACAACCACACCATCTCCTGCTTTTCCGTCGAACACTAGGCGTGCTGGGTCTTCACGATCACCAATACCTAATGGAGATACGATAATTTTTGGTTTGCTGCTTGCTAAAGATGGGTCAACTTCAAGCATATGTGATTGAAGGATTGATTCTTGACCGGCAGCTAATTCATATGTGTAATCTTCCATAAAACCAGTTGATTGGTTACGGCTCATCACTTTGAGCAAGCGATCGAGCGCTGCAGTTTTCCAATCTCCTTCACCAGCAAAGCCATATCCTTGGGCCATCAAACGTTGGACGGCAAGACCCGGAAGTTGTTTCATCCCATATAAATCTTCAAAGTTAGTTGTGAAGGCATTATAACCACCATCATCCAGGAAACGTTTAATGGCGATTTCATAGCTTGCTTGTACTTTTACGCTCTTCTCCCAATCTTCCTGACTGTAAGTACCATAATCAAATTCATATAGGTCTGCGTATTCTGCAAACAAATGATTAATTTCTTCATCTGTAACCGCATTCACGTATTGAACAAGATCACCAATACCAAAGTAATCAACTGTCCAGCCAAATTGAATTTGTGCTTCAACTTTATCCCCTTCGGTAACAGCAACGTTACGCATGTTGTCACCAAATCGAGCGACCTTGATGTTGAAGCTTTCGTTATAAGCAACCGCTGCGTCCATCCATTCTGCAATTTGCTGTTGCACTTCAGGGCGCTCCCAATGACCTACGACAACTTTATTTTGTTTTTTCAAACGGGCATTGATAAAACCATATTCACGGTCACCATGAGCAGATTGATTCAGGTTCATAAAGTCCATGTCAATCGTTGTCCATGGAATACTTTCATTATATTGTGTCGCTAAATGAAGTAATGGTTTTTGTAATAATTTTGTTCCGCGAATCCACATTTTTGCAGGTGAGAAAGTATGCATCCAAGTGATAACACCGGCAACTTCGTCACGATAGTTTACTTCTTTCATGATGCTTGTGATTTTATCTGCATTAACAGCTAAATCTTGCAATACAAGCGGGTATGGTAAAACAGCGCTTTCATTTAATGCATCAGTTATGGCTTGCGCGTGCGCTCTGACTTCTGCTAACGCTTCTTCCCCGTAAAGATGTTGTGAACCTACGACAAACCAAAATTCTTTTTTCCCTGTTGTTAACATCATAACCCTCTTTTCTTAAATTAATGTGATAATGGATAGTTTGATAGAATTGTTATTACTTTTGACCATAATAAGCATCTTTACCGTGTTTTCGTAAATAATGTTTATCTAAAATACGTTGTGGTAATTCTTTTGCAAAAAGATTTAATTCTCGTGTAAATAAATTCATTTTCGCAACTTCGTCCAACACTACACTATTCAATACTGCTGATTTTACATCTTTGCCCCAAGTAAATGGACCATGACCATGAAGTAAGACACCAGGAACAGCTAAAATATCTAACCCACGCTCTTCAAATGTTTCGATAATGACATTACCTGTTTCTACTTCGTAACCACGATCAATCTCCTCTTGTGTCAAGTAACGGGCACATGGTACGGAACCATAGAATGTGTCTGCATGAGTGGTCCCCATCGCTGGAACATCAAGGCCTGCTTGAGCCCAGATTGTCGCCCAAGTTGAATGAGTGTGTACAATACCACCAATTTCAGGGTAATGCTTATAAATGACTGCGTGAGTCGCTGTATCTGATGAAGGCCTCAGCTCTCCTTCAACAACATTGCCATCTAAATCAACAACCGCCATATCACTAGCTTTCATCGTTTCATAATCAACACCGCTAGGTTTGATAACGAATAAACCCGTTTCACGGTCAATAGCACTTGCATTTCCCCACGTGTATTTCACGAGTCCATATTTAGGTAAATCCAAATTGGCTTGTAATACTTCTTCTTTCAGTTGTTCTAGCACGTCAATCCCTCCATCTTTCCACTCATTCAATCAAATGATCCACAGCGGCCCGTTCAATCATTAAACCTTTTTTGTACCGTACGATAAATGCTTCAAATCCTTCAACATCTAATTGATCCGGGAAAATTTCTTGCCTATCATCCTCTTCAAAGACTTTTTTGTCGAGGAAGTCTTCTAAGCTTTCTTCTTGATCTTTGTTCATCATGTAAGAAGCAAGAATAGCTATTCCCCACGCACCGCCTTCTCCGGCTGTTGCCATAACAGATACTGGCGTATTCATTGCAGCTGCAACAATTTTTTGTCCAACAAGAGGGGTTTTGAATAAACCACCGTGAGCTAAAACGCTATCAATTTCAATATTCTCTTCTTTTGTTAAAATATCCATCCCGACTTTCAAAGCACCAAAAGCTGTAAAAAGGTGTGTTCGCATGAAGTTTGCTAAATTGAAACGACTCTCTGGTGAGCGGACAAATAATGGCCGGCCTTTTTCTAATCCTGTAATATTTTCACCAGAGAAATAACCGTAGCTTAGTAAACCACCGCCATCCGAGTCAGCTTCCAATGCTTTATTTAACATCACTTCGAATAATTTATTCGTTTCAACCTTTTGTCCCATTGCCTCAAAAAATTCACGGAACAATCCTAGCCAAGCATTCATATCACTTGAGCAGTTATTCGCATGAACCATTCCAACTGGACTGCCGTTTGGCGTTGTTACCAAATCAATTTCTGGATATACTTTTGAAAGTTCTTTCTCTAATACAATCATGGCAAAAACTGAAGTTCCTACTGAGATGTTTCCAGTGCGTTTCCTCACACTATTCGTAGCAACCATTCCTGTTCCAGCATCGCCTTCCGGTGGACAAATTGGAATGCCTGGTTGTAAATTTTTTGATTGATCCAGAATTTTTGCACCAATTTCGGTTAATTCACCAGCTTGCTCGCCTGAAATATAAATTTTAGGAAGAATACCCTTTAGCTTCCAAGGATAGCCTTTGTCCGAAATCAGTTCATCAAACTGCTTGACCATCGATTCATTGTAATTTTGCGTTGATTCATCAATTGGGAACATGCCCGAAGCATCTCCAATGCCAATTGCTTTATTACCAGTCAGTAACCAGTGAATGTACCCAGCTAAAGTGGTGATATAATCAATGCGAGGCAAATGCTTCTCTTCATTTAATATTGCTTGATATAAGTGAGCAATACTCCACCGTTCGGGGATATTGAATTGAAATTGATCAGTTAATTCTTTTGCTGCAGCACTGGTTGTTGAGTTACGCCAAGTTCGAAACGGAACAAGCAGCTCCCCTGTGTTGTCAAAAGCCATATACCCATGCATCATTGCAGAAAATCCAATAGAACCGATTTTGCGAATGGTGATGCCATAATTTCGTTCAACTTCATTCTTCATTTCACTATAAGCTGTTTGCAATCCAGTGATGATACCGACTAAGTTGTACGTCCAAAATCCATCTTCCAAGAGGTTTTCCCACTCATAACTTCCAGATGCGATTGTTTCAAAACTACTATCAATCAACACTGCTTTAATACGTGTGGATCCGAATTCAATTCCAAGTGATGTTTCTCCCTCAGTTATCGCTTGCTTGATGTTTACTCGATTCGCTTTCACGTTAATCCCCCCTCTGATAGCGATTTCAATATTATTCGAAAGAAGGCCTTTTCCTTTTCGCTTAACTTTATTACAACCTTAGTATATTTTTTTGTACGTACATTTGTCAATCCGAAATATAATATGTTCATATAAATATCACAACGATATTTCTGTTATTTTTCTCTTAATGTTTATAATAAAAGGTATTTGTATAAC
>NZ_MRBK01000069.1 GCF_001969815.1 Bacillus swezeyi | reverse complement strand
GGCCGCGATCATGTTGGCGAGCGCCATCCCTCTCGTATCGTGAAAATGAAGGGCGATTTTTTCTTTCGGAAAGCGTTTCAGAAGCGCTTCAAGTACAATCTGAACCTGAACGGGGTTTGCGGCTCCGATCGTATCTCCGAGAGAAAGCTCATCGATCTCCATGTCGAACAGTGTCTCAGAGATGCGGATGATTTGCTCCAAAGGAACATCGTTTTCATAAGGACAGCCAAAAACAGTAGACAGATAGGCTCTTGTGGTGAGGTTGGCTTTAGCGGCTTCAGATGTGACTGCTTTTAGAATGGGAAGCGTTTCACTGATTGATTTGTTGATATTTTTTCGGTTGTGTGTTTCACTTGCGGACATGAACACGGATGCTTCATCAATTCGTCCTTCAAGCGCCCGTTCAAGCCCTTTTTGATTCGGTACGAGCGCTGCATAGGTGACACCGGGCTTCCGCTCGATGCTTTTGGCAACAGCAAGGGCATCAGAAAGCGCCGGAATCCATTTAGGGTGAACGAATGATGTAATTTCAATATAGGAAAGCCCTGTCATGGAGAGCATGTTGATCCAAGTGATTTTATCGCTCGTGCTGAGCCTGGCCTTCTCATTTTGCAGACCATCGCGCGGTCCGACTTCTTTGATGCTGATTTTTTTGGGCACTTTCATTTGTTCTCCCCCAGACACTATTGAAGCTCTAATAATACTTCTCCTTCATCGGCAAAATCACCCTCGTTTTTTTTCACCTCTTTTACGATTCCATCCGTTTCTGCAACAATCGGAATTTCCATTTTCATCGATTCTAAAATGGCGACCTCCTGGCCTTTTTCGATTCTGTCCCCTGATTTTACGAGGATTTTCCATACGTTTCCCGCCATGTTGGTGGCAACAGTATTCATGACACGCCTCCTTATTTTTATGTCAATAGATGCCGGCTGATAAAATCGGTTTGGACTCCGCCTTGGTGAAATGCGTCAGAGCGAGCGATGTCTTGAAGTAGCGGAATGTTGGTTTTGATTCCTTCCACCTTATATTGTGAGAGCGCATCCGTTAAGATTTGGATGGCTTCGCTTCTGTTTTTCCCTTTGACAATCATTTTGGCAATCATCGGATCGTAAAACGGGGTGACGTTCATATTGGCTGATACGGCGCATTCATGCCGGACGTTCGGATGCTCCGGCAATTTGAGATCGGTGATCCGGCCAGGCGACGGAAAAAAAGTTTTCGGATCTTCGGCATAGATTCGGACTTCGATCGCATGGCCGTCCCGCCTGACATCTTTCTGTGAAAAAGCAAGGGGCTTGCCTGAGGCGATGTTTAGCTGTTCTTGTACAAGGTCAAGCCCTGTGATTTCTTCTGTGACAGGGTGTTCGACTTGCAGGCGGGTGTTCATCTCCAGAAAATAAAAACGGTTCTCTTGATCGACTAAAAACTCGACCGTCCCTGCATTGGCATAGCCGATGGACAGTGCGGCTTTCACTGCGGCATCGCCGAGCTTTTTCCGCAGCATTTCATCCAGCAGTGGAGCAGGAGCTTCTTCAATGATTTTTTGCTGCCGTCTTTGAATCGAACAGTCGCGCTCCCAAAGGTAGACAGCATTTCCGTATTCATCTGTTAAAATTTGAATCTCGATATGGCGGGCATGTTCAATACATTTTTCAATGTACATGGCGCCGTCCCCAAAAAAATCGGCGGCCCGTTTTTGATTTCCTTCATATGCTTTTTTCAATTCCTGCTCATTTCGGATAAGCTGCAT
>NZ_MRBK01000068.1 GCF_001969815.1 Bacillus swezeyi | reverse complement strand
CCCGCTTTACAACGGGTTCTTTTTCATGTTAAGAAATCACGGTCAGCTGTTTCGGATATTTGGTCAGAGTTTCAGCACCATCTGCTGTGACAAGGACATCATCTTCAATTCGAACGCCGCCGATTTCCGGTACATAGATGCCCGGCTCAATCGTATAAACCATTCCTTCTTTTAATCGTTCGTCATTGTTATGGCTCATGGATGGGTATTCGTGCGTCGAAATGCCAAGCCCGTGACCAAGGCGATGCGGAAAATAATCTCCATAGCCCGCTTTTTCGATAATGCCCCGCGCTTTCAAATCTAGATCGCCGATCCTTACGCCGGGCTTGCTCATTTGGAGAGCAGCGGTTTCGGCCTCTAGCACCGTTTCATAAATATCCTTCTGCTGGTCATTAGCGTTTTTATAAACAAGGGTTCTTGTAATATCAGAGCAGTACCCATCAATGATCACGCCCAAATCAAAAAGGACAAAGTCGCCTGCCTCAAGCGTCCTGCTTCCGGGGTTTCCGTGCGGCTGCCCCGATTTTTCGCCAAACAGAACCATCGTTGAAAAGGACATTCCCTGGATTCCTTTTTTCTTCAGTTCATATTCAATCTTGGCGACAACTTCGATTTCTGCAATCCCTTCTTTTAAAGCGGCGGCGCCCGCTTCAACCCCGTAGTCGGCGAGCTTTGCCGCTTCGCGGAGAATGCGGACTTCGTTTTCATCTTTTACAAGGCGGAGTTCGTTCAGCTTCATTTCTGCAGACACCAGCTCAGCGCCGTTCGTAACCTCTTTCAGCATTTCAGCACGCGAAAGGGAAATCGCTTCTTTTTCGACTGCCACTTTCGAAAGTTTGAGGTTTCGTTTTTTCAGGGCTTCTGCTATCAGATCCCACGGGTTTTCGTGATCCTCATAGCCGATGATGTCATACGCCCAGCCCGCTGCTTTCGCCTGACTTTTCTCCATCAGCGGACAAACAAAAAACGGCTCTTCATTTGGAAATGCAAAAACGCCCATCAGCCTTTCATGGGGCTCTGTATAAA
>NZ_MRBK01000067.1 GCF_001969815.1 Bacillus swezeyi | reverse complement strand
ACGATTATGGATAACTACAGAGACTTGGAATTGGACTCCTTAACCGTCGTCAACCATAAAAACTATAAAATTATTAAAGACTCCTTTCATTAATCATCGATTCTTCACAGCAATAACTAATATTTCCACGCAAAATCAAAACAAATTCCGCAAGATCTTCTAAGAAAAGAAAACCGCCTGATGGACTCCGGCGGTTTTTCTCTGATTTTCCTGCATTGCGCAACGTCCGGCGCAAGTCTTGAAGTCGAAATTGTTGTTAAGGTAACGCAATTTGGTTTGATTGAATAACTTTATCATTGTTCAGAATAGAGACGATATAAAAAGTTGTACATCATTTAATGAACTCTTTCCATCTATGTCAAATTTTGAGCAAGCCAATCATTGCATGATAGAGAATAAAAATGAATTGTATTCAAGAGTAAGCTTGTTAAAAACGGATTCTACCGGAACCCTGATTCGAGTTCGCTATTTAGAAATCTAGAGGCAAGCTTGTATCATTTTAATAAACTGTAATTCCAATATCTCTTTATTTGACGGGTTACTTTATATCCACCATTTTCGGTATCATAATATCTAAATCACGAAATCAGATCACGGCCATGCTTTGGATGATTTCGAATCAATCCGTGTAGGGCATCGTTGATTCGTTATATGCGGAAAACAAACGGTCTGACCGATAGATAAAGATTGTAAACTACGAATATACGGATGTTCATTACCGCCGCTGTGACAACTGCGACTACACGCTGTTTAAAAGTTCGGTGAAGGACGGGATTTTCTTACGTGAGTGCGCAGATGCAGAATGAAAAAGAGGATATGAATTCTTTAAGACACTGTTTTTCGGTGTCTTTTTTATTTTTAAAGACTTATGAAAACCCTAACTTTTTCCTATTTATATAATATTATGTAAGCCTCATGAAATTCTTTTCCTTATACTGGTACAATGAATCTATCAACTACATACGAAAACATGCGAAAGGAAGATGTGGTAATGAAAAAACTAGTCGTGACAACGACAGTTGCTTGTATGTTTGGGATGTGCTTAGTCCCTTTTTCTCCTGAAGCGCAAGCAAGGACAGAATCAAAAATTCAGCTAGAAATGCCGACAATCGAGGAAGAAATTGAAGCGCAACAATTAGCCGAGGACTTAGAGTTCATTTTCGGGAAAGCCTCTTCAGAAGTTGACGGTAAATTCGTTGTCAATAAGGATATTGTCGCGGAAAAATTCGGTCAATCGGCCGTTGCTACAGTGGAAGCTTTTGTTAAACTTGTTAATGGAGAGGAACTGACAGCAGAGGACTTGAAAGGTGTCCCCGATCCTGCGGCTCAGTCAAGTCAATTTCAGACGGCTTCATGGTGGGGGTGCCTTAAAGAAAAAATTATCGACTTTACTGGAATAGGATTCATCGGCGGCGGTCTTGAAAAAATGATAAAAAAGAGACTTTGGAAAAAGGCCGCAATCAAAATAATTTCAATTGTCGGACGTGGTGCTATCCGTGGCGGTGTTCTCGGTTTAGCCGGAAGTTTAGCGTGGTTTAGTGTCCGTTGCATTGGAAAATAATAGAGATTAAGGGGATGTCATCGTATGAATGTAGCCAGATACGTATCGTTTTTTATCATTACCTTCATACTACAACTAGTTTTATTTTTTGTGATCAAAAAGGATTCAGGCGTAACTATTGTTGATATGGCGGTCATGTCCTTGCTGTTTGCTTTCTTCTCATTTATTTTAGACAAAATCCTTGGGAGAGAAAAAGAAGCGTGAAAGAACGGGTGCCTTGATCGGCACCCTTTTTCCCCGCACCTCCTTATCGAATAGCTCCTGCGCTGTCTTCATCTCGATCTCTTCGCAGCCCGCAAATGCTCGCTGGGATACGTGCGGAAGCAATGCGTGAAAGTCCTCCGAATTTAATTTTACGAATTGATCGTCTGAACCGGCAGAGTAGACGTTTCACCAACCGACGACAGTTTGTCTGTAATATACGTTCATGCTCCGATTACCTCCTTTAAGTGTCCGCCAAGATGCGCCGAAAGCTCAACCGTGTTCATATTCGCAATTGTCTCGACATCCATCTCCGAATCAGTAATGTATAGAAGAATAAAACGGATTTTAGAAACGACTTAGGCATATCATCGTCAACATTGGCGAGGATGACCGCTGGAGAGTTCGCCGCACTAAAGGTGATCGCGGAAAAGGAACAGAAATCGAAATTGATCTCAAATAAAAAAGCCCTCCTCAATTAGAGTTGGGCTTTCAGTGCTATTTTTTCTTGTGAAAACGGAATAGTGATATATCTAAATAAAATAATTTCATCATTAACTAGTCTTTGTTTATTAAGATGCGAATCTTTCTGCGACTTTAAAAGAAGCGTTATCTGTTTGAACATATGCGGAACTAGCCACACCTACTGTACCTAATAACAAAACAGCACAAATCAAAAATTTAGCTTTCATTTACATAACCACTCCTTTGAATTTGTCTTCTTGCATCGCAAGCAATACGGTAAAACTCACAGGCATCACGAATCTTTTCTTCAGTTTCCAAAATTTCTCCCGCAATGATTCCGTAGTCTTCCACATCTGCATACAAACCATTTTCTTTGAAGAACTTAAAAGACTCCCTAACTAAATCCAGATCATGAATCAAGTAAAGCCCCTTTAACATTTCAAGCTTTGCAATATCGTATGCATTGTGACTTTTTTCGGCAGATTCTTTTCCATCAAAATAAAGATCATTGGCTGTCACCCATTCAGCTTGCTTCGCTCTAACGTGTGCGAGGTTAAACAAAGCTTTTGATAAAAAACTGTGATTAACTTCTCTATACACTTCAAGGGTTTTTTGGAGATGATTGGATGCCTTTTCAAGTTCTTCAAGTTGATTA
>NZ_MRBK01000066.1 GCF_001969815.1 Bacillus swezeyi | reverse complement strand
GTTTAAAGTTTTAGGATTTTTGTCATCTTTTCAGCTTGCTGCATTCCACGTCACATCTTCTAGCTTCGGTGCGCGCGGACGTCCTTCGCCATGTTCCATGCAAGTCCATTCCCACACTTCAAACCAAGCTTCGTTTATTTACTAGTAAATGCTGTATTATCGATTTGTCGCCATCTTTTTTTCACGGTTGAATCGGGATATGTTTAAAAGCTTTGACATCGAACAGGCCTTCGGTTGTCATTTTCATATCTGGGATGACTGGAAGTGCAAGAAATGAAAGGGTTAAAAAAGGATTAAAATCCCCTGAAAAGCCGATTTGTTTCAAAGTATGGTGAAGGGATATCAAACTGTCATTCACTTCGTGCAGCGGTTTGTCGGATAAAAGCCCGGCTATAGGCAATGGAACAGATTGAAGTGCTTCCCCCTCTTTGGCGACGGTGAGCCCTCCGCCGATTTCCCCGAGACGCTCGATCGCTGCTAACAGATCCTGATCATTTGTTCCGACGGCGATCAGATTGTGGGAATCATGAGAAATGGTTGTTGCAATCGCGCCTTCTTTGAACCCAAATCCCTTTACAATTCCAAGACCGATTTCCTTTATGCCCCGGTAGCGTTCAATCACTGCGATTTTCAACAGATCGCTCTCTGTATCAGTTTGAAAAAACGGCTCATCTTTTGGCTTGGACAAAAAAAGCCTTGTCTCAAGCTGATTGGGAATGATTTCGATGACCCGCACGTCTTTGTCTTGAACGATCGGAATTTGAAGGTCATCTGCGTCTAACTCCGGGAGATGT
The DNA here is from genome assembly GCF_001969815.1 of Bacillus swezeyi. Classification (GTDB taxonomy): domain Bacteria; phylum Bacillota; class Bacilli; order Bacillales; family Bacillaceae; genus Bacillus; species Bacillus swezeyi. Next base: position 5,375 of record NZ_MRBK01000066.1, on the reverse strand, counting down.
ACAGATTGAAGCAAGCCGGCTTCAGGATTGCAGCCGGTTGTGTCCGCTTCTCTTGTTTCACTGTATATCACACCATTGATCATCGTCTGCGCAATTTGTACATCCCTCAAGTCGCTGACAAAAAGCAGATCTGCATCATAGCCAGGTGCAACAGCTCCCTTTGTTGTTAAACCGTAGCATTCAGCTGCATTCAGGCTGCCCATCTGATAAGCAAGAAATGGATCGAGGCCGGATTGAATGGCCAGTTTTACCTGATGGTTAATGCTCCCTTCATCAATCAGTTCATCCAAATGTTTATCATCTGTACAAAAAAAGAAACGTCTTACATTTTTCTCATTGACCGCAGGCAAAACCTGGCGGACATTCTTTGCGACAGACCCCTCTCTCAGCATGACATACATCCCCCTTCTGACTCTTTCAAGCGCTTCGTCAGGGGTTGTAACCTCATGATCCGTCAGGACGCCTGCCGCCCTGTAGACGTTGACAAATTTGGCTGACAGGCCTGCCAGGTGTCCGTCTATCCGCTTGCCGGCAGCATGGGCATCCATCAGCTTTTGTGTCATGTCCGCTTCACCCGCTTCCACGGCAACGTAATCCATCACTTCGGCAAGGCCGAGCACATCTTCACGGGTGTAAAAAGGGTTTAATTCTTCGGCCCGGAGAACCGCACCCGATTTTTCAAACGCTGCCGCAGGCACGCACGAAGGGAGCATGAAATGAATGTTCAGCTTGGCATGCCGAGCCTGTTCCATCATAAATATCAGACCTTTTACACCTGAGACATTCGCGATTTCATGAGGGTCTGTAATAACGGTTGTCACCCCATGAGGAATTACCGCTTTGGCAAATTCCGACGGCGGCACCATTGAAGACTCAATATGAACATGGCCGTCAATAAAACCGGGAACAATCATTTGTCCCTGGGCATCAATGATGTTCTCCCCTTCGTAATCGCCTAAACCGGCAATGACTCCGTTTGCAATGGCAATGTCCGTCTCTAACCATTCCTGATTAAAAACATCCATGATTTTTCCGTGTTTGATAACAGTATCAGCTTTTTGGCGATGGGCAGCAGCGCCTAGCCGGTGAATGAACATCTCTTTGTCCAAAGGTAGATAACCCCTCTCTGTTTTTATATGTATATGGTTCAATATCGTAGCCGAATCGATTCAAACAGTCAATGAAAAGATGAAAAAACCGTAAGCGAGAAACGCTTACGGCTGGTTCTGCCATCATCCATGCTGAAACACCTTTTTTTCAAATCTTTCAATGTCCGGGTTTGATCCGATGACGATCAATATATCCTCTTTTTGAATCTCCTCTGTAGCGAGCGGAGAAACGATCACTTCTTTTCCGCGTTTAATCGCTACGATATTAATTCCATATCTGGCCCGAATATCAAGGTCAAGCAGCGTATTTCCGGCTAATTTGCCGTTTGCTGCGATCTCTACAAGACTGTGTTCATCTGACAGTTCGAGATAATCTAGCACATTGTTGGATACGATATTATGGGCGATTCGTTTACCCATTTCACGCTCCGGATGAACGATCCGGTCGGCTCCGATTTTGGATAAAACCTTTTCATGGTAGTCATTTTGGGCTTTCACCGTAATCATTTTAACGCCGAGCTCTTTCAAAATTAACGTTGTCAGAATGCTCGCCTGAATATTCTCTCCGATTGCCACAATGACATGATCAAAATTGCGCAGTCCCAGATTTTTAAGCACTGATTCGTCTGTTGTATCTCCAATTACAGCATGTGAAGCGATTTTGGCGTATTCGTTCACCCGGTCCTCATCCATATCGATCGCCATCACCTCAAGGCCCTCTTCACTTAATGCCTTGCAAATGCTGCCGCCGAACCGGCCGAGCCCAATTACTGCAAATTCTTTTTTCATCGGTTATTCCTCCATGGGTCAATCTTTAACAAATTCTATCATATGAAATGAAATTTTTCCTCTTTTATTTTAGGTAGCGCGACTGCAATATGTCTTTTGAACATTCCGGTTGTCAAACGGTGCATCTTCATCAATCGGCAGCAGAATGTGGAAAGTGCTCCCTTCTCCCAATGTGCTGTCGATCTTCATTTCCCCATTATGGGCGCCGATGATATTCAAGCAAATCGTCAGCCCAAGACCTGTTCCTTCCTCTTTCGTTGAAAAGAAAGGCTCGCCAAGCTTTGCCAAATCGGCTTGTGAAATGCCTCCGCCCTCATCTTTGATGCTGACTTTGACATATTCGCCCTCCTGTTCTGAGGAAATGGTGATCTTTCCTCCATCAGGCATTGCTTCAATCCCGTTTTTTATTAAATTGATAAATACTTGTTTAATTTGATTTTCATCACCGTTTATTTCCCATTCTTTCCCGTTTTGAAACGATTTTTCGATTTCAATATGGGAAAGAACGGCATTAGTTTCCAGAAGCGTCGCAACCTGCTGAAGAACTGAATTGATTTTGATTTTTTTAAATTGAACCTGATGAGGTTTAGCCAGTACAAGCAGTTCTCCGAGCACTGAATCGATTCTTTTGATTTCAGAGAAGATAATATCAAAGTACTCGGTTCTATCGGGATACTCCGTTTTCATGAGTTGTAAAAAGCCATTTACAGAGGTCAGCGGATTTCTTACCTCATGAGCGATGCCGGCCGCAAGCTGGCCTGCCATGGCAAGCTTTTGAGACTGCATGGCGAGCCGCTGATTTGATTTAAACAGCTCCATTTCCGCATTTTTTCGCTCTGTGACATCCGTCAGCGTCCCTAAGCTTCCCGTAAATTGACCATCTGTATAATATAGTTTATAGTGAACTTCGCCCCAAAACTTGCTTCCGTCTTTACGATGATATAAAACTTCAATTCTTCCTTCACACTCTTTATTCTTCAGCTGAGCAATCAGATGATTTGAAATGCGTTCTTCATGGTCAAAGTAGTCATTATACATCTTTCCAAGGCTTGTCTCGACACTGTAGCCTGTCAGGGTGGTCCACGCCTGGTTCAAAAAGGTGATCATGCCTTTCCGGTCGGTCTGAAAGACGATTTCCTGCAGGTTATCCATGATACGATTGGTTTCTACTGAAAGCTCTTTATATTTTTTCTCGCTTTCCTTCAGCTTATAGACAAGCTGATTAGACTCATCGATGTAAAGCGTGAGCCACCATACGCTGATCAATGTCACCAGTGTAAACAGCAAATCAACCGTCCAGTTGATTTTATTTCCCAATACTCCGTAAAATAAATAATTCCAAAACATAATAAAAGTCATTGCCAGTACGGTCGCAATGATCCGTGCTTGATATCTTTTCATGCCCCCACCTGCCACTTCTATTTCTCAGTCAATTGTAACATTCTTTACACCATCTTTGAGAGGATTGTTCGAAGTATTTATCGTCTCTAATGCCGAATCTTTCAGTGACGGGCAGTTTTTGTCTTTTATTGGGCATGTTTTTGAAAACCGATCAAAAAGAGCCCTTCCGTAAGAAAGGGCGGGCAATGGCTATGCTTTCGCCTGATACAGCGCGTTTTTAATTTCCTCTAAAAGTATTTCTGCTCCCTCAGGACTCAGCGTAATATTTCCGTTTCCGTATTCACGGTTTTCAGACGTGATCTCGCCTGTCATAAAACAGACACCGTGCGGTTTATATTTTTTCAGAACAATTTTATCCTGGTCGACAAAAAATTCAATACTGTCCTTGATCGATATATCCAATGCTCTTCTTAATTCAATCGGCATCACGATGCGTCCGAGTTCGTCCACTTTTCTTACTACTCCTATTGCTTTCAAAACTTTCGCCTACTTCCTCTTTTGTTTCTATTTTTCTAAGATATTGTCTTAGCATAACGATAGACGTACAAAAAACAAAAAAGGTTTCCCTGTTTTGGCTATATCTTCAGCAAAAAATTCAAGTCATAAAAATGAAATAATTTTCTCATCATGTAAATATGAGGTCATCATTTTACAGGTTGTTTTCAAAACCGTCACAAACCCCCATAAATCGATGATTCCTTTAGAAAATTTAAATGAAATTCTTTTTTTCAGCACGAAGAAAAAACATTTCGTTTTTCGGAAAAAATTTAAAATAGAGATTGGGTGAAAACATGTTTCAAACAACCGAGATCGGAATTGATCTAGGAACAGCAAACATATTGGTTTACAGCAAAAACAAAGGAATCATTTTAAACGAGCCTTCAGTTGTGGCCGTGGATACGGAAACAAAAAACGTTTTGGCGGTCGGCACAGAAGCTAAAAACATGATCGGAAAGACGCCGGGTAAAATTGTTGCGGTGCGGCCGATGAAAGACGGGGTCATCGCCGATTATGACATGACGACAGACCTTTTAAAGCAGATTATGAAAAAAGCAGGAAAAAACATCGGTTTTACGTTCAGAAAGCCGAGTGTTGTGGTTTGTACGCCGTCCGGTTCCACCGCTGTCGAAAGGCGGGCTATCAGCGATGCCGTCAAAAACTGCGGGGCCAAACAAGTGCATTTGATTGAAGAGCCTGTTGCCGCTGCGATCGGCGCCGACCTGCCTGTCGATGAACCTGTCGCAAATGTCGTCGTCGATATCGGCGGCGGGACGACAGAAGTGGCCATTATTTCTTTCGGAGGCGTGGTGTCCTGCCATTCCATCCGAATCGGCGGCGACCAGCTTGATGAAGACATCGTATCTTTTGTAAGAAAAAAATACAATCTGCTGATCGGAGAACGGACCGCAGAAGAAGTCAAAATCGGGATCGGCTACGCTTTGATTGAGCACGAAACGAAAACGATGGAAGTCAGAGGCCGCGATCTTGTCACAGGCCTGCCTAAAACGATTACCCTTGAATCAAACGAAATCCAGGCGGCCATGCGCGAATCGCTTCTTCATATCATCGAAGCGATCAGAGCGACGCTGGAGGACTGCCCTCCTGAACTGAGCGGGGACATTGTCGACCGCGGCGTGATCTTAACGGGCGGCGGCGCTCTCTTGAACGGCATTAAAGAATGGCTTTCACAAGAAATCGTCGTTCCCGTGCATGTCGCTGCAAATCCGCTCGAATCTGTCGCAATCGGAACGGGGCGTTCCCTTGAAGTGATTGATAAACTGCAAAAAGCCGCTAAATAATTTCGTTTTTCACGTCTTTTTGGCTTGCTTCCTTCATATCGTGAGAAAGGGATAAACGATAAGGAGGAAGAACATGCTCAGAGATTTGGGAAGACGAGTGGCCATTACCGCCATTTTAAGCGGCATCATCCTCGGGGGGATGAGCGTATCGCTCAGCAATATGCCAAGCCCCCCCCCTGATCAAACGGCCAAAATAAACCGTTAAAACAAATCGCAGCCAAAGGCTGCGTCAGCTTGTAGAGAAACCTATGTTTTTTTACAAGCTTTTTTGTTTTAA
>NZ_MRBK01000065.1 GCF_001969815.1 Bacillus swezeyi | reverse complement strand
CTAATAACCTTGGTCGAAAATATGAATACGACGAAGAGAAATTGTTTGGTTTCTTTGAAGACGAAGAATAGTTTACAATATTTTCGGATTTGAAAACCCACTTGTTTAAGCGGGTTCTTTTTACATTTTTTTGATAAGAGATAAATCACCTATACATTTATGTTTAACTTGGCTAATTAAAAAATGAAGACGTAACGACCAGTGATTCACGATTATCCTCGATTCCTGACAACTTTTCATTCATGTCTTATCCGTCTTCAGACCCCAGTGGACAATGACATCATCCGAATGAATATGTAGCTCTGCTTTCGTATCAAAGTGGACAACAAAGCCACTAATCAATCCAAAAAACTTGTTTTTTTCTGTAATCTTCATAACGGTAGCACCATCTTTAAATCCTGGCGGGTGGCATGGTTCACCCACAATATAGGTATTTGAATTAACGGTGATTGATTTTATTGACTTCATATCATTCCCTCTCAATCCAGAGGGGCAGAAACCCCCTTACTTAAATATATTCCATAATTTGGAATTTTTTTGAATCCTTATAACAGAACACCCGGACATATAGATTCCGCTGTCTAATTTTCTTCTTACAGACGGCACACTAAATTTTTTAATGTGGGGTGGAAGATTTAAAGGGCCCCGCCGCCCTTCCTCACTATATAAACCGCTGCTTGTCTATTTATAGATATGGTCAGTATAGTAAAGCTATGAACCACCCTTCTTCTGAATCTTCAAAGTCGACGGAAGAAGCCCTTAAAGTGTATGTGCTTGCATCCGGATAGACTCGGGCAGTATATCCATTTCTAGTATGCCGGCTGTTCCTATTGATGCAAAGAGTCCTGTGGCCCTTATTCCGACAACCACCCCTGACATCATTATTTTTCTCAATCTTGATCTCTCCATTTTAAAAAAGTTCGTAATCATCAAATCTGACCCTGAAAATCTTACCTTTTGTTGTTTCGGCAACAGTAGAACCATGTTCTACAGCATCATATTTTTCACCTTGCCATTATGTCTATCGAGCACAAGGAGAGTCACTTTTCCTTAAAGTTAGAACGTTTACTTCTTTCCCTCTTCTAGCCAAGCAGGTCGCCCCCCTGTAAATACATATGTTGGGATTTACTTATTGACCGTGGCAATTTGCTTCGGCTTTTTTATTGGCTAATTTCAGAGTCATAGAGGTGGACAGCTTGTCCATCCTTTATGCGAAACCACAATTGCCACGGTTTTGGGTCATGCAGCGCCATGTTCCTCATCTTCCTGGTCATCCTGACTGTCATTTTTCGGTGAGAGATTCTTCTTCAGCCGTCGCCTCGGTTTCTTGCTTTTCCAGCAGCACCGCTTCTGCGTCTTGATCTTGCTTCCAGTCCCACCATACATCCGCAAGCGGTGCAACATCAATGTGCAAAAGATCAGTGTCCGTAGACTCTCCGTCTTGGACTCGATATTAATGTTCGTCTTTCTTGTCTCTATCTTATGACAAAATGAAATATAAAAACTCCCCTATTTTATCCCCCTTTTTGTCGAATTTTTCTCGGGTTTTAAACATAAAAAAGCACTCAATCAGAGATTAAGTGCTAAGTGTTAAAACAAGTAATTGATCATTATATTGTTAGATATTATTTTCAAACATATGGAACAGATCCTACAAATTTAAAAGTATAACCATTGTTAACAAATTCGTTTCTTTTTCCTTCATAATCAAAGTTATAAAGTAAAATAACAGCGTTTATATTTTTCAGGAATCGTTTTCCTTGAATCGCTTCAAAACGAGATAAAATGATTTCATCATAAGAGCCACCACCTATTAATTCGGGCAGAAATTCTTTATTTTGGTCCTGAACAACCTTTTCGATAAAATCTTCATCTAAATCATCAAAAATCTTTTAAAAACGGAGATGGAAGGAAATCACCTTCTTCTTCATCGTAAGGTAATTCAACGTATTCATTTAATTTATCAACAGTTTGAATACTACCAATCCATAATGATACATCATTTTCTCGTTCCATTTTAAATCCTCCTATTTTGTTATCCTAAGCCCTTCAGGCAGAGCTTCAATTTTGATCACTGCAAAAATAATCAAGTTTGAAATGGAAGGGTCTATTGGATAAAACCTTTGTATATCAAGGGGTTGAGGAATTATTATAAGTGTAAAATTGACGGCCATGCCGATTTGATTTTATCTTTTAGTGACTGTCAATTGAATATTCGTTTTGAAAATTTAATCTTTTTTTGCAAAAAAATACATCATTTTTATTCTATTCATGCCAATATCTTTCCATCCTATTGAATAATAGGAAAATGAAGAGAGGAAGTGTTGTCATATGTTTAAAATAAAGTTCAAAAAAACAATAGGGGTGGGTATCGTTGCAGCAGCCTGTTTGATGTCTGGATTGCCGGCAAGCGCTGCATCAACAAATGTAAGCGATGGCAAGCCGAATGATTATACGATCAAATCGTTTCACTATGTAACTGTGGATGGAAAAGATATGAATTCTCAGACCAAAGTGAATAACAAATCCAACAAAAACATAAAAGTAACGATGGTTCTGCCTAAACAGAATAATAAGGGCGATTTGTTGGTGCATGGTTTTACGAGCAAGGTGACTTTAGAGGCATTTATCGAAAAAGATAAACAGAGACTTCAAAGCAAATTCACGCCGATGGCCAGCGGTCCTTGCTGCACCGATTTCTATGAGTATAAAAATAAAGGCGGGCAGTATATTTATTGGAGAGACGGGTTTAAAAACCTGCCTTCCAGCTGGAATGACAGAATTTCCTCCTTAAGTACGGCGTCACCTTCTTCAAGCTATTCGACGACGTTGTGGGAGTATACTTCATCACAAGGGTATGGCAAAGGAGTCTTGTTTACACATTCCGACTGGTATGATGGCTTCGGATTGGGACAACAAGGCATCGGCGATCGAAATCAAGTAACGGGAGATTGCCAAAGACCAGGTGAAAAAGTATCAAAATCACTATTTTCTCATTCCTTCTTGAGAAAATAGTGATTTTTTGCAACTGCCAGCCTGCTGTGCCCTAATCCTGAACTTTCACTTGCACGGAGTCACGTCCAGTTTCAGAATCGATTTTCGCATTAAATTCTGCTTTTTTATTTGAGCCGTCAATCCAGCTGTTTAAGTTGGTCCATGTGGCACAGCCGCCTGGTGCAGCAATGTATTTTCTGTTTCCTGCGCGATCTAAAGGCAACTCGGGATCACTTTCGTAAAGACTTACCGTCATTGTATTTCCGCTTCTAATATGAAAAACACAGATCCTATAATTGCCTCCGTCTGATTTGTAATCACCAGTCATGTTTCCCTCTTTTGAAATAGTCTGTTGATCATCTGCAAGTGTTTTCCATCCAAATGACTGCACTTCGGCTGCGAATGCTGAAGTGGCCGGAAATATGCTTGCAGCAATCACCCCTAAAAAATGATTTTTCTTTTCATCATTCTACCTCTCTCTTTTGCGCAATTGTTTTCACCAGCAGCTGGATCAGCCGGTGTTCCTTTTGTATCTTTTGCAGTCCGCAATTTCCATTACCAGGGAACTTGGATGATTTTCTTATGAAAAAGTATAGCAAAATCGCAAAAGCATGGGAATGTTATCGTTTTGATTGAGCGTATAAAACAATCTTCCTGCAAAAGCAATGGCCAGCGCAATTGCATGATGAAAAATTTCAATTCCGGGCATGTACACATTCATATGGCACGCCAGCAAGCTTCCTTACAGGGATGGGCTCAGGTTCTGCAGAGCATTTTCCATCCGAAATCAAATCAGCGCCTCAGGAGACCTTACCGTCGGCTTTTTTTAATGAGCACGGTTTTTCAATGCCCCGATCGTCACGGATTGGTTATCCAACCATTTCCGGAGAATCTCAATCATTCATCTATACTAAACCTATTATTTGACATAGGATAAACCATGTCTCTTTTAGGGAGGTGAACTGCATGAGCGGAGGTTACGGAACAGGGTTTGCTTTAATTGTTGTTCTGTTCATTCTTTTAATCATTATCGGCGCTAGCTGGGCTGGCGGATATGGTGGTGGTTTTGGAGGCGGTTTATATTAGAGAAGTACAGGAGCGGCATTCCTTATACTTTGTTAAATGATGTAAGCGCACCATCCATTCTTCCATAACCTATTTTGACCTCCTCCCCATGTTATGATTGCATAATAAAAAGGCCTTTTTTTAAAAAAGAGCCTTTTTCTTTTAAATGTGTTGATTCAGCTCATTCAACTATAATTTGTCGGACTTTAGAAGATGTGCAATTCATCAAACATTCCCAACGGACGAAATAAATTTTCACTGAAGCTGGCAAGCTAAAATCAGCCCGATCACCGATTTCCTGACAGTTGGAGGTGGATTGTGGGAAAATGTCTCTTTTCATCCCCTTTCTAAAGATCGGGTAAGAGAAAGAGCCCCTTTTTTAAAGGCGGCTCTTGTTGTAATTCCACTTCCGTTAGTTCTTCTTGTTGTTAAACGCATTTTGGTTCGGTGTTAATTCATTTGAAAATTCATTAACGAGCGAAGAAGCAACATTTGGTGAATTTGTTTTTTGGTTAAAGTTTTTCATTAAGTTTTGCACGGGGTTGTTTTTGTTTCCATTCCTTCTGAACAGAAATGCAGCTAGACTAATTCCCAGCCCTAATAAAGTCATCCACATGGTTCCCCTGTTTTTTCTTCTGCCAAATAGAAGATCTCTATTTCTAAACAGTGCCGTCATCCACTGAAAATTCAATTTTCCTCACTTCCTTAACATAAAAGATTCACTTCACCATTTAATTTTCACCAAATACGCATTGTTATGTTGGTATGTTTCAGTACATATTTCCAAAAATCGTCGTCTTTGTAAAAGTTTATCGAAAAATTGTTTTTTTTCTTTTATTCATCCTACAATGAGGGCATATTTAGTACTGTTGAAATGAGGTGTTAAAGTGTTTGTTTTTAAGTTAATTCTTTTATTTTTAGTGTTTATTTTGGCGGTTAAGCTTTTGGGGAAATCTGCACTGGCACAGCTCACCCCTTACGATTTCGGAGCTATTATCTTTTTAGCTTATTTAGCTTTTGGCCCGATTAAAATTGATGGGGTTAAAGAAGGCATCGTTGGTATGGTTGTCATAACAAGCGTTCATCTTCTGATTTCAAGATTAAGCTTATTCAATTGGCTTAACAGCTTTATTATCGGGCGGCCGACGATTCTGATTAAACACAGCAAAATTATATATCACAATCTAAAGAAGAGCAGGTATTCATTAGCTGAACTATTGTCAAATCTAAGGGCTTCTGGATACCCCGATATTAAGGATATTGAATATGCAATATTAGAGGCAAATGGGGAAATCAGCATTTTACCTAAGAAAGAGCTGGTTCCGGTTACGCGTAAGGATTTACATATCAAAACCGAATACAGCGGACTGCCGATTGCTGTCGTGATTGAAGGAAAAGTCCAAAGACAAAATTTAAAATTATTGAACAAGGACGAAAAATGGTTAAAAAACGAACTAAAGGCAAAGGGATATGATCGAATCCAAGATGTATTTTACGCTTCTGTCAGAGATACCGATCATTCGTTCACCATCAACACAAAAGATGTCGATGATCAGAAATAGCAGCCATTAATCATGTAAAACAGGCTCAAGTTTTTGCAGCATATCGTTTAGTTTGCTTGCGTTTTGGGCATACATCACTTTAGCCGCTTTTGAGTCAGTGGCGAGAGCAAACAGTTCCAAATCGGCCTGGCATTTTTTAATCGTTGCCAATAATAGCGGTTTTTCCTGAGGCGTCGGAACTTTTATTTGATCATCGTACAGATCCACGGTTAATTGCCCGTCTGAGTCCACTTGGCCAAGAAACACGTTTTCCTTTGTAACGCCTAACTTGTCAAGCTCTTCGTGCAGCCAGCGGCGATTCAATCCGGCTAGCGATAGCGGTTCGTCCAAAATTTCTCCGTCCATGATCACGGTTTGCGGCTCTTTCTCTGATTGGTAAGACATCTGCAGATCCTTCAATGTAACCGGTCTGTGTTCTTTTTTGAGCAGCACATTCAAATCACCGCTTTGTTCAAGGATGGCAAATTGCACATCAGAAACATTAAAAACATTCTTTTTTCGCAAAAGCTCCAACAGCTCATCTGCCGAGTATTTCTCTTTTTTTAAACTTTCTTCCATGATTTTTCCGTCTTTAATAAAAACCGTACCCGTTCCTTCAAGAAAATCACGCATTTTTTTATTTTTTAATGAGATCCACTCCACCAAAAAAGGAACGGATGAAAAAATAACGATCGCGAGAATAGCGTTAATAATGCTTCTTTCAAGCCCCATGACGACCTCGGATGTAATGCCCCCGATGGTAATTCCCGCGATATATTCAAAAACTGAAAGCTCTGCCAATTGTCTTTTTCCCAGCATTTTCGTCATGACGAACAGAACGGTCACAAAAATAATAGAGCGTACGACAACTTCCAGCCAATCAGGCACATTGATCCCTCCTGCCATAAAAATAAATTCCAAATCAGAATCCTTTGTATTGGTATTCCTCTCGTTCAAGCTCGCCGACCCGTTTTTTGAGATCTAAAATGACTTCTTCGCTCATCATCATGGTTTCATGAAAAAGGCGTTTTGCTTCTTCATCCTTGGATTTCAGTGCTAAAGTCGATAGGCCTGCTTCTATACTTTTGAGACTGGCTAGACATTGTTTCACCTGAGCGCCAACTGTCATTTTTAAAACCTCCTTATCCTTTTGGCTTAAATAGAAGGGCTCCAATCAGCCCAAAAATAACCGCAGCCGAAATACCGGAACTCGTGACTTTAAACATGCCTGTGATGACTCCGATTAGGCCGTATTGGTCTGCTTCTTCCATCGCCCCATGAAAAAGCTGATTCCCAAAACTGACGATCGGTACAGTTGCTCCGGCTCCTGCAAAATCAATAAATGGTTCATAAAGTCCAAACGCATCCAACAAAGCTCCAATGACAACGAGAGTCGACAGCGTGTGGGCAGGCGTAAGCTTAAACACATCAAACATAATTTGGCCGACGACACATATGAGTCCCCCGACAACAAATGCCCAAAAAAAGATCACCTATCTTCACCTCCGAGCTCAATTGAAACAGCATGGGCAATACAAGGAATCGTCTCTTTTTGCTGATATGATAATGGCGATAATAACGCTCCAGTTGCAACGACAAGAAGACGCTTGAATTCACCTTTTTTCATCCGGTTCAATAAATGCCCGTATGTAACAGCTGCTGAGCATCCCGCTCCGCTTCCCCCGGCAAGTACAGGCTGCCCTTCCCTATAAATCATTAAGCCGCAATCCTGAAATTGTGTTTCACTAATTGACGTCTCGTGTTTTTTGAATAAATCCAAGGCAATTTCCCTTCCGATGTGTCCGAGATCGCCTGTTGCGATGACATCATAATAGGAAGGTTCGACACCGCGTTCTTTTAAATGAGTTTCAATCGTATCTACGGCAGCTGGCGCCATCGCACCGCCCATATTAAAAGGATCTGTCAAGCCCATATCGATAATTCTGCCGATTGTTGCAGAGGTCACCACAGGACCGTCTCCTTTATTCTTTAACAGTGCGACACCGGCAGCTGTAACGGTCCATTGCGAGGTAGGCGGCTTTTGCGAGCCATATTCTGTTGGATAGCGGAATTGTTTTTCAACTGCCGCATTATGACTAACAGCCCCTGTCAACAAACAGTCCGCTCCCTTATGGTTCACAAGAAAGGCGCCCAAAGCCAAACCTTCCATGGAAGTCGAACACGCTCCAAACAGCCCGATATAAGGGGCCCCCAGCGTTTTTGCAGCAAAGCTTGTCGGAGTGATTTGATTAATCAAATCCCCGCCGAGAAAAAACTGTACCTGATCTTTTTGGATGTTCGCCTTTTTGATCACCGTTTCACAGGCATCTTCCAACAGAACCTGCTGGGCTTTTTCAAAAGAATCTTGATTCAGCCAGATATCATTGTGCAAAAGGTCGAAGTCATCCGGGATTTTGCCGTTCCCTTCAAACGGCCCCCCTACTGTTCCGGTTGCGACAATAACCGGCCGATGGTCAAAAATCCATGTACGGTGCCCTGAAAGCATCACAGTCCCCCCCATTGGATGAGGATGGTTTTGATCGTAGCGAACACAAATGCCGAGAAGACACCAAACATAATGACAGACCCGGCCAGCTTGAACATATTTCCGCCTACGCCTAGTACAAATCCTTCAGTGCGATGTTCAATCGCTGCAGAAATCACCGCGTTTCCAAACCCAGTTACAGGTACGGCTGATCCAGCTCCTCCAAATTGTGCGATGCGGTCATAAATCCCAAACCCGGTTAGCAGCATGGAGATAAAGATCATCGTTGCAACCGTTGGATTACCGGCCGTCAAAGTTGTGAAATTAAAGTAATACATATAAAACGTTTGAATCGCTTGCCCGATTAAACAAATGATTCCGCCTGTTATAAAAGCATTCAAACAATTTTTCAAAACAGGCCGCTTGACTTCCCGCTCTTTTGCAAATTGTTGGTATTCCTGCATAACCGGCGTTAATTCTTTCTTTTTTTGATCAGCCATTTGACCACCTCTTAAGGCTTTTCTTTCATCAATTTTTTTATTTTCCCCAGCTTTTTCTTCAGTTTTTTGTCACTGATTTTTTTGTTTTCAAGCTGTTTTTCTAATTTGTCTAACTCCCAATAGATTTTTTGATCTGTCGAAATGTCAATGCTGTGATCGGGAAAATCTTTTTTTAGCGCTGCTTTGGTCTGTTTTTCAATGTTTTTCAGCCGAAAACGATCAAATTGTTCGACCTGAACGGCAAGGACTAAATCCTTTTCACTGTTGGCTCCTCTTACTTCCGTAACTTCCTCTTTTTTCAACAATTGATCCTTTGCTTTATTGGCTGCTGTTTGATTGGTTTTCTCATTTTGAACATGAACATGCCGAACCGCCATCGGCTTGTTTTGATTGCCGTTTTCATTTGCTTGCTGACAACCATGGGTGATGGTATTGATAACAATTAAAAACACTGCTATAGGGAGATATTTGTAAAGAATCTTCATCCACATCACCGTCCTTTCAGGAAAAAGGTTGGTTCAGTGTCACCAACCTTTTGTAAAATCCTACTGTTGTTTATATTGCGGTTCTTCTTGTTCAATTTGCTGTACGCGCGGTTCAATTGAATCAACAATAGTCTGAGTTTGTTGAGCAGCTTGTTGATAAAGTTGCTTAGCTTCCTGGTTATCAGTGCTTAAAGAAAATGTTTCTAGGCTGGCCTGGGCACTTTTCAGACTAGCTAAGACTTGTTTGACCTGATTGATGACAGTCATGTTATCTTCCTCCTTATGATTTACAAATACTGTATCTAATTGTAGAATGAATTACTTTTCAAATCTTATCCATTCCATTTTTTTCAAGCCACTAAACTCAAGATAGTATTTTAAATTACCCATTGGATGAGAAAATCCTATATTGATGGTGAAAACAGCTTAGGACTTTCTTTTTCATTGCTTGACACACCCTATTTAAAAACACACGAAAAAAAGAGCCGATCGATTTGGGCTCTTTTCGAAATGCTTCTGAATCTTTTTGTGATCTTGCTTTTATGATACTTATTCAGACCTATCAGATCGGTATAGATGAAACTTTCTAAAGCAGTTCTTTCACATATGGACAGCCTGACGACGGGAGAAAAGTGTGATAAATGGCGAAAAATCTACTTGGCAACATAATACCAACTACGAGAAAGGAAAATTGCTGAAAAAGTTGAAATCGTGGAAGCGATTGATCGACTGGAATGTGAGTCAGAAGGAGAACTAAATATGAAATAGAAGCCATTTATCCCTTTTTGATTTTTTGCCCAGCGTAAATCTTATTTCATGCTTGTTGCCGTTTTGTATGAAAAGCCATTTGCATGGTCAAAAAAAGTACTATATCAAGTGCCGATGAGTTTATCTGCTTTGTTTTGTTGGATCGTTATGGTGAAGATTTAGGAATGTGATCGCACTTTCTTTTTTATCAGTTGCCAAAATGAATGGGTTCACTCTGAAAGTTATGGTATCTGTTTCTGACATCTTTGAGCGTTTTGACTGAGGCAGCACAGTGAATTATGTAGTCCCCTTTGCTGTCTTCTGATAACTCAACACCATTTTGAATGGTAACGGACATTGTATTATCTTTATAATACCCCCTAACATTTTCCAATATTTCTTTACTAAAAAGCTAATGCATAAAACGATCAAAGATTTGTTGGGGAACTTTTGTCTCGTCGTGTTGTTTTTGTCCGGCATCTGCTACTGATATTGCACTTAGTGAAAAACAGAAAAACACCATTAAAATGATTTTTTTCACAATGATCATCTCCTTTCACTTTAACCTTTGTATTTTTTTCATTTTTTAATACAAAGGAAATGATCAAAGACAATGGTGTTTCAATAACAGAAAATCAAGGTTATTAGCTTTAGTTAAAGCATCCAGTACAGTTTGATTATCCAATTATCCCCTTAAAGTCTCAATCAATCATCCATACCAAACCCTCTCATTTGACATAGGATGAACCATGTCTCTTTTAGGGAGGTGAACTGCATGAGCGGAGGTTACGGAACAAGCTTTGCATTAATTGTTGTTTTGTTCATTCTTTTAA
The DNA here is from genome assembly GCF_001969815.1 of Bacillus swezeyi. GTDB lineage: Bacteria > Bacillota > Bacilli > Bacillales > Bacillaceae > Bacillus > Bacillus swezeyi. Next base: position 3,386 of record NZ_MRBK01000065.1, on the reverse strand, counting down.
TCATTATCGGCGCTAGCTGGGCTGGCGGATTTGGCGGCTATTAATGAATACTTTGCGAAACCTATCTCCTTTTGAGAAGTGCAGAAGAGCAAGACGAATGATCCCTACACTCTCGGAAAAACAATATGGAAAGAACATAACATATGACTCCTCCGTTATATGTTTTATTAAAATGACGATCCTCCCCCATGTTGTTGAATACGTAGAAAGGGCCCTTAAAAAGGCCTTTTTCTTTGGGGTTATCTCGATTACAGCACTGAATTTTTGGAGATCATCCTTTTTGAGAAAGACATTTACATCACAAAAGGCCCTCTTGTAAACAAATAAAAAAGCACTAAATCAGTGCTTAAAACGATTCCTGCAAACCTTTTTCATGTACAGAATGATCAACCAACAAATTGTGTCAAAATCCGGTTGAACTTTTCACGTTCTTCCCAAAATAGACCGTGGCCGCTGTATTGAAATGGAACAAGCTGTGAGTTTTTGATTTTTTGATTGAGCTCCTGAGCTTGTGCAAATGGAATCACTTGATCATGAATGCCGTGCACGATTAAAGCAGGAGCAGTTATTTTTGGCAGATCATGATACAGCTTCTCATCTCTCAGCATCATGATAACGGACTTGGTCGACCAGCCTGCTGCCTGCAATCCCAATTGAACAAACCAATCTGAAAATGGTTCTGTTATATACTGAAAGAAAAAGGTGTCGGTTACATCACGCATCATTTTCGGACGGTCATTTGATGCTTCATGGAGCAATTGATCAGCTGTCTCTTCTGTAAAGCCAATGGGAGCTGCAGCATCTACCAGAATAAGTTTAGATACTCCATAGCCATTGTGTCGGGACATATACCGAATCGCGATGGCTCCGCCTGTGGAATGGCCGACGAGTGTAAAGTTATCTAATTGAAGCGCACCAACTGCAGCACGGATATCATCCGCCAGCCGGTTATAATGATAGCCGTTCATCGGTTTATCCGAATTGCCGAATCCTCTCCAGTCAATTCCTATGCATCGGTATCCTTTTGCCGGAAGAACATTAAACTGATACTCAAACTGTTTATGGCTTAACGGCCAGCCATGTAAAAAAACGATGGCCTTGCTGCTTTCAGGATTGATATCCTCCACATATAATTTGACTCCTGTTTCGACATGAACAAAATATCCCATCTCGTTTCCTCCATAAAGAGTCTTTAACACTAAGATACGCAAGCTGATACACATAGGTGAATGTCTATTTAATGTTTTGCCCGGCATGGCAGCGGCCCGCAGTCAATCAGGACGGCTCAAAACATAGATCCTTTCATTCATCATAGGGCGGCGGTTTATCCTAAGGAAGATGCTCCAATTAAAAAAAGCCACTAAAAGCTCCGTAAAGGACAACTTTTGATGGCCTTTTATCAAAGAAAGGTCATGCTTAAACGATGACTGTATTTATCTGCAGCAAGGTTTTCCGCAATAAGAATGGTCATGTGAAACCGGTTTATAGCTCGAATAAGTGTGCGGATAGTAATGAACGTGCTCATACTTATGGTGGTCCACTTTTTTTGTATGCTGCGGGTGAATATGAGGAACGATTGTTTTAGAGAATCTATGGTCCTCACAGTACCTGGTAGGGTGCACAATTGGCTGGAGCACACGTGGTTTGCAATCATACATAAATAAGTTCTCCCTTCCTTTGGTTTCTTTCTTCACTATTAATCTATGCTGAATCATGGAAACTTGTACTAATGCAAAAAACTAAAATTATGCATTGAGCGCCCTTTCTTCCGTCCTATTTCGGAATGATCGCTCATGTTATAATGGCACAAAACGCAAGGTATTAGAAATGGAGTGACGATGGTGGATTTTACAGCGATCATTACTTTTTTGGGTGCGTCCATATTGCTTACCCTCATGCCCGGGCCGGATAATCTTTTCGTTTTGGCGCAAAGCATGTCAAAGGGCAAATATGCGGGGATATCAACGGCTTGCGGGCTTTGTACAGGGTTAATTGTTCACATTGCGGCTGCAGCAGGCGGGATTTCAGCAGTTATTTATCAATCAGCCCTGGCGTTTGCTTTCGTTAAGTATGCTGGAGCAGCTTATTTACTGTTTTTGGCTTATAAGTCTTTTCGGGAAAAAAGTTCAGGATTTGATCTCGGTGATCAACCTGCATTAAGCTGCACATTGCTATATCAAAAAGGCGTTATAATGAATCTTTTAAATCCAAAGGTTTCTTTATTTTTTCTTGCCTTCCTTCCGCAATTTGTTGATGATGGAGCTGGTCAAGCAGCGAAGCAAATGCTCATTTACGGCATGTTATTTTTGATTCAAGCGCTGGCCATCTTTATCATCATCAGCATTTTTGCAGAAAAAGTGGGGAATGTTTTGCGCAAGAGTTCCGCCATCTCTCAAAAGATTCACTTGATTCAAGGATATCTATTTGCACTGATCGGACTGAAAATCGCACTCAGCCAAAAGTAAGCGGATCTCTATCGATTAGAAAAGGCGTGCAGCCAGGTGAGACTGCACGCTTTTCACATCATCTTAAGGCTGATATCCCAACCATCGTCTCCTTTATTTGTAAATTCACGCTTTCAAATACCAAGATGCCGTAAACCACTCCGTTCAGAACGGCAGAACCGTAAAATTTGACGCCATCAAAACGATCTCTAGTTTTGCTTAGATTAAAAACGATGACATGATATCTCTGTCCTGCAGAATAAAAGATCGATTCCATCATATTTTTAACAAATTCGCTTCGATTCGCGTTTCATCCCTTATGGAGTTGGCAATGCCGAGCACGTCAACATGAACGTTGAGGCTGACAGCCGCCGCATTTACGGCTCGATGGTTTAAGTCAAAGCGGGTGAAGCTGAAACAGAGCTTGAACAAAAGGCGGAAGAGCAGACGATCCGATCATGAAAGAAATGAAAAGTGTAATCGTTTTCTTCTTCCTCTAGTTCCTCCTCATATCATTTAGTCAAACAGAGTGTCAGAATGAATAGACAAAAAACGGTACGGAGTCGAATCAAGTTTCCTCTTGCTCCCCCCTTTCTCCACAAGTTAAGTATACAAATTTTTCTTCATATCATAATGATGCAAACCATTTATTTTCTGATCAATCGAAATCATCACAATCAAAGCGAGACAATATATTGGATGGTATAGATTGATCATCAAGACAAGGAAAATAGGTCTTTTTTGATAGATTTGGATACTGATAAGGGGATTTCTTGGCGGACATGGTCGACTCTTACGTTTTTCGGTCTTATTCATTCAGACATTTTTGCCGGATAAAAAACGATTTCCGGTCTAACAAAGAAAAGTCCGTCTGCCAAATATTTTATGCAGCCGCACAGTTTCTTCAATATATTTACAAAAACAAACAAGTCTGTTATAATA
>NZ_MRBK01000064.1 GCF_001969815.1 Bacillus swezeyi | reverse complement strand
CTGAATTAGAAGACCTTGATGTTCCTTTTAAACCTTCCCGAGTTATTTTGCAGGATTTCACCGGTGTTCCTGCCGTTGTAGATCTTGCTTCGTTAAGAAAAGCGATGGATTCAGTCGGCGGAGATCCTGATAAAATTAATCCTGAAATTCCGGTTGACCTTGTCATCGACCACTCTGTACAGGTTGATAAAGCCGGAACTGAAGATGCATTGACCATTAATATGGATCTTGAATTTGAAAGAAACGCAGAGCGTTATAAATTTTTAAGCTGGGCAAAGAAAGCGTTTAATAACTACCAGGCTGTTCCTCCTGCTACGGGAATTGTTCACCAGGTTAACCTTGAGTATTTGGCAAATGTCGTTCATGCTGTCGAAGATGACGGCGAAATCGTCACATATCCGGATACACTCGTCGGAACAGATTCTCATACAACGATGATCAACGGCATCGGTGTTCTCGGATGGGGTGTCGGAGGAATTGAAGCTGAAGCAGGAATGCTTGGACAGCCTTCTTATTTCCCTGTACCTGAAGTCATCGGCGCTAAGCTCGTCGGAAAGCTGCCAAACGGAACAACAGCGACAGACCTTGCGCTGAAAGTGACGCAGGTGCTTCGTGAAAAAGGCGTTGTCGGCAAATTTGTTGAATTCTTTGGACCGGGTGTAGCCGAGCTTCCGCTTGCCGACAGGGCGACAATTGCCAACATGGCTCCGGAGTACGGCGCGACTTGCGGATTCTTCCCGGTAGATGGAGAAGCATTGGAATACATGCGCCTAACAGGCCGTGATGAAGAGCAAATCGCAGTTGTGGAAGAATATTGCCGCCAAAACGGATTGTTCTACACACCTGATCAGCAAGACCCTGTGTTTACCGACGTCGTTGAAATTGACTTGTCGGCAGTCGAAGCGAATCTTTCAGGTCCGAAGCGTCCTCAGGATTTAATTCCGCTGACTGATATGAAAGAAACGTTCCACAAGCATTTGGCCAGCCCTGCCGGAAACCAGGGATTTGGCGCGGATGCGGCTGAAGCCGACAAAGAAATCAAGTTTACACTTGAAAACGGTGAAGAAGCCGTCATGAAAACGGGTGCGATTGCCATTGCGGCGATTACAAGCTGTACGAATACGTCAAATCCGTATGTACTGATCGGAGCCGGCCTTGTCGCCAAAAAAGCAGTGGAATTAGGCTTAAAAGTGCCAAATTACGTGAAAACATCCCTTGCACCGGGTTCTAAAGTCGTAACGGGCTACTTGGTCAATTCAGGTCTGCTTCCATACATGCGCGATCTTGGATTTAATATCGTTGGATACGGCTGTACAACTTGTATCGGAAACTCCGGCCCGCTCGCTCCGGAAATCGAAAACGCGGTCGCGGAAAACGATCTGCTGATTACGTCTGTTCTTTCCGGAAACCGCAACTTTGAAGGTCGGATTCATCCGCTTGTCAAAGGAAATTACTTGGCGTCTCCGCCACTTGTCGTCGCATATGCATTGGCAGGTACGGTTGACATTGATTTGAAAAATGAACCGATCGGCGTCGATAAAGACGGACAAAACGTTTACTTCAACGATATTTGGCCGACGATGGACGAAATCAACTCTGTCGTGAAGCAAACTGTAACACCTGAGCTGTTCAGAAAAGAATATGAGCGCGTATTTGATGACAATGAACGCTGGAATGCGATTGAAACAACAGATGAAGCCCTTTATAAATGGGATGAAGAGTCTACTTACATCCAAAACCCGCCATTCTTTGAGAACTTGTCAGTTGAGCCTGGTACGGTTGAACCGTTGAAAGGCTTGCGCGTTGTCGGCAAATTCGGAGATTCTGTCACAACAGACCATATTTCTCCGGCGGGAGCGATCGGCAAAGATACACCGGCCGGAAAATATCTGCAGGAAAAAGGCGTTTCACCTAGAGACTTCAACTCATATGGTTCAAGACGCGGAAACCATGAAGTCATGATGAGAGGAACCTTCGCCAATATCAGAATCAAAAACCAGATCGCGCCTGGTACAGAAGGCGGATATACTACTTACTGGCCGACCGGAGAGGTCATGTCCATTTATGATGCCTGCATGAAGTACAAGGAAGAAGGCACAGGTCTGATCGTCGTTGCAGGAAAAGATTACGGAATGGGATCTTCACGCGACTGGGCGGCCAAAGGAACAAACCTGCTCGGCATTAAAACAGTCATCGCCGAAAGCTTTGAAAGAATCCACAGAAGCAACCTTGTCTTAATGGGCGTTCTTCCGCTGCAATTTAAAGAAGGAGAAAACGCTGAAACGCTCGGATTGACTGGAAAAGAAACGATTGAAGTGGACGTTAATGAAACGGTTCGCCCTCGCGATCTTGTTCAAGTAAGAGCGATTGCTGAAGACGGTACGGTGAAATCATTTGAAGCTGTTGTCCGGTTTGACAGTGAAGTGGAAATTGATTATTACCGCCACGGCGGAATCCTGCAAATGGTGCTCCGCAATAAAATGAAACAGTAGCCGGATGAGGAAGAGAGAGCAGCTTAGAGCTTTCTCTTCTTTTTGTCAGCATAATTCCTGAATGTGGAGGATGTCGATGATGAAAAAAATGCTGGCTGCAACCTTCCTGCTTTTCCTGGTCGGTGTTGCGGTCTGGAATTTTGCAGTGCAAAAGGAAGCTGAAATCGGTATTGAAAAAGGGGACAAAGCGCCGGATTTTACGCTTTCATCACTAAAAAGCGGAAAAGACGTCTCATTGTCCGACTTTAAAGGCAGGAAAGTGCTGCTGAATTTTTGGGCGACATGGTGCAAACCTTGCCAAATCGAAATGCCTGCGATGGAAGAACTTCAAAACGAACATCAAGATATCACCGTTTTAGCCGTTAATTTCACCTCATCTGAGAAAAATCAGCAGGCGGTGGAAACATTCGCCGAAAGGCATGGCCTAACTTTTCCAATCGTTCTCGATCAAGAAGGCATTAATGCAAAGTACGAAATTTTTTCTTATCCGACGACATATGTAATTGATGAAAACGGCATCATTGAAGACATCGTTTTAGGAACCATGACCAAAAAAGATATGGAAGAAAAGCTGGGATTGTAAAAAATCCCGGCTTTTTGCTTATATTGTCCAAAAAATGGCGAAAATGAAAACAAGCTGGAGGTGATTCGAAATGAAAAAAGCAAAACGGCGTACATTTGAAGAACTGGTCTCAGAAAATAAGAAAGAACTTTTGACCAATCAGGAGTTCCTTGATCAGCTTGAGGATAAGCTTGAAGAGAAATTTAAACTGAAGTGACTTTTGAAAAAATCGATTCATGTTTACGCCTCTTTTTGAGAATCCTAATTCTTAAAAGGAGGGATGGACATGCCGAGAGAGCATGACAAACAAGCGAAATTTGCCCCGAGCCATCTGGGGACTAAGCCGGTTGAATATAAGCGGAACAAAGGCAAAAAAATGCATGATAAATCAGGAGAAACACCGATTATTATGCAGACAAAAGGCGAATAATGTTTGAAAAGGAGGCAGATTCAGTTGACAGAAAAGCAGCAGCATCATCCGGATGACAGGTCTGACAACGTTGAAAAGCTTCAGGATATGGTTCAGAATACGATCGAAAACATTGAGGAATCTGAAGAACAGCTGTCATTTGCAAGCGATGCAGAACAGCAGCAAATCCGGGAAAAAAATGAACATCGGAATGAAAGCATTGAAGCAATGCGCAGTGAAATTCATGACGAAGCAGAAGCAAGAAAAAGAGGATATGATCAATAAACCAGGGCAACCTGGTTTTTTTGCATCGTCTTTCCTCCTGAAGCTCCCTGCCGTGTTTTTGCCTAGGGCTTGTGCTAAAATGGAATATACATTTTGTAAAAGGGAGTAGAGGGAATTTGTACGTTTCAAAAAAAGAAATAGAAGTTCGCTATGCTGAAACAGATCAAATGGGTGTTGTCTATCATGCAAATTACCTGATTTGGATGGAGGTAGGCCGAACGGCTTTAATTAAAGAGCTCGGTTTTTCCTACGCTGAAATGGAAAAAGACGGTGTGCTTTCGCCTGTCGTAGATGTCAATGTCCGCTACGTCAAACCGCTGCGCTATGGAGAAACAGCGATGGTACATACATGGATCGAAGATTACAATGGATTTAAAACAGTCTACGGTTATGAAATCTTAAATTCCGCCGGAGAAACGGCTGTAAAAGGTACAACCTCCCATATTTGCGTTGACCAGGACAGTTTTAAACCGCTTCAATTCCGGAAGCTTTATCCAAAGTGGCATCAGGCGTATGAAGAGGCCAAAAAGTAAATGGCCTTTGGAATTAACAGGAAAGAGCTGGAGGAATGGAAACAGGCCGTTTTAAACGGTGACATTGCATTTCTCACGCACTATTGGATCGATGACAGGTTTCCGGATGCCCGAACCGTGACAAAAGCAGGCTGTCAAAACATTGAAAAGCTTGCAGCTTGGGGAAAAAAGCATGGTTTAAAAGAAGAATGGATTCATAAAAGAAGCAAGTTTCCCCATTTTGATTTAATGGGAAAAAAGCAAGTCGAGATTTTAAAAGAAGAAAAGGTCTTTAGTCATATCAAACGGTTTCGGCTTGAACAGAAATAAAGACATGAAAACAGGCAAAAAAAAGAACGCTTTAGCCGCGTTCTTTTTTTATTTTACTGATATTCAAAAGCCGGTTCTTCAGATGATTCATTATAGGTGACACGCAAATCATGGCCGTCAAAATACCAAATATCGCTTTCTTCGACAAAAAATGTGATGCCGTCTGCTTCTGCACTCGCCCCGATTTGCTGAGGCTCATCTTTTGAAACGCCAAGGGAGAAGCCTTTTTGAACATTGCTGCATCCGCCATAACGGACAAAGAAGCGAACCTGATCTCCTTTTTTCAAATCAAGCTCATCTTTGTACCAATTAAGCGCCTCTTCATTAATTTTCAAATTCACGAGCAAGCACTCTCCTTTATCATTCATTTCACATATGCTGCTTTCTATCATAGTATATAATGATTTGGGTGATTCATGAAAATATAATGTTCCGGGTTCAGGACATCTTCGTGGGAGTTTTTAGTTTTTGCCTGACATCCATTTTATTTTAGGTTCGGTTTTATTGATAATGCGCTTAATGTTCGTTCTGTGTCTGTATACGACAAACGCCGTCAGAACGACAACGACTGCCACCAAAAAGATGTCTTTTGTGAACAGGCTGTAAATCGTTGTATACAGGCCGGTTAAAATGGAAGAAAGCGATACATACTTTGTGATATACAGAAACAGAAAAAACACTGCAATCATCGTGACAAACAATAGAGGCTGATAGCACAATAATATGCCTCCAGAGGTAGCGACAGCTTTTCCGCCTTTAAATTTTGCAAAAACAGGGAACATGTGCCCGACGACTGCGGCTACACCGGCCAATAGCGGGTGAACGCCGATGTGCAGAATAATGGGCAGAAAGGCGGCAAGCGTCCCTTTTAAAATATCGGCAGCAATGACGATTGAGCCCGCCTTTACGCCAAGTATCCGGAATGCGTTGGTGGCACCCAGATTGCCGCTGCCGTGTTCTCTGATATCGATTCCTTTGGCTGCCTTTCCGACAATTAAGCCAGACGGAATGCTGCCGAGTAGATAGGCTAAAATAAATAATAAAGCAATTAACATTTCATTTCTCCTTTTTGAATGATCCCTTCTCTTTATTTTAACATGAGAGGAACTTTTCATGAGGGCTTTTGTTTTTATGTACCGTATATATCATACAAGATAATGCGCTGCAATCATATTAAAATTTTGATTCTCACGTCTGTTTTCATGTAAACTGAACATAAAAGGAGTGAGCGGCATGGAAAATCCATCTAAACAGGAAATCAAAAACATACTTGAGAACAGCAAACGAATAGCGGTGGTCGGCCTTTCCGACAATCCTGAGAGAACGTCTTATATGGTATCAAAGGCGATGCAGGAGGCAGGATATGAAATCATCCCGGTCAATCCGACGATCGATGAAGTGCTCGGAGTAAAGGCTGTAGCTTCATTAAAGGATATTGAGGGGCATGTCGATATTGTCAATGTGTTTAGAAGATCTGAGCATCTTTTGGATGTGGCAAAGGAATTTTTAGATATAGACGCTGACGTATTTTGGGCGCAGCAGGGGCTCGTCAATGAGGATGCTTATCAGCTTCTGCATGAAAAAGGCTTTACAGTGGTGATGGATTTGTGCATAAAAGTGGCCCATGCATTAACCAAATCGGCATAAAAAAGACAAAAATCCTTGAAAAAACAAGGGTTTTTGTCTTTTTTATGCGAGAATATGTTTGCGATTTATTGTGAAACAGATACAATAAGTCATGGACAGTTTTTTTTAAGAATGATTTTCCAAATACATTTAGACAATCTTGTGTTGTATCGATTCATTCGTGTAAAATAACGTCTGTGCTTAAATCGGTACGGATTTTACTATTTTCTGACAATGTTTGATGAGATCTAAAGAAAAGAAGCGGATACACTTTGATTTACATGTCAGAGTGTGTATTATTCTTTATAAGCAATGTTTGATTTTTGAAAGGGGTTTATGCATTTGGTTAAAAAACAGCAGGTTGACTATAATGATGATTCCATACAGGTGCTCGAAGGCCTTGAAGCGGTCAGAAAACGCCCTGGCATGTACATCGGCTCAACAGACAGCCGCGGCTTGCACCATCTCGTTTATGAAATCGTCGATAATTCCGTCGATGAAGTCCTGGCGGGCCATGGAGATCACATTATAGTAAAAATACATAAAGATAACAGCATATCGGTGCAAGACAGAGGCCGGGGAATGCCTACAGGAATGCATAAGCTCGGCAAACCGACTCCTGAAATTATTTTGACTGTCCTCCACGCGGGAGGTAAGTTCGGCCAAGGCGGCTATAAAACGAGCGGAGGCCTTCATGGAGTCGGAGCATCCGTTGTCAACGCCTTGTCTGAATGGCTGACGGTCACGATCGAACGGGATGGCAATGTCTACAAGCAGCGTTTTGAAAACGGCGGTAAACCGGTGACATCCCTTGATAAAATCGGAACGACAAAAAAAACCGGCACCCTGATTCATTTCAAGCCGGATCGAAAGATGTTCAGCGCGACGACCTATAACTTTGAAACGCTTTCAGAACGACTGAGAGAATCAGCCTTTTTATTAAAAGGATTAAAAATTGAATTGATTGACGAACGCCATCAAACGAAAGAAACGTTTTACTATGAAAATGGGATCGAAGCTTTCGTCGCTTATTTGAATGAAGAAAAAGACGCCTTTTGTGAAGTGGTTTCATTTGAAGGCGAACACAACGGAATCGAAGTTGACTTCGCGTTTCAATTTAATGACGGCTACTCTGAAAACATTCTGTCCTTCGTCAACAATGTCAGAACGAAAGACGGGGGGACTCATGAGTCCGGCGCCAAAACGGCGATGACGAGAGCATTCAATGAGTATGCGAGAAAGGTTGCCCTTTTAAAAGAAAAGGACAAAAACTTAGAGGGCACTGATATCAGGGAAGGGCTGTCAGCGATTGTATCTGTGCGCATCCCGGAAGAGCTTCTGCAGTTTGAAGGACAGACAAAAGGCAAGCTCGGAACAAGCGAAGCTAGATCAGCAGTTGACGCCATCGTCTCTGAGAAGCTCGCTTATTTCCTTGAAGAAAACAGGGAAACCGCGACACTGCTCGTTAAAAAGGCAATCAAAGCTTCACAGGCAAGGGAAGCCGCCCGAAAAGCGAGAGAAGAAGCGAGAAGCGGAAAAAAGAGAAAGAAATCGGAAGCGACTCTAAGCGGCAAACTGACGCCGGCACAGTCGAGAAACCCGGCCAAAAACGAATTGTACTTAGTTGAGGGGGATTCTGCCGGCGGTTCGGCGAAACAGGGAAGGGACCGGAAATTCCAGGCCGTCCTGCCGCTCCGCGGAAAGGTCATCAATACAGAAAAAGCGAAACTTGCCGACATCTTCAAAAATGAAGAAATCAACACGATCATTCATGCGATCGGCGGAGGGGTCGGCGTTGATTTTGACATCGAAGACATCAACTATGACAAAGTGATCATCATGACGGATGCCGATACAGACGGCGCCCATATCCAAGTGCTTCTGCTGACCTTTTTCTACCGCTATATGAAGCCGTTGATCGAGCACGGAAAAGTGTTTATCGCACTTCCGCCGCTTTATAAAGTGAGCAAAGGATCGGGCAAAAAAGAAATCATCGAATATGCATGGTCTGATGAAGAAATGGACGATGTTTTGAAAAAAGTCGGAAAAGGATATACGATACAGCGCTATAAAGGTCTCGGAGAAATGAACGCGGATCAGCTTTGGGAAACGACAATGAATCCAGAATCAAGAACGCTCGTCAGGGTTAAAATTGATGATGCGGCCCGCGTCGAACGGCGTGTCACGACATTAATGGGAGACAAAGTTGAACCGCGAAGAAAATGGATTGAGAAAAATGTCGCTTTCGGGCTTGATGAAGAAAGCAACATTTTAGAAAACGAGAACCTATCGGTCGCTGAGGAGGTTTAAATAAATGGCACAGCCAGAGATTTATCATGATTTACCATTGGAAGACGTGATCGGCGACCGTTTCGGCCGATACAGCAAATACATCATTCAGGAACGGGCGCTTCCCGATGCACGGGACGGGCTGAAGCCGGTGCAGAGGCGGATTTTATACGCGATGCATGCGGAAGGAAACACACATGATAAAAACTTCCGCAAAGCCGCAAAAACGGTCGGTAATGTGATCGGGAACTATCACCCGCACGGGGACAGTTCGGTCTACGAGGCGATGGTGAGGATGAGCCAAGACTGGAAGGTCCGCAACGTCTTGATCGAAATGCACGGAAACAACGGCAGCATTGACGGCGATCCGCCGGCTGCAATGCGTTATACGGAAGCGAGACTCGCACCGATCGCTTCAGAGCTTTTGCGCGATATCGATAAAGAGACGGTTGAGTTTGTTCCGAACTTTGATGATACAAGCAAGGAACCGGTCGTCCTACCAGCGATGTTTCCGAATCTGCTTGTAAACGGATCGACGGGGATATCTGCCGGATATGCGACAGATATCCCGCCGCACCATCTAGGAGAAGTCATCGACGCCGTCATCAAGCGGATCGATTCGCCGAACTGCAGTGTTGATGATCTCATGGAGCTGATGAAAGGCCCCGATT
>NZ_MRBK01000063.1 GCF_001969815.1 Bacillus swezeyi | reverse complement strand
AGTGATAAGCCGTAAGATATAGTTTATAATATTTGCTATTTCATTTTCAATGCATAACGAGGTGTAATATGAAACCTTTTAAACTGACTCGCCTGGAAATGGCCAAACTGATGTATGCTTTAAAAGGACAGCTTGATATCAGTCCGCTGACAATCCTGCTGAGATCAGCCAATGTGTCGAGCGATGAAGCGGAAAACGATCTCGACATTCCCGAATTCATCAGCCGGTATGAACGAAAAAAACAAAAAACGGAACATGGACTTTCCACAAATGAAATTGTTGAGCTCGGCAATTTATGCGAACTGACTTCTTTAAAGTCAACGGCCATCCAAAATTGGATCAAACGCGATATTAAAGATTTGATGGGGCATCCGGAGCTCGGCAAAAAATATTCCATTGACCAAGCCGTTATCCTTCTTATTGTACGAGATTTAAAATCGGTTTATGACTTTGAAACGATTCGCCCTATTTTAAAAACGGTATTTAATACGATAACAGACCGTTCTGACGACGTTGTCAGCCCGCTCCGTTTTTATGAAGGTTATGCACAGGTGCTTGATCATGTATATCGGATCAAAGATTATACGCTCAAAGAATCGGCGCTGGAAACGATCGTCATTGAGCAGACCGAACAGCTTCGGACATTTTATAAAGAGCTTGCCGATCCTGAATGGAAAAAAGCAAGAGACATCACAGCTGTCACTGTGCTGTCCGTTATCGCCTCGCATATACAGACAACGGCTCAGGCTATGATCGATAACGTATTCAGCAAATATGACATGAAATAATTTTCGTTTTATGACACGCCCGGCTTATATTAAGCCGGGCGCTCTTTATACGAGCTTCAACAATTGCCAGCATAAAAATCTTCTGTCCATTTCAAACTAAACAAGCAGTACATTAGAGAAAAAGGAGTTGAGAATACATGACAAGAACAAACAAACTGGTTGTTCCTGGGGCTGAGCAGGCATTAGACCAATTCAAACTCGAAATTGCTCAAGAATTCGGCGTCCAGCTCGGATCAGATTCAGTCGCTCGCTCGAATGGATCTGTAGGCGGGGAAATGACAAAACGTCTTGTACAGCAGGCACAAGCACAGATGAATGGACAGACTGACAAATAGATGGATTCTGAATTATTCGCCGGGACTGCTCGGCGGATATTCTTGATTTAAGTGTTCAGATGGCTTTTTCTCCTTTTGAAAAGGAGATTTTTTTTGATGTTCGGCATCGGAACCTCTTTGTTTCCCTTCATCGGTCTGCTGACTTTCCTTGTCATTTTCATTATTTTCTTGAGGGTTTTGATTTTTGGGGGTCGTTGTCTCCTCTTCTTGCTTAGTATCCTGATCAGATTCCATCTGATCTTGATTTGAAGATTGATCGCCGTTTGGCTGATCTTTTGTATCGGATTCTTCGTTATCCGTATTTTCTTGCGGCTGATCTTCTTCTTTTACAGCCTTTTCTTTTTGATCCTCTTCTGTGTCTTCATTTTGATCGTCTTTATTATCTTCCTGTTCATCATCCGGGGTTTGATCTTCCAATTCATTTTCATGCGTGCGGATATAACGGCCTGTTGACATTCCTTCCTTCTGCGCCTTTGCACGCGTATCCATGTCTGATTCCACCGATTTCAATTTGTAATCCCGTTTTTCATACCTTTTCTTTACATCATCAATTTCACTTTTTACCGTTGTTTTATATGTATCATCGTCGTTATTTTCATAAACGGTTGCAATCAAAACTTCTTTTGAATTTTTGACATACCCTTGCTTGTCGCTGTCTTCCACGATTTCGCTGATCACTTCTTTAATGTCTGAATTCTCCCAATTTTCTATACTGTCCAGCAAGTCTTTTCCATCCTGATTCAGCGGGACCAAATCGACGACTTCGCAGTTTTTGTTGAGCGTCAATTCAAAGCTGGGATTGATGTCTATCGTCATATAAGCATATGCTTTGTTGTTAAAAACATCAGGGATGATCATAAAAGCGAACAGCATGATCGCTGCGATTGAAATTACGCCGGCTTTCAGCGGACGGAGCGAAAGCAGATCAAAAAAGCCCGCGCGCCTTCTTGCCATTCTGGTCTCCGCAGGAAAGGCAATCTCCTGACCGATTTCATAATCTTCCTCTGTGTTTTTGGTTTTTAAAAATTGTCCGTCAGGGGTAAGCAATGTGACGAATTTTTTATTTTTTTCTACAATAATCCCTCTTCTCATGAGTTGAGCACCCCTTTTAGATAATCTTTAAGGTATACATAATCACCCGTTATAATAATGACCATAGCGATGATATATTTGCGGTTTCTCTCTACCGTCTTTCTGCTTACAGCCACCAGTTTCTCAAGCTGTTTCACAGGCAGCTGCTTCTTTTGAAAGAGAATCTCTTTTAATTCTTCATGTTCGACAAGCGTATACGCCACCTTAATGGCATTTTGCCTGGCGTCTATATGCTTAGGAGAATGCTCCAGCAAATCAGAAAAAGATAGGCCGAAGCTTTTCAGACTGTCTTTAAAATGGAAAATCTCCTCCCGCCTCTGTTCCTGTTCGAGCTGGCGGTTGAATTCGTGAATGGAAAGTTCCGCTTCAATCATGCTTTGAGATGATTCCTGCTCTTCCCCTTCTTGTAAATCCATATTGATATTTTGGGCGTTTCTTGCTTCTTTTCTTATATAGTCAATCACTTTGCGTTTAATAATCAGTTCTGCAAATGCAAGCAGAGAATTTCCTTTTTCGGAAGAATATTTTTCAATGGCTTCATTAAACGCAATCAAGCCGATGCTGAATTCGTCATCTTTTTCATCAATATATCGTTTGCACACAGATGAAACCGTTTTAGCCACAAAAGGCTTATATTGCTCTATAAGCTCGTTTTGCAACTGCTGATTTCCTTTTTGTATGCTGATTACAGACTCTTCTAATGTCGGTTTCTTTTTTCCTGTCTTAAACAAAAGGCTAAGCACTGGTTTCACCTCAGTTCCTCCCTATACTACTCATTTATGATAGCTAATTTGATAGGGATTCGCAAAGGAGAAAACAAGGAATTCATTTCTAATTTTTCAATTATGACATTGATTTGTTTTATCTTCTAGAACAATTCGTTGTTTCCCTGATGATTAAGGGGGTTTTCCTGCTGTTTTTGTAACATCTCTGTTATTAAAATGAAATGTTATTTCGTTTTATATCGACAAAAGCCGGCAAATGTCCGCATAAAAAAACCGCCGGCAACGCCGGCAGCTTGGGTGGGCCCTATTCTTGCGCAGCCCCTTTTTCTTGTTTTTTCGGATTTGTCATGAACCATCCGCCGAGTGCGATGGCAATCAGCACCGCCCAGAAGATGAACTTCCATGTGCCTGAATGAATAAAATGTTCAGATACGATATGAATTTGCGGGTGTGCAAGCGTGTAGAGCGTCAGTTTGACACCGACCCAGCCGACAATGATGAAAGCCGCTGTTTCCAGGCTCGGACGTTTCTTCAGCAAATTCACAAAAGCACTTGCAGCAAAACGCATAATAATAAGGCCAATGATGCCGCCGGCTAAGATGACCAGAAACTGGCCGCCGTCAATCCCTCCGATCTGCGGCATGTTTGTCGCAGGGAGTGTAACAGCAAGCGCCACAGCTGCTAAAATGGAGTCAACCGCAAAGGCGATATCCGCCAATTCCACTTTAATAACAGTCGGCCAAAAACCGCTTTTCTTTGTTTCTTTGACTTTTTCGTCTTTTTTCAGAACATGGGTTTTTAAAATGTGATGGATTGAAATGTAAAGCAGATAGAGCGCTCCAATCGCTTGTACCTGCCAGACGTTGACGAGGAAAGAGATCGCAAACAGGGCTCCGAACCTCATCACAAACGCGCCGGCCAATCCGTAGAAGAGCGCTTTTTTTCTTTCTTTCTCAGGCAAGTGTTTAACCATGACCGCCATGACGAGTGCATTGTCCGCAGCCAAAATGCCTTCCAGCCCGACTAAAATGAGAAGAACCCAACCATATTCAAGTAACAATGCTGCATCCATTTTATAACTCCTCCTATGTGATTGTCTCTTTCTCTTATTCCCGCTAATGCGGCAGGGTATTTTCAGAAAGCAAAAAAGACCTCTGCCAACATTAGGCAAAGGTCTTGCTAGACATGGTTATCATTGATTAAAACATGCCAACAAAGCCGATGGATGAAAATCCATGAACTGACGACTTTGTTTCCGGATGTAAATCCGGACGCTACTCCCCTTTGGGATAAAAGAAAATATTGAATTATAAGATAATATTAACCTCCGGGCCGTCAGCTGTCAATCCTTATTTTTATTTAAAAAGGACGAAACGCTTTGCGCTTTCATCTTGCTTCGCCTGTTTTTCAGAAAGAGATACAAAACAAACAAGACGACAATTCCGATCCCGATCGGAAGAAGGTACCTGTCCAGAAGGCTGCCGACCGCGCTCCAATTTTCACCGAGGTAAAAGCCTAAATAGACGTAAACAAACGTAATCGGTGTAATGGCCAGAAATGTATAAATGCAAAATACCCACACATTCATCTTTGCAAGCCCGCAGGGAATCGAAATCAGTGTTCTGATTCCTGGGATAAACCGGCCGCTGAACGCAACAAAACCGCCATGTTTTTCAAAAAAGCGGTCAGACTTCTCAAGCGCTTCAGGCTTGAGAAAAAAATACTTGCCGTACCGTTCTAAAAACGGCCGCCCCCCATATCTGCCCAGCCAATAAAGCGTCAGCGGTCCGACAACACCGCCCACAGAACCCGCCGCGACGACTCCCAAAAGGGACATGTCACCTTGATACACCCAGTACCCCGCAAGCGGAAGAACGATTTCAGCCGGCACGAATTCTATACATAGCGCGAGAAAAATGCCAAAATACGAGAGGCTTTTAAACGCCTCTGCCATTGATAAAATAAACGCTTCGATATCGATCACAACCTTTAACGATTGATAATTTCAAGTTCTAAAGAACGTACAAAAATGATTTTAACACATTTCGAGAAAATTGAAGAGAAAAACGATAAAGGCCCTTCCTAAAAAACAGCAGGAGAACATTGCTCATTGGCGAATATCATGATATGTAGTATAATTCACAAACTATACCGCTATTTTTCAGCGCTATTACCGCTTTTTCATCAAATGGTTCGTTGCACGGCAGTCAAGCCTTTAACAGCAAAGTATATATGATTTAAATTCGACATCCTCAGTAAAAAGGCGGAGAAAAAAGTGACAGAAGTTATTGGCGAATATAATAAATGGCTGATTATATTATCCTATATCACTGCGGTTTTGGCAGCTTACACGGCCCTCGATCTATCCGAACGGGTCGTTCACACAAAAGGATGGAAAAACAAAGGATGGCTGTTCACAGGCTCACTGACAATGGGCCTTGGCATTTGGTCCATGCATTTTATCGGCATGGAGGCGATGGAATCCATATCAATCGTTTACAACCCCGTTCTTTACGGCGCGTCTTTCGCGATTGCCATTACAGCATCCTTCGCCGCCTTGAAGCTGTCGTTTGTCCTCGCGAAAAAAACCGGTTCATCCAGGATACTATCCATAAAAATCGGCAGCGCGTTTTTAATGGGCGGCGCCATTTCTGGAATGCACTATACGGGAATGGCAGCAGCAACATTATATAAGAATGGCAGCCGGGATGCCGGCCATCCAGAAATGGATACCGTTGAGCTCGGCATCGTCATCGTGCTGATCACCCTTATGCTCCAAGGTCTCATGATTTTGGGAGCCTTTACCGACAAACGCTTGCTCATTCAAGCCGAAAAAGTCAAAGATAATGAAGAACGGTTTCAGTCCCTGATCAAGCATAATATTGATCCAATTTATGTTTTCTCCCTTGAAGGGGACATGCTTTTCGCTAATTCTTCGGGATACAGCCTCCTAAATCAAATGCGAATTGAACCAATACAATTTTCCTCTGTCTTGTGCCAAGAAGATCACGAAAAACTTCTCAGCTGGTTCCTTCAGGTCAAAAGCGAAAAAAAAGCAATCAACCGCGATACCCAAATCACGGCATCAAATGTACGGTTCGACTTGAATCTGACGCTCATACCGGTTTATGTCAGACAGGAGCTGGACAGTATATATGTCATCTGCAAAGATATGACGAAGCAGCGTGAAGCAGAACGGAAAATTCGCAGAATGGCGCATTATGACGCATTGACAGATCTGCCGAACAGAAGATATGCAGTCGAGCATTTGGCAAATGTGCTGAATGACAAGCATTCAGGTACAGCTGTTTTATTTTTAGATCTCAATCGTTTCAAAATCTTTAATGATGCCCTTGGCCATAACATCGGAGATCGGCTTTTGATAGAGGCTTCCAAACGGCTGGCGAAATGTATGCCTGATCAAGGGTTTATTGCGCGTTTGGGCGGTGATGAATTTATTATCATTACACCGGCATATCAGATTGATGAGCTGTCCGAGCAATTGATCAGGCAGTTTGAATCTGTATTTCGCATTAAAGATCATCGCCTTAAAACATCTGTCAGCATCGGAATCGCGGTCTCTCCAGCCGATGGAACTGACGGCGAAGAACTCATGAAAAAAGCTGATATGGCCATGTACGCCGCAAAAGATAAAAATAGAAGCAGATATCAATATTTTTCTTCTTCAATCGGCAAACAGAGCGAGCTTTCTTTAAAAGATGAAACCGAATGAAGAGAAGCCCTGTTCATAACGCTTATTTTACCGCAGATCAGCTGCTCTTCCGAAAACTGATCCGGCTGAAAACGCCTGACGGAACACTTCTCCAAGCAGAAGAATTCATCGGCTTGGCCGCAGATCCTGGCTTATGATCGGAATTGGCGACTGGCTGATTGACGCAGCCTGCCGCCAGGCTACAGCGGCAGGCCGATAATCATCTCAACCCTTTCCCCCAGCTGTTTCAGACAGAACGATCGATCACAGTTTTTGAAAACAGCCTTAAAAAATACCGGCTCCCACCCGGGCAATTGCGGCTGCAGTGACGGAGAATATTCTCATGGATCATTTGAACTGCCCGGCTGGCAATCTTGAATTTTTGCATCAGCTCGGCATCTGCATCCGTGTCGATCATTTTGGAGCAGGCAGATTTTCAATAAGCATTCTTGAAAAGAACTAAAATTGACCAATCCTTCATTTAAGAGATTCATACCGATTCAAAGTCTAAACAAATCGCAGCGCGATCATATCCTTGGGCTGCGGGCTTTCATTGAATATTGCAGCTAAGGAGTAGAAACCGCCATACAGGAAGAATGTTGATGTGCAAAAGGTTGTAATGATTTGTCCCCTCACAGCAGCTGAAACAGAACAGCTTCTGTTTGAACGGAACGGAAAAAGCGTTCAGGTTTAACGCCTGAATGCTTTTTTTGTTGGCTGAATCCATAAGTTGCTACTCATGAAACAATCTGTACAGAGGCATCATGAAAAGAAAAGGAGTTGAACCGAACCGATGCATACGATGTGGAAAGGCTCAATCAGCTTTGGTCTTGTTAACATCCCGATTAAACTGTTTGCAGCAACAGAAGACAAAGACATTAAATTGCGGTCTCTTCATAAAGAATGCCGCTCTCCCATTCAATATGAAAAAAAATGCTCAAACTGTCATCAGGAAGTCGCTCCTGACGACATTGTCAAAGGATATGAATATGTAAAAGGCAAATATGTCGTTTTAACAGACGACGAGCTGAAGCAGCTCAAAGAAGAGCAGGAAGATAAGTCGGTTGAAATTGTTGACTTTGTGCAGCTGAAAGAAATCGATCCCATATATTTTAACCGCTCTTATTTCGTCGGACCCGGAGATAACGGGGTAAAAGCATACACCCTTCTGCGCGAAGCGCTCAGAAAAACGGAAAAAATCGGGATTGCCCATATGACGATTCGTTCTAAAAAACAGCTCGCCATTCTTCGGGTATATGAAAACTGTATTTTGATGGAGTCCATCCACTACCCTGATGAAGTGCGCAATGCCGCACACGTTCCCGGTGTACCGGAAGCAACAGAGGTGAACCAAAAGGAACTGCAAACAGCCATTTCTTTGATTGATGAACTGACAACGACATTTGCCCCTGAACAATATGAGGATACGTACAGACTGGCAGTGATGGATAAAATCAAAGAAAAGATCGATCAAAATGAAGGCGTCACACCTGATGCAAATGCCGCGCCGCGCGAAGATGTCATCGATCTTGTGAGCGCTCTTCAAGCAAGCATCGAACGATCGAAAACGCCGCAAAAACAGGAGAAGAAGGCCAAAACAGCCGAGGCACAAGGAACAGTGGAGAAAAAACGGAAAACGACGCGAAAAAAAGCGACCGAGGCAAAATAAAAGATGGGACTAACGATGCAGCCCGTTCTTACAGCGGCTCCTCCTTCAGGAGGCAATTGGCGGTATGAAGCCAAATATGACGGATACCGGGCGCTTTTAAGCGTTTCCCGCACCGAGATTTCCTTGATCAGCAGAAACGGACAGCCCTTGGACAGCGTGTTTCCGGAAATAACTTCATATGTCAAAGAAAAGCTTGCCGGCCTTGAAAAACACCTCCCGATGACGCTTGACGGTGAAGTCGTATCTTTGACAAACCGATATCGTTCAAATTTTGAATATGTTCAAAAAAGGGGCTTGACTAAAAAAACCGACTTGATCGAGAAAGCGGCGGAACATAAACCGTGCCAATATCTAGCCTTTGATCTGCTGGCATATAAAGGGGAAAACATTTCTTCACTGCCTTATTCAGAACGGAAACAGAAGCTTTTTGAGTTGCTGAAATGCCTCGGCCTCCCCTTGGCTCCCGATCCAATTTTAACTGAACGGATTCAATATATCCCTGAAACGCGGGACTTTCACTCTCTCTGGGATTCAGTAAAAAGACTTGACGGAGAAGGAATTGTTGCGAAGAAAAAAGACAGCCGCTGGATGGAAAACAAAAAAACCGCAGAATGGCTCAAGCTTAAAAACTACAAAAAAGCCACCGTGTTTATGACAGGCTATAATATGACAAACGGCTATGTTACGATAGCTGTTTTTGACCGCGGTCAAATCAAAGAAATGGGATCAGTCTCACACGGACTTGAGGAACAGGAAAGAAACGCGATTCTCGCCATCGTAAAAGAACATGGAACCGAAATAAAGACCGGCGAATATACAATCGATCCTTCCATTTGCCTGACAGTGAATTATTTGACGATCCATCATGGAACATTGCGGGAGGTTTCGTTTGAATCATTTGAATTCGATGTGGCATGGGAAGACTGCACATACACGCGGCTGCTGCTGCACTCCAGAAATGTCCACCCTGATTTGCAACTGACAAGCCTTGATAAAGTGATCTTTCCCAAAAACGGCAAAACAAAAGCCGATTATATCAGCTACTTAAATGAAATCGGCGATTTTCTGCTTCCTTTTTTAGAAAACCGGGCACTCACAGTTATTCGCTATCCCCATGGGTCCGGCGGAGAATCTTTTTTTCAAAAAAACAAACCTGATTACGCTCCCGAATTTATTACATCTATAAAAGATGGAGAGCACGACCATATCATTTGTCAAGACTACTCTGTTTTATTGTGGCTTGCCAATCAGCTGGCACTGGAATTTCATATTCCTTTTCAAACAGCTGATACAGTTCATCCGACTGAAATCGTATTTGATCTTGATCCGCCTTCACAATCGGAATTTCCCCTTGCCGTCCGCGCGGCGGAGGAGCTGCGCCGGTTATTTGAACAGCTGGGCCTCGCTTCTTTTCCCAAGCTGTCGGGAAATAAAGGGATTCAGATTTATATACCGATTTCAAAAAATGCGTTTACCTATGAAGACACACGTTCTTTCACAAGCTTTGCCGCATC
Source organism: Bacillus swezeyi (assembly GCF_001969815.1). GTDB lineage: Bacteria > Bacillota > Bacilli > Bacillales > Bacillaceae > Bacillus > Bacillus swezeyi. The sequence goes on along the minus strand of NZ_MRBK01000063.1, from coordinate 1,170 downwards.
CTATTGCGTCTCGCTTTTTCCGGATTTGTTCACAACGGAACGCCTCATTAAAAACAGGGGCGGAAAGCTTTATATTGACTATGTCCAGCATGCTCCCGGTAAAACGATCATCTGCCCCTACTCCACAAGGGGAAATGCGTTTGGCACAGTAGCCGCACCGCTGTTTTGGACTGAAGTCAACTCAAGCCTGTCTCCCGCTGATTTTACAATGGAGGCTGTCGTCCAGCGGACAAAAGAACTGGGTTGTCCTTTCGAACGCTTTTTCAGACAGCCCCAAGACAAACAGATCAAAGCTATTCTCGAACACTTAAAAGAAAGCGGCCGTTCGGTTTAGCGAAACAAAAGGTGCTGGCTGTGAATTCCGGCTTTTTTCAGCAGGGCCATCAGCTGCTCTTGTTCTTCTTTTGTCAAACCTGAAAAAGCCCGCGCGATTCTTAAAGAGTGAATCGGATAAATCTCATCGAGATAAGCCCTTCCCCTCTCCGTCAAGTTCGCGTAAACAGACCGCTTATCTTTCGGGTCTTGCTCTCGTTTGATGAAACCGTTTTTTTCTAATTTGTCAATCACATACGTTACGTTCCCGCTTACAAGGAGCAGCCTGGAGCCGATTTGCTGCAGTTTTTGGGCTCCCCTTGTATACAAAAGCTCCAATACAGCAAATTCTGTCGGGTTAAAACCATGTTCCTTACTGTCCCGAATACTATGTTCAGATACGCTTTTAAAAGCCCTGGCAAAAACCTTGTACAATGACATAGCACGGTGAACTTCTTCCTCATTAAACGAAAGTCTCATATCATCTACCTCTTATACTATTTTCTTAATGAACCCAGGAAAATGAAAACCCTTACAAATACGAAAAAGTAAGGTCATTATTTTCCTATATTCTATATGTATATATTTTCGTTATACGAAAGAAAACTCCTGCTTATTTTTTTTAAGATATGAAAAAGAAGCCCGCATTTTTCAAAATGGCTTATTTTGAAAACGGGCGGGCTTTATGTTTTTGAAAAAAATAAAAATATTCGTTTCTGAGCTCTGTAATCGTCATCCTCTGTAAATGTTCCTGATGATAGACGCCAAGGGAAATCAGTTTTTTCGAATAGTGATTTCTCTCTTTTTCCAATGCGTTTTTTAATAATTTGCTCATAGCTTCTCCCTTCCTTTGTGTAT
>NZ_MRBK01000062.1 GCF_001969815.1 Bacillus swezeyi | reverse complement strand
CATAAAAAAGAGAGACTGGTTAATTGCCAATCTCTCTTGTTCTCACTTTTGCTCTTGTTTTCTCTGTTTTTCTGTTATGTAATTTAAATAAAATCTAAGTTTTATCTAGAACATAATCACCCCCCTTAAGTTTTGCTCTTTAATTTTGCAACTTCATTCTCTAAAGTTTTTAATTTCTCAAAGAGTTCAGTTGCAGTAAGAATTACTTTTCCATCTGTAATCGCAACGGTATGTATGTCTTCCCACTTGTCTTTCTTTGTGTTATAGAAGCTTAATGTATTCATTTGAACCTCCAATCAAGGCTTTATCTTATAAAGCAAATTGCAACTCCGTATCCATCCTTTTTGGAGTATGGTTTTGTAATCTCCATGACCCTCCAGCGCTGCGAAGAATCTTTTGATTTTGTGGCCATTCCATCATTGGCTTCAATGCTGTTACCAACTTCAACAGTTTCATCGATACGGACATAAACTTGTCCAACAAGCCCTATGATATTCCATTCGTGTCTTTGATCTCTTGGTATATATTCTTTTTTTGACTTCCATTCAGAGTTTTCAACGGGCATTTTAACATATTCACCTGTTTTTTCATCAAGGACATCTTCATAAATAAGATCGCCGAATTCATTTTTCAGGTAGCGATCCTTCCAATAAACCTCTGCACTGCCAAGTACAGTTCCAGCAGTTTCAGATATAACGCCGAGCATAAATTCTGATTTTTGAGCTGGTCTTATTTTATTTTTTTCAAGGGTTACGATCGTTCCAGAAGGTATGCGTTTACCATCTAGATGAATACAACTGAAATCTATGTAAGATTAAAAGATAGTCGTGGAAAGGGAAATTATAGACATACTTATTGCGTTTACGTTTCTGATTGGTTTCCAAAAAATTATCTAAAGACTAAGCACCAGCAGACGGCAAATGTAATTAAAGATAATTTAGAAAAGAAATATTGTGAACCATTGGAGGATTTTGAATTAAGATATATACCTTTAACAGTGTTTCATGATGGGGAATTAAAAAATCAAGACATTATTGAATCACTAATTGACAATTATCTCATTGCACCATTAGAAGAAGTAAAGAGTGTATATAAATCAACAGATTTCTTAAAAGAAGAGTGGAAGGAGAAAAGAAGAAAAAGAAAATCAAAATTCGTCATCAGAACAAATCGAATTATGTTGGGATCTCGTAAGCGGAGAAGCCTTGAAAATGCATATGAAGGCCTAGTCAAATTATCAGACAGTATCGAGAAAGCTAGAGAATTGAAAGAACCAGTATTAGCATAGACAGGGAATATGCCTAGAACGTCATGCAATTCTTTTGAAGTATACGAGTGTATGAAAGGTTTGAATACTAGCAGTGTCGAGAGTGATAATAGTTCTTTTGAAATCAGTGTAACGGAAGAATATTGCGAGTAAAAGATATTTTACATAGATGGGAAGGATTGAACAATGACACACAACAACGAAAAATTACAAAACGCATTAACACAGTTCAAAAATTCAGCATATGAGATCCGGGAATTTTGGGAGCAAGCCGACAGCCTAACAGACAGTAATCTTTGTGATGATTACCCATTTAATAATGATTTTTGTGAAGTTGTCGAAAAGATTGGCGACTGGGTAATAACACAAAAAAGATTATTTAAACAAAAATGAAAACAAATTAAAAGTTAATATATGAGGTGCGAGTATATAACAGTCATCTGGGCGACTATAAACAGGCATTAAGCACAAAGCGTTCCCCAAGCGGGGAAGATTGCAACAAAATATTATTCATTGCTATTAAAAACAAATTAAAATGAAAAATATATTTCATATAAAGGGGCGGTATTATGAATGAGATGGATATAACTCACGCTTTTAAATCTATGCTAATGGTAGCTAGAGAATATAAGTTAGAGATTGATAAGAGGTATGAAGAATTAGAAAACGAGTTATTAGAGAATTATGATTTAGATGTAACTGGTATGATGGATAGTATGGAAAACATATATCAGCTATTTAATAAATAAAAGAATAAAATGCATATTTTAAAGTGTTTTTAAGGAGGAATCTAGACAATGCTGAAGAAGCATTCTTTGCTTGTTCCCTATCAAAAATTCCTTGCGTTGTTTGTGAATAAGGGTAGTATTTAAAGAGGTTATTGTCGTCTTTATATCGAAATAAGACTAAGTTTAAGTATTTTTGAGGGGAGTTATTTTAATGCATATAACAACAAAAAGGTTATTGATACGTGAATTTGAATTCGAAGATTGGCAAGCTGTATATGAATATACATCAGATATTAATGTTATGAAGTATATACCAGAAGGGATTTTTACTGAAGAAGATGCAAAAGAATTTGTAAATAAAAACAAAGGTGATAACGCTGAAAAATTTCCTGTAGTACTAATAGATGAAGATCGTCTTATAGGCCATATTGTTTTTTATAAGTATTTTGGTGAACATACATATGAGATTGGGTGGGTGTTTAATCCAAATTATCATAATAGAGGATATGCTTCTGAAGCAGCACAAGCGATCTTGGAATATGGATTTAAAGAAATGAAATTACATAGGATTATAGCCACTTGTCAACCTGAGAATATTCCGTCATACCGAGTTATGGAGAAAATCGGAATGAGAAGAGAAGGCTTTTTCAAAAGATGTATTCCAAAAGGCAATGAATGGTGGGATGAATATTATTACGCTATTTTAGAGGAAGAGTGGAAATGAACTATATTGAATGCAGTAACATTGGCGATACAAACAAAATATCACCTACTACTTAGAACATAGTAGCTAAGCGAAGATGATATATAAAGCGATATGTCAGTAGTACTTAATGGGATTCAATGAGCTCAGGTGAATTGTTTTTAGGTGAGTTCACTAAAGATGAAACCTGGTATGCTTCCATATCATCAGCATCATATGGCTGTAGCAAGCTTTGTAGATAATCAGGATCAGTATTTTTAGGGTTGAGCCATTCCTTTTCATTCTCATCAGTAAGGATAACCGGCATACGATCATGAATGTCTTCAATAAGCTCATTAGGCTTTGTTGTAATTATTGTGCAAGTGTACAACGAATTACCTTCTGATGTGTTCCACTTTTCGTATAAGCCGGCAAAAGCGAAGAGATTGGATGATTTAAGTTTAATCTGCATTGGAATCTTAGTCTTTGGATCAAGACGTTTCCATTCATAAAAACTGTCGGCTGGGATGATGCAACGTTTACTAACAAGCGGTTTTCTGAAGCTTGGTTTCTCGGCCAATGTTTCAGCACGAGCATTGATGATTTTATAGCCGATCTTTTCGTCTTTATCTTTAGCCCAAGGAGGAATAAGACCCCATCTAAGTTTGCCCAAACGGTTGTTTGACCCATCGTTGATAATTGTCAGGATGTTTTGTGATGGAGCTACATTATAGCTTGGGTGGTATTCGTCTTCTGGTAAGAATTGATCTATATTGAATTGCTCGATGATGTCATCAAATTCAGAGAATAAAGTAAACCTGCCACACATGTTCATCATCCTTTAGGTTTTTTAATATTGTACAGGCTTGATACACGAAAATCAAAAAGGAGGAATGTGATGCAGCATATGATTAGGGGAATCTGGACAAAGAAAAAATTCACTGAAATAGAACGCGGCCAGACATTTATGATTGAGGAAGATGGCTGCTTTAAAAAGTACATAGCAAGAACAGAACATTATTGGGATAAAGAATATAAAGCTTATGTTGTTGATGTTATGGATAAAAACAAATTGAGAAGAGGGATTAGATGAAAAAACTTACCGTATTAAAAATCGGCAGAGCAAGCGGGAAAACATTTAGCCAATTAGCATTTCTCGTTAATGAGATGTCTTTTGACTACAGAATGAAAAGAGAGTTGCTGCAGCTTATTGAAAAATTCGGTTTAGTTAAAACAGAAATTTTATATAAATTAAAAGGAGAGAATTAATGGGGTATCAATTTGAAAAGAACAAGTTATATGCCTATCTTGGAAAAGACTTAGTGAAATCTTTAAAGAAATTCGAAGTGATTGTCGCTGGCGGTGCAATTACAAGCCTGTTCAATAATAAAGCGATTAATGATATTGATCTATACTTCAGAAGTGTTAATTAAAAATAAAAGGGAGATGAAGGAATGTCAGTAGAACAACTATGCGGCGGACAATGTACAGAAGAAACAATTAGCTTGGTTAGAAAACAATTACTTCAGAAACAAAGTGCATTACTCACTCAAAAGGAAAATATTGAAGCTGAAATTAGACGACTTACAAACAGATTACAACTGGCAATGAAAAATTTGAAAAAGTTAAATGTGAATTAGGAAAGGTTCAGTGTGAGCTTGAGGAACTGGGTTGCTTGGAGAAAGCATTGTATGAAGAGAAGTTCTGATTCCTTTTTAATGAACTCTTGTGAAACAAATTTCAATCCTCATAAAAAGAGATATAGGTGATTTTAAACTGTAAATAGACAATCCAGTGTTTTAGACTGTTAATATAGCAATTTTGGAAAGGAGAAGATGTGTTGAATAGAGTTTTTTTGCTAATTTTAATTATTGTTGTTTTAGCAGGAGCTGGATGTCAAACAAGCGAAGGTAAACATGATACAGGGGAAAATCTCAGCATTGAAGGCTATATAATGCACAAGAAAGGGGATAGTGCAATCCTTCTTAAGAGCCAAAAACCTAAAGATGAGGACTACAAACTAACAGAAAGAGAAATCATTGAAAAGTACAAGAGTAAAGTGATTTTGCTAGGACTCAGTGATATAAAAAACAAAGAGGAGCTAAAAAAGAAACAGAAAATAAAAGTATGGTTTCATTTACTTGAAGAATCAAATCCTCCCAAAGCGAGAATTTATAAATTTGAAAATTGTAAGAATATTATTGATAATCCATAAAATATCAATTATTATAAAAATGAACAAATAATCATTAGGGAGGATACAAATGAAAAAACTGGTTGCTTTTTGTGGCTTTTTTCTGCTTTTGCTTGCATTGCCAACAGTAGTATTTGGGAAATCAAAAGAGTTTAACCCCTATGACATGGTAAGTTCAGATGGAGAGGTAATATCTTATTCTGAAGTGAAGAGCATCGCTGAGAAAAACAAATCTAAGCTTCCAAGTAAAATGACTGAGGGAAATGGAGAAAAATTTAAAACTGAAGATTTTAACAAGTTGGTAAGCAAGATGAAGCCTGAGAAACCCTTTAGTAAAAATTCTTTGTCTTCTCAATTTAGCTTAAGTGAAGTAATCGGATCGGATGGACGTACCAAAGTAAGTAACACCGATGTTTCTCCTTATAAAATGTTTACGTATTTTTACGGGGAAAATGACAAATATGGATATAGCTGTACAGGAAATGTTATAGGCAAAGATTTAATTGTAACCAACGCACACTGTATATATGATTGGGATAGGAAACTCTATGTAAAATACGCATTTACTATACCTGGGTTAAACAATTCATACTATTCTTATGGAGCCTATGAAATGGACAAGTATTTTGTACCACAAGGATATATAAAAACAGGATCAAGTGATTATGACTTTGCTGTGGTAAAGCTGGAGCCTACGCCTGGTAGACATATTGGGGATGTAGTAGGAACTCTACCAACAAAAGAAGTAACCAATATAAAAGGTACTTCTATTAGTATTACTGGTTATCCAGGAGATCTTAATGATAGAGATGGTTCTGTATCACAATATAGAATGGCAGGAAAAGTATCTGATGAAACACAAAGTATTGCATTTTATTCAATTGATACGTACCATGGACAATCAGGTTCAGCACTATTTAATACAAGCGGCCAAATAATTGGGGTTCACAATGCCTCGTATAGCGGCGGTATTGGGGACAGCATTAACGGTGGTCCTAAGATGACAAAACCTTTCAGAGATTTTATTGCATTTGCACACACTCAATAGAGTATCATAATAGCTCTGTCTGATGACAGAGCTATTAAATAAAACTGTCATTTTAATAGAATTGGAAGTGAACTAACGGTGGGGGAGTGATTCACGAGAGTATCCCATATCCTTTTTAATATCCGTAAAGATATTTGAATGATACCAGTTACAGAGTATTTTGATGCAGATAAGAAAAAGCCCTTAGGGGCTTTTTCTAAGTTGTTTTGATATTAATTAAAGCCGTCAATATCCAGGTTTTCTATGTCAAGATTTAGGCTTTTCAATTGTTTTAATAAAACTTCAAATTTTAAGCATTCGCCATTTTTTAATTCTTCTGGAATATCTTCAGGATGTGCTATTTTCATTCCAGCCTCTATCCATTGTTTACGATACAATTGAAATGCAGCTTCAATTAAATGATCTGGAGTTACAATAAAGCCTAAACTCACATCATGATCTTCACTGTAGCCAAATTCAAAATTGCAACATGGACAAATGTCAAATGTTTTTTGATATTCGCCATTACATAAAAGATTTTCATTTAATCCTTTATATCCGCATACTAGACAGGAATATAATTTTTTTCCCAACATTAATCCCCCATTTATTTATTATTTACATTATTGACGTTTATAATATTCATAACCAGCTTTTTTATTTGGATGTTTTGGCTTGAAATATGTAATAATCACATCCTTATCCTTTTGTCGTTCTACTGCCAAAAATTCATTGGTCTTTTTATTATACTTATAATAACGATATTTGCCATTGAATTTTTTCTTACTTCTTTTTTGGAGAACTGTTTTGCTAGTAGCTTTCCCTAAAAAGGTTCGTGCTTTATTCAAATATTGAGATTTGGAAATATTGCCAAACTCTTTTTTGTGCTTTTTGTAATGAGAATCTAATTTCGACATACTTACTTTTCTTACGGCTTTAGACGCGGAGGTTTTTTTACCATACTTTTTCGTTGCTTTGCTAACACTGGATTTTCCAAATTTCTTAATAGCTTGTTTAATGCCAATACGTGCAACAGTAATAGCAATTACAACTAAAGGATACCAGGAGGCTTGAACTTCAGCAGTATTTACTTTAAATTCTTCTCCTGTTTCAGTATCGGTTAAAGTTGCAATAAAATCTCCGTCATCATTTACATCTTGTAATTCCACTTCAAAATCGCCCTGGAAAAGTGTACCGTTATCATCTTCTGCTTCTGCGGAAACTATCATCTCACTAGTTTCTAAATTTAATTCTAGTTCACCGTCAACCGATAAATCATCTGTTTCAATCTTTGTTTCAATATTTGCTTCATCACCATCGACTTGGCTTTCTATGCTAACATTATCATCATCGACAGACTCACCAAAAAAATCTTCTGTTTCAGATTCTATTTCCTCACTATTAATTACTTCTTCCTCATTATTGTCTTGTGTTTGATTTGTTGTTGCAGAGGAAAAACTTGTTCCTACGTTATAAAATACAAAAACAGCTAACAAGAAGCTAATTAAATACTTCAATCTTGATTCTCCTTTTTCTTAGTTATATTGTGTTAACCCGTAACCATACTCTTCATTCTTACCCAAATCTCTTGCTGTGCTCTGTAAAATTTTTAAGACATCTTGTCTTTCTAACTTTGGATTTTTAGATAGGATATTTGATACTATACCTGTGACATAAGCTGTTGCAAATGATGTACCATTAACAGTTTCTAATTTACCTAAAGGAGTTAAAACAGGAACCTGAACGCCAGGTGCAACAAAATCAACTTTACCTTTAGCTGCAAATTTATCTCTTTTTAGGTTTTTATCAACAGAAGAAACAGATATGACATTTTGATATTTTGCAGGATAATCTGTTGAAAGACCCAATGTATTACCAGCAGAAGCGATAACTACAATATTATTCTCGATTGCTTTGTCAATAGCATGTTTTAACCCTTTGTCATCTTTTTGAAAACCAAAGCTAAGATTAATAATGTCAACATCCTGCTTAATACTCCAATTGATTCCGTTAATTACATCATCAACGTCACCACCTCCTTTATCGTTAAGTACCTTAACATCAAATAATTTCACTTTAGGTGATACTCCATGAACTGTTTGCTTATTAGCAGGAGCCATTAAGATACTGGCTAAGGCTGTGCCATGACCTAAAGAATCTGTGGTAGTAGGATTGTTATTTATAGCATCATATGAAATTATTGAACTATTCTTAAAAATTGACAAAGAACTACTGACTCCACTATCCAATAATGCAACCTTTATAGGTTCCATAGGTGAATATAATTTGACTTTTTCATTTGGGAAAACAGCGCAAAGTGTCCAATTTTTTTCACAGTCGCCTTTCGATAAAGAAATTTGGTAGTTGTTATTAGTACAACTAGCTAGTAATATTAACAAAATTAAAGCGAAGATAACTTTTTTCATTTAATAACCTCTTTCAATTACCTTTTTCACCATCATTTAATAACACAAAAAATATAATACAATATTCCCATTTGTAAGTAAAGATGGAAAACTATAATTTTTAAATTCAAAAAATATACAGAATGTTACAAAGTGAGGTTG
>NZ_MRBK01000061.1 GCF_001969815.1 Bacillus swezeyi | reverse complement strand
ACAAAGAGTGTGAAAGGCTCGGTTTTAAGAATGTAACTGTTTCGAATTTGTATCAAGAATCAAATCCGATTGTGTCTGATATTACCCAATATCTTTACCTGAAAAGTTTTTCAATCGGAAAGCAGTTTTATCGCCTTTTTTACTATGGTGTCGATAAAATTTACAATAAAAGAAAATTTAATATTTATTTTAAGATGGGAAACAAGCGGCTTGACCAGCTGGTTAAAAAACATCAGCCCGATATCATCATCAATACGTTTCCGATGATCGTCGTGCCTGAATATAGAAGAAGAATGGGTAAAGTAATACCGACATTTAACGTCATGACTGATTTCTGCCTTCATAAAATTTGGGTTCACGAACACATCGATAAATACTATGTGGCGACTGATTATGTGAAGGAAAAACTGCTGGAAATCGGAACTCACCCAAGTCATGTCAAAATCACAGGCATCCCGATCCGCCGGCAGTTTGAAGAAGAAATGGACAAAGAAAAGATCTATGCTAAGTATCAGCTTTCTTCAGATAAAAAGATCTTGCTGATCATGGCGGGCGCCCACGGAGTTCTTAAAAATGTAAAGGAACTGTGTGAATCCCTCGTGACGAAAGAAAACGTCCAAGTCGTAGTCATTTGCGGAAAAAACACGCTGTTAAAAACTTCATTGGAAGAGATTGAAGCCATGCATCCTGAAAAACTGAAAACGCTCGGATATATCGAAAGAATTGACGAGCTGTTCAGGGTCGCAGACTGCATGATCACAAAACCAGGCGGAATCACACTTACAGAAGCAACCGCAATCGGCGTACCTGTCATCTTGTACAGACCGGTGCCTGGACAGGAGAAAGAAAATGCCTTGTTCTTCGAAGACAGAGGCGCTGCCATCGTCGTAAACCGTCATGAGGAGATCCTTGAATCCGTCTCTTCCCTTTTGGCAGACGAACAAAGATTAAACGAAATGAAAAAGAATATTAAAAGTCTGCACTTATCCAATTCATCTGAAGTCATCTTAACCGATATTGTTGAGCAGTCTGAGATCATCATGAATAAAAAGCAGGCTGTAAGGGCTCTATCCTAAGCGCCCGCTAAGAAAAAAACACTTGTTTCGGCAAGTGTTTTTTTCTATTGGATTTAAGACTCCGCATAATACACTTCTTCATATGGCTGAACAACCACAAATCCGGTTCCTGAAAACTTCATTTGGATCGATTCGCCGCTTCCCCTGCCGATGAAAGTCTTGAACGAAACATCTGTGACGAATTCAGGCTGAAGACCACCCGACCAGGCCACAGTAGCGTTTGGATCAGTATAAACTGGACTGCCCGGCGAAACGATCAGGGTGAGCGGTTCATAATGGCTTGTGATCGCCGCCATCCCCGTACCTTCAAGTTTGATGTTAAAAAGGCCGCCGGCAAGCATGCCTGAGATTTTTTTCATGAGCTTGATGTCCCACTTGATAGCCGGTTCAAATGCCAAAAGATCATTTCCATTCACAAAAATGGCATCATCATTCAGATTTAAAATGGATATCTTTTTCCCCTGGTCAGCGAGGTACAATTTCCCGTCCCCTTCTGCCTTCATCAGTGAAGCGCCTTCCCCGCTGAATACTTTTTTCATCATGCGTCCAAGCCCATGCTCAAACACGCCTTCACGTTCAAATTTGATTTTCCCCCTGTAGGAAATCATTGAACCGGCTTTTGCCCATACTTTCCCATCAAGATTGACTTCAAGCAGGCGCGGTGTTTCAAGTTCAAACAACCCTTCCCCTTTATCTTCCTGCTTGGTTTTTTCGACAAATTCATTAATCGAATAACGATTCATGGTTATCACTCCTATTCCTCTTCATAAATTTACGGTTTTCTTATATACGGATGGACGCATTTGTTTGTTTCGTTTGAATACGGGGAAAATGAGCATGAATGGCCATAAAATTGAAAACGATTTCAACAAAATTCCTAAAAACAGCATAAAAGTTCATTTTTTTCTCTTGACAGCTTGACGCGTCCTTGTAGATAGTGTATAGTGAAACCATCATTTAGCAGAACACGCTAGATGATGAAAATTTTTTTTAGCACTCTGTGCTACAGTACTAGGAGGATTAAGCAATATGCAAAATGGTAAAGTAAAATGGTTTAACAATGAAAAAGGCTTCGGCTTCATCGAAGTTGAAGGCGGAGACGATGTATTCGTTCACTTCACTGCAATCGAAGGTGATGGATACAAGTCTTTAGAAGAAGGACAAGAAGTTTCTTTCGAAATTGTTGAAGGTAATCGTGGACCTCAAGCATCTAACGTTGTAAAGATTTAACAGACTGAAGACAAAATGAGACTTCAAAATAAGAGGAGAGGCATTTATGCCTCTCCTATTTAATTTTCAGCTGAATTTCAATGGCCAGAATATTTTGCTTCAGCCTTTGTTCGATTTCCTCAATATTCTTCTCCAAAGAGGGGCGGCCCTTTTTCGCGATATCAACAAGCTGTTCTAGATCTTTATATACCTCCACAAATGTCTTGTGAAGGACGGTTTGCAATTCATTGCTCTCCACTGTCACAGGCTCCTTTTTTATAAGATACCTAAAATAGTAATATTGACTTATATTTTTCAGGTTCAATAGTTATATCGGATTAATTTTATTATATTTGTTCTTTTTTTGCACATAATATTGCCTGTTTTTATAAAAAATAATCACTGGAGGTGTATGATCATGAATTCAGAACATCGCGGGGACATCAAAACGGGGTTCAATCAGCGAAAGCAGCTTGAATTAGCCGTTGAAACCGCCCAAAAAACGACGGGCATGGCGACAAGACAAAACAGCTCCACCTTGCTGAAATCGGCTTATCAATCGATTGAAGACGCCAGACAGCTCTCACAGGCTGAAGAATTATCCGCGTTGGATGAAGCCTTTTTAAATCAGCAGCTGGCGATATTGAATGATTGTCAGCACCAGCTTGATGAAGCACAGCATTAAAAGCAAAAAAACCGCATTTAAGCGGTTTTTTGTCTGTCAGTGTTTATTTGTCAGCACTTCTCCATACGTGCGGAGCTTTTCTCCGACTGTGCATGTTGAAATGCAAAATGCATGGGCATACGTTTTTCCGTATTCTTTTCTAAAATGTTTTTTGATAAAACACCCTTCACAATAGGTATCCTGCAAATTTGTCAGTTCCTTAAAGATCTCCTTCTTATCCAAGGTTTTCATCTCCGTTATTTGTCTAGTTTCATGCGGCTTTCCACAATGGTATGCTCAAGCATCTTTTTCGCAAGCTGATCCGCTTCCTTATTGTCTTTGCGGCTGATTTGGATATAGGTCGGCGTGAGCTTTAATTTATGGAGCTGCTTTTCGATTTTGTCCAGCCATTTCGAGTGAACCGGGTCATAACACGGCCAGTTTCCTTCGAGCTGGTTCAATACGACAAGCGAATCTCCTTTAATGACGACAGAATTTCTGCTGGCGCCGAGGTCTCTCAGCTCGTTTACAGCTTCATAAAGAGCAGCATATTCCGCTTCGTTGTTCGTCGTCAGACGAAAGCTTTTATTCTTTCTTAACCGATACATTTCCCCGCCGAGAGAATAATAAATCACAATGCCCAAACCGGCAAGCTGGCTTTCTTTATCATAGCTCCCGTCAAAAAACACCGTAATTTCATCAGGTTCATGCGCCAGTTCTTCTTTTAATTTTTCAAGTTCTTTCAATGTCCAGAAGCTTCCCTTCTCATCCTCAAACTCAAGCTCTGTGACATATGGATTTTGAGAAAATTGACGGCCGAAAACCACGGCATCTTTTACTTCTATCCAATCGTCAGCCGTAAAAGAAACGGATGCAGATGCCTTCATTTTTATTTTCATGCATGCTCTAAGTTTCACAAAATCACCTTTATTCAAATGATGGCTTGATATGCTATAATCTAAACAGTTTATTCAGAAAGGAAGTACCTGTTCTTGTTTAATGAGATATTATGGATTAGTTTTGCGATCATTAATTTTATCATTGTTCTCTTCTTTTTTAAACGATTTGGCAAAACCGGTTTATTTGTCTGGATCGGATTTGCCACAGTCGCAGCCAATATTGAAGTCGCGAAAACAGTCGAGCTGTTCGGCCTGACCTCAACACTCGGCAATATCATGTACGGCAGCGTATTTTTCGCGACCGATATCATCAATGAAAGATACGGCAAAAAAGAAGCGAAAAAAGCCGTTGCTCTTGGTTTTTTCATCCTCATCAGCCTGACTGCCGTCATGCAGGGAGCACTCCTCTTTGAGCCGCACCCGGAAGACATCGCACAGCCGGCGCTTGAGACGATATTCGGATTTTTGCCGCGCGTTGCGCTCGGGAGCCTGCTTGCCTATATCATCAGCCAAACACTTGATGTTTATGTATATTCGGGGATCAGAAGGTTATTTCCTTCCGATCGTGCATTATGGCTGCGCAACAGCGGCAGCACAGCTGTCAGCCAGCTTCTCGATACATTTATTTTTACAAGCGTCGCCTTTATCGGCACATATCCGTTTGATGTATGGGTGGAGATTTTTATCACCACTTACGCGTTAAAATTTGTCGTTGCTCTTTTCGCAGCACCTTATGCTTATGCTGCCAAAAAGATCACCCCTTTGGATGAAAGGAGTGAAAAAAATGCCTGTTGAAGTGTATGTTGATGGAGCAAGCGCCGGTGATCCAGGCCTTTCCGGACTGGGCATCTTTATCAAAAATGGCGGGAAATCTGAATCGTTTTCCCTTCCCGCCGGCCGCTTAAGCAATCACGAAGCTGAATTTATGGCGCTGATCGAAGGGATGAAACTCTGTGCTGAAAGACAGTATCGGATTGTTTCGTTTCGTACCGATTCTCAGATCGTTGAACGAGCGGCAGATTTGGAATTCGTTAAAAACGAGGCGTACAAGCCTTATCTTGCTGACATTCTCCGCTTAAAATCCCATTTTGATTTGTTTTTTATTAAGTGGGTCCCTTCAAAAGCAAACCAGACAGCGGACAAGCTGGCGAAAAAAGCGATTTTGCTGAATCAATCCGAGTAAAAGCTTCTCCCTTTGAGCATGATAAGTCTTGAGGTGGTTAATGTGGAAAAGCAGAAGCCTGCCGGGAAAGGGCGTCTGACCGGCGGTGTCACTCCGCAGGGAGACATTGAAATGAACCGGCACACCGATCCAAAAACCGAGCTTGAAAACCGTGCGAAAAAAAGCAATACAAAACATTAGAGAGATCGATTTTTAGCCGATCTCTCTTTTTTCCATTTTCGCAAGCAGCGGCTCAATTCCTCTGATCTGATGCAGCCTCAGCATGTTTCTGGCCCTGTCATGCGATAACGTAAAATCCGCTTCTTCCAATGAGCAGGAAAGCGGAACATCACATTTGATTTCAGCAAGTATTCTTGACAGTTTCAGGTCTTCGAGATTTTCTGTTATTTTCGTTTGCTGGCCTTTAGTCAGCCGGCTTACGTTTTCAAGCAGCTGTTCAATGGTCGAATATTCCCTGATCAGTTTGTAGGCCGTTTTTTCGCCGATCCCTTTAACACCCGGATAATTATCGCTCGGATCACCCATCAGCGCTTTAATATCGATCAAAGCCAGCGGCTCGATGCCGGTTTCCTCCATAAAGGTTTCTTTCGTATACACTTTGTAGTTGCCGATGCCTTTTTGCATCAATGCCACTTTTACAGTCCCTTCCAAAAGCTGAAGCAGATCTTTATCTCCTGTGACGATTGTAATGTCCGCTTCTTCACGGAACAGCGCTGACAGCGTACCGATGCAGTCATCCGCTTCAAATCCTGCGAGGCCGATATTCAAAACGCCCAGCTCTTCTGCGGCTTCTTTTGCCATGTCAAATTGCGGAATTAATTCAAGCGGCGGCTCGCCGCGGTTTGCTTTATAATCCTTAAATAAATCATTTCGGTATGTTTTGCTTCCCATATCCCAGCAGCAGACGACATGACTCGGTTCAAACGCCGCCACTGCGGTCAGCAGATGTTTCAAAAAGCCGTGAACACCGTTTGTGGGAATTCCCTTGTCATTCATCATAAAATTGCGGTGAACCGCTGTCGCAAAGAATGACCGGAATAACAGCGCCATCCCGTCAACAAGCAGCAACTTCTTTTTCATCACGAAAACTTCCTTTCATCATACAATGCACCTATTGTACCACAGGAGCAAAAATGATGAAAACAGCGTCAAAGGACGCTGTTTTGAATGTCTTTATTTTTCATGTTTTTTCTTGTTTGAGATCATCTTTGCAGCTTCCATCTGCGCATAAGATTCGGTAGAAAACTCGGTATTAAAGCCGTTTTTCTTTTTGGCGTTGTTGTTTCGCTGCGCATTTGCATTGCCAAGCTTTGTTCTTCCCATTGTCCTTCACCTCCAGCGGGCGGTTCAGGTCTATTGTTTGCAAAAAGGCCCGAATCCACTCACGGAAGGATCAGCCAGCTATTGGCCGGCGTTTTTTCGGCTGACGTATTCCTCGACCATTTCTTGAGAGACCAGCCGTCTTTTCGGGACGATCCCTTTCTTGGACAGCTCATTCATTTTCACTGTAATTTGATTGATGCGGTCTGTGGAAAATGGTTCTTTTCGTTCACACTTGGCAACGGCCTCGTCTATCGCTTTTTCACGTTCCTGTTCCAGGAGGACGAACTCGCTTATTTGCTGGTGCTGTTTTTTTGAATGTGCAGTAATCGCTTCATGAACGTTTGTCATCGTTTTAAATCCCTTCTTTTTTATTCAGTCTACCATGCTTTTGGTGCAGCCACCATCAATGGTTATGATTCAATCTCACGGAGCCATTTGTTTGCAGCGGTATATGCCTTTTCGATGTTATCCCTGTCACCGCTTTCCAAAGGCTCGTGAAAATACGTTTCTTTTTGCTCCTTGATCTGTTCCGCAGCTGTTTGAGATACGGACTTCTGCAAAAGTTCGGCGCTTTTTTGGCAGCGGCTGAAAAAGGCCTGTTTTTCATGTCGAATCCAGCCGGCCGTGATGTCGGAAAGCTTTGAAGCGAGCGATTCGATCAATCTCGCCTTTCCATTTTGCTGAAAAAACGCTTTTGGAGTTTTGAATTTTTTCAGCTCATCAGCAAATGCTCTTTCATCTGCTGCAGCCTCAGCCGTATCCCAGCTGTCTGTTTGAGGAGGCTCTGGTGCGATATGAACAGAAAAGTAAGCATTATCAGCCAGCTTTTGCCGGATTGTCCCTGCCCACTGTTCATCAGCATACTTAACCACCATGTTTTCAATGCGAATGTCGAGCGCTTTTAATTCCTGCAAAAATTCAAATTCATACTCTTTCAGACAGCTTTTCAAAGCTTTTTGCAGATTATCCTGCCAATTCCCGTTTTGCAGACCGGGATGAATGGCTGCTTTAAACAAATCGTGCGCATAATAAGAAAGACGCTGCCTCATATAATAAAATTGCTCTTCAATATCCTTTTCGGCCAGCTGAAAAATGGAAGATCCCTTATTTACCTCATCAATGGCGGAGCATGCTGCTTGAAAAGCTTTCTCGATTTGCTTTTTCTCCGCTTCCTCCTCTTTGACGGAACGGTGCAAAGAACGGCGGAGCTGAATCACTGTATCACAAAGCTTTTTGCCTTCATATAGCAGCTGATCGACAGCCGCTTTTGTCAAACCGTTTTCGATAAATTCATCGAGCTCTTTCTTAAGGCGGCTGAAATCATTGAAAGGCGATGATTTTCCGCTCAGTTCCTGTTTGCTAGAGACATGGTAAAAATGCGGGTTTTGAATCCCTTCTTTGAGCAGTTCTCCCCTTACGTAGGCTTCAACCGTTTCCAATTCGCCGGCACTTTCCGCAAGATCTGCCGCGTTTAGAATAAAAAACATTTTATCCATGCTGAAAGCGTCTTTGATTAATCCGAGCTTCCGCAAAAACGAGCGGTCCGCTTTTGAAAACGCATGCTGATAGTAAGTTAAGTAAAGGAGGGCGTCAGCGTCTTTGATGTACTGAAAAGCGAGCTCAGTATGCCGTTTATTCATACTGCTGGCGCCCGGCGTATCGACGATTGTAATCCCTTTATTCGTGACAGGTGAATGTAAATAAACGGTTACTTCACGGACGGCGCAAGCCGTCTCCTCTTCAGCGACATATGGCTCAAGTTCGCCCGCGGATATTGTTAATATGTCCTGGTCTGCAATATATTGGCCGAAGCGTTCATATGCCTTTAGAAAGTTCTCTGTGATGATGCGTTCATCATGATGAAGCATGCCTTTTTGCAATAGTTTTTCGAGCTTCTCGACAAGAGTTTTGCCTTTTATTTCCGACATTTTCCCATCTAAAAGCTGATCCAGTTCGGCGGTGATCTCCGTTTCTGTTTTAAACGTCACATCAGCCGTCCCGTCTTGTTTTGTTCCCTGTGGTTTTGTGATTTTATTAATCGTCGCCGTCGTCGGTGTCGGAGATGACGGAAGGACTTTTCGTACGCAAAGCGCGTTTGCAAAAGAAGATTTGCCAGAGCTGAAAGCCCCGAAAAGCGCCAATGTAAACTGTCTTGAATGGAGCCGCTCTGTTTTTGCCAAAAATGCTTCCCTCTGCTTGTTTAAGACCGGGATGCCCTCTAAATACCGGGCGAGATTCTCAAACAGTGCCATATATTCCGAAACGCTCTTTGCATCTCTTAATGTCTGCTCACGCCTGTTTTGTTCATGAAGATTCATGCTGTCATCAGCCGTTTCGGTTTCAAGCGGTTTTTGCAGCGCTATTTTTTCGGCCGCATACCAGTCTTCCGCTTGACCGCCGTCATCCCTCCCGTTTTCCCATTGATCCCAGATCAGATTCGCTTTTTCATATGATAGGCGCTGCTCTGTCAGCCGTTCTTCCAATCCGGAGAGAGCCGCTTTCTCCTTTTCATACTCGGCTTTTGCCGACTCAAACTTGCGCTCTTCCTTTTCTGCTATGAGGCTTTTGAGCTGTTCAAGGAGCTGCTTGGCGCTGCCTTTCGCCTCTCTTCTGATGTTTTCGGCCAATTCCTTTGTATAGTTCAACACATATTCAGGCGTAAGTTCCGCCCCTTTTTTCAGCGGACGAAGCAAATGGGTTTCATCGATTTTTGTGCTGAATTGAAGGATGTGCTGCAGCAGTTGATCACTCTTTATTTCAAATCGGTTCATAAACGTTTTACACGCTTCAATGATATGCCAGTCGATTTCAGCCTGAACCCTTTTTTGGACGTCTGCAAGAAAAGCTTCTTTGCGCTTTTCTTTTTCCTCAAGCGTTTTTGTTTTACTAAAAATAAGTCCTTTTTTAAAGCCTTTTTCGCTTGATTCCAAATATGATTTCGCAAGCTCCCTCATATCAAACGGGGTCAAATTCGCGTTTTTGATGATGGTCTGCACTTCTTTTTGAAATGATTCGCCCGTTCGTTTTTGTTGCTCTGCTGATTCGGCCAGCTGCTCTTCCAGCGACTGGACTTTTTCGGCCAAAGAAGCGGCTTCCTCAGATAAGGATGAATCCCCATCACTGATGAGCATCTCAACATGCTCATCAATCAACCGTGTCACTTTTTGCTCCGTGTATGTGAATAATTGCAGCTTCGTTTGATTTTGCAGGCGGTTCAGCAATTCACGCAGCCGGGTGAATTCATTAAGCGGATGATCTTTTTCTGTGACAGAGGTAAAAAAGAGATGCTCTTCACTGATTCCCTCTTTTAGCAGCATATCAAGGACCTGTTTTTTATAGCCTTGAAAATCTGTTTCTGTTTCATCATGACGGTCAATTTGGTTGACGACGAAATAAACATTCGGAATTTTCCCTTTTATTAAACGAAGAAAATTCACATTTTCTTCAGAATGGACATGGTTATAATGCACAACATAAAACAGTGTATCTGCCTGGTGCAAAATAGATGATGCCGACAGAAAATGAGCATCATCTGTGGAATCGATTCCAGGTGTGTCGATCAGAACGGCTTGTGGCGCTATCCCGGAAAATGGCCCTTCGATTTCCACCATTTCGATTTGGCTCCCATCCTTACAGTACGCCTGCACTTTCTGTTTATCATAAGCGCCCTGCAACTCGGCGTATCTGCCGTCTGTCGTATGAAGCGCTGTTTTCAATTCTCCGCGGCGGACCATGACGAGATTCGCGCTCGTCGGAATCGGACTTGCCGGTAAAACGTCTTCCTGAAGAAGCGTGTTCAGCATAGAAGATTTTCCTGCTGAATAATGGCCGGTAAAAGCGATGTACACTTCTTCGCGCGTCCATTTTCGGATGATCCCCGCCAGCTGGGCTGCCCGCATTTCATCCCCGTTTTTCTTCAGCTCGCTGAACACAGCTCCGGCTCTTTTCATGAGATCGTCTTTTGTGTTTATATGTGCCATGATTCCTACCCCTTTTAAGCGTTGTTTTATATATTCAGCCCCTTTCCCCCATTTTACACAACATTTGTGTATTTTTGTTCACAATTGAAAGAAAACATGAAAAAAGCTGCCTTCATAGCAGCTTCATCTCTATTTATTTTATGCGGAACGTTTTGCGATTCCTTTTAGCACAAATCCAATCAATACGCTGTATGTACAAACAGCTGCGAGCAGAAAAAACATCGTCATAAATGTTCACCATCCTATAATGAGAATGCTTTTCATTACCATTATACATAAAATGAGAATCATTTTCAATGACACCATTCTTTCAATGCCCGTTCTTCTACACGAATGCGGATCAAAATCAAGACGGCGTTGAAAACCGTAAATAAAACAGCCGTCAAATACGCCTGAAACAGCAGCGGAAGGAGAAATAATTCTAGCGCCACAGCCAAATAATTCGGATGCCTGATCCATTGATAAGGCCCTTTACGAATAAGATCGGTTTTGGGGATGACGAGAACTTTTGTATTCCAGCATCTCCCCAAAGAAAAGAGCGACCAGTAGCGCAGTCCCTGGGTAAGGACAAGCGCTGTCAAAACGAGCGCCGGAAAGGGTGTCATTCCGCGTTGAAAAACGGCTGTTTCCCAAATGAAAGAAATGAAAAAGAGCACGTGCATCGCTACGATGAACGGGTAGTGGCGTTTTCCATATTCGACGGCCCCCTGCTTGATCGCGTTTTTTTCATTCCGCTTGGCGACTCCGAGTTCAATAAGCCGCTGTGTGATAAATATGATCAAAATCGTCCAAAACATGTCAACCACTCGCTTTTTTGTTCCACTTCATTAAAAGAAGTTCTGATGAAAACCCGGGGCCAAGCGCTCCTAATAGGCCAAACCTCCCCGGCTGGGGACAGTTGTTTAGCATATCATCTTTTATGACATACATGACAGTCGCTGATGACATATTTCCGTGTTTCGCCAATATCCGCCGTGAACTTTCGAGATGTTTTTCTGAGAAGCCGAGACTTTCAATGTATGCATCAAGCACTTTTTTTCCTCCAGGATGGGCGAGAAAAACTTGAATATCTTCAAGCCTGACATGTTCCTTTTGAAGAAATGCTTCAGCGTCTTTTTTTAAATTTGTCCTGATCAATGACGGAATATCCCGCGAAAAAACAACTTGAAAACCGCTATTGTTGATCTCCCATCCCATCACATCTTCCGAGTGTTCTAATGTAGTCGATTGAGAGCTCACGACTTCCGGAAGAACTTGAAACCTTGAATCTGCGGTGTCCGCTTCCCTGCCGCACATTAAAACACAGGCAATCCCGTCACCGAATAAAGACGTTCCGATGAGATTGCTTTTCGTCTTATCATGCTTTTGAAATGTTAAACTGCACAATTCTGCCGCGATCACGAGAACAAAAGCCTTCGGAAAAGCTTTGCAGTATTCAAAGGCCCGGGCGATGCCTGACGCTCCTCCCGCACACCCGAGGCCCCAAATGGGAATGCGCTTCGTCCGCTTTGAAAACGGAAGGATATTCATCAGTTTTGCGTCAATGCTCGGCGTTGAAATCCCGGTTGAAGACACAAAAAATATCGCTTCAATTTGTTTAAAAGGGATCTCTTTTTTTAGAAAGCGCTCATCTGCCAAACACTTTGACACAGCATCAGCGCTATGCTGGACAGCCATCTCAATATACGCCTGATTTTTTTCCTGAAAGCTCTTTTCTTCTTTATACCATTCCAAAGGCATGGCAAACTGCCTTGATTCAATCTCTCCATTTTTAAATGAAGCTAGCAGCCGGTCAATGTCTTTAAATGAATCTTTGAACATCTCTCGCGCAAACCCGGCGGCTTGCCATTGATTGACATGACAGCGGGGCACACTTGTTCCTGCCGATACGATATAGGCCATAACACCACCACCTCTATCTAAAGCGTCTCCAAAATTTGCACCTTTATGTGGAACGCTTAAAAAAGCGAGCCATCAGCACTTCATCTTCAAAAACTCCGTTTGAGAGCACCTGCTCCTTCTGAATGCCCTCGATGATAAACCCGTTTTTCTTGTACAGGGAAAGCGCCGCTTCATTTGAGGAAAACACGGTCAGGCACAGTTTATGCAGCTGATGGAGCCTGCACCAGTTGAGGGTGTAAGACATGATTTCTTTACCGATGCCAAGGCCCTGCGCCCTCCTGTGAAGCCAGGTTCTAAAAAGCCCGGTATGCTTTTTCATCTGAAGCTCGCCGCGGATCACCCGCGCGATTCCATAAACCTTCCCATCGATTTCAACGGCGGCATACATATTGTCTTTTTCTCTCATCTCCTGAATAAAGGCCTGTTCTTCCTCAAACGTGCGCGGCCTCTCCTTTTGGATGTAAACACCCGTTTCAATCACGTCTTTGACCGCTTCTATAATGTCAGCAGCATCATCCTGCCTGACGGGGCGGATGACAGCCTCGCCGCCGTCCTTTGTGCTGATGTGTTCGACAAGCTCTTTCACTGTTTTCATCGGATATGCCTCCTCTTCTATACCGATAGTATGTCTTGTGCAGAAGGAGAAAACACACCAAATCAAAAAACCCCACGATCGTGAGGTTTTAAACAGCGGATTTTTCAGTTGGAACGGTTTCATGCCGTTCAGCCGCCCGGGAAAACGGATGAATGTGAAAAATCACATTCAATAAAATGGCGGTAAAGCTTCCTGCGACAATCCCGTTTTCTGTCAGAAGTTTGATGGCGTCAGGGAGATTTTGAAACATCTGCGGTACGACTGTCACACCTAAGCCGATTCCGACTGAGCAGGCAACAATTAAAAGGTTCTCCTGTTTTGCGAAATCAACCCGGCTTAACATTTTGATGCCGTAGGCAATGACCATGCCGAACATCGCCACCATAGCCCCGCCTAATACCGGTTTCGGAATAATCGTTGTCAGTGCGGCGGCTTTTGGAAAAAGCCCCAATAGAATCAGAAATCCTCCCGCAACAGCTATGACGCTGTTTTTTCTGACGCCTGTGAGCTGAACGAGGCCGACGTTTTGCGAATAAGCCGTATATGGGAAAGCATTGAATATGCCGCCGAATAATACGGCAATCCCTTCAGCGCGGTATCCTTTTGCTAAATCTTTCTCCGCCAGCTTTCGGTCTGTCAAATCGCCCAATGCAAAGTAAACGCCTGTGGACTCAACGAGGCTGACGATTAAAACAAGTGTCATCGTAATAATCGGTGTAATCTCGAATACTGGAGTTCCGAAATAAAAAGGATGGATCATCTGCACCCAGCTCGCATTTGCCACTTCAGTGAAATCAACCTTTCCCATCAGACTTGCGGCAGCCGTTCCGACTAGCAGTCCGATCAAAATGGAAATAGATTTCAAAAATCCCATTGTAAAACGGTATAAAAGGACAATCACCAACAAAACTGAAAATGCCAAAGCAAGATTTGACAGCGCACCGAAATCACTGCTGTTTTCACCGCCTGCCATGTTGTTCATAGCGACCGGAATCAGCGTTATACCGATCACCGTCACAACAGATCCGGTGACGACCGGAGGGAAAAAACGGACGAGCTTTCCAAAGAAAAAGGAAAGAATGATGATGATGACACCGCCGGCTATAATGCTTCCATAAATGGCGGGTATTCCGTATTTTGATGCAATGGCAATCATCGGAGAAACTGCTGTAAACGTACATCCCAATACGACGGGCAAACCGATTCCGAAAAAGCGGTTTTTCCAGACTTGGAGCAATGTCGCGATCCCGCACATCAAGATATCCGCAGATACAAGATAAGTGAGCTGTGCCGGAGTCAATCCGAGAGCATCGCCGACAATAAGCGGAACAACGACGGCTCCCGCATACATCGCAAGGACATGCTGAATACTTAGTGAAACGGTTTTAGCGGCTGTGAGTTTCATGAACGAACCTCCTCTAAAAAGGTGACTTTGCCGCCGGCAAGAGATGCGATTCTTGCCAGGGATTCGACTCTGATTCCGAGTTCATCAAGCTCCTTTCGTCCGGACTGGAATGACTTTTCGATCACAATCCCAATGCCGCTGAGCTTTGCCCCGGCCTGTTCAATGATGGAGACGAGGCCCTTTGCGGCTTGTCCGTTCGCCAAAAAGTCATCGATAACAAGAACCTTGTCATCCTTTGACAGATGGCTTGCAGAAATGGCAATCGTACTTTCCGTTTTCTTCGTGAATGAGTATACAGAAGCTGTCAAAAGATTTTCCGTCAATGTGAGAGATTGGCGTTTTCTCGCAAAAATGACCGGCACGCCAAGCTTTAATCCGGCCATGACGGCAGGTGCAATTCCTGAAGATTCAATCGTGACAATCTTTGTAATGCCTTCGCTTTGAAAAAGAGAGGCGAACTCCTCTCCGACAGCCAGCATGAGCTCCGGATCAATTTGATGATTTAAAAAAGAATCAACCTTGAGCACTTCATCAGACAAAACAGTGCCATCCTCTGCAATTTTTCGTTTTAGCTGTTCCATGTATAACCCTCCGTTTATTCAGGTGCCCTTTAATAAAAAAAGCATTGCCCGCTCGTAGATCTCAATCGAGCGGGCAATGCTGAAAAAGACGAAAAGCCGTCTGCTGCTTAAAAGACGTTCGTTTTCCTTTTGCCCACTCATAGTCGGGCATTTACGGTGCCCGGTAGAAACTTGCGTGCCATATCCACGCGATTATATGAGTGATATAATGTATCAAATTATAGCAACTTTCAGGCGGATTGGGAAGACCAAAAACAAAAAATGACGAACTCCATGACTTATTTCTGAGAAAATCGTTCGTATTTAACAGAAAATTCAGATTCAAAAACACCCTCCCCGTTTTCGGGAGGGCTCTTGGATTACAAATACAAGCTTGTATATTTGTCCTCTAAATAGCGAATTAAATAACGTACATTTAACTCTTCACCTGTCGCTGACTTGATCATCTCCAGCGGCTTTTTTCTTTTGCCGTGGACATGGACATGATCTGTCAGCCATTGTCTGATCGGCTGAAAATCACCGTTTTCAATCAGCCGGTCGAATTCCGGAAGGTCATTCAGCATGCTTGATTTCAGCTGGGCCGCATACATATAGCCGAGCGCGTATGAAGGAAAATAACCGAAATCACCGCCCGACCAGTGGACGTCCTGCAATATTCCCTTGGCATCGTCCGGCGGCGTAACGCCAAGATATGCCTCATATTTTTCATCCCACAGCTTCGGAAGATCCTCAACTGCCACTTCACCGCTGAAAATCGCTTTTTCAATTTCATAGCGAATCATAATGTGCAGCGGATATGTCAGCTCATCGGCATCAATTCGAATCAATGAAGGTTTTGATTCATTCACGGCTCTGTAAAAACCATCAGCTGTAACCCCTTCAAATTGTTCTGGACAGGACTCTTTCATTTTATGAAAATAACGTTTCCAGAACCCTTGATGTCTGCCGATAAAGTTTTCGTAAAACAGAGATTGAGATTCGTGGATTCCCATTGAAGCCCCTTCTGATAAATTGGTTCCGCTCAATGCTTCATCAATGTTTTGTTCATAAATGGCATGCCCGCACTCATGAATGGTTCCAAAGACAGCTGAGCGAAAATCGGATTCGTTAAAGGCCGTCGTCACCCGCGCGTCCCCCTGGCTGATCGTCACCTGAAAAGGATGAACCGTTTCATCAAGGCGGCCCGCATCAAAATCATAGCCGAGCTCCTTTAAAAAGAAATGGCATAATTCGCGCTGCTTTTCTTTCGGAAAATGCTCATGTACAAAGCTTGTATCCGGTTTTTTCTGACTTGCAGCGATCTTTTGGGCGAGCGGAACGATCGACTCGCGCAATTCGGCAAAAAGGCTGTCCAAAGTTTCTACCGTAACGCCTGGCTCATATAAATCCAAAAGCGCATTATAAGGATGTCCCTCATATCCCCAATATGTAATAAACCGTTTTTTGAAGTCGATGATTTTCTCCAGATAAGGGGCAAACAGCGAAAAATCAGATGCTTTTTTCGCTTTTTCCCAAACGGATTCGGCTTTGGATGTCAGTGTCGTATATTCTTTAAATTCTTCTTCGGGAATTTTGCTGTTTAAATCATATTCTTTTTTTGCTTCTTCGACCGCTTTCTGCGTATCATGCGGCAAGCTGTCTTTTTGTTCCCATAAATGGTCCAACAGCTCTTTCATCCGCTTTGATGTCCTCATCTGAAAGACGTCTGCGGATAATTGGCCGATCGCTTCAGCACGGTATTCTTCCCCATTTTTCGGAGCACCTGTCCTCATATCCCAGTACATCACATTAATCGCCTGCTCATACTGGCTGATTTTTTTCAATGTTTCTAAAAACTCTTTTTCATATGTATTGATGCTCATATCCTATCCTCCTCTTCCCACGAATTGTAATCAGACTAATGGAAATATTTACGAAAGTCAACTTTTTAGCCGGCAGATAACAAAAAAAGAAAAGCGGAAAAAACCGCTTTTCTTTTAGACAGGCTGAACAGGAAGTACAGCCTCGACCTCTTCCATCACATTCCATTCTTTCATATCCGCTGCATAGATATGGATCGTGCCGCGGTCTTCATTGGACCTGATCAAACGTCCGATGCCTTGGCGCAGTCTTAACAGCATATAAGGAAGGTCGACTTCGCGAAAGGCGTTTTCGACACCGCTCCGTTTTGCTTCAAAGACCGGATCATGAGGCGGAAAAGGAAGCGACCAAATGATGACGTTTTGAAGCGAGGCGCCCGGAATATCAAGCCCTTCCCATAAGTGTACAGAGCATAGAACCGATTCTTCAATGGTTTGAAACTTTTCTACGATTGTACTGATTTCTTCGTCTCCTTCAAAATATACAGGAAACGGAAGGCTTTCCCCGCCGATCTGCTGTTTGAACACCGCAAGCTCCTCAAAAGACGGAAACAGGATCAGCGTTCTTCCCCCGGAGTCTTTCATGCTGTTGACCGCCGCACGCCCTTTATCTACCGCTTCTTCCATGCGGTGGACATACACTTTCATCTGTTCTTCATAATCATAGGGGGAATCAACCGTAAACGATAAGTAGTCGCGAATGCCGAGACTGTTCGCCAAATAATCGAATGAGCCGTTTTCCGATAATGTCGCAGAAGAAAAAATGAACGGAATTTGTTTGGAAAACACTTTTTCTCCAAGAACTTCTGATACCGTCCTCGGCATGACCACAAATGTCGATTCAAGCTCTTTATGTTCAAGCCAGCTGATTGCATTTTTTCTGTAGAGTGAAAGAGAATAGGCCATTTGTTCAAGATATTCCTCGACGACTGTCAAAGCATACTGGTCAATCGTATACAATTCTCCTTCAAAAACGAGCGCTTCGCCGATTTTTTCAAGCAACTCGTAAAGTTCGCCGGCCGTTTTTTTCACTTCGGCATCATCCTTGATGCGCAGTCGGTCTGAACCTTCTGCTTTTTCAGCGTTCTCTGACAGCAAAGCGAAAAATTCATCATTGACGCGGAGCGCTTCTTCAACAAGCTCGGCAAACTCCTCTCTGATCTCATTTCCGAGGAGGCGCTCAAGAAACATCTCCAATGTGGATTGCTTCACTCTGTATGTCAGCGCTTTTTGCGCAGCAAATTCAAGCAGGTGCCCTTCATCAAATACGACCGCACTGTGTTCAGGCAAAAGCGGAAGCTGCCCTTCCCGTTTTCTCGCTTCTTCTGTCCAGACATGCTCCATGTAGAAATCATGAGAACAGATAATAAAATCCGTTGATTTCCGGTAATGGTCTCTTGAGAGCGTCAGCCCGCAGCGGTGTCTCATATCACAAGTGAGACAGTCTTGAAATGAATCATACCCGATGTCGGCCCACTCATCATTTGACAGTGCCGAATATTCCTTTCGGTCTCCGTATGGATAAAATGATTGCATGCCCTGTGATTCATGGACAAATGGCGGAAGCGCCTCATAAAGGTCAAGCCATTTCTCATCATCAGAGCGCTGCATCGTTTTTTCCAGTTTTTTCAGACATAAATATTGATCATGGGATTTGCTGAGCCGTGCATCTATCGTCAGGCCCAGATGCTCTGATATCTTATAAATGTCTCCTTCTTTTTTGACGAGCTGTTCAATCAGCGTCTCATCCGCGCAGGCAATAACCGCCGGCTTGCCCGTATATCTGGCATAGCTGAGCGCAAACAGCAGATAAACAAGCGTTTTTCCGGTTCCGACGCCTGCTTCGGCAAACATCACTTTCTTTTCTTTAAATGCCCGTTCTAATTGAAAAGCCATAAAGATTTGCTCATCCCGTAAATCAAAGCCCTTTTCAGGGAGAATATCGTAAAAGACATCACCGATCCAATTGTTTAGTTCTTCATAAAAGTTTTTTGTTTTTGTTAAAGAAAAAGGCAGACGAGATGCTGTCACCCTGCTCCAACCCCCAACTATCGAGATTTCAGAACTTCTATCCTATCACTATGGCTGCAAGAATTCAACAAGAAAGATTTGTGATGACGATCTGAGGATCTGGACTATTTCCGGTTAATCGAATACGTTAAAAAAGGATGATCTGTTGATTCCATATGGCCGATCGCGTTATGAAGATCTTCCTTTGCATATGTAAGACGCTCTTCGCCAAGATTTTCCAGACTGCTTGCTGACGCCTCCAGTGCCTTTTGAATCATGTGGATGTGTTCGCTGTTTAACATGAAATCACCTCTTTACAAATTGAATAATCCCGAGTATATGCAGGATCATCCCCTTTTATACAGGCTGATTTCACTTTTCCCTTCACATCAAAGCCGGGGAGAGCCGGCATGCATGATCCCCCTGTTTTCTCTAGCATTCAAATCACGATCATATCCAGAAAAAGGACGGTGCTATCATGAAAAACAAGCTTAAGGAAAAAGAAAGCCCTGCCATTTTTGATCCTGATCAACAGAAAACAGCCAAACAAGCTGCCGCTTTGCTGGTGATTTTCCTTGTTTGCGGCACCCCGTTTTATCCGGGATCAGTTTTTATCAAATGCCTTGTTCTTGGCTGTTTGATCTTCATTGTGACGGCTTTTACAGCCATCAGGCTGATCTTTTTTCCAAGCAAACTGACCAAAAAGAAAGATATATTCAACCTTATATTCGGCAGTGCCATATGGATTGTGCTTATCTGTGTTCAGCTTTTCTATAGAAACTGAACACACGCGTTTGATC
The DNA here is from genome assembly GCF_001969815.1 of Bacillus swezeyi. Classification (GTDB taxonomy): domain Bacteria; phylum Bacillota; class Bacilli; order Bacillales; family Bacillaceae; genus Bacillus; species Bacillus swezeyi. Next base: position 288 of record NZ_MRBK01000061.1, on the reverse strand, counting down.
AAGAACTCTCTCAATTTGATGTTCATAGAGGGCATTTTTACAGACAATGTGCTTTTGATCCAAAGCAACAACCCAATCTATTCCATTTTTTCATCATATCCTGTAGGGAAATTAAAAATTTATAGACTGAGGTGGAAATGTATGTATTATTACGTACCGGTTAAGAAAGATTATTGGGACTATGATTATGATCCTTATAAGAAGCATCATGATCATGAAAAGAAAGACTGCTTCTATTATGATCCTTGCAAGAAACATCATGATCATGAAAAGAAAGACTGCTTCTAT
>NZ_MRBK01000060.1 GCF_001969815.1 Bacillus swezeyi | reverse complement strand
AGAACTTGTTCGCTCACATTTCGTTTTCCCCTCAACCGGCAGTAGCGAAGCCCATGCAGCTGTTTTGAATCTGCAAAGCTTCGCTCTATTTTTTCTTTTCTTTTTTTGTAGAGGATTTTTCCAGAGACAGACAAACGATTTTGCCTGACCTTTTCTTTATAGCCCTCCCATAAGTGTCTCGAAACAACCTTCTGATGGTTTTTCGATCGTGTACAGTTACCAAGCAGAGGGCATGAGGCACACTTTTCAGGTTTTGATTTATAAAATCTGTATCCTTTTCGGTCAGTTGTCGAGTATAGAAGTGTTTGTCCGTTCGGACAAATGTACTGGTCTTTTTCATGGTTGTATTGAAACTTCCACTTCGGAAACAAACCTCTTGTAGGATGAAAGCGTCTGTGAGCGATCACGCCAAAAATATGACGGTCGGAAAGCCCTTTACAGATTGGTGTAGTCAAATAACCGGAATCAAGAGCGACGGCTTCTACTTGAAAACCAAATCGTGCGATTTGGTGATCTAATCTGTCAAGATAAGGTGCAGAATCATGAACATTACCAGGCGTTACGTAGGCATCGGTGATAATATTGTATTTCATATCCGTTGTTCGGTGATCTAAATAGAAAAAACCTTCAGGTTTATTTTCACGGTAAAGATAGCCGCTTTCGGGATCAGTTGTGCTTTGCCGAATGTTTTTTTCAGCTTTCACCTCCTCTTTGGCTTTTAAAGGCTTTTTTCCGTGTGCTTCTCGATCTTCTAGAACGGCTTCATCCAAGTCTTTTATATAGTTTTGTGTATCTTGTTCAATCGTTTTTCTCGTATATTTATGCTTATTGGCATTGGCTTTGAGGTGGGTTGAATCGGTGAAAAGAACACGTCCTCCTACCATATCGTGATTGATGGCCTGAAGAACAATCTCATCAAAAATGTCTTGAAAAATGGTTGTATCTTTAAAGCGGGTGCGTCTATTCCAACTGATGGTTGAATGATGAGGAACTGGATCGTTGATATTTAATCCTAAAAACCATCTGTAGGCCATATTGTAGTAAATTTCTTTTTCAAGCTGTCTTTCTGAACGGATACCGTACAGGTATCCGATAAACATCATTTTGAATAAAATCAATGGATCGAGAGAGGGGCGACCATTATTTTCACTGTAGTAAGGCTTTACTTTTTTAATGATAAATGAGAAATCTACGTACTTGTCAATTTTACGGAGCAGGTGATCCTCTTCGACAAGTTGGTCGAGCAGTACAAATTCAGCTTCGTTCTGTGAAGAATTCCTTG
>NZ_MRBK01000006.1 GCF_001969815.1 Bacillus swezeyi | reverse complement strand
GTTATTGAACTTTTTTTATTTATTTTAATACATGATTATGACTATAAATCCAAATATTTGATATCCTAATTCATTTCCAATTGTGTTTTTATAGGTGAAGAAAAGTGTAAATTTTATTATTTTAGAAAGATATAAAAAAGGATTTTTTTAAATTTTCAGTACATTTTCAGTGAATTTTTTGAATCAAATCCAAACGCGAAATCCATGTGCTATAATGCGTCTGTAACAATATCAAGTTCATATGACTATGAAAAGGAGTGAGAGAAAAATGGCTAATTTATCTTCCATTTTGAAGCACAATCAGTCTTTTGTAGAGGAAAAGGGGTACGAGTTTTACGAAACGACAAAATTTCCTGAGAAAAAACTTGTGATTTTGACATGTATGGACACTCGTTTGTTAGAGCTGCTTCATCATGCCATGGGTTTAAAAAATGGAGACGCAAAAATAATCAAGAATGCGGGGGCCGTTGTTTCTCATCCTTTTGGAAGCGTGATGCGCAGCATTCTTGTGGCCGTCTATGAACTGCAAGCAGAGGAAGTTTGTGTCATCGGCCATCATGAGTGCGGCATGGCGAGTCTAAACGCTTCATCTATCCTTCAAAAGGCCAAACAGCGGGGAGTGGAAGATGACTGCCTTGAACTGCTGACAAATTCCGGCATTGATTTGCATTCTTGGATGACGGGCTTTGACAGTGTTGAAGACAGTGTCAGCCACAGTGTCAAAATGGTGCGGAATCATCCGTTGATGCCGTCAGATGTTCCCGTGCATGGATTGGTGATCGATCCAAAGACCGGCCGTTTGGATGTTGTAGAAAATGGTTATTCTCAGGAAGATATTTCACTTCCGGAAATGGGATGGTCATGATGGGGAGGATTAGATGAATGCTACGTTTTTCAGGCAGATTTGAAGGGTATAATTTTAAACGGTTTCAAAAAGATATTGTTGCTGGGATGGTCGTAGGTATAGTCGCCATTCCGCTTGGCATGGCTTTTGCCATTGCGTCAGGTGTTAAGCCGGAGCACGGTCTTTATACCGTGATCGTCGCCGGTATTTTAATTTCTCTTCTTGGAGGATCAAAATACCAGATTGGCGGGCCTACTGGCGCCTTTGTGCCGATTTTGTTCGGAATCGTGCTGCAATATGGATTTGAAAATCTGCTAATTGCCGGCTTTATGGCTGGAGCGATATTGGTTATATTAGGGCTTTTCAAGCTCGGAAAAATAATAAAGTTTATTCCCCGTCCCGTCATTATCGGGTTTACGGCTGGGATAGCGGTGATCATTTTCACCGGAGAAATCGCAAAGTTTTTAGGTTTAAAAGATGTTGAGAAGCATGAAAGCTTCTATATGAATATGAGGGAGATCGTCATCAACTTAGATTCCCTCAGCTTTTACAGCATATTGACAGCTGTCGTATCACTCTTCTTCGTGCTGCTCACACCGAAGGTTTTGCCGAAAGTCCCTGGAGCACTGGCCGGTCTTTTAGTATCGACGGTAATGGCGGCCATGCTGTTTCCTGAACATGTGGTAACGATCGGCTCTGCATACGGAGAAATCCCGCGCAGTTTGCCAAGCTTTCAGTTTCCGGAATTGTCATTTGAAAAGATCGTGTACCTGCTTCCTCCGGCGCTGGCGATTGCAATGCTCGGAGGGGTTGAGTCATTGCTTTCCGCGATGGTGGCCGATAATATGAAAGGCACAAGGCATGACAGCAATAAAGAGCTGGTTGGACAAGGCATTGCAAACATGGCAGCGCCGCTGTTCGGCGGGATTCCGGCGACCGGCGCGATTGCCCGGACGGCGACAAACATTAAGACGGGCGCTGCTTCTCCTGTTTCAGGAGTCGTCCATGGCTTGTTTGTATTATTGGTTCTGCTGCTGTTTGCGCCATATGCTTCTCTTATTCCGCTTGCGAGCATGGCGCCGATTTTGATGATTGTCGCTTGGAATATGAGTGAGCGGAAAGAGTTCATTAATATTTTGAAAATTAAAAATTCAGACTCGGTCGTCCTTGTCGTCACCTTCCTCTTAACGGTATGGCAAGATCTTGTATTTGGCGTAGCCGCCGGGATTCTGCTGGCGATCATCACCTTTATCGCCAGAATGAGCCAATCGTTCCGGATTAAGAAAGATGCGTCAGAATCGATTGTTCAGGCGGCGGCTTCAGCGGAAGAAAAGAAATTTCACCGTTCAGTCAGCATCTATACTGTTGAAGGTCCGCTGTTCTTTGGTTCGTCAAATTCATTAGAGGATTCGATTTTGGATAAACAGCATCCGCCAAAACTATTAATTTTGATGATGAATAAAGTAGACTATATGGATTCTTCAGCAGAAGGCAGTCTGATGACGATTGTCAATCGTGTTCACCAGCAAAACGGCAAAGTCATGATCGTCGGCCTTCAGCCGCAGCCTCGCGAGCTGCTTCATAAAACCGGGCTGTTTCATAAGATTGGCAAAAAGCATTTTGTTGACAGGCCTGAGCAAATATTTGATGTGACGTAGCAAATGAAACCGCCAGTTTCGGGTACTCCGAAACTGGCGGTTTTTATTCGGCCGCTTTTACATATACTCCTTTTTTCATTGCGGCAACCGCCTGCTCTTTCATCAAGCGGACGTTTTCTGACAGGGCGGAGGCGGGAACTTTAGAGCCGTTAGCGACGACTTTTGGATCGATCCATCTTAACTTTAATGTTTTATGAATCGTGAAATCGTCTTTGTCTCCTGTTTTGATGCGCCGTTTCGCCGTGCTGAGTTTTTCAAGCTTGTCCCTAAAGGAGGTTCTTTGCTTCAAGATCGCAAGCAGTTCCCCGTCCGTTTTGAAAAAATCCTGTTTGCTGATCAAATCCGTATCAAGGGCCTCCCTCAGCATTTGGCTGAGTGTAAAGAGCGCATATACATTGAGGGGGTCCATAAAAAAATCAACGACTTCTTTATAATAAAGGCGAGCGAACCATTCAGCGTGTTCCGCGGAAGTGCAGCAAATTTCCCCTTCAAAAACGGTCAGCCCTGTCCGTAAAAATGACCTAATGTCCTCTTGATCTGCAAACCCGTATGCAAAGGAGTCGCGAAGCGTGTAATCGATGCGGTCTGCACATAAAGCCGGAGCGGGCTGTTCGAGCAATGTCCATTTTTGGACGTCATATAAAATATCTTCGCTGGTGAATCCATATGTATGAAGAATATCCGGTATATCAGAGTTTCTGACCCAGTTTTCAAAAACGCGCTCATGATAATCCTCATCTTCCATCTGAAACACATCGTCAGCAACATGTGAAAAGGCGGTGTGTGAGACATCATGAAGCAAGCCGGCTATTTGCTCCTTTAGGCTTCCGCCAAGCTTTCGAATCAAAAGCATGACGCCGGCGCTGTGTTCATAGCGGCTGATGTTCCATACAGGATGGACGAGAAAGCCCGCTCCGCCCTGGTGGATTGCTTTTAGCCGCTGAACGCTTCCTGAGCCGATTAAATCTCTTAAGACAGGTTCCAGATCAGCTTCTCCGTAAAGGCGGTCAACAATCTTCATGCTGACCCGCGAATCTTTCCGTCAATTTTTTGCGATGGGATTCCATTATTTCTTCCAAAGAAACGTTATAAATTTTAGCGAGCATGATCAAATTTCCCATGACATCGCCCATTTCTTCGACAAGCTCCTGTTTTAATTCAGACGCGGGCCGCTTCGCTTCGTCCGGACGGTCTCTCCCGATTTCATATGTCCTAACAGCCCTTGCCAGTTCACCTGTCTCCTCCATTAGAAAACCCATGCGGATGAAAGGTCCGTATTCGCTCCACCCTCTTTTTTGATAAAATGCTTTTGTCCATTGTTCCGCATTTGTTAACATCATAAAACACTCCCATTCGAAAAATTCTATTATATTATCTCACACGGAACAAACAATATATAGTACAATGTTAATTGTTTTAATCAATATATTGAGTTGGAGTGAACGGGATGAAAACGGTATGCGTATACTCAGGATCAAACATGGGAACGAATCCGGAATACAGAAAAAAAGCGGGGGAGCTTGGGGCTTATATTGCTGAAAAAGGGCTGAGTCTTGTATACGGAGGATCAAGAATGGGATTAATGGGCGTGATTGCGGATACCGTCCTGGAACATGGCGGAGAAGTCATCGGTGTGATGCCGAAAGGCCTTTTTAAAGGGGAAATTGTCCATCAACAATTGACAGAGCTGATTGAAGTGAGCGGCATGCATGAGCGCAAAGCGAAAATGAGCGAATTGGCCGATGGCTTTATCGCGATGCCGGGCGGATTCGGCACATTTGAAGAACTGTTTGAGGTGCTTTGCTGGGCGCAAATCGGCATCCACCAGAAACCGATTGGACTCTACAATGTGAACGGCTATTTTGACCCGCTTATGCAAATGCTGAAGTACAGCGTTCAAGAAGGCTTTTCAAACGACTCACACCTTCAGCTGATTCACGCTTCCGAAAGTCCTGATGAATTGATCGGGAAGATGAATGATTATCATTATCCGGTGTTAGAGAAAAAGTGGAAGGATTTATAAAGGGTTTTAATTGATTTGATTACATAAGGAACTGGGGGCAGAGCGGATGAAGAAGAAATGGAATGTCGGCTTGCTGCTGTTTGATGAGGTGGAAGTGCTTGACTTCGCCGGTCCGTTTGAAGTGTTTTCAGTGACTGCTGGAGCGGACGGCGGGGGAGATCGTCCGTTTGACGTCAAAACGGTTTCGGAGACGGGCAGACAAGTAGCGGCGCGTAACGGCCTTACCGTCATCCCTGATTATTCGATCGATAATGCTCCGCGTTTTGATATTTTAATCATTCCGGGCGGTTCCGGGGTGAGAAATCACGAGATTCATAATGAGAGGCTGATCAGCTGGATCAAAAAAGAGGCCGCTTCCGTGGAGCTCCTGCTATCCGTATGTACGGGAGCCCTCCTGTTGGCAGAAGCCGGCTTGCTGAACGGAAAAAGCGCGACGACGCATTGGGCGAGCTATGACAGGCTGGAGCAAGAATACCCTGAAGTACACGTGATTCGTGATGTGAAATTTGTTGATGAAGGAAACATCGTCACTTCAGGCGGAATTTCAGCGGGCATTAATATGTCTTTTCACATCGTAAAACGGCTCCTCGGAGAAAAAACAGCATGGCAAACGGCAAAGCGGATGGAATATGACAGCCCGTTTGGCCCATAAAAAAAGCTGCCGGAACACCCGGCAGCTCCAGCGTGTCGACAAACCCTCGCATTCGTTGTCAGGCCCTGCGCGTCGGTGCTCACGAATTCTAACATTCGCTCCGCTCCGATGCTCGCCCTTCCTAGACTGCAAAGGTTTTCAATCACGCTGAAAGGATGACAAAACCCTAAAACTTTAAACCGTTTTAGGATTTTGTCAACAATCTGAAGCTGCCGGAACATCCGGCAGCTCTTTTACCTGATTACTTCTGTGCATCGATATTGCGTGTCAGCACTTTATCAATCAAGCCGTATTCTTTTGCTTCTTCAGCTGTTTTGAAGTTGTCACGGTCAGTATCGCGCTCAATCACTTCAAGCGGCTGTCCTGTGCGCTCAGCAAGGATTTTGTTCAGCTTGTCGCGTAATGAAAGAATGCGTTTTGCCGCAATTTCAATTTCAGTCGCTTGACCTTGAGCTCCGCCCAGCGGTTGGTGAATCATGACTTCACTGTTTGGAAGGGCATAGCGTTTCCCTTTCTCGCCGGCTGCAAGAAGGAACGCACCCATAGATGCTGCCATTCCCGTACAAATCGTAGAGACTTGCGGCTTAATAAACTGCATTGTGTCATAAATCGCCATACCGGCTGTAATGGAGCCGCCGGGGCTGTTAATGTAAATGCTGATATCTTTTTCAGGATCTTCAGCTTCTAAGAATAAAAGCTGTGATACGATGGAGTTCGCAACATTGTCATCGATTGCTGATCCCAGCATAATGATCCGGTCTTTCAACAAGCGTGAGTAAATGTCATACGCTCTTTCCCCGCGATTCGTCTGTTCAATGACTGTAGGTATTAAATTCATAATGCTCCTCCTTCACCTTAAAAGGTAAGTATGTAGTTTAATCATACATTTTTGGTCAATAAAGGTCAAACAAAAAGCAGCCCTCAACAAAAGACATACTGGACTTTATTTTTCCCACTTTGAAATAAATTCAAACAATCCGGCAAAAATCCTTCAAGCAAATCGGGATTTCCTTGGAAGCACGGGTAGAGGGCGGAGCCATCCGGCAATGATTGTTAAAGATATTGTGATTGACTTCTTGCAGATAAGCCCTTATAATATAAATTGCTGACGTTAAAAAATAATATTATGCGCTCGTAGCTCAGTTGGATAGAGCGGTGGTTTCCGGTACCACGTCTGCCGGGGGTTCGAATCCCTCCGAGCGCGTCCTCAAGACAAGGGTTTGGCATTTGCTGCCCTTGTCTTTTTTGCTGTTTCTATACTTCGAACCAATCATTCAATTTATCTAAAATAAATTAATAAAAGTGATCCGCCGTATGGCAAACTCCTTCTTCATAAGCAATTCAATTGACAACGGGATATTCTCCGTCTTTCATATAACAGAAGTATTCGTCAATAACCGATCCAGCACACGAAACTTTTTAGGGTGGATACTCCGGACACTTTCAAGCAAAGAAAAAGAGGAAGGCCGTTAAAAGAACGACAATTAATCGAATCGGCTGAAGCGGTGATCAATGAGTTCCAACTGGTGCACATGATGTCTGCTGATGGCATTTACGGGCCAAAAACGAAAGCGAAAATTGAGGCACTATTGAAGTAACAAAAAGGGCAGGCGTTATGCCTGCTCTTTAACAAAAAGTGAACCAAAAACACTTTTTTATAACTCCTAAGCTTAAAAATTTCACCCTATACTTATGCTTTTTAATTAATGTTTTTTTTCTGGGAAATTTGTTTTCTTACAAAATTGTATACTGTAGCAAGACCTATTCCAGTGAGTATTACTATAAACAAGTTTAAAATAATACTCATAATGTTATTTACAGGGAGATAGAAGAATAAAAATGAAACTGGTATGAAAAAAACTAATTCCATAATGCTCATGTGTTTGAACACTTCGTATAAGCCATCTTTTTGTTTATTCATATCGATACCTTTCTATATCATGATCATGAGAATATTTTACAAGCAGCTTTTTTTCCACCATATTTCTCTACTAATGTTTGAAAAACATATCTACAAGCATTCCCCCCTACAAATCCTGTTGCAACTCCAAATGGTCCGGATACTATGGCTCCTGCAGCACCTGCTGCTATACTGGTACTTATGCAAGCCAAATAGCTTGAAAAGATACAAGCCCATTTTAGAGCTGCTCTGTTTGGTTTTTTTGCTATTGTAATTTTCTTTTCAAGTTCGCCATCTGAATTTGCAGTTTCTGATAATACTAGTTCCAACTCATTAGTATATAAGTTAAATAAAGTTTTTCCATCATTTAATTTCTTTTGAACACTTTGGAATTCAATTTTGTTGTTCATTATATAAAAATTCACGTAATTGTCACTTTCTTCGTCATAAAGATTGATTATACCTGTATCTTCATTTTTGAAAGAATAGGTTGAAGTAATGTTAGATCTCTTCAAGTTATATTTTGTTAAAGTTTCGTCTAGGTTTGTGATATGTTTAAGGGTTACTGGTTCTAAGCTTTCTAAATCGACTTCTTCATTATTACTCTCATTGAGATTTGAAGCTTTTACTTGGTTTGAAGAAATTCCAACTGAAACTAATAAAATAATAGACATTGTCACTAAAAAAACCCTCTTTAACATAAAAAAACCCCAATTTACAATATTTGTATAAATGATAACATAATAGGATCGAAAAGGCAAAGTGGATAAATTGGGGCAGCGTATTGCTGGAGAGTTGTTCATGTAAAGACTTACGCCGGTTGTTTATATATGGTATGGTTGTTTTCTAACTCTCGAAGCAGGCTGACGTGCTCCGGCAGCATCATGGCTGTCCATTTAATTGTTCCCCGATCTTTCAAGTTGTCAACTTTCATGGTGTTCATCTCCTTGAGATGATTATATACGAAAGTATGTTCCTGTTATCTAGAAAAAAGAAACAAGTGTTCGGTATAATTATCATAGGAAAAACAAACCAATGAGGGGGATACTATGAAAAGAACCGAACAAATATTAGAAGCTATAGACGAACTAACTAAACAAAAAGGTTTCCCGCCATCTGTTAGGGAAATAGGTGAAAGGGTTGGTTTAAAATCTTCAAGTACAACAAAAGGTCCTCTTGACCGATTGCGTAAAAAGGGGCTTGTTGATTGGGAAGAAGAAGATAAGCCGAGAACATTACATTTATTACGTAAAGAAACAGCCACTATTTAATGATTGGTGGCATTGTTGTTTTTAGAACACAAGTATAGACTACTTAAATAAATTCCTTAATAATTCATTAGTTGCTTTCCCGACAGTGCGGCGGGCTATACGCTTTCCGATCGTTCCATTTTTCACCGCGTTGACATCCCCAAAAATCTTGACCGACTTGTATAAAGCTGATCTGATTTTGTTGATACTCATTTTCCTTCGTCCCTTTTGTGTTGGTGATTTTATTATAACAAAATTCGATATACGGCTGTCCGTAATACAGGAAAATCCTCTGAAATTTTTTGCGCAAATTTCGCACAAGAATTATTGAAAATCCTTGTATAATAGTTTTTGCAGAGGTATATTATACGTCCTCCGAGCGCGTCCTCAAGACAAGGATTTGGCATTTGCCGTCCTTGTCTTTTTTGCTATTTCTATACTTCGAACCAATCATTTTCGATTGCATTTTCAATTTCATCTAAAATAAATTGATAAAAGTGATTTGCCGTATGGTAAACTCCTTCTTCATAAGCGCTCCAATTGACAACGGGGCATTCTCCGTCCTTCATGTTTTCTGTATCCAGGCAATAGCAGTACTCGTCAACATTCTGGATGATGACATATCCTTTTGGAATGTGAAAAGCCTTGAACGATTTGTGGTTCTCTAATATATCGTTACACCCGTTTAAATCAAGCTCATGACCATCGCCGCCAAACGTTTTTAAAAACCACCTGAAGCTTTTCGGAAATCTCACTTGGAGCTGTTTTTCGGTTCTCAGAATAACGTCTTCACTTTGCTTATCAAAAGTATGTTCACGCTGATGTTCTTTTAAAAGTTGCCTAATTTTTGTATGATTCCAATTCGATTCCTCATTTTATGTATTTTAAAAACTATTTTAACAGATTTCTATACCTTTTTAGTCTATTTTTACTAAATGTGTTGAGTCTTTGTTAAAAATATGAAAGCATAGAGTAGAAATGTTAATATTGACCCTTTTTGCGTTCGGCTCTCTAGGAGCATACATAATAGGAAAGTGATCAGTATTAAATACTAAGAGGAGCGAGATTTTTATGGGTAAAACATACACTTATTTTATTCCCTCAGGGTTACTGATTGGATTGGGCATCGGAATACTGTTCAGCCAGCCTGGGCCGGGGCTGCTGATAGGCCTTGGAACGGGACTGCTGCTGGCTGCCGTTGCATCGAAAGAAAGGAATAAATAGGAGAATCGGCAAGAATTAAAATGATCGGTTGAATAGGGAAGGCAAAGCTGTCTTCTTTTCTTTAGTCAATTACGCCCAATTCAACAAAGTTGTTGCAGCGCACTCAGATTGTAATTCATATATTTAAATCTTTTTCATCGTGCTCGTCAGTAGATGAAAAAGAAAAGGAAGCCTGTTTTTTCCGCAGCTGCAGGCTTATTATAAAAAACAGGTGTCTCAACAGACACCTGTTTCTCTATTCACGGACTGAACGAAAATGTTTAATCTTCAGATGTTCAAAGACGGCCGTCCCGTTTTCAGCAAAGAGTGTAATTCCCGTATCATTTAAATTCGGAAATGCGAGATTTGAATGTGCCGTTTGGCCGTCATCAATAAAGACTTCAATCGTATTTTTGTCTACGATGATCGTTAAATGAACCTTTTTTTGGCTGGGGTCAAAGGGCGCTTTGCTTTCAATGCAAGTGCGGGTGCTGTCGGGCTGTCCAGTGGACCCTCTATTGACATAAGAGTATCCGCCTTCAACAAAAATGCCTGCATCGATATGGCGCTTGCGATCTGCCGATTCCCTGAGCCTCAATCCCGTATTTGTGAGATCAGACCATGATATATCCGTCTCGAGCTGATAAGTATCTCCTTTGACATGAAGCGTTTTTGAACCATTCACCTTTATCTTTTCAAAGTCATCGGTTGAGGAGGTTAATTGATCCAATTGATCGATCGGCTGAGAGGCGAGACTGTACGTATCTTCGCCTTTATGTTTTAGTTGAATTTGACGGACGATTGAATCTGTTCCGTTAAAGCCTTCCTTCCATGTCGGCGTATGGTTTGAATAATCCCAGTTATTCATCCATGCCAAAGCATAGCGTTTGCCGTATGGATCGGCCTTCCTGCCATCCTCAAACGTTACGCCGGCATACCAGTCAAATCCGTAATCAAGCCACTGGGGTTCATCTTCGTCTGCAGTAAACTGATCGCCGTTGAAGCTGCCTGTCCAATAGGCATAAGTATTCGGTTTGCCGATCCCTTTGCCATTGGCGCTTGTGCCGAGAACCCATTTATATGCTCCGTCATCCGTCCGCATCATAAAAAGATCCGGACATTCGACAATGCCGATATTTTGCGTTTGAAATTCCCCTGTATAGCGCCATTCCTTTAGATTTTGAGATTCATAAAAGCCGATTTTTGTTCCTTCCGCCAGTACCATCACCCATTTATCATCCTGTTCATCCCAAATCACTTTCGGATCTCTGAAATCCGCCGTTCCCGGATTGGGCAAGACCGGCTCATCGCTGTAAGGCTTAAATGTTTTTCCGCCGTTTTTGCTGTACCATAAAAATTGTTCTTCTTTCCCGTCATTAGCCGATGGCTGGGTCAGAATCGCTACGATCGCCCCTTTGCCGAAGCCGGCTGTGTTTTGCGAATCGACAACGACCGACCCGGACCATGGATCACCGTTTTTGTTTGTATATTTCGGTATGGCAACGCCTTTATCTTTCCAGTGCACGAGATCATCTGATACCGCGTGGCGCCACTCTGTTCCATTGCCGTCCGGGTAGTCACGGTTATAGAGATAATAATAATGATATTCTCCATTAAAATATACAGGCTTCTGAGGGTCATTTTTCCATTTGTCAGGTGTTGTCAAATGGAATGCCGCCCGATATTCCGGCATGACTGGGGATTCTCCCTTTTTTTCCGTCTGCCGGGCTGTAAGCAATATCACCATGAATATCCCTAGACAAACGATTAAAATGCCTATTCGCTTATATACTGTCTTCTCCAAGCAAATTCCCCGCTTTATTCTCTTAGATGACATACGAAAAGAAAATGCCGATGTTCACCGGCATTTTCCTTTTTGAGATTTATTCATTCACCGTTAGTTGACCTTGTTCAAGAATGCTGTTTTTGACAACGGATGTTTTTGATCCTTTGACCTTCAGCAAAAAGCTTGGCGCAAACGTAGCGTGATGCTCGTTCGAAATACCTCTGTTTGTGATATAGCTTGTGATGACGACTTTATTGCCTTTTTCTTGCGGTACGGCAAAGTGTGAATAAGTAAATGTGATGTCATTGTAATCTTGATCCATGTGCAAAACGAGTCCGGATTTGTTTAAAGGCTTGAATGGTCCGGTTAGTGAACCTGATACATAACCGAGCATATAAATGTCCTTTGAACCGATGCCGTCGATCGTCATTTTTGATCCCCTTGAATCTGTGAACAGATACCATTTGCCATTCATTTTAAATAGATTGGCGCGTTCGATTTCATCTGTTACCGTATTGGAGGTAATCAATGGCTTCATGGCTTTTTTCAATGTGTAATCATCATTTAATTCAATGATTCCTAGTGCGCCGTTAGCTAAAGAAGCATTCTTTTTATTCTCTCCTTGCAGCAGCTTGCTGCTTTCTTGCCTGAAGAATTTTTTGCTTTTGCCATAGTAAGCTCTGTTATATAGAGAATCTTCTCCTTGATAGCCGGTTTTTGTTCCTGTATTGGCTTCAAAAACGAGATATTTATGGCCGCGGTCTTCAACATAATGAGGGTCTCTCAGCGTATGGTTGTCGCCTGAGCTGTAGTTTCCTTCGTCAATAAATTGCTGAACGTTTTGGTACACTGTACCGTCCGCACCGTCAAAAACGGATTTGTAGTCTTCCACACCTTCAATTTTGAGAGTGTCGGAATTCGGCTGAGAAAAATTCACTTGCGCCGTTGTCAAAGTTTGTTTGCCGTATTGCGTGCCAGAGAAAGCCGTGTAAAACAACCGGACTTTTCCGTCTGTGGTTAGTGTTGCAGAACCTGACCATTCCTGAGTTTGATGTTTAAGGTACGGATCGTTGGGAACGAATTTATCGCTGTTCTTAAACACTCTGCCGGCATTTTTCCAGCTGTCGATTGATGTATCGCCTTTCTTTTGATAGAACAAGTAAATGGATGTGTCATCGACGTCTTTCGGGTCACCCGCCAAAGCGAAAACAAGGTGATAGCCGTTGTATGTAGCGACAGTCCCATCGGCATTTTGCAGCGGCCAGCTGTCCCACACATCTAAATCGATCAGCTTTCCTGAACTGTCATAACCTTTTGCTGAAGGGATGTTTTGGATGGTTTTTGCATCGAATTGAGGAACTTTAAATTGTTCACTCTTTTGCTGCTCAGGAATTTTCAGCATGTCATGTCTTGTAATGTGGGAAAATCCGTAGCTTTTTTTGTAATCTTTCGTCTCTTTTGCAAAGGCTTGTGACGCGCCTCCTGCCAGTAGAGCTGTTGCAACGGTAAAGGCTGTCGCTTTTTTGGCAATGTTTTTGATGTTCATCGAAATTCCTCCCTTTTTTCATTTCATCATCGTGTGCATATGTCTAAAAAATGAACTTTGGCCAAACATCACCCCTATCCGCAGGATTGCTGACGGTTTCTGACATTGTCCTATAAGAACAGAAAAAAGACCTAAAATGTGTAAGGTCATGCACGGCAAAAGATAGACTTTGCCCTTCACACATTTTAGGTCTTGCCTGATGAACAGTAACAATCCCGACGATATTGAATTACCATTATTCTAGTACATTATGGCAATGGAGCTCAACTGGTCTAAGTTCCCCTTTTGTCATACATTTTTTTGCATTAGCAATCAATAATGAGCGAAAAGACTCTTTTTCATATGATTCCATAGTCTGTATGGAAACCTTTCTGAAGCAATGCGATTTCTACGAGATCCCGCCGGGGGAGCTGGAAAACATCCGTTATTTCGGAGCATGAAAAAGCGTTCATCCTTACATCATGATATTTTTCCAAAATTCATCGGGAATCGAAAGTTTTTTCTGATTTTGTCTTGGTAATGGTCATTTTCGGTTCTGGCCGTACTCACCAAAGGCAAGCGGCGATTCAACGAGCTCAGAAGAACTTGGGAAACGTCAACACAAAAGGATTAATGGACACATTAAGGCATCTTGAAGAAAACGGAATGATTTCCCGTCACTTTAACAGAAAAGGGAGAAGCTTTCCGAAGCGTTTTTAAAGAGATGGCCCGGTGGGGAGAAGAATGGCTTTCGTAATGGAGGCCTTTTTGTTTTCACTTTTTTTCTTTGCTGCTTCCAAATATTTCTGCTATTTGGTATAGTGATAATGTGTTTAAAATTGCAACAAAAGGTGATAAAACATGAAAGTGATGGCGATTGCTCCTTATGAAGGATTAAAAGAGTTGATGATTCAATTAGCAGAACACGAGGATTTTGAATTTCAAGCAGTTTCAGGGGATTTGCAGAGGGGTGTGGAGCTGGCAAAAGAAGCGGAGGCCAACGGAACCGATATGATCATCAGCAGGGGAGGAACCGCAGAACTGATCCAGCATGAGGTTTCGATCCCTGTCGTCGATATAGAGGTGTCGGGATATGATATTTTGCGGGTGCTTACGCTTGCCAAGGGATACCCGGGGAAAACGGCGATTGTCGGATTTCCGCTGATATCAGACGGTGCATCAGCTGTTTGTGAAATTTTGGATATCAGCATGGATACATATACAGTATCAGCTGAAAGCGATGTCGAGCCTATGCTTATTCAGCTTAAGAAACAGGATTATCAGGTCATCATCGGCGATGTGATCACAATTGAAAAAGCAGAGCGGCTCGGATTAAACGGACTTCTTTTGACTTCTGGAAAAGAAAGCATTGCCAAAGCCTTTTTATATGCTAAAAAGCTGTATTCTTTTTTAAATAAGATCAAACATAAATATGCAGTGCCTTACCACATCTTACAACAGGATGAGACCGGCTATGCGGTATATAACGAAAAGTTACGGCCGGTTTTTCAGAACAACGTGTTTGCTGAACATATCGGCCCTCTTCAAAATATAAAAGAATTGATCGGTGAGGCGGAAAAAAAGGGAGAAATTCAGTACAGATTTCGGGAGCAGAAGCAGACATGGACAATGACAGGGCGGAGGGTCTTTGTATCCGGTGAGGCATTAACCGTGTTTACGGCAGAAAAATCAGCTGATATTACCCTTTCGGCTGTACCGGGCGTAACCATTCAATTTCCTCACCAGCAGCCTTTGCGGGCAGGTTATATGGAAACTTCAAAGAGCGAAAAAATGCAGCGGGTTTTGCAAAATGCAGAAAGGTATGCATCAAGGCGGGAGCCTGTATGGATCAACGGGGCTCCCGGGACAGGGAAAGAACATTTGGCTCGCCTGATCCATATGAAAAGTTCAAACAAGCATGAGCCGTTTAAAAAGATCGATGCCGGCTTGCTGTCCGACAAAGAATGGGAGCATGTATGCGAAAGCGAAGACATCTTCTCAGGAACGGGCACGCTGTACATCACGCAAATCGACCGCATGCCGCAAAGGGCTCAACAACTCCTGCTGAGGCGAATCAACGGGCCATTGAACGAGTTCAGGCTGATATTATCTTCATCCCGCAATGTGAACCTTCTTGCTGCCGAGGATAAATTTTCAGCAGAATTATATGATGCCCTTTGTCATTTGGAATTACATGTTCCGCGGCTGTCTGAAAGAAAAGAAGACATTTGGCATTTGGCCTATCAGTTTATTGCAGAAAGCAATGAGACATTCGGAAAACAAATTGTCGGTTTTCGAAGCGATGCGCGTGCAAATCTTGAAGAGGCGAAATGGCCGGACAATCTCAATCAATTAAGAAGAACAGTCCGAACCTGCGTGCTTGAAGCGAAGGGAGCATATATTGAGAAGGCTGATGTCGAGCGGGTTCTGAATCGTTTGGAGGATGATGGAAAAGGAGAAATTGATTTATCCGGAACACTTGAAGAAATTGAGAAACGGATCATTCAAAAAGTATATACGGAAGAGGGCAAGAATCAAACAAGAACAGCAGAAAGGCTGGGAATTAACAGAACGACGCTTTGGAGAAAACTGAAATAGCCATTTGAAAAAACACCCGCTAACCCCGGGTGTTTT
The DNA here is from genome assembly GCF_001969815.1 of Bacillus swezeyi. Taxonomy (GTDB): domain Bacteria; phylum Bacillota; class Bacilli; order Bacillales; family Bacillaceae; genus Bacillus; species Bacillus swezeyi. Next base: position 568,315 of record NZ_MRBK01000006.1, on the reverse strand, counting down.
ATTTTTTGTTTTAATATGCAACAATTATCGAACGATATTTATGTTTATATTGTTGATAAATGAAACGTTTATGTATATAATCAATTTTGAAAACGCTTTACGGGAAGGGGAGGCAAACATGGGTTTTTTACCAAAGGGGATTTATCCCGCGATGCTGACACCGTTGACGAAAGATCAAGACATTAATGAAACGGCGCTGAAACAGCTGACAAATCATTTGATCGACGCTAATGTACATGGACTTTTTGCACTGGGCACAAATGGAGAATTTCATTTGTTCAACAAGGAAGACAAGTTGAAGGTTGCAGAGATCATCATTCAAGAAACTGCCGGACGCGTTCCTGTCATGGTTGGAAGCGGAGGAAACAGCACAGAAGAAGTGATCGAGCTTTCTAAAGAAATGGAGCGCCTCGGCGCTGATGCGTTGTCTATCATCACCCCGTTCTTTATCCCGCCGACACAGGAAGAAGCGGCGGCCCATTATAAAACAATCGCAGCATCCGTTTCTCTGCCGGTTCTGCTATATCATATTCCTTCAAAAACCGGTTTTCATTTAGAAGCTGAGACGGTGGCTGAGCTTGCAAAAGTGGACAATATCGTTGGCATTAAAGACAGCAGCGGAAAATTTGAAAACATCCAACAGTATATCGAGCATACGAAAAATGAAGACTTTGCAGTATTGGCAGGCACGGATTCACTTATCTTAAAAACCCTTCAGGCAGGCGGAACAGGCGCTGTCGCAGCGACGGCGAATATGCTTCCGGAAATCGTAGTGTCTATCTATCAATATTGGCTGGACGGCGAGACGGAAAAGGCGAAGGCTGCCCAGAGGGAGCTTCAGCCGCTTCGCGATACATTTGGCCTTGCTACGATCCCGGCGGCCTTGAAAAAAGCGGTTGAGCTTTATAGGGTGCCTGTGGGCCCGCCAAAAGCGCCCGCAGGCGAATTAATGGGCGATGCTCTGCGCGAAGTCGAGAAAATGGTTGCTTACTATCAATCAAAATAAGGAGGTTTCGAGAATGATGGCGAATTATCAATTTCGCACAGCCGATCACATCGTGGCAGGCCCACATTCGATCAGCCGCTTGGGACACCACGTAAAAGCTTCGGGATTGAAGGCTGATCATGTGCTGATCATCACCCAGCCCTCGATCGTCAAACTTGGAACGATCAGCGATGTTCAGGCACAGCTTACTGAACTTGGCATGCGGTCAGATGTTTGCACAGACATTTTACCTGAGCCTACCGCTCAAAATATCGCAGAAGTGTTTGCGGACATTCGCGAAAAGCAATATGACATGCTCATCGGCATAGGCGGCGGCAGCGTTCTTGACGGGACAAAAATTTTGTCTGTGCTGCATACGAATTCAAAACAAATTGAGGAACTGCTCGGCACCAATCTGGTCGAAAAGCCCGGAATACCGGCCGTATTAATCCCAAGCACCTCGGGAACAGGCGCAGAGGTAACGCCAAACGCGATTGTTACGCTTCCCGAACAAGAACTGAAGGTCGGCATCGTCAGTCCGTTTCTGCTGCCGAAGCTTGTCATTCTTGACCCTGTCATCACCCTTGGACTGCCAAAACCGATTACAGCGGCCACCGGAATGGACGCATTCACCCATTCCCTTGAATCGTTCATTTCCAATAAAGCAAATCCGATCAGCGATATGTTCGCTTTAGAATCAATCAGGCTGATTTCAAGAAGCATTGTTGAAGCATATGAAAATGGTTCATCAATCAAAGCGAGAGAGGACATGCTGCTTGGTTCGGCTTATGGAGGCATGGCGCTGACAGCCGCAGGAACGGCCGCAGTTCACGCCCTGGCCTATCCGCTTGGCGGAAAATACAACATTCCGCACGGAGTCGCCAATTCAATGCTTCTTCCGCATGTGATGGAGTTCAATATGGATGCCATTGCAGAACGGCTGTCATTGGCGGCTGAACCAATGGGAATTGCTGCTGCGAATATGACCGCAGAACAGGCGTCGCGCGCTGTTAATGATCAAATCAAAGAATGGACTCAAGCTTTGAACATTCCGCAGGATTTAAAAAAATACGGAGTAGCGGAACATGATTTAGATGAATTGGCGAACTCTGCATCCAAAGTGACGCGCTTATTGAATAACAATCCAAAAGCGCTTGCTCTGAATGATATAAAAGGCATCTATCAAAAACTCATAGATTAAAGGATGAACAATGTGAAAATTGCAATTATCGCAGATGACTTGACTGGGGCGAGCGACTGCGGCGGCCAGCTTGTTCATTATGGCTTGAACGTTTCTGTCAAAATAGAAGCTGAAGAATGCACTGAACGGCAAACAAGCGACGCCGTTATTTTCAATACGGACAGCAGATCGATGCCTGCGGCTCGTGCTGAGACGGCAGTCAAAAAAATCAGCAAGCAAATTTCTCAAACAAGCTTTGATGTGGTGTATAAGAAAATCGACAGCACGATGCGGGGAAATATCGGAGCTGAGCTTAATGCGATGTATGAAGTGTTTCGCCCGGACTTTGTCGTGATCGCCCCGGGTTATCCTAAAAACGGACGCCAAGTGATTGGCGGCATTCACTATGTGAACGGCACAGAGCTGCATAAAACCGAAGCAGCGAATGATCCGAAAACACCTGTCACAGAATCAAATATTCAAAGATTAATAGAAAAGCAGACCGGACGGAAGTGCGGCCATTTGACTTATGAAGATATTCGCAAAGGAAGCGGGCATTTGCGAAAAAAACTGGATGACTTTCGGGCCGGGGGAATGACTTATGTGACGGCTGATTCAGTCTATGAATCTGATCTTGAACGCCTGGCGTTTATGCACGTTGATTTGCCATATTCCATGATTTTGGCGGGATCGGCGGGATTAATGAGCTGTCTACCCAAAGCTTTTAATCTGAAAGAAAGGCCGCTCAATCAAAATGTTCCGCCTGACAGCCTTCCGGTCCTGTTTGTCGCCGGAAGCGTGAGCCAAACAGGAAGAATGCAGCTTTGCGAGCTTTTCGCCGCTGATATGGCGGAAAAAGTGGAAATGATGTCAGAGAGCGTGTTGATCGGCGGGGCTGCGAAAAGAAAAGAGTTCAAACGTCTAAAGGAAAGAGCAGCGGAAGCCTGGCGCCACTCTAAAAATATCGTCCTCTGTTCTTCAGATAACTTAATAGAGACGAGAGAGATCGGAAGAAAACGGGGGCTGACTTCCATTCAAACAAGTGATGCGGTTTCTGCCGCGCTTGGAGAACTGGCAGGTGAATTGATTCAAGAACTTGCCGTGAAACGACTGTTTTTAACGGGAGGTGATACAGCCTATCAAGTGCTGCACCAGCTTCAGATCCGCGAAATCCGGCTATTGGACGAAGTGGAGCCGGGCATCCCGCTGGGAACAGCCGGTGAGGATCTGTACATTGTCACAAAGGCCGGAAATTTTGGTTCCCGCTCAGCGATCACCAATGCAGCAATCAAGCTTCAAGGAGGTTAAAAAATGGAAAAACCGATCATCGGTATTACGATGGGCGACGCGGCAGGCGTCGGTCCTGAAATCATTGTAAAGGCGCTCAAGTCCCGCGAAGTGTACGACATATGCAGGCCGCTTGTTATCGGCGATATGAAAATGCTTGAAAAAGCTGCCGCCCAAACCGGATCGCAGGCAGTTATCAACAAGGTTGGCCATGTGGAAGAATGCAGCTTTATACATGAAAAAATCGATTGTCTTGATATCGATCTGCTGCCTGACAATCTGCCTTTTGGGAAGGTATCGCCAGAGGCGGGAAATGCCGCTTTTCAATTTCTGAAAAAAGCGGTTGAACTTGCCCGGGCAGGCCTTATCCAAGCGATTTGCACAGCTCCTTTAAATAAAGAAGCGCTGCATAAAGGCGGGCATCAATACCCGGGGCATACAGAAATTCTCGCTCATCTGACAAATACATCTGACTATAGCATGATGCTTTCATCGCCAAAGCTGAAAGTGATTCATCTGACCACCCATCAAGGGCTGATCGAAGCGATTCAATCGATTACCCCTGAGCGGACCTATAAAGTCATCCGGCTTGCCCATGATACATTGACAAGAGCCGGGTTCAAACGTCCAAGAATCGCGGTTTGCGGAATTAATCCCCATGCCGGTGAAAACGGATTATTTGGAAATGGGGAAGAAGATAACCAATTGGTTCCAGGTATTGAACAGGCGGCAGCTGAAGGCATCGAGGCGAGCGGTCCTCATCCGGCGGACACTTTGTTTTACAAAGCCGCACGGGGGGATGTTGATCTTGTCGTTGCCTGCTACCATGATCAAGGACATATTCCAATAAAAGTCCTCGGCCTGGAAGAAGGCGTCAACATTACGGTGGGGCTGAACGGCGGCGTGATCCGCACATCAGTTGACCATGGCACCGCTTTTGATATCGCCGGACAGAATAAAGCGGATGAAAGAAGCATGATCGCCGCTTTGCGATCTGCCGCTGAGCTTGCTCCAAAACAGTAGTCACCGCAAAGAAAAGTGAAAGAAGATTGGTTCATTTGCTGAAAGTGGTTTGCGCATCGCCTTCATTTGCCAAGTATTCAGATGATCCCGTTTTATTACTGGAAAAACAGAGCATTAAGCTTGAACCCCTTCCCGCGTATGTAAGGATGACAAAATCCTAAAACTTTAAACCGTTTTAGGGTTTTGTCAACAATCTAAAAACCCGACTCATCAGAGCCGGGCTTTTTTTTATTTAAAAGACTTGAAAATATGTTCCCTGTATTGTTCCGCACCTTCAGCAAGTACGCTTTCTTCAGTCGAACCGGCCTGATAAAAGACATATGGCGGAAGGTATGTAGTACCGATAAAGTTGCTTGTGGCCTGAAAAGGCTTTAGCAATTCGCTGATTGAATAATGATTGGAGCCGCCTGCCTGATAGGCTTCTTCAAGAGCTCCGGCGGAAATTGCCACCATGAATTCCTTGCCGTGAAGCGCGGTGCCGTTTGTCCCGTAAGCCCAGCCATAGAGAAGAACGTGGTCCAGCCATTTCTTTAAAAGCGGTGGCGAGCTGTACCAATAAAGCGGAAATTGAAACACGATCCGGTCGTGCTCTTCCAGGAGGCGCTGTTCTTTTTCCACATCAATAGCCTCGTCCGGATATTCCTTGTACATATCTCTGAATGTGACATACGGTTCGTCGTTCACTTTTTTTGCGAATGCTTTGTTGACGACAGACTCCTCCATATTCGGATGAAATACCATCACTAATACTTTCATCTATTCATCACCTGCTTTCAGTTTTATTCATTTTAATCGATTCGCGGCAATGGGTTCAACAAAAATGCACTAAGGGCTCAATCTCTCGTTCAAGGAAATCATGCCGATGACAAAGGTCACTTTATATACCGAAGACAGAGGGTTTCTTATGAAAGAGGAATGTGTTAAAGGCCATTGATCCGAGTTTCTTCATTTATATATAAACATAAGCAAAAAGTCTTTAACCACAGATTGGACTAAAGCCATGAATCAGTATGTGTGATAAATAAGACAAACTGGTGAAAACGGAGCCAAAGACATATGTCATTCGTTGGACTTGCTGTTTATTAATATGATTATTCGGAATTTTCGCCGGATTCATACCGGCTGATTTCAGCGTGATTTAGAGCGTCTGTATAGAAGGTTCTGGATGAATGGTTAAAGTCAAAAGGTCTCCGTTATCGTTTTATGAATGAGTGCGGTACAACTTAATGGCTTCTTGTTCTCTTCAAAAAATCTTCTACTTCCTGAATTGTCAGCCCCATTTCTTTCGCTTCAAGCATGAGCGATCTCCATTCGTCGATGTTGGCTTGTGTAAGCTCCCTGCTTCGATAAAGGCGCCGCTCTTTCTTTTTCTGTTTGAGGCGGTGTGTAAATTGAAACAGTTCTTCCTGATTCATGCCCGCTTGTACGGCCTGCACCAAATGCGTTCTCCATTCATCCTCATGTTCGGCTCGCCGATAAAGGATGACTTCGGTATCAAACAGCTCTTTTAAATCTACTTTCAAAGCCCGGGAGATTTTTTTAAGAAATTCGACAGAAGGGTTTCTGTGAACCCCGCGTTCAATTTTGCTTAAATAAGATTTTGACACGCCTGCTATATCCGCAAGCTGGTTAATGGAGTAGCCTTTTCTCTTGCGGTACATTCGGATGACTTTCCCGATCATACTCATTCCTCCCCTTCCCCTAGCCATTCATTTTAAAACGCTTTCTTGTTCATTATAAGAAATAATTTGTTCTTTATAAAATTCAAAAATTTAAGATATCGACAGAAAACAAAAGAAAACGAACGGATTTGTTCTCTAAAAAGAACTATATAGCTAATTTCAGCATTTTTCAATTCAAATTATTTCTTTTATAATCCAATCATTAACAAACGGCATTCCTGAGGAGGCAGTCAAGCATGAAGGAAAACATAAATTTTAGAGAATTGGTTGCGATACTGAGAAAGAGAACCGTTCTCATTCTTTTTTTAACAATAAGTTCAACATTGGCTTGCGGAATCGTTCAGTACTTTGTGCTGACACCTGTCTATCAGGCTTCGACACAGATTTTAGTCAGCGAGAAAAAGGGGAGTGCCACTTTCAGCGATATTCAAATCAATCTTCAATACACGAGGACATTTCAGGCGCTATTGAAAAACCCGGTGATCCTTGAGCAAGTTAAGCAAGAGCTTCATTTGCCGTATTCCGCGGGCAGCTTAAGCGAAAAAATTGCAACAAGCACCGAAAGCGAGTCAGAGATCATTAACATAACAGTTCAGGATGGAAATCAGAAGACAGCGGCCGATATAGCGAACACTTTAACGGCTGTTCTCAAAAAAGAGATTAAAAAGATTATGAACACCGATCGTGTAACTGTTCTCTCAAAGGCTGAAATCGCCGATTCGCCGGTCCCGGTCAGGCCGAATTACAAGATGAATATGCTGCTGGCGTTCGGCGCCGCATTGATGACTGGAATCGCCTTGGCTTTCTTCCTTGATTTTATCGACGATACGGTTGCAAGGCCGTCTCAAGTCGAAAAGGAGGCGGGGTTCATTTACTTGGGAAGCATTGAACAATTGAAACACAAAAAAAGCCGGTTCCGCGGAGATGATGATATGAATGTTCGCGTGAAACCGGGGAGGAGTGAGCCGCTTGGGTATTAGAAAAAAACGCTCTCACAAATATCAGTCATCGCTTGTTGCTTTGCATCAGCCTAATGCACCGATTGTCGAACAGTATCGGACGATCAGGACGAATATTGAGTTTTCTTCTTTTGCAAAGCCGTTCAGATCATTGCTCATCACTTCGGGCCTTCCGGGAGAAGGGAAATCATTCTCGGCTTCTAACTTGGCGATCGTGTTTTCGCAGCAGGAGAAAAGGGTTCTTCTGATTGATGCAGATTTAAGAAAGCCGACCATCCATAAGATCTTTGAGCTGGATAACCATTCAGGGGTGACGAATGTGCTGATGAAAAAGTCGAGCCTCGAACATGTCGTTCAGCAAAGCCAGGCGGAAAATCTCCATGTGCTGACAAGCGGCCCGATTCCGCCAAATCCGTCGGAGCTCTTGTCGTCTCAGGCGATGGAGGATCTGTTTGCGGAAGCATACAGACAATATGACTTAGTCCTCCTTGATTCTCCGCCGCTTTTGCCGGTGGCCGACGCACAAATTTTGGCGAATCAAGTAGATGGAAGCATCCTTGTCATCTTAAGCGGAAAAACAAAGCTGGATAACGCGATTAAATCGCGCGATGCACTGAACTCTTCAAAAAGCGAACTGCTTGGAGCTGTCTTAAACGGACGGAAAGTGAAGAAAACACGTCAATATAATTATGCAACAATGTAATGATGAATTTTGCTTTTAGCGGCGCTGCTGCTAAGGTGATGCCTCCTTACCTTTACCAACGGAGGCACTCGGCTCTACTGTGGGCAGTTTTTTTAGCTGCCTTAGATGCAAGTCGTCGATGGCGGGGCGTGAGGACGGGTTAAATGCCCATTTTTATTGTATGTACTTTCTAATTCAGATTTAAAAATCGTCGGTATCTTTTTAGCTGATGGGATTTTGCCTGAAAGATCCTATCAGCTAGAAAGATACATTAGGAGGTAGGAAATTGACATATCGGAGAAGGCTTTCCATTATTACCGCACTCGATTCGTACTTGGTTTTGCTGTCTATTTTTATCGGGTATCAGCTGATTTTGCCATCATATGATCTATATCCTTCGGAAATGCTGTTGATGACCTCACTGATTCTGCTTGCCGCCCAGCATTTATTTGCCCATTGTTTTCATCTTTATAAAAAGGTGTGGGAGTATGCAAGCATTGGGGAATTGTATGTTTTATTAAAATCAATCACATTGTCCCATCTTGTGACGGTGGTCATTGAGCTGTTTTTATTTCAAACCGTTCCTGTCCGCCTTTTATGTTTGAGCTGGCTTTTCCAATTGCTGCTGATCGGCGGATCGCGAATGATGTGGCGGATCATCAGGGAACAGGTGAATAAGGGAAGCAAGGGCTCTGCCAGAGCGCTCATCATTGGGGCTGGCTCTGCCGGAAGTCTGACAGCGAAACAGCTTCTGCAGAAGCCGGAATTGAATATTAAGCCTGTCGCATTTATTGATGATGACAAAACAAAATATCGCCTTGAAATCATGGGGCTTCCCGTTTTAGGCGGAAAAGAGCAAATCGCTCAGGCCGTTCGGCAATGGAATATTGACATGATCATCATTGCCATTCCGTCCTTAAGCGTCGCTCAAATGCAGGAAATGTATAAAGCCTGTGCACAGACAGGTGTAAAAACCCAAGTTATGCCGAAAATTGATGAGATGTTGCTAGGCAGACACCCCGTCGGCCAGCTTCGCGACGTTAAAGCGGAGGATCTGCTTGGAAGGGAGCCTGTCCAGCTTGACACGAGCGAAATCTCCAATACCGTGAAGGACCGCGTCGTTCTTGTTACTGGAGCCGGAGGTTCGATCGGTTCGGAAATCTGCCGTCAGATCAGCAGATTCAAACCGAAATCGATTATTTTAGTCGGCCACGGAGAAAACAGCATTCATTCAATATTGCTTGAGCTGACAGAAAGATTCGGAAAGAATGTCAGCTATTATCCGGAGATTGCCGACATTCAGGACAGAGAGAAAATGTTCCGGCTGATGGAGCGCTATAAACCGAATGTCATATATCATGCAGCTGCGCACAAGCATGTTCCGTTAATGGAAAAGTGCCCAAAAGAAGCGATCAAAAACAATATTCTCGGCACTCAAAACGTCGCCGAAGCCGCGGATGAAACCGGTGTGGAAACGTTTGTCCTCATTTCGTCCGACAAAGCGGTCAATCCTGCCAATATTATGGGAGCGACAAAGCGGTTTGCGGAAATGCTGATTATGAATCTCGGCAAAACAAGCAAGACAAAATTTGTTGCTGTCCGCTTCGGCAATGTGCTCGGCAGCAGGGGAAGCGTCATTCCGATTTTCAAAAAGCAAATTGCAAAAGGCGGCCCGGTAACCGTGACACACCAGGATATGACCCGTTACTTCATGACGATCCCAGAGGCCTCAAGACTTGTTATTCAAGCTGGAGCGCTTGCCAAAGGAAGACAAATTTTTGTACTCGACATGGGCGAACCTGTGAAAATCGTCGATCTCGCCAAAAACCTCATAAAGCTGTCAGGTTATTCGACAGATCAGATCAAAATCGAATTTACCGGCATCCGTCCTGGCGAAAAAATGTATGAAGAACTGCTCAATCAAAATGAAGTGCTGGCTGAACAGGTCTTTCCAAAAATCCATATCGGCAAGGCGGTCGATGTCGAATGGACGGTGCTGAAAACATTTATGGAAGAGTTTATGTATTTGTCAGATCACGAGCTGAAGGAGCGTTTGTTCAGCGCCATCGGCCAACATGAGAAAAAGCTGGTGACAGCGCATTAGGGGGATCGATCATGCCAAGAACGGTTTTGTTTTGCGCGACGGTGGACTACCACTTTAAAGCCTTCCACCTTCCATATTTAAAATGGTTTAAAGAACAGGGCTGGAATGTCCATGTAGCGGCAAAAGGAAGTATGCCGCTTCCCTTTGTCGATAAAAAATACGATATCGATATCAAGCGCTCTCCTCTGCAAGCGAGCAATTTGGCGGCCTATCGGGATCTGGCGCGCATCATGGACGAGAATCAGTACAGCCTCATTCATTGCCACACTCCGATGGGAGGGGTGCTGGCCCGTCTTGCTGCCCGAAAGAAGAGAAAGCTGGGAGCAAAAGTGATCTATACCGCCCACGGTTTTCATTTTTGCAAGGGTGCGCCTCTGAAAAATTGGCTGTTGTACTATCCGATTGAAAAAGGTCTCTCCTCTTTGACCGATTGCCTGATTACGATTAATGAAGAAGACTTTCGGCTCGCAAAGGGTTTGCGAAAAGCGATGCGGACGGAAAAAATCCACGGCATCGGCGTCGATACGGAACGGTTTCAGCCTGTTGATGAAGCAGAAAAACAGCGGCTCAGAAAGAAATATCATCTGAACGAAGATGATTTTATCCTCATATATCCGGCTGAGCTGAACGTAAATAAAAATCAGTCGCTGTTAATCGAAGCGGCGGCTCTTTTAAAAGACAGGATGCCGAACATCAAACTCGTTTTTGCCGGCAAAGGACAGATGGAAAAAGAGTACAGCCGTTTGGCAGAACAAAAGGGGATCGCTGCAAACATCCGATTTGCGGGATTTCAAAAGGAGATTCATGAATGGATCCAGCTTGCTGATGTATCTGTCGCTTCAAGCATCAGGGAAGGGCTCGGCATGAATCTGCTCGAAGGCATGGCGGCAGGAAAACCCGCCGTTGCAACGGACAACCGCGGCCACCGTGAAGTCATAAAAAACGGGATCAACGGATTTCTCATTCCGCAAGGAGACGCCGGGATCTTCAGCGACCGTCTTTTGCGTCTTTATCATTCAGCAGATTTACAAAAACAGATGGGGGAAGCGGGGAGAAGGACGGCCGCCGTTTATTCGCAGAAGCGTACGGTGAAAGAGATGGCAGACATTTATTCTTCCTTTATGAAAAATGAAACAGCTGAGAGGAGGCTGAAAGGATGACAGACGGACAAAAGCCGAAAGTTTCTGTCATTATGGGAGTCTATAATTGTGAAGACACGCTGGCTCAGAGCATCGAATCGATTTTGAGCCAAACCTATAAAAACTGGGAACTGATTATTTGTGATGATGCTTCAACAGATCGGACATATGAAATCGCCAGGCAGTATGCCAGGCATTACAGCGATAAAATCAAGCTGATCAGGAATGAGGAAAACAAGCGGCTGGCGGCCTCATTAAATCATTGTCTCCAATATACCGAAGGAAAATATATCGCGCGCCAGGACGGTGATGATATCTCTTTGGCAAGGCGCTTTGAAAAACAGGTCGCGTTTTTGGAATCGCAGTCCCATTACCAGGTCGTCGGCAGCGGGATGATCGCTTTCGATGAGGAAGGTGTGAGAGGCGTCAGAATGATGCCATCCTCACCCGGGCCAAGAGTGATGGCGAAAGGCACACCGTTTTGCCATGCGACGATTATGATGAGGGCGGAAGTTTACCATGCCCTGAAAGGATACCGTGTAGGCCGGCGGACAAGGAGAATGGAAGATATCGATTTGTGGCTCCGTTTTTTTGAAGCGGGATACAGAGGCTACAATCTTCAGGAGGCTTTATACAAAGTAAGGGAAGATGAATCGGCATTTAAGAGGAGAAAGTTCAGCTATTCCATTGATAATGCATGTATCGTCTTTACGGCGTGCAGACGGCTGAAGCTGCCGCTCTCAGACTATGTCTATACGATGAAACCAATCATAAGGGGGCTCATGCCTCCTTTTGTCATGAACAAATATCATAAAAAAAGATTGATGAATGAAGGCGGAGGGGTCGTAAAACATGAATGACGGAAGCGTGAGACCAAAACGGGTGCTTCACATCGTAAGCGGAATGAACCGCGGCGGCGCGGAGACGATGATCATGAATATGTATCGCCATACAGACCGGCGCCATGTTCAATTTGATTTTATTTCTCATCGGGAGGAAACGTGTGACTATGACCCCGAGATCATAACCCGCGGCGGCCGCGTGTTTTATGTACCTAGCATCGGCCGGTCCGGTCTTTTGGCTTACATCAAAAACATCAGGGACATTCTGATTGAAAAAGGGCCGTATTCGGCTGTACACGCCCACACGGATTTCCAGACGGGTTTCGCCGCTTTGGCGGCCAAGCTCGCCGGTGTTCCGGTCAGAATCTGCCATTCTCACAATACAGCCTGGAAGCCGAATCCGCGGCTCTTGGATACATTGCAGCTTCATGTATTCCGGCGTCTGATACTCTCGTATTCTACGGGTCTATGCGCCTGTGGCCAAGATGCCGGGCGTTTTTTGTTCGGCGGGAAAAAAATGAGAAAAAAAGCGGTTCATCTTTTGCAAAACGGGATTGACCTGGACCGTTTCAAAGAGGCGGACAGTCTTTCGAAAGCGGCTGTGAAAAGGGAATTCGGCATTCGGGAAAACACAATGGTCATCGGACATGTCGGCCGGTTTTTCGAGCAAAAAAACCATCCGTTTATGCTTCATTTCGCCGTGCATTTAAAGAAAACGGACATACCCTTTCAAATTGTGTTCGCTGGCGACGGACCGCTGCGGACACAAATAGAAGAAAAAGCTGCCGCTCTTGGTTTGGAAAAGGATATTCTCTTTCTCGGCGTTGTTGAAGATATCCCGGCTCTCATGCAGACATTTGATGTATTTGTCATGCCTTCCTTGTTTGAAGGTCTGCCGCTCGTTCTTGTAGAAGCGCAGGCTTCAGGTCTTCCTTGCATTGTCTCGGACGCAATTACAGAGGAAACGGATTTGGGGCTCGGCCTATTGAGGCGGCTCGGTCTTGATACGGGTTTTGAACAGTGGACCGAAGAAATCAGCCGGGCCGTTCAAATGAAAAAGCCGACATGGATGGACATTCAGCACAGCTTGACAGAGAGAGGCTATGATGCAAAGGCAAATTTAAAGAGGCTGCTGAATATGTATTCGATCTCTGCTCAAGAAGGGCGGTAAATCATGGCTGTCTATATGTTGAATATGGGGGTCGTTTTTGTCTGGTCATGGTTTGCAAAAATGTACGGCAGAGAAGATCACAGGATGCCGACAGGCTATCGTCCGAATGCGATTCTTGCGGTCGTGCCGCTTGTTTCATTGATTATTGTTGCCGGACTAAGATACAAGGTCGGAACAGATTACCATACGTATATGCTGCTTTATGAATTAGCCGCTAAATACGAAAATATATGGGAAATATTCGGGTTCGGCACGGCCAAAGCGTCGACTGATCCGGGATTTACTGCGCTCTTATGGCTATTGAATCAGATCACACATGATCCGCAAATCATGTTTGCCACTGTGGCGGCCATTACTTACATCTTTATCGTGAAGACGCTTTATATGTTTGGACGGCCGTTTGAATTAAGCATGTTTCTATTGATCGGCATGTTTCACTACTATGCTTCATTTAATGGCATTCGCCAGTATATGGTGGCAGGCATTCTGTTTTGGGCGGTCAAATACCTGATCAATGGAAACTGGGTGCGCTACACCATCATCGTGCTGATCTGTTCGCTTTTTCATTCTTCTGCATTGATCATGATTCCGGTCTATTTCATTGTCAGAAGAAAAGCGTGGTCGCCTGTGCTGGGCTGTCTCACTCTATTATTTTTAGCAGGCTCTTTCTTGTATCAAAAATTTCTTTCCGTATTTCTCGTCGTTCTTGAGAACAGCTCATACGGACACTATGAAGAGTGGCTGACGAGAAATTCAAACGGAATGAACTCGATTAAAATCATTGTTCTTCTTCTCCCGCTTGTGCTTGCTTTCTGCTTCAGGGAGCAGCTGCGAAAGCGCTGGCCTGAGGTCGATTATATCGTCAACCTTTGTCTGATCGGCTTTTTATTCGGGATTTTAGCGACAAAGGATGTCATTTTTGCGAGGTTTAACATCTATTTTGGGCTCTATCAGCTGATTCTCGTTCCTTATTTTGTGCGGATTTTTGAGCCGAAATCGAATGCGCTTCTATATGTTTTGATTTTGATCTGCTATTTCTTATACAGCTTTATGCTTATGCCGTTTGATTCTTCGGTGCTGCCGTACAGAACGATTTTTGAACGTTGACGACAAAAGGCGCGGCGGATCATCATCCCGTCTTGTGAAAAATGCCGACAAAGGAGTAATCATATTGGAAAACCCAGCAGTTAGTCTACTGGTCGCAGTATATAATACAGAAGCTTTTTTGCCGAATTGTTTACAATCGCTGATCAACCAAACCTTAAACAATATTGAAATCATCATCGTCAATGACGGTTCGACAGATGGAAGCCAGAAAATGATTAACCACTTTGCCAAAAAGGACGGCCGCATCAAAACGATCATCCAGGAAAATCAAGGTCTCGGCGCGGTAAGGAATAAAGGCATTGAAGCGGCATCAGGGGAATACTTGGCGTTCATCGATTCCGATGACTGGATTGAAGCGGACTATTGCCAATCTATGTATGAAAAAGCGAAGGCTGAAGATGCCGACCTCGTCATCTGCGATTATGCCGTGGAAATCCAGGATACGGGAAAAACGGTCTATCCGGACATAGCCAAAAACTATGCCGGAAAGCCGAAGGACGCATTCATCACAGACCTGTTGAAAGGCAGAGTGAGCGGCTTTTCCTGGAATAAACTTTACAGACGAAGCCTGATTGAACAGCATCAGCTCGTCTTTCCTCTTCGGGAGGAGCTCGAGAATATTGAAGATCAATATTTTAGTTTCAGGTGCCTGCTGTTTGCTGATTCCGCGGTGTTTTTGCCGAAGCCGCTTTATCATTACCGGGTTCATTTATCATCGATTGTCCAAAAATATCAGACCGGTCTGTTTGAAGACGGACTTGCTCTTTATGAGGCAAACCTGGATTGTCTGACAAAGCGCGGGGAGCTCCCGGCTTTAAAAGAAGCGCTTCATGTTTTTATCGTCAACCACGGCTGCATCAGTGTTTTGAATGAATGTAAGAGCCGGAACAAAAGCTCCTCGGCAGAGAAGTATAAAAATATCCGCCGAATATGCACTTGTCCCGAATTCAGAGGGAAAATCCCCGCTGTCGATCTGACGGCTTTTGATTCAAAGAAGAAACTGCTTCTTTTGCTGATTCGCTACCGGCTTATTCCGGCCGTGTATGGATTCGCAGCTATCTATCAGAAATTAATCGAGTACAGAATGAAGAAATAGGCGGTGAGGAAATGACCTTTCAGGAATTGAAAATCAATCTTGCGGAATGGCTTCTGCTAAAGGTGAAATATCCTTCGGAATATATGATGGGTACACCGGGTTTAAAGCGATTTGACCAATATAAAGGCAAGAAAAAGATCATTCTGACTTTAATTCCTTCTCATGATAATTTGGGGGATCATGCGATTGCCCTGGCAAGCCGGACATTCATAGAAAATGAGTTTGCCGATTTTGAAGTCATTGAGATCGGTATCAATGATATTTATAAACATGCAAAAGCGCTGAGACGCGTCCGCCATCCCGAGGATATGGTGTTCATCATCGGCGGAGGCAACATGGGGGATTTGTACAGAAATGAGGAATGGACAAGGCGCTTCATTATTAAGGCATTTAAGCATTATAAAATCGTCCAGCTTCCGGCCACTGTCCATTTTTCCAGAACGCCTTACGGACAAAAGGAATTAAAAAGGGCGAAAAAAATCTACAATTCTCATCCGCGTCTGCTGATGATGGCGCGTGATGATACAACCTATCAATTTATGAAACAGCATTTCTCAAACAAAACGATTCTGAAACAGCCTGATATGGTGCTCTATTTAAAGAAAGAGCAGCAATCTGAAAGAGACGGCGTTTTCATTTGTTTAAGGGACGATAAAGAAAGCTTTCTCAAACCGGAAGAGCGGGAAACACTGCTGAAGGCGGTCAATGATGAGTATGGTGAAGCAAAAACCTTTACAACGACGATCGGCAAGAGAGTCAGCCGCGTCTCGCGTGAGAGCGAGCTGAATAAGCTTTGGGATCAGCTGGGAGGTGCCGAGGTGGTCGTCACGGACAGGCTGCACGGCATGATCTTTTGCGCGATTACAGGGACTCCTTGTGTTGTGATCCGCTCTTTTGACCACAAGGTGCTTGAAGGCTTCCACTGGCTGAAAGATGCTCCGTCAATGAAGCTTGTAGAGAAGCCGAACACGGCAGAAGTTCTCCTTGCGATTGAAGAATTAATCAAAAACGATTCATCATATAAAGAAATGCCATCAAGGGATCATTATTTTAAAGATCTAAGACAGAAAATCATAGGTGATATTCAATGAAGCCATTTGTCAGTATCATTGTTCCAATGTACAATGTCGAGGATTATATTGAGGAATGCGTCAATTCTCTGCTCAGGCAGACCTTGAGAAATATCGAAATCATCCTTGTTGATGACGGCTCTCCCGACAGGTCGGGGGAAATAGCCAGAAGGTACTGCGGAAAGGACGCAAGAGTCAAAGTCATCCATAAAAAAAACGGAGGGCTGAGCTCAGCAAGAAATGCGGGCCTTCAGGCCGCGACAGGAGATTATATCGGTTTTGTCGACGGGGATGATTTTGTAGCGCCTGCAATGTTTGAGAACATGTACGGCGCCGCCAAAAAAGACGATCTTGATATCGTCATGTGCGGTTTTCACAAACATTCGGACACAGAACAAGCCTATTTTCCGCCTCCTTTGCCGGCCGGCCGCCTGCTGTTAAGCTGGGATATTAAACATGAGCTGAAACGGGCGCACGAATCCCGGTTTATCTGGTATGTGTGGCGGAATTTGTACAGGCGCGATCTGCTGAAGCAAAACCAGCTGTTTTTTTATGAGGATATTCGTTTTGCGGAAGATTCGCCGTTTAATCTGTACGCTTTTTATGCCGCGAAACGGGTGAAAGCGATCGACGAGGGCTACTACATGTACAGGTGGAATCCGCAAAGCTTGACAGAGGTTCCTTATAAACCGTATATGGATGAAAGCCTGATCAGGCAATATCGTGCGAAAAAGAGGTTCTATGAGACATTTCAGCTGCTGGATGAATGTGCGGACGACCTTGTAACATACATGTGCAAACACCAAATTCCAATGCTTTTAGCCAATGCCTGCGCCGAACCTAAGCCTTCAAAACAGGTGCGGCGGCATATAAAAGACATTTTGTCTTATCGGATGGTGCAGTCATGCGTCAAAGCCACATCCATTCGGAATACTAAGCTATTAACCGGGCAGCGGCTCGTTTTATTGTTATGCAAGCTGAATGTTCCGATTCTGCTCGAATTGTTTTTTAAACGAAATCTGCCCAGTAAGGGATGAGCCTTTTGAATAAGACATTTATCTTGAATCTCGGCGCCAATATGGCGTCTTTTTTATTATCCGTGCTGTTTTCGATGTGGCTGACGCCGTTTGTGATCAAAAACCTCGGGGTTGAAGCATTCGGGTTCGTTCATTTAACACAAAATATGATCAACTATTTTTCGATTATTACGGTCGCCCTGAGTGCGGTTGTTGTCAGGTTCTTTTCCGTGTCAGCCCACAGGGGAGCGCATGATGAAGCAAGAGGCTATATGAATACTTATATTGTCTCATCACTTGCTCTTTCGGTTTTTTTATTCTTGCCGCTCGTTGGAACGGTGTTTCTTATCGATTCGATCATTCGCGTGCCCTCCGGCCTCTTAGGCGATGTGCAGACCGCGCTGTTGATTGGCAGTCTTCTTTTTTTATTAACCTTTTTTATGTCGGGATTTGCAGCCGGGCCGTTTTTTGCCAACAAAATTTATATTACAAGCACGATCCAGGCTGTACAAATGCTGATTCGCGTGGTGAGCGTATTATGCATTTTCTCATGGTTTGCGCCGAAAATCTGGCACATCCAGCTTGCCGCTCTCATCGCTGCGGTTTCGGCGTGTGTTCTGTCGATCATATTCTTTAAAAAATTAATTCCGTGGTTTTCGTTTCGGATAAAGGATATGTCGTTTAAAAAGTGCAGAAAGCTCCTGCAGGCAGGGGGATGGAGTTCTATCAGCCAAATCGGTGTGCTTCTTTTTTTGCAAATCGATCTAATGGTGGCCAATGTCATGCTTGGGGTTTCCGAATCCGGGATGTATGCAGCGATTATTCAGTTTCCGCTTTTAATCCGGACGATGTCGGGGACGCTTGCCGCTGTATTTTCACCGACGATTACACTCTATTATTCAAGAGGCGACAAAGAGGGGCTTGTCCGCTACGCCAATCAGGCCGTCAGATTTAACGGAATCGTGCTTGCTTTGCCGGCGGCGCTGCTCGGCGGGCTGGCCGGCCCGTTTTTGACGCTTTGGCTCGGGCCTTCATTTGAACATTTAAAATGGCTCTTATTGATACATGCCGGTTACTTGGTGGTTTCATTAAGCCCGGCGCCGCTTTTTTATATTTTTACAGCCTATAACAAGCTGAAAACACCGGCGCTGACGACGGTTGCCTTCGGTGCCGTCAATTTGCTGCTTGCCATTGCTTTGAGCGGCCCGGCAGGATTGGGTCTTTACGGGATTGCGATTGCCGGCGCGGCTGCTTTAATGCTGAAAAACGTTGTCTTCACACCGATTTATGCGTCAAAAATAACGGGCGAGAGAAAACGGGTCTTTTATAAAGGCGTTTATGCTCCGCTTGCCGGGGCTTCATTTGCTTTGGCTGTCTGTTTTGCGATTCAATTCTTTTTTCCGGTTGACAGCCTGCTCTCTCTTATCATGACGGGGCTGGTGGCCACGGGCGCTTATGTGCTGTTTGCTTATTTTGTGATGCTTACAAAAGATGAACGGCTTGCCGTTTCAGCCAAGCTAAAGACGTTGCGGTCTTCTGCATCACTCCCTTTTCAAAAGGGATTTTTCAAATAAAAGAAAGGGGTGCGGTTTTCATGATAGCTAAACGTTTTTTCGATCTTGTATTCGCGGTGATTTTGCTGGCTGCTCTCAGCCCGGCCATGATCTTCACGGCTTGTCTCATCAGGTGGAAAATCGGCTCGCCTGTCTTATTCCGCCAAACCCGTCCGGGCTTGAACGGCGAACCTTTTACACTATATAAGTTTAGAACGATGACTGATGAAAGAGATGAAGCGGGAAACCTGCTCAGCGACGAAAAACGGCTGACAAAAACGGGCAGGCTGATCAGAAAAACGAGCCTGGATGAACTGCCGCAGCTGATTAATGTCATCAAGGGCGACCTGAGCCTTGTCGGTCCCCGTCCCCTTTTGATGGAGTATATTCCCCTTTACACAAAAAGACAGTGGAGACGCCACGAAGTCAGACCGGGCATCACGGGCTGGGCGCAAATTAACGGCAGAAATAAAGTGACATGGGAAGAAAAATTTGAACTCGATGTCTGGTATGTGGATCACCGGTCTTTTTTGCTTGATATCAAAATCCTTTTGCTAACAGTCGGAAAAGTGCTGAAATCGGAAGGCGTCAGCCAAGATCGACACGTGACCACGGAAAAATTTACAGGGAGAAGGAAGGCCTGATGCAAAGCATGGTGATCATCGGTGCCGGAGGCCACGGCAAAGTCATCCGGGATATCGTTGAAGAGCGTCCGGATACAGTGCTTGCCGGAATTCTCGATGACCGGTTTGAATCGCTTCACATTGAAAACGGTGTTTATCATGGACCTTCATTCGCGGCAGACGAACTGATTCGTTTGTGTCCTGATGTGAAATTCATCATCGCCGTCGGCAGAAATAATCTGCGAAAAAAGTTGTTTGAAAGCCTAGGCCTTCCCCTTGAACGGTATGCGGTACTGGTTCATCCGTCTGCTGCGGTCAGCAGATCGGCCCGGATTGAAAGGGGATCTGTTGTAATGGCGGCCAGCGTCATCCAAGCCGATGCCTGTATCGGTATGCACAGTATTGTCAATACAGGTGCGATCGTCGAACACGACAATCAAATCGGCGACTATGTCCATCTTTCACCGGGAACGGTTTTGACCGGAGGCGTGACGGTTATGGACGGGGCGCATGTCGGAGCGGGGACGGTCGTTATCCCGGGGAAAACGATCGGACGCCGGAGCGTGACGGGAGCGGGTGCAGCGATCATAGATGATATCCCAGATGATGCAACAGCAGTCGGAGTTCCTGCAAGAACAATCAAATCACAGTTGTAAAAAGGGTGAAAAAAATGAGTCAGAAAAAGCGAATTTATTTATCGCCGCCGCATATGAGCGGAGAGGAAGAGCGCTATGTAGCTGAAGCCTTCAGGACAAACTGGATCGCACCACTCGGCCCCCTGGTCGATACATTTGAAGAAAAACTTGCCGCCTATGCCGGAACGGCCGGTGCGGCCGCCGTCAGCTCGGGAACAGCCGCGATTCATCTCGCACTCAAGTTATTGGGAGCTGGAAAAGGCGATACTGTATTTTGTTCCTCTTTTACATTTGTCGCAAGCGCCAACCCCATTTTGTATGAGCAGGCCGAGCCGGTGTTTATTGATTCTGAAAGAGATACATGGAACATGTCGCCTCAAGCGCTTGAACGGGCGCTTGACGAGGCGGAGCGGGCCAGACATCTTCCGAAAGCGGTCATCGTTGTCAATTTGTACGGGCAAAGCGCCAAAATGGATGAGATTATCGAGATTTGCGACAGATTTGCGGTGCCTGTCATTGAAGATGCGGCAGAATCTCTAGGATCTGTGTACAAAGGCAGAAAGAGCGGAACGTTTGGCCGCTTTGGCATTTACTCGTTCAACGGCAATAAAATTATCACGACCTCAGGCGGGGGGATGCTTGTCAGCGATGATGAAGACGCTTTGAAAAGAGCGCGGTTTTTAGCCACCCAGGCGCGGGAGCCGGCGATCCATTATCAGCACCAAAAAACGGGCTACAATTACCGGTTGAGCAATGTGCTCGCCGGAATCGGCATTGCCCAGCTCGAAGTTTTGGATGACAGGGTGAATGCCCGGCGCGCCATTTTCAAGCGCTATCAAGAGGCGCTCTCTGAAATGGACGGTGTAGACTTCATGCCTGAATTTGGCATGTCGAACCGCTGGCTGACGACATTAACATTTGATGAAAAAAAGATTAAAACATCGCCCGCGGAGATCATTGAACAGCTTGCCGGCGAGAATATTGAAGCGCGTCCGTTATGGAAGCCTCTGCACAGACAGCCGCTTTTTAATGGCGCCGCCTTTTATCCGCATGATGAAAGCGGATCTGTTGCCGATGATTTATTTCACAGAGGACTATGCCTCCCGTCAGGATCAAGCCTGACACGAGAAGAACAAGACCGGGTTATTCAGGTGCTTGCCGACCGGATTAAATATAAATGAGGTGCTAAACATGGCGATTACATATTCCATGGACAGCTTAAAAGAGAAGCTGGGAGAAATATTGGATGTCATACCGAGGCATTCGTCAGTCGTTTATTTGGACTACCCCCTTTACGGGAATGTAGGCGATTTGCTGATCATGAAAGGAACGGAAGCATTTTTTAAAGCGTACGGGATTCGGGTGCGCGAAAGGTGGAACGCAGAAAACTTCATTCCCGGCCGCAACATTCCTAAGAATGTGATTATTGTCTGCCAGGGCGGAGGCAACTTCGGTGATTTGTATCCCCACTTCCAGCAATTCAGGGAGCGTGTTGTCCAGCACTATCCCGACAACCGGATCGTGATTCTGCCGCAGTCCATTTATTATGAAAATGAAGAAAATATCAAGCGGACGCGGGACATTTTAACAGCTCATCAGGATCTTCATTTATTTGCGAGAGAAAAGGCGTCATTCCAGTTTGCTGCTGAACGCTTCGAAGGGCTGAAAAACCTGAGAATGATGCCGGATATGGCCCATCAGCTCTGGCCGATTGCGCCTTCTGAAAACCCGTCGGCATCTGTTTTGCGATTGATCAGAACGGATAAGGAAGCCAACAGCACTTTACAGACAGCAGGAGAGCCTGATACATATGACTGGAACGTGATTTTGTCCGATAAAGACAAGCGCGGCATCAAGCGGCTTCAAACCTTAAACATTCTCAACAAAAAAGCGGGAAATCCGCTGCCGATCGCTTCTTATTGGAGACGTTATTCAGATTCTCTCGTCAGCAAATCGATCCTTTTTTTCAGCCGTTATGAATCGGTTGTCACTTCAAGGCTGCACGGCCATATTTTATCGTGCCTGCTGCAAAAGGAGAACGTCGTAATCGACAACTCCTATGGAAAAAACGCGAACTACTACAATACATGGATGAAAGACATCCCGAATACAAAGCTGATACAAAAAGACGGGACAAAAACAGAAAAGCCGCCTGTTCATGCGTAACAGACGGCTTTTTTCATGCTATGCTTCTTCACGTTTTACTTTGTTATAAGCCTCATCCAAATGCTGAATCCGTTTTAAAACAACTGCATTTTTTGTCAGCTGATCCTGAACAAGCGTTGAAACGACGGAGCGGTAATAGCTGTTCATCGCATGCACCTTGTCCTCATTTGGATTCATTTCAATATGGGTTTTAAAATTGTCTATGAAATAAGGCACAGAAAAAAGTTCTGACAATGGAAAACACTCCTTTTTATGTCTATACGGTACGGAATCGATCGTGTAAACTAATAATGGGAGGGGGAGAAATGATGAACTTGAATGTGCAGCAGCAGCAAACGGTAAAACTTCACTTGACACAGGGGCTTACACAAGCCATTAATATGCTGCAGTATACTTCGGCTGAGCTTAACAGCCGGATTGATGAACTCTCACTGGAAAACCCTCTTATCGAACGGAAAGACCCCGATATTCCACGATCATTTTACCATAAAACCAATCAGCATTTACAAAGAGAATATCCGCTTCCTGCCGGAACGACGCATGAGGATTTAAAAAGCGCTTTAAAACGGCAGGCGCTCGATTTGCATTTGTCAGATCGGGAGAAGCGCATATTCAGCTATTTGGCTGAATCGATTGATTCAAACGGATATGTGACAGAAAAGCTGTCCTTTATCGCCTCCGCACTGTCTGTGCCAAGCGAGGAAGTCGAAACAGTCCTGGCAAAACTGCAGACGCTTGAACCTGCCGGAATAGGAGCGCGATCCCTCAAGGAATGCATCCTAATTCAATTGAGGCGGCTCCCAAAACAAACGGCAGATGCGGAAAAAGTCATGTCCAGCTATTTCGAACTTTTCGCTAACAAAGCATGGAAAGAGCTTTCTGCCGCAGCGGGTCTCTCCCTTTTAGAGCTTCAGGATATTCAGGATCTTATCACCGGACTGACGCCGAGGCCTGGCTTGCTTTATGACGCTGGGGAGCGGGACGTCTACATTGAACCTGACTTGATCATTTTCATTCAGGACGGAAAATTGATGCTTGAACTCAGCAGCCGTTCTTTTCCGGACATCCAGCTTAATGCGTTTTATGAGCCGTTTTTAGAGAGACGGGCGAATGATGACGCCTCCGCCTTTATATCCGATAAATACAGGCAGTGGAAATGGCTTGACAATGCCCTTAAACAAAGAAGGGAAACGATGAGCAGGGTCATGGGGGAAATCATGGTTCGGCAAAAAGATTATTTTCTAAAAGGAAAAAATGAAATTCAGCCTCTGACATTAAAAGAAATCGCCGATGCCCTCGGCATTCATGAATCCACGGTGAGCCGGGCGGTGAAAGGGAAGTTTGTGCAAACGCCTTATGAGCTATGCGAGCTCAAGCGGTTTTTTTCAGCAAAAGTAAAAGATGCCTCTGACGGTCATACGTCAAGTCATGCAGTCAAAGCGCATCTCCGCCGTCTGATCGAAGAAGAAAATAAAATGAAACCGCTTTCAGATCAGAAGCTGGCCGATTTGTTAAATGAAAAGCACGGTGTCGTCATCTCCAGGCGAACAGTTGCCAAATACAGAGACCAGCTCAACATTTTGCCTTCATCCATCAGAAAACGATATGAATAAAGGCCGACCGGCAGTGCCGGCGGCCCTTTTTTACGGAATCATCCATGAAAACACATGATGCTGCAGGAATGTGATCATACAAACCAAGAATAAGAGAAATAAGCTATGCTTCAGTGTAAAGCGGAGCAAGTCCGACTCTTTCCCCGCTAGACCGACAGCTGCACAGGCGACCGCAATGGATTGCGGAGAAATCATTTTTCCTGTGACACCGCCGGAAGAATTGGCTGCTACAGACAGCACCGGTTCCATTCCGACCGATGTTGCGGTGACTTTTTGCAGACTGCCGAACAACAAATTTGCGGACGTGTCAGAACCTGTAATAAATACGCCGAGCCAGCCAAGAACAGGAGAGAAAAACGAAAACATCGCACCCGTCATCGCCAGTGACATACCGAGGGTCGTACTCATGCCCGAAGAATTGGTGACATAGGCAAAGCCGACGACAGAAGCAATCGTCAATACCGGCTTTCTCAGCTCCTTCAGCGTATCTATCAGCACAGCGCCCCAATCTTTCCAGGCAATGGCCGTCACAAACTTTGTCAGTACAGCTGCAATCAGTATAGCCGTCCCTGCTGATCCTAGCAGTTCGAGTTTATAAAGAGCCTCGATCGGTTTTCCTGATGAGTCCAGTATTTGATTATGCAAAAAAGGCACACCCGGCGCGAATGACAGCCGGCTGCCGGCGTCATTTAAAACAATCAGCAATGGATTTGACCCTTCATAATGTCCGGTCAGCGCCTGTTTCACAGCGGGAATTCCCCAAAGGGAAACCATTGCGGTCAGCAATAAAAACGGTGTCCACGCCTTGAAAATCCGCCCTGCAGAATATGCACCTTGCCGATATTCAGGCTGTTCCGCCTCGGCTGCGGCAGCTGCTTCCTTCTCGTGCGGAAATTTGAATGTCGTTTTCGGCTTCCAGAATTTTAAGAAAACGGCAAGTGCAACAAGTGAAACGATCGCTGATAAAATATCCGGAAGCTCGGGACCTAAAAAGTTTGAGCTGAGATACTGGGTCACAGCAAACGAAACGCCTGACACTAAAATCGCCGGCAGCACTTCCAAAGATCTTCTGAATCCGCTCATGATCACGATCAAATAAAATGGAATAAAAACAGATAAAAACGGCAGCTGGCGTCCGACCATTTTTGAAATCTCCATCGCCGGAATGCCGGTCGGCCCTTCAACCGCAATAATCGGAATCCCGATCGCACCGAAGGCGACCGGCGCCGTATTGGCGATTAAACAGATGCCTGCCGCATATAAAGGGTTGAACCCAAGTCCTGCAAGCAATGCAGCGGATATGGCGACCGGTGCGCCAAAGCCTGCCGCCCCTTCTAAAAACGCCCCGAATGAAAACGCTATCAAAAGTGCCTGCAGGCGCCGGTCATCAGTGATTGACAGAACAGAACTGCGAATCACTTCAAATTGTCCGGTTTTGACCGTAAGCTTGTACAAAAAAACCGATGTGATAATAATCCAGCCGATTGGCAAAAGTCCGTATACTGCACCTTGGGACGCCGACATCACGGCTTTTTCGGCCGGCATTCCGTAAACGAAAACAGCCAGCACCAATGCAATCAGCAAAGTCGTCAACCCGGCTGTATGCCCTTTCATTCGTTTGATGGCCAAAGCCCAAAAGAAATACAAAATCGGAATAAGCGCTGCGAGTGAAGATAGCGGTAAGCTATTCCCCAGCGGTGTATACACCTGTGTCCATCCCATCTTCAATTCCCCCTTTGTTTCTAATCATCAGATGACATGATGATAAGACCGATCATTTAGCATTATATTTCTCAATGTCATAAATTACAATCTTTTTTTGTATGACTCCCTGCTATATGTTCCGGACGCAAAGAACGGTATAATAAGAAGAATGATGCATCAAGCCCAGTCTGTTTAAGAGGTGAAAAAAATTGAAATATAAACAAATCAAGACGAAAAAAATATATGAAGAAGTGGCAGAAGCCCTTCTTGAATCGATTAAAAACGGAGAGATTCAGCCGGGTGATAAGCTTGACTCCGTCCAATTGCTTGCGGAGAGCTTTCAAGTCAGCCGCTCAGCAGTCAGGGAAGCGCTGTCCGCTTTGAAAGCGATGGGGATGGTGGAAATGAGGCAGGGAGAAGGCACCTATGTCAAGAGGTTTGAGTCCGATCAAGTCTCGATTCCTCTTTCCGCTGCCCTGCTGATGAAAAAGAAGGATGTCGCCGAGCTCCTTGAAGTGCGCAAAATTCTTGAAATCGGCGCTGTTTCCGGAGCGGCTCAAAAACGCACGGAAGAAGACTTGGAACACATGCGTACGGCGCTTCAAGATATGAAACAGGCGGACGGCAACGGGGAGCTTGGCGAAAAAGCCGATCTCGCCTTTCATTTGGCGCTAGCCGGGGCATCGCAAAATGATCTGTTAAAAGGCCTGATGAACCATGTTTCATCCCTTTTGATTGAAACGATGAGAGAAACGCGCAAAATCTGGCTGTTTTCCAAAAAAACATCTGTTCAACGCCTTTATGAGGAGCATGAAGCCATCTATCAGGCCGTGAAGGAACGGGACGGCCAAAAAGCGGAAAAAGCCATGCTTGATCATTTGACAAACGTGGAAAAGGTGCTGGCCGCCTACTTTGAAGAAACTAAACAAGCCGATGAAACAGCCATTTGAAAAGCAGCGGCGTCCTGCTTTTCATAGGCATGACTGAGTGAAAACCAAAAAGAAACCCCTTTCAAAAAATGTTCACAAGTTGTAAGATGGAGAAAGAGGGTTTTTTAACCAAGTCATCAGATGACCTGATTATCTTAGGTCGGGAGAGGGGATCAAGATGAAAGTTTCACTGTTTATCACGTGTTTGGTTGACATGTTTCAGACGAATGTCGGAAAGGCAACCGTTGAACTGCTGGAACGGCTGGGGTGTGATGTGGATTTTCCCGAAGGCCAGATCTGCTGCGGACAGCCTGCCTACAACAGCGGCTATGTCAAAGACTCGAAAAAAGCGATGAGGCGCATGATTGAAACGTTTGAATCCGCTGAATATGTCGTCAGCCCTTCAGGATCTTGCGCTTTTATGTTTAAAGAATACCCGCACCTTTTCCGGGATGAGCCTGCCTGGGCGGACAAAGCGCAGCGGCTGGCTGATAAAACGTATGAGCTGACGGACTTTATCGTCAATGTATTGAAGATAGAAGACGTAGGGGCACAGTTGGAGAAAAAGGCAACTTATCATACCTCATGTCACATGACAAGGCTTCTGGGCGTGGCAGACACGCCGATGAAACTGCTCAGCCATGTGAAAGGGCTGGAATTCGTGCCGCTAGAGCGCAAGCATGACTGCTGCGGATTTGGGGGGACATTTTCGGTGAAAATGTCGCAAATATCCGAGCAGATGGTCGATGAAAAAGTGGCTTGTGTTGAAGACACGGGTGCAGACGTGTTGATCGGGGCGGACTGCGGCTGTTTGATGAATATCGGGGGGCGAATCGGCAGGAAAGAAAAGCCGATACAAGTCATGCACATTGCAGAGGTTTTAAACAGCAGATAACAGACATCCGGTCATTTAACAGATAGAGGGGGAAGATGGTCATGGCGATGAAGATCGGAACACAAAAATTTAAAGAACGCGTATCAGAAGGGCTTGAAAATGAGTTTATGAGGGGAGCCGTCTCAAGCGCCCAAGAGCGTCTAAGAGCGAGGCGGCTCGAGGCGGCGGAAGAGCTCGGAAACTGGGAAGAATGGCGGTCGCTTGCCGAAGAAATCAGGCAGCACGTGCTGGCGAATCTTGATTATTATCTCGAACAGCTCGCCGAAAATGTCGCCAAAAAAGGCGGGCACGTTTTTTTTGCTGAGACGGCCGAGGAAGCAGCAGGCTACATCCGCGATGTCGTGAAAAAGAAAAACGGCAAAAAAATTGTGAAATCAAAGTCGATGGTCACGGAAGAAATCAATATGAATGAAGCGCTTGAAAACGAAGGCTGTGAAGTGGTTGAAACCGATTTGGGAGAGTACATCCTCCAGATTGACGACCATGATCCGCCATCACATATCGTCGCCCCGGCGCTGCATAAAAACAAAGAACAGATCCGCGACGTATTTAAAGAACGGATCGGCTATCGCAAAACGGAACAGCCTGAGGAGCTCGTCATGCACGCGCGAGCCGTGCTCAGGAAGAAGTTTTTGGAGGCGGACATCGGCATTACGGGCTGCAATTTTGCAATTGCCGATACAGGGTCTGTCAGCCTCGTCACAAATGAGGGAAACGGACGCCTTGTGACGACCATTCCGAAAACACAGATCACCGTGATGGGAATGGAACGGATCGTCCCATCATTCGACGAATTTGAAGTTCTTGTCGGAATGCTGACCAGAAGCGCGGTCGGCCAGCGGCTGACAAGCTATATCACAGCTTTGACGGGGCCGAAACTGCCAGATGAAGCAGACGGACCGGAGGAATTCCATCTCGTAATCGTTGATAACGGGCGTTCGAAGATTCTCGGAACCGAATTTCAATCCGTCCTTCAGTGCATCCGCTGTGCGGCCTGCATCAATGTCTGTCCGGTCTACCGCCATGTCGGCGGCCATTCTTACGGCTCGATTTATTCCGGTCCCATCGGGGCGGTATTATCGCCGCTTCTCGGAGGGTATGACGATTACAAGGAGCTGCCTTACGCTTCTTCATTATGTGCCGCCTGCACGGAAGCGTGTCCGGTTAAAATTCCGCTTCATGAGCTGCTCTTAAAACATAGGCAGCGCATCGTCGAAAAAGAAGGGCGCGCACCGATTTCAGAAAAGCTGGCGATGAAGGCGTTCGGATTGGGGACTTCTACGCCGTCCCTTTACAAAATGGGCTCGAAATGGGCTCCGGCAGCGATGAAGCCGTTTAAAGACGGTGAAAAAATTACGAAGGGGCCCGGTCCGTTAAAACAATGGACGCAAATTCGCGATTTCCCCGCACCGAATGGGTCTAGGTTCCGCGACTGGTTTCAGGACAGACAGAACGATAAGGGGGAAGACAGATGACAAACGGAACAATCCAAAACAAGGACAGCTTTTTAAACCGGATTGCGGAAAGGCTCGGTCGAGATAGGCGGTCAGCCGGCGTTTCTGTTCCCGATTACGCCCATCAGCCGCAGCACCGGGTGTACCAAGGCTATACGCAAGATGAGCTGGTCGGCGTCTTAAAAGAGCACTGCCTGAAGATTCATACAGAACTGATTGAAACAGACGCCATCGGCCTGCATGATGCCTTGTATGAACAAGCATCGCGATTTGGGGGCGGACCTGTCATTGTTCCAAAAGATAACCGTTTTCAAGAGTACGGACTGTCAAGCCTTTTAACAGACAGATGGCCGAATGAAGGCACTAAGGTATGGGAATGGAATGCCGCTGCGGGAGAGGAAAATATTCAGCACGCCGAACAGGCAAACATCGGCATTACCTTCAGCGAAATCACTCTTGCAGAATCGGGAACGGTCGTCCTTTTCAGTTCAAAAGACAAAGGGCGTTCTGTCAGCTTGCTGCCAACGACACACATTGCGATCGTTCCAAAAAGCTCGATCGTTCCGAGAATGACACAGGCAAGCGGGATCATCAAACAAAAGGTTGCAGACGGCGAAGTCATCCCGTCATGCATCAACTATATAACAGGACCAAGCAATTCAGCCGATATTGAAATGGATCTGGTTGTCGGCGTCCATGGCCCTGTTAAAGCGGCTTATATTGTCGTAACAGACCGCTAGAAACATACCTTCAGAGTGTTCTATCCTCTGAAGGTATGTTTAATATGCTCAGCTCCTTGGAATAACCGGCAGCAACGTTTCGTCCTGGATTGTCACTGGGATATTCAATTCCGTTATGATTTGTTTTGAATCTCTTTCTTGATAGTGGGTGGAAAACCTGTTTTTTTTCAACGGGAATTTGCACTTCCGCTATACAGTCATTTGAATGTTCATGGTCGGGATGAAAAAACACTTCGCGGAGCGGTGCATTTTTCTTCATTCGATACCATTTTGTTCAATCCCAACCGGCTAAATGAGCACTTGCGCTGCAAGGGCTTGACGGGCGGCAGCGGTGCAATAGAGCCGCCATCATAGGGACTTCCGACCGTTATGCAGGTGTGCAGAAAGTGGCCGTTTGATCAGATAGCCTGCTTCTAAATCAATTTCATCCTCACATTCTTCACAACCATGCCAAAGAACGATCCTGAGGAAGTGAAGATGTTGATATATTCACCAATTGAACATTCAACTGTTCGAAGAGAGCGGGAATTCGCCTCAGTGAAGTCTGTTGTCGCAAAGAAACCAGCTCCATGCTTTTCGAGAACGACCTCGAACTCTGTTACAAAACGTCCTTCCTTTTCTACCTGTTCAAGCCGTTCTTCTATCCATTGCAGGCGTGCCTGCTCCTCTTCCGGCAGCGTCTGAATCTCGGCTTTTTTCAGCCGAAACATGCCGCGATTCTGATCCGTTGAAACATCTTCATCCAAGAGATGGCCAATCTGTTAAAGTGTGAACCCCAGCTCTTTAAAGGTCTAAATACGATTCAATGGAAAAAGCTGATATGCCGTATGGTAACGGCAGTCTGTTTCTGCATCAGTATGAGTCGGTTTTAACAATCCCATTTGATCATGGTAGCGCAGGGTTTACAGGGACTTGGCTCAGCTTGGAGAACTCGCTGATTTTAAACAAATTTAATTTCCTTCTTTTAGGTTAGTCTCTGCTATGATACATCTTCCAGTATAGGGGAAGTTCAACGATTTAAGGTAAAGTTAAGGATATGATTATTTCCCGATAATGTTCACTCCCTATAATGGAAGGTAGTAAAGGAGTGACACGTCATGTGGGCCATCTGTCTGAATGAATTTAAAAGTCTTTTTAAAAGTATCAAATCAATTATTATCATGATCATTATTTTTTGGGTGAGCTATAAAGTTGCGGAGCTCATCGAAAACGCACCGGCCGATCTTATCCGCGATTTGGGCTTGGGTGATAACCCGAACGAAGCCGGAATAGCCGTCATCGTCTTTCTGTTTGGTTTTCTGATTATTTCGGGATTATCCCATGATATGATCAACCGGGAAGTCAATTCGCGCACCATTAGATTTCTTGTGACGAAAACTTCGCACACCAAGATTATAGTGGGGAAATTTTTAGGAGTCTGGTTATTTTGGATCATTTGTATGACAGCGTCTTTCCTATTGGTTATGATGGTTTCCAGAACATTTTTTTGGTTCGGAGCTGTTGAATGTATGGCATTTCTTGCAGCTGCAATTGCTTTAAATCTGCTATTTTCCGTTATTTTTTCCAAGCCTGCTATGTCCATATTTTTCGGAATTGTATTTGCCCTTTTCTTTCCCGCCCTCAGCTTTTGGGCTATCAACTCTGAGAATGTCATGATCAGCTCGTTTAAATATGTTACACCTTACTATTACGCTGATCTTGGAAGCTATTTCATCCTTATCGACTTGATTTACGCACTCGCGGTCCTGTTCGGAGCAATCGTTTTATTTAAAAGGAGAGATTTATAATGGAGATGGTGATCGAGGCAAACGGACTGATGAAAAGCTACGGCGCCACAACGGTCGTCGATCATGTTGATCTTCAGGTGAAAAAAGGCGAGATTTACGGATTCCTGGGCCGCAATGGGGCGGGAAAATCAACATTTATTAATATGATCACAGGGATCATTCAGCCATCTGCAGGAAGCTTTCGTTTATTAAACGAATCTTCGATCGAAAAAGTGAAGCATCGCATAGGGGTGCTCCCGGATTATTCAACCCTTTATGATTCACTGACGGCGGTCGGGCACTTAAAATATTTCGCCAAGCTAAACGGCCAAAGCGTATCAACAACGCAGTGCAAAGCCGTTTTAGAAAGAGTCGGACTGCTGGAGCATGACGATAAAAAAGCGGGCGCATATTCATTTGGCATGAAGAAAAAGCTAGGCATTGCCCAAGCGATCATTCATGATCCTGAATTAATCTTTTTGGATGAACCGACATCCGGTATTGATGCCGAATCGGGCCTGTACATACAAAAACTGATTATGGATCTGCAAAAAGAAGGAAAGACGATCTTTATGACATCCCATAATTTGAATGAGATCGAGAAAATGTGTACAAGGATTGCCATTATGAAGAATGGCAGTATTCTAAAAGAAGGTACGCTTGATGAATTAAGGAAACACTTCATGTCAAACATTACGGTTCAGATCCGGCATTCGGATATTCCTGAACAGCATTACAGTCTGATCAACGGTTTTTTAGAATCCGCCGGCGAGCAGGTTGAATTTCGGGGCAATGAGCTTTCGATCGTCGTGAATTCAGAAGACAAAATCCCTGCCATCGTCAGAGTACTAACCAACTGCAAAGTGGGAATTTACAGGATTCATGTCGATGAACCATCGCTTGAAGATATTTTTTTGGATGACACAGGGAGACAGAATGTATCATAGAGCCCCATCATCAAAAACCCTGAAAAAATGTTTCAGGGTTTTTTCAGCAACTGTCGAATCAGGAGCGAAAAGATGTGCTTAAATGAAGATGATATCCCCCTATACAAAGAAGGATGATCGCCTGTGCTTTAACATCGCAATAACCTGTCCGATCATGAATCCGAGATGTCA
The DNA here is from genome assembly GCF_001969815.1 of Bacillus swezeyi. Taxonomy (GTDB): domain Bacteria; phylum Bacillota; class Bacilli; order Bacillales; family Bacillaceae; genus Bacillus; species Bacillus swezeyi. The sequence goes on along the minus strand of NZ_MRBK01000006.1, from coordinate 535,776 downwards.
TCAAGCCCGACATTTTCTTCAAAAGAAAGCATTGAATGACCATGGACACGAAAATTTAATGCTTTCTGAAAATATGTATCGATGCAAAAAACGCCCCGTAAAAGGGCGTTTTTAAAAGGGAGTATTCATCAGGTTAATATTTCCATAAAATCGACATGTCGCCGACTGTTTCTTCATCGATTACATTTCCGTCTTTATCAAGTTTGACGAAATACTTTCCGCCATTCGTTAGATTTTTGTATTCGGTCACAGAAGTACCGTCATCGTTTTGTTTAAAATGAAATTGCACTTCAGCGATTAATGTGCCGCTGCTGAGGTCGACATAGTATGAATTGAAGCTGACATGGCTCCAGTCATCTTTTTCAGCAGGGATGTCTGAAATGATGCCGACTTTTTCGGAAGGGTCATTGACAATCACCCCATACTCCTTCTGCAAATTGTCGGTTTGGACATCAGCGTCCTGTAAGATTTGTTCAATCTGGCTAAATTCGGCATCCGTAGGCGAAGTATACCTATTTTCGGGAATGTCCTTTGCAAAGCTGACTGATGATGAACTGAAGACGAGGGTCAAAACGGACAAGATCACCATTAACGAAAGTCTTCTCATGTTTTTTCCTCCTTTAGCTGATATCATGATTCGGTTCACACTCTATCATCGTTAAAATATTTTGTAAAGTTTGAATAATATTTCAATTTAACTATTTTTTTCGGAGGATATCTGCTGATTTTTTCTTCATTCTTCGATCTTAAACTCTCTAAGTAAGATAAAGTTGTGCTCTTATCCTCTTGCATTTCTTAATAGAAAAGGCAATTCTCCTTGAAAATAAAGAAAAATTTAAATTTTAAAATTTAGTTACACTTTTTCGTATTGACAAAGTGAAAATAAGAACGTATATTATATGAATATATTTTCAGGCAGAGAAAACACGAAGAACGGGAGCAGTAAAAGATCATCATTGGCAAAGAGAGCTGCGGGTTGGTGCGACGCAGTCTAATGAATCTTTGAACTCGCCCGGGAGTGGACTAGCTAAAAGGGAAAGACATCAATTCCTGAAGGCTTTACGGTTAACCTTCGTTATCGGGTATAGCGCAGCGCGGGCTGTGCTAAAGAAAGCTGGATTCTAGTCATAGAATCAATAAGAGTGGTACCGCGGTTGGCTTCAAAGGCTCATCGTCTCTTTATCTTCAGAAGAAGAAAAAGAGACGATGAGCCTTTTTATTTTAAATAGAGGAAGTGAATGAAAGATGGAGAAAGAAATAGAGAAGCTTGAGCGCACGATGACTGCCCGTCATATTATGATGATGGCGCTGGGCGGAGCGATCGGAGCGGGATTATTTAAAGGAAGCAGCAAAGCGATAGATTTAGCAGGGCCTTCCGTATTGATCGCCTACCTGATCGGCGGGGTGGTTTTGCTGTTCATTATGCAGGGGCTCGCGGAGATGGCTGTTCGACATCGTGAAGCCAGGACATTCAGGGACCTGGTTCAATCGATTTTAGGGCCGTACGCCGCTTATTTTTTAGATTGGATTTATTGGAAAATGTGGGTGCTGAATATTGCAGCAGAGGCTGTCGTCGCCGCGATATTTTTGCAATATTGGCTGCCGGGAGTGCCGATTTGGGTGCTGGCGCTGTTTGTTTCTCTTGTCATCACCAGCGTGAATTTACTTTCTGTCAAAAGCTTTGCAGAGACGGAGTATTGGCTCGCTTTGATTAAAATCACGGTGATTGTCGTTTTTATTATAGCCGGATTTATTTTGTTATTTTTCTCATTTGGCAATCATACTGCAGTTGGATTTTCTCATTTAACCGATCATGGCGGCTTTTTTCCGAATGGCGCCGGCGGGCTGATCACGGCTATGTTAGTCGTTATCTATTCATATGGAGGAACTGAAATCATCGGTGTGACCTTGGCGGAGACGAAAAACCCGGAGCAGGTCGTACCAAGAGCCGTCCGCAGCACGCTGACACGGATTATTGCTTTTTATCTCCTTCCATTTTTCATTATTGTCAGTCTGATTCCGTGGAATCAAGTCAATGGTGTGTCAGAAAGCCCTTTTGTGATGGTCTTTAAGATGATCGGGATTCCCGGAGCGGATCACTTGATGAATGCCGTCATTTTATTGGCGATCATCTCTTCTATGAACTCCGGACTTTACGGCGCATCCCGTATTTTGTATACACAGGCTTCAGACGGCCGGGTGCCGAAAATCTTTTCAAAGCTGTCCGCCAAAAAAGTGCCGGTTTATGCGATCTTGTTATGTACGTCTTTCTTATATGTAGGTGTATTGTTTTCTCTATTCGCAGGCAGCCAAACATTTGATTATTTGATGGGCTCTCTCGGCTATACGGTCCTGATGATTTGGATGCTGATCGCCATTGCCCATTTAAAATCGAGAAAACGCGGTCAGACCGTAACGGCAGGCTATCATGTCAAGTGGTTTCCTTATACGACCTGGCTGGCGATTCTTGCGCTGACGGCGATATTAATCGGCGTCGTTTTAACAACTTCGATCGTCATTACCTTGGTCACGGCGGGAATATACATGTTCATTACCGTCGCTTATCTGTTTAAAGGGCGAAAGCCTAATGTCAATGGTTAACTTTGCTTGCCTCCGCAACAAGGAGGCAAGCTTTTTGAATATTAGTTCGATATCAATCGAACTAATTTCTTTAAATCATGATCCCTGTTGTGTTATCGTTCTAATGACAATACTCATCAGGAAGAAGGAGAAAAAATGTCAGCACAGCATTTTAAAAATACAAAGTATTCCGTATTGAATCTGTCTCCTATCGTACAAGGCGGAAATGCGGCCCAATCCTTTAAACATTCCATGGATTTGGCGCGCCATGCCGAAGAATGGGGCTATCACAGGTTCTGGCTGGCTGAGCACCATAATATTGATGGTGTTGCGAGTTCGGCCACATCTGTTTTGATCGGCTATATTGCCGGAGGAACAGAGAAGATTCGCGTCGGATCGGGCGGTATTATGCTGCCGAACCACTCTTCCCTTGTGATTGCGGAGCAATTCGGAACGCTTGAGTCGCTCTATCCCGGAAGAATTGACTTGGGGCTCGGCCGGGCGCCGGGAACGGATCAATTGACAGCGCGGGCATTAAGACGGAACCTCAACAGCGGCGAAGATTTTCCAGAGCAATTGGAAGAGCTGCGCAATTATTTTAAACCGTCCGGAAATGTGAGACATCATGTGCGTGCGATCCCGGGGGAAGGACTTGATGTGCCGATTTGGCTGCTCGGTTCCAGCGGATTCAGCGCCCGTCTTGCGGGAGAGCTCGGCTTGCCGTTTGCGTTTGCGGCTCATTTTTCGCCGGCAAATACGGTGCCTGCTTTAGAACTGTACCGCAGCTCATTTAAGCCCGGTGTATTGGACGAACCGTATGCGATGGTCGGAGTGACCGTCATAGCCGCTGATACAAACGAGAAAGCGCAGCGCCTTGCGACATCGCACTATCAGAAATTTTTAGACCTTGTCAGGGGAGCGCCGACCCAGCTCAAGCCGCCTGTCGATGATATGGACCAAATCTGGACGCCGCGTGAGAAAGCAATGGTAAATGAACAGCTCAGCTCTACGATCATCGGAGGGCCAGAAGAAGTGAAGGAAAAGCTTGAAGACTTTATCCAAACCACTCAGGCGGATGAAATCATGATTAACTCGGAAACATATGATCATGCAGATAGACTGCGCTCCTTTGAAATCAGTGCAGATGTATGGAAAAACGGATAAAACGGAGATCAAAAAGCAATGGAATGGCAAAACCCGTCCATTGCTTTTTTTATTTTGAAATGGATTTGCCTTGATCGTATTTTAGTATATCTATTCCTCTACATGTGGACACATAAATTTCAATATAACAGAGCAATAAATCTATAAAAATATTGACAGAAAATACAAATATAATTATTCTATAATTGTACGTACTAATTTAGGTTTGTATTCTTTGATTATAAGATATGTACGGACAACAAGACCCCGTATTGAAAGCGCTTTATTGAAATTCTCAGGAGGAGAGGCAAATCATCCAGCTCAGGCAGAAACGAATGTTCCAGTTTCCAAAAGCCATTCAATGGGATTTGTCATTTTGATTTCGTGTGCGGCGGGACTCGGCGGTTTATTGTATGGATATGATACGGCAGTCATATCCGGCGCAATCGGTTTTCTGAAAGATCTGTACCGCTTGAGCCCTTTTATGGAAGGCCTTGTGATATCCAGCATTATGATTGGGGGCGTTGTAGGAGTCGGAATTTCCGGTTTCTTAAGCGACCGGTTCGGAAGGAAAAAAGTCTTGATGACGGCGGCTCTGTTGTTTGCGATATCCGCGATCATTTCGGCCCTTTCTCAAGACGTGTCGATTTTAATCATTGCAAGAATCATCGGCGGTTTAGGGATCGGCATGGGTTCATCACTGTCTGTCACGTACATTACAGAAGCGGCGCCGCCTGCCATCCGCGGAAGCTTATCTTCCTTATATCAGCTCTTTACGATTTTGGGCATCTCCGCGACCTACTTTATCAATCTTGCCGTCCAGCGATCCGGTACATATGAATGGGGCGTACACACCGGCTGGAGATGGATGCTCGCCTATGGAATGGTTCCATCCGTTATCTTTTTCCTTGTGCTCCTGGTTGTGCCGGAAAGCCCGAGATGGCTGGCCAAAGCCGGAAGAACAAAAGAAGCATTGAGGATTCTTACACGCATTAATGGGGAAGCTGTTGCAAAAGAAGAATTAGAGAACATTGAAAATTCATTGAAGATAGAACAGATGGGATCATTATCCCAGCTCTTTAAGCCGGGCCTCAGAAAGGCGCTGTTCATCGGGATCTTGCTGGCGCTGTTCAATCAGGTCATCGGCATGAACGCCATCACATACTACGGGCCGGAAATATTTAAAATGATGGGATTCGGACAGAATGCCGGATTTGTTACAACTTGTGTCGTCGGTGTCGTAGAAGTCATTTTTACTGTGATTGCAGTTCTGCTCATTGATAAGGTCGGACGTAAAAAGCTGATGTCCATCGGCTCCGCCTTCATGGCTATTTTTATGATTTTAATCGGTACATCTTTTTATTTTCAATTAACAGACGGATTCATGCTGGTCTTCTTTATTTTGGGTTTTGTAGCCGCATTCTGTGTATCGGTCGGACCTATCACATGGATTATGATTTCTGAAATATTCCCGAATCACCTGCGGGCGCGCGCCGCCGGCATTGCGACCATCTTCTTATGGGGAGCCAACTGGGCGATCGGACAATTTGTACCGATGATGATCAGCTCATTAGGCCTTGCGTATACCTTCTGGATTTTTGCAGTCATCAACATTCTCTGCTTTCTGTTTGTTGTCACGATTTGTCCTGAAACCAAGAATAAATCGCTGGAAGAGATCGAAAAGCTTTGGACAAAATGAAACGTTTTAAAAGTGGTCAAGCTTTCTCAGGACTGTCGGCAACAGCATCACTCTATAAAAACCAAAACTTTTTTTGAAAACGCTTCAAGTCCAGGGCCTGACTTACACAGGACATTGACGGCGGTGTTTTGGATAACCGCCGTTGCTTGTTTTTCACAGGATGTCATGACGGCGGCGTTCGGACAGGACGTTTAGCCGCCGTTCTTTTTTTATCATTCGTAAGCGCCGAAACGCAGCTGTGACGATGAATACAAGCGTTGGCGGGCAAGCTGTTTTTTATGGCGGATTCACTTTTTGATAACATTTGCATAAGATAAAGATGAGAGAAACATCATTAGAATAGAAAAACCAGGTGTGACAACTGTGCGAATATTGTCGAGGAAATGTTTCTTAACAGTTGAATAAACATTTTAACCCTGTTAAAATAATAAATGAAAGCAGGAGCAATTTTTTTTTGGCTGAGGTGGGACGTTTTCAGTCATAGCGGGACATAAAATGTCCATGTTGAGATGAAAGGAACGTTTTGGCATGAATCAACTAATACAGGCTCAAAAAAAATTATTGCCGGATCTACTCGATGTCATGCAAAAAAGGTACGAAATTCTGCAGTACATAAGGCTGACTGAACCGATCGGCAGAAGAAGTCTTGCCGCCAGTCTCGGTATAAGCGAGCGGATTTTAAGGGCGGAGGTTCAGTTTTTAAAAGAGCAAAATCTCCTTGAAATCAAAACGACCGGCATGACACTGACACCTGAAGGATCTGACCTGCTGAAAATCCTTGAAGATACAATGAAGGACGTTTTAGGATTGACCCTTTTGGAAAATACATTAAAAGAGAGGTTGAATCTCGAACAGGTCATCATTGTGTCAGGAGACAGCGACCATTCCCCATGGGTCAAAAAAGAGATGGGGAGAGCGGCTGTCACATGCATGAAAAACAGGTTTAAAGGGGAAAATATCGTCGCCGTTACCGGAGGCACGACCCTGGAAGCCGTAGCCGAAATGATGAAGCCTGACTCGAAAAACCGCAAGCTGCTTTTTGTTCCTGCAAGAGGCGGACTCGGTGAAAACGTCAGAAATCAGGCGAATACGATCTGCGCCCATATGGCCGAGAAAGCTTCCGGTACATACAAACTGTTATTTGTGCCGGGCCAGTTAAGCAAAGAAGCATATTCTTCTATTATTGAGGAACCTTCTATTAAAGAAGTGCTTCAGACCATTCAATCGTCCAGTATGGTGATTCATGGAATCGGGGATGCTAAAACAATGGCAGAACGAAGAAATACACCTGAGGAAGATTTGAAGACGATAGAAGAAAATAAAGCTGTTGCAGAGGCGTTCGGCTATTATTTTGACCGTCACGGAGAGGTCATCCACAAAGTGCACAGCGTCGGCATTCAGCTGGAGGATCTTGACTCGATCCCCAACATTATTGCAGTGGCGGGAGGCTCATCAAAAGCGGGCGCCATTGAGGCTTACTTTAAAAAACCCCGCAATACGATTCTGATTACAGATGAAGGAGCCGCAAAACAGTTATTAAGGGAAGATTCTTCCCTCAATATATATTAAATATCTCTCATTTACTTAAAGGAGGAAATCATCATGGCAGTAAAAGTCGGTATTAATGGTTTTGGTCGTATTGGACGTAACGTATTCCGCGCAGCATTGAAAAATCCTGAAGTTGAGGTTGTAGCAGTTAACGATTTGACAGACGCTAACATGCTTGCTCACCTATTACAATATGATTCAGTACACGGAAAATTGGATGCAGAGGTTTCTGTAGACGGAAACAACCTAGTTGTTAACGGTCAAACGATCGAAGTAACAGCTGAACGCGACCCTGCTAAACTAAGCTGGGGAAAACAAGGCGTTGAAATCGTTGTTGAATCAACTGGTTTCTTCACAAAACGCGCGGATGCGGCTAAACATTTGGAAGCTGGCGCGAAAAAAGTCATCATCTCAGCTCCAGCAAGTGAAGAAGATATCACAATTGTTATGGGTGTTAACGAAGATAAATATGATGCGGCAAACCATCAAGTGATCTCTAACGCATCTTGCACAACAAACTGCCTTGCGCCGTTTGCAAAAGTTCTTAACGACAAATTCGGCATCAAACGCGGTATGATGACAACTGTTCACTCTTACACAAACGATCAGCAAATTCTTGATCTTCCGCACAAAGACTACCGTCGTGCGCGTGCGGCAGCTGAAAGCATCATTCCTACAACAACTGGTGCAGCGAAAGCCGTTTCCCTTGTACTTCCTGAACTGAAAGGCAAACTGAACGGCGGAGCAATGCGTGTTCCTACACCAAACGTATCACTTGTTGACCTGGTTGCTGAACTTGACAAAGAAGTAACAGCTGAAGAAGTAAACGCAGCGTTTAAAGAAGCAGCAGAAGGCGAATTAAACGGAGTTCTTGGATACAGCGAAGAGCCGCTTGTATCTAAAGACTACAACGGCAATGCTAACTCTTCTACAATCGATGCCCTTTCTACAATGGTTATGGAAGGCAGCATGGTGAAAGTGATTTCTTGGTATGACAACGAAAGCGGATATTCTCACCGTGTAGTTGACCTTGCCGCTTACATTGCAAAACAAGGTCTTTAATCCGAAAGCAGATTGAAAAGAATCAGGCTTGGTTCTTGAAGAGAGAAACGCTATAATGAAAGCGGACAAGGGAAGGGGATACACACTCCCTTTCCCTTTTTCCATATACATCAGGGATTTCCGTTTTCAGGATTGTAATTCATTTAAAGGAGGAACTCCTGAGTCATGAACAAAAAATCAGTAAAAGACATTGATGTAAAAGGCCGTGTTGTTTTCTGCCGTGTTGACTTTAACGTTCCAATGAAAGATGGGAAAGTTACGGATGATACGAGAATCCGCGCTGCACTTCCGACAATTCAGTATTTAACAGAGCAGGGGGCAAAAGTTCTTCTCGCAAGCCACTTGGGCCGTCCTAAAGGCCAGGTTTCAGAAGAGCTCCGTTTAACTCCTGTGGCCGCAAGACTTGGCGAACTGCTTGGCAAAGACGTGAAAAAAGCAGATGAAGCATACGGTGATGCAGTAAAAACACAAATCGCCGACATGAAAGACGGAGACATTCTCGTATTAGAAAATGTCCGTTTCTATCCGGGAGAAGAAAAAAATGACTCCGAGCTTTCAAAAGCATTTGCTGACCTTGCGGATGTATACGTCAATGACGCATTCGGAGCGGCTCACCGGGCTCACGCTTCAACTGCAGGCATCGCAGAGCATCTTCCGGCTGTCGCAGGCTTCCTGATGGAAAAAGAGCTTGAAGTGCTCGGCAAAGCTTTGTCAAATCCTGAACGTCCGTTTACAGCGATTATCGGCGGAGCAAAAGTAAAAGACAAAATCGGCGTGATCGAAAGTCTTCTTGAGAAAGTGGACAACCTGATCATCGGGGGCGGTCTTGCTTACACATTTGTCAAAGCGCTTGGACATGAAGTGGGAAAATCCCTGCTGGAAGAAGACAAAATTGAATTGGCCAAGTCTTTCATGGACCGGGCTAAAGAAAAAGGCGTAAACTTCTACATGCCTGAAGACGTGCTTGTTGCAGACGACTTCTCAAACGACGCCAATACGAAAATGGTGCCGGTCAGCGAAATTCCTAGCGACTGGGAAGCGCTTGACATCGGAGCAAAAACACAAGAAACATATGCTGATGTGATCAAAAACAGCAAGCTTGTCGTTTGGAACGGACCGATGGGCGTGTTTGAACTTGACGCGTTTGCCAAAGGAACCAGAGCGGTCGCTGAAGCCTTAGCAGAGGCAAAAGATACATACTCTGTCATCGGCGGAGGAGACTCTGCAGCTGCGGTTGAAAAGTTCGGCCTTGCCGATCAAATGAGCCATATTTCAACAGGCGGCGGAGCTTCCCTTGAATTTATGGAAGGCAAAGAACTTCCAGGCGTAAAAGCATTAAACGATAAATAAGCACAAAACACTGCATAAGGAGTGGAGCACATGAGAAAACCAATTATAGCCGGCAACTGGAAGATGAATAAAGTCCTTTCAGAAGCTGTAAGCTTCGTTGAAGAAGTAAAATCTTCTATTCCCGCAGCAGATAAAGCAGAAGCTGTTGTCTGTGCGCCCGCACTGTTCCTTGAAAAGCTGACATCAGCTGTAAAAGGCACAGACCTGAAAGTCGGCGCGCAAAACATGCACTTTGAAGAAAGCGGCGCTTTCACAGGTGAAATCAGTCCTGCAGCTTTGAAAGACCTTGGAGTCGAATATTGCGTCATCGGCCACTCCGAGCGTCGTGAAATGTTTGCCGAAACCGATGAGACTGTCAACAAAAAAGCGCATGCTGCCTTCAAATACGGCATTGTGCCAATCATCTGCGTAGGTGAAACGCTCGAAGAACGTGAAGCAAACAAAACGAACGAGCTTGTTGCTGACCAGGTGAAAAAAGGACTTGCAGGCTTAACAGCTGAACAAGTAGCTGCTTCAGTCATCGCATACGAGCCAATCTGGGCCATCGGAACAGGAAAATCTTCAACATCTCAAGATGCAAATGAAGTATGTGCGCACATCCGCAAAACCGTAGAAGCTGAATTCGGACAAGCTGCAGCTGACAGCGTCCGCATCCAATACGGCGGAAGCGTAAAACCTGCGAACATTAAAGAATACATGGCGCAGTCTGATATTGACGGTGCTCTTGTTGGCGGCGCAAGCCTTGAAGCGCAGTCTTTCGTGCAATTATTGGAGGCAGGTCAATATGAGTAACAAGCTGGCCGCACTCATCATTTTAGATGGGTTTGGACTACGAAACGAAACCGTTGGAAACGCAGTAGCTCAAGCGAATAAACCGAACTATGACCGCTATTGGAACAAGTTTCCCCATCAGACGCTGACAGCGTCAGGAGAAGCGGTGGGCCTTCCCGACGGACAAATGGGAAACTCGGAAGTCGGCCACTTGAATATCGGCGCCGGGCGGATCGTTTATCAAAGTCTGACGCGTGTGAACTTAGCGATTCGCGAAGGTGAATTCGAACAGAATGAAACATTTATTGCCGCTATGAAGCATGCGAAAGAAAAAGGCACAAATCTCCACCTGTTCGGACTGCTGTCTGACGGCGGAGTTCACAGCCATATCCGTCATTTGTACGCGCTCTTAAAGCTTGCGAAAAAAGAAGGCGTTGAAAACGTCTATATTCACGGCTTCCTAGACGGCCGCGACGTAGGTCCGCAAACAGCGGAGACATACATCAAAGAGCTTCAGGAGCAAATCGAAGAAATTGGCGTCGGTGAAATTGCAACATTGTCAGGCCGCTATTACTCAATGGACCGCGACAAGCGCTGGGATCGTGTTGAAAAAGCGTATCGCGCTATGGCATACGGCGAAGGACCGTCATACCAAAATCCGCTTGATGTCGTGAAGGATTCCTATGAAAACGGCATTCACGATGAATTCGTCATTCCTTCCGTCATTACTAAGGAAAACGGTGAGCCTGTTGCGACAATTCAAGACGAAGACGCCGTGATTTTCTACAATTTCAGACCTGACCGGGCGATTCAGATTTCCAACACATTCACAAATGACGATTTCCGTGATTTTGACCGCGGAGACAAGCATCCGAAAAACCTTCATTTCGTCTGCTTGACGCATTTCAGTGAAACGGTTGACGGATATGTGGCATTCAAGCCTGTCAATCTCGACAATACAGTCGGCGAGGTTTTATCCCAAAACGGGCTGAAACAGCTTCGCATTGCCGAGACTGAAAAATATCCGCACGTCACATTCTTTATGAGCGGCGGACGTGAAGAGAAATTCCCGGGTGAAGAACGCATCTTAATCGATTCGCCTAAAGTTGCAACATACGACTTGAAACCTGAAATGAGCGCTTACGAAGTGAAAGATGCGCTTGTCAAAGAAATCGAGGCTGACAATCATAACGCGATCATCCTCAATTTCGCCAACCCTGATATGGTTGGACATTCCGGAAAAGTAGAGCCGACGATCAAAGCGATTGAAGCGGTTGATGAGTGTCTCGGCGAAGTGGTTGACGCGATCCTTGCAAAAGGCGGACACGCGATCATCACGGCCGACCACGGCAACGCAGATGTGCTGATTACTGAAGAGGGAAAACCGCACACTGCCCATACGACAAACCCGGTTCCGGTGATCGTCACGAAAGAAGGCGTGACACTAAGAGAAGGCGGAATTCTTGGGGATCTGGCACCAACCCTTCTGGATTTGCTCGGCGTTGAAAAGCCGAAAGAAATGACAGGAACTTCATTAATTCAAAAATAAGATTTAAAGGAGAGAAATAAACATGCCATACATTGTTGATGTTTATGCACGTGAAGTATTAGACTCCCGCGGTAATCCCACGGTTGAAGTAGAAGTATACACTGAATCAGGAGCTTTTGGCCGTGCGCTCGTTCCAAGCGGAGCGTCCACTGGTGAGTATGAAGCTGTTGAGCTTCGCGACGGTGACAAAGACCGCTACCTTGGAAAAGGTGTTTTAACAGCTGTTAACAACGTAAACGAACTGATTGCCCCTGAGCTTCTTGGCTTTGATGTGACAGAGCAAGTATCAATCGATAAATTGCTAATTGAGCTTGACGGAACTGAAAATAAAGGCAAACTCGGCGCCAACGCCATCCTTGGTGTTTCAATGGCTGTTGCACGTGCTGCTGCTGATTTCTTACAGATTCCTCTGTACCAATACCTTGGAGGATTCAATTCAAAAACACTCCCTGTACCGATGATGAACATCGTAAACGGCGGAGAGCACGCGGACAACAACGTTGACATTCAAGAATTCATGATCATGCCTGTCGGCGCGGAAAACTTCCACGAAGCGCTTCGCATGGGAGCACAAATTTTCCACAGCCTGAAAGCAGTCCTTTCTGCTAAAGGAATGAACACAGCTGTTGGTGACGAAGGCGGATTCGCTCCAAACCTTGGTTCTAACGAAGAAGCGCTGCAAACAATCGTTGAAGCGATCGAAAAAGCAGGATTCAAACCTGGCGAAGAAGTGAAATTGGCAATGGATGCTGCATCTTCTGAGTTCTACAACAAAGAAGACGGCAAATATCATCTTGCAGGCGAAGGCGTTGTGAAAACATCTGCTGAAATGGTTGACTGGTACGAAGAAATGGTTTCTAAATACCCAATCATCTCTATCGAAGACGGTCTTGATGAAAACGACTGGGAAGGTCACAAACTACTGACTGAGCGCCTTGGCTCAAAAGTTCAGCTTGTCGGAGACGACCTTTTCGTAACAAACACGAAAAAGCTTGCTGAAGGCATCAAAAACGGTGTCGGCAACTCCATCCTGATCAAAGTAAACCAAATCGGTACATTGACTGAAACATTCGATGCCATCGAAATGGCAAAACGCGCAGGATACACTGCTGTTATCTCTCACCGTTCAGGTGAAACAGAAGACAGCACAATCGCTGACATCGCTGTGGCGACAAACGCCGGACAAATCAAAACTGGTGCGCCATCACGTACAGACCGTGTTGCGAAATACAACCAGCTTCTTCGCATCGAAGATCAACTGGCTGAAACTGCGCAATACCACGGTATTCAATCTTTCTACAACTTGAACAAGTAAGCATAAAAAGAGCTTGGCCGTTTGATTCGGCCAAGCTTTTTTAAATGTAATTAAATTCCCAAGGAAAGAGATACATGCTTCTAAGTAGGAAGACAGATCCGACTATACCAATTGTGAAATACTTTTAAGTTACGGCAAATCTATTCAAGGTTTTGAAGTTCTGTCGGAATTAAAAAAATTTCATCAAGTCATTCAATACCCTGACAATAGCTGTCAGGGTATTGAATTATAATAGGGAATATCAATTGCGATTGGAGTGTTTATTGGATGCAAACAAAAAAAGTTTATCTTTATGTATTTAATACAATGTCAGACTGGGAATATGGATATTTAATTGCTGAACTAAACTCAGGAAGATACTTCAAAAAAGATTTAGCACCTTTAAAAGTAGTTACAGTAGGAGCTAATAAAGAAATGATTACTACGATGGGAGGGCTGCGTATAAAACCGGATATTTCCCTTGATGAGTGTACTCTTGAGAGTAAAGATCTTTTAATTTTACCTGGAGGGAATACTTGGGGAGAAGATATTCATCAAGCGATCTTGAAAAAGATTGGCGAAGCTTTAAAGCTTGGCACTATTGTTGCTGCAATTTGTGGTGCAACTGTGGGACTAGCGAATAGCGGATACTTGGATGATAGAAAGCATACAAGCAATGACTTAGAGTATATGAAGACGGTCTGTCCTAATTATAAAGGAGAAACATTTTATGAGATGGAATCTGCAGTATCTGATGAGAATCTGGTTACTGCATCCGGAGTAGCTCCCCTGGAATTTGCGAGGGAAGTATTGAAAAAATTAGACGTATTTGCGCCAGATACATTGCATTCTTGGTATAATCTAAATAAGACTCATAAACCCGAATACTTCTTCCAGTTAATGAATTCAATCAATAAATGAGCTAAAAATTTAATACCATGCTTTAGACGATGTCAAAGCATGGTTTTTGTATATGGAAAAGCACATCCCGTCATAAAGCGGCTTTTAGCACTATGCAAAAAAGATTTATAGGAATTCTTATTGACATTAGTGTGATTCATTATATAATCTAGTTGATAATGAAAATCACTTGAGAAAAGGAGATACATAATGTGATGAAACGTCTTAAATGGTTTACGCTGTTTGCTGCGCTGTTCCTTTTATTAGCCGCCTGCGGAAATAAAGATTCAGATACATCTGCGGACAAGAACGAAGGCAAAGATTCTTATACTGTAAAACATGCAATGGGGACTGCAACCATCAAAGGTACGCCGAAAAAAGTGGTCGTATTGACAAATGAAGCGACAGAAGCTGTGCTTGCCCTGGGCGTCAAGCCGGTCGGCGCCGTGCAGTCATGGCTTGGAGATCCGTGGTATGACCACATCAAAGATGAAATGGACGGCGTTGAAAACGTCGGAACAGAGACTGCTCCGAATATCGAAAAAATCGCCAGCCTTAAGCCGGATTTAATTATCGGAAACAAAGTGCGCCAGGAAGAAGTGTACGACAAATTAAGCGCGATTGCGCCGACCGTTTTTGCTGAAACATTGTCAGGAGAATGGAAAAACAACTTTATGCTGTCGGCAGAAGCCCTCAATAAAAAAGATGAGGGAGAAAAAGTCATCGCCGATTTTGATAAGCGAGTCGAAGACATGCACGACAAGCTCGGCGACAAAGTGAAACAAAAAGTCTCACTCGTCCGCTTTACAGATGCTGATGCCCGCATTTACCATAAAGCGTCATTCGCCGGAACGATTTTAGACCAGCTCGGTTTTGCTAGACCGAAAGGCCAGGAAGCCAATGATTTGGGACAAATGGAAGTCACAAAAGAACAGATACCTGATATGGACGGGGATGTGCTTTTCTATTACACCTATGAGACAGGTGATGACAAAGCAAGCGCTATTGAGAAAGACTATGTCAATGATCCGCTTTTCAAAAACTTAAGCGTTTCTAAAAAAGGAAACGTTCATAAAGTGAGTGATGCCATCTGGAATACAGCGGGAGGCGTCCTTGCAGCGAATCTAATGCTTGATGATATCGAAAAATACTTTTTAAAATAATCATGCCCTATCAAACCAAATGGATGACCAGCATTCGTTTGGTTTTTTAGTTCCGCCGGGCTAAAAAATAAATTCCTCCTTACGATAAATATAGTATAAAATAATCATGTGTGTGTTCGGAAAATAGGAGGAAAGTCATGAATTTTTGCAAAGAATGCGGAAGTGAATTAACGGCTAAGGCCCAGTTTTGTAAACATTGCGGGACTGGAACTGACGGCGGGCGATCAGCTCATGAAGAACAGAATGATCGAGAGACGCTGCAGAAGCCCAAAATGACAAAGAAAAGAAAAATGATGCTGGCCGCAATTGCCGCATGCTGTATCTTGTTGTTTGCAGGCTACAAAACCGGCGAGGACCTGACATCGAAGGAAAAATTAATCAGCGACTTTGAAAGTGCGCTCGATCATGAAGATGCAAAGAAAACAGCGAAACTGCTTCAATCATCAGATGTCGATCTGACCATAACAGAAGAAAACGTCAAACCGCTGATGACTTATTTGAAAGAACATCCGGAAGAAGAAAAGGAACTCATCTCTTCATTAAAAAACAATAATGAAAATCAAATGGTTTCAATTGAAAGGTCAGGCAGGCACTTTTTCATCTATGAACGCTATGTGCTGAATGCAGCTCCCGTCTACTTAACAATCAAGACAAACTATAAAGACGCTGATCTATTTGTTAATGGGGAAAAGGTGATGACAGCACAAAAGGAAAACTTTGAAAAAAAATTCGGGCCGTATCTTCCGGGCGTATATGATGTGGAAGCAAAGCTGAAGAACGATTTTACCGAACTGACGAAAACAGAAAAAGTCAATGCATTAGAAAACGATACGGACGTTGATATGGATCTTGATGGCCATAAGGCAAAGCTCGTATTCGAAGACGGCTATGAAAAGATCAAAGGGACGCTGTGGATCAATGATCAAAAAACGAAGATCAATCCTTTTAAAGGCGCATCATTTGGTCCTGTGCTGACAGACGGTTCTATGTCTGCTACGGTTGAAGCGGAATTTCCCTGGGGAAAACTCAAAAGCAAGAAAACGCCGATTGACAGTACTGAAATCCAGGTCAACCTTGCTTCAAATCAACATTTTACGAACCAGATGATGAATAGCATTGTAAAACATTCGAAAGAAGAGACGAAAGCTTTCGCAAGTGGAAATGTCAAGGAAATGACCGTTGCCGCGCCATCTTATAAAAGCGATCTGAAAGAAAGGATAGACGGATTTAAAAGCACCAGCACATATTACAAAGACACCTATTTATCAACCGTATTTGACCTTGATTCTTTCCGGCTATATACCGAAGACGGCAAGTGGAAAACGGATGTCGAGGGAATTGAAAAGCACAAATCAGCCTATTATGACGATGACAATGCTCCGAATTTGGAAGAAAACGAAAATGGGTATACGTATACACTGGTCTACTCCGATGATCAGAAAAAATGGCTTGTCGAAAAAAACGATCCTTCAAGCTTTATAGACATCCAAAACAAAAAAGAAATTAAAAATGACAAGCCGCAAGAATATACATCGGCATGGGCATCTGCAAAAGGAGCATCCAAAAATGTTTCAGCAGGCGAAGAACTGACAGACCTCAAAGTCGCTTCAGCGGTGGAAGAGTATTTATACAGCCTTCAAGATGCAATCAACGGAAATGATTTTGACTTGGTCGCTGACAACTTGAAAGAAGGAAGTTCGCTTTATGCTGATCAAAAAGAGCTGGTCGCAAAATTAAATCGCAGCCATACAGAAGAGGAAGTCGTCGACTTCAGCGTCAAGAGCTGGGAGCAAAACGGATCTGACGCAACGATCAAAACACTTGAAAAAATCAACATCATCAGGAATGGGAACGCACAGTTAAAAACCTATCATTGGACATATCATGCCGTTGTCGAAGACGGAAAGGTGCTGTTGACATCAATAGAATAGTAAAAAGCCTTTTTTCCTCCAGGAAAAAAGGCTTTTTGCTTAAAACATCCGGCTCAAAATAGAGCCTCCGATCCCGCCCAGATATTCAAGAAACAAATCTCCCATCACACGTATTGCAATAAATGTCATCAAATAAACGAGCAGTGTGGCGTAGATCATATCTACAGCGCCTTTTGCTTTTTCTTGATAACTGTAAAGAACGGCCGGAGGGATCAAAAAGACAACACCGCAAAGGCCGAAAAATAAAACATGCAAAAACAATGACGTTTTCATCAATGATAAAAGCAAAGCAGCAAGCAGAAGAGCCGCGAAAGGAATAAGAACAGTTCCGAAACGTCCAAGCACTTCTTTAAAAGAAGCCTGTACACCCTGAATTCGTAAACCGGCGTATGTAAAAACAAATAATAAGAAAATATAAATAGCAAAGGTAAAAGCCGGCTTTACGGCGATTTCAAAGAATGTCGGCATAGCGTAGGATTGGCTGAAGACTCCGCTATATTGTCCTAAAGAATCAAAAAAGCCTTTTAGACCGAAATAAAAACTCAGTGAAACGGCAAGGGCGAACACCGCCATCGTAATGATGCTGTTTGCAATATGCTGTTCTCCCGCATGTTTCATCTCTGTGTACGGGCGCTTCAATACCCTTAAACAAAATGAAAAGTACATGGAGGATGCCTTTTTCGTCGCTTCCACATACCTTTGGGACTGCGATCTGTCAGCGGCATTTTGAACGTTTTCGCTGCCTGCAGCATTCTGAACACTTTCGCTGTCCGCATTCAGATTTGTCCCGCAGTTCTCGCAAAATTTTCCGCCATCTGTTTGATGGCCGCATTTCGAACATGTCATAAAAATAAATTCTCCTTTTAAAATAGTTATTTTTTCCTATCTGAAAATTCATTATAAATGAAAATGCAGCCGAATGTAATAGATATTTGAAAGTTTAATCCGCCATCACCTGAGGTGAAAATCGAATATCCGCTTTATGTCAAATGTTTCATCATCAGAAAGGAGTGACAATATGTTTGCATTTATCATCCACGTTTTTGTCTCATTGTTCGCCGTCACCAATCCGATCGGCAATGTGCCGATTTTTCTTGCACTTACAGAAGGATATCAAGCAGAAGAGCGCACCGCATTGGCGAGAAAGGCTGCAATATTGTCCTTTCTCATCCTGATCGCGTTTCTGATTTTCGGTGAAATGATCTTTCGGATTTTTGACATTAACATTCATGCATTGCGGGTTGCAGGCGGCATTTTCATCTTTGGAATTGCCTATAACCTTCTGAATGCCAAACAATCACATGTTCAGTCGCTGCATCATGAAGAGCATCGGGAAAGCAAGGAGAAAGAGGATATTTCTGTGACACCGCTCAGCATTCCGATTATCTCGGGACCCGGCACAATCGCCACAGTCATGAGCCTTTCGGCCGGAAACCGCAGCCTGTTTCATTTTGGCGGAATGATCGCCGGTATTGCCGCGGTGCTCCTGCTGACCTTTGCGGCCTTTCATTATTCAACACTGATCAGCAACAAATTGGGACAGATGGAAATGAATGTCATTACAAGGCTGATGGGTCTGATTTTGGCAGTAGTGGCCGTCGGCATGATTGGAACGGGGCTGAAAGGCATGTTTCCAATAATGGCCGGCTAAAGCTGATGATAAAAATCATTCGCTGCTCAGAAAAGTCGGCACAGGCAGCTTTTTTTAAGGCTATGATGGCTTTGGCACATGCTTGAAAACGTCTTCACTTTCGAGAAATGCGATCAGATTGTCAAGCCACTTACAGTAATCGAGCCATTGTTTTGTTTCCTCGAGAAGGTCATTGATCTTTTCTTCCGTTTCCGCCGAGAGCGATTCCTTCTCAAGCGCTTCTAAAAGCTCCCTTCTGATTTTTTTCCCGATCATCCGATTTTTTTTCACGACCTTGCTCCAATTTGCCGTAAACAATGAAATAAATGTTTGATAATAATCCTGTTCGACATCGTATAAGTCTTTGCGGACGCCTTTTTCAAAAACTTTTTCAGCTATATTCAAATCGAGCATTTCGCGGACAACCTGGCTCATTCTTGTTTTGCTCATGCCCGTAGCTTCAGACAGTTCATTTAAGGTCATCGGCTTTCTGTTCATGTAAATGATCCCCAAAACACGGCCGACAGTTGATGATATACCATACGTATTCATATTTTCTGCGATTTTTTCTATAAAATGTTCTTCAGCTTGTTCAATCATTTTTAAAACGTTTTCTTCCAAAGCACATCATCCTCTCAGACAGCCGATTTTATTGTCAATATATCATAATTTTGTTAACCATTGAAAACACTAAAATGAAAGAAAAATGAAGGAATCGGCCGTTATATTAAGAATTTCCGGCATATTCATTTGATGAATATATTATTTTATGTCTTATACGTGTATTTTAAACACATTGTAAACTTTTTATTTTACAAAGTGTATCCTATAATAAATAAGATGTTGAAATTTTTAAATAATAGTTGGAGGTGTGTTTATTGCTGAAGTTAGAGAATGTATCAAAGGTTTATAAAGGCGGAAAAAAAGCTGTCAACAGCATTAACCTAGATATAGCAAAAGGAGAGTTTATCGTCTTCATCGGACCCAGCGGATGCGGAAAGACCACGACGATGAAAATGATCAACCGGCTGATTGAACCTACTTCAGGAAGCATTTACATCGACGGAGAAAACATATTGGATCAGGACCCTGTAGAACTGCGCCGGAAAATCGGTTATGTCATCCAGCAGATCGGGCTTTTTCCACATATGACGATTCAGCAAAATATCACTCTTGTGCCAAGACTTTTGAAATGGCCGGAAGAAAAACGTAAAGAGCGGGCGAAAGAATTGCTTCAGCTCGTTGACATGGGACCGGAATATTTGAGCCGCTATCCTCACGAATTAAGCGGCGGACAGCAGCAGAGGATCGGAGTGCTGCGGGCGCTTGCGGCCGAACCCCCGCTGATTTTAATGGATGAGCCTTTTGGAGCGCTGGACCCGATTACCCGTGATTCGCTTCAGGAAGAGTTTAAAAAACTGCAGAAATCCTTAAACAAAACGATCGTCTTTGTCACGCATGATATGGATGAAGCGATTAAACTCGCCGACCGGATCGTGATTTTGCGTGCGGGTGAGGTCGTTCAGGTCGGTACGCCTGATGAGATTTTGCGCAATCCTGCGGATGAATTTGTTGAGGAGTTTATCGGAAAAGAGCGGCTGCTTCAGTCAAGACCTGATATCGAGCATGTCGAACAAGTGATGAACCCCAATCCGATAACGGTGACAGGCGAAAAAACCCTTTCTGAAGCGATTCAGATCATGAGGGAGCAGCGTGTTGACTCATTGCTTGTCGTTGATGAAGACCATGTCTTAAAAGGGTATATCGATGTCGAAATCATTGACCAAAACCGCAAAAAAGCCGGGACGGTCGGAGAAGTTCTGAGTCAGGACGTTTACTCTGTTCAGGAAGGCACACTCATCAGGGATACCGTCCGTAAAATTTTGAAAAGAGGGTTCAAATACGTTCCTGTTCTTGATGAAAATGGGCGCCTTGTCGGCATTGTAACAAGGGCAAGCCTCGTGGATATCGTTTACGACTCTATTTGGGGCGAAGAAGACAGTCTTGTCCAAAGTTAATGGAAGGAGGTGCATCGATCATGTATCAAATGATTCAATTTTTACAGAAGAATGGCGGAGAAATGCTTTATAAAACATGGGAGCACTTATATATATCGGTCATTGCCGTACTGCTGGGCATCATTGTGGCTGTTCCGCTCGGGGTTCTTTTGACGAGAATGAAAAAAGGCGCAGGTACGGTTATCGGCGTTGTCAATATTGTTCAGACATTGCCAAGCCTTGCAATTTTGGCATTTTTTATTCCGCTGCTCGGCGTGGGAAAGATACCTTCGATCGTCGCGCTATTTTTCTATTCAGTCCTACCGATTCTAAGAAATACTTATATAGGCGTAAAAGGCGTCAATCGAAATTTGCTGGAATCTGGAAAGGGAATCGGTATGACTGCATGGGAACAAATCCGCCTCATCGAACTGCCGCTGTCGGTTCCGGTGATCATGGCGGGCATTCGTACATCGACCGTGTATTTAATCGGCTGGGCGACGCTCGCTTCATTTATCGGCGGCGGCGGCCTCGGGGATTATATCTTTATCGGGCTCAACCTTTACCAGCCCGAATATATTATCGCCGGAGCGGTGCCTGTTACCATATTGGCTATTCTGATCGATTATTTCCTGTCGAAAACCGAAGACAAAGTCACACCTGAAGGATTGAAAGGGATGAAGGAAGTATCATAAGGAGTTGGCTTTTATGCAGAAGAAAAAACTAAGTTTGTTCGGAGCTCTTATGCTTGTGTTTTCACTCTTCATGAGCGGCTGTGCCTTGCCTGGACTGGGCGGAGCTTCTGGTCAAACAATCAAAATCGGATCGCAAAGTTTTACCGAATCTGAGATCATGGCAAATATGCTCGCTCAGCTGATCGAACATGACACAGATTTAAAAACCGCGCTTGTTAAAAATCTCGGCTCAAACTATGTCCAGCATCAGGCAATGCTTGGCGGAGACATCGACATTTCAGCCACGCGCTATTCAGGCACAGACCTGACAAGCACGCTTGGAAGGGAAGCGGAAAAAGATCCGGAAAAAGCGCTTAAAATCGTTCAGAAAGATTTTAAAAAGAAGTTTAACTATAAATGGTATGATTCCTACGGTTTTGATAATACGTACGCATTTACCATCACAAAAGAATTGGCTGAAAAAGAAAACTATGAAACCATTTCCGATTTGAAAAAAGACGCTGGCAAGCTGAAGCTCGGGGTGGACAATGCCTGGCTGAAAAGAAAAGGCGACGGATATCAAGGGTTTAAGCAAACATACGGCTTTGAATTTGGTTCAACCTTTCCAATGCAGATCGGCCTTGTCTATGATGCCGTTAAAAACGGAAAGATGGATATCGTCCTCGCTTATTCAACGGACGGCAGGATCAAAGCATATGATTTGAAAATATTAAAGGATGACAAGCGCTTCTTCCCTCCGTATGACAGTTCACCGGTCGTGCCGGAAAAAGTGCTGAAGGAGCATCCCGAACTTGAAGGTGTCATCAGCAAACTGATCGGAAAAATCGACACCGAAACGATGCAGGAGCTCAATTATGAAGTCGATGGAAAACTGAAAGAGCCTTCTGTCGTCGCCGCGGAATTTTTGAAGAAGCACAATTATTTTCAGTAAAAAGGGAGGGGTAGATCAAATGGAAGTGCTGCAACAGCTTTGGACCTACTATGCGCAAAACGGAGGCTATGTTCTTCATGAATTTTACCGCCATTTTCTCATGTCGGCTTACGGTGTCTTATTCGCGGCAATCATCGGCATTCCTACCGGTATTTTCATCGCCAGATATCGAAAAGTGAGCAGATGGATCTTTTCCATCACAAATGTCATTCAAACGATTCCGGCGCTGGCGATGCTTGCCGTTCTTATGCTCGTCATGGGGCTTGGCGCGAACACGGTCATCCTGTCTCTGTTTTTGTATTCGCTCTTGCCGATTATCAGAAACACCTATACGGGAATCATCAGCATTGAGCATGCCTATCTTGAATCGGGAAAGGCGATGGGCATGACGAAGTTTCAAGTGCTGCGGATGGTTGAGCTCCCCCTTGCATTATCCGTCATCATGGCGGGGCTTAGAACAGCATTGGTGATCGCCATCGGCATCACTGCAATCGGCACCTTTGTCGGCGCAGGGGGGCTCGGTGACATCATCGTCAGAGGATCAAACGCAACAAACGGAACAGCGATCATTTTGGCAGGCGCAATCCCGACCGCGCTGATGGCCGTCATCGCCGATCTTTTGATGGGATGGCTCGAGGGCGTGCTGAGCCCGGTCAAAAATCGTAAAGGTCAGGCGCCGAATCCTGATGCTGCTTAGAAGTCAGGGTGTTTAAAAATGAATATGATAAAAAAGCTTGCCCTACTGCATCCTTATTTACGGATGCAGTATGCAGGCTTTTTTGTTTTAAAGAAAAAATTGACACACGCTTTTATTTGTTAAATGGTTAATTACATGACTAATTAACCATTTAAGTGGAGCCTATGAAAGAAGGGGAAGGTGTGGATGCCGAGTTTCAATGAAAAGCAGCCAATATTTCAACAAGTTTCTGAAATGATTGAAAATGACATTTTGAAAAATCTCTATCAGGAAGGCGATCAAATTATCTCAACAACTCAAATTGCAAAAACATTTCAAATCAATCCTGCTACTGCAGTGAAAGGCATTAATTTGCTTGTAGATCAGGACATTCTTTTTAAAAAAAGAGGAGTCGGTATGTTTGTGAAGACCGGGGCAAGAGAAAAGATTCTCACAAAAAGGCGAAAAGAATTTTATGAAGACTTCATTATTAGGTTATTGGACGAGGCAAAGAAACTAGAATTATCCAATGAAGATATTGTTGCTTTAATCATGAAAGAAAGCGGTGAACATTAATTGGAAGACATTCTTGCTTGCAATCATTTAACAAAATTTTATAAAAACAACAGAGCTGTTCATAATGTCAATCTCACCTTTCAAGAAAAGACTATATATGGATTAGTAGGGAGAAATGGCTCCGGCAAAACAACAATTCTGAAAATGATAAGTGGACAGACGTTTAAAGATAATGGAGACATTTATATTAAAGGGAATCTCCTGAGAAAAGGGGAGATACACCGAGATATTTGTTATGTAAAAGATAAAAACAAATTTTTGGGGAACAGCACAGTCGCAGAGGTTCTCAAAACAGCCTCCTCATTCCATAAAAATTGGGATAGGAACGTCTCTAAACGTTTGGTGCAGGAATTCGGCCTGAATCCGCAAGAGAAATGCCGAAAGTTATCAAGGGGAATGGAAACGATGCTTGCAATCACTATTGGTATAGCAAGCAGATCTCCTATTACCATTTTTGATGAACCTGAGCTTGGTCTTGACTCTGTGGCAAGGGAAAAATTTTATCAACTTTTATTGGAAGATTATACTGAATATCCGCGAACAATCATTTTGTCCACTCATTTAATAGATGAAGTAGCAAAGATGCTTGAAAAAGTATATGTCGTTCATGCAGGAGAAGTCATTTTCCATGAGGATATTGAAGAGCTGAGAAACAAAATGTTTTCATTATATGGAAATGAGGGAAAAATTGATTCACTTATAGAAGATAAAACGGTTATCCACAGTGAAAAGATTGGAAGCAAAAAATCAGCAGAAGTATTGCATCATTTCAGTTCTGAAGACATTCGCGCATTGCAAAAATCAGATGTTACAGTCGAAAATTTAACCGTTCAACAGTTTTTGACTCATCTGCTTGAAAGGAAGAAAGACCAATGAGTCAAATAATGAGTGTATGCAAAGCAAATTTTACATTTATCAAGCCATATTTGTATATATATTTATGCATGGATTTCGTTGCTTTTATCATCAATATGTTTTTTTCAGCAGCGGGAATCAATAGTCATACTGAGGTATCATATGCTAATATCGCTACAGCCTTTCTTTTTGCCATTCCTGTTATTTTGCCGTTTTTTGTTTATAAGCAAGTACTTTATTTAGGTGCTTCCCGGAAGGATTATTTTTTTGGAACGATCTTATTATTTACGCTGTCTTCCTTTATTTTTTCATTATTAAATATAGGCTGGTATTATGTTGAGTTACATATTCTAGTTGAGTTTAAAGACTATTTTAATATTATTCATATTTTTGGATGGGACCAATCAGGATTTTTAGGCATGTTTTTTTATCAATTTTTTGCCTACATGCTAGTGACAGCTGCACTATATTTATTGTTCTCTGCTTTTTGGAGCAAAAAAGGGTTTGTGTTATGGATGGCTGCGGCTGCTATTATTTCTGTTAGTACGTCTATCGGAAAGTTAAGGGAAGTGGCAGCTGAAGTGATAGGCTTTCTGTTATATAACCCAAGCCTACTGCAGAGTGTTGGATATGAGTTAATTTTGACGGCCATTTTATTATTCGCTTGTTGGGGGTTATTTATTAAACAAAGGCAGGTTTGACTTGCAGCAAGCCGAATTTCTAACAAAAAGAAATTCGGCTTTTTAAGATTTCCGCTTCCCTGCTTCACTCACCAAAAAGTGAAAATATTGCTCCAGATTTAAAATATCCTCGCGGGACAGGCATTCCCATTTGCCAGGATCAAACAGCCACAGTTCTTCAGTCTCATGTTTGGCTGCGATGTCTTCCATCGTAAGGTAGACCGGCGGGTGTTCGCGGATTTCGCCTGCGGTCATATAACCGGCGATGTCCATTAATTGTTCGTACGGCATTTTCAGGGCATCGGCCAATTTTCTGATCGTCGCCGGCTTTGGCACTCCGCGGTGCCCGTTTTCAATTCTGGAAATGGTTGCAGCGCTTAAACCGGCGTACATTGCAAGCTGGTTGACCGAAAATCTCTTTTGTTCGCGCAGCTCTTTCAGCTGCTCGCCGAATGTTTTCATCGCGATCACCTCGAATCTGATATGTATCATTTTAATACAAATATTGACTAAAGGAAACAGTTCATCCGGAAAAATATTGACAAAAGTTAACATAAGGGATAAAATAACAGCAAGAAAATGAACAGGCTAAAAGAAGAGAACGCCGGAGCTAAGTTTTAGGATTGATGCCGGGTGCTTGCCTCCTGTACGAGAAAGTTGAAATACTTGTCCAGGTTTTCAATATCCTTCTTTGAAAGCACCTGCCATTTTTCGCTGTCAAACAACGAAAGATTCTCCAGCTGATATTGAGAAACGATGTCGTAGATGGAATCGTAGCTGCTTCTTGACTCCTGGATTGTTGTGGCGTTGATATAGCCGGCTGAGGTCATCAATTCCTCATACGGAATTTTCAAAGCGTCGGCAAGCTTCCTGATCGTTGCGGGCTTCGGCACCCCCCGCTTTCCGTTTTCAATTCTCGAAATGCCGGCAGAACTGACGCCCGAATACATCGCAAGCTGGTTGACGGTCAGCTTTTTCCGCTCTCTTAATTGTCTTAAATGATGTCCAAAGTTCGTCATGGCCAAAACCTCGCAATCTCTTATTATAAAATATTTTAGTACGAATATTGACTATAGGAAACATCTGGATAAGAAAAGTATTGACAAAAGTTAACAAAGCGTTTATGTTAAATGTAGATAAAAAGAAATATAAAACAAAAGAAGGGGGAGTAATAATGGTAAAAAAGATTCATATCAAAAGAGATTTTGTTCTTCAATATATGATTGAACACAATCTCTCCTTAAATCAGCTTGCCATTGAAATCGGCGTATCCCCGGCAACATTGAGCAGAGTTTTAAATGGAGAAAGGAGGCCCGGACAGCTTGTCATCGGCAAGATGATTCAGTATTTCAACAAAAAATTTGAAGATCTCTTTTACTATAAAGATGTTGACAAATGTCAATAAAGAAAGGAAAAAAGGAGGCTGTTCATGAAATGAAAAACACGGGAATTGTCCGCAGAATAGATGAACTTGGCAGAGTGGTTCTTCCGGTTGAATTGCGGAGGGTGCTGAACATCAATGAAAAAG
Source organism: Bacillus swezeyi (assembly GCF_001969815.1). GTDB lineage: Bacteria > Bacillota > Bacilli > Bacillales > Bacillaceae > Bacillus > Bacillus swezeyi. Next base: position 509,218 of record NZ_MRBK01000006.1, on the reverse strand, counting down.
ATCCGCTTGAAATTTACAGTGACGGGGAAAACATCATCTTAACCAAATACGCATCAAACATGGCCTGCCTGATGACCGGTGAAATCACAACCCAGAACAAAACATATGCAGGCGGCAAAATCGTGCTCAGTCCCCGCGGAGCGGAGATGCTTTTGGAAGATATGATGGGGGCTTTGGCAGAAAAGAAATAGTGTTTACATAGAAACGTTCGAGAGAAACGGAGCATATCCGCTTCTCTTTTTGTATAAGGCATTCAGGCGCTGGCAAAAAATAAAAAAAGACGGTCGATTCAGCTCGTGACATGCGCTTGCTTTTCATGTAAAATAAAACTATTGTCAGCCAGTTTGTCTGGAGGTGTAGGAAATGGCCGCATTTTTTACGGTCTTATTGGTGATTGTCAGTATCGCACTTATCGTTGTCGTTTTACTGCAATCCGGTAAAAGCGCCGGATTATCGGGCGCAATTTCCGGGGGAGCCGAACAGCTTTTCGGAAAACAGAAAGCAAGAGGACTGGATTTGATTCTCCACCGGATGACGGTCGTTTTAACCGTGCTTTTCTTTTTCTTAACGATTGCGCTTGCTTACTTTGTATAAGACAATGAAGCACGAGGTCTGATGTTGAAGTCAGGCCTTTTTCCTATTTGCCGGCCTTTGCCATCTCGGCCGGTTATATTTATTAAGTTTGTTTCAAGATCAAACGTGGAAGAATAGACATGAAAAGGAGACAGCGAATCATGAAAATCGTCAAACCACAACCTTTCACATTTAAAGGCGGAAAAAAAGCCGTTCTTCTATTGCACGGATTTACAGGAAACACAGCGGATGTGAGAATGCTCGGAAGATATTTGAATGAAAGGGGCTATACGTGCCACGCTCCCCAATATAAAGGACACGGAGTGCCGCCGGAAGAGCTTCTCTCCACAGGTCCTGAAGATTGGTGGAAAGATGTCATGGACGGCTATGACTATTTGAAATCCGAAGGGTATGAACAGATTGCGGCTTGCGGACTGTCTCTGGGGGGAGTTTTTTCGCTGAAATTGGGTTACACTGTACCAATAAAGGGAATTGTTCCTATGTGCGCGCCAATGTACATCAAAAGCGAAGAAACGATGTATCAAGGTGTGCTTGATTATGCCCGCAATTATAAGAAATTTGAAGGGAAGACAGCGGAGCAGATTGACGCTGAAATGGAAGAATTCAAAAAAACGCCGATGAACACCTTAAAAGCTTTGCAGGCGCTTATCGCAGATGTCAGACAGCATGTAGACATGATTTATTCGCCTACTTTTGTTGCGCAGGCCCGCCATGATCATATGATTAATACGGACAGTGCGAACATTATCTACAATGAAGTCGAAACAGATGATAAGCAGCTGAAATGGTATGAAGAATCAGGGCATGCCATCACTTTGGATAAAGAGCGTGAAACATTGCACGAGGATGTTTATCAATTTTTAGAAACGTTGGATTGGCAGCCATAAGGAGGTCTGGTTAGTGGAAAAAGAAGAATTTATGGATAAGCTTCTTTCTTTTATGAAGGAAGAAGCGTATAAGCCTCTTACAGTTCAAGAACTGGAAGAGATGCTTCAAATTACGGATTCAGATGAATACAAAGAGCTTGTCAAGGCTTTGGTGAGCCTTGAAGATAAAGGACTTGTCGTCAGAACGAGAAGCAACCGGTACGGATTGCCGGAAAAGATGAATTTAATTAAAGGAAAGGTGTCGGCGCACGCCAAAGGGTTCGCGTTTCTTCTGCCTGAAGATTCCGCGCTTGACGATGTCTTCATTCCGCCGTCTGAGCTGGGCACGGCGATGAACGGTGATACTGTGCTCGTCCGCCTGAACACAGAGACAGGCGGTACAAGAAAAGAAGGATCTGTCATCCGCATCATTGAACGGAACATCCAGAAAATTGTCGGAACGTATACGGAGACGAAAAACTTCGGCTTTGTCATTCCCGATGATAAAAAAATAACAAACGACATCTTTATCCCGAAACACGCCAAAAACGGCGCTGTCGAGGGCCATAAAGTCGTCGTCCGTTTGACAAGCTATCCTGAAGGGCGGATGAGTGCGGAAGGGGAAGTCGTTGAAATTCTCGGCCATAAAAATGATCCGGGCATTGACATCCTCTCGATCATCCATAAACACGGCCTGCCCGGAGAATTTCCGGAAGAGGCGATGGAACAGGCCGTCGCCACACCGGACACAATCGATGAGAAAGATTTCAGGGGCAGACGGGATTTGCGTGATCAAACGATTGTCACGATTGACGGCGCAGATGCCAAAGATTTGGACGATGCTGTTACTGTCACAAAGCTGAAGAACGGGCATTATAAGCTTGGTGTTCATATCGCCGATGTGAGCCACTATGTAACAGAAGGGTCTCCGATTGATAAGGAAGCATTCGAAAGGGGAACGAGCGTCTATTTGGTCGACCGTGTCATCCCGATGATTCCGCACAGACTGTCCAACGGGATCTGCTCGTTAAATCCGAAAGTTGACCGCCTGACGATGTCTTGCGAGATGATGATCAACAGCCAAGGCCAGGTTGTCGAGCATGAAATTTTCCAAAGCGTCATTAAAACGACTGAGCGGATGACCTATTCAGACGTCAACAAAATTCTTGTCGAAGATGATGAAGAGCTGAAGCAAAAGTATGAAGCGCTTGTCCCGATGTTTCAAGATATGGAGGAGCTTGCCGCCATATTACGCGAAAAGCGGATGAGCCGCGGAGCAGTCGATTTTGACTTTAAGGAAGCCAAGGTCCTTGTCGATGAGGAAGGCACAGCTAAAGATGTTGTCCTTAGAGAACGGTCGACAGCGGAAAAGCTGATTGAAGAATTTATGCTAGTGGCCAATGAAACGGTCGCCGAGCACTTTCATTGGATGAACGTTCCGTTTATTTACCGGATTCACGAAGATCCGAACCAGGAAAAATTGCAGAGGTTCTTGGAGTTTGTCGCCACATTTGGCTATGTTGTCAAAGGGACGGCGGGAAGCATCCACCCGAAAGCGCTGCAGAGCGTGCTTGATGAAGTGAGGGACCGTCCGGAGGAAGCCGTCATTTCAACGGTGATGCTCAGATCGATGAAACAGGCGAAATATGATCCGCAAAGCCTCGGACATTTCGGTTTGTCGACTGAATTTTACACGCATTTCACGTCGCCGATTCGCCGCTACCCTGACTTAATCGTCCACAGGCTGATCAGGACCTATTTGATTAATGGCAAGACAGATGAAGCGACAAGAGAGAAATGGGCGGAGAATCTGCCGGATATCGCCGAGCATACTTCGAATCGGGAACGCACTGCCGTAGACGCTGAGCGGGAAACAGACGACTTGAAAAAAACGGAATATATGATGGATAAGATCGGCGAAGAATTTGACGGTATGATCAGCTCTGTGACGAACTTCGGTATGTTTGTAGAACTTCCGAATACGATCGAAGGACTTGTCCATGTCAGCTTTATGACGGATGATTTCTACCGCTATGATGAACAGCATTACGCCATGATCGGCGAGAGAACGGGCAACGTCTACCGGATCGGCGATGAGATCACGGTCCGCGTCGTTGATGTCAATAAAGATGAGCGGAACATCGACTTTGAAATAGTCGGAATGAAAGGATCGCGCCGCAGACCGAAACCTGAAGCCAAGCAGAAAAAAGATTCCAAAAAGGATTCGGAAAAGGCTCCATCTGCTGCTGACAAAGGGGAGTGGTTCACCCGGCCGAAAAAGAAAAAAGTAAAGAAAAAACGCGGTTTTCAAAATGCACCGAAGCAGAAGCGGAAAAAGAAAAAATAAGCGGCACACTTCATAAAAAAGGCGGCGAAATTGTAAGACAGCCGTTCATTTGGTAGAATAATACGTATTCGCCGCCTTTTCGTAAGGAAAGACTTCAGGCGGGAGGAGGTTGCCGTATGCCAAAGGGAGAAGGGAAGGTTGTTTCCCAAAATAAAAAAGCAAACCACGATTATTTTATAGAAGAAACATATGAAACAGGCATTGTGCTTCAAGGAACCGAAATCAAATCCATCCGCGCCGGACGCGTCAATTTAAAGGACGCATTCGCCAAAATTGAGCGTGGAGAAGTGTTCCTCCACAATATGCACATCAGTCCGTATGAACAAGGAAACCGGTACAACCATGACCCTTTGCGGACGAGAAAGCTGTTGATGCACCGCAAGCAGATCAACAAACTGATCGGTCTGACAAAAGAGCAGGGATATTCGCTCGTACCGATCAAGCTTTATTTGAAAAACGGTTTTGCCAAAGTGCTTCTCGGCCTTGGAAAAGGGAAGAAGAAGTTTGATAAGCGGGAAGACTTGAAGCGCAAAGATGCCAAACGCGAAATTGAAAGAGCGTTTCGCGATCGGCAAAAAGGCTTGATCTAACGCGGTCACCCATGTTATTCTATATAAACGTGATCACAGACATTACCATTTGAATTGATGCGTGATCTTGTTATAATAATCATGTAGCCAGTTTTTCCGACTTCCTTTTAATAAGGGGACGTTACGGATTCGACAGGGATGGATCGAGCTTGAGTTGCGAGCCGAGAGGCGATCTCGTAAAAACGCACCTAAATATAACTGGCAAATCTAATAACCAGAACTTAGCACTAGCTGCCTAATTAGCGCAGCGAGCTCTTGCCCGCATCGCCTATGTGCCGGTTAAGAGCCCATAACGAAGTAGGCTACGCTTGCGCTCCCGTCTGAGGGCGCAGGAAGAGATTCATCAGACTAGCTCTCTGAGGGCCCGCCCGCAGGCACGAAGATGAGCGAAACCAAATTTGCAGGGCTACGCTCGTAGACGCTGAAGCAATCGACGTTTCTGGACGTGGGTTCGACTCCCACCGTCTCCACCATACATATTGATGGTGGTTTTTTTGTTTTTTTGGAAATTTTATTTTTTGATTTTGTTTGAGGCTGTGGAATAAGGCGAGTTCGACGGTTTAACCGGGTGTAGGATACTCAAATTAAGGCGATGATGAATGTAGCCAGACGGGAGGAACATTCTGAACTGGATCGCGCTAGTCTTGCGGCTTTGGTATCGGGAGAATTGTAAGTAGTATGTTTTCTGGACATGCCATCTACAATGCTTGGCTTCCTCCTCGAGTATGTGTAAGGCGCAAATTTAATAAGCGTTTAGCGTAGGGAGGAATCGTTCGACAAATTTCGCGAATTATTCCATTTCCAGACCTCTTGTCCGATAATAAATCAAGAGGTGAAAGATTATGAAATTTGAAGTTGTTTTTTGGTTTGACAATGAAAATATTAGAACAGCTAAAGTAATTGCAGAATCTGAGAAAGCACTTATAAAAGAATTGCAAGAATGTGAACATTGGTATGAGTTTGAAGATGGTAAGCGTATTGTAAATGTTAATATGCGACTTGTAACGCAATTTGATGTGAAAAAAAGATAAAATTTATTAATAAGCATCCCGAGGGATGCTTTTTTATGTTCTCTGTAAACTGGGTCCAGTGAATCTCAGATAAGACGATTGGCGGCCAATGAGAGCTAGTAAGAGTATATAGGAGAGATAATCCTAATAAAAAGAAATACCATCTACACTTTAAATTACAGATGGTACGAGCTGTTATCTTTGCAATTTTTCAGGAAGAAAATTTACTAAGCATTAGGGTTTTTCCTATTCAATGTGGAAGCGTCAGAGAATAATATTTTGCGAATTGTTCAGCTATATCATCTTTGCCTCGGGCACCAAAAATATTCAAATGCAACTGTGTTAGCTCGGTTGCAACATCCAATGGATTACACTGAATAGAGGTTGATTTAGTAGTAATATCAGCTATATTAATCACTTACTAGTTAAATTATACCTTATTTGGAAGGTGAGATAATATATGTTTTATAGTACGTTGAAAATATGAATCACACTCGCTTGACAATTTTTCTAAGCGAGCTTTTTGTAATAGGGAGATACATTATGAATAAACCTTTAAAGCTCTGCAATGAACAGGCTGCCCGACTCTCACCCGGGAAGGCTACTGCGAACAGCACAAGCGGACAAAGCCAGCTAATGACCAATACAAGGGCCTTTTCTTCTTAGGGGTTTTTCTGTTCAATTGTATTAACATCGCATTTAGCAATATGAATCTCATAATTTTTTTCTACAGAAAATATTTGTGCTAAGGTGCCTGATGATTTGTCAGTAATGATGAAGTTATGTGATTCTGATGTTTGCCAAAGCTCTTCAACTGCTTTAGAGAAGTTAAGAACTTTGACATTTGCCCATATTGGGAGAGGACAATTTGGAACGAGTATTAACCACTCTTTTTTTTCTTTCAAAAAGTTTAATGAGCTTTCAAACCAGGAAATATGAGCTTCATTGCTATCTCCAACAGACTTGGAATAGGTTGGCTCAGAATCAATTAGGCTAAACTGTTCAAGTGGTGCGTTAAATACTTGCAACCACTGAGAATCATAACTTTCAAATTCTATAAACTCCAGATGAGAGAACTGTTTTAAGACTTTTTTGCTTTCCTCAATGCTATTTGTTTCGGATGAGGATGGTCTCTTGTCGATTGGTCATTAGTTATTATCAAGAAAATCAACTGCTATTCTGTCGACTAATAATTCGACAGGTTTACCTACAAGGTATTTATAATCATTAAAATATCCATCGTCATCATAAATTTTTATTCCTGCATCAATATAATCTTCATGCAGTATTCCTCGTACATAATACTTATAACCTTCGTCAATACGCTTCAATTCTTTAATTTCTTTATCTAACTCAAGAAGGTCTAACTGAGCTAAAATGGTGAAGCTAATATAAACAGGATACTCTTTTCCTTCTTCAATGACATAAGGGCAAATAGTTGAAAATCCAGTAAATTCATAGCCATTTATCTCGAGTGTAACCTCTTCTTCTATATGTGGGTAATTTTTTAAGTTTTGCTCTATACATTACTATCAACCGTCTTTTATTGATCAACTGGGCTTATAACTATTATTAATGGTTTTCCAAAATTTTTTCCGCTTTGAGTATGGTAAGTTGTGATTTGTACCAACAAATTCAAATTTGGCCTCACCTCTTCGACTGTTCCCCATAAATCTCACATAATCTATTCTAATTCCATCTTTATATTTGTATTCAACCTTAATATCATTTTTCACTACATCTCTAGCTCCGTCCAAGTATTCATCAGCATTTCTATACAGATCTTGAAATTCGCCTCCGTGCTTTTTAAAATGACTCACTAATTTCTGTCTCACATAAGAAGCCAGGAAAATCTACCACGACTTACATTGTCAAAAAAGGGGATACACTTTCAGGGATTGCACAGAAATACAATACGACTGTCAAAGCTCTTCAGAGTTTAAACGGCATTAAAAATGTGAGTAAGATTTATGTTGGTCAGAAATTAAAGGTAAGAGGCAGTGTATTAAATAAAAAACAGTATTACACAATTAAAATTGGTGGCACCTTATCCGGTATTTTGAAAAAGTTCAATGCGTCAATTAAGACGTTGCAAGCATGGAATAGTATCAAGAACGCTAACAAGATTTACGCTGGACAGAAGATTCGTGTTAGATAAAAATTCACCGTTAAATTTCAAAAAGGCCCTCTGTGAAGAGGGGTATGTTCTTTATTTTAAAAATTGTTATTCACTGTCCATTTCCCATACTTTCTGACCGTCCGCTAAATAAATTGTACTTGGGGGATCATCATAAAGAGAAATCTCAACTAAAGAGCTTTTCCCTTGCCTTAACCAATCATATACACTGCCTTCGTTATTAGTAGGGTGAGATAAAATGTTATTCACCCTAAAGGCAACTGCATAATATTCTGTGTAATTGATATCATCATCATCTAATCCATTATCTGTTTCGAAAAGTGTGTCTGGTTTACCGATAATCTTTAATCCATTTTCCCATTCTAATCTCAGTTCTCTACCCCCATATTCATCTAATGTTTTTATTAAAGAGTTATATTCCATGAGTATCCATCCTTTTCTTATGGTTCTAATGGTTTTGCAGGAACTATATGAGCACCGTCTTTTGAATAATGTATTGTACCTCTGGTAGTCTCTATATATTTACCAGTTTTCATGTCATAGGCTTTTCCTATTTTTTGACCGAAGTTTACAACTTCCCTTCCATTTTTTAAGATTTCTCCTGTACCAGCATATTTATCAAGCAACTCTTGTGCTTTTTTATTATCCCCATAGAAGATGCTCTTGGTTTTTCCATTGGCAACTTCTTGTTTGTAGTTAGGTGTTTCAGGAATATGTTTTTCTTGAGCCCCTGGTTTTACTTTTGCAGGGAAACCATTTACTTCACGGTACGGACCTTTTGGTACGGATTGTTTGCCGTATGAAGGTTTCTCAACCTTCGAAACCTTCTTTGCCGCTTCCTCACCTTTAAATAACTTGAATCCTTTTTTACCGTATTTCAGTAACCTTCCAACAGGTGTTAAAGAAATTCCGTCTGCGACACGCTCGATTCCCGAGACTTTTTCATCTGTGTCAGGATCTCTGCCCGTTATGACTCGAATCGCATCATTACCGCCTGATAGTTCTTTTCCGGCAAAGTCAGCTATATCATTTACTGGTTCTAAAGAAGTTCCTTCAAAATCGCGCTTAACATTTCCTTGGCTTCTGCTATCTGGAATACGATGTACGACTTCCATTTCCACTTTTCCGTTTACGATGTACTCTCTGACGATTTGGCCATTTTCATACACATGGTAGCGGCCGCCGATATATTTAATGTCTGCCGGATTTTGAACCACTTCATCCGCAACATCAACTGTTTTGACCTTTTTCCATCCCTTAACATTATACAGTTTACCACCAATCACCCGAATATCTCCATAAACCTTCGAATGTTTGGCAGCTTCTTTTTGTAATACATTCAAATCAAAATCGTTCGCATGAATTGCTTGATTGATTTCTTCTTCATTCTCTTCCCTAAACACCGTATCCACATTGGATCGTTTATATTTATTGAGCTTTTCAAGCATCAACTCCATTGGAGACGGCTCGGCATTTTCCAACTCTTCATTAAAACCACTGACCGGACCATTGATGTTTGTATTCTCATCCGGTTTTAAAATCGATCCTTTTTCATAGTTCATAATCTCGATTCTTGGACCTGACGTATACATTTTTTCGAGTCTTATAATGTATTGTTGCATCGTCTCAAGGTCTTGTTCAGCGGTTTTGAGAGCGTTAGTCTGCTCCCTGTCAAACGTATGGAGCTTTTCAATTGTCTGATTGATTTCTTTTAGTGCTTTTCGATACTGTTCATGAAAATCGTTGTCATTCAAATCCGGCAAATCGACAATATGGCTGACTTTAGCGATTGTGGCGTTGGCTTTGGACACCAAATGTTTCGTTGTTCGATCAGCAGTATTTAAACCTTGTTCCAGCTCATGTTCGAGAAAGGTTTGCGAAATAAATCCATTGTGATTCGGTTCCAAGGAATTCAGTGCACTTTTCATTTTCTTTAGCGCGGAACTGTATTCCTCAATGAAAGATTTAAAGAACTTCAAGAATGGGGTGTGACATTCTTCATAAAAGTTACGAATCGCATCGCCGCCTTTTCCTTTTAAAGCGTCATCAAGAGATGTGATGCCGTCAACGCTTTTTCTGACTTTGGCGATTTCGTCTGATTGTTGTTTTAATTGTTCCAGCGTTTGATCAATTGCATTGTGCAACGCCTGAACATCCAGAGTCTTCATGACATTCTCCTCATAATACTAAAGTGACAGATCAGTAAAGATTTTACCACTTTACGGAAGAGAATTGGTGAATAAATCCTGTCAATCCATGAAAATGAATCTTTAGATTTAGGTTATTACTCCTCATCAATATCATTTACATTTAATAACTGAGGGGAAGGGGAGGGGGTACAGAATGCGTTCAAACGGTTTCAGCTGATGCGCGGGCTGTCTGCTATCGTGTAGAAAACGTTCCGATATATATGTGATATTTCATCATTATAAATCGGATAATCGTGTGGAACTTCATGACCTAATGAAGTATAAATTTACATCGAGATATTTTAAATGCTACCTGAGAATTCGCATTCGTTATGTAATATATATATTGAATAATGTAACTTATATGTTACAATTAAATTAAGGAGGAATCATATAGGTGAAGAATAAAGTGAAGATAGCTCGTGTTCAAGTAGACTTAACACAGCAACAATTAGCGGAAAAAGTGGGTGTCACTCGGCAAACCATTAGCTTGATTGAGAAAGGTAAGTATAACCCCACGCTAAATTTGTGCTTAGAGATATGTTATGCAGTGAATAAGTCGTTGGATGAAATATTTTGGATGAGCAAGGAGGAGCAGTTACATGAAGAAGATTAAAGATGAACGATTGCAAATACAACATTTGAAAAATATACGGATTGCCTTTACTGTTCAAACGGTAGGGATATTAGCAATTTTACTTTATGAGATGCTGACAGAAGGGGTTATGGAAGCTACAGACAACCCATTATGGTTATTATTTATTCTTACTATGGTTGTTTTAGGTTGGCTGAATCTCAAAATTTCTGTTGATGAGTATGATAATGCAAAAGAACAGAAAAAGCCGGGCGGCTATTACAGAGTTGTTATCCTTTCTGCCTTGATTGGCACTATTCTGGCACTTTTGGCAAAGTTCGGTCCAGATAGTAGTAGTAACAGTGAAGCCTTCATTATAGGAAGTGTGGTCTTTGTTTGTTTTCTCATCCCTTTCTCTTTTGTTTACTCTATTATTAAAAAACGATCAGAGGATAATGATATATAATATTAACTTTTCCAGCTTTTCAAGCATCATCTCCATATTGGTGAATAAACCCTGATCATCCATGAAAAAGAATCATTTGCAATAGGCTGTTTTTCCTGTTTGATATTCATGCAAGGGAAGGAGTGACGGCTGAAAGCAAAGGAGAAACTTGAATCACTCTAAAAAAAGCGAAAGCCGCCGCGGACTGATGAGTCTGGTTTTTTGTCAGAAAACGCAAAAAGATATGATGTAAAGAAATGCAGTATCACGTCTCGAGAAAAGTCCCCGTTCGGTCCCTTAGCTGCATTTTCGTTCGTTCAGACAGTCATTGCATGAGGTATTTTCTAATGACGTTATAAATATCAGCAGAGGGCACCACTTTCACTGGCGGCACCCATCCCGTGATTTTCAGTTTATTCCTTCGGAAACTTCACCTCGGGATAAGCCTGATTCGGCTTGCTGATCAAATCGCCGCCGGTTCCTTTTAAATGCTTGTTGAAAAAATCCACAACATACTGGTTCACGATGTCTGCGCCTCGTTCGCCATCGATTTTCCCCGTCATGCCGATTTGCTGCAAAAGCTTTGAATAAAGCTGAAAGTCTGTGAAATTGTAATGAGCCGCTCCTTTGATGTAAACCATTGAAGCTTGATCGATGATCTTGTATTCCTTTTTTCTTTCCTCAATCATTTTGTTAAACTCTTCTTTCGTTAGACCTGAATTTTTGATTTCTTCATCAGAAATGTTGCCGCTCATCGCCTTGTCCCTTATTTTTAGAAAGTCGCTAGATTCCATAAACAGAAACGGCTTTGAAATCGCTTGTTTGCCGTCTACATCGTATAGTGAACCGTCCATATTGATGCCGGCTTTGATTTTTTGATTCGTATATGCGGCATTAAAAGCAGTCGCACCGCCAAATGAATGCCCCATCATACCGATGTTGTTCATATCGAGTTTCCCCTTAAAGTCGCCGTCATTCAGTTTTTCTAATTGATTGATGACAAAGCCGGCATCCTGCGTCCAGATGTTCCCCAGCTTACCGCTATTTTCGGAAACACCGTTCATATATTGTTCAGTTGTTAAGCCTGTCACCCGTCCGTCGGGAAAAGCCGTTGCCATCGTGCTGTACGTATGATCGATCGCCACCGCGATAAATCCGTGGCTTGCCAGATTCTCGGCCTGAGAAGCATGCAGCAGCCGGCTTGTTCCGAAACCGTGGCTGATCACGACGACCGGATAACGGTCTTCGGTTGGCGAAATCTCGGCGTTTTCGTATGAGTTGGTTTTGATATAACGCCAATAGTCCAAAGCAAATGCCGGAAGATTGAATTCAGCGGCGAATGCCCCGATATACCGATGAAATGTGTTTTGATCATCAGGGAAGAGGGGTGACTGCTTCTGATCATTCGTATGTTGTGCGGGGTACCACACCTGAACCATCAGTTCTCTTTTATCGTGCGGATCTTTCGTCAGCGTTTCTTCTCTGTCCCGGTCAACTAAATGAAACGTTTTCGTCCCGACCGAATAGGCGCCGTCAGGCTTCGGTAAATCAAAAACAGGAAGGTATACAGACAGGAATGCGGAGATCGCCAGCATGGCGAATGTGAGAACATATAAACCATATTTCAGCGGCTTCCACATCCTGATCTGAAGCCTTTTTCCAAAGATTGCTGTAAAAGCGAGGGCGGCGGAAATCAAATAGACAAAAAACATTTGCCATCTGTACCCTTCAAAAAAGAGCTGTCCGGCCAACACGCCCATGCTTGCAAATCCAATCGCCGCCGCGAGCTTTCTCGGCATTTTTTGCTGAAACAGCATGATAAAAGACAGTAGAGTTAATAATATTTCGAATGTCCTCATGATTTTCTCCCTTATGGATGATTTTGGTCTTATACATAACGAATCGGCGGGGCGGTTGGTTGCAACATATAATGTAGTGTAAGAAAAAAACCGCTGGATGACCCAGCGGCTGCAGCTTATGCCTCTCATTTGATTAATTTTTTTACACCGATTGTTAAGAACAAAACGGCCGTAAACGACATCAGGAAGTTGAGGATGAAAGCCGAGGCAAGCCATTCTTTGTTCAAGATCGTGAGCAAAACCTGGACGGTGAATGTGACTACAAAAACCATTGCAGCTAATCTGGACTTCCTTCTTTAAGCGCTGGTATTATGTCTCCTTTATCTGTTTCACTGCGGCAACAATCCGGTCTCTTTCCGTTTCTTCCAACGTGTAAATCTGCGGGGCAAGAGGTACGTCAAATCCGGCATGGGAGTGGAAGAAATCAAAGAGCAGTGTGCCGATCGGCTTTTGCTGCTGATCACCGATGACCGCCCAAAACACCCTTGAGCGGCAGTTTTCAGCTCCCCATTTTTCCATGGAGTGTCTAAAATTCAAACCTTTTCCGATGAAAAAATCGCCTTTTCTCGGATCTTGAATCGTTATGAAGCCGGATTGTTCAAGGCTTTCAAATACCGGCGGCAGCAGTTTATCCAAGTAAAGGCCATAAGTCGCATCCTCCATTTCGGGAAACGCTTTTAAAAACGCTTCCTGATGATCGTCTAGCGTTTTTTTCCAATAAGCGGTCACATAGCTTTGCATCTGTTCGCCGATTTCTTTGAAGGTCATTCCCTGTCTGAAATTCACTTTTTTCATTAGAGAAAACCTCCTTTTCACTTTGTACATCCAGTTTATAACATTCATGCAAATGATAAAGTTGGCAGACATGTTTCATTGAAATAAAAGGGAGACATCCGCAAAACTTTATAACATGATTTAGCTGATTGTATTGAACTTCTGCAGCTGCGGATAAAGCCATTTATCGACTGCGAAAAACGAAACGGCAATTAGGACTTCAGCCGAAGTCGTCAGTAAAATATCCTCCAATAATTCATCCGCGGCAAAGACGACTGTCCATAAAAATAGAATCGTGGTCATCTCGGCGGCAAAAAAAGCGGCCCATTTATTGAGGCTGATCAATTTGAGGAGAGATATAATCAGCTTTTCGGCCGGCTCAATTAAGAAAGACAGACCGACATACAGCATCGTAAAAAGAAGCAGCGATCCGGCCGACTGATAAAACGCGCCCGGCAGGTGAAATAAGATCGAGATGCCGAGAAAGTGGGCAATAAAAACGAAAATGACCGATAAACAGAATACTGCGAATGGTTTCATGGTGCTGACAGCTCCTCTCATGATATGTATGTAAAAGCGGAAGGCCTGCAGAAATATGCTTTCTGCAAGCCTGGATGGCTATTTTTCTTCAAATTTAACGACCGGGTGCTTCACTTTGCAAAGCGTTTGCATAAATTCATCGCCCACATCAAGGTGTTCGCGGACAAGCTCATCGGGAACGAGCGCAAGCCATTGATTTAAAGACACATCTGCATAATGATCATCTTTGAAAATTTCAAGGAATCGCAGCGGCGTATCGCCTGTATTTTGGACATAGTGCCCCATCGCAAACGGTGCATAGCCGACATCGCCCGCCTGGTAATCAAATGTCCGCGCATGTCCGTCAGCCGCGAAGACCGTCATTTTCGCCTCTCCTGAAATGTAGTACTGCCACTCGTCTGTATTCGGATGCCAGTGCAGTTCCCTCATCCCGCCGGGTTCCACTTCCACCAAGGCAGCAGCAATTGTTTTCGAAGCTTTAAAGTTCGTGGAATCGGCAATCCACACTTTGCCGCCGTTTGAAACAATCGGCTCCTGTTCAAGCAATTTGTAGCTGAAAGATTCCGGAACCGTTCCGTTCGGGCTGTCGACTTTGTCTTTCTCAAGCAGTCCGGGAATTGTTTTTTGGAAAATATATTTTTCTTTTGAAGGAAGAGATGCAATGACTTCTTCTGAAATGCCGAAGTTTCCAGCAATAACATCATCAGGCGTATGTGCCAGCCAATCCGTCACCTGGAAGGTGCTGTTTTCAGAGAAAGATCCGTTGTCAAAGACGAGTATAAATTCACAGCCGTCTTCGAGTCCTTGGAGCGAATGCGGAATTCCTGACGGGAAATACCATAAATCGCCTGCCTTCACATCCTCAATAAAATTTCTGCCGTCTTGATCGACAGCTGTAATCCGTGCCGATCCATAGATCACATAAGCCCATTCGGCTTCCTTATGCCAGTGCAGCTCTCTGATGGCGCCAGGCTTCAGCCTCATATTGACTGATGCAAGTTTATCTGAAATCGGCAGTTCGCGAACCGTTACTTCCCGGGCATATCCGCCGTTTTCCAGGCGGTTGTGGACATCGGAAAATGAAAACTTCATGTTTGATACGGTTCCGTGATCTGTTTCAGGCGGAGCGAGCATGTCAGGATTTTGGCGATCGCGCTCAATATTGTGAGGAATTTTCGTTTTCGCTCCTTTTTCTCCTCTGATCGGATCTGGAATTTGTTTGCTTTTTTCCATTGTGAATATCCCCTCTTTCTTCAGAATGAAAGGAGTGCTGAAAGGCCTTTCGTTTTCCCCTTCTGTCATGTTAAGTGAAAGAACGTGGGTGGATGTCAATCAACCGAGCCGTTTTTTTCTTTCATTAAGTCGATCAGTTCATCAATTTTCTTTTCAAACCGGGTCAAAAGGTAAAGAGACAAGACAGCCGGAAAGCCGATATTGCCGATTTGCTTTGCGGCTTCTTCAATGAATGCTGAGTCCATCTAAACCACCTCCTATGTTAATAAGTGACAAAAGTAAGAAAAATGTAAGCAAAGAACTATTTTCTTTAAAATAGAACTTATGTTTGCATGTTAATAGAAGAAATGAGTTTACTTTTTTTTCATTTCTTTCATTTAAATAAATAGGAGGCGGTTTTTTATGATTGATCAAGCTTTGCTGCGTTCGAAAATGAAGGAGATCACAGAGCATCCGCTTGTGAAGCATTTTTTAAGCGATCCCCGGTGTGATCGGCTTTTTCGTCATGTCATGGAGCATCCGGATTCAGAGGAGGCAGAATTTCTTGATCTTGAGTTTAAGCAATTTTACAAAGATATCCGGATTATTAAATATGTCAACTCAATGATCCGGATATTTTCTGTCGATTTTGATAAAAGAGTAAGAAAAAACCGGCAGCGCTTTCCGCTGATCGTTGACGGGGATTCAAACATCACAGAGCCTCCTCGCGGGGATGCATTTGACGATTATTTAAACGGGGAGGAAGATTTAAGCAAGCATCTTCAGGATCAAAGTATTTATGAGGCGTTTTTGCAATTGACGCGTAAACAAAGGGAAGTGCTGACGCAAATCTACCTTCATGGCGCTTCCATGCAGGAAATAGCTGACTCTTTAGGCGAATCGAGACAAAATATTTCCAAAATTCACAAAAGGGCAATAGAAAAAATCAGAAATATGCTGAATTCTAAAGGGGAAGGGGAAAGATAAAATTGAACCTGCACAATGAAGATATTGAGAAACTGCTGGAAAGCTTTACACCGATGATCAAGAACAAATTAAGAAACACATCCTATCAAGAAAGGGATGACCTTGAACAAGAGCTGAAAATGAAAATTTGTGAAAAAGCGGACATGCTCCTATGTCAAGATGTCCCGGGATTTTGGGAATTTATCACAAATCTATTAGAAAACCTTTAATGCAAAGCTGGTTTGCTTGCATAAAATCATGATAAGTGATAGAATTCTTAACATTTGATTGATGGAATATCCAAGCGGCTGTATTGAAATGATGACAAGGTTTTGTTTGAATATGACTGAGGGTTTTTATAATATAAATGGTTTATAATTCCATAATTTAATTCGCATAAAGAAAGTGACAGATAGGTGGTTAGGATAACATGAAAAATCAATACCGAGTATTGTTGTACTATAAATATGTTCATATCGACAATTCTGAACAGTTTGCACAAGATCATCTTCAATTCTGCAAAGACTTAGGATTGAAGGGGCGCATCCTTGTGGCAAGTGAAGGAATAAACGGGACTGTATCCGGAACGGTGGAACAGACGGAGCAATATATGAACGAAATGAAAAACGATCCCCGTTTTGAGGATATGGTGTTTAAAATAGATGAGGCGGAACAGCACGCATTCAAAAAAATGCATGTCCGTCATCGTGATGAGATAGTAACGCTTCGTCTTGAAGATGATGTTGACCCGAATGAACTAACGGGAAACTATCTCGAACCAAAAGAATTCTATGAAGCCATGCGGAGTGAAGACACGATTGTCGTGGATGCCCGGAATGACTACGAGTATGATTTGGGCCATTTTCGCGGAGCGGTCAGACCTGATATTAAAGCATTCCGCGATTTGCCTGAATGGATCCGCAGCAACAAAGAAAAGCTTGAAGGAAAGAAAATTTTGACATACTGTACAGGCGGAATCCGCTGTGAGAAATTTTCCGGCTGGCTGAAAAAAGAAGGCTTTGAAGATGTTTCCCAGCTTCACGGCGGGATCGTTACCTATGGAAAAGATCCTGAAGTACAAGGTGAACTTTGGGACGGTCAGTGCTATGTCTTTGATGAAAGAATCAGCGTTCCTGTCAATCAAAAAGAGCACGTCATTGTCGGCAGGGATTATTTCACAGATGAACCGTGTGAACGGTATGTCAACTGTGCTAATCCGGAATGCAACAAGCAAATTTTGTGCTCGGAAGAAAATGAACACCGCTATTTGCGCGGCTGTACTCATGAATGCCGGATTCATCCGCGAAATCTGTATGTACAAGAGCACGGTCTGTCTGAAGAAGACGTTCGGCTGAGACTTGAAAAATTGAATGAAGAAGAAAACGCAACAAAGGGATAAAAGAGCTCATCTTTTATCCCTTCTTTTTTATCTTGCGGACGGATCCTCTCTCGGATCAAGCAATGAACTGCACTCGCGTCCCCTTGGAAACGGAATCACTTGTCTGTAAGGCGGCGGAGGAAGGTCCGCCTGGCGATCTTCTAATTCCGGAATGTCTATTCTGACCATGTCTGAATCACGCTGGTTTTTCAGTTCGTTGACGATGATGCGGCCGATTTGTCTTCCAAGTCTGAGGCCTCCTTCACCATTTACATTGTAATGAACACCGCCGTACACTCTTGACATCGCGTTTTCCTCAGCAAGCTCTCTCAATCTCACCGCTTCAGTCGGGAAATAATAGCTTAAAACGACTTCCGCACAGCCGGAAATACCGGCGTGGCCTGAAGGGTATGCGGGAAATTTGGGCGTGCAAATGATGGTGCGGAGCTTTTGATCTAGCTGATTCGGTCGCGGAATTTCCCAGCGGTATTTGAAGTACCAGACGACAACAAATGTATCGTTGATGGCAGCCTGGACGTTCGCGAGCAATCTGGCTGCTCTTGCAGGCGTTAAATCGTACGTATCAATCAGACGGTCAATGATCGGCGTCCATTGCTTCGTCGCAGGACCCGACCCCCAGTATTCGGCCATCGTAATTTGTTCAGGAGTGAGGTTTTTTAAGATTTGCCTCACATTTTCGAGCTCTTCACCTTCAAAGTCGATTGTATCAGGGTGACGGATGTCAAAAGCGATGGGACATCCGTCAGGATCCAGGAAATCGCCGAATTGATCCCTTTTTAAGAAAAAGGTCGGCCATGAACCTGCTGTCGAATCGATTGGCTGGGGAACCCGTTTTTCTCCTGCATAAGCTAATTCAGACCATAGGCGCGGCAAATTTTTATACTCGTTTTTGTTTTTTAGCATTTTGATACTTCCTTTTAATGTGAAATAAGAATGATATATTTTATACGAAAAAAATGATTTAGCAATGGACAAACTTAGAAGTGATATCGCCTTTTTTTCGGCTTTCTGAATATTTGTCGGGACGTTTCTCATACTAACAAACAACAAAAGAAAGGCAGGTTGCAGAAATGGTGAAAACTCTTTATATTACAGCACACCCTCATGATGAAAGAGCCTCTTACAGCATGGCGGCGGGAAAAGCATTTATTGATTCTTACAAAGAGGCGCATCGGGATGATGAGGTGATCCATCTCGATCTTTATCGGGAAAACATTCCGCAAATTGATGCAGATGTTTTCAGCGGGTGGGGTAAGCTTCAGTCGGGTTCGGGTTTTGATCAGCTTTCTGAGGATGAAAAAGCCAAGGTCGGCCGTCTGAATGAGCTGAGCGAACAATTTGTCGCAGCAGACAAATATGTATTTGTCACACCGCTATGGAATTTCTCTTTTCCCCCGGTGATGAAAGCCTATTTTGATGCGGTTGCTGTAGCAGGGAAAACGTTTAAATATACGGAGCAAGGTCCGATCGGGCTGTTAACGGACAAAAAAGCGCTGCACATCCAGGCGAGAGGCGGCTACTATTCGGAAGGGCAGGCGGCCGATCTTGAAATGGGCCACCGCTATATCAGCATCATGATGCAGTTTTTCGGGGTTCCGTCATTTGAAGGTTTATTTATAGAAGGACATAACGCAGAGCCTGATAAAGCAGAGGAAATCAAAAAAAATGCGATCGCCCGGGCGAAGGAACTGGGGCGGACATTTTAAAAAAAACGCGGAAGTGCTCCGCGGTTTCAGCGTGTCGACAAACCCTCGCATTCGATGTCAGGTCTGCGCGTCGGTGCTCACGAATTCCAACATTCGCTCCGCTCCGATGCTCGACCTTCCTAGACTGCAAAGGTTTTCAATCACGCTGAAAGGATGACAAAATCTTAAAACTCATTTTAGAATTTTGTCAACAATCTGAAACCGCGGAAGTGATCCGCGGTTTTACTTTATCCGTTTATGAAAACGGTCTTTTTCGTATCGCTGCTTTTTTGTGCGGCTTCGATGATCCGAATGACGGAGAGGCCTTCCTCAGCGGTGACTGGCAGTTTGCCGCCTTCAAGAATACTTGATGCAATCTCCTTGTAATAGGTTAAGTAAGAGCCTGGCAGTGTCTCCACGGTTTCTTTTTTGACATCATCCCCGTCGATCACGGTTAACTTTCCGTAGAACTCGGCTGTATCTCTTCCCCAAGCATCGCCGCTCGGTTTTTTGCCGGCTCTGAGCGCTTCCTCCTGGCCATCGATGCCGTATTTGATAAAGCTGCCCTTAGATCCGTGAACCTGATAGCGGGGGCCGTTTTCCGGAACGATCGAGCCAGAGTGCAGAATCACTTGGAGTTTATCGTAATGCAGCACAACATGGAAATAATCGTCTGTTTCGGCATGTTCCCGTTGAGCCGTCACTTTAGCTGTCACACCGTTTGGCATGCCGAATAAATGAAGCGCCTGGTCAATCAAGTGTGATCCCAAATCATAGAGCGCACCGGAGCCCGGGCCTTTTTGCTCTCTCCAGCGCTGTCTGACATTCGGCCGGAAGCGATCGTAGGAGGCATGGAACGTGTTTACTTCTCCCAGGCGCCCTTCCTTGATCAGCTGTTTGATTGTCAAAAAGTCGTTGTCCCATCTTCTGTTGTGGTATACGCTGAGGAGGACGCCTTTTTCTTTGGCTGCCGCAATTAATTCTTCTGCTTCTTCAGCCGTTGCCGTCATCGGCTTTTCCAAGACGACATGCTTTCCGGCAAGAAGGCATTCTTTCGCCATTTCAAAATGAAGTCCGCTCGGCGTTGTCACGATCACGAGGTCGATGGCCGGATCACCTGCAATTTCTTCGATCGAACTGACGGCTTCCGCCCCCGGCAAGTCTTGCGTGACTTGTTCTTTTTTCGAAGTCATCACTTTTCTTATCTCAAACTCGTTTAAAACCGATAATAAAGGCGCATGAAAAACCGATCCCGACAACCCGTATCCTAACAATCCTGTGCGAATCCTATCCATTTTCATTCTCCTCTCTTGATTTGGTTGTGATATGTAATGATGCATGTCCCGCATATTCATTTTACCCTGTTTGCCCGGATGAACAAAACCGTTCTGCATGCCTCCTGCTAAATGCCCCTGCACTTTCAGACTTTAGTTGGAAGACAGCAGCCGGTTTTATTTGTAAAATTTTTCATAGAGAAAGGAGTGAAAGAACATGGCAAACGTTTTAATGATCAATGTTCCGGCAGAGGGGCACGTTAATCCGACTCTCGGCATCGCAAAAGCATTTGTGGAAAGAGGAGACAATGTTCACTATATTACAACTGACAAATTCAAAGAAAGGCTTGAAGGTGTCGGCGTCAATGTCCATCTGCAGCCTGATTTAATGGGGATGTTGAAAGGCGAAGATTCAGTGCTGAAACTTTTTATTCGGATTGCCCAAGATACTTTGCGTATCGTCAAGCAATTGGCAGATGAGATCGAATTTGATTTTGTTTATTACGATACGTTCGGCGCAGGCAAGCTGGTGCGGGATTACTTGGGGGTTCCGGGGATTTCTTCGTCAGCCTCATTTTTATTCAATGAAGAATTTATGAAATCCCACGGGCCGATCAAAGCCGCTCAAGGGGACCCGGAAGTTGAAGTTCTAATGAGGGAGATCGAAGAGCAATACGGCGTAGAACCGGAAAGCCCGGTGCAGTTTATGAGAAATGACGCCGAATTGAACATCGTTTGCACGAGCCGCTATTTTCAGCCGGAAAGTGAACTGTTCGGCGATCAATACGTCTTTGTCGGCCCGACCTTCCCGGAGCGGAAAAGTTCGGATAGGTTCCCGTTTGAAGCTCTCGAAGGAGAGCGGGTCCTGTATATTTCGATGGGAACGATTCTTGACAATAAAGAAGCGTTTTTCAATACTTGCATTGACGCATTTTCTGATTTTAAAGGCAAAGTGGTCATTGCCGCCGGAGAAAAAACGGATCATCATCAGCTCAAAAAAGCGCCCGATCACTTTATCATTTCTCCTTATGTCCCCCAATTAGAAGTGCTAAAACAAGCGGATGCTTTTATCACCCATGGCGGGATGAACAGTGTGAACGAAGCGATTCATTTCGAAGTGCCGCTTGTCGTCATTCCCCATGACAAAGACCAGCCTATCGTCGCCAAGCGTTTAGCAGAACTTGGGGCCGGTTATCCATTGGCTGAGGACAAGGTCAGCCCCGAATCATTGAAAGCAGCGGTAAGCGAAGTATTATCAACTGAAAGCTATACCCGAGGCATTCACAAAATAAAAGACAGTTTTCGCGAATCCGGCGGGGCAAAACGAGCATTAGAAGCCATCGATCGATTTGTGGAGGAAAAAAACGTTTCGCCTGATATGTATAGTGTTTAAATGAAAACCGTAAGATCGGCTTGCGGTTTCGGTTTGTTTAATATGATAACAAGCCAATTTACGGTTTCTTTCACTGCCTGCCTCGGGGGGACTTTAAATGGAGAAGCATTTATAGATCCGGGATCTAGACGTGGAGCCTGTGAACGCTGAAGGGAGCTTGCCGTCAAAGGGCATGCAAACGCAAGCGGGAAAGCCGGATTGGCTGAGGGCGCATGGCCTTTCAGAAAGAAACGATATCTCCTTGAGGAAGGAGCGCGGCGGATACTACAGCCTGTACGGGGAGTTTGGAACGCCCGTGAATCCAGCTGCTGAAGATCAGATTCCGGGCACCCGCTTGACGCTCCACGGTGCCGGAAAGGGAATTAGGTGAGAGAAGAGCCTGTATCATGCAGCTCGCGTGAATAGCCGGCCTCGCCGGGCTGCCGAGATTATGATCCCCTCTGTCCGCCAATAACGGCGAACCGTTGTGATGACGTTTATTACCCAACAGGATGGAAAAGCTCGTTTTATCACGTAAACTGTAAGCATATGATGCGGCTGGTGAAGCCGTATCATATGCTTCAGCGTGTCGACAAACCCTCGCATTCGTTGTCAGGCCTGCGCGTCGGTGCTCACGAATCAAGGAAGGAACGGCGGCTAATCGCTCAGGCGTCCTGCCTGGACGCCGCCGTCATCACGTCCTGTGAAAGCCCTATGCTCGTCTTTCCTAGACTGCAAAGGTTTCGGGTCACGCTGAAAGGATGACAAAATCCTAAAACTTTAAACCGTTTTAGGATTTTGTCAACAATCTAAAGCATATGATACGGCTGGTGAAGCCGTATCATATGCTTTTTTGCTGGGAAAATGGGGCTTGAAAAATTAATTGTTAACTGGTAAACTATTTAATAGTTAACCAGTTAACAATGTCATGAAAGGGAATGAAAAGAGTGGAAAACAGCGCGTATGAACAAGCATTTCAAGCCGTTCAGGATTTTATCCTAAGAAGAGAAAAACGGGCTCAGCATGAACAGCAGGCACTTGCAAAGGAAGCGTTTAAAGCCGATGATCCCATGCGTAAACATTGGACCCTGACACAGCTTCATATTGTTTCGATCATTAATGAGAGCGAAGCCCATGTCAACAACGCATCTCTTGCTGCACAATTGCATGTTTCAAAGGCAGCCATTACAAAAGCCGTCAATGTTCTCATGAAGCACCAGATGATCGAATCTCACAAAAAACCACACAACAACAAAGAATTGTATTACACCTTGACAGAGGAAGGCAAAAAACTGGCCGAGGTTCATGACCGCATGCATGAAATAGCGAAGCAGCGCTACATCGAGCTGTTCGAGCAATTTTCAGAGTCTGAGCTGCAAACGGTCACCCGGTTTTTAAATGAATGGTCAAAATACATCTGAGAGAGGTAAGCCGATGAATAAAAATGAAGCAAAACAATTTTTAAGCCAAATGTATCAAGATATTGTTTCAGAAATGAATGTCGAAAAAATTCCTGATTATTTCAGCAGCCGGTATATTCAAATAACCGACGGCAACAAAATTGACCTTGCTGAACTTACTGACCACATGCTGGCGTTGAAGGAGGTTGCTGAATCTATAACGGTTTCTCCTTTTCATGAATTCCTATTTGATGAAGACCTTCAAACCGCAACATTAAGATATACGGTTGAGGTTGTCAAAAAGAGCGGGAATTGCGGGAGGATTGAATTAATCGCCATTTTTAAGCTGGACGATTACAAAATCGTTCAATGCCACGAGCTTTCAAATGTTATTGAAGGCGGGGATGGATTTGATGAGCTGGCAAGCATCAATGAAGCAAAAACCTCCTCTTGGGAGGAGGAGGTTTTTTGAAAAAGCTAACGTTTGGGATCAAACAGAATCCGGAGCGAGACGGGGCCGCGCGTGTAAAGCCCTGTCTCGCGATAAATGAAGTTTTTCTCCAGTTTGATATTTCGCATTTGATCCAAGACGATGTTTGCGACAAGTTCTATCTCTGTCTTGGCAAAGCCCGCTCCTACACAGTTGTGGACGCCTGAGCCGAATGCGACGTGCCGCGCCGCGCCGCTGAATGCGCTTTTGACGTCAAGATCGCCGCGGTGAATGTTGAACTCATCCGGATGTTCAAATGCTTCAGGATCACGATTTGCGGCGCCGATCATACAAAATACGGTCGTTCCCTCTTTCAGTTCGACACCGCCGATGACCGCGTCTTGGGACAGCTGCCGCGGAATGAGCTGCACCGGCGGCTTATAACGCAATGTTTCAGCGATCGCCTTCGGCACAAGTGAACGGTCTTCCAGCACATCATTCATTTGATCTGGATGATGCAGCAAATGATAGATCATCAAAGCGAGCGTCTTATCCGCAGGCTCTGTTGCAGCAAGCAATATGTTGAGAATCAGTGCGCGGATATCTCTGTCTGACATCGCTACACCTTCGTATTCTGAAGTGCAAAGGATTGATATTAAATCTTGTCCGGGATTTTCACGTCTTTCCGCGATGATCGGATTCAAATATTCTGCGAGCTGTTCACTGCATTTAAGGGAATGCTCACGGTCTTCAGGCAACTGATTCAAACTGGTAATGAAATCGGCGACACCGCTGTGCCAATTTCTGACCGTTTTGTGATCGTTCTTGTCCAAACCTAAAATATCCATGGTTACGCAAACAGCGAAGGTTTTTCCGAAATCATTGACAAGGTCGATCCGCCCTTTGTCGAGATGCGGCGCCAAAAGCCTTTCGGCATTCTCTTTAATCAGCGGAGTAAGGTGCTCAAGGGACTCGCCGATAAAACGCCGCAGAACAATCCTTCGTTTTGCCGTATGTTCTTTGCCCTTTATTTGGGCCAGAACAGGTCCGCGCATGACAGGTTCGGCTCGTTTGGCAAGCGACTTTGTCGTAAAGACATCCTGATGTTGGAGCACATGGCGAACGTCCTCATATCGGCTGAGGAAATAGCTGTCAAGCAATTCCTCATAGTGGACAGGATCTGTCTCCCGCAGATAAGAGAAGTATTTGTAAGGATCCTCATGGTATTGTTCAGACAACACGCTGAATGTTTTAAGCGATTGATTCATACTCGTTCCTCCTGCATGCTTTTAGATTCCACACTTTCGTCCAGTTCAGAAACCATAAGATACCCTTGATTCGGACGCATTCTTACGGAAAATTCATTTCTGGATATCTGTTCGCCGAGCTCCCAG
This sequence comes from Bacillus swezeyi, assembly GCF_001969815.1. GTDB lineage: Bacteria > Bacillota > Bacilli > Bacillales > Bacillaceae > Bacillus > Bacillus swezeyi. The sequence goes on along the minus strand of NZ_MRBK01000006.1, from coordinate 484,161 downwards.
GGGCGGTGATAAGCAAGAAGTGTCTCTTCCACGCCTAAAATATCCGGAGCGGCGATGAAAAACGGGAGTTCAGCGATGACATATTCAACAGCGAGATCAAGCATGGCTTGACTGACGTCTTGAATATCCATCTGAGTGCCGCGGGCCCGTCCAAGGATAGCCGCATTCGACATCTCTAAGCAAGCTTTACGGAAATGAGGCTGTTCAAAAAAGGCATCTTCGACTTCCATCCGCAAGTGATGGTATGCGGCCTGATCCGTGAAATCGGAGAATGTATGGATCGCTTCGGGATTCCCGCCATGCGCCTCAAGTGCTCTTTCCGCAAATCTCCGGTTCCGTGAGACTTCTTTCCTCACTTTTCGTTCAGCCTTTCCTTTTGGAGTGCCGAGCGCTTCAAGAAGATTGGCTGCTTCCTTTCCTGCCAAAAGCACGGACACGTCTTGAAATTCATGGACGGCCCAGCCGATGAGCCGATCAATATAATCTTCAGAGAATCGGCTGTTAAACGGGCTGATGCCAATGAGAACATGGCGTTTGCGCTTCAAAATGTCATGGCAGTTTTGAGATAAAGTTTCGGTTTTGAATGGCCTGTGTTTGCTCTCAATCATAAGCTCTGTCATTGATTTCCTCCTTAGCGAACATAGAATGACTTCTTTTGCAATCAATGATGTATATAAGGCGGCTTATAGAGCTGGGAATAGGCTGGTCTCATTTCAGTATGGATCGTGAAGAATACAGCGATGATGCGAGTCGTGGTGAAGGGGTATGGAAATGATAAGTATGAGCTCAAAATAAAACCGGTTAAAGATTTAAAGTTTACTAGTAAACAATAGTCATTTTATCCCTAACTTTTCCAGCTGTCAACACAATTCAAATTCAAAATATGAAAATATTCGTAACTTTTCTTCCCTAATTTGAGGATATTTTATCAGGAATGTGCAGGTAGATCCTTTATAATAGGGCGGTAGAGAGAGAAATGTTAAAAATGTGTAAAAAATCTTAAAATGATTAAAAGGTTTCATTGTTGACAATTAGAAAGAGCAGAGTTACAATTATTTTTGTTAACTGGTAAACGATTTTCCGGGTTGTTCTATGCATATTATTAACGAATAAACAAAAATAAGGCAGGCGGTTTTAAATGAAACCCTTGAAATTAAGCTCTTCATTCATTTTGTACTTAGTGTGTATAAGCGCGTTTTTTGCATCGTTAAATCAAAATATTTATTCACCCATTATTCCTTTAATCAGAGATTCGTTTCATGTATCGGTTTCGATGGTGAACCTGTCTGTTTCGCTGTTTATTTTTATTACGGCGGTTATGCAGATCATTCTTGGATCGATTGTTGATTTTAAAGGTGCGAGATTTGTGATGATGGCAAGCATCGTCATAACCGTCATTGCCAGCATCGGCTGCGCCGCCGCTCAGGATTTTACACTGTTTCTTATTTTCAGGGTGCTGCAAGCGGTTGGAACAGCCGCGCTGCCTCTTATCGCAGCGACAACAATCGGCGGTTTATTCGAAGGAACGAAGCGGGGCAGTGCGATGGGAACGTATCAAATGCTGCTTTCGGTGGCGCCAGCAGCGGCGCCGATACTTGGAGGATTCATCGGCGAGCGCTATAATTATCCGGGTATTTTTTGGTTTCTGACCGGGCTGTCCGTCATTCTGCTTTTGGCAAATGCATTTTACTTTCCGCGTGAGGACACGGGGAAGAAAGCGAATATGACCGCAAACAAACTCATGTCACACTATACGGACATATTCAAAAACAGGACGGGAAATGCGATTTTGATTTTAAGCTTTCTCATCTTTTTCATTTATTTTTCCATTATCGTATACCTGCCGATTTTATTAACGGACAGCTACCATCTTGACCTGAAAATCGTCGGTTTGCTTTATTTGCCGATAGCGGTCAGTACAATTGCCGGCAGTATGCTGTTTAAATGGATCCAAAAGAAAGTATCGCTCGGACGCCTGTTTTTGTACGGCAATCTAACGGCGGCCGGAAGTATTGTCTTTTTCGGTTTCACCCATTCATTCTCACTTGTCTTTATGTCCGCCGCTCTCGTCCTTTTTGGTATCACGATGGGGCTCATTCCGCCGCTGTTCTCGACAATGATGACGAACGAATTTGAGGATAACAGAGGCAGTGCGTTAGGGATGTTTAACTTTATCAGATACACCGGAATGGCCTGCGGACCTATTCTATCAGGTTTTCTTCTAGAAAGGTTGTCATCGGTTTCCGTATTTGGCTGGTTCGGAATCGCATACGCAGCTGCCAGTCTGCTGCTGCTGATAGCGGGGCTGAAAACGAACCATTCAACATCGCAAAAGCAAAAAGCTGCCAGATCTTGAGTCTGGCAGCTTTTCTCACGTTTTGCGGTCAAAGCCGTTCTGTTTCCCACACGCCTTTTCTCAGACGCATAGGCCGTTACCAATAGACCGGTAGATGAAATCGGGACAGAGAGATCCTTCGAAATAGAGGTTCATATACCCATAACGACGTATTCGGCTAAACCGATGGAAAACGTGCAGACCATAAATATCATGGTGATCAGCTTGACTGGTGCATGGTGTTTCTGTTCATCGTTATCCCTCTTTAAAAAACATGAGATGATCTATTAAAAGATTAAAAGGGGAGATTTCAAGGGTTTTTTGCTGTCGAATATGGTCCTGATAAACGGAGAAATGATGCCAAAAAACATTCCGCTTTCTTAAAAACATGATGGGATTGCGGCTTTTCCGCGCTGCCAAGCCGATTGGGAGAAAGAAGGACTGCGGTATTTGAAGCTTGCCGGACGTTCAGCTGGATTTAGATCAGCGATTGGTCCGGATGACAGCATGTTTCTCAATCCTGTCAATATGCCTGAGATAATTCAGAACTACTGCCGAAACACAGACCAGGAAGTACCGGAAGCGCCGGGAGAGATCATCCGCTGTGTGCTGGAAAGCTTTGCGCTGGAACGGATTGAATCGCTTATTGGAAAACAATACGAAGGGCTCCATATGGTCGGGGGCGGCATTCATAATGAGCTGTTTTGCCAGTACACGGCCAATGTATTGGCAAGGGAGGTCTGGGCGGGACCCTCTGAAGCGAGTGTGATCGGCCATATTGCCGTTCAGGCCATAGTACTTGAAATGTTCTCGGATGTCCAGGAAGCGCCGCAGGCCATTAAAGCATCATGTGCGCAAAAGACATATGTCCCTGAATATGTTAAGATTTAGGGGGCGGCTTTTAAACATATGAGGAACAAATTCTCGGTGTCCCTTCCTGCTGAAAACATTTCCAGGAACGGCGCTGATGCGCTATTATGGAAGAAACAATGATTTTTCTATAGAGGAAGGAAGTAAACGGATGCTTGTAGCTGAAAGACATCAAAAAATCGTTGAGCTTGTCAATCTGCGTTCGAGCGTACGCGTCACCGAGCTGAGTGAACTGTTTTCGGTCACGGAGGAAACGATCAGGCGCGATTTGGAAAAGCTTGAAAAGGAGAACAAACTGAAAAGGAGCCATGGAGGCGCCGTCACTGTACAGACTGAAGAAGCAGAGATTCATTTTCGGGAGCGGGAGATTACAAACGCCGTTGAAAAGAAAATGATCGCATATGAAGCCGTCAAGCTTGTTGAAAGCGGAGAACGGATCATCCTCGATGCCAGCACGACGGCGTGGTATATGGCAAAAACGCTGGAGAACATTCCGCTGACTGTCATTACGAATTCAGTCAGAGTGGCGCTGGAGCTTTCCAAAAAAGAGAAAATGACGGTGATTTCAACGGGAGGAATGCTCCTTCCGAAATCGATGTCATTTGTCGGACCGCTGGCCGAGCGCTCTCTTGACATGTATCACGTCAACAAAACATTTCTTTCGTGCAAAGGCGTCGATCCTGTAAACGGCTTAAGCGATTCAAACGAATGGCAGGCGCTCTTGAAAAAGCGAATGATCGATATCGCCGATCAAACGATCTTAATGGCAGACAGCAGCAAATTCGGCAAGCGGGCTTTTTCACAAATTGATCAGCTCCATGACGGGTATAAGGTCATCACAGATTCAGGAATCGGCAAAGGCAGTTTTGAGGCGCTGAAGGAGAAAACGGAACAGATCACCGTTGTCGGCTAAAGACTGAGCACCTTGTTTTAAAATAGGGGCCGCATCAGATAAAATAGAAGGGGAAAAAGGAAAGGAGATGTTTTGGATGGCGAAGAAGGTTTTGATTGTAACTGGTGACGCAGTGGAAGCATTAGAGGTGTACTATCCTTATTACCGCTGTCTTGAAGAAGGTTTTGAAACGACGATTGCCGCACCAGAGAAGAAAAAAATTCATACGGTTGTCCATGACTTCTTAGACTGGGATACATATACCGAAAAACCGGGATATTTAATTGATGCGCACGCTTCATTCGATGAGATCGACCCTTCCGATTATGACGGTATCATCATTCCGGGCGGCCGCGCACCCGAATTCATCCGGATGTATGATTCGTTATTGAAAATTGTCGCTCATTTCTTTGAAGAAAATAAACCGGTCGGCGCCATTTGTCATGCGAGCCTGATTTTCACAAGCCTGAGAGAACATCTGCAAGGCCGCGAGCTGACGGCTTACATTGCCTGCAAACCTGAAGTCGAAGCGGCGGGCGCGACTTATATCGAAGAAAAGCTGCATGTGGAAGGGAATCTTGTTTCAGGACATGACTGGTCGAATCTGCCGGAATTTATGAGAGAATTTTTCAAAGCATTAAACAGATAAAAACAGAAAAGATGACCCTGTGCTAAAATGGGGTTGTCTTTTTTTAGACATGTTTTGGTTTAGATTTTATAATGATATCAAGAACATTGTGGCAAAACTATACATGAAGGAGAGGTGTTCCGATGCCAGATCATGATGGCCATGCGTTAAACCCTAAAAGCTCCAAAGAAAAAGAACAAATCACAAACCGGCTGAAAAGAATTGAAGGACAAGTCAGGGGCATTCAAAACATGATTGAAGACGACCGGTACTGCGTCGATATTTTAGTTCAAATCTCTGCCGTTCAAGCGGCCATGCAAAAGGTGGCTTTCAGCCTGCTGGAAAACCATACACACCACTGTGTGGCAAACGCCGTGAAGAGCGGTGAAGGAGAAGCGGCGATTGAAGAGCTGCTTGATGTATTTAAACGGTTTTCAAAATCATAAGATCGTTTCGCTCTCTTGAAATACCCTACAGGGGTATGGTAATATGAAAATAAGGAGGTTTTAAATATGGAACAAAAAACGCTGAAAGTTGAAGGTATGTCTTGCAATCATTGTGTTCAGGCTGTTGAAGGGAGCGTCGGCAAGCTAAGCGGCGTTGAAGCCGTCAAGGTGGATTTAAGCGCAGGCAAGGTTGACGTATCATTTGATTCAGGCAAAGTATCGCTGACAGAGATCGTTGATGTGATTGAGGATCAGGGGTATGATGTCGCAGACTAGAAAAAACGGCGCGCTTCAAAAGCGCGGTTTTTTCTGTCTAAATGAGGCTGAATATATACCTGCGTGGGGTATATAAGGAGTGAGAAACATGGATGGACAAAAGGAAACCACTCTTCAAATATCAGGCATGACCTGTGCAGCCTGTGCTGCGCGAATTGAAAAAGGCTTGAAAAGGCTGGACGGCGTTGAAGCCGCAAATGTGAATTTGGCGCTGGAAAAATCCAAAGTCGTGTATGATCCGGCTAAAATTGAAGTCGGGCAGCTGGCTGAGAAGGTTGAGTCGCTCGGCTATCAAGTAGCTGCCGAAAAAGCCGAGTTTGCGATTTCAGGCATGACCTGTGCCGCATGTGCAAATCGCATTGAAAAGCGCCTCAACAAGCTGCCGGGTGTGAAAAGCGCCGCTGTCAATTTTGCCCTTGAGACGGCGGCAGTCGAATATCATCCGGGCGCAGTTTCTCTGGAGGATATGAGAGAGGCTGCAGATAGGCTCGGCTACAAGATGGTATTAAAAGCAGATCGCGGCCGGGACAGTGCGGCAGAGCAAAGAGAAAAAGACATCCAAAATCAAACCGGCAAATTTATTTTTTCCGCCGTTTTATCCTTTCCTCTGCTTTGGGCGATGGTCAGCCATTTCCAGTTCACGTCATTTATATGGCTGCCGGAAATGTTTATGGACCCATGGGTGCAATTCGCCTTGGCTACGCCGGTTCAGTTTATCGTCGGCAGACAATTTTACGTCGGCGCCTATAAAGCGCTGCGAAACAAAAGTGCAAACATGGATGTGCTGGTTGCACTGGGAACGTCGGCCGCTTATTTTTACAGCCTTTATTTAAGTATGAAAAGTCTTGGAAGCGATCAGCATGCAGACGGGCTTTATTATGAAACAAGCGCCATTCTCTTGACCTTGATTATTTTAGGAAAGCTGTTTGAAGCGAAAGCGAAAGGCCGCTCATCAGAAGCGATCAAAAAACTGATGGGACTGCAGGCGAAGACGGCGACCATCGTCAGAAACGGCGAAGAGATCACCGTGCCGATCGAAGAAGTTTTGGCCGGCGATATCATGTATGTCAAACCTGGAGAAAAAATTCCTGCGGACGGAGACATTGTCGAAGGCCGTTCAGCGTTGGATGAGTCAATGATTACCGGTGAAAGCATCCCCGTTGACAAAACGGTCGGAGATACGGTCATTGGGGCTACAATCAATAAAAATGGATTTATAAAAGTCAGAGCCGAAAAGGTAGGAAAAGATACCGCTTTGGCGCAAATCATTCAAGTGGTGGAAGAGGCGCAAGGTTCAAAAGCGCCGATTCAGCGGCTCGCGGACCGGATTTCCGGGGTATTCGTACCGGTTGTCGTTGTGATCGCCATCATGACGTTTCTCGTTTGGTATTTGTTTGTCAGTCCCGGCGAATTTGGCACGGCGCTCGAAAAGCTGATCGCCGTGCTCGTGATCGCATGTCCGTGTGCACTCGGGCTGGCAACACCGACTTCGATTATGGCGGGGTCCGGCCGTGCGGCTGAATACGGCATTTTATTTAAGGGCGGCGAACATTTGGAGACGGCTCACCGCTTAGAGACGATCGTGCTTGATAAAACGGGAACCGTAACAAATGGCAAGCCGCAGCTGACCGATGTCCGTCCAGCGCCATGGATTGATGAAATACAATTTCTCAAACTGGCCGGGACGGCAGAAAGAAATTCCGAGCATCCTCTTGCCGAAGCGATTGTAGAAGGGATCAAACAGAAGGGAATTGAACTGAGCGATCCCGCCCGCTTTGAAGCGATACCCGGATACGGTATCGAAGCCGCTGTCAGCGACAGGCGGATTTTCATCGGCACAAGGCGCCTCATGGATCGGCATGGGATTGATATTCAGCAGGGCGTCTCTGAGATGGAGAAGCTTGAAAAGCAAGGAAAGACGGCGATGCTAATGGCTGTTGACGGACGCTATGCCGGGCTGATTGCCGTAGCTGATACGATCAAAGATACATCAAAAGCAGCCGTGGGAAGGCTTAAAAGTATGGGACTCGAGGTCATCATGATGACCGGAGACAACCGGAAGACGGCTGAAGCGATTGCAGCTGAAGCGGGAATTGATCATGTCATTGCCGAAGTTCTGCCTGAAGGAAAAGCGGAAGAAGTGAAAAAAATCCAGGCGGAAGGCAAAAAAGTCGCCATGGTGGGCGACGGCATCAATGATGCTCCCGCACTTGCGGCGGCTGATACCGGAATGGCCATCGGAACAGGCGCTGACGTTGCAATGGAAGCTGCTGACATTACCTTGATCCGCGGTGATTTAAACAGCATCGCCGATGCGATCGGCATGAGCAGGCTGACGATCAAAAACATTAAACAAAACCTTTTCTGGGCTTTTGCTTACAACAGTATCGGCATTCCGTTTGCCGCACTGGGGCTTTTAGCGCCATGGATAGCCGGTGCGGCGATGGCGTTCAGTTCGGTGTCGGTCGTGTTGAACGCGCTCAGACTGCAAAAGGTAAAACTGGAATGGAGGAATCCGTCTTGAAAAATAAGAGAGTACTCATTTGGACGGTTTCAGCGGTTGCTTATGTCGGCCTCGTCATCGGAGTCTACAGTCTATTCTTCGGCCAAAATTCCATTCCGGAAAAACAGCCTTCGAACCATCAGTCAGAGATGCAAATGAAATGAAAGACGTGAAAAAAACAGGCGCGCAACACAAGCGGGCCTGTTTTTTAGTTTTCGTCTGCTTTTTGGAAGGTGTTGCCCTTCTGATCTTTCACAAACAGCTTCCCTACCATTTTATTCAAGGCGATCAAAAGATAAGGATTTTTCTCATGACCCCTGCTTGAATCATTCGCTTGAATGACCACAGTTCATTCTGTTTCGACTTTTGATATGTTGACATCAGACACATCGGCTTCCTTTCCTTTCTCCTTTTCGCCTAGAGAAAGCACCACCATCTTCTTTCCCTCAGAGATTGTAAAGACTTTGTAACCTCTCAATTCAGGGTGTTTTTGAAGGTGTGATCCATATTGCTCAAGATCAGCGCTTTCTTCATGAATGCGGTTTTTTTCCAAAATCCAATATAGCTGGCAGCAATCATTTCTTGATGTTGCCCACTCCCTTGAAAAGTAAATATTTGTATATTGGTATTACCACAGGATTTATCCTGCTGTATCAATGACTAGCATGCGGGTTTTTGAGTTTAATATCTTCCATTGCTCATACACATCAAGATTTTGTCTTCGATGATCTTTTTCATCGCTTCTTTGGCGGGAGCCATATATTTTCTTGGATCGCTCGCTTTAGGATTTTCAGTTAAATAATGCCGCAGCTGATTGGAAAAAGGAATTTTTAATTCTGTTGCAATATTTACTTTTGTACATCCCAGTTCAATACACTTTCTGACGTCTTGTTCGGGAATGCCGGATGCACCGTGCAGGACAAGCGGGATAGAGACGCGCTTTTGGATCTCTGCAAGCCGGTCAAAATCGATTTTAGGCTCTGAAGAATAAAGGCCGTGGGCCGTTCCGATCGCAACGGCCAGCGAATCGATTCCGGTTTTCTCGACAAAATCCTTGGCCGCATCCGGATCTGTGTAATAAGCGTCGGCTTGATTTACGACAAGATCGTCCTCCTGTCCGCTGAGCCGTCCGAGCTCCGCTTCAACAGTCGCGTCTTTTTGACGGGCATAGTGAACGACTTCCTCCACAATGGCGGTATTTTCTGCAAATGGATGATGGGAAGCGTCAATCATCACGGATTTCGTCCCCAATGCTAAAGATGCTCGAATATCATCGATTTGCTCATGATGGTCAAGATGGAGAGCGACAGGTACCGTGCAATTCGCCGCAGCCGTTTCCGCAATCGTTTGAATATAATCGCGTCCTGCATAGCTGAACGTTCCAGGGGTAGCGGCTAAAATGACGGGGGATCTAAGCGCTTCGGCCGTTTCGGCAACAGCCTGAACGGTTTCGAGATTATGAATGTTGAAGGCTGGCACCGCATAGCCGTTTGCCTGGGCGTCCAGGAGCATTTTTTTCGTGTTGGTCAGCATTTTGATTCCCTTCTTTCGTAATAGAATGAAGCTAAATCGTTTGAGATGATGCGCCCGATATCTTCACAGCTTTCCGCCTCAAGCAGCTGCTGTCTGACATCTTCATGGACGAGCATGCGCGACAGGGATGATAATAGCTGCAAATGCGTGCTGTTTGCTTCGGCATCAGGTATGAGTAAAGCAATGATAAAGGTGACGGGCGTCTGATCAAGAGAATTCCATTCAATGCCTGTCTCGTTTTTGATAATCAGCACCGCAGCTTCTGTGATGTCCTCAAGTTTTGTATGGGGGATGGCGAATCCGTCGATAAAGCCGGTTGTACTTTCGGCTTCTCTTTTCGCTAAACCATCTATGAGCGCGTGCTTTGATTTGGCCAGCCCCAATTCATAAGCGAGCTGAGCCAACCGCTCAAAAACTTCCTGTTGTGAAGACAATGCTTCCTGAAGATAGATGTGCTCTTTCTTTAAAAATACAGCTGTACTCATGATGAATCAGCCTTTCTTAGTTTTTTTCATAGGTTCGTTTTTGATAAAAGCCGTACATGAAAGCGCCGATAAGCGAACCGATCAGTATCGACAGCACCCATTGAAACGCTCCGTTTACGACGGGAAGTACAAGAAATCCGCCGTGCGGAGCCGGGACTTGCACTGCGAAAAAATATGTTAAAATGGCCGATGCCGATGAACCGATCATCAAAATCGGGATGACAGGGATCGGTTTTTTTGCGGCGAACGGGATTGCGCCTTCCGTAATGTGGGTGGCGCCCAAGATAAAATTGACAAGCCCTGCATTGCGATCCTGCTGGCTGAAATACTTTCGGAAAAACAAAGTGGCAAATGCAATGACAAGCGGCGGGGTGATGCATGCGGCTGAGACGCCGGCCATAAAATACTGGTTTCCTTCGGCGAGCAGCGCGGTCCCTGTCACATATGCCGCTTTATTGACCGGTCCGCCCATGTCAAACGCGCTCATACAGCCGATGATCAGGCCGAGAATGATGGGATTTGCCCCTTGAAAATCGGCTAAAAAGTTTTTCATGCCTTCATTGATGGCGGTCATCGGCTCTACTAAAACAAACATAACGGCTCCGATCAGGAAAATGCCGAGCACGGGGAAAAGGAAAATCGCTTTTAATCCTTCCAAAGACTGCGGCATGTTTTTCAGTACATAAGATAAGCCGTAAATGATCAGTCCGGCTAAAAATCCGGAGACGATTCCGCCCAAAAAGCCGGCTCCGCCCGTGCTTGCGATCATTCCGCCGATAAACCCGACAATCAGCCCCGGACGTTTGGCCATCGAATCGGCGATATATGCCGATAGAATCGGAACCATCAGCTGGAATCCGAAAGCGCCCGTTTTGTTCAGCAGTGCGGCAAAGGCGTTGTAGCTCGGATGTTCGGGATCGGCTGAATGGATGCCGAATAAAAATGAAAGTGCGATCAAAACTCCTCCGCCGACGACGAACGGGAGCATATGGGAAACGCCGTTCATCAGATGTTTATACATTTTTCGGCCGGCCGAACCGGACGCGCTGATATTTGTTTCAGACGCTGACTTTTCGGCTTCTCCCTTGCCGTAAATCGGCGCCTTTCCATTGATCATCGTTTGAATCAATGCTTCCGCATCCCGGATTCCGCGGGCGACGGGCACATCGAGGACGGGTTTGCCTCTAAAACGCTCAGCGCCAACATCCTTGTCCGCCGCAATAATGACGCCGTCAGCCTGTTTAATGTCATCAGCTGACAGTTCATTTTGCACGCCGACCTGGCCGTGGGTTTCCACTTTGATGTCGACTCCGAGCTTGGCGGCGGCCTGTTTTAAAGCTTCTTCAGCCATAAATGTATGGGCGATTCCAGTCGGACAGCCTGTCGCAGCGATGATTTTGATGTTTGCCATTTTGAAAACCTCCTTTATAAATGAGTAATCCGAATGTGTGAAACCATCTCATCAAGTCTGGACAAATCTCCGAGACCTTTTGAAAATGCCGTCAGCGCCCCGGCGGCAGACGCCAGTTTTAAAGCTTCTTCAAGAGGAAAACCAAGTTCCTGTTTGCCGATGAACACCGCAAGCATGGCATCTCCCGCACAAGCGGTGTTGACGACTTCGCCTTCGGCCGACGTCGCTTTTATTGTCGTTTGGCGGTCAAAGTAGATCGCTCCGTCTTTTCCTCGGGTCACGAGCACCCGTTCAGCTCCCCGGTTTAAAAGCTCCTGCCCATAATGAAGGATCTCCGCTTCTGACAGCGCTTTCTTGTGACCGAAAAAAGCGGCCAGCTCCTGTTCATTCGGTTTAATCAAGTACGGATGATACGGAAGGCAGTCGAGGAGCGCAGGCGAACTGATATCTAAAATCAGCTTTAATCCCCGTTTGGCGGCAATGGCGGAAAGAAGCGGATAAATGTCGTCATTGATGCCTTTCGGAAGGCTGCCTGAGATAAATAAAAAATGGCCGAAGGGAATATATTCCATTTTATTGATCAGTTCTTGTTTGCAGGCTTCTGATATAAGCGGGCCTTTGTTGACAATTTTGAATTCACGGCAGGCGTTGATAAAAATATTGATTCGGGAAATACCGTCAACCTGTACAAAATCGGTTGCAATCTTTTCTCTTTTCAGCTCCTCTTCAATAAAGCGGCCTGTAAAGCCCCCGGCAAACCCGAGCGCCGTATTGTCAAGGCCGAGGCGTTTCAGCATAAAAGAAATATTGACTCCTTTTCCATTGGGCTGGTAATCTTCATCTGTAGTGCGATTGACAATATCGGGAAGCAAATCGTCAGTTTCAACGAACAGGTCGACGGCGGTATTCATCGTGCATGTATAGATCATGTTGTTCCCCCCTTTATCTATGACTTCACAGACATTATGTCACAGATAAAAGAGGGGATGTTTACAGGTTGTGTAAAGGTTTTCAGGCGTGGGCGGTGCGAATCACATACGAATCAAGCATGATGCGGGAGAGGACTTGCAGAGGGAGGCGTGAGCGGACTTCATAGTCCGGAAAAAATGACTGTTCGCCTTTGAATCCGACTAATACGATCTCCGACATTTTCGCGAGACGCGAGTCGATTCTCGTCGTTAATGTAATCGAGGAAATCGTTTGTACTTTAAGATTGGCAGCGGCTTCAACCAGCTCTTCCGTTTCGCCGTTCAGCGAAACAAATAAGCCGAGATCATGATTTGACAGTGTTTTCGATTTGCCTCTGATAATGTTCGGATCGCTGTGCATCTCACAGTTTTTTCCGAGCAGCTGGAGCTTGATCGTCATTTCCGTACCGATCATTTCAGATAATCCTCTTGCAAAAATATAAATTTTTTCGGCATTGTTGATTTTTTGGATGGCATCTTCAATCAGTCCGATATCAAGCATTTTGATCGTATCAAGGACTTCTCGTTCATTTTTCAGCACAGCCTGTTTGATTTGGCTGTCGATATCATCCATCAGGGGAGTATGTCCAAGCTGATGGCTCTCTCTGAGTGCATATTTAAAAGATGTGTAACCGTCATAACCGAGCTTTTTCATCAGCCTGACGATCGTAGCTGTTGAAACATTGGCATTCTCGCTTAATTTGACAATGGACTGGGTTGAAATCATATCCAGATGCTGATAAATATACTCAAGCAAATGCCTTTCAGAATCGCTGAGTGCCTGATATGTGTCAGAAGTCATTTGAAATACGCCGTCTTTCATATTTGAACCCCCTTTTATAGTCATATTGTATCAGGTTGAAAGGGGATCAGATGAAAAAAATAAAAAACCGGCGCGCCGTATGTTATGGCACGCCGGATATTCCGCTTTACGAAGCCATTTTTCTGCACGCTTCCGCACATCTGAAGCAGCTTTCCGCACATGCCTGGCAGTGGTCATGCTTGTGCAGGCTGCATTCATTTCCGCATGCTTCACAAACCTTTGCACATAATAAACAAATGTCTTCAGCATATGGGCTGTTTCGTGTCATCGCTTGAACAGCAATGGCGCACATTTCAGCGCATTCCCGGTCCAAACGGATGCATTCGGCCATCATGCCGCTGTCTTCTTCCATTAAACATTTGTCAAAGCAGTGATTGCAGGCATAAAGGCATTCCTGGCAAGCTTTGATGCATTCTTCATAAACAGATTGATTTTCCACAGTAAAACACTCCTTTTTCTGCACTTTCTGTTCTTGTACCCTGCTTAATAATCGTCCAAACACGCGAAAAAAACTGCTGTACATTTGCACAGCAGTTCGTGATTTATTCGGCGAGCCCTTTATGGATTCGGTCAAGGTTCTCTTTCATCATCTGATAATATGAATCTCCGTCTTCACCGGGTTTTCCGATGGAATCGGTAAATACCTTTCCTTTAATCGGTACGCCGGTTTCCGCTGACAGGCTTTCCATACTGCGCGGGTCAACGCTTGTCTCCACAAATAAAGCCGGAACTTTCTTTGTCTTCACCGTGTCGACGATTTTTTTCATTTGGCCTGGCGTGCCTTCATTTTCGGTATTAATCTCCCAAATATACTTGGCGTCCACACCGTAGGCTGAGGCGAAATATTTAAAGGCGCCTTCGCTTGTCACAAGGATCCGCCGTTCCTCTGGTACATCTTTAAAACGGTTGACTGCTTCATCATGAAGCTTTTGAAGTTTTTCAATATAGGCTTTCGCATTTTTTTCATAGTCCGCTTTATGATCGGGGTCGTTTTTGATCAGCGCATCTCTGGCATTTTCGGCATATTGAATCCCGTTTTGAATATCGAGCCATGCATGCGGATCTTCTTCCGTTTCTTTTCCTTTGGAGGTGAGATGCTTTGCTTTGACTCCCTCGCTCAGCTTGTAGACGGGAGCGTCATCGCCGCCTTTTTCAGCCGTCTCAAGCAGCTTGTTAAACCAGCCGTTGCCCGTTTCCAGATTCAGGCCGTTATAAAAGACGATATCAGCGTCCGCCGTTTTTTGAACGTCTTTTGGCAGCGGATCGTATTCGTGCGGATCTGTTCCGACAGGTACGATGCTGTATAAATCGATGTGATCCCCTCCGACATTTTTGACGATGTCATAGAGAATGGAGTAGGTGGTGACGACTTTCAATTTTCCGCTTTCACCGCTGCTGCTTTTTGAGGAGCAGCCGGCAGCGAGAAGCAGAATCACAGCCGCCAGAATCGCTAATGTTCGTTTGCGTTTCATTTCGAGTTTTCCCCCTTTATTTTTTCGATTAGTTTTGAAGTGCTGCTCTTTTTCTTCTGGATTTCAAAGATCTCCATAGAACGCCTTGTTTTGGAGAAAACATAAAGGCGAGCCCGAACAGGATCGTCGCCACAAGCACAATCGCCGCCCCTGATGAGAGGTTGTACGTATAGCTTAAACCGAGACCGATGACGGCTGACAATGCGCCGAAGAAGGCGGCCAAATAGATCATCACCCATAGCCGATCCGTTAATAAATAAGCCGTGGCGGCAGGTGTTATCAGCATTGCGACGACGAGAATAATCCCGACGGTCTGAAGCGATGCGACCGTGACCATTGTCAAAAGCGTCATTAAAAAGTAGTGGATCAGCCGGTTCGGCAAGCCGTAGACGGCGGCCATCGTCGGATCGAAAGAGGTGATGAGCAGCTCTTTATAAAATAAAAAGACAGCTGTGAGTATAATGATGCCGATGACGAGTGTGATCCACATGTCAGATGAACGAACGGCCAGCACATTGCCGAACAAAATATGGTATAGGTCGCTTGAGCTTTTGACAAGCGTGATCAAGATGATGCCGATCGCGAAAAAGGCGGTAAAGACAATGCCGATGGCCGAGTCGTTTTTAATCCGGCTGTTTTGACTGACATAACCGATTCCAAGGGCCGTCAGTATTCCTGTAAAGACGGCGCCGAAGAAAAAGTTGACGCCAAGCATATAGGAGATGGCGACACCGGGCAGGACGGCGTGTGAAATGGCATCACCCATCAGCGCCATTCCGCGTAAGATGATAAAGCAGCCGATCACACCGCAGATGATGCCCACCATAATGGAAGTGAACAGTGATTTTTGCAGAAAGGAATATTCCATCAAGCCGTTTATAAATTCCATCAGATTGCCCCCCTTTGTGTTTGCAGAAACGGAAGCTGGGATTCATAGGCTTTCATCATGACATCCGGCTTGAGAATGTCAGAGACGGGACCTGTTTGAATCAGCTCTTTGTTCAGCAAAATTAATTCATCGAAATAGCTGTCCGCTTTGTTCAAGTCGTGATGGACGACAAGGACGGTTTTTCCTTCATCACGCAATTCCTTTAATATTTTGACGATCATGTCTTCGCTTGTCACATCGATTCCGACGAATGGTTCATCAAGGCAAAACAGCTCCGCTTTTTGAGCGAGCGCCCGCGCGAGAAAAACACGCTGCTGCTGTCCTCCTGAGAGCTCGCCGATCTGGCGCTTCGAGAATGAAGCCATTCCGACTTTTTCCAGACAGTGATAGGCCAAGTCTTTGTGATGCTTTTTCGGACGCCGGAGGATGCCGAGTTCAGGATATGTTCCGAGCAGAACCGTATCGAGAACATTGATGGGAAACGTCCAATCCATATCATTTCGCTGAGGGACATAGGCGATTTTTTGGCGAACAGCTTTAAGCGGTCTTTCCAGCAGGCGGATTTCGCCTTTATCTCTCGGAATCAACTCCAGTACAGCTTTCAAAAGCGTCGATTTTCCGGCACCGTTCGGTCCGATAATACCGGCCATTTTTCCTTGATCAATCGAGAAATTGATATTGTGAAGCGCTTCTGTGCCGTGATATGAAACATATAAATCTTTTACAGTCATTGCGGGTTTCATAGCATTCATTAACCCCTTTCTATGTCTATATCAAATTTAACCTGCATACAATATTTTTATCTTGGCAATTTTTTATTACCTAAAGACATTTTTTTTACCTAATGCAACTTTTATTGAATTCTAATACATATCTCCTAAATTGTAAAGCTTTTAAATGGCTAAAAAAATGACGAAGGCCATGCAGAACATACTGCATGGCCTTCATCATTTTTTGTTATTGCTGAAATTGAAATGTATCGAGTGAAATGTTCCCTTTGAAAACGAAATATACGTGATGTGTGCCTGCTGTTTTTTGAACGGATGTTTTGATCGTTTTCCAGTTTTGCATACCAGATGTATCAGGCACCTTTAATGAACCGATCTTTTTTCCTTTCTTGGGATGGCCCAGGTAGATGCAGATCTCTCCGCCTCCGCTGCTTGAAACTCTCGCTTTCAGCCGCTTTTCACCTTTTAAACGGACATTTTGAAAGGAGATCCATGCGTCTGCTTTCATATTTTTCACCGCATCACCGCCGTTTTTAGATTCCTCGGTCATCTGTACGCCTTTGTAGTCGTCATAGTTTTCAGCCTTTGTTTTTTTCGCCAAGTTCCGTTTTGGAATCGTTTCTCCTTGGACGAAGACCCGCTTCGTCTGGCGGATATCTTTCGATGAGCTGCCGACGGCGATTTGGTACAGCCCTTTTTCAACGGCAAATTTTTCTCTTGTCACATCCCAAAAAGCAAGGTCTGATGGTTTCAGCTTGAAAGTCACGGTTTTCGTTTCTTTCGGGGAAAGCGTGATTCGCTTGAATCCTTTCAGATCTTGCTTAGGCTGCTTGACCCGTGTTTTAAACCGGGGGGAGGTATAGAACTGGACGACTTCATCTCCTTTTCTGCTGCCTGTATTGGTGATGTTGACACGCACCTTTAAAGTTCCGCCTTTTTTCAGGTTTCCGGTAGAAACGGTTAATTTGTCATAGCGAAACGATGTATAAGATAAACCGTGGCCGAACGGATAAAGCGGTTTTCCGTCAAAATATTTATAGGTTCGTTTTCCTTTTATGATGTCGTAATTCATCATATCTGGCAGCTCATTGACAGAGGTGTGCCAAGTTTGCGTTAAGCGCCCTCCCGGATTTTCGCCGCCGAAAAGGATATCAGCCAAGGCGCTTCCCGCCTCCTGTCCGCCGTGGGCGGAATACAAAATGGCAGGGATGTGTTTGTCGGCCCAATTCAAAGCGAACGGGTAGCTGCTTGTGACGGCCAGCACGGTGTTGGGATTGGCTTTATATACGGACTTTACCAGCTGTTCCTGGGCGGGAGGGAGCTTGATATCTTCCCGGTCTTCGGTTTCCCGTCCATTGATGTAAGGGTTGTTTCCGACAAAAACAATCGCTTTATCGGCGGATTTTGCCAATTGAACCGCTTCATCTGTTCCGGATTTGACGATGGTTTTCGAAAATTTTTCGGCCGCAGTGGCCGGTTTTTCGGCGGCCGCCGTTAATGTTCCGTCTTTTCCGGCGGTGACGTATTTGCCGTTTGCGGTATTTTTGATGGCAAATGTTCCGTCAGGCTGTTTTTCGAACTGAAAGGTTTCGCGGACCGTCCAGCCATTGGGCTGTTTTTGATCTGCAAGGAAGCGGCCATCGTCTTGAAGAGAGACATAGAGGCCATTCGCTTGAGCGCGCAGGGTGTATAGATCTTCTCCCCAATCGGCCAAGTCAAATGTCTCGCTTTTTTGAAGTTTGCCTGCAGCTGCTGTTAACGGCTTTTTGCCGTCCGGGCCGGCCGTCACATATTTTCCGGTCAGCACAGACTTGAACCCGCTCTGTTCGGTTCCTTCTGTAAAAGAGACGCGCTCTTCACCGGTTTTTTCTGTGATTCCGTCAAGCGGAGTCTTTTGATAAGGCATTGTTCCGCTGTACCAATCTTCATACAGGACATCGGCAAACGGGCCGATCACCGCGATGTCTTCATCTGCCTTCTGATCGAAGGGGAGAAGCTGTTGATTGTTTTTTAATAAAACAATTGATTTTTCCGCGGCTTTTTTCGCCAGCTTCTGATGCTTCGGGCTGTTGATGACTTCATCTGTCAGGCGGCCGTATGGGTTGAGTTCATCGGGATCAAATTCGCCGGTGCGAAAGCGAAGGCTGAACACGTTTGTCAATGCCTGATCCAAGTCTTTTTCAGAGATGAGTCCTTTTGTTAAAGCTCCCCTGATCGCGGTCTTGGTCAGTTCGGGATTTTGATCCTGGTCTGTGAAGCTGTCAACGCCTGCTTTCACGGCGTGCGCGTGCGCTTCTTCATGGCTGTCATAATAATGATGGTCATTGACGATTCCCGAAGGATCAAAAGCGTCGCTGACGATAAAGAAATGGTCACCGGCCCATTTTTGTTTGACAGTGTTTTGAAGAAGCGGACTTAAAATGGCGGGTTTGTCGTTGATTGAATTGTAGGCCGGCATCAGGCCGAACGCGGCTTCTTTTGAAATGGCGGTTTCAAACGGTTTCAAATAATATTCCTGCAAATTCCTCGGGTCAATGCTTGAAGAACTGAAGCCCCGGTCTGTTTCATTATTGTATCCGAGAAAATGTTTTAGAGTTGGAATCGTTTTCAAATAAAAGGGATGATCACCTCTTAAGCCTGAAGCATAAGCCGTGGACATTTCTCCAGTTAAAAAAGGGTCTTCGGAATAGCCTTCTTCATTTCTGCCCCATCTCGGGTCGCGCAGCAAATCGACAACAGGCGCCCAGACATTGACTCCGTTTGCCGCAGGGTCAAGATGGTTGAAGCCGCGGACTTCATCACCGACCGCCGAGCCGACTTGTTTGATTAAGGCCTGATCCCAAGTATGAGCAAGACCGACAGCTTGGGGAAAAACGGTGGCTTTCCCGAGCCAGGCGACACCGTGAAGCGCTTCAGTGCCCGTTTTGAAAGCGGGAATCCCGAGGCGCGGAATGGCGGGCTGATACTGATGCATCAGTGACACTTTTTCATCAAGCGTCAGCCGTGAGATCAAATCGCTGACCCTTTTCTGGATGGGAAGCTTTGGATTTTGAAACGGATAATCGTAGGCCGGGGCTTTGGCCGCCACAGACTGCGGCAGACTGAAGCCGGCGATGGAAAGGGCGGTGCATATCAGTGACAAGGCGAGGATACGGACGATTTTCAGCATGTTTTCACTCCTTTTCAGAAAAAGATGACAACATCGCGATGCGCTTCTTTTGGCTGAATCGCGGTTCCTTCCTGAAGCGCTTCCATGGATCCGTTCATGACCGAGCTGACAGAAGATCCGCAGATCAAAAGCCTCCATTTCTTTTGGACGCCCGTTGTTTTCACCGTGAGTGTATGTTGATTTCTAGAAGCCTTGATCGTCATCGCTTCGTGTTTTTCATTATAAATCGTCTGTTCTGCCGTGCATCCGTCTTTTAAATGGTAAAGACGGAATGTCACACCATCGAGATAATCGTAATCCGGACGGTTTGATTCGTGTCCGATCGGCAGCAAGGTGTTTTCCCGGATGAAAAGAGGGAGTCCCATATAGCCGTATTTCTCTTCCTGCCACTTTCCGCCTTCCGTTTCTTTTCCTGTTAACAGGTGTGTCCACGTTCCTTTCGGGAGATAGTACGAGACAGCGCCGTTTTCCTGAAAAACAGGAGCGATGAGAAGGTTCTTTCCAAGCATGTATTGGCTGTCAAGCCAGTGGCAGGTCCTGTCTTCAGGAAATTCGAGCAGCATAGCCCGCATCATCGGAATACCTTCTGTGTGCGCGCAGTAAGCTGCAGCGTAAAGGTACGGCATGAGCCGGTGCTTCAATTTCACAAAGTATCTCATCACATCGGCCGCTTCTTCGTCAAACAGCCACGGAACCCGATACGATTCACTGCCGTGCAGGCGGCTATGTGTCGACAGCAGGCCAAACGCGGTCCAGCGTTTATATAGGTCGGCTGATGCGGTGCTTTCAAATCCGCCGATATCGTGGCTCCAGAAGCCAAAGCCTGAAAGGGAAAGCGACAGGCCTCCGCGAAGGCTTTCCGCCATTGAGTCATAGCTGGCAAAGCAGTCCCCTCCCCAGTGAACGGGGAATTGCTGGCTGCCGGCAGTCGCCGATCTTGCAAAAACGACGGCTTCCTGGTCTCCGCGTTTTTTCTTCAGAAGGTCGAATACGGTTTTGTTATAGAGAAATGAATAATAATTGTGCATTTTTTCGGGATCTGAACCGTCAAAGTATACGGCGTCTGCCGGGATTCTTTCGCCGAAATCTGTTTTAAAGCAGTCGACGCCCATATCGAGCAGGTTCTCCAGCTTTGAACAGTACCATTCGCGCGCTTTTTGATTTGTGAAGTCAACGATCGCCATTCCCGCCTGCCACCGGTCCCACTGCCATACATCTCCCTGTCTGTTTTTCAAAAAATAACCGTTTTCTTTTCCTTCTTGAAAAAGCTTTGACTTTTGGGCGATGTAAGGATTGATCCATAAGCAGATTTTCAGGCCTTTTTCTTTCAAGCGGCTGAGCATGGCTTGCGGGTTCTGAAAAAAGCGTTCATCCCATTCAAAATTGCACCATTCAAACTCTTTCATCCAAAAGCAGTCAAAATGGAAGACGCTGAGCGGAATATCCCTTTCTTTCATCCCGTCAATAAAGCGGGTGACCGTCTCTTCCGAATAATCGGTTGTAAAAGATGTCGAAAGCCAAAGTCCGAAAGACCATGCCGGCGGAAGAGCGGGCTTTCCCGTCAACAAGGTATATCGCTTTAAAACGTCTTTCGGCTCTGAGCCGCTGATGATGAAATAATCAAGTGATTCGCCTTCAACGGAAAACTGGGCTTTTGAGACGACTTCAGAACCGATTTCATAGGAGACCAGTTCAGGATGATTGACAAACACGCCATACCCTTTGTTGGACAGGTAAAACGGGACATTTTTGTATGCCTGTTCAGTGCTTGTTCCTCCGTCCTTGTTCCAGATATCAACGGACTGCCCGTTTTTCACAAATGCCGTAAAACGCTCCCCGAGTCCGTAAATCATTTCGCCCACACCGATATCAAGCTGCTCTCTCATAAAAGTCCGGCCGTCATCACCCGCGATGTAGGCGAGGCTGTTCGGTTCGCTGCCAGTCAGCCTTTGTTCACTTCGCAAAAATTGATAGCGCCAATCGGTTTTGCTCACTTTGACGCTCAAGCTGCCGCTTCGGAGCGTCAATGCGTCGTCATCTTCCGAAATCTCCGGCTTCATATTTGTCGTATAGAGGGCAAAGCCCGGTTTTTTATGCATGCTTCCATTAAAATGGAAAACCTGAACGCGGATCACACCTTCAAATGGGCTGGAAAACCTGACGGTGAGCATACGGGTATCCAAAGTGTCGCCCCTTTTCTGAATGCCTTTGACAGGCCCGTAAACCGTCAATGAGTGTTCATCAATCCGGTGATCGTAAGCTTCCTTTGGCGTATTGATGTCATAGCCGTCCCGGGTGAGCCAGTAGCCGTCGGAAAATTTCATTGTCAAGCACCCTTTCTTATTTGATTGAACCGCTGACAAGTCCTTTGACAAGCTGCTTTTGAAGCATGACAAAAATGATGATGACTGGCAGAACCGATATAACGGCAAATGCCATCAGATCATTCCACTGAATGCCATATTGGCTGATGACATTATAGATCCCGGCCGTTAGCGGCCACAGTTCCTGGTTTCTGTTGAATGTCATGCTGTAAATCAAATCTCCCCATGTGAAAAAGAAGGAAATCGCCCCGCTCACGGCAATTCCAGGCATGGCAACGGGCAAAATGATGCGGATGAATGCCGTAAAACGGCTGCATCCGTCAATTTTTGCGGCATCCTCAAGATCCTTTGGAATTCCGAGAAAAAAAGTCCTGAGCATTAAAACCGAAAAAGGAATCCCAAGAGTTGCAGAAGCTAAAATCGGGCCAATGTACGTATTGAGAATGTTCAGCTTGTTAAACACAATGAATAGCGGCGTCAAAATGACGGTGGCCGGAAGCATTTGCGTGACGAGGAACAGCAGGATAAACAGTTTTTTGCCCCAAACTTGAAACCTGGCCAAGCCGTAGGCGGAAGGGACGGCCAAGAGCAAAACGATGATGGCTGTAATTCCTGAAATCACGACGCTGTTCATGAAGTGTCTCGCGATCCCTTCTGTGAAAACCGCTTGAAAGCCGGAAAGCTGAAATGTCTCCGGCCACAATGAAGGGGGGACCTTAAACAATTCGGCTTCGCTTTTAAAAGCCGTCATCATCATCCAGTAAACAGGAAACAGAAAAACGGCCGTGATCAAGACCCCGATACAATTGAGGAGCCATTCCTTTCGTCTCGGCATCATGACATCACCTCATCTTTTTTGATCAATCGCAAATAGACGAGACTGACCAAAAGGAGAATGAAAAATAAGACATTGGCGCTTGCTGCCCCCATGCTGAACTGAAACTCATTGAAAGAATAGCGGTAGCTGACAGTTGAAAGCACTTCTGTCGAATGAACCGGACCGCCGCCCGTCATGACGAAGACAAGGTCAAACACTTTGAAGGTATAAATAAAGCCGAGCATCATGACGACTGTGATCACCGGCCGTAATAAAGGCAGGGTTAAGTGGATGAATTTCTGAAAACCGTTGGCGCCGTCAAGGCTTGCACTTTCATAAACATCCTCGGGAAGGGAGCTGAGGCCGGCTGATATCAGCAGCATATTGAAGGGGATGCCGACCCAGATATTCGCGATGATGACGGACCAAATCGCAATGTTCGGGTTTGACAGCCATGGGATGGGGCTGTCGATGATGCCCCATGAAAGCAGGAGCTGATTGAAAACCCCTTCGCCTGAAGCCATCATAAACTTAAATAAAAGCGCCGTAATCGTCAGCGGAATCAGCCAGCTCACCATCATCAACCCGCGGAGAAACGGAGCAAGCCGGAATTTCATGCTGAAAAACAAAGCCAGCAAAAAACCGATTGTAAATTGAAAAACGACGCTTCCGGCTGTATAAAGCAGCGTGTTTTTCAAAGACACCCAAAACACTTCTTCTTGAGCGAGCTGTTTATAATTCTCAAACCCTATAAAGCCGGCGTCTTGAGAGGCTAAATTGGAAAGCGACAGATTCTGAAAGCTCAGCATGATATTGTAGATTAATGGATAGCCGATTAGAGCAAGCATAAACAGGACTGCCGGAAACACAAAGAAATAACCTTCCCATTTGCGGACGAATGCTTTGATCATGATCAAACTCCTTACTTTAATGTGTCGACCTTCTGTGCCGCTTTATCCAGCGCTTCCTTCGGCGTTTTGCTTTCACTTAATGCCTCCTGCAAGGCCATTTGCAGCGCTTCGGACATGTCCGGCCAATCTTTGGAAGGCCCTCGTGCTGATGCGATATCCATAATGGGAATAAACGACTTTAGATTCTGATCGGTCTTCCAATGATCCGACGTTTCCAGCAGATCTTTCCGCGGCGGGAATACGCCGGTTTCCGCCGTCAGTGTCTCAAGCCGCTCAGGATCGAGAAGCCAGGTGATAAAGTCCCATGCGCCTTCAGTGTTTTTTCCTTTGACAACGGCGATGTTTTCTCCGCCGAGGGCAGACGCATACTCTTTATCTTTCGGGATAAAGGTGATGCCGTAATTCAAATGTCCGACCTCTTTCAACCGTTCAATGTTCCAAGAGCCGTTGATCATCATGGCAAGCTGCCCTGCAGCGAACTGTCTGGCCAGATCATCCTGGGTGGCGTTTAACACTTCCTTGCTCATAGCGCCTTCCTTTACTAAATCCGCCAAAAATTGCAGGGAAGAAACAGCTTCCTTTGATTGCAGGCTGTTGAGATCTGCGCCTGAAGACAGTAAAAACGGATAAAATTGAAAAGCGCCTTCCTCAGATTTAACCGCCGACATCGCAAACCCTTTCGTATGGCCCTGGCTCGCTTTTTTCGCCGCTTCTTTCAGCTCGCTCCATGTTTTGGGAGGCTCAGACACCCCGGCATCCTTCAGCAGATCGTTGTTGTAAAACAATGCCAGCGCATTGCTTGCAAAAGGAATGCCGTAATATTTGTTTTCATAAAGGGCTGATGATAAAGGCCCTTCATAAAACTGATCAATCTGCCCCCATTGTTCCGCTTTGTCCGTCAAATCCTCAAGAATGCCCATCGCGGCAAAAGAAGCATTGTCTACATTATCAAGGAAAACGGCATCAGGCATAGCATTTCCCGCTGTTCCGACAGACAGCTGTTTTTTCACTTCGTTAAACGGAATGTACTCTGTCACCACTTTATACTGATCCTGCGACTGATTGTACTGATCGACAAGCTCATGATACAGCTCTTGCTGTTTGCCGGTGAAATAATCCCAGACTTTGACTTCTTTTGCATTCTTCTCATCGCTGCCTCCGCTCTTGCAGCCTGTGGAAAAGACCAGCAGAAAGGCGAAGCAGATCATCATAAGACAGGATGTTTTCAAAAACGCTCACTCCTTGTGAATGAAGCTTGTTAGTTTAATAGCTAAACTAAGTATATTTGGGCAGCACTTCCAATATGCCATTTGCGTTTTGGCGCAAGGTATGCGGGGGAATAATGAAACAGCTTTTCCTGTGGAGTTGATTGACACATTTTCTGAACAGAGCATATAATAGGGTTACAGGTTATATGCATATATGCTCATATATAAAATAAATCGTTCCGGCGCTGAAAGAAAGGTGAGAGAGATGGAAAAAGTGAAGCAAGAATACACGTTAAACGGTCTTGACTGCGGAAACTGCGCGCAGAAAATCGAAAATGAGATTGCCCGCATGAAGGGGATTGATGCGTGCTCGGTCAATTTTGCCACAAACACTTTGACTGTCAAGATAAATAAAGGCAGCGGTCAAAACATATCTTCAGAAATTAAGAAAAAGGTCACCGCTATTGAACCGCACGTTCAAGTGGCATTGAAAGACGGCGCACCATCTTCACAGTCAGGCAGTGATCAACGCGTCAAAAAAACGATCGCAAGGCTTGTTTTGGGAACCGTTCTCGGCGCGGCCGGCTTTCTTTTTCCCGCCGGCGGCATCACGGAATGGCTTCTCTTTTTCATTGCTTATCTTCTCATTGGCGGCGACGTTGTCTTAAGAGCGATCAAAAACATCTTTCGCGGCCGGGTTTTCGACGAACATTTTTTAATGACAATTGCCACCGCCGGCGCTTTTATCATCCAGCAATACCCTGAAGGGGTAGCCGTCATGCTGTTTTATCAAATCGGCGAGCTGTTTCAGGGAGCTGCGGTCAATCGCTCGCGAAAATCGATCAGCGATTTGATGGATATTCGTCCCGACTATGCCAATCTTCAAACAGGGGATGGAACGGCCAAGGTATCTCCCGAACATGTCAAAGCAGGCGATGTGATCATCATCAAACCGGGAGAAAAAATACCTCTTGACGGCAAGGTTTTAAAAGGAAAATCGATGGTTGATACATCCGCATTAACCGGGGAATCCGTGCCGCGCGAAGCGGCGCCCGGCAATGAAGTGCTGAGCGGATTTGTTAATAAAAACGGCGTGCTTGAGGTGGAAGTCCTCAAAGAATACAGCGATTCAACCGTTTCCAAGATCCTCGATTTGGTTCAGAATGCAAGCAGCAGAAAGGCGAAGACCGAGAATTTTATCACAAAATTCGCCAAGTATTATACACCGTTTGTCGTCATTGTCGCTCTTCTTCTTGCATTTGTTCCGCCTGTGATCGTTCCGGGGGCAATACTATCGGATTGGGTCTACCGGGCGCTTGTCTTTTTGGTTATTTCGTGTCCGTGCGCGCTTGTCGTTTCCATTCCGCTGGGCTTTTTCGGCGGTATCGGGGCCGCATCAAAAGCCGGCATTCTTGTAAAGGGCAGCAATTATTTAGAAGCTTTAAATGATGTCAAATATGCCGTTTTCGATAAGACGGGGACATTGACAAAAGGTGAATTTGCCGTCGTCAAACTATCGCCGGCCGATCAGAAAGCGACAGAGGAAGAGCTCCTTGAATATGCAGCGCTTGCCGAATTCCATTCCGCACACCCGATCGCAGAATCGATTCGCGAAGCATACGGAAAGTCCGTCTCCGCAGAAGCCATTAAGGATTACAGCGAAATGTCCGGCTACGGGGTGAAGGCGGCTGTTAACGGAGTCCGCATTTTGGCCGGAAACGCCAAACTGATGCAGAAAGAAAATATTCGCTATCAAGAGGAAAACGGCATCGGAACCGTTATTTATGTAGCGGCTGATGGCGTGTTTATCGGCTCGATCCTGATTGCTGATGATATAAAAGAAGATGCCGGACATGCGATTTCATCTTTGAAAAAAGCGGGGATTAAAAAAACGGTTATGCTGACAGGTGATGCAAAAGAGGTTGGCGATGCCGTCGGAGAGGCGCTCGCCATTGATGAAGTGCATGCAGAACTCCTCCCGCAGCACAAGGTTGAACGTATTGAAGAACTTGATGGGCAAAAGCTTCCGAAAGAAAAGCTGCTTTTCGCCGGTGACGGAATCAATGATACACCTGTTTTGGCGAGGGCGGATATCGGAATTGCGATGGGCGGTCTCGGTTCTGATGCAGCCGTTGAAGCCGCTGATATCGTGATCATGACAGATCAGCCTTCCAAAATCGCCGAAGCGATACAGATTGCCAAACGGACCAGAAGCATCGTCTGGCAAAATATTATATTTGCACTTGGGATTAAAGGCGTTTTTCTCCTATTGGGCGCTTTCGGTATCGCCACGATGTGGGAAGCCGTATTTTCAGATGTCGGTGTAACGCTTCTTGCCGTTTTAAATGCAATGCGCGTATTAAATGTCAAAGAAATGTAACTTTTTTCCCGCCTTAAGAACCGGAAAAACGTATTTTAGCATCTTCACGAATACGGCTTGTCTTGTTAAAATGAAAGAGATTGTGAAACTGACATATTAAAAAATAAGAAATAATGAGGTGTCTAAGTGAAAAAGAAACAGCAGTCACCGATGAAATTTGCAGTGATATTGACAGTTATCGTCGTTTTTCTGATCGGCGCGCTGGTCGTCCTTAACAACCAAACAGAAAACGCTTCGCAAACATTTGATGACAAGCCTTCAACAGAAGGACAGCCGATCCTCGGAGATAAAGACGCGGCTGTTACGATTACCGAATTCGGAGATTACAAGTGTCCGAGCTGTAAGCAATGGACGGAATCCGTTTTTCCCGATTTGAAAAAAGATTATATCGATAAGGGAAAAGTCAATTTTTCATATATTAATTTCGTCAATCAGCAGCATGGCAGAGGCTCAGAGCTGAGCGCCCTTGCTTCTGAACAAGTATGGAAGGAAGACCCGGATTCATTCTGGACATTCCATGAAGCACTGTACAAAGCGCAGCCTGACAACGATACGATGGAAAATGAGTGGGCGACGCCTGCAAAATTGGCGGATATTGCCGAAGCAAATACAAAGATCAAGCGCGACAAGCTGGTGGGAAGCTTAAATGACAAAACGTTCACAGAGCAGCTTGGAACGGACAGCTCCCTCATCAGCGAATACAACGTGGATTCAACGCCGACGATTTTTGTAAACGGCGTAAAAATCGCCAAACCTTTTGATTATGACAAGATCAAAGAAACGATCGAAAAAGAGCTGAAGGGCAAGTGATGAAAAATAAGTCGTTCCTTCTGTACGGCGCCTGGATCGTCTCTTTAGCGGCGACAATCGGCAGCCTGTATTTCAGCGAAATCCGTAAATTTATTCCTTGTGAACTGTGCTGGTATCAGCGCATCATGATGTATCCGCTGGTGCTGATCCTCGGAATCGCGACATTTCAGGGCGATGTCCGGGTGAAAAAATATGTGCTGCCGATGGCGATTATCGGCGCAGGTATTTCCCTGATGCACTATTTGGAGCAGAAAATTCCCGGATTCAACGGCATTAAACCGTGTATCACCGGAGTTCCTTGTTCAGGGCAATATATCAATTGGTTCGGCTTTATCACCATTCCATTTCTCGCCCTTACCGCATTTATTTTGATTATCATTTTTATGTGCTTTCTCAAGGGTAAAGAGGAGTAAAAAGAGCATTGTCTGACAATGCTCTTTTTTTTATTTTCATACACATGTTCATAGAATAGGTGTTATAATATTTGAAATTATTGGATGGGTTGGAAGGTGATATAAATGGAGTTTAACATTCGCAAAATGGAAAATAAAGACATCCGCCAGGTTCAGCAGGTTGCAAAAGCAAGCTGGAACCATACTTATGAAGGCATGATCCCCATCGACGTTCAAGAGAAATTCCTGCAGAAAGCATACAATAATGAGAGGATGCAGCAACGTTTGGCACACTCGTTAATACTCGTTTCAGAAGCTGACGGAAAAATCATCGGTTTTGCTAACTGCTCCTTTGTCAGAGAAGGAGGAGAGGCCAATCTCGCAGCTATTTATCTATATCCGGAATACCAGGGAAAAGGAATCGGAACCGCATTATTGGAAGAGGGAATCAAGCATTTGGAGGGTGTCAAAAAGCTATTTGTAGAAGTTGAAAAAGATAACCGCAACGGCAAACATTTTTATCAAGCCAAAGGTTTTGAGGATGTCTCCGAATATGAAGAAGACTTTGAAGGGCATATCCTCAAAACAGTCAGAATGATTTTAAACGTATAAGGGCGGTTTTTGTCTTGTTCACTTCGTCATTTGCACATAATAATACAGTAATACAGCCATGATGAAGGCGATAGCTATTGTGATCAATTTATGCTTTGTTTTTCTTGACATATCAGATGCTCCTTTTCGTCTATTCCTGTTGTTTTGCTTTTTCTATGACCGCTGTAATGAACGACTCTTTTCCTTTTGTGTAGGAGGTGCGGTCATGCGGAAAGCGCCGCGCCAAGTCTTTTTTCAATGATTCATAGTCTTTGCACGTTTGCAGGTGCTCTCTTAAATAATGTCGGAATCTCAGCTGATTTTTCCACTCTTCGCTCTGAAAGACATAAATATGCAGGTGATGTGTCCCCGCTCTCCATTGTCCTTTTCTAAAAAAACGTCTTGCCGGAAATGCTTCGTGAATGACATGCTCATAGCCGAGCTTTTGAAGCGGTTCAATGAAGCGGTCAACCTCGCCAAGGTGCTTTACACCAGCCATTAAGTCAATCACGGGTTTTGCAGCCAGTCCGGGAACAGAGGTGCTGCCGATGTGTTCGATTGCCAGCGCGGTTTTTCCGAAGATCTCGTGCAGCTGCTTTTTTTCTTCTTCATATTGCACCAGCCATGAGTCATTTGCATTTTCTATGATAATAGGCTGTTCCATCCAGCTCCCTCCTTCATTTTATTCGGTTTTTCGCTAATATAAAGGATGATTCCTATATTATAAAACATTTTGTTTCACAGGGTTGATTTAAAGGATGAAGAAGTTATAAAATCAAAAAGATTGAAGATGAGTATGGAGGACACCTTAGATGGCTTGGGAAGTGTTGAGCATCATCGGAACGATTGCTTTTGCGATCAGCGGGGCGATTGTCGCAATGGAAGAAGAGTATGATATTTTAGGAGTTTATATATTGGGGATTGTCACTGCCTTTGGCGGGGGAGCCATCAGAAATTTACTGATCGGAGTCCCTGTATCTGCCTTATGGGAGCAGGGGGCGCTGTTTCAAATCGCTCTCGTGTCGATCACGTTTGTGTTTTTGTTTCCGAATCTGCTGTTGAAGCATTGGAAGATATGGGGCAGTTTTTCAGACGCAATCGGACTATCAGCATTTGCGATACAAGGGGCATTATATGCCGTCCACATGAACCATCCGGTCAGCGCAGTGATCGTTGCAGCGGTATTGACCGGCAGCGGCGGCGGAATGATCAGGGATCTCTTGGCCGGGCGCAAGCCGCTTGTCTTGAAAACCGAGATTTACGCCGTTTGGGCCGCTTTAGGCGGATTGATCATCGGGATGGGCTGGGCAGAGAAGCCTTTCACATTGTATATGCTTTTTGCCGTTCTTGTTGCATGCCGTGTATGCTCCTACATGTTTAATTGGAAACTTCCGAACCGCTCGATACGGTCAAACAGCTGAATAACCATAAAAAAAGCCGATTTTTCATTGATTGAAAAGTCGGCTTTTTGTTGATTTTATTGATCTTGATGTGATAAGATGAAGTGTATTTTAACATTAATTTTCAATATTTATAATTATATCCATAATTATTTTATCATGAATCTTTTTCGATGTCAAATCTTTTTAGGGAGTGATCCGCATGGAAGAAACCAATAAGGAATGGCTTGAAGAGGAGAAACGAATTGAACTCGTTTTAAAAGAATTAGATCGAAAGCTTCATTCTCTAAAGAGAAAGACCGGCGGCATAAAAGAGGACATCATTGGTTTAAGAAAAAACTTTTGGGATGATGTGACATTGAACTTGGCCGATGAAAATGAAGCGGTCGAAACATTTTCAAGCATTAAACAGCAGGCGGAGGTTTTATCAGAAAGGGAGAGAAGCCATAAGCAGTTTTACAGCCAATTGAAAAAGTTTTTAAAAGTGAAGGATTCACCTTATTTTGGCCGCGTCGACTTTTTAGAGGATGGAGATGAAACGGCTGAATCTGTATACATCGGACTCGGTTCATTGATGGATGAGAAGGAAGAGCGGTTTTTGATCTATGACTGGCGGGCGCCGATCTCCAGTTTGTTTTACAACCATGCGCCCGGGTCGGCGCAATATGAGGTTCCGGAAGAAACGATCAACGGAACGATAGAGCTGAAACGGCAGTTTCTCATCAAAAACGGCCGGCTGAAAGCAATGTTTAATACAGATATGGCGATTGGAGATGAACTGCTGCAGGAAGTGCTGGGGAATCAGGCCAATATCCAGATGAAAAGCATTGTTGCGACGATTCAGAAAGAACAAAATCAAATCATTCGCAATGATACGAGCCGTTATTTAATTGTCGAAGGGACGGCGGGCAGCGGAAAAACGTCGGCAGCGCTTCAGAGGGCAGCTTATCTGCTGTACCGCGGGCGAGGACGAATCGAGTCCAATCAATTGCTGCTTTTTTCTCCGAATCTTCTTTTTAACAGCTATGTTGCCAATGTCCTGCCGGAGCTTGGCGAAGAAAACATTCAGCAGACAACGTTTCAGGAATATTTGGAACGGCATCTCGGAAAGCAGGTGGCTTGTGAAACGCCGTTCGATCAATTGGAATATTGTTTGACGGCTTCGGAAAATGAAGATGACCCGGGCCGGATGAAATCGATTGCTTATAAATCGAGCCTGGCGTTCAAAGCCCTTATTGATAATTATGCAAGCTATTTGGCGAAGGGACACTTGCTGTTTAAAAATATTGTTTTCCGCGGAAAAAGAATCGTAGCAGCCGATCAAATCCGTGATTTCTTTCAAACGCTGGATTCCTCAGAACCGCTTCCATACCGGATTGAGCTTACGGCGAAATGGCTGCTGAAGATATTGAAAACACAGGAGCAGGAGGAAAGAAAAAAAGAATGGCCGCTTGAAAAAATCGAGCTGCTGGACAAAGAGGAGTATTTGAAAGTCTATAAACAGCTTCAGGAAGAACGGCGGTTTGCCGGGGATACCTTTGATGATTATGAGAGGGAGCAAGATCTGCTCGCAAAAATGATTGTCGAAAGGGAATTCAAACCGCTGATACAAGCAGTGAAGGCATTAGGCTTTATTGACTTCAAGAGAACGTATTTGCAGCTCTTTTCAGACTGGAATCATTCGGTCCCCCGTCCGGATGGCTGGGAAAGCATTTGTGCATACACGGCAAAAAGCTTTCACTACAGCCGGATGCCGTATGAAGATGCCGTTCCGTTTTTATATGTGAAAAACCATATCAAAGGCGGAGGAAAAAATACGTCAGTCCGGCATTTATTCATTGATGAGGCGCAGGATTACTCGCCATTTCAGCTGGCTTTTCTCAAACAGCTGTTTCCTGCATGCAAAATGACGATTTTAGGTGATTTTAATCAAGCGATTCTTGCCCATACATCTCGTGAAAAAGCGCTTCTTTCAAAGGATGTGTTTGAAGGGGAGAAAACGGAGACGATCAAGCTGAAGCGAAGCTACAGATCGACAAGGGAGATCGTTGAGTTTACAAAGCGAATGGTGAAGGGCGGCGATGAGATCGAGGCTTTTAACCGGGAGGGTGTAAAGCCGACATTAACGGTCTCGGCCGATGAAGCGGCCCATCATGAAAAAATAGCTACCTGCATTAGGGGCCTTCAACATAAAGGGAGGGAGACAATTGCGGTCATCTGCAAAACGGTTCAGGAATGCAGAGAAGCGGCAAGGCATCTGCAAAATGATACGGAGCTGAAGCTGATGGATAAAGAAACGCGCACATTCCGAAAAGGTGTGCTGGTGATCCCCGTATATCTTGCAAAAGGCATCGAGTTTGACGCCGTCATCCTCTATGACGGCTCGAAAAAACGATATTGGCGCGAAAGAGAGCGGACGCTGTTTTACACCGCCTGTACAAGAGCGATGCATGAACTCCACCTTTTTTCGCTTGGAGAGGAAAGCCCGTTTTTAAATGATATTCCGGGCGGGATGTACACAAGGAGATGAGAGTGACACATCACTCTCTTCAGCGTCGACAAAAAACCCTCGCATTCGTTGTCAGGCCTGCTGGGTCGGTGCCGACGTTCAAGGAAGGAACGCCGCCGTCATCACATCCTGTGAAAGTCCGCTCCGATGCTCGATTTTCCTAGACTGTGAAGGTTTCGAGTCACGCTGAAAAGGATGGAAAAATCCTGAAACTTTAAACTGTTTTAGGATTTTGTCAACAATCTAAAGAGAGTGACACATCACTCTCTTCTCCAATCATATGTATCTGTACGGACGTCGAGCACCTTGTTATTAATGGATACATGATGGTTGTCTTTCCATTTGACTTGTGCGTCATACTCTTTATATCCCCAATAAATATTCCTCTGTTTGCCGGTTGAGACGTTTGTCAATTCTCCTCTGACGGAATAAGAGCCGGTTGCACGGCCTTTCTTCACCCTATATATGTTTAATTTGTATTGCTGGTTTGGCGAAGAAGAAGATTGAATCCATTTCCCCTCCGGCAAATGATTCATCGAGTAAAAATGGGTATATACCACATAACTGATGGGAATGCCGACTGCAAGGATGATCGCCAAAAGTGCAAACACGACTTTTCTGCGGCTGTTCTTTTTTGTCTCTTCTAATTCTTCATCGATATAGCTCTTCAATATGTCTCATTCCTTGATGAAAAATGTTTTTTTATAGTTTAAGTAAAAAATCCTTATCTGTCTATTTTGAAGACAGGCCCCTAGATTTTACGGCGGCCGTGCATCAATGCGGCAATCGCATCAATTGTATGTTCAATTTCCTCTTTCGTATTATAAAAATGGGGGGCGATTCTGATCACATCATTTCTCGATGATGTGATGATGTTTTTTTCCCGCAATAAGGACTCGATTCGGGATGCCTGTTCGGAGCGAATCGAAATCAGGCTTGTTCTGTTATGAACGGTTTGCGGACCGATGATCTGCAAGCCTTTTTCTTTGCCGTGCTGTAAAGAAAATCGGGCAAGCTTTTGCAAATAAGATTCGATCTGAACAGGTGCGGCTTCAAGCAGCAGCTTGAGCGCCGCGTCTGCTGCATAAAGGCCGATGAATGACGGTGTACCGGTCTCAAAGCGTTTCGCCCCCTCTGCAAAGCCTGAGTGATGCAAATCAAACGCAAATGGCTTGTCCTTGCCGAACCAGCCGGTCATTTTTGGCTGAAACTGTTCAGAGAGTTCGCGTTTGATATACAAAAACGCCGTCCCTGGAATGCCAAGCATGTATTTGCGTGTCCCCGCTGCGAGAATATCGATGTCCATGTCTTTGACATTGATCGGAATATGTCCGGCGGATTGGTAAGCATCCACAAATAAAAGCGAGCCTTTTTGATGGACGATGCCAGCGATATCTTTCAAATTTTGTTTAAAGCCGTTGTAATAGCTGACATGCGGTACACACGTCAAAAGTGTCTGATCGCTGATCTGCTTTTCAAATTGCTCTAAGCGAATCATGCCGTCTTCGCCATGTATAACGGCGAGGTTATATTTGAAGCGGTCTTGTGCCAGCCAAATTTGGCCGATGGCAGGGAAGTCAATGTCTGTGAAAGCAATCTGATTTCTGTGAGGCTGTTCAGGAAGAGACACGGCGATTGCCGAAACTGCGTCGGAAACAGATGATAAAACGGCGATCTCCTCTTTTTCAGCTCCGATCAGCCGGGAGAACTTTTCCTTTGCCTCTTCCATCTTTTTAAGAAGCGCTTCCCAATTCAAACCGCCCTTAAGAAGTGCGCTGCGATACTCATCAATCGCCCCTGAAACAGGAAGTGCCAAAGCGCTTCCTGAGCAGGCGCCCAGGTGAATATGTGTTGACAATACGGGAAATAAAGAACGGTAAGCATGATATGGATGATCCATGATATTCCCTCCCGCAATAAAACTTCGTTTTTGCTGTAGAAAAACCTCTTTTCAGCTCTGTACACCGCGAATGTATATGTTCCTCGATTTCATGAATACTGAACAAAGAAGAACTCATTCATGACAGCCGTCAGGACTGCTTCGCGGCAGTTAGGAGGTGCATCAGTGACCGTTTTCCTCGCCGTTTTGGTTTTGCTGACCATCATTGCAATCTCAAATATCGTTCATCGGTTTCTTCCATTTGTTCCGGTCCCTCTCATTCAGGTGGGATTAGGCATCATAGCGGCTGATTTTCCGGGCGGTCTCCATATTTCGCTCAGCCCAGAGCTGTTTTTCGTTTTATTCATCGCACCGCTTTTGTTTCATGACGGAAGGAGGATACCGAGAAATGAATTATGGAAATTGCGGACGCCGATCCTGCTTTTGGCATTTGGTCTCGTCTTTGTGACCGTGCTTATAGGCGGATATGCGATTCATTGGCTGATTCCGCAAATTCCATTAGCAGCCGCTTTTTCGCTTGCTGCCATCTTATCGCCGACAGATGTTGTAGCCGTCAGTGCGCTTTCGAAAAGAATCAATTTGCCCAAGGATATGATGCGTCTTCTTGAGGGAGAGGGCTTAATGAACGATGCATCAGGACTTGTCGCCTTTAAATTTGCTATCGCTGCAGCTGTGACAGGCGCTTTTTCCTTGTCTGAGGCTGTGCTCAGTTTTTTTATCATTGCGATTGGCGGGCTTTTTAGCGGGGCTGTTCTTTCTTTTTTAATTCTGAGGTTTCGATATTTGCTCCGCCGCTTAGGGATGGAGGATGTCACCATGCATATGCTGATTCAAATCCTGACGCCATTTGTGATTTATTTGGCGGCTGAAGAGCTCGGCGCATCGGGCATCCTCGCTGTTGTGGCAGGCGGCATCACTCATGCGGCCGAGCATGACCGAGCCGAATCGGCAATAGTCAAGCTGCAAATCGTTTCATCCAGCACCTGGGGGATCATTTTGTTTATTTTAAACGGCCTCGTGTTTGTCATTCTCGGCTTGCAAATGCCTGAGGCGCTATCCGTCATTTTTGGCGATGAAGCGTTTAATAATGCAAAAGTCATCAGCTACATCGTGCTCATTACACTGCTTTTCATGAGTCTTCGCTTTATGTGGGTTTTTCTATTTTGGCAGGGGAATTGGGGGCAGCAAATAAAAGCGGCTTCAGGAAGGGATAAGCTGCGCTCCATACTGCAAATTTCAATATCCGGTGTGAGGGGCGCCGTCACGCTTGCCGGAGCGTTTTCGATTCCTTTCGTATTAGAGAACGGCCGCCCTTTTCCGGAACGTGATTTGATCATTTTTTTAGCCGCCGGCGTCATTTTGTGCACATTGCTGACGGCAAGCATCTTTTTGCCGCTGCTTTCTGAAAGAAAAGTGCAATCAGCCGCCGGCAGCCAGCTGCAAAGCGTAAGAAGAAAGTTAATGAAAACAACGATCAAGGCTTTAAAAGAGGAGATGAACGAAAATAACCGAGCAGCTGCTTTAGCCGTCATATCAGAATACAATGAGAGATTAAAGGGGCTCAAAGTGGAGCAGTATTCGCTGAAACAGCATTTGCGACTCAAAAAGATGGAAAACAAAATCCGTATTTATGCTTTGAAAGCTGAACAGGCGGAACTAGAAAAAATGCAGAAAAACAAACAGATTACAGATCAAATTGCACATCAGCTGCAAGAAAGGCTGCGAGAAAAGGAACTGCTTTTTTCCAATCCGTTTAAAGCAGATGTTTCACTCATGAAATGTCAGCATCTGATCGAGAGCCTGTTCTCCGCCAGCCGTAAGCAAGACATGCAGCGGCCCTCCGATCGAAACGGCGATATGCTGAGAACATCCCGAATCCAAATGGCAAAAGCGGCAATCGAAGCGGTAAAAAAACATATGAATGACGATAATCAAGAGGCGTCCAAGTCCGTCATCGCCTTTTACCGCCACTTCATCCTCACGCTTCAGCACGGTGATGCCGGCCGAAGGAAAAGCAGCCGTTATGAAAGACAGAAAAAAGAGATCCGTTTAAAATCGGTGCAGATCATTCGCAATGAAATTCAGCAGCTGTTTGAAAGCCGGCAAATTTCCAGGGAAACGGCCTATCGGCTCCGCCAGTACATGAATGACCTGGAAGCCTCGATGCTGTATGAATAGAATAGGCTTCAATTGCTTTCCTTCATTGTCTGATTTATCATTCAATTGTAGAAGTTAAAACAGACGAAAAGGAGTACAGAGGATGAACTATTACGGTGCAATTGAGGCGGGCGGCACAAAATTTGTTTGTGCGGTTGGAACAGAAAACGGGGAAATCATAGACAAGCAGACATTTCCGACGGAAACACCTGAAGAAACAATCGGAAGGCTCATCACTTTTTTTGAAAATCATCATCTCACATCATTGGGAGTCGGTTCGTTTGGACCTATTTCTGTGGCGAAGGGGAAGGACAACTACGGCTATATTACAAATACGCCCAAATTGGCTTGGCGCAACTATCCTTTGATTCCTGAACTTAAAAAAAGGCTGGGTATTCCCGTTTCTTTCACAACAGATGTCAATGCCGCAGCATTGGGGGAAATCAGCAAAGGAGCAGCACAAGGGCTGAACAGCTGTTTATATATTACGGTTGGGACCGGAATCGGCGCCGGGGCGATTGTCGGGGGTGAATTAGTTCAAAGCGCTTCACATCCTGAAATGGGTCATATTCTTATCAGACGCAGTCCGCAAGATTCTTTTAAGGGAAACTGCCCGTATCACAATAACTGCCTTGAGGGGATGGCAGCAGGCCCGGCTCTTGAAAAACGCTGGGGACAACAAGGAAAGGAATTAGCCGGCCGAAAAGAGGTATGGGAACTTGAAGCCGATTATTTAGCTCAAGCGCTCATGCAATACATCCTTATTTTATGCCCCGAGAAAATCATTATGGGCGGCGGGGTCATGAAACAGCAGCAATTGTTTCCGCTCATTCGGGAAAAGCTTTCCGAATATGTAAACGGATACGTTGATCTGCCTGATCTCGATCAGTATATCGTACCGCCGGGACTGGGTGACAATGCGGGGATCACGGGAGCGCTCGTTTTGGCCCTTTCTGCCGAATGAGCAATTTATTATGTCAAATCCCTCCATTATGAGATAATGGAGGTGATGCTGCAAACGCATCTGAATAAAAGAAAGGTGGTCGTTCAAATGGTAAGCAGTTTAAAGGATACTGTGACATTACATAACGGAGTAAAAATGCCTTGGTTTGGTCTTGGAGTTTTCAAAGTGGAAGAGGGCAGCCAGGTCGTTGAATCTGTTAAAGCAGCCATTAAAAACGGATACCGGAGTATCGATACGGCTGCTATCTATCAAAATGAAGAAGGCGTCGGCAAGGGAATTAAAGAATCAGGCATTGCCCGCGAAGAGCTTTTCGTCACTTCAAAAGTGTGGAACAGCGACCAAGG
The DNA here is from genome assembly GCF_001969815.1 of Bacillus swezeyi. GTDB lineage: Bacteria > Bacillota > Bacilli > Bacillales > Bacillaceae > Bacillus > Bacillus swezeyi. The sequence continues at coordinate 446,026 of NZ_MRBK01000006.1, read as the reverse complement.
CTATGAAAAAACATTGGCGGCTTTTGATGAAAGTCTTAGAAAACTCGGCCTTGACTACCTTGATTTATTTCTGATTCATTGGCCGGGTAAAGACAAAGGCAAATATAAAGAGACATGGCGCGCATTAGAGAAGCTGTACAAAGACGGCAGAGTGAAAGCCATCGGCGTCAGCAACTTCAATGTGCATCATTTGGAAAGCTTATTGGCAGAAGCGGAAATCAAACCGATGGTCAATCAAGTTGAATTCCATCCGCGGTTAACACAGCTCGAATTAAGAGATTACTGCAAAAAGCAGGGCATCCAGCTGGAAGCATGGTCTCCGCTCATGCAGGGGAAACTGCTTGATCATGAAGTGCTGACTGAAATCGCTAAAAAATACAATAAATCCGTTGCACAGGTTATTCTGCGCTGGGATCTGCAAAACGGAGTCGTCACCATCCCGAAATCAGTCAAAGAACACCGCATTATTGAAAATGCCGACATTTTTGACTTTGAATTATCAAAAGAAGATGTGGAAAACATCAATGCACTCAACAAAGATGAGCGTGTAGGTCCAGATCCTGAAACAATGGACAGAGGATTTGAATGATCTTAATCGTAAAAAAATCCCGGGTTCTATAAAAGAGCCCGGGATTTTTTATTTTTCGTGAAGAACGAGACGGCTTTTCGCCTGTTTTCTTCTGCGGTCGTCCAAACGGCCGCGGTGGTTTTGCTTAATAAAGAATGAGAGGATCAATCCGATCCCGGATAAAGCAGCCGCGGTCATAAACGCCAGATTGACTCCGTGAATCATCGCCGTATCTGAACCGGGGCCAGCCGGATCGGCAAGCGCCCGCTGTGTCATGATGGTAATCAGAACAGCCGTGCCGATCGATCCCGACATTTGCCTCATCGTGTTATTCATGGCTGTGCCGTGCGGAATCAAATGGCGCGGCAGCTGGTTCAGCCCTGCTGTCGTGACAGGCATTAACACCATCCCCATCCCGATCATCCGAATCGCGTAGACGGTGGAAAGGTAGGCGAATGGAGTTGTTGTGGACAAGTGGGTTAATAACAGCGTTGTAACGAATATCGCTGTTAAACCGGTAATGCTCAAGATGCGCGCGCCGATTTTATCAAATATTCTTCCTGTAATCGGGGACATCAGCCCCATCACCACAGCGCCCGGAAACAGCATCATTCCGGATTCCATTGCGGTGAAATGGCGCATATCCTGCATGTAAATCGGGACGATCGTCGCCGCTCCGATCATCGCCATAAAGACGACCATGCCGATAACAGTGGCGAGCGTAAACATCGGGTATTTAAACACCCTGAATTCTAAAATCGGCTCTTTTAAATGGAGCTGCCTCCAAATGAACCAAAAAAGTGTGACACTTCCGACAGCAAAGCCGATCAGCACATCGACGCCGGTCCAGCCGACAACACCTGCGCTGCTGAAGCCGTATAAAATGCCGCCGAAACCCAAAGAAGACAAAATGATTGAAGGCATATCCATCTTAGGAGATGTTTGTTCTGTCACATTTTTTAAAATAAAATAGGCGACAATCATGTCAATGATAGCGAATGGCAGCAAGAGATAAAACAGCACTTCCCATGGGTAGCGATCGACGATCCAGCCGGACAAAGTCGGTCCGATCGCAGGGGCAAAGGCAATAACAAGACCCACCATTCCCATAGCAGAGCCGCGTTTTTCCTTCGGGAAAATCAATAAAAGCACCGTCTGCATCAATGGCATCATAATCCCTGCACCGGCCGCCTGCACGATTCGTCCCACTATCAAAACAGGAAAGCTGAAGGAGAGAGCGCAAATCAGCGTTCCCGCTGTGAATAAAGCCATTGCTGCCATAAACAGCTTTCTGGTTGTAAATTTTTCAATTAAAAAAGCCGTAACAGGAATCATGATTCCGTTCACGAGCATAAAAATCGTCGTCAGCCACTGGGCAAGGCCGGGTGTAATGTTTAAATCTTTCATGATCGGCGGAAGAGCCGTCGTCAGCAGCGTCTGATTTAAAATCGCGATAAAAGTCCCTGTAATCAGGACGGCTACAATCGGTAATTTATTTGTTGTATGTTGTGTTTCACTCATTTTAAAACCTTCTTAATCATCATATTTTTATAACACTTTATGAAATAATCGCTACTCGAAATATCCTCGCTTTTTCAGGGTAACGAAGGAGCTCCAAAACCGCAAGTTCATTTCAAATATTCGGTATATAATACCCATCCGTCACCCAATTTAAACAGCCCCTTAAAGCGGGCGCGCGAGCCGGCTTTAAGGGGGAACGCACTATTTTTTATAAAATCTCAGCAAATCTCCATTGATGATTTTATCGGACAGGGAAAGCTCCTCATTTGCTTTTTCTTCAAAAGGACCGCATTTATCCTTGGCATCTTCAATGATCTCTCCGGTTTTTTGCTTGTAGCAAATATTTTTCGTGTAAATATAGTCATCGGTGATAAAGCTTCCGTTTCTTAATACGGCAAAAGGCATTCTCTCTTTAGAAAAAAGGTCATTGCCGAAATGGACCATGCCTTTTGTATCAATTCCGAGCAGGTGAAGCAATGTCGGTTTGACATCCATTTGTCCGCTCGTATCAGATATCGTTTGCGGGTCTTTGTCCGTGATGCCCGGAATGTGGATGATCAGCGGAACCCGCTGGAGCTGGACGGTATCATACGGAGTCATTTCCTCTTTTCCTAAAAACTGTGCAAGAGCCTCATTGTGTGCTTCAGAAATCCCGTAGTGGTCTCCCATCAGGACGATGACCGATTGATCATAGAGCCCGTTTGCTTTCAGCTTCGCGAAGAAATGCTTCAATGATTCATCTTGATAACGGACAGTTGTAACATAACGGTTTAAAACCTCACTATCTGAATCATATTCATCAATCAGCTGATCCTTGTCATCAATTTGAAACGGAAAATGATTCGTCAATGTAATCAGGCTGCTGTAAAACGGCTGTGGCAGATCCTTCATCAGATCGGCCGACTGGGTTAAAAACTCCTCATCTTTCAGCCCCCAGCCGGTTGAATTTTCAGGCGTTACATTGAAATGCTCGACATCAAAAAAGCTGTCAATTCCAAGAGATTTGTACATGACGTCCCTGTTCCAGAACTTCTTATGATTGGCGTGAAAAACGGATGAGGTGTAGTCATGTTTCGCCAGTGTTTTATACATTGAATTGTACTCATTCTCACTTTTTGTGAAAAATACCGAACCGCTCAAAGAAGGATAGAGAGAGTTGGCGACGATAAATTCAGAATCGGATGTTTTACCCTGTTCTGTCTGCTGATAAAAATGGTCGAAATAATAGCTTTTTTTTATGAGATCATTCATAAACGGTGTAATGTCTTCCCCGTTTACTTTCTCATGAATGACGAAGTTCTGGGTTGATTCAAGCGTTACAAAAATGACGTTTCGGCCTTTAGCGATCCCGAACATATCCTGATTCGGCTTGCTGTAGTCGGCATTCGTATAATTTTCGATCGTCGCCAGGCTGTTTTCATCGGCAACCGCTTTTTGCGTTAAATTAAATGTTTGTGAAATGCCGTCAAGGAAATGAAATTGATAGAGCCCGATATTTTTCACCAGTACTTCCCGGTCATATGAATAAGTTAAAAATCTTGGCTGTTCAAGTTCTGATAAAGCAATGTTAAAAAGCGTCATCCCGACAGCTGCCATATAATAGATCTTGACGGCTCTCGGAGATGGCTTGATCCCCGTTCTTCTGCGGGTTTTTGCCAGCCAAATGAGCAGCGCCAAATCAAAGAATAGAGCGATGAACATCGGATCGAACAGTTCCTGAAAACTGCTTCCAAGCCCCCCGAGGTTTTTGGCTTGAAACAACACGGGGATCGTTATGAAATCAATATAGAAACCATAAAAAATGCTGTTTGAAATTAGAACGCCCGTCAGTATGACATTCGCCCCGATTAAAAACAGGCGCTGTGTTTTTTCGCGGAAATAGAGGGTGATGCCAAATACAGGGATGAGAAAGCTAAGCGGGTTTAAAAACAGAATCAGTTCCTGAAGCCAGTTGTCAATCTGTAAATCGAATCCAATTTTGTAAATGAAATATGTTTTCATCCACATGAAAAAAATCGATAAGCATAAAAACCATTGCTTTTTGAAAAATTGTTCCTTCATTTATCAATAGCTCCTCACATATAATCAAGCCCCGCAATAAAACACTTTAAGTTTAAACTACTAAAAAAAGCTTCGGCTGGCAAATCAATTATACCGTGAAATTCAAGCCATTAAACCGGCTATAAAATAACACGAAAGAATGGTGAGGGCTGCCAAGACAGCCTGTTCGGCCTTCCCGCCCGTCTTGATATAAAGCGGAAGGCGGAACTTGATGGAGGACGGAAAGAAAAGCTTGATACCGTTTGTCGTACCTGCATCAAGGAGCAAATGGCTGGCCATTCCCGCCATCAGTCCGACAAGTATGCTCTGATCAGTTAAATATAAGTGCGCTGCAAATGCGGTAAGCAGCAAAAAGAGCAGGCTGTGTGTAAATGTCCGATGTCCAAAAATGGAGCTGATCAGTGTTGATAAAATCGGAAGCCTCCTGCCTATTTTGCTTTTCGTATGGCAAATATCCGGTATCAATGCTCCAAGAGTACCCGAAGCCGTCATCAATATTGGATCATATCCATAAAAATAAGCGACAGCCGTACAAGAAGCGACTCCCCCCATGATGTGTGTTTTTCCTGTCATATCGCTTCTCCTTTAAGACCTATAACAAATTCCTAAAGAAAACTATATCAAGAGATCTAATGGCCATCAAGACTGATTCTGACAACTTTAGGCCGTCTTTTTTGAATTTTTTCAGCAGAATAATCTAAAAAGATGCCGGTATAAAAAGCTTTTTATTGATATCTTGAATAATTTTTAAATGAAAAGCCAAATTAACATTGTATCACATGATTAAAGAGGTGATTCATTTGGGTTTTCTCTTCAATAAAGACAGAGGAAAAAGCAAAGCCAAAGACCAAAGTGCCATTCAAGGGGCGCTTCAAGACGCAGGTGCAGCGTTAAAAGGAGATCCTCTGCAAGAGGCGGTCAACAAAAAGAAAAATAACCGAACCGATAATCGTCTATAGATGGATGGAAATTGATTCTATCCGCCAAGGCTGCCGCTAAAGGCGGCCTTTTCTATTCACAAAAGCATGCTGATCCGGATTTCCATCACTTCCCTTTGACAGATCAATATTTCTCTGGTAACCTTCGGGAGTGAATATGTGATAAATCCTCACTCTTAACTCTAGTGAGGTAGAGGTTGCGCGGATGATGAGTCACACGTGTGAGGCCGATGGGGTCTATGATCATGTGTAAAAGGCATCAGCGCCGAAGCATAAGGAAGCCATTCATTCTTTATGCTGGGCCTGCATTGAATAAGTGCAGGACTGCCGCGGGTTTTCCCGCGGAGGGCTATCCGGGGATCAAGAGTGTATGTTAATTTAGCATGGACTTTTGTTCATGCTTTTTTTATTTTAAATGATCTCACGGTCTGGTCCGGCATATTTTTTATAAAATGCTCGGAGGTTAAATCTTATGGAACAGACAAAAAAATGGGGCTTCTGGCTTCTTACGGCATTTGTTGTCGGCAATATGGTCGGCTCGGGAATTTTTATGCTCCCAAGCACACTCGCCCAGACGGCGAGCCCGTTCGGCGTAACGGCGGCATGGCTTGTGACGGGTGCGGGCGTGTTAATGATCGCCCTTGTATTCGGACATTTATCGATTCGCCGTCCAGATCTTAAAGCTGGGCCGCAAAGCTATGCAAGAGCCTTATTCTCAGATCGTAAAAAAGGAAATGCTGCGGGCTTTACAATGGTGTGGGGCTACTGGGTGGCAAGCTGGATCAGCAATGTGGCCATCATCACGAGCCTTGCCGGCTATTTGACAACTTTCCTGCCGATTTTAACTGACGGACGTGAGCTGTTTGAACTTGGCGGCCATTCCGTTTCACTTGGACAGCTTTTGACGTTTATCGTTTGTACGATTTTATTGTGGGGCACGCATTTCATCCTTGTCTCTAGTATAAACGGAGCCGGAAAGCTTAACTTTTTGACAACCTTTTCTAAAGTGCTTGGATTCGTCCTGTTTATTGTTGCTGGATTATTCGTTTTTCAGGTGTCTTTATTTGAATCATTTTATTTTCCCATTGAATCAGAAGGCAAAAGCCTAGGACTCGGCGGACAGGTTCACAATGCAGCGATTTCAACCCTGTGGGCGTTTGTCGGCATCGAGTCGGCCGTTATCCTGTCAGGGCGCGCATCCTCTCAGAGGGATGTCAAACGTGCGACGATTACCGGGCTGTTGATTGCCCTCAGCATTTATATGATCATTACTTTAATTACGATGGGGATCATCCCGCATGATCAGCTGCAGGCTTCAGATAAACCGTTCGTTGATGTGCTGCATGCGATTATCGGAGGCTTTGGCAGCGTGGTGATGGCGGTTTTGGCGATCATTTCCTTGTTCGGCTCTATGCTCGGCTGGATTTTGATCGGTTCCGAGGTTCCATATCAGGCAGCAAAGGCCGGCGATTTTCCCGCGTTCTTTGCGAAAACGAACAAAAAAGGAAGCCCGGTCAATTCTCTGCTCGTCACCAATCTGATGTCACAGATTTTTATCTTCTCAACGATTTCGGGAACGATCAGTCAAGCCTTCACGTTTTTAACAACGTCGGCGACGCTTGCTTACCTTGTTCCTTATCTCGTGGCTGCTATTTTCAGCTTGAAGCTGATCCTCAAAGGCGACACATATGATGAGCTGAAAGGATCGCGAACAGGAGACGGTATCATCGCATTGGCCGCCCTTGCGTATTCTTTATGGGTGATTGTCTCGGGTACTTCCGACTGGACCACTTTTATTTTAGGAATCGGGCTGTTTTTTATCGGTCTTGCGATCTATCCGTTCGTCTATAAAAAGTTCAGCCAAAATCAGGCTTCATAAGCTTCTGGCCAGCCGGATCTTCAGTGGAAGACCGGCTGCTTTTTTTATTTCAGCGAAATTTTTTATTAAAAATTTTGCTTAAGGCTGTTATACTATAGAATGAAAATGATAATCGTTATCGATTGTGAATCGAATGAAAGGAATGTCATCGATTGGGGTCATACAGAAACATACGTCATATCAATAGCGGGGATGAGCAGGACAATGGACAGCGTCCGGTTAGCCGTCCCCTTGGAGCGGTTTTTGTCCTTGCGGCCGGGATGATGCTTTTGCTTTTTGGCGCGGCATTGTCGATTGCGCTTGGTGCGGCAGATATCAAACTCGGCACTGTTTGGGACGCGCTTTTTCATTTTAATGAGAAAATGACGACCCATCAAATTATACAGGAGCTGAGGCTGCCAAGAACGGTCAGCGCGGCTCTCGTCGGCGCCTGTCTGGCCGTCTCCGGCGCGATTATGCAGGGCATGACGAGAAACCCGCTTGCATCTCCGGAAATTATGAGTGTAACACAAGGGTCAACCTTTGCTATCGCCATCGCTTTTGCCTTTTTTCCAGGGATCTCATCGATCGGTCTGATGATATGGTCATTTGCCGGCGCAGGCTTTGGAGCCGCGATCGTTTTTGCGGTCGGGATGTTTTCAAGAGGAGGCCTTTCTCCGGTGAAGCTGGCTTTGGCGGGAACGGCTGTGGGAACTTTCTTAAGCGCAATCTCCTCAAGCATTGCGATCCACTTCGATGTGGCGCGCGATATGAGCTTTTGGTATGCCGGCGGTATTGCGGGTATGAAATGGCTGAGCATCCAGCTTTTGCTTCCGGCAGCAGCGCTCGGCATGACGCTTGTCTTTTTCATCGCCCGTTCGATTACGGTGTTAAGCCTGGGGGAAGAATTGGCAAAAGGGCTTGGCCAATATACAAAAACAGTCAAAACGATCGGAATCATTTCCGTTGTTTTGCTGACTGGTGCAGCTGTATCTGCAGCTGGAGCCATAGGTTTCATCGGTCTGATCATTCCCCATATCACCCGCTTTTTAGTCGGAGTGGATTATCGCTGGATTATACCTTGTTCAGCTGTGTTGGGAGCCGTGCTCCTCATCTATGCAGATATAGCGGCACGGATGATCAACCCTCCATTTGAAACACCTGTCGGCGCGGTTACAGCGCTCGTCGGTGTGCCATTCTTCCTCTATTTGGCCCGCCGGGAAAGGAGGGGGCTCTAATGGAGGCGATTAAGAAAAAAAGCAGCCGGGCAGCAATGGTCATGCTGATCATGGCTGTGCTGACGATCGCGGTATTCTTGCTCAGCATGAATACGGGAGAAATACGAATCGCTCCGCTTGATGCGTTGAAAACATTATTCGGCTTTGGAACACCGCAAGATAAGCTGGTGCTTTTTGAATTCCGTCTGCCCCGCATGGTGCTTGCCATGCTGATCGGCGCAGGGGTCGCTATAGCAGGCGCCGTCTGGCAGGGTGTATCTCAAAACGACCTGGCGGACCCGGGGATACTGGGAATCAATGCCGGTGCGGGCTTTGCCGTTGTGCTGTTCATCTTCTTTTTCCAAGGTTCAATCGACGGTCTGCAAACAAGCACGATTTTTTCCTTGCCGATTTTTGCATTTTTTGGGGCCGGTTTTGCGGTTATTCTGATTTATTTGCTGGCGTGGAAAAAAGGGCTCGATCCCATCCGCCTCGTGCTGGTCGGAATCGGGGTCAATGCGGCATTTGCCGCAGCCATCTTGATGCTGCAGCTGAAAATGGACCCGAATGATTTTATGCAGGCGGCTGTTTGGCTGTCAGGAAGCATTTGGAGCTCAAATTGGAGCTCTGTTTCAGCGACCCTGCCGTGGATTGTCGTGCTTATTCCTTTTATCCTCTATAAAGCGCGCTATTTAAATGTACTGAACCTCGGCGATCAGATTGCTCAAGGCCTTGGAACAGCTGTTGAAAAAGAGCGGCGCATACTGTTGTTGGCAGCAGCAGCCCTAAGCGGCGCCTGTGTGGCAGCAGGGGGCAACATCACCTTTCTCGGTCTGGTTGCCCCGCATATCGCGAGAAGACTTGTCGGACCGAAGCATCAGCTGTTGATACCTGCTTCGGCTCTGACCGGTGCATTGCTTTTTCTGCTGGCTGATTTGCTCAGCAGGGTGGTTCTGGCGCCTTCGGAGATTCCCGTAGGGCTTGTCATTTCCGCTTTGGGAGCGCCGTATTTTATCTATTTGCTGATGAAAACAAATTAAAGAAGGGAAGATTGCAAGGTGTCTCTTTCTACAAACAAGCTGGGGATTGCCTACGGCGAACAGACGATTGTCGAAAACTTAAATCTCAATATACCAAAAGGAAAAGTGACGACCATGATCGGTCCGAACGGCTGCGGCAAATCAACGATCTTAAAGACGATGGCGAGATTACAGCGTTCGAAAACGGGCGCCGTTTATTTGAATGGCCAGGTGATCCATCAAATGTCAACGAAAGAGATCGCAAAACAAATGGCCATCCTTCCGCAAACGCCTGAAGCACCCGGAGGGCTTACCGTCTATGAACTTGTATCATACGGCCGCTTTCCGCACCAAAAAGGCATGGGCAGACTGACGGCCGATGACCGCCGCATCATCGAATGGTCGCTTCAGGTCACGGGAATGCAGCCGTTTTATGAACGGCCGATTGAAGCTCTTTCCGGAGGACAGCGCCAGCGCGTCTGGATTGCGATGGCTCTTGCTCAGGAGACCGAGCTGCTTTTGCTTGATGAACCGACAACTTATTTAGATTTGGCGCATCAGCTTGAAATTCTTACACTTTTGGAGAAACTGAATAAAGAAGAAGGCAGAACGATTTTGATGGTCATCCACGATCTGAACCATGCAGCCCGTTTTGCACATCATATGGTGGCATTGAACAAAGGCGCGATTATTAAAGAGGGAGCGCCGCATGACGTGATGACATCTGAAGTATTGAAAAAGGTTTTTCAAATTGACGCGGAGATCGTATCAGATCCGCGCACAGGCAAACCGGTATGTCTGACTTATGACCTTTTGAAAAAAGAAGAGGGCTCGAGGCTGGCAACCGGCTGACAGACATCGATAAGGTGTCTGTTTTTTGTTCCATTTTTTATACAGTCGATTAAATGATTTCTAAAAAAGTTTATTTTTACTTTAAAATATGAAAACGGCCGCCGATATAGACAGGATAGATGGTAAGATGGGATATAAGAAAACATGGTATAGAGAGAAAGGAAAGAAGGATAGTGGAAAATGCAGCAATTTTGATTGTGGATGATGAAGATGCCATCGTTCAAATGGTGAAGCGTGTCCTGACGAAAGAAGGGTTTAATGAAGTGTTGACAGCGAACAGCGCCGAAGAAGCCCTTGAAATCGTCAAAAAAGAAACCGTACATTTAATTCTGCTTGATGTCATGATGCCGGGACAGACCGGATTTGACGTTTCACCCGAAATCAAGCGGCACACAAATGCCCCGATCTTTTTTCTGACGGCGAAAACATCTGATCTAGACAAGCTGTCCGGGTTTGCCTATGGTGCCGATGATTATATTACAAAACCTTTTAATCCGCTGGAGTTAATAGCTAGAATTAAAGCTCATTTAAAAAGAACGTATATACATAAAGAGGTCGCCGCTAGTTCGGCAGCTTCAGCTTACGAGTATGAACGCTTTACATTTCATCCCGATTTCGCAGAGCTAATCGTTGATGGCGAAGCCGTCAGCTGTTCGGCGCAGCTTCTTCAGCTTCTGCAATACTTTTGCGATCATCCGAACAGGGTGCTTTCAAAGGATCAAATTTATGAGAAGGTATGGGGTGTGCCATCTTACGGCGACAGCAATACGGTGATGGTCCATATCCGAAAATTGAGAGAGAAAATCGAAGAAGACCCGAGCAACCCCGAATATATCGTCACGATTCGCGGCCTGGGGTACAAGTTCATGCCAAGCCCTGCAAGAAAAGGGATGAAGGATGAAGCTTAGGGGAAAATTAGTTGTCCATTTCGTCAGCCAGATTTTCCTGATTTTAGCTCTTGTCGTCGCGACTTTGTTTTTATCCTTGATCTTTTTCGCTCTCCGGTTAAGTGAGAGCGAAGCTGACACCGGTTTGGCGAAAGCTACTTCAGACACTTTTGAAACCTGGGTTACTGTCGATGAAAATAACAATTGGCACATTGAAGACATCTTAAAATCGGCCGTTGATAAGCAGGGGGGCTGGCTGCAGATATTAAACGGGAAAGAGGAGACCGTTTATTCCTATCGTCTTCCGCCGGAAATCCAAAGGCAGTATTATAGGGAAGACCTGGTGTCAGTCTTTGATAAAAAAAGAATCAAAAAATATAAGGTGAACTTTTGGTCTGCCAATTTTAATGATAAAGACTACGTCATTCTCTTCGGATGGGAGTCGAAAAGCGACACGATCCTGTCTTTTTTGGAGAAAGAAGAAAAAGATTTAGCAGACCTTTCCTCCTATAAAAAAAGCACGCTTGAATTCATTAAGAAAAACCAGGGGTCCGTCTATCTGTTTAGTGAAAAAGGCAAGCTTTTAAAATCGCTCTACCAAGATATTGATTACAGCCAGGGAATCAATGAATTGGAGCTTTTAAAATATGGATCAAAGCCGTGGAACTATGAGCATGAATTTTCATACAGACGCTTAAGCGCGACGGAATGGCTGATCGCCGCAACACCGAATCCGATTTTTAATCCGGATCACGAGTTCAACCGATCGATGATCGGTCTTGCGTTAAAACTTATTCTCCTTGTGATCGGCATTCTGCTTCTTTTGATGACAACGATGACCCTTTGGTATTCTTTCAGGTTCGGCATGCCGATCATCCATACGATTAAATGGATTACTAATCTTTCAAGAGGCCGCTTTGAAGAACCGCAAAACCGGAAGGGCCGTCCGAGAAGCAGAAATAAAAAGGGAAAAAGGAAACAGCCTTACCGGTTGTTTACCGAAGTTTTTGAATCGATGGAGCAGCTGGCAGAAACGCTGCAGAAAGATGAGCAAAACCGGAAAAAGATTCAAACGACGAGAGAGGAATGGATTGCCGGGCTGTCCCATGATTTAAAAACACCGCTCAGCACGATCTACGGCTACAGCATGATGCTCGAGTCCCCAAATTACGAATGGTCAAAAGAAGAAATTTTCGAAATCGGCCAGGCAATGAAAGAAAAATCAGATTATATGTCACAGCTGATTGAAGATTTGAATTTAACATACAGATTAAAAAACGACGCTTTGCCGATGAAACGGGAGCCGGTCAGGCTTGTGCCGTTTTTAAACAGCTTTGTTGAAGAATTCAAGCGCCATTCGTTTTCAGAAGGTTACCACGTGTTATTTGAGTATCAACATGAAGAGACAATGTTTGAGATTGACCGGAGCTGGTTCAGAAGAATTTTGGAAAACCTTCTCGCCAATGCAGTCAAACATAATAAAAAAGGCACCGCCATTAAAGTGATTCTCGAAGAATCAAAACAATACATCAATCTTAAGATACAAGACAATGGCAAAGGAATGGACTCTGAAACCGTCTCAAATTTATTCAACCGCTACTACAGGGGAACGCATACAAAAGATGCAACAGAAGGAAGCGGCCTCGGCCTCGCTATTTCCCTTGAGCTTGTCCACCTCCATGACGGATGCATCCAAGTCGACAGCCGGACAGGCTGGGGGACGGAAATTACGATGGAATTTAAGAAAAAGCCTTAGGAGCTGCCGGCTGATGCCGGCAGTTTTTTCTTGAGAAAATAATGGAAAAATTAAGCCGGGTGATATAAAATAAGAGTGAAATGTTAACGTTCACATTTTTCTGCGGATCATTATGTTCACGTTAACATAAATAATCAAAGGAAGGTGAAAAGCAGTGAAAACGTTTCTGAATGACGACTTTCTTTTAACGAATGATACGGCGCAAGCTTTGTACCATCAGTACGCAAAAGGGATGCCGATTATCGACTACCACTGCCACTTAAGTCCGAAAGAAATCTACGAAAACAAAACCTTCAAAAATATCACCGAAGTGTGGCTGTACGGTGATCATTACAAGTGGAGGGCGATGCGGGCGAACGGAATAGCCGAAGCATACATTACGGGAGATGCACCTGACGAAGATAAGTTTAAAGCTTGGGCTAAAACCGTTCCGATGACGATTGGAAATCCGCTTTATCATTGGACACATTTAGAGCTGCGGAGATTTTTCGGCATCTATGAACTGCTTGATGAAAAGAGCGCCCCTGAGATTTGGAAACAGGTCAATGAAGCGTTGAGCGGAGAAGGCTTCGGCGCAAGAGACTTGATCGAAAAATCAAATGTTGAAACAGTCGTAACGACGGACGACCCGACAGACAGCCTTGAGTATCATTTAAAGCTGAAAGATGAAGAATTCAATGTAAGCGTTTTACCGGGTTTCAGGCCGGACAAGGCGCTGGAAATCAATCAGGAAGGGTTTGCCGGCTGGGTGAAAAAACTTGAAGCAGCGAGCACCCTGCAAATTGACGATTATGACGGTTTTTTGAAAGCGCTTAAAAATAGAATTGATTTTTTCCATGAAGCGGGCGGCCGGATTTCGGACCATGCGATCAATCAAATGACTTATTTGGGAGCAGATGAAAAAGAAGTGCGGCCGATCTTTGCGAAAGCGATGAACGGCGGCCGGGTTTCGTTTGAAGAAGAGGCCAAATTTAAGTCACTTACACTGCATTTTTTAGGAACCTGCTACGCAGAAAAGGGCTGGGCGATGCAGCTGCATATTAACGCCCTGAGAAACAACAGCAGCAAAATGCACGAAATGCTCGGGCCTGATACAGGCTATGACGCCATCAATGATCAGGATATCGCAAAGCCTCTATGCCGCTTTCTTGATTCTCTTGACCAAAAAGATGCCCTGCCGAAAACGATTCTCTATTCCTTAAATCCCCGGGACAATGTCGTGATTTCGAGCTTATGCGGAAGCTTTCAGGATGGACGGATACCGGGAAAAATGCAGCATGGGACGGCCTGGTGGTTTAATGATACGAAGGACGGGATGCTCGAACAAATGAAATCACTTGCAAACATTGGGCTTTTGAGCCGTTTTATCGGAATGCTTACCGATTCTCGAAGCTTTCTGTCTTATACAAGACACGAATATTTCAGACGCCTGCTCTGTGATGTCATCGGCAGCTGGGTTGAAAAAGGCGAAGCGCCGGATGATCTCGAGCTGCTTGGGAAGATTGTCAAAGGGATCTGCTATGAAAATGCAAAACATTATTTTCAATTTGAGGTGAAAGACCGTTTGAACGTTAAATCAGAAAAATGATAGCAGAGGAGCTGCTTTCCCATGGAAATCCAGACGAACAAACAGACTGAAACAGCTGTCGCCACGCCAGAGAAATTAAGTTTAAAAGAAAAGGTTTCTTATGGTTTCGGAGATTTTGGGAACGGATTCATGTTTGACCTCGGACAGCTGTATCTATTGAAATTTTTTACGGATGTAGCCGGCATTCCGGCAGCGGCGGCAGGAGGCATTTTTCTCGTGAGCAAGCTTTTCGCAGCTGTCGTAGACCCAATCGTGGGAACATCGATCGATTACCGGAAGAATATCGGGCCAAAAGGGAAATTCAGGCCGTATTTATTATACGGAAGCTTTGTGCTCGCCATTTTGACAGTGCTGACATTTATTTCGCCAAACCTTTCACCGGCAGGCAAATTGATTTATGCTTATGCATCATACATGCTTTGGGGACTCGGCTATTCCTTTGTCAACATCCCTTACGGATCACTCGGTGCTGCCATGACACAAAATTCGGTGGAACGGACATCGCTCGCTTCTTTTCGTCAGGCCGGATCACTCGGCGCCCTCTTTGTAACGAGTATTGTCGTCATCCCGATGATTGTCAGGTTTGACAACCCTGCGGTCGCATATCCGGTTGTCATGGGTCTGATGTCCTTGCTGGGCGTGCTGTTCTTCTACATCTGCTACCGAAATTGCAACGAACGGATTATTGTCAAAGATGAAAAGTACAAGCAGGAAAAAGTGACTTTCAAGGCGATTTCCAAAACGTTTTTTACGAATAAACCGCTGTTGACGCTCATTCTCATGACGATTTTTACGATTTCCGCCTACAACATCAAATCTGCGATGCTGATTTATTTTGCGCAATATAACCTTGGCAATGCCGAGCTGATGGCCTATATGAACTTTATAATCATCGGTTCTTCCTTTATCGGTGTCATCATGCTGCCAAAGCTAGTTAAACTTTTCGGGAAGAAGCAAACCGCGATCTTCGGCCTTGGGATTTCCGTTTGTGCGGATCTGATCAACTTTTTCGTGCCGAGCAATGTCTTTGTATTTACGATTCTCGCCAGCATCGCATTCATCGGCATCAGCATTCCGAACGGAATCACATGGGCATTTGTATCAGATGCGATCGATTATGGCGAATGGAGAACAGGGGAGCGAAAGGAAGGAACCGTATATTCGCTGTTCAATTTTTCAAGAAAACTCGCTCAGTCGCTTTCAGGCTTCCTGTCGGGGATCGGGCTCGGCATCATCGGCTATGTTCCGAACGTCGCCCAAAAAGCGGGGACGCTGATCGGTATTAAAGCGATTCTGCTGTTATATCCTGCAGCGGCATTGGCAACGGCCATGCTCGTCCTCGGCTATCTGTACCGCCTGACAGATCAGAAGCATGCCGAAATGGTTGCTGAGATCGAGTCGAGAACATAGCCGAATATCACTTTCTAAAAAGCGCTCATGTTATGGTAAACTGATGGTATCAACAGCAGGAAAAGGCGGGTTAAAAACAATGTCAGTAACGATTAAAGATATTGCCAGGCTGGCGAATGTATCACACACCACAGTATCCAGAGCGCTGAATAACAGTCCGCTGATTAAAGAAAAAACGAAGCGGAAAATACTCGATATCGCAGCCGAAATGAATTATAAACCGAATTTCAATGCGAAAAGCCTTGTCGCGCAAAAGTCGTTTACGATCGGCTTGTTTTTGACAAGTCTGACAGACGGAACGTCTTCGAGCTTTTTTGCAGATGTTCTGCGCGGTGTCACCAAAGTGATCGATGAAAACTATAATATGTTTGTCAGGGGGATCGACGACTACCATGATTTGTCCTCCATTCACCGCAACCGTTATGACGGCATCATTTTAATCAGTCAAAGCGAACGGGATCAGGCATTTCTTGATCATGTGCTCAAGCAAGGCATCCCGGTTGTCGTACTGAACAGAAAAATTCAGGGGCAGTCTGTCATTAATATATTGGCCAATGAAAATGAAGGGGCTTACCTTGCAGCTTCACATTTCATCGAAAACGGCCATAATCGGATGGCGATGGTTCAAGGAAAAGAAGGTTTCAAGTCTTCCCAGGAAAGAAAAGCGGGTTTTCTCCATGCGCTTCGCGCCCACGGCCTTCCCGTTCAGAGCGAATATCTCATCCGCGGCGACTATACGATGAAAAGCGGATACAGTGCAGTTGAAGCATTGCTGCGGCTGAAAAATCCTCCGACAGCTTTGTTTTGTGCCAATGATGATATGGCGATTGGAGCGATGAACGCCCTTTATGCAAATGGAAAGCGCTGTCCTGACGATATGTCGATTATCGGTTTTGATGATATTGGTTTCTCGGCCTATACAACACCGTCTTTGACAACCATTAAAAAACCGACTGAAAAAATCAGCGTGCTTGGAGCAGAGAGCTTGTTGTCCCTGATCGAAAATCCGCTTGCTGAATGCAGGCAAACGCTGATCAGCACAGAGCTGATCGTTCGGAATTCCGTCAGGAAATTGTAGCATCTTCATTGATGCGCCGCAAAATGTTAACGTGTGCAATCAAGAAGGAGGGGACTTAGTTGGAGAGATTGTCCAAACGTATAAGGTGTAAGCCGACATATCCCGAACGGATTTTGCAAATCGGGGAAGGAAATTTTATGAGGGGATTTATTGACTGGCAGATTCATAGATTGAATGAAGAAACAGATTTTAACGGCAGCGTCGTCGTCGTTCCTCCGCGCCGCGGTTCAGTGCAGGCTATGAATGAACAGGATGGGCTTTATACGCTTTATCTGGAAGGCCGTCAGGAAGGACGAGAAATTCGTGAATCCGTTGTCATTACATCGATCAGCAGGGGGGTCAGCAGCTATGAGCATTATGATGAATTTATGGCTGTTGCCGATCTTCCGGATTTGCGGTTCGTCTTTTCAAATACGACTGAAGCAGGCATCGTTTTTCTGCAAGAGGACCGGCTTCATGACCGTCCGCAGAAGAGTTTTCCAGGAAAACTGACCGCTCTTTTATACAGAAGGTACCGCACGTTTGACGGAAGTGAGGAAAAGGGTCTCGTGATTCTTCCGTGTGAACTGCTTGAGGACAACGGCAAAAAACTGAAAGAGATTGTGTTGCGATATGCAGAACTGTGGGAGCTGGAGAAAGGGTTCATGGATTGGCTTGAACGGGCAAATGTGTTTTGCAATACGCTTGTAGACAGGATTGTGCCGGGCTTTCCGAAAAAGAATGCCCATCAGCTTGAGAAGGCTGCGGGGTACCGCGATTCCCTGATCGTGACAGCCGAGCCGTACCATTTGTTTGTCATTGACGGACCGGATTGGCTTCAGGATGAGCTGCCATTTCAACAAGCCGGTCTGAATGTTGAATTTGTCCATGATGTTGCGCCGTACAGGGTGCGAAAGGTCAGGATATTAAACGGCGCTCATACCGCAATGACGCCTATTGCTTATTTGGCGGGACTTGATACAGTTCGTGAGGCGGCTGAAGACGAGCTTGTCGGAGCATTCATTCAAGAGCTGATCGAACATGAGGTGATCCCGACGATTGATTTGCCTGCGGCTCAGCTGCGTTCTTATATGAAGGAAATTCTGGACCGGCTTAAAAATCCGTTTATCCGTCATCAATTAATTGATATTTCCCTGAATTCGTTTGCGAAATTTAAAATTAGAAACTTGCCCGTTTTAACGGAGTCCGTCAAACAAACCGGCAAGCTTCCTGCAAGAACCGTATTTGCTTTAAGCGCTTTAATTTATTTTTATCAAGGCAAACGCGGTGATGAAGACATTCCGCTGTCTGACGATGCGGAGACATTGGCATTCCTGCAAGGGCTTTGGGCGGATGAAGCAGATGTCGCAAAAATCGCACGCCGTGTCCTTCAATCTGAAAAACTATGGGGGCAGAATCTAAATGAATGGCCCGGCTTAACAGATAGAGTGGCAGAATATTTAGGGAGCATCAAACAAGCCGGTATGAAAGAAGCGCTGAAAAACATGATGAAAAGCCAAATGGCTGAGCTGGGGGATATATAATGAAAGACTGCTTGATCATCAATCCTGCAGATAACGTCGGAATCGCGTTAAGAGATGTAAAGACAGGCGAAACGATCGCCGCGGGAGAACAGACAATTCTCATCAAGGGGACGATCATGAAAGGCCATAAGTTTGCATTAAAGGACATCGCCAAACATGAAAATATCGTCAAATACGGTTTTCCGATCGGGCACGCTACGGAAGCCATTCAAAAGGGAGAATGGGTGCACACGAACAATGTGAAAACGAATTTGGGCGGTGTTGAAGAATACAGCTACAAACCGAGATTTACAGAAAATCCATATGAAAAAGAGCCGCTCACGTTTAAAGGCTTTAAACGAAAGGACGGCAAAACAGGAATCAGAAACGAGCTATGGATCGTACCGACGGTCGGCTGTGTAAATGGCGTCGCAGAGTTAATCATTAAAGAATTTAAGGCTGAGATCGGCGACATCGCTCCATTTGAAGGTGTTCACGTATTAAAGCATCAGTACGGCTGCTCACAGCTTGGTGATGATCATATCAATACGAGAACGATTTTAGCGAATGCCGTCAAACACCCAAATGCCGGCGGCGTGCTTGTGCTGGGCCTCGGCTGTGAAAACAACAGCATTCACGAATTCCGGGAAGCACTCGGGGATTATGATCATGACCGAGTGAAATTTCTTCTTTCCCAAGAGGTCTCAGACGAGGTCACCGAGGGTGTCAAACTGTTAAAAGAAATTTACGAACATGCACAGTTTGACAAACGAGAGGATGCACCGCTTTCAGAATTAAAGATCGGATTGAAATGCGGCGGTTCTGACGGTTTTTCGGGTATCACAGCGAATCCGCTGCTCGGCAGGCTGTCCGACTTTCTGATCGCCCAAGGCGGAACGGCGGTTTTGACGGAAGTGCCTGAAATGTTTGGAGCGGAAACGCTGCTTATGGAGCGGGCTGAAAACGAAGAAGTATTTCATAAAATTGTCCGTTTGATCAATGAGTTTAAACAGTATTTTATCGACCACCGTCAGCCGGTTTATGAAAATCCGTCTCCCGGAAATAAAGAGGGGGGGATTACCACATTGGAGGATAAGTCGCTCGGCTGCACGCAAAAAGCCGGCACTTCAAAGGTAACGGATGTGCTTGACTACGGTGAGATTTTGAAAAAGAAAGGGCTGAACTTGCTGAGTGCGCCGGGCAATGACCTTGTCGCTTCATCTGCGCTGGCTGCCGCAGGATGTCAAATCGTCCTGTTTACGACAGGCAGGGGCACGCCTTTTGGCACGTTTGTGCCGACGATGAAAATGTCGACAAATACAAACATGTATGAAACGAAGCGCCATTGGATCGACTTTAATGCAGGGAGGGTGCTCGAAGACCTTTCTGAAGAGGGCATTCTGAAGGAACTGATCGATTTTCTGCTTGAAGTGGCAAGCGGCAAACAGCTGAATAATGAAAAAAACGATTTCAGAGAACTGGCAATCTTTAAAACAGGCGTCACATTGTAAGGAGGGAGGCAGACTTGACTCTGAATAGAAAAAAAGAAGAGATTTTAAGGCAGATCACCGTTCCCGTTTTTCCAAACCGCCATTTTGATGTCACTGAGTTCGGAGCGGATGCCAGCGGTAAGGCGGATTCAACGGCGTCAATTCAGCAGGCGATCGATGAAGCTTATCAAGCAGGCGGCGGAACAGCGATTTTGCCAAAAGGCGTGTTTCGTTCCGGAGCGCTCAGGCTGAAAAGCAATGTAGAACTGCATATCGAACAGGGAGCCGCCATCAAGTTCAGCCAGAATCCGAACGATTACCTTCCCGTTGTTCTCACGAGATTTGAAGGAGTTGAACTTTATAATTATTCACCGCTCATCTATGCTTACGAAGCCGAAAATATTGCGCTGACAGGCAAAGGAACGCTGGACGGCCAAGGGGATGAAGAGCATTGGTGGCCGTGGAAGCGGGGAACAAACGGCCAGCCTTCACAGGAAAAAGACCGCGATGCCCTCTTTGAGATGGCGGAGCGGAATGTGCCGGTTGAAGAGCGGCGGTTTGGAAAAGGCCATTATTTACGGCCGAACTTTATTCAGCCGTACCGCTGCCAAAATATTTTGATCAAGGATGTTACCGTGCTGAATTCGCCGATGTGGCAGGTTCATCCCGTGCTTTGCGAGAATGTGACCGTAGACGGCGTCAAGGTGGTCGGACATGGGCCCAACACCGATGGAGTCAATCCCGAATCGTGCAAAAATGTGGTGATTAAGCATTGCCATTTTGATAATGGCGACGATTGTATTGCCGTCAAATCAGGAAGAAATGCCGATGGCCGGAGGATCAACATACCGGCGGAAAACATCATCATTGAGAATAATGAAATGAAAGACGGCCACGGAGGCGTAACGATCGGCAGCGAAATTTCGGGCGGTGTAAAAAACATATTTGCCGAAGGCAATCTCATGGACAGTCCGAATCTGGACAGGGCTCTCCGCATTAAAACGAATTCAGTGCGCGGAGGCATTCTCAAAAACATTTATTTTCACAAAAACGTTGTAAAAAGCCTGAAACGGGAAGTGATTGCCATTGATATGGAATATGAAGAAGGAGATGCCGGAAACTTTAAACCGGTCGTCCGCGACATTGAAGTGGATCAGCTGAAAAGCACCGGCGGACAATACGGAATTCGGGTTTTGGCATATGACCATTCACCGGTTACCGGGCTGAAGGTGACCGATTCTAAGATTGACGGCGTCGAGATTCCGATGGAATTGAAGAATGTGAAAGATCCTGTTTTTTTAAATCTTTATATTAACGGGAAGCGCTATGATTCATCTGAACAATAAACAGAAATCCTCTGCCGATAAGCAGAGGATTTTTGTTAGATAGAGCGGATAATCCCGCCTTCCACCCTTTGAGCCGAGCCATTGATGGCCGCAGCTTTCTCAGAGGCGAGATAGACGATTGTGCTGGCCACTTCTTCCGGTTTAGCATAGCGCTGAATTAAAGAAGTCGGCTCATTCACTTTGAAATAATCTTTGACAAATGTGTCTAAATCGGTTTCCTCCGCAGCGGCTGCCCCTTCCATATAATTGGCGACGCCTTCGGTCCAGGTAGGCCCCGGAAGAACCGAATTGACGGTCACATTTGTCCCTTTTGTCATTTCCGCCAAACCTCTTGATAAACTGATCAAAGCGGTTTTCGTCATGGAATAAGGAATCATCTGTGGTAGCGGCTTGATGCCGGCTTCACTCGCCAAATTAAGAATCCTTCCTTCGTTCCGCTTCAGCATGTTTGGCAAAAAGGCGCGGCAAAGGCGGACGGCGCTTAAGACGTTCACCTCAAAATATTTGAGCCACTCTTCGTCTGTGACATCCGCAAATTCCTTCACTTCGAAAAACCCCATGTTGTTGACGAGAACATCAAGCTCCCCGATTTGTTCGGCTTTTTCTGCGAATGTCCGGCTTTCTTTTGGGTCAGATAAATCAGCGGCGATTCCGTGAACAATCCCATATCGGGAAAGCTCCTCAACAACGGACTGGACTTTCTCTTCCGTCCGTCCGTTTACGATCACCTCTGCACCTTCGGCAAGAAAGGCTTCGGCCGTCGCTTTTCCTATCCCTGCCGTAGAACCTGTAACTAAAACGAGTTTGTTTTGCAGTTTCAAATCCATCTAAAATCAATCCTTGTTAAAAGTGTATGATGAAAAAGCGTCCAATACCAGTATAGCGCAGCCGGACGGTGTGGTCGAAAATCGTGCTTCAGAAAGGTTGGCAAGCCTATTGTTCTCTTTCTTTTAATGCTTTATGAATATCTTCCATCGGACGGAGCCCATTTTTTTCATGACTTCAGCCGCCTTTAGCGGATCGTTTTTTCGAATGCGGCAGCCATTTCCCATATTGCCATTTTGGACTGGCGGAAAGATTGAAAAAGAAGAACGGCTGAAAACTGAAGGATGTACGGATTTTTGGATGTTTCTGTAATCAGATTGTGAAACTGTTCGTCAAGCCCTGCCGCATCATGCTTCCTTCCAGCTTTGAGTACATCTTCATATTCGGCTGCAATTGAGTTCAGCTCTGGATAAATCTTCACGCGTCAAGAGCGTTGCGGCCAAGACCTGGAGCTGAGCGAACGGCGGATAGATCGTCAGCGCATGATCGTAATTTTTGTTTCAACAAAGCCTTGAGATTCCAAAAGCAGGAGTGCTTCCCTGACAGGGGTGCGGCTGACGCCGATCGCTTCGGCGGGATCGAAGTCTGTGACTTTTTCGACGGGGCTCAAGCGTCCCGTCAACGATCCAGCGCTTGATTGAATTTGCTGAAAGCCTGATTTGAGAAGTGAAATTTTTCGGTATCGGCTATGCGATATATCGTAATTGCTATTGCGAATTCGTTTGAAAACACCCTTTTTCAAATCTCGTATACAAGCCTGATCCGATTATAGTATAATAATTCAGAAATTAGGATACGAATGAGTCAGAAAGGTGCTGCTTCCTGGAAGCAGCTTAAAAGGGGAAGCCGGTGAAAACCCGGCGCGGTCCCGCCGCTGTCATTGGGAGCGAACCGGATGCTAAACAAGCGCCTGAAAGCGATGATCAAGAGCCAGAATGCCTGCCTGGATGATGACGCGCCTAGTCTGCGAGGACAGATGCGGTGTAAGCGATGTGCACATTTTTTGTCCGTTCATTGTTTGCTGCATCTTTACTGAGTAGAGATGTTTTTTATTTTATCCCGAGGAGGAAGCAAGATGAAGAAGTTTGCAGGTTTGTTGCTTTCACTGCTTTTGGCCGCTGGTGTCCTGGCCGGCTGCGGATCAGCGGAAGCGCCGGCACAGCAGCAAAAACAGGAAAAAACAGCTGAAGCGTTTCCGGCTGAAGTAAAGGATGCTTCAGGAAAAGAAATCAAGATTGAAAAAGAACCGCAGAAAATTGTCTCTTTGATGCCGAGCAATACCGAGATTACATATGCCCTCGGCCTGGGCAAAAAAGTCGTCGGTGTGACGGATTTTGATACATATCCAAAAGAAGTGAAGGATGTTGAAAAAATTGGCGGCATGGAATTTAATACGGAAAAAATTATCTCACTAAATCCCGATCTGGTACTGGCCCATGCTTCATCGATGCAGAGTGCTGAAGAAGGGCTGAAACAGCTGCGCGATGCCGGGATTCCGGTGGTAACGGTCAATGATGCGACGTCCTTTGAGGAAACGTACCAGTCGATCAATATGATTGGAGAGGCGACCGGTGCGAAGCAGGAGGCCGGAGACCTTGTGAAGAGCATGAAATCAGATCTTGCCGCTATTAAAGAAAAAGCTGAAAGGATTTCTGAAAGCGAGCAAAAAAAGGTATTTGTCGAAGTTTCTCCCGCCCCTGACATTTATACGACCGGAAAAGGCACCTTCATGAATGAAATGCTGGAAGCGATCCATGCGAAAAACGCTGCTTCAGAACAGGAAGGCTGGGCCAAGATGACAGAGGAATCGATCGTCAAGCTGAATCCTGATGTGATCGTGACAACAAACGGCGCCACATCTGTCGACGAGATCAAAAAACGTAGCGGCTGGAGCAATGTAAAAGCAATTCAAAATAACGAAGTATACGACGTGGATCCTGACCTTGTGACCCGTCCGGGACCGCGGCTGATCAAAGGGGTCGAAGAGCTTGCGGAAAACATTTACCCTGACGTTTTTAAGAAATAACCGCTTTGCGGCATATCTCGCCAGTTTGATATTTTTGTCGGCATCTATTCTTATGGGAATCTCTATCGGATCTTTGGAGATTCCCATTCCTTCTATTATCAAGGTTTTTTTGCATGAATTGTTCGGTATTCAAGGGATAGAGCCTGATCCGACAGAAGCGAACATCATTATGAAAATCAGGCTTCCGAGGGTGATTTTGGCTGCGCTCGTCGGTGCGGCGCTGGCTGCGGCGGGCGCCGGATTTCAGGGGCTTTTGAAAAACCCGCTCGCAGATCCATATACGCTGGGCATTTCATCGGGAGCGGCCGTGGGAGCCGTCGTTACTCTGTTTTTCGGAATTCAGCTCCCGGTTATCGGAAGTTTCACACTTCCGTTTCTGAGTGTCGCCGCAGCTGTTGCCGTGATTTTTATGGTTTTGCTGTTTGCCAGGCTCGTTCACCCGTCACTGACGCTGTCTGCATTGATTTTAACCGGGATTATCTTCAGTTCTTTTTTGGGTGCGCTTATTTCTTTAATGATTGCACTGACGGGCGATGATTTAAAACCGATCGTTCATTGGCTGCTTGGCAGCGTGTCGATGAGAGGCTGGAGCTATATTTTTCTGTTTTTGCCGTTTTTTCTATGCGGAATTGTCGGTTTATTGCTGAATGCAAGAGAATTAAATGTGATGACATATGGAGAGGCAAAAGCCAAGCTGCTCGGCGTCAATGTGGAATCGAGAAAGATCGCCGTACTCATCTCCGGATCTGTTTTAACCGGGGCAGCCGTTGCTGTATCGGGCACGATCGGATTTGTCGGCCTTGTTGTTCCCCACATCATCCGCCTGATATGGGGAACAGATCACAGACATTTGCTGCCGCTTTCCATCCTCAACGGCGCCGGATTTCTTGTGCTTGCCGATTTGACGGCACGTACGATTATCGAGCCGTCTGAACTGCCGATCGGGATCATAACAGCCTTAATAGGAGCGCCGGTATTCGGATTTATTTTGATTCGCCGGCAGCGTGGAGGAATTCACAATGTTGGACGTTCGTAATCTTTCAGGTGGATACGGCCGGAAGGATATCGTGAAACACATCAATTTTTCAGTTGCAAAAGGAGAATTTTTCGGGATCATCGGTCCGAATGGAAGCGGGAAAACGACGCTTTTGCGTTTGATCAACGGAACGCTGAAACAGGCGGAGGGTTCGATACATTTAGCCGGAAAACGGCTGGAGTCGTATTCACCTAAAGCTTTGGCCAGACTGGCGGCTACGCTTCCTCAAAAAACGGATCAGGCTTTTAGCTTTTCCGTCAAAGAAACGGTTTTATTTGGCCGCTACCCATATCAAAAAGGCATATTCAGACAATCTGCCGAGCGCGACGAAGAGATTGCAAGAAAAGTGATGGAGGAGACGGGTGTCATTCAGTTTGCCGATCACGCGATTCATGAACTGAGCGGGGGAGAGCAGCAGCGCGTTTACTTGGCTCAGGCCTTGGCCCAAGAGCCTGATATTCTGCTTCTGGATGAACCGACTAATTTTTTAGATTTATCCTATCAAAAGCAGCTCCTCGATCTGATCAAGTCTCTGTCGATTGAGAAGGGTCTTGCAGTTGTTTCCGTATTTCACGACTTAAACATTGCAAGCTTATACTGCGACAGGCTTCTAATGATGAAAAACGGCGGGATTGAAGCGCTGCACACGACGGATGAAGTGATTCAAGAGCAAAAGGTGAATGAAGTCTATGAGACAACGGTCAAGCATTTATTTCATCGGGAACGCTCAAGGCCGCAGATCATGATTGAGCCCGAAAGAGCCGAAAAAACAGATGAAGCAGTTCCATTTGCAGCACTTATTGAAGCGCGTTCTGAGGGCCTCTTCTTGGAGACAGAGCGGCCGCTTAAAGTACTGGCCTCTTCTCAGATCGGAGCCGGTATCGGCTGGAAAAGGACATTGATCAGCCGTTATGTATCCAAAGAGGAGCAGCCTGGTCACCTGTGCGATTTTCTCGCTGCAAAAGGAATCAACCCTTCTTCAGCCTGTGCCGCATTGACGGCGGTAGAACCTGAACAGGCGGTTTTTCGGTCACTTTCTATAGGAGCTGTTTCTCTTTTTACCGCGGTAATGGCATGTCCGGGCGAAGGAGGCATTACCGTTTGGGTGATGGTGAACGGAAAGCTGTCGGAAAAGGCATTGGTCCAGGCTTTAGTAACCGTTTCTGAAGCAAAGGCCGCCGCGCTCGCAGAAGAGCAGACAGCCGGCGGGCCGCTTCCGACAGTACATCACACAGACAGTGTTCTGATTGCCGCGGACGGAAGCGGCGCCGAATTTGACGGCGCTTTAAAAACGGAGCCCCTTGGCTCTTTGATCAGCCAAAGCGTTTATGATTGCATAAAAGAAGCGATGAGAAAGGGGAGCGAACAGTGAAGCTGTACACGAAAACAGGTGATAAAGGGAAGACACATGTCATCGGCGGCCGCGTTGATAAAGATGATGCCCGTGTCGAATGCTATGGAACGATCGATGAACTGAACAGTTTCATCGGCATTGTGCTTGCCGAACTTGAAGACGGCGAACGTTTCAGTGATGTCAAAAGCGAGCTTTTCAAGATTCAGCATGAGCTGTTTGACTGTGGCAGCGATTTGGCTTACATCTCTCCAAAAGGGAATGCCAAGCTGAAGGAAGAAGCCGTTGCATTTTTGGAAGAGCGAATTGATATATACAGTGAGGAAGCGCCTGAGCTTGAAAAGTTCATTCTTCCGGGCGGCTCCAAGGCCGCGGCATATATGCACGCTGCCAGAACCGTTGCGCGCCGTGCGGAGCGTCTGACGGTGGCACTGATGAAAAAAGCGGAAATTCGCGATGTGCCGCTCCGCTATTTAAACAGGCTGTCAGATTATTTGTTTGCCGCTGCCAGGGTCATTAATTTCAGGTTGAACATCAAAGATGTTGAATATGAAAGAAGCGCCATTGTTTTTAAAAGTAAACGGTAGGCTGCTGATTCCCTGCAATTTTGTCGATCTATTACATCAAGCTGTTTTCCGGCAGGGGAAAACGGCTTTTTGTCGTAATTTTAAGTAAGCGCTTTCAACAAAAAGGGGGAATACGGATGATCAATCGCGAAAAAGCCGCGGTCAGGCTGACGGTGTCAAAAGATAGGGATGGCGAATTTAAAACCGTTCAGGAGGCTGTCGATGCTTTGCCGGAGTACAGTCTTGAAAAAAAGGAGATTTTGATTAAGAAAGGCATTTATAAAGAAGTGGTTCGGATTCCTGCGACAAAGCCGTTTGTCAAGCTGATTGGCGAAAACAAAAACGACACCGTCATTACTTATGACAATTATGCGGGGAAAGAAAAGGAAGGGGGAGGTAGGTACGGAACGAGCGGAAGCGCCAGTGTGTTTATTTATGCGGATGATTTTGAAGCGGAAAACCTGACATTTGAAAATTCGTTTGACCGAACGAAAGTAGATACGACTGGAACTCAGGCAGTGGCGGTCTATGCGAAGGGAAACCGAATGATTTTTAAACATTCCAGATTTATCGGCAGGCAGGATACACTATTTGTTAATGATGGCGCACAATATTTTGATCAATGCTATATAGAAGGGGATGTCGATTTTATTTTTGGAGGAGCGAGAGCGGTTTTTGAAAACTGCCGGATTCATAGCGCAGATCGCGGCTCCGCCACCAATAACGGCTATGTGACAGCCGCCAGTACCCAAATAACGAAACCGTTCGGCTTTTTCATCACAAATTGCAGGCTGACAAGCGATGCAGCTGACGGGACGGTTTATCTCGGCCGTCCGTGGCATCCGGGAGGAGACCCTGACGCCATCGCCAGCGTTTTATATCATAATTGTTCTCTCGGCGCTCACATTCAACCTGAAGGGTGGACGGATATGTCGGGCTTCTCGGCTGCCGATGCGAGATTGTATGAATATCGGAATACGGGGCCGGGGGCGGTTTTTCATGAGGCGAGAAGACAGATATCAGATCAGGAGGCGGAAAACTGGACCATTGAAAATGTTCTGGACGGCTGGAATCCGAAAATTGAACAATAGCTCACCAAACAATGAAGACCGCTCTTTCTCAGTAAAGAGCGGTCTTCATTGATTTGGCGGTCTTATCCGCCCTACGACTCTGGTCTTACAATAAAATCAATCTGTGACTCGTTTTGTCGAAGCCTGAAATTGACTATAGTGAATACATGAACAAGAAAGGAGGAGCAAGCATGAAGATAAATGGAAAATCAGTCATCGGCTTTTTTCTGATCCTGTTTGGCATCTCGCTGTTTTTCGGGGGAGGCCATTTTGGCGGATTGATCACAGGCGCAATTGGAGCTGTGCTTATCTATTACGGCATTAAAAAGTGGAAAGAAGGCCGTCAGTTTGCCGCTGTCATCCTGACCATCATCGGCATCATGTTTTTGGGAGGATCTCTTCCTTTTCTGATCGGCATCGCACTTGCCGCTGCCATGGTTTATTTCGGCTGGAAGATGATGAAGCAAGATGGAAAACAAGGAGAAAGCATCTATTATTCAGAGAAAACCGAGCCTTCCGCTGCATCATATGATACCGGCTTTGATGCGGAGTGGGAAGACTTTTTGAAAAAGAATAAATAAACACAGGGAGGAATCAATCATGCCGTTCAAAAGAATAAGAGACATGTTTGTTGCATCAGTTAATGAAGGATTGGATAAAATTGAAAACCCGCGGGTGATGTTGAATCAATACGTACGCGATATGGAAAGCGATATTGCAAAGGCCAAGCATACGATTGTCAAACAGCAGACGATTGAACAAAGTTTCAAAGGGAAGCATGAGGAGGCTGAAAAACTGGCCGTCAAACGCAGAAACCAGGCACAGCTTGCTTTTGATGCTGGTGAAGAAGAGCTTGCCAAAAAGGCTCTTTCCGAAATGAAGTATTTTGAAGAAAAAGCATCGGAATATCAAGAAGCTTATCACCATGCGAAAAAGCAGCTTGCTGAATTAAAAGAGCAGCTGCAAACGCTCGAAGTCAAACTGCGTGACATAAAAGACAGAAAACATGCATTAATCGCACGGGCCAACGCGGTAAAAGCAAAAGAACATATGAATGCATCCTTTAATAAAATCGATAGCGAAAGCGCGTACCGCGAGTTTATGAGAATGGAAACCCGGATTGAAGAAATGGAAGCTAAGGTGAACAGCTATGCTGAAATTTCCGCGGGATCAGGGAGCTCATACAGCCGTCTTGAATATGCGAAAGAGGTCGAAGAAGAGCTCGAAAAAATGCGCGCTCAAAAGGTCGGCTTGGAAAAGCAAACATCAGCCGGAAATGAATAATCAGAAAGGGGCTTAACGGGCCCCTTCTGCAATTTTTAATTTCTTTCAAAGGAAACTTTCCTTATAATAAGGAGCATACACTTACTTGGCGAAAGGATTAAACACATGAAAAAAACGTTAGGAAAACTGCTGATCATCGCTGGCATTGTGATTCTCGCCTGCTTCATTTATGATGGTGTGCGCGGTTTTTCATTCATTGGCTTCAATCAAGAATCAGTCCATACAGCCAGTGCTTCACCGAAGAAGGTCAACAAAATCGACATCAGTGCAAAAAGCATAACGGTAAACATCAAAGCTGAACAGCGTGATGATATAGATGCTGAGCTGTCAGGCAATGCCCGCCTTGAATCATCAGAAAAGGGAGATACCCTTCAGCTGTCCGTACACCCGAAGCCTTTCCAGTTCTTCTTTTTTCAAAAAAATGAACTTATTGTCAGAATCCCTTATGAATACAAAGATGACCTGTCGATCACATCAGGAAGCGGGAATGTGAACATATCAGGCGGTCATTTGCATTTAAAAAAGGTAGCCTTAAGCTCGGGAAGCGGCAGCCAAAAAGTGAATCAGCTCCAGGCGGAACAGCTTGAGGTCAAAGGGACGTCGGGAAATATTCGCTTAAAAGACGTCCGCACAGCGGAGGCGGACATTCGCTCAACATCAGGAAATACAAAGCTTGAAGATGTGACCGGGAAGCTGAACATCAAGCAGACATCGGGAAATGCGAAACTCGATCTGCCCGACGATGCAGACATCAGCCTTGAAGCCGTATCGACAAGCGGAAACATCAGCTATTCTTATTCCTTTGATCAAATCAGCAGTGAAAAACGAACACTGACTGGAAAAAACGGAAATGGTCAAAATAAAATTGATATCTCGTTGACAAGCGGGAATGTATCAATTGAATAAACGACAAAAAGAAAGGGGGCCGGAGTCAGCATGCGTCTAACAAAAAACCAATTGATCGGACTCGTCATCGTTCTGTTCGGTATCAGCATATTTTTTCAAAACAGCGGGCTTGGAGACGTCTTATTCTGGCCGCTCGCTTTTCTTTTTGCCGGGTATTTGCTTCATAAATATTCACGCCGCTGGCTCGGGTCTGTGATGTTTATTTTTGCGGGCTTCCTGGTTCTCAAAGATATCTTCAGCATTACATTCAGCCTGTTCGGCTTCTTTTTTGCCGCTTTCCTCATTTATGCAGGCTACAGGCTTGTCACAAATCAGCCGGTTTTCGACCGCAGTAAACCTAAAGAACGCGGGAAAGATATGGCCGGCTCAGAACCGTTTCAGAAAAAAACGAGCGCCGGTCAGCACAGCTTTTTTTTCGGTGATGTGAAATTGATGAAAAAACCTTTTGATTTAAATGATTTAAACATATCCGGATTCATCGGAGACGTAAAAATCGATTTGTCAAAAGCGATCATTTCAGATGAGGAAAATACAATCGTCATCACCGGGCTGATCGGTGATGTTGATATTTACATTCCGTCTGATCTTGACGTCTCCATCAGCTCTTCGGCGTTTATCGGCGACATTGACATTATCGGCGACCGGAAAAGCGGCATCGGCAACCAAATCTATACCGAGTCAGAGAATTACGAACAATCGGCAAGACGGGTTAAAATTTCGATTTCCCTGTTTATCGGTGATGTGGATGTGCGGTTTATATGAAAACGAACAGGCTTGCAAACATTCAGTGGCGCGCCGTCCGTTTGTCCTTGGGTGTCAGCTTTACGATTTTGATTGCTGTATTGGGCTTCATGCTGTTCTATTATCAGCTCGATCCGCGGGTGCTCATCGCCTCGAGATGGTTCGGAATCCCGTTTATCGTGCTCCTAGTGTCGATCAGTGCAGCCGTAGGGTTCGGTTCTGGCTATATGTTTGGCAATCAGCTGAAAAAACGGCTTGAAAAGCTGATCGAATCGATTTTAAAATACGAAAACGGCAATTTTGCTTACCGGATTCCATCGCTTGGAGATGATGAGATCGGACTCGCCGCCGATCAGCTCAATGAAATGGCGGAGCGGATCGAAAGGCAGGTCGCTTCTCTTCAAAAGCTGTCAAATGAAAGGGCGGAATGGCAGGAGCAAATGAAAAAATCCGTTGTCTCCGAAGAACGCCAGCGCCTGGCCCGGGAACTGCATGATGCGGTAAGCCAGCAGCTGTTTGCCATTTCCATGATGACATCGGCGGTTCTTGAAGGAATCAATGCTTCGGCTGATGAAAAACTTGCGCAAAGGCTGAAAATGGTGGAAAAAATGGCCGCCGATGCACAGAATGAGATGAGAGCGCTGCTTTTGCACCTGAGACCGGTCACGCTTGAAGGGAAAGGTTTAAAAGAAGGGCTGGCCGACCTCCTGAATGAGTTTAAAGCGAAACAGTCGATGGATATCGATTGGGAAATCGAGGATGCCGGAAGACTGCCAAAGGGTGTCGAAGACCATCTGTTCAGAATCGTACAAGAAGCGCTTTCGAATGTATTCAGGCATTCAAAGGCGACAAAAGTATCTGTCAGACTGCTGATCAGGAACCGGCAGCTCCAGCTGAAGGTGATTGATAATGGAGATGGATTTAAGATGGATGCCGTAAAAACGTCATCATACGGGCTGAATTCTATTAAAGAAAGAGCCAGCGAAGTCGGCGGTGTGGCGGAAATTATTTCATTTGCGGGAAAAGGAACACAAGTTGATGTAAAGGTTCCGATCTTTGATCAAGGAAAAGGAGAGACTGAAGGTGATTCGAGTACTGTTAATTGATGATCATGAAATGGTGAGGATGGGGCTGGCTGCTTTTTTGGAATCGCAGCCTGATATTGAGGTGATCGGTGAAGCTTCAGACGGCAGGCGCGGTGTTGAGCTGGCTGTTGAAACCAAGCCGGATGTCATCTTGATGGATCTTGTAATGGAAGGAATGGATGGCATTGAGGCGACAAAGGAAATCTGCCGGGAGCTTGCCGATCCGAAAATCATCGTGCTGACGAGCTTTATTGATGATGACAAGGTCTATCCGGTGATAGAAGCCGGGGCGCTCAGCTATTTGCTGAAAACATCGAAAGCCAGTGAAATCGCCGATGCGATCAGGGCTGCGAGCGTGGGAGAACCAAAGCTTGAAGCAAAGGTGGCGGGTAAGGTATTATCAAAGCTGAGACATTCATCTGGGGATCTGCCTCTACATGAATCATTGACGGCAAGAGAATTGGAAATCCTCAAGCTTGTGGCAGAAGGAAAAACAAACAAGGGTATTGCGGAAGAATTATTTATCACGATTAAAACCGTCAAAACCCATGTGACGAACATCCTGTCCAAGCTTGAAGTCGATGACCGTACACAAGCCGCCGTATACGCGCATCGAAACAAGCTTGTTCAGTGACGGAAACAAAAAACAGCTTTCCTATGAAAGCCGTTTTCAACCGTTCCAATATTTTCGATCATCAGCTGCGGGCAGAGTGAAAGAGTCGGCATCACTGGTTCGGTCGGGTTCTTGTGCGTTTTGGTTCTCTTCGTGTTCAGCTTCGTTTTGGGCCGTTATGCTGGCGTTTTGATCAATGAGATCGAGATTTTCGGCCAAAATGGCATTGTTTTTTTCCTGCAGCTCAATCAGTTTGCTGATGCCGAGCAAAATAAATCCGCCGATGATGCAAAAAGCCGGAGTGGAGAGATACGAACCGATCGTAAAGAACAGCATCGATTGTGAATCCTCCATATACGGATCAAATACGACATCATGAATCATAAAACAGGACAGAATGATTGCGGCCGCAATCAGGAAAATACCTGTTATCTGCAATATCCGCTTCATGCTAAATCACCCTTTCACTTCCATTTTATCAGAAAATTTGGCTCCTATCTTGCTTGTGTCGCTCCTTTTGTTCCAAAATCCTGAATGGTTGCATTGATATGATAGTCGATATCGGCTTCGCTGAAGTGTTTATCCCAATTGTGTTGATCTTTCTGCCAGCGCTTCGGATAGTTGATTCTGGCATAGTCCGAAAAATCGGTGATATCGACTTTTAAATCATGTTGTAAAAGGTCAATCAGCTGCCTGACGCGTTTTTCGATGTCTTTTTGGACCGACCGTTCAATTGCTCTAATGTAATTTGGATTAAAAGAATCTTCGCCTTTATACCAGTCTTCAGACAATCTCCCTTTAATATGTGAACGTACGGTAAATTTGTATTTGTCGTTTTCTCTCGTGATATGAACGCGATGAGTGATTGAAAACACTTCGTATGAAAACAAATGTCCTTGATGTCTTGATTCTATGACCCCGCCGTTCACTTTTCCCATCAATAAATTCAATGCTTCTATTTGAGCTGAAGAAATATTTGCATATGGCTTGTTGTTTTTTAGAATGGCCCCGCCTTCCAACTGAAGCTGCCCCTTTTCTTCGACAGCCCTCGGCATGATAAAAGACATGCCTTTCTGCATTTTAATTGAAATATCGCCCAATGTGACGGGTTTAAGCAATTTGATCGTTGACGCCCTGTTTTGTGCGATGCTATGGATTGCTTCTGAAGCGGGATCACCTGCATCATCTATCTTCAAAAGGCGTCCGGCCGGCCCCGGCGCCATATAGACTTCACTGCTCCTTCTGATGCTGTTATCCCGGATAAACTGATTGATTAAGGCATCCAAAGAAATGTCAGATGCAAGATCTTCCGAGAAAATAATGACGTGCAGATGCTGTGAGAAGACCGGGAAGTTTTTCAGAGCAGTCGAACGAATCGTTTGATGAACCGTATTTCCGGATGTGGCCACGATTTTGGTCGGATCTTGGGCGCTTCCGTTCTGGCCGATCTTTTTCGGAACGAGAAACTGATACGTCATTTTCACTTTTTTATCATCTTCTCCTTTATCCATCGCAAGGCCGATCGCAATGCTGAGCTCTTCGATCTGCCTGCTGTCCCAGCAGCCTGTCAAAAGGAGAAGAAGGGACAGCGCCGCTAGTATTCCTTTTTTTTTCACGAAGCTTTAAACCTCCTTTTAGCCGACACGAGCAAAAAGATCAGGATCGGGAGCACGCAGAACACGACGATGAAGACATAGCCTAAAAAATCGCTGTAAACCAAGACTTCATTGGTGTCTTGCGGCAAGAGAGAGGCCATGTAAGCAAGGGCGCCGATGAGCAACACGTTTTTTTTGACGGGCCAGCCGAAAACATTTTCAAGCCCTGAAGCGGCAAAGTATGTATAGACGACAAAGGTGGTGAAAAATTGGATCGTCCAGATGACGAGCAAAAACGATTCGAACCTTTCAATAAAAATGCCTCTGATTTCAAACGATTGAAACAATGAGATCGTCGGCCAGGTCATCGTCATCACTTCTGACGCGGTCAGAGCGCCGACAACGACGACAAAAGTTAAAATATATAAAGTAAGCGGGATCCCAAAACCGATGGCGGCAGCTTTGAACAGCTTTTCTTTATTTTTAACGTATTTAGGCAGAAACAACATGAGCTCCACGCCTAAAAATGAAATGGAGACAACCGTCAAAGCGCTTGTGATTGAGCCAACCCCGAGGCCGAGGAGAGGCCTTAAATTGTTGACTTGAAACATATTCATACTTAAGCCGTAAACGACAAGCAGAATCACGAGCGTAATCGAGAGGAAAAACGGGAAAATCTTCGACATGTCGCTGATTCCGCCGACGACCATATAGATCGCGCAAATCACAAAAGCAAAAATCGTCACGCCCATCGGTGTAAATTGAAGCAGAAAAAATTTAACCATCTCGGCCATCGCTCGTGCTTCAAAACTTGCCACTCCCAAGAAATATAAACTGATGCACAGGTTCAAAATGTTCCCGATCACTAAGCCGCAGCCCTCTTTCGTATAATCAAAAAAAGAAAGAACATTGTGCTTTTTGACGATTTTGGCGTTCATATAGATAATCAAAATAAAAACAAGTCCTTCAACGATCAAAACGATCCATCCGTCTGGAGAGAGCGTTTTCTGCGTCAGTGCCCTGGGAAGGGTCAGCAGCCCTGCCCCCAGCATCGTACTGGTAATAATCGCAGCTGCTTCATACGTGCTAATCCGATCGAGCTGATTTTTCTGCATCATTTTGCTGATTCACCTCACGATTCTTTGTCGGCAAACGAATGATCGCCTCATCTGAATGTTTTAAGCTGAAAAAGTGATTAGGGTTAAAATACGGGTTGCCAAAGCTTCGCTGCCTGACCAAATGGGTGAAAATCACGAGCATGAATAAAATAATCCCGTACAGTCCGAACACGGCGGCGACAATCATGGAAATAAACCGCAGCACCCGAAACGACAGCCCCATGCCGTATTGAGGAACTGTAAAAGAAGCAAGGGCGATAACACTGACGATAATCACCATGACAGAGCTGACAATATTGGCTTCCACAGCTGCCTGGCCGATGACAACGCCCCCGACCAAGCCGATCGTCTGGCCGAGCGGATTAGGGAGCCTCAAACCGGCTTCCCTCAGAAGCTCAATCGTGATTTCCATAATCAGTGCTTCAAGAAGCGGAGGAAACGGAACTTCCTCCCGTGTACTCGCAATTGTGACAGCCAGGGCAGTCGGCAGCATCCCTTGATGAAACGAAACAAGCGAAATATAAAATGCCGACAAGAACAGAGTGATGAAGATCGAGCTGAACCGCAGAAATCTGATCAGAGTCGAGGCGATCCACCTCTCATAATAATCATCAGGGGACTGCATCACCATTCCAAAGGAGGCCGGCACAATCAGGGCAAAGGGGGAATAATCGACAAAGATGGCGATCCGCCCGTTGAACAGCGCTGACGAAACTTTATCCGGCCGTTCTGTGTTTTGAATCTGCGGAAAGGGTGAAAACTGATTATCTTCAATCAGCTCTTCAAGCACCCCAGAATCTTGAATATCGTCCAGCTGCACTTTTTTCAGACGCTTTTTCAGGTCTGATATAATCGATTCATCTGCTTTGCCGTCAATGTATAAAATGGTGGCATTTTTAAGCTTGCTTTTTCCGATCGGAAGCTTCTCGACTGTCAGGTCCTGATCTGGCACACGCTGCCTGACGAGCGCCACATTTGTATCCACATCCTCAATAAAACCGATTTTCGGTCCTCTGACGACATTTTCTGTATTCACCTCTCCAAGGCTTCTCTTCTTTTTTTCAAATGTCGGCAGCGCAAAAACGGTATTCATGCCATTAATGAAAAGCAAACACTTTCCTTGAAAAATGGTGTTTATCGCGTCCCTTACCTTGTGAATGGGCTCAGCATTCAGTTTGTTTAAGCGAAGGCGCACATCTTCCAATGAGAGAGAGCTTTCATCCGTGCACAGCGTTTTGGCTGCTTTCTGTATTTTGGCATCATCATTTAAATCACGAAAATATAAAAAATAAAAAATGACTCCGTTTTTCAGCATTTTTTTATTTTGAACGAGATCGTCGTTGTGCTCGAGGCGGGGAAGGAGCAAAGCGAGATTTTCGTGGATATGGTCCTTAAATTCTGACTGACTGATGGTGATCACCTGCCTTGGCATTTCTAAATATGGATATCGGTTATCTTTTCCTGTTAAAAAAACAATATACTGTGTTACATTAGTGTTTGGCGAAATTTTCATTGAACAGAGACGGAGTGAGAAGAGTTGGCGCAAATCAGGCTTACGGGGAAACTGGAAGAGATCGAACACATTATTCAATCTTTTTCTAAACATTATGAGGTTTCATATGTATCGAAGGAATACGGAAAGACAAACCCGAAATATAAATATGCAAAAGAATCGCGAGTTTATATTGAGCTAAAATTAAAATAAAGATAAAATTTAAATAAGAGGGTTTTATCAATTTTTATCGAAATATAGTCTACTGTAGACTAGAGAAGGAAGGGATACATAGTGAATTATAGAATTGAAAAAGATACGATGGGTGAAATCAAGGTTCCTGCCGATAAGTTTTGGGGAGCCCAAACCCAGCGAAGCAAGGAGAACTTTAAAATCGGTTCTGAAAAAATGCCGCAGGAAATTGTGTATGCGTTTGCAATTTTAAAAAGAAGCGCTGCCATTGCGAATGAACGGCTTGGAAACCTTGAAGCAGAAAAATCAGATGCGATCGTTTCCGTTTGTGATGAAATTTTAGAAGGAAAGTATGACAGCCATTTTCCGCTGGTCGTCTGGCAGACTGGAAGCGGGACGCAAAGCAACATGAATATGAATGAAGTCGTGGCAAACAGAGGCACAGCCTATCTGCAGGAAAAAGGCTCAAGCTTTAAGATTCATCCGAATGATGATGTCAACCGCAGCCAAAGCTCAAATGACACATTCCCGACAGCGATGCACGTCGCGGCCGTACTCGCGATTTACGAAAAGCTGGTTCCGGCGGTTGACCGCTTGCGAAGCACGCTGAATGAAAAAGCCGAAGCCTTTAAAGATGTCGTGAAAATCGGCCGTACCCACCTGCAGGATGCGACACCGCTCACATTGGGGCAGGAGATCAGCGGCTGGGTTTACATGCTTGACCGCTCTAAAGAAATGATCCTTGAATCTGCGGAAAAAATCCGCGACCTTGCCATTGGAGGAACCGCGGTTGGTACAGGGATCAACGCTCATCCGGAATTCGGAAGCATTGTTGCCGAAGAGATCAGCAGTCTGACCGGGCAGTCTTTCAAAAGCTCGCCTAATAAATTTCATGCGCTGACAAGCCATGATGAACTGACACACGTACATGGCTCACTTAAAGCGCTTGCAGCAGACCTTATGAAAATCGCCAATGATGTCAGATGGCTGGCAAGCGGACCGCGCTGCGGGATCGGCGAGCTGATCATTCCTGAAAATGAACCGGGAAGCTCCATTATGCCGGGCAAAGTAAACCCTACGCAAAGCGAAGCGCTGACAATGGTTGCATCCCAAATCATGGGGAATGACGCAACGATCGGTTTTGCGGCGAGCCAGGGGAATTTTGAATTAAACGTCTTTAAGCCGGTCATCATTTATAATTTCCTGCAATCGGTTCAGCTCCTTGCCGACGGCATGAATTCATTCCATGACAAATGCGCCGTGGGCATTGAACCGAATCAGGAGACAATTGAAAAGAACCTGACAAACTCTCTTATGCTCGTCACAGCTTTAAATCCGCATATCGGTTATGAAAATGCTGCGAAAATCGCGAAGCTGGCTCATAAAGAGGGATTGACACTGAAAGAAGCGGCTCTTAAGCTGAATCTTTTAACAGAAAAGCAGTTTGATGAGATTGTGAAGCCTGAAGAAATGGTGAAACCGAAAGCATAACAAATAAAACGGCCGTAAACAGCGGCCGTTTCAGCGTGTCGACAAACCCTCGCATTCGTTGTCAGGCCTGCGCGTCGGTGCTCACGAATTCCAACATTCGCTCCGCTCCGATGCTCGTCCTTCCTAGACTGCAAGGGTTTTCAATCACGCTGAAAGGATGACAAAATCCTAAAACTTTAAACCGTTTTAGGATTTTGTCAACAATCTGAAACGGCCGTAAACAGCGGCCATTTTTTATATGTATCGATCGCGCCATCAGAGCCGTTGATCATCCTTCAATCTGAATGTCTCCGGTCTTTTTTGATCAGTTCTGCAAGTTTATCCGTTTCTTTTTGCAGGCCGTCAAATCCCTTCAAATTCGCAAGCATCCCTTTGATGATGGCGTTTTTGGGCTTTCGTTTTCTCAGTTCTTTTTCCAGAATATCGAGGCTTTCAGTCAGGTCGGAAGGCGGGGTGCTGTGATACCGCTTGTCTGCTTTGATCCGCATTTCTTTGAGCAGGGCTTCCTTCAGCGGATCGAACGTGTCAAAAGGGCCGAACCACTTGTCCGCTTTGTCGATCGAAATCAGCGGATTTTCGTTTCGATTCAGCATTCCCTTTGCCAAATCATCTAGGCGGTTCAGCAAATGGTCGGCGAGAAGGTGAAGGTCAAAAGAATGATGAAGCAAAATCATTAATTCAAGATATACATCGCTCATCCCGTTGATCATAAAACAAAGCTCGGCGCTGTATGGTTCAATGTCTTTGCCGTATATATTCTGGATGTTTTCAATATGCAGCCGGAGAGTCGTCGTCCGCATTTTTTTGGCGAACGATTCAATCTCTTCATTGATCGGCATCGACCGCTCATTAAATTGCATTGTAATAAACTCTTTGTGTTCGAGAATGTTTTCGAAAAAAACGGTCAGCTGTTTCCGGTAAACATCCCGCGGATTATCATACTCCGCTTGAATTTTTTGGAGCCGTGTAAAGATTCTATCATAGTAATAGTGGAGCACTGAAAGGAGAAGCGCTTCTTTTGATTTGAAGTAGATGTAGAAAGCGCCTTTTGAGATTTGGCATTCTTTCGCAATTTCCTGCACTGATGTTGAGCTGTACCCTTTTTTGGCAAATAGTTTAATGGCTGTTTCGATAATGACTTTCTCTTTTTCTCTCACGGTCTTCACCTTCCTGAAAGGTTGACATCATAATTTGTTGGCGAATATGCTGACTGGCGGGTCACTTCTTTTGTCCCGTCATAATTTTAACTAGATTGTAACTTGTTTTTTTGTTCGATATTATTTATATTATAAAGTAAGGTGACCGAGTGGTCAAAATTTGCAGAGAAAGGGTGAAGTTTGATGAAAGAAATCGATGAGTTGATCAGCCGCCTGCGCAGCCGGGGAATTAAAGTGGACAAAGTCAAATACCCTAAACATGTGCTGTCAGAAAAGAAATGGATCAAGCAGCCAAAGAAAACAGTGAAACCGAGCTACCGGGATTTTAACGGGTATTCGTTTATATGAAAAAAAGACTGCAGCGTCTACAGTCTAATTTCTTGGAACGGATATTGAGTAGCAAACACCGGTTTCATCGTTTCGAATGGTCATATCAGCTTGATGGAGCGTCAGAATTCGTTTCACGATGCTGAGTCCAATGCCGAATTCGCCTTTCTTCCCTTTATTAAAAGGCTCATACAGGCTGGAAAGCATCTCTTCTTCAATGTGAGGCCCGTCATTTTTGATGGTGATCATCGTATATTTTTTCGCAGACTTCACACTGATTTCAATGAATGTTTCCGCATAGCGGATTTGATTTTCAAGAACATTTTCCATAAGCTTGCTCCATTGTTCTTGATCACCTGTCAGCATGGTTTCCTCTTCAAGATCAATCTTCCAGTTCAATTCTTTTTTAGACCATTTCAAGCGTTCGACAACTTCTTTTATGACCTCTTGTATATTAAAAGTTCCGTAATGTCTTTCCTGTTTCAGCAAATAATCAAGTTTTGTGAGATAAAGCAGGTCCTTGATTTTCTTTTCCAGCTTTTCAGCTTCACCTTCAATGACTTCAATCGTATTTTGCAAATCTCCTTTAGGATAAATACCGTCTTTGATCGACTGGGTATATCCGCGGATGACCATGACGGGCGTTTTCAGGTCGTGGGAAATGTTTTGCAGGAGCGTGCGCTCTGTCTCATCTTTTTGAATCAGCTTCTGCCGCATATCCTCAATGGTATGGCCTAGTTTTCCTATTTCATCTTCCCTGTCGACAATGACCGGATCATCCCAATCCTGTTTGGAAATCCGTTTGACATGCTTTTCAAGCGTCACGAGCGGCCTTGATAAATATCTGGCCAGCCAAATGGAAGGAATCCAGCTCAGCAAAATAACGACTGTCAGAATGAACAGCAGCTGTTTAAACAGTGTGTAGGTTAAGCCATCCCTGTATGAATCAAGCGCATAAGACAATAAAAGAAACGTCTGATCCTGGGTTTGGATTTTTTTAAGGACAAAGAAAATGTGTTCCCCGTCGACATTCTCTGAATATCTTTTAGAAGACGACTCCTGTCTCTTTCCCAGTTTTTGCACCTTGGCAATAAATGAATCGGGAAGAATCTGCGGGCTTTGGTAGACTGTCCCTTTCTCAGGCAGCAAGACGTGCTGTACATGGCGGTTTGTACTGCGTGAGCCATTATCTTCGCCAAAGTCTCTTTCGGGTGAACCCGAAAATCCGTATTCCGTCATCACATGCTGTTCATTTTCAATGTTTGTGTAGATCTCATCTGTAAAAAAGTTTCTTAAGGTGTTGGAAAATAAAAACACCAACAAAATCGAGACGGTTAATAAAATCCCGCAAATCACCGTCCAAATTTGAAAGGCGAGCGATTTATTTTTCATGATTTCAACATCCTGTACCCAAACCCATAGATGGTTTCCACTTTAAGTTCAGGCATTTTTTTGCGCAGTCTTCTGACAAGGTCGTCTACTACCCTGTCGGTGCCGAAGTAATCATCCCCCCACACTCGGGTGAGAATATCCTCTCTTGAGAAGGCGCGGCCCTGATTGTTCATAAAAAGGAGCAGAAGGTCGAATTCCTTTGACGTCAGATTAATCATAGTGTCCTTTTCATAGACTTCCCTTAAATCTTCAAAGACTTTATAGCCGGAAACGGCCGTTCCTTTTTTCTTTGCTGCGGGATCTTCTTTATAAATCAGCTTAAGAAGCTTTTGAACGCGGATGATCAACTCCCGCGGAAGAAACGGCTTGGATATGTAGTCGCTGCTGCCGAGCTCCAGCCCGAGCACCCTGTCGATATCCGCATCTCGCGCTGAAATGAAAATGACGGGAACCTCGGGATCCTCATTTTTTATTTCTTTTATTAGCTTATAGCCGTCGATATCTGGTAACATGATATCGAGAATCCATAAATGAGGAGACTGGCCGATTTTTTTCCTGGCACTTTCACCGTTTAGAAAAGAAGTGACGTGCCAGCCTTCACTCTCTAAATATTTTGTCAGCAATTCATTTAAATTCTCTTCATCTTCAACTAGATAAATGGTGTATGACAAGGCGGTTCACATCCTTTCAACGTCATTATACTAGTTTTAACATAAGTCTGGTCAATTTTCATAATTTCACATATTCTTTTCATTTTTATCCCACAATGTTTCGATAAGATACTCATCAGGGAAGAAAGGAAATGCAGGTATGTGAAAAATATACGGCCGGGTATCTCTTTTTTTGTGAGTGTTAAAGCTTTCTGCCATTTGCGATAGTTGAAGACAAGAAAAATAAAGGAAGTGTACGCTTATGGATTTTAGACGCGATGACGAACAAAAAAATGAAAACGAACAGCCGCAGCAAGAAGAGGCAAAGATACCGCAAACGGCGGCTTCTGAGGAGCAAAACTCGGAACAGCCGGAAAAGGAACCCGAGCTGATTTTAAAAAAGGATGCAGATGATCAGTCAGATCTTACTCATAAAGAAACAGCTGCAGCTTTGGAAAGCGGCAGAGAAACAAGAACCGCAAAAGAAAAACGGCGCAAGGCCGCATGGCTGGGCCCGATTTTGGGCGGCATCATCGGCGGCGGACTTGTATTGGGGATTTCCCCGTACCTGCCTGCCGACCATCCTAATGAAACAGCAGGCGAAAAACAAACAGAACCGAAACAGTCGCAGAACTTTACAGCGAAACCTGTAACAGATGCCGATAATGTAGCTGATATGGTTGAAGATTTGGAGCCTGCGATTGTCGGAGTCTCAAATATACAAACCAGCTTCGGCTTCTCTGAAGATGATGTCGAAGAAAGCGGCACTGGATCAGGCGTCATCTTTAAAAAAGACGGCGACAAAGCCTATGTCATCACAAACAACCATGTTGTTGAAGGCGCCTCAAAAGTAACCATTTCTTTATACAGCGGCAAAACGACCGATGCCAAGATCGTCGGCAGCGATGCATTAACTGATCTGGCTGTTTTAGAGATCAACAGCAAAGGTGTTGAAAAGGTTGCGAGTTTTGGAGATTCTTCAAAACTGCGGGCTGGAGAGAAAGTGATCGCTATCGGAAACCCTCTGGGTCTCCAATTTTCAAGAACGGTTACAGAAGGAATCATCAGCGGTGTCAACCGGACGATTGAAGTCTCTACATCCGAGGGGCAATGGGATATGAATGTCCTTCAGACAGATGCGGCAATCAACCCGGGCAACAGCGGCGGGCCTCTGATCAATGGCAGCGGGCAGGTCATCGGCATTAACAGTATGAAGATCAGCCAAAGCGGTGTTGAATCACTCGGCTTTGCCATCCCGAGCAATGATGTCCAGCCGATCGTTGATGAACTTTTGGAAAAAGGAAAAGTGGAACGGCCGTTCTTAGGCGTTCAAATGATCGATATGCAGCAGGTTCCTGAGCAATATCAGACAAATACGCTGGGGCTCTTTGGGGGTCAGCTCAACACCGGCGTGTATGTCGATAAAGTATCGTCAAAATCTCCGGCAGAGCAAGCAGGCATGAAAGCAGCCGATGTCATCACAAAAATGAACGGCAAAAAAGTTGAAACCACTTCCGATCTCAGAAAAATTCTTTATACCGAAGTGAAAGCGGGAGACACTGTAACATTTGAAGTGCTGAGAAGCGGCAAGGAAAAAACATTGAAAGCAAAGCTTACGAAAAGCAAATCATAAATAAAAGCCATGGCGGATTGCCATGGCTTTTTAATATTACTCGTCCAAAAATGAAGAAAGCATCCACACTTGCTTATCAATTTCCTCTGTTAAGGCGATATAAAGGTCAGCGGTGGCATGATCTGATTTTTCTTCGGCAAGTTCGATTGTATGCTGAATCTCATTGCGGATTTGACGGTAGTCGCTGATCAATGCGGATACCATGTCAGAAGCTGTTTTTTCAGCGCCGGAATCTGAAATGGTTCCGTGATCAAGATAGTCTTTCATGGTTGCGAGCGGATGTCCGCCGATCGCCAGCAATCGTTCCGCAATGACATCAGCCGTTTCCGCAGCGTGGTTGTAAAGCTCTTCAAATTTTTCGTGCAGGGTGAAGAAATGCGGCCCTTTCACATACCAATGGAAGCGGTGAAGCTTCGTATAGAGGATAAACCAGTTTGATAAATTCGTATTCATTGCGTTTTCAAGTACAGGATTTTGCTGTTTTAATTGTTGTGAGATCATGTAATATGTCCTCCTTGTGTTTTTTCATTTGTTAATTATATTATAACAAATATAAAGTTAAAATCAATACTAAATTATAATTATTTTAAATAACCTTATTTAAACAGATTTTTTGTGACCGCCCATTCCCAAAACCGCCATGGCAGGATGGCGTGGCAGAAGATCAGCAGGCGGACGCCTTTGCCGATCGGATAGCGCAGCCTTTTAAGCCGCTTTTTTGCTGCAAGGTGAAAGATCAGCTCTGCCACGTCTTCAGGGTCTCCATCGTTTTTGCGGTTTGCCGCAATGTAGGCGGAAATCCGTTCAAAATATGTGCTGTACCGAGAGCCGGCTTCAGGCGCGGCGACCTGATTTGCAAACGACGTTTCCCAA
Organism: Bacillus swezeyi; assembly: GCF_001969815.1. GTDB lineage: Bacteria > Bacillota > Bacilli > Bacillales > Bacillaceae > Bacillus > Bacillus swezeyi. The sequence goes on along the minus strand of NZ_MRBK01000006.1, from coordinate 401,512 downwards.
ATCGCCGTCTTGTAAGAGCCCGGCTGGACAACGGCGACATCGATTCCGAACGGGCGAAGCTCCAGGCGGAGACTTTCTGAAAAACCTTCGACCGCATGTTTGGAAGAGGCATAAGGTGAAAATGCCGGAAAAGCGATTTGTCCGCTGATGCTGCTGATATTGATGATTTTGGAGCCTCCGTTTTTCTTCATATATGGAAGAACGGCTTTAGTGACGGCGATTAAACCGAACAGGTTGGTTTCATACTGTTTTCTGTAATCATCAAGAGAAAGCTCCTCTACAAAACCTCCGTAAGCCGTTCCTGCATTATTGACGAGAAGATCGACGGTTCCGTATTGCTTCAGCTTTTCAGAGAATGATGAAATGGATGGCTCTTTTGTGACGTCCAGTTCCGTGACGGCAATCGAAGATTCCGCCGAAAGCTCCGCTATTCGTTTTCGCAACATCTCCGCTTTTTCAGGATGCCTCGCTGCCGCAATCACAAAATGGGTGCTGGTGAGTCTTAAAGCGGTCAATAAACCAAATCCGCTAGTGGATCCAGTGACGATTGCGATTTTCCTTTTCAAATGGGTGTCCTCCGTTCAATCATTTGGCTTGTCGACAAATAATCCTTGTCAGGTGATATGTGTAATTGATAGAATTTAGAAAGTGCTAAAAGACCTATTTTTGAAAAACTTGCAGATTTAATTAACAATCGGCAGCTTTACCGAAGGCAGGGTGACACGATGAATGCTAAGCTATCCCTCCTGTTCAGTATTGTACTATGTTTGACGATGTTTTTTCATAGTTCGGCAAAAGCAGGAGAAAAAAATAAACCAGATATGAAAAGCGTTTCCGCGATATTGATCGATGCGAAGTCAGGACAGGTCATTTATGAAAAAAACAGCCGCAAAAAAATGTATCCTGCCAGCATTACGAAAATTGCTACGGCGATTTACGCGATTGAAAAGGGACATTTAAAAGATGATGTGAAGGTCAGCAAAAGAGCCGCTGATACGGAAGGGACAAGCGTTTATTTGGAAGAAGGGGAAATCGTTCCATTAAAACGCCTTCTTCAAGGCCTTTTAATGAATTCCGGAAACGACGCAGGAACGGCGATTGCTGAACATTTGAGCGGCAGTGTAAAACAATTTGCGGACGACTTGAACGCGTTTGTCGCCGAGCGTGCAGGAGCTAGAGACACTCATTTTACGAATCCCCACGGGCTATTTGACAAGGAGCATTACACAACGTCCGCCGACATGGCGAAAATCACGCAATATGCCATGGGCAACAAGACTTTTCGCAAGCTTTTCTCACAGAAGCAAACGGCCTGGCACGGCCAGACATGGGACACGATCTTGAAAAACCACCACCGGATGCTGACGGGGGAGATTCCTTATCAAGGAATAACCGGCGGCAAAAACGGTTTCGTGAACGAGTCAAAGCACACCCTTGTAACGACAGCGGCGCGGGACCGACTCAATTTGATCGCCGTTGTTATGAAGGCAGATAATCAAAATATGATGTACAGGGATACAGAAGCGCTTTTGGATGAAGGATTCAACGGTTTTGAGACCGCTGCTTACGAAAAGGGCAGTCAGTTTACAGCAAAAGACGGAACAAGTCTTAAACTGAAAAATCCTTTATTTGTCACAAAAAAGAAAGGCGAAGTGCTGAGTGAATGGGTGGATAGCGACGGAATGCTGCAAATTAAAGGGGAAGACGGCAGACTGCTTCAGTCTCTGCAGATCGCTGAACAGCCTGGAAATGACGGATTAACGGCCGGAGAGGCGGCAGTTCAAGGAGATCACCAGAATAAAAGCGGGCTTTTCTTATTCGTCTTTGGCCTGCTTGGATTGGCGACTGCAAGCTATGCTGTAAAGCGGCTGCGTCAGCTGTAGGAAATACAAAAAGTGTGCCGGTTCATCATCCGGCCGCTTATTTTTTTACCCTGAAAAGGTAAAATTATCTTATAATGGAAACGTGACAAAAAAAGGGGGGAGATCAGGTGGCATATCATCATCTCAAGGATACGTGGGATCTGGACGTTTTTTTTAAAGGCGGGAGCGACTCAGCGGCTTTTCGGAATCATTTAAAAGAGATCAAAACGATGCTTGTTTCTTTTAAAGAAAAGGCTGATGATCTTCGTGTATCAAAAACGGACCTGAGCGGACTGAAAGAGGCGCTTGCGCTTTTTGAAAAAATCGATGTTAAAATCCGGGAGTCGAACGCGTATGTCGGCTGTCTGCAAGCACAGGACACGACAGATTTAAAGGCGAACGCCCTCAATTTTGAAGTAACCCAGCTCATGTCAGATTTTCAAAAGGTCTTGGTCGTTTTAGACGGCGAGCTTGCTAAAGTGTCGAATGAGGGCTGGGAAACGATTCTGAAAGACGAAGAGATGTCAGAAATCGCCTATGTTTTAAATGAAAGAAGAACACGGGTGACAGAAAAGCTTGGAGCCGAGCAGGAAACACTGATCCAAGGGCTGTCTGTCGATGGATATCATGCATGGGGGGATCTGTACAACAGCATCATCAATCAGATCCAGATTCCTTATGAAGAAGATGGGGAAACGAAAATCCTCTCAGTCGGACAGGCGCAGAATCTGACTTCAAAGCCTGATCGGAACATCCGCCGTTCCGTTTTTAAAAATCTAGACCATGCATGGGTGCAGCACGCAGATTTGCTAAGCAGCACGCTGAATCATCTGGCGGGCTTCAGATTAAACGTGTACAAGGCCAGGGGCTGGGACAATGTGCTGAAAGAGCCGCTTGATATCAATCGGATGAAGCAGGAAACCCTTGATGTGATGTGGGAAGTCATTAACGACCATAAACAGCCGTTTGCAGACTATCTCTCGCGAAAAGCATCACTGCTTGGCTTGGAACGTTTGAGCTGGTATGATGTCGACGTTCCGGTCGGCTCGGCTGCAAAGGAATATTCATATGATGAAGCAGCCGGTTTTATCACAGACCAATTTGATACATTCGGGAAAAAGCTTTCTGCCTTTACGGAGAAGGCGTTCAGAGACAGATGGATTGAGGCGGAAAACAGGAGCGGCAAACGGCCCGGCGGCTTTTGCGCCAATTTTCCGGACAGCGGTCAATCGAGAATATTTATGACATTCGCCGGGAGTCCGTCGAACGTATCAACCCTTGCCCATGAGCTTGGCCACGCCTTTCATCAAGAGGCGATCCTTGACGAAAGACCGTTGAACAGAGCGTATGCAATGAATGTGGCGGAAACGGCCTCGACATTTGCGGAAATGATCGCAGCAGACGCCGCTTTAAAGCAGGCTGATTCAGATGATGAAAAGCTCGTTCTCCTGGAAGATAAAGTGCAGCGAAGCGTCGCCTTCTTTATGAATATCCATGCAAGGTTTTTATTTGAGACCCGCTTCTATGCTGAACGCAAAAACGGCGTCGTCTCTGTCAGCAGACTGAATGAGCTGATGGAAGAAGCCCAAAAAGAAGCGTTTTGCGGAGCGCTGGGCGAGTATCATCCCTATTTCTGGGCATCCAAACTTCACTTTTACATTACGTCTGTGCCGTTTTACAATTTCCCTTACACGTTTGGCTACCTGTTTTCGCTCGGCATTTATGCGAAAGCCTTGAAAGAAGGGCGTGCATTTGAAGAAAAGTATATCGCGCTTTTAAAAGATACAGCTTCCATGACCGTTGAAGAGCTGGCGATGAAGCATCTTGGCGCAGATTTGACAAAGCGGGATTTCTGGGAAGAAGCAATTCAGCTGGCCGTCCGGGATGCGGAAGCATTTTTAGCGCTGACATAAAAAGAGCCTTGCCGCTTATTTGAATGAGTTTCAGCAAAGGTGGACATAGCTAAGAATAATGTGCATATAGGAGATGAACTGTATGAACTTATTTCGGATCGCCTGTTTTGCTGTGCTCATCATCTTGATGAACGGCTGTCAGACGGCAGCGGAAGAGCATGCAGAAGGCAAGGAAGCGGCCGCTGAAGGTGCACCTGTTTCAGATGTGAAAGACGTACCTTATGATGTGTTTGCTTTAAAAGTGAACTATGGGAACGGAAAGCATAATATGTTCGCAGCGAAGTATTCCAGGCAGGAGCGGGAAGAAGCTGAAATCAAAGACAAGCTGAACGGCGCTGACCGCGAAGGGGAAGAAGCGTTAAACGAAATGAAAATGGTACTGACCGAGCTTTCCATCGCTACATCCGATTCAGAGTCAGCGGTCATCCGCAATGTGCTGGAGGCTTTTAATCTGGACGAAAGGTATGACCAATTTCAGCTTCAGGTGAAATGGCCGGACGGGACATCAAAAGTATATACGGGAAAATCATAAAGGAGCATTTCCACCTGGGAAATGCTCCTTTTGCAGCCTGGATAGAAAATCCTGACGACAAGCTTACGATTTTAAAAAGTATTTTTCAATGTCATCGAGGAACAGGTAAGCCGCTTTTACGCCGCCGGCCGTCGTCCAGATGGCATCATCGACTTCATGCGCGTTTCCGGATTTTACAGCGATCAGCTTTTTCCAAAGCGGATCGCTGGTCCAATCGTTTTGCCATGTTTCAGCGTCTTTTTTGCTTTCGGAAGGTTTATATGTGAAATAAAACAGGACATCGCCATCCATCTCAGGAATCGATTCTTTGTTTTCCGTCATAAAAGCAAATTTATCGTCTTGTTTCTCAAACAGCTTGTCCTGCTTTTCGGGATATTTAAAGCCAAGCTGCTGCAAAATAATCCCTGAGAATGAATCTTTATAATAAATCCTTGATTGGCCGGCCATAAATCTGACAACCGACACCCGTTTCTCTTTCTGGTCGCCGAGCTTATCGCTTAGATCGCCGACTTTTTTATCGAAATCTTCTAAAATTTCTTTCCCTTTTTCTTCTTTGTTTACCGCTTTTGCATAGAGAGAAAAGTTGTCTTTCCATTCGCCGCGGAGCGTTTCAGAGAAGACAGTCGGAGCGATTTTTTCCAGCTTGTCATAAATCTTTTCATGCCTCATTTTATTGCCGATGATCAAATCAGGCTTCAGTTCGGCAATCGCCTCAATATTCGGTTCGCCTTCAAGGCCGATTTCTTTAACGTCTTTCATCTCATCTTTAATATGATGATACCAAGGATCGCCTGTCCAAGATTTGACTGCGCCCACCGGTTTAATGCCAAGTTCCAACAGAGCTTCTGTTCCTTCATTTGTCAGGACGACTACCCTTTTTGGATCAGCCGGTGCCTGATCCTCTGTACCCATTGCATGCTTAACGGTTATTGTATCTTTATTTCCTTCACTGTCTGAAGTGTTTTCTTTGCCGCCGCTGCAGGCCGTAAGAATTGAAATCGCTAACAAAGCGATGAATCCAGCCATTGACCATTTCTTCATGCTTGTCCTCCTTAGCAGTAGTAAGTCATTCATCATGATCATAATTTTCGATTGGAATTTTGTCAATTGTTAATTGAAAATGATTTTCAAGATCAGTGTTATCTGATACAATAACCATTAGATGTTTTAGTCAAACTAGGAGAATTTTAATTTATGCTCTTAAGAACGAATAAATATAGAACAATCGCACTACTGGCTTTTATTTTGATTCTTATTGCCGCCGTTTGCGCCAGCGTCGTATACGGTTACACGAATACGTCTTGGACGATGGCCTATCAGGCGTTTACCGATTTCAGCGGCTCTAACGAACACCTTGTGCTGAAAAATGTGCGTTTGCCGCGGGCATTGATTGCTGCCACTGTCGGCGCTTCGCTCGGGGTTGCAGGGGCTTTGATGCAGGCGATGACGAAAAACCCCTTGGCGTCTCCCGGTATATTCGGCGTAAATGCGGGAGCCGGATTCTTTGTTGTCGGTGCACTGTTTTTCTTTAATGTCGGCACGCTTCAGGCGATCGCATGGATCTCATTTTTTGGCGCTGCATTTGCTGCGTTGGTCGTCTATTTTGTCGGTTCCCTTGGCAGAGAAGGGCTGACTCCGGTAAAGCTGACCCTTGCGGGGGCGGCGATGTCCGCTCTGTTTTCATCGCTGACACAGGGGATGCTTTCCGTTAATGAGGCGGCGCTTGAACAGGCGTTATTTTGGCTCGCAGGCTCTGTACAAGGGCGCGACCTCAGCCTTTTAATCTCGGTCCTCCCATATATCGTACCGGCATTTATGATCAGCTTTCTATTGAGTCCCAAAATCAATGTATTGACGATGGGAGAAGATGTGGCCAAAAGCCTTGGCCAGAAAACATGGCTGATCAAAGCGCTGATGGCGCTGTCGATTATCTTGCTTGCCGGAGGCTCTGTCGCTGTTGCCGGACCGATTGGTTTTATCGGCATTGTCATCCCGCATTTTGCAAAATTTATCGTCGGCAATGACCATCGCTGGATTCTTCCGTTTTGCGCCGTATTGGGCGCGATTTTGCTCGTCACCGCTGATATCGGAGCAAGGTACCTGATCATGCCTGAAGAAGTGCCGGTCGGCGTCATGACAGCCATTATCGGAACACCCATTTTTGTGTATATTGCGAGAAGGGGGTTCCAGAATTGAAGAACTATCGCATACTGAGGATTGGAAAAGGCAGCATTTCATTTTTAATTGGGAGAAAAGCGCTGTTTTCGCTCATCATCTTATTGCTGTTGACAGCGTGTGCCATTGTGCTCAGCGCGGGGATCGGCGAGCGTTTTATTTCTCCGGGGGCCGTCGCGAAAACATTTTTTGGCTTCGGAGATCCGGGGGATGAACTGATCATCATGTCCTTCAGAATGCCGCGGATTTTGGTTGCTTTGTTTGCAGGAATTTGTCTGGCGGCAGCAGGTTCGATCCTTCAAGGTCTGATTCGCAACCCGCTTGCTTCTCCCGACATCATCGGTGTGACAGGCGGAGCATCCGTTGCCGTTGTTTTGTTTTTAATGCTGTTTTCAAATAAAAGCAATGCGCTTACGGTCAGCATCAGCTGGCTCCCTGTCGCCGCATTTATCGGGGCGGCCCTTGCCGGAATGCTCGTTTATTTTCTGTCTTATAAAAACGGCGCTTCGACCTTTCGGCTCGTGTTGATCGGGATCGGATTTTCGATGCTTGCCCAGTCATTGACCACCTTGTTTATGATAAAAGGCCCGATTTACAGAATGTCTCAGGCGAACGTCTGGATTACCGGATCAGTATATGGGTCCAACTGGCAGGATGTGAACATTTTAATACCGGCTGCACTAGTCCTTTTGCTGATTTGCGCAGTCGCTGCCAGAAACATCAACATTCAGACGCTCGGGGAAGAACTCGCGACAGGAGTGGGGAGTTCAGTTCAGCGTAACCGCTTTTTGCTCCTCCTTTTGAGCACGGCTTTTGCCGGAATCGCTGTTGCTTTTTCGGGAACTGTCGGATTTGTCGGTCTGATGGCCCCGCATATCGCAAGAAGGCTTGTCGGCTCGTCATTCGGAGCCCTATTGCCAGTTGCAGCGCTGATCGGAGGCCTATTGGTGCTGATTGCCGATATCATCGGGAGAACGCTCTTTTCTCCTGTTGAAGTGCCCGCAGGCGTGTTTACGGCTGCGATCGGCGCTCCCTACTTTATCTACTTGCTCTATAAAAGCAGAAACCAATAAAAGGAGAGATTTCATTTATGAGTGCCATTTCAACAGAAACGTTAAGCTTAGGTTATGGAGAAACAATCATTATTGACGAGTTAAACTTAACGATCCCAAAAGGTGAAATCACCGTATTTATCGGCAGCAACGGCTGCGGTAAATCGACTCTCCTTCGGTCTCTCGCGCGTTTGATGAAGCCAAAGGGAGGCTCTGTGCTGCTAGAGGGGAGCTCCATTGCCAAGCTTCCGACGAAAGAAGTCGCAAAGGAGCTCGCGATTCTGCCTCAAGGGCCGTCTGCTCCGGAAGGTTTGACCGTTCTCCAACTCGTCAAGCAGGGGAGATACCCTTACCAAAACTGGCTCAAGCAGTGGTCGGCAGAAGATGAAGAGGCTGTAAGCAAGGCATTGAAAGCGACAAGGATGGAAGAGCTCGCGGAGCGCACGGTCGATTCATTGTCTGGCGGCCAGCGCCAGCGCGCCTGGATTGCGATGACGCTTGCACAGGAAACGGATATCATTTTGCTGGATGAACCGACAACATATTTGGATATGACGCACCAAATTGAAATTTTGGACCTGTTGTTTGAATTGAACGAACACGAAAAGCGCACGATTGTGATGGTCCTTCATGATTTGAACCTCGCCTGCCGCTATGCCCATCATCTGGTGGCGATTAAAGATAAGCAGATCTATGCTGAAGGGCGGCCTGAAACGATTATTAACTGCCAGCTTGTACAGGACGTTTTTGAAATGGACTGTGAAGTGACGAAAGATCCGCTTTTTGGCACACCTCACTGCATTCCGTACGGGAGAGGAAGATGTATCGTGCAGCAGGTGGCTGAGTCACATGCTTAATTTAAAGAAAGAGGAGCTCGAGTCATTGCTTCGTTTTCGTCTCGGAACGAAGCAGACCGGCTCCTTATTATCTGTTAAAGGAAGCATGCTTTTGAATGAGGATTTTTTGAGAAGCTATGTGCAAGATATTAAAGACCGGCTGAACGCCCCGAATCAAAAAGTCGCGGCTTCAATGATGATAAAGCGCTGCGGCATGCTTGCAGTAATGCATTTCTACCTGTTTACCGTTTACGGAAAACGCTTACCGAGAAGCCCGGCCTCCATGTCGTGGGAAATTGAAGGCGATGATGAAGGGTGGGCGCCTTTGTTTTATTTTGCGGAGGGAGCTGAGCCGGTAGAAGGAAACCGCAGGGAAGCGCTTGAACAATTAACGGAAGACATCTTCAGGAATCATGTCGGCCGACTGATCGCTGCCTGCCGCAGGGCTTGTTCGGTTTCTAAGCAGATTCTCTGGGAAAACATTGCGGTTTATCTGTTTTGGATGTATGAAACACTTCAGACGGAGATGACGGATTTAAAGCTGAGAGAACAGGCTGCGCAAGATTTTCATTTTCTGCTATATGAAGCACAGCCCGGCCTTTTTGAAGAGGCCGCTGACGAAAACCCGCTCGGAAGGTTTTACCCCGGTCATGATGCAGACGATCGGATACGGGCTACTTGCTGCTTGTATTATGTTACAGACCAACACGGTGTCACATGCAGCACATGCCCGAGAAAAAAGCGGAAAGAAAGGGTGTCATGAGTGCAAAAACTTCAGCAGCAGCTGGACGGCCTGGTTGAAAAATATACAGAGCTGCTTTTGGGTGAAACGAATGAAGAGCTGAAAGAACAGGTGAAAATGTGGATCATCTATAACCATATCGCCAAAAGCATGCCGCCGCTCGCCAAGCATTGGAATGGAACATATCCAGATGCAAAACAGGACATCAAAGAAGTGATTCAAAACATTAAAAAAATGAATGAAGCCAACCGCGCGCAAAAATAAGCAGAGATTCGGAGCAATCTCTGCTTATTTTCGGTTTATTGATTTTGTTGATAAGGTGACTGGCTTTGAAGTGTAGATTGAAACTGCTGGTATGTCTGCTGGATTTTCTGAGCATCCTCGGCCTCCACTTTGTACCAGCCGTTTTGAAACATGACTTGATACAGCCTGCGCTGGCTGTTTTGCGCTTCATTAAACAGAGGCTGAATCGCCTGGTAAAGCGAATCATGGCTCAATTCATTCAGTGCCGTAGAATATGAGGACGTGATATATTTTTCGGTTGTCAATATCTCATTGACAAAATCCCTGTCATTCATCGCGCTCGTATTTGGCACAGGTGTTTCCTGATTGCCGATTTTCTGCTGGTTTTGCTGATTCATTATTTGCTCCTCCTATTGCATGTATGCTGACGGGTTTTGGTTTTGATTCTGATTGAGCTGCTCCATGATCACATTGTAGTGATGATGATGCATTTGTCCGACGCGGTCAAGCTCTGTTTTAAGCGATTGATCCTGGCACTGCTCTGCCAAAAAGTGCGCTTTTTTCATCGCAAGCAAATTCCAGTGCAGCATATCCTGCAAATATAGATGATCTTTTGTTGAAATGACGGGCGGCGGGGTTGTCATTCCCTGTTGATTCTGCATGCTGGCGCCTCCTTTGGATTTTTATTTTTATCCTTCTTAAAGTAACGAAAATCTATACCCGCTTTTTAATGTTTTAGTGATGATCAGGACCGCCCATATTATGTTTTTTGTACTGCTGGTTCTGGCTAGTCCTTTTGCCGCCCGCATCTTCCTTCTTATAGTCCGGGCCTGCATTTCCTTTCATGCTTGCAGCGCTGACTGCGGCTGAAGACGGATTTTTTCTTTCGCGTACCATGCCTTCACCTCCTCTATATAGGTTTGTCCCAAAAGCTGTGAAACATGTAATATGTGAAAATGAGCAAGCAGACCTCAGGCCGATAAAAAAATTCAGAAATTTTGCATCAAGGCTATTGAACTCATTTCCAAAATCTTTTAAGATGAAAGAAGATAGAAGAGTTTTTATTTTTTTGGAGTAAAAATGAATGAGTATTCATTCAAAGGTGAGGGAGGATCATTCATGGTCAAGCATATTCGTAAAGCCGCTGTTTTAGGATCGGGAGTGATGGGATCGGGAATTGCGGCTCATTTAGCCAATATCGGCATTCCGGTTTTATTGCTCGATATGGTTCCGCGTGAATTAACGGAGGAGGAAAAGAAAAAAGGCCGCACTCTGAAAGATCGCGAAGTACGCAACCGGCTGACTCAGACAGCCGTGCAAAAACTGCTGAAGCAAAAGCCGGCCCCGCTGACGTCAAAGAAAAACATCAGCTATATCAGTACAGGGAACATGGAAGATGATTTTGAAAAAATCAGAGATGCCGATTGGATTATTGAAGTTGTTGTTGAGAATTTAGAAATCAAAAAGCAAGTGTTTTCAAAAGTCGATCAGTACAGAAGACAGGGAAGCATCGTCAGCAGCAACACGTCAGGCATTTCCGTCAGGCAAATGGCTGAAGGAAGATCTGCTGATTTTAAAAAGCATTTTTTAGGCACACACTTTTTCAATCCGGCTCGCTATTTAAAACTGCTTGAGGTTATCCCGATTGATGAAACAGATCCTGAAGTGCTCGCCTTTATGAAAAAATTCGGCGAGGACGTGCTCGGCAAAGGGGTAGTTGAAGCGAAAGACACGCCAAACTTTATCGCCAACCGCATCGGCACATACGGACTGCTTGTCACGGTTCAGGAGATGCTGAAAGGCGGATATACGATAGGCGAAGTGGATTCGATTACGGGGCCTCTCATCGGGCGGCCGAAAAGCGCCACCTTCAGAACGCTGGATGTCGTCGGTCTCGACACTTTTTCACATGTTGCCAAAAATGTTTATGACCAAGTGGATGGCGAAGAAAAAAACGTTTTCCGTCTGCCTGAATTTATCGAAAAAATGCTCGAAAAAGGCTGGATCGGCAGCAAAGCAAAACAAGGATTTTATAAAAAAGAAGGAAAAGACATTTTTGAACTTGATCCGATGACAATGACATATGGTGAACGAAAAAAATTAAAGACATCCGGACTTGAAGCGGCCAAGCAAATCAAAGGCTATGGATCAAGAATGAAAGCGCTTATCCATTCGGATGACCGGGCTGGGGCATTGCTCTGGAACATCACGGCGCCCACTCTTATGTATTCCGCAGATCTGACAGGAGAAATCGCCGGCAGCATTGCGGCTGTCGATCAGGCGATGAAATGGGGATTCGGCTGGTCAGACGGCCCGTTTGAAATGTGGGACAGCATCGGTGTTAAAGCTTCGGTTGAAAAGCTTGAAGCCGACGGCTGGAAGGTCGCAGACTGGGTGAAGGAAATGCTCGGGAAAGGATATGAGACGTTTTACATTAAAGAAAACGGAAAAACGTTTTACTATTGTTTCAATAGCGGCGAATACCGGGTGCTGGAAGAAAACAAGAAAAATATTCATCTAGCTTCAATTAAAGAAACAAACGGCGTCATAAAGAAAAACAGCGGTGCAAGTTTAATCGATTTGGGCGATGATGTCGCACTGTTGGAATTTCATTCGAAAAGCAATGCGATCGGCTTTGATATCATCCAAATGCTGAACTTTGCGCTCGAAGAAGTAGATGCCAACTATAAAGGGCTCGTAATCGGCAACCAAGGCAAAAATTTCTGCGTCGGCGCCAACCTTGCGATGATGCTGATGGAAGCCCAGGATGACAACTACATGGAAATTGAGATGATCATCCGTCAATTCCAGCAGACGATGATGAAAGTAAAATACAGTTCTAAACCGGTCATCGCTGCCCCATTCGGCATGACACTCGGAGGGGGAACAGAACTGTGCCTGCCCGCTGCTCGTGTTCAAGCCTCAAGTGAAGCGTATATGGGCCTTGTCGAAACAGGCGTCGGCCTGATTCCGGGAGGCGGGGGCAATAAAGAACTTTATCTGAATCATTTAAAAGGGCTTCCAGAAGGCGTCAACGCCGATATTCAGCAGGCGGCAAACCGTGCGTTTGAAACGATTGCCCTTGCAAAAACATCGACTTCAGCGCATGAAGCAACGGAATTAAATATATTAACCGCACAAGATCAAGTCAGCATGAACCAGGATCACCTGCTGTACGATGCCAAATCACTCGTCCTGACGCTTCACGAAAACGGCTATCGCCCGCCTGTCAAACAGAAGGTTCCGGTTGTCGGTGAAACCGGCTATGCGGCGCTTCTCCTCGGTGCGGAAACATTACACTTGTCCGGCACCATTTCTGAACATGATATGAAAATCGCGAAAAAGCTGGCGTTTGTCATTGCCGGCGGCAGGGTTTCTTACGGCGCGGAAGTAACAGAAGAATATCTGCTCAATTTGGAAAGAGAAGCTTTTCTGAGCCTTATCGGCGAACCGAAATCCCAGGCGAGAATGCAGCATATGCTTGTGAAAGGCAAACCTTTGCGTAATTAGGAGGGAAAAACATGAAAGAAGCAGTCATTGTGTCGGGTGCGAGAACCCCGGTCGGAAAAGCAAAAAAAGGCTCATTGAGGACAGTCCGTCCCGATGACTTAGGCGCATGCGCAGTAAAAGAAACATTAAAAAGAGCGGGCGGCTATGAAGGGAATATCGATGATTTAATTATCGGCTGTGCCACACCGGAGGCCGAACAAGGCCTCAACATGGCCCGGAATATCGGTGCGCTTGCGGGCCTCCCCCATACGGTTCCGGCCGTAACGATAAACAGATACTGTTCATCAGGGCTTCAGTCCATCGCATACGGGGCCGAGAAAATTATGCTCGGCGGAGCGGATACAGTCATTGCCGGCGGTGCCGAATCGATGAGCATCGTGCCGATGATGGGGCATATCGTCAGACCGAATGCGGCACTGGCTGAAACAGCGCCTGAATATTATATGGGAATGGGCCATACGGCTGAACAGGTTGCAGTTAAATATGGCGTTTCAAGGGAAGACCAGGATGCATTTGCTGTCAGCAGCCACCAAAAAGCGGCCAAGGCGATTGCAGAAGGAAAATTTGCGGAGGAAATCGTCCCTGTGGAAGTAACCGTCAGAGAAGTTGATGAAAGCCATCAACTTCAGGAACAGACGTTTACCTTTGCTTGTGATGAAGGCGTACGCGCAGGCACAACCAGGGAAGTTCTTTCTGCTTTAAAGCCGGCGTTTTCGGCAAAAGGTTCGGTCACCGCCGGGAATTCGTCGCAAACGAGTGACGGAGGTGCCGCGGTGATGATCATGGACAGGGAGAAAGCGGATGCGCTGGGGCTTGCACCGCTTGCAAAATTCCGTTCCTTTGCGGTCGGGGGCGTTCCTCCGGAAGTGATGGGCATCGGCCCTGTAGAAGCGGTGCCGCGCGCGCTGAAGATGGCGGGGCTTGAGCTGAAGGATATCGGTTTATTCGAATTAAATGAGGCATTTGCTTCACAGGCCATTCAGGTCATCAGGGCGCTCGGCATTGATGAAGAAAAGGTCAATGTAAACGGCGGAGCGATCGCGCTGGGTCATCCGCTCGGCTGTACGGGCACAAAGCTTACCCTTACACTGATCCACGAAATGCGGCGCAGAAATGAACAATTCGGCGTTGTGACGATGTGCATCGGCGGAGGCATGGGAGCAGCAGGAGTATTTGAATTAGTTTAAATAAAGGGGATGGGATCATGGAACAAACAAAGGATGATATGAAAAAAGGCGGCGCCTTTCTCGTAGAAGATGTGACAGCCGAGCAGATGTTCACACCGGAAGACTTCACTGACGAACATAAAATGATTGCCAAAACGACGGAAGATTATATTACCGGCGATGTTCTTCCGCATATTGATGAGATTGAAGAACACCATTTCGAGCACTCTGTCAGGCTTCTGAAAAAAGCCGGGGAGCTCGGACTCCTCGGCGCCGATATTCCGGAAGAATTTGGCGGGTTCGCCCTTGATAAAATCAGTTCGGCACTCATCACCGAAAAATTTTCAAGAGCGGGCAGTTTTTCTTTATCATACGGCGCTCACGTCGGCATCGGGACGCTGCCGATCGTGTTCTTCGGGACACAGGAACAAAAAGAAAAGTATCTGCCGCCGCTTGCTTCAGGCGAAAAATTTGCCGCATATGCATTAACGGAGGCGGGCTCAGGATCTGATGCGCGGGGAGCAAAAACGACAGCCGTTCTTAATGAAGAGGGGACGCACTATATATTAAACGGAGAAAAGCAATGGATCACAAACTCCGCTTTTGCAGATGTCTTTATCGTATATGCGAAAATAGACGGTGAACATTTTTCGGCATTCATTGTTGAAAAAGATTTTCCGGGCGTTTCGACAGGGCCCGAAGAGAAAAAAATGGGCATTAAAGGCTCCTCAACCCGCACACTCATTTTAGACGAGGTTCAAGTTCCGAAGGAAAACCTTTTAGGTGAGCCAGGAAGGGGCCACATCATTGCGTTTAATATATTAAATATCGGCCGCTACAAGCTGGCCGTCGGAACGATCGGCGCTTCCAAACGGGTGATTGAGCTGTCAGCTGCCTACGCAAATCAGCGCAGACAGTTCAATATGCCGATATCCAAATTCAGCCTAATCGGCGAAAAAATCGCCAACATATCAGCGAAACTCTATGCGATGGAAAGCTCTGTTTATCGGACGGTCGGGCTTTTTGAAGACAAAATGGGCACCTTGAGCGAAGAAGACCAAAAAGACGGGCGGCAGATTGCTAAAGCAATTGCCGAATACGCCATCGAATGTTCGTTAAATAAAGTATTCGGGTCAGAAACGCTTGATTATATTGTTGACGAAGGCGTCCAAATCCACGGCGGCTACGGATTTATGCAGGAATATGAAGTGGAGCGCGCCTACCGCGATTCACGGATTAACCGGATCTTTGAAGGGACAAATGAAATCAACCGCCTCATCGTACCGAGCACATATTTGAAAAAAGCCTTAAAAGGGGAGCTGCCGCTCTTTGAGAAAGCAAAGGCGCTTCAGGAAGAGCTGATGATGCTCATGCCTGAAGAACCGGGCGACGGGGTCTTGGAACAGGAGAAGCATTTGCTGAAAAATGCCAAAAAGATCGCACTGCTGACCGCAGGGCTTGCCGCACAAAAATACGGAAAAGCGATCGACGCAGAACAGGAAATCCTCGTGAACATCGCCGATATTGTCAGCCAAGTTTATGCGATGGAATCAGCCATTTTAAGAACCGAAAAGGCTGTCTCGGCATTTGGCGAAGAAAAAAATGCACAGAAAATCCTGTATACGCAAATTTTCACACAGGAAGCTTTTCAGGAAATTGAAAGCCATGCAAAAGAATCGTTAATTGCGGTGGAATCAGGCGATTCGCTGCGGATGATGCTGTCCGCCCTCCGTAAATTGACACGCTTTACGCCTGTCAATGTCATTGAGAAAAAACGCCAAGCTGCCAAAGGAGTCTTTGAAGCAGAGAAATTCATCGTTTAATGAAAAGGCCCTGCAATTACAGCGGGGCTTTTTAGCTGCCTGATGAAAGCAACGTTTTAGGTTTTTAAAAAGATCTGTGTTAAAATAGCCTCGGATCATTCGAGAGGGGTGAACGCATGGCTCTAGATTTTTATTGGTACCCGAAATGCGGGACTTGCCGAAAAGCGAAAAAGTGGCTTGAAGATCACGGAGTAGAAGTAAACGGGATACATATCGCTGAAGAGCCGCCGAGCAAAGAAAAGCTGAAACAGCTTTTTGAAAACAGCGGACTTGAATTGAAAAAGTTTTTCAATACGAGCGGACAAAAGTACCGCGAACTTGGCTTAAAGGATAAGCTGCAAGACATGTCTGAAGATGAGCAGCTTGAATTGCTGGCTTCCGACGGTATGCTGATCAAACGTCCGATTACAACTGACGGCAGGAAAGTAACCGTCGGTTTTAAAGAAGATCAGTTTAAGACGTACTGGTTATAATGTATGAATATGTGATATCTTCAATGTAGGATGATTTAAAACATTTTATGGAGGGGTTAGCATGAGCACACCAAAAGAATTGCGTTATTCGGAAGAACATGAGTGGGTTAAGACTGAAGGAGACAAAGTCAGGATCGGGATTACTGATTTTGCCCAATCCGAGCTTGGAGACATCGTTTTTGTCGAGCTTCCTGAAGTGGGAGACGAGATTAAAGCGGACGAGCCTTTTGGAAGCGTTGAATCTGTTAAAACCGTTTCAGAATTATACGCCCCGATCAACGGGAAAGTCGTTGAAATAAACGGAGATTTGGAAGACAGCCCTGAATTTGTCAATGAGTCTCCGTATGAGAAGGCATGGATGATTGTCGTTGAACCGGCTGACACTTCAGAAATCGACGGCTTGATGACTGCAGAACAATATGATGAAATGACAAAAGAAGCCTAATTTAGGATAGCAGCCCGTCATTTGGATACTCTATAAAAAGAGGGGGTGTCCAAATTGACGCTGAAAAAAGAGCGGATTGATATAACAGAACATGTGAAGGGCCATTTTAAAGACGGCGGCATGCAGCTGTATCATGAAAATGAACCGATCGGCCGTATGACCGGCATGGATCAATACGAACTGGAATCTGGATACCATTTCCGGGATGGTAAATTTTACAAAATGGCTGATACCACAAGTGCACCCGATGCAAAATATGTAGACTGTGATGACCAGCAAGGCTGGTGTTAAACGGCTCAGGCGGTGAATATTCACTGCCTTTTTTCACAAAAAATCTATTTTTCTCTTAAAGGTGATCCATATGCCAGAAATCGAAAAAGTCATGATCGTCGAGGGGAAATCCGATAAGCTGAAGGTAAAACGTGTCATCAAAGAACCTGTTGACATTATATGCACGAACGGAACGATCAGCCAAACAAAGCTCGATGAATTTGCCGAGAATCTGTATGATAAAGACGTTTACATATTGGTGGATGCCGATGAGTCCGGTGAAAAGCTGCGCCGGAAGCTCAAAAGGGAACTGCCTGAAGCATCCCATTTGTATATTGATAAAGCCTATAAGGAAGTCGCTTCAGCCCCGGATCACCATGTGGCAGAAATCCTCTTTCGGTCAAATATTCGAGTGCAAACAAAATTTTTATGATAAAAAAGTATAGAGGTGCGGTTTAACATATGCAGGAACTTCAAGAACGAGAATTAAAACAGCTTGAGCAAAAGACCTGTCTATTGTATTTATACACCCCTTTTTGCGGGACCTGCCAGCTGGCCGGAAGAATGCTGGAAGTTGTTGACGACATGCTTGCAGATGTTCCTTTCTATAAAAATAATCTCAATTATTCCCCAACATTCGCCAAACAGCATGAAATTGAAAGTGTGCCGTGTTTTATCCTTTATAAGAACGGGCGCATCGTCAAAAAAGAGTATGCTTTTCATTCTGTTTCCCACTTATATGATATGATTAAACAAAATGCTGTTGATTAAGGGTGTTTTTGACATATTTCTCGGGAAATAACCCTCAAAAACTTGTCGAGCAATTCATAAAGGACTCCCGCTGTATGCAGAGAATCTGTAAGTATGACCAATTTACAGGAGGTTATACAGTTGGAGAAAATAGGATTGATAGAAAGAGAGGACCGGTCTCTTTTTTTAAAACCTCTATTATCCACAACGGCTTTGCTGATTACATTTCAAGGTGAAAAAGAAGCTTTTACGTTAGCGATCAATGAACAGGGAGAAATGGAAAAATCAGCCATACCGAAAAATGCTCATTTGACTTTTTTTGGGGAGCAAAGCGAGATTATCGACCTTCTTCATGGAGATATTTCCCTGCAGCAGCTCGTACAGCGCGGCACCGTCAAGGTAAAAGGCTCTTTCAGGGCTTTATTGAAGCTCGAAGCGATTTTATGGCTTACGGACGGTTTCTTCAAAAACAGCGACCTTCATTTATAAAATTCTTAAAATGTTGGAAAAACGACAGATTGACAGTGTTAAGGCAGAACAGTGAGGCGGACATTCAGTTCGCCTCTTTTACCTGTTAATCATATCGGGTAGGCCGTTTGTCTTAAGAAAAGTAGTTGACAACTATTTTTTCGCATGATATCTTAATTTAAGAATTCCGATTATCATAAATTAAAAAATGAATATATGATTCTCTTATCCAGAGAGGTGGAGGGAAGTGCCCTATGAAACCCGGCAACCATCAACATATGTTGAAATGGTGCCAATTCACACGAAGCGTTAAGCTTTGAAAGATGAGAGAAAGGCCAAGACTTTTCAAAAGCCTTTCTGCTCAAGTGTGCAGAAAGGCTTTTTTCATTGATCATCAGGAATTCAGGAAGCATACTTGACTTAGACGTCGAAGAATAGAGCAAGAAAGCAGGTGATGGCTTTGATAAATCTTCAAGGTGTTTCAAAGGTTTATCAGTCAAAGCATGGAGATGTCAATGCTGTCCAGGATGTCACCCTTACGATAAAAAAAGGTGAAATCTTCGGAATTATTGGATATAGCGGAGCTGGAAAAAGCTCCTTAATCCGTCTTTTGAACGGACTTGAACAGCCGACTTCAGGTACAGTTGAAGTCGCGGGCCGAACGATAGGCGAAATCAAAGGAAAAAAGCTGAGGGATGCGAGAAAAGAAATCAGCATGATCTTTCAGCATTTCAACCTTTTATGGTCGAGAACAGTCCGCGACAATATTGCCTTCCCGCTGGAAATTGCCGGCGTCAGCAGGGCAAAACGTTTAAAAAGAGTCGCTGAACTGATTAAGCTCGTCGGTCTTGAAGGAAAAGAGAACGCCTATCCTTCCCAGCTGAGCGGCGGACAGAAGCAGCGCGTCGGGATCGCAAGGGCGCTCGCGAACAATCCGAAAGTTCTCCTTTGTGATGAAGCGACATCAGCGCTTGATCCGCAGACAACTGACTCGATCCTGGGTCTTCTGTCTGATATCAATGAAAGACTCGGACTGACGATCGTCCTGATCACACATGAGATGCATGTCATCAGGAAAATCTGCCACAGAGTGGCCGTCATGGAAAACGGCAGGGTTGTCGAAGAAGGCGATGTATTGAATGTCTTCAGAAAACCGAAGGAAGAAATGACAAGGCGCTTTGTTCAGCAGATAACCGAACCGGAAGAAACGAAGGAAACCTTAAAACAGTTCCTTGAAGAAACGACATCAGGGCGGACGATTAAGCTTGCCTTTGTCGGCGAAGCAGCTGAAACACCGCTGATTACGCAGATCATCCGAAAATTTGATGTTGAAGTCAACATTCTTCAAGGAAAAATCTCGCAAACGCAGGACGGCGCTTATGGTTCATTGTTCATTCATGTAGATGGAGAGCCGCATGAAGTCAATGAAGTGGTTGAATTCATCAAGAGCCGGCAGGTAGAAGCAGAGGTGATCACTAATGTTTGAAAAACTGTTTCCCAATGTAGACATGGAGCAGCTGTGGGAAGCCACATATGAAACGATTTATATGACAGGAATTTCCCTTTTCTTTGCTTTTATCATCGGAGTCATTCTCGGCATGCTGCTGTATTTGACTTCAAAAGGGAATATTTGGCAAAACAGAGCGATTAATGCGGTGATCGCGGCAATCGTCAATGTGTTCAGGTCTATTCCATTTATTATATTGATTATTTTGCTTCTCGGTTTCACAAAGTTTTTAATGAGTACCATTCTGGGGCCGAACGCGGCACTTCCAGCGTTGATTATAGCGTCCGCTCCGTTCTATGCCCGCCTTGTGGAAATCGCTTTGCGTGAAGTCGATAAGGGTGTAATTGAAGCGGCGAAATCAATGGGGGCGAAAACATCAACGATCATTTTCAAAGTGCTCCTGCCTGAATCAATGCCCGCGCTTATTTCGGGCATTACAGTTACAGCGATTGCGCTGATCGGTTCAACCGCCATGGCCGGTGCGATCGGGTCGGGCGGACTCGGCAACCTTGCATATGTAGACGGATTCCAAATGAATAATCCTGATATTATATTAATCGCAACCATTTTCATCTTGGCTATTGTGTTTATCATCCAGTTTATTGGGGATTTGATTACAAATAAATTAGACAAACGTTAGGGAGGACATCAACATGAAAAAAGGTTTATTAACTGCTTTATTCATCATTTTTGCCGGCGTTTTGGCTGCTTGCGGATCTTCTAGCAGCGAAGGTGATAAAGACAGCAAGGTCATCACTGTCGGAGCGACGCCGACGCCGCATGCCGAAATTCTTGAGGAAACAAAACCGCTTTTGAAAGAAAAAGGATACGAGCTTAAAATCGAGAAATTCACAGACTACAAACTGATCAACAAAGCGCTCGTTTCTAAAGATCTTGACGCGAACTACTTTCAGCATGTTCCATATCTTGAGCAGGAAATAAAAGAAAACAAAGACTATGATTTAGTTAATGTCGGTGCAGTCCATCTTGAGCCATTCGGCATCTACTCAAAAAAATATAAATCATTAAATGACCTGCCTGACGGTGCAACCATTATTATGAGCAACAACGCCGCTGAACAGGGCCGCATGCTGGCAATGCTTGAAAAAGCCGGCTTGATCAAGCTGAAATCAGGCATTGACAAAGTAGACGCAACGGTGAAGGATATTACGGAAAACAAGAAAAACCTAAACATCAAAAACAATGTCGCGCCTGAAATGACGGCAAAAGCATATGAAAACAATGAAGCTGACGCCGTGTTCATCAACGTGAACTATGCGATCCAAAACAAGCTGAATCCGAAAGAAGATTCAATTGAACTCGAATCTCCAAAAGACAATCCTTATGCAAACATCATTGCGGTGCGCAAAGGTGATGAAGATTCAGATAAAGTCAAAGCGCTTCTTGAAGTATTGCGTTCTGATGACATCAAAAAATTCATCGATGAAAAATACAAAGGCTCTGTCATTTCTGTATCTGAATAAAGGAAACAACCCCCGGTTTGCAGAAAACCGGGGTTTTTTCGCGTAATTTTTGAAATACGGGCCATACTAATGAAAAATGAATTGCAAATGGAGGAAGCAACCGTGAACCAGCATGAATCAGAAAGCATCATAGAATCCGCTCTGCAGGAATATAAAGCGGGAATCGGCATCTTTTCAGAGAAAATGCCGGGCATTGCATCCAAATACAATAAGTTTACTGAAGAATGTTTTAAACAAGGTGCATTAAGCGAAAAAGAAAAGCAGCTGATCGCACTTGGAATCAGCGTCAATACCCAGGATGAATATTGTATTATTTATCACATCAAAGGCTGTCTTGACTGCGGAGCGAAAGAAGAGGAAATTCTTGAAGCCGTCGGCGTCACCGCAGCATTTGGCGGAGGAGCAGCAATGAGCCAAGCCGTCACACTCGTGCTGCAGGCCATGGAAGAATTCCAACAAATGAAACACTGATCGAGAAATAAAAAGAATTTTCTATTCATCGCCTGTGAAATGCCGGAATATCGACAGAGATCAGCATATTTAAAGCATACTCATCTTTGCAGAGTCTGTATATAATTGGTATCATGTAAGAAAATCTCTGAGAGGATGATTCATTATTTGTTCAAGCCAAGATCAGCTTGACCTTGAATTTACGGCAGAAATGGAAAAAGCGATGCACAAGTCCCATGGCATGGGCTACCAAGAATACAGCAGAAGCCATGAGAATCGGCTCGAAGTCGAGAAAAGACGTGAAGAGCATTATCAAAAAGGCAAACAGATCGTTACAGATATGAAATTGATGAACGGATAAAGCAGAGGGCGGATGATATCCGCCCTTTTACATATCACTTGCGATAACAGTTGACCTGACAAAATGCAAAGGTTTAATATGAATATATGATCATATTATGATTTTTGGAGGAGGTTTCTCAATGAGCCATTCCCACAGCCACCACAACCATAATCATGCCCATCACGCCAGTAAAAAAGCGCTGCTGACCAGCTTTTGTCTAATTCTTACTTTTATGGCAGTTGAAATCATCGGCGGGATTTTGACAAACAGCCTCGCCCTTCTATCAGATGCCGGGCATATGCTCAGCGATGCCGCTGCACTGGGGTTAAGCCTGTTTGCCGTTATAGTTGGAGAAAAGGCGGCAACCGCAAACAAAACTTACGGATATAAGCGTTTTGAAATATTGGCCGCCTTTATCAATGGCATCACCTTGCTTGCGATCTCGCTTTATATTTTCTGGGAAGCGTTCCAGCGCTTTTTCAATCCGCCTGAAGTCGAAAGCTTCGGAATGCTGGGGATTGCAGTAATCGGACTGTTCATTAATATAGCCGCAGCTTGGGTGTTAATGAGAGGCGGTACAAGTGAAAACTTAAATATAAGGAGCGCATTTCTCCACGTAGTCGGCGATATGCTGGGCTCAGTCGGTGCCATCATCGCCGGGCTTTTGATGCTGTTTTTCAATTGGAATATCGCCGACCCGATTGCAAGCGTTCTTGTAGCTTTCTTGGTGCTTATAAGCGGCTGGCGTGTAGCAAAAGATTCGGTTCATGTTTTAATGGAAGGAAAGCCGAAGCATATCGACCTAGACGCGCTCAAAAAAGGGCTGCTTTCGATTCCGTCTGTGAAGGACATTCATGATCTCCATATTTGGTCGATTACATCTGATTTTCCGTCCTTAAGCTGCCATTTGACGGTCAGTGACAACAGTGACAGGGATAGAATCTTAAAACAAGTATCAGAATATCTAAAGAAAGAATTTAATTTGGAGCATGTAACCGTACAAATAGAAGGGGAGCATCATTCCCATCACGATTCATGCAATTGAGAACAAACCGTTTTCACAGCGGGCCGCATGTTTTTTAAGGATTTTGCTGCCGTTCTGATAAACCTCCCGGCAGACCTTCAGATTTCATGGAAATGTAAATAATCGTTTTTATTGGATGGCTATGGACAGGGGAAGTTTCTTGCCGTAATCTCTTTAAGAAAAAAACGATTTTTGTTACACTTGAAAACATGTACATGCAAAAGATAGAGACTTTTGTTGTATTCAATTTTCATTTGTTATAAAATTAGAATGAGAATAAATTGAGAATAATGATTATATATATTGGAGGTATATTTCATGGCTGCTTCGACATTAACAATCAAAGATCTTCACGTTGAGATTGAAGGGAAAGAGATTTTAAAGGGTGTAAACCTTGAAATAAAAGGCGGGGAATTCCACGCTGTCATGGGACCGAACGGAACGGGTAAATCGACTTTATCCGCGGCAATCATGGGGCATCCTAAGTACGAAGTGACAAAAGGCAGCATTCTGCTTGACGGCAAAGATGTTCTGGAAATGGAAGTGGACGAGCGCGCACAGGCCGGCTTGTTTTTGGCTATGCAGTATCCGAGTGAAATCAGCGGCGTCACAAATGCCGACTTCCTTCGTTCTGCCATCAATGCGCGCAGGGAAGAAGGAGACGAAATTTCTCTCATGAAATTTATCCGCACAATGGATAAAAACATGGAATTTCTTGAAATGGACCCTGACATGGCGCAGCGCTATTTGAATGAAGGATTTTCCGGCGGGGAGAAAAAGCGCAATGAAATCCTGCAGCTGATGATGATCGAACCTAAAATCGCCATCCTTGACGAAATCGACTCAGGCTTGGACATCGACGCTTTGAAAGTCGTATCAAAAGGAATCAACAAAATGCGCGGCGAGGACTTCGGCTGTCTGATCATCACGCACTATCAGCGCCTCTTAAACTACATCACGCCTGACCGTGTGCACGTGATGATGCAAGGCCGCGTCGTTAAATCAGGCGGTCCTGAGCTTGCACAGCGTCTAGAGGCGGAAGGATATGACTGGATTAAGCATGAACTGGGAATCGATGACGAAACTGTCGGTCAAGAAGCGTAAGCGTTAGGGGGATAAACATGACATTGGAAACAAAACTATCTGTTGATCGGGAATATGTCAAAAGCTTCTCTGAGAAGCATCAGGAACCGGCTTGGCTGCAAGACC
Source organism: Bacillus swezeyi (assembly GCF_001969815.1). Lineage (GTDB taxonomy): Bacteria > Bacillota > Bacilli > Bacillales > Bacillaceae > Bacillus > Bacillus swezeyi. The sequence goes on along the minus strand of NZ_MRBK01000006.1, from coordinate 377,235 downwards.
TACGCTTAGATGCGCTTGAAAAAGCAGCAGATCTGCCGCTGCCTAAGCCTGATAAAACAAAAATCACAAATTGGAATTTCACACAGTTTGATAAGCATACTGTAGAAAATAAGCCGCTTGATTCCTTGAATGATCTTTCAGATGAAGTCAAATCGCTGATCGATCTTGAGAATGAAGACAAAACGCTCTATGTTCAAAGAGACCAAACACCGGCTTACCTGTCCCTTTCTAAAGAGCTTCAGGATAAAGGCGTGGTCTTTACAGATATTCATACTGCTTTCCGTGAACACGGCGAGCTTGTCAAAAAATACTTTATGAAAGACGGCGTTAAGGCTGATGAGCATAAATTAACGGCACTGCATGCAGCACTGCTGAACGGCGGAGCATTCCTCTATGTTCCGAAAAACGTCGAGCTTGAAGCTCCCGTTCAAGCGGTTTATGTCCATGAAAGCAACGATACTGCGCTGTTTAACCACGTGCTTATTGTTGCAGACGACAACAGTAAAGTCACGTATGTAGAAAACTACATCAGTACGGTCAACCCTAAAAAAGCCGTGTTCAACATTGTATCGGAAGTCATCACAGGCGCGAATGCCCGCGTCCAATACGGAGCGGTAGACAATCTTTCCGCCGGTGTTACCGCATATGTCAACCGCCGCGGAACAGCGCTTGGACGCGACAGCAAAATCGAGTGGGCGCTCGGTTTGATGAATGACGGAGACACCGTTTCAGAAAATACGACGAATCTCTATGGAGACGGCACGTTTGGCGATACAAAAACAGTTGTCGTCGGCAGAGGGGAACAAACCGAAAACTTTACGACACAGATCATTCATCACGGCAAGCATTCTGAAGGCTACATTTTAAAACACGGCGTCATGAAAGACTCCGCATCTTCGATCTTTAACGGCATCGGAAAAATCGAGCACGGCGCATCAAAATCAAATGCCGAACAGGAGTCGCGCGTACTCATGCTCAGCGAAAAAGCGCGCGGCGATGCGAACCCGATCCTTTTGATCGATGAAGATGACGTAACAGCGGGCCACGCTGCATCTGTCGGGCGCGTCGACCCTGTTCAGCTCTACTATTTAATGAGCCGCGGAATTTCGAAAGAAGAAGCAGAGCGCCTCGTCATTTACGGCTTCCTTGCACCGGTTGTCAACGAACTGCCGATCGAAGGCGTGAAAAAGCAGCTCGTCTCTGTAATTGAAAGGAAAGTAAAATAATGAATGTCAAAGATATTCGCGAACAGTTTCCGATTCTCCACCAGCAGGTCAACGGACACGATCTTGTTTATTTGGACAGCGCGGCTACATCTCAAAAGCCGCGTGCTGTCATCGACACGCTTGATGAGTATTATAAATCTTATAATTCTAATGTCCATCGCGGCGTTCATACATTGGGAACGAAAGCAACCGATGGATATGAAGGGGCACGTGAGAAGGTCAGGAAGTTTATAAACGCGAAATCGATGCAGGAAATTATTTTTACGCGGGGCACGACAACGGCCCTAAACACGGTTGCACTCAGCTATGCCCGCGCCAACTTGAAGCCTGGTGATGAAGTCGTTATTACCCCGATGGAGCACCATGCGAATATTATTCCATGGCAGCAGGCGGTGAAAGCAACCGGCGCAACCTTGAAATACATTCCGCTGCAGGAAGACGGAACCATTTCTTTGGGTGACGTCAGACAGACGGTGACAGCCAACACGAAAATTGTGTCAGCTGCCCATGTATCAAATGTGCTTGGAACGGTCAACCCGATCAAGGAAATCGCCAAAATCGCCCATGAAAACGGTGCGGTGATGGTCGTTGACGGTGCGCAAAGCACACCGCATATGAAGATCGACGTCCAGGATTTGGATTGTGATTTCTTTACCTTTTCAGCCCACAAAATGTGTGGTCCGACCGGGATCGGGGTATTGTATGGTAAAAAAGGATTGCTTGAAAACATGGAGCCCGCAGAATTCGGCGGAGAAATGATTGATTTTGTCGGTCTTTACGAGTCGACTTGGAAGGAGCTGCCTTGGAAATTCGAAGCCGGCACACCGATTATTGCGGGTGCAATCGGTTTGGGTGCAGCGATTGACTTCCTTGAAGACATCGGACTCGATGAAATTTCCGAGCATGAACATCGTCTTGCTGTATACGCACTGGAACGGTTTGAAGAGCTTGAAGGCGCTGCTGTATACGGTCCGAAACAGCGGGCAGGACTTGTGACATTCAACCTTGAAGATGTTCATCCGCACGATGTCGCAACTGTGCTTGATGCAGAAGGAGTGGCCGTCAGAGCCGGACATCACTGTGCACAGCCTTTGATGAAATGGCTGAATGTTTCCGCTACTGCAAGAGCAAGCTTTTATCTGTATAATACAGAAGAAGACATCGATAAGCTGATTGAAGCTCTTCATAAGACAAAGGAGTATTTCACAAATGTCTTTTAATGTAAACTTGGATACACTGTATCGGCAGGTGATTATGGATCACTACAAAAATCCGAGAAATAAAGGGGTTTTAAATGACAGCATTGTCGTTGACATGAACAATCCGACATGCGGTGACCGGATCAGACTGACGATGAAGGTAACAGACAATAAAGTAGAAGATGCAAAATTTGAAGGTGAAGGCTGTTCCATTTCCATGGCATCCGCTTCCATGATGACGCAGGCGATTAAAGGAAAAGACGTGGAGACCGCCCTTCAGATGTCACAGATCTTTTCAGATATGATGCAGGGCAAAGACTACGACGATTCGATCGACTTGGGCGATATCGAAGCCCTTCAAGGCGTTTCAAAGTTTCCAGCCCGGATTAAATGTGCAACCCTTTCATGGAAAGCACTTGAAAAAGGCGTTGCAAAAGAAGAAAGCGATAATGAATAAAGATTGGAGTGAAAATGGATGGCCAAGAAAATGCCGGATATCGGCGAATATAAATACGGTTTTGCCGACAAAGACGTTTCCATTTTCCGTTCAGAGCGGGGATTGACAAAAGAAATCGTTGAAGAAATTTCACGCATGAAAGAAGAGCCAGAGTGGATGCTCGATTTTCGCCTGAAATCTCTTGAACACTTTTACAATATGCCAATGCCGCAATGGGGCGGGGATTTAAACTCATTAAACTTTGACGAAATCACGTACTATGTAAAACCTTCTGAGCGTTCAGAAAGATCATGGGATGAAGTTCCTGAGGAAATCAAACAGACATTTGACAAACTTGGGATTCCCGAAGCTGAACAAAAATATTTGGCCGGTGTATCCGCGCAGTATGAATCAGAAGTTGTTTATCACAACATGAAGGAAGACCTTGAGTCTCAAGGCATCGTCTTCAAAGACACAGACAGCGCCCTCAAAGAAAATGAAGACATTTTCCGCGAGCACTGGGCAAAAGTCATCCCGCCGACTGACAACAAATTCTCGGCCCTTAACTCAGCGGTATGGTCCGGCGGATCATTCATCTACGTGCCAAAAGGCGTAAAAGTCGATACTCCGCTGCAAGCGTACTTCCGCATCAACTCAGAAAACATGGGTCAGTTTGAACGGACGCTGATCATCGTTGACGAAGGCGCGCACGTTCACTATGTAGAGGGATGTACTGCACCTGTTTACACAACGAACTCCCTTCACAGCGCGGTCGTTGAAATCATCGTCAAAGACGGCGGATACTGCCGCTATACAACGATTCAAAACTGGGCAAACAACGTCTTTAACCTTGTGACAAAGCGTGCTGTTTGCGAAGCAAATGCGACAATGGAATGGATCGACGGAAACATCGGCTCCAAGCTGACAATGAAATATCCTGCCGTTATTTTGAAAGGCGAAGGCGCGCGCGGTATGACGCTCAGCATCGCATTGGCAGGCAAAGGACAGCATCAGGATGCAGGCGCGAAAATGATTCACCTTGCACCGAATACGTCATCAACGATTGTTTCAAAATCGATTTCTAAACAAGGCGGAAAAGTCACATACCGCGGAATCGTCCACTTCGGACGCAAAGCCGAAGGCGCCCGCTCAAACATCGAATGTGACACGCTGATCATGGATAACAAATCAACTTCTGATACGATTCCTTACAATGAAATCTTGAATGACAACATTTCATTAGAGCACGAAGCAAAGGTTTCCAAAGTATCTGAAGAGCAGCTCTTCTACTTGATGAGCCGCGGCATTTCTGAAGAAGAAGCGACAGAAATGATCGTCATGGGCTTCATCGAGCCGTTCACAAAAGAACTGCCAATGGAATACGCGGTTGAAATGAACCGTCTTATCAAATTCGAGATGGAAGGGTCCATCGGTTAATCAGCTTAAACCCTTGTCACTACAACGTTAGTGATGAGGGTTTTCGTTTGATTTTTAATCCTGTGCCCCATTTGCACCCTCTCAGATTATATTGTCATCTATTCTTACCTGTTTGTATACTACACTGGATATAATGAAGAAGTTAATAGTTGTACAATTAAAGCATATTATACCAATCGGTTCAACAGCTCTCTTCTTGACAATTTTTTATATACGGGTTAGTATTTCTAACGGATAACTCATCACATATAACAAAACCATTTTGGATTTGTGGACTTTTCAAGGGAGATTTTCTCTCTTTTTTCGCCACACACTTATGATTTCATAAGTGTGTGGTTTTTCTTTTTATTCATACCTAAACTTATAACCAAATTTCTTACCTTTTGGAGAGGGGAATAAAGATGAAGAACTGGACATTTCCTGTAGCTGTTTTTTTAGGAGGAGCGTGCTTTGGGGTATTATCGACTTTTGTAAAATTAGCCTATGAGCAAGGCTTTGAATTATCAGAAGTAACCGGCAGTCAATTTTTAGTAGGGACGATTCTAATCTGGCTTCTTGTTTTATTTACCAAAAAAGAAAAAATTTCAATTAAACGGTTTATCCTTATAGCCTTAGGCGGTATACCAATGGGTCTTACAGGTATTTTTTATTACCAATCGCTGCAAACATTAGACGCATCCTTGGCAATTATCTTCTTATTTCAATTCGTTTGGATTGGAACATTATTAGAATATGTTATTGATCAGAAAAAACCTAGCAAGCAAAAGCTAATTGCAATTGGTATCATTTTAATCGGTTCAATTTTCTCTGCAGGCGTCTTATCTTTTCAATTTACGAAAATCTCGTTAATTGGTATGGTATGGGGATTAATAGCAGCATGCTCTTTCTCTGCCTTTGCATACGTAAGCGGAACAGTCGGAAAAGAGCTGCCACCGATTCAAAGAAGTGCAACGTTTACAATTGGCGGACTAATCATTACATTCCTAATTTTCCCTCCTGTCTTTTTATTCGATCCAAATACCGTCTCAGCCATTGCACCATTCGGATTATTTCTTGGTTTGTTTGGTGTCACCTTGCCGCCATTATTTTTTTCGATTGGCATGCCTTATGTTGGTGCTGGACTTGGAACGATCTTGTCATCTTCTGAATTACCGGTGGCCTTATGTATGTCATTAGTTTTTTTAGATGAGCAGTTTCAGCTCACTCAGTGGATAGGAGTCTGCATTGTCATCGCTGGTATTATTTACGGAAACAAGCCCCATTCGATTCGAGATTCCAATAAAAGCCAAGAAGAAATGAAGACTGGTTAAAGCTTTATATACCGTTCAAAAGAACCCTTCTGTCCGAAAGACAGAGGGGTATTTGTCTTTCTCTATTCCTTATTAATAAGCTGAAGTTGAAAATTTCCCCACTTCTAAATGAGTGTATAGATCAAAATTGAGATTTTACTTGTTGGGTCCCATTTGGAGATATGGAATCAGAAATAAAAAAAGCAGTACCATTCAATGTGCCAGTTGCTGTTATATCACAATCTATGTACGGAGCATTGGACGGGGGTAAAGTATTGGATCTAATGTTGATTTACAGAAAAGAGGGAAGTAATTCAAAATGGATCAAATCATGAAGTTCATGACTGAATCACCTTACACCCACTTTATTATTCAGTTCTCTTCTGATACATTAAACGTTAGGTTCTTCAGAAAGGAGATCACATCCATAAAAATGATCGAGGATACCGTGGATTTTTTGATGATGGTGTCATTTTGTTTAGAAGGTTAATCGACCTTACTAAGAACCCTGACATGACATTGGAGAGCCAAAAAGCTGTTCTATCAACAGTTGACACTGATGACATATCAAACAGTGATACGAAAGACTCCGTATATCACGAAAGAAGAATTTCAAAAGTACCACCAACAACAGTACGAATTTCAAAAGGCCTTATTCGAAGAAATCGAAAAAAACGAACGAGCATAGTCGTCTTTTAATATCTATCGCCAAATAGGGAAGGGAATAATTGGTTAAAAAAACATAACATAAAAATGAAAACTTCCGCCTGACTTAACAAGGTGAAGCTGCTAAATGATAAAGGCTCGGGTTGTTATGGATTGCCAGTGTTATTTTTCTTGTCCCGGCAACTCCCCTCTTTTAAAAAAGGTTTTCTCCCTATCAAAAAGTTCAATTGTTGAATAATAATAAATGTGATATTTTCATAATGTGAAATAATTACCATAGAAAAACAGAAAGGATTTTTTGATGAAGGTATTCACAAGGGCTTTCATAATTGCCGCGATTTTCATTGTGCCGCTTTTTTCAGCCAGTACAGAAGCCTTTGCCATGCCTTCCAAAGGCGCGGTGAAATTCAGGACAGATGCCAATACATATACGAAATCCGCCACCTCGATCGTTGTCACCGGAAGAAGTCCTGTTACGGGAACGATGATCGCCGTCCGGCTGTTAAATAAAAAAGGGAATGTCATGATCTATCGAGATGTTCACTTAACTCGCGGAAAGCCTCATTTTCGGGTGAGCTTCCCGACGAAAAAGCTTAAACCAGGCAAATATGACGTCTGGGTGGATGCCGTCAGAGGCAAGAGATGGCACGGGGAATTAAAGTATTACATCGTCATCAAACATTGAGCTCTTAACATGGCACTGTGAACCGCAGGCCTTAATGCGTGAGGAGGGTTGTTAAATGACTGCCGCGGGATTTTGCGTCTTGTTATTATCTGCATTTATCCATGCATCATGGAACTACCTTTCTAAAAAAGCCGATGGCGGCGTTCCGTTTATCTGGCTGTTCACAGCGATAGCAGCCGTTGTCTACACACCTTTAGCCATAGGTGTTGTCATATATGAAAAGCCTGAGATCGGCACCTGGCAGCTTGTCATCATCATGGCGAGCATCCTTGCTCACTTGGGCTTTTTTCTAGTTCTACAAAAGGGGTACAAAAAGGGCGACCTTTCCCTCGTCTATCCGATCGCAAGGGGCACAGGCCCGCTGCTCACCTGCGTGCTGGCGGTTATCGTTTTTGGCGAGACATTGACGCTGCCCGCTTTTATAGGAATTCTTTTGATTGTGGTAAGCATTCTTTTTTTTACAGGGGGAGCCAAGCGCTTAAAAGAATCGGGCTCACTCACGCCGATCCTTTACGGACTGGCTGTCGGCGGTATGATTGCAGCATATACCATCCTTGATAAAGCAGCGGTCAGCCGGTTTCTCATTCCGCCTTTGCTGCTGGATTATTGCAATACGCTCGGCCGCCTGATTATACTGACTCCTTTTGCTTTAAAAAGCTGGAGCGAAGTCCGGTTTGAGTGGAAGCATCACCGGATGGAAGCCGCCGGAGTGGGAATTTTTAATTCTTTGGCTTATATTTTGGCGCTGAGTGTCATGGTGTTTGCCCCGGTTAGTTATGTAGCGCCGGTTCGCGAAATCAGCATTTTAATCGGACCGGTTATGGGGGCGGTCCTTTTGTCGGAAGGTTTCGGACGATTGAGGATCATCGCGGCTGTCTTTATGGTGCTTGGCGTGATATCGGTAGCCATCGGATAGGTTGTGTTTCATTGATACGATCCGTTATATTTGTAGAATAAACAGAAATGGAAAAGGTGTTTGTAATGAAATCTTATATTGTAGTCGGAGCTGGAATTCTCGGAGCTTCCGCCGCTTATCATCTGGCGAAATCCGGCGCAGATGTCACATTAATTGATCGTCAAGATCAGGGAAGGGCGACAGATGCCGCGGCGGGAATCGTTTGCCCCTGGCTTTCGCAGCGCAGAAATCAGGCATGGTACAAGCTGGCAAAAGGCGGTGCAAGATACTACACCGATTTGATCAAGCAGCTGGAAGCTGATGGAGAATCAGATACGGGATATAAACGAACAGGCGCCATCAGCCTGCATACAGACGAGCGAAAGCTGGATCAAATGGAAGAACGCGCTCATATGCGACGCAAGGATGCGCCTGAGATCGGCGAAATTGCCCGTTTATCGCCTGCCGCCACAAAGCGCTTATTTCCGCCTTTGGCAGATGGATATGGCTCCGTTCATATCAGCGGAGCAGCGCGGGTAAACGGAAAAGCCCTGCGGCGCTCGCTCGTGAATGCCGCCCAAAAACACGGGGCAGCTGTTTTGAAGGGAAATGCTTCTTTACTGTATGAAGATCATCGTGTCACAGGGGTTCGGGCGGATGATAGAACGATACATGCTGATCAGGTGCTGATAACGGCCGGTGCATGGGCAAGCGAGCTGCTGAAGCCGTTGGGGCTCAATTTTTTAGTGACCTATCAGAAAGCGCAAATCATCCATCTTCGTCTGTCTGACGCTGATACCGGCAGCTGGCCTGTTGTCATGCCTCCGCATGATCAGTATATTCTTGCGTTTGAAGATGGGAGGATCGTTGCCGGAGCAACCCATGAAAATGAGGCCGAACTCGGTGACTGCCGCGTAACAGCAGGCGGGCTTCATGACATTTTCAAAAAGGCGCTCGCGATTGCTCCCGGACTGGAGAATGGGATGATGCTTGAAGCGCGGGTAGGATTCAGACCGTTCACACCTGGCTTTCTGCCTGTGATCGGCCCGCTCTCAAACGTAAGCGGACTGTTGATCGCCAACGGCCTCGGCGCCTCAGGGCTGACTTCAGGCCCTTATCTTGGGAGGGAGCTTGCAAAGCTTGCGCTTGGAGAGCCGCTTGAGATCGATGTCGGTCTATATGATCCAGCCGGTGCGCTGGATATTTCATAATCAGTGATAAAAACGTTCACTCTTTTTAGAGGAGTGAACGTTTTTTCTTTTCAATATCAGTTGTAAAGGACGGTTTCAGCCAGTATACATAAAAAGGGAAATTATGTTATATTGGTTTTCGGCTGATTGGACAAATAAAGGAGGACTCCGGTATGTTTCCATTTGATTTTGAGTATTACCGGCCGGCATCTGCAAAAGAAGCTGCTCAGCTGTTTCAGAGGCTGGATGGCGAGGGGAAGCAGCCGGCTTATGTTTCAGGCGACACAGAGCATCTGGCGCTTGGCCGTTTCAACAGGATGAACACAAAAGCGGTGATCGATATTAAAGAGGTACCTGAGTGCCGGGTTTTCAAGTCCGGGAAAAAACATCTTACAATAGGCGCGGCCTTAACTTTAACGGAAATATCGGAAAGCGTTGACTTTCCTTTATTGTGCAGTGCTGCGAGAGGTGTGGCCGATCATGCGGCTCGAAAACGAATTACGCTTGGCGGCAATATATGCGGGGAGGTTTTTTATCGGGAAGCTGTTTTGCCATTTTTGTTGACCGACAGCCAAGTCATGACACTTGACGCAAAAGGAGTGAATTTGTATCTAATCCATGATGTATTTAATAAACAGCTTCAGCTGAATGATGGAGAGATGCTCCTCCTGCTTCTGACAGAAAAACGCTATCTCAATCTCCCTTTTGCCAATATTAAAGTGCGCAGGCATTGGGCAAAGGGCTATCCGCTGGTGACCATAGCAGCAATCAAAATCGACGATCATGTTCGCGCCGCATTTAGCGGAGTCTGTCCGTTTCCTTTTCGGTCATCGATGATAGAAGAGATATTAAATGATCAGCAGCTTACCATTGATGAAAAGGTACAGCAAGCGATCAGACATTTGCCTGAGCCTATTTTGGATGATGATCATTGTTCTGCCGACTACTTGAAATTTGTCGTGAAGCATACGCTGATCGACGTTCTCGGTATGCTGGAAAATGGCAAACAGCAAGAAGAGATTGAAGGCAGATGATGTGCGGCTACAACCAATTGGCCTGAGCCGCCGATTTTTTCGAAAGTAGAATGCCATCACGGGAAATTCAGCAGGCGGCAAATCCTCATGACATTTATCATCATCCGGCCAATCCATTTGCAGCCGGCTTTAACGGTTCGCCTTGAGATTCCGAAGGAAAAAAGCAGGGCGCTAAGACCCCTGAAGGAAGTTGGTTCTGGACGTCAGGCCTGAACATGTTAAAGAACTAGGACAGCTGCAGAGAGCAAATTTTCAGGCGAAAATCGAATAGAACAAAAAACACGGGGTCTAAACAAAGTTCTGACTTCGGGAGAGAAAATCGGATTTATGACGCCTTTTTGATCTGCGGACAGAAGCAGTCATTTGAGAACGAAGGCGCTTTATCAAAATAGAAAAGCGCCTTCGTTTATCAAGCTAAAGCTCCGGGTGCCAAATCTCTTCGGCCCATTCAGGATGATCAATGAATGGGTTGCGGTTATGCTGATATTGTTCATAAATGATGTCATTTCTTTTTCTTTCCAGATCATCAACAGGGTCTTCTTTATGCCATTTCAGCAAGACCGCCATTTTGCCGTGAAAAGGCAGAGAACCGTTGCCCGTTTTGTCATTCATTTCGAGATCGGGGTGACCGTCCTCGCCTTCATAGCGGACGGCCATGTAGAAAATCATTCTGGCGACATCGCCTTTCACACGGCTGTCCGGCTCCCATGAATCACCGTCATAATAATTATCGGGATCACCCGGATATGGACTGCCTCCTTCGTCAAAGTCCAGATTTCCCCGGGCGGAATTCGTTTGCACATCACTTGGCCTGATATGATGCAAATCTGTTCCGGGCCCTTTGCTCGTGCCGAAATCTCCGTGTGATTTAGCCCAGACGTGCTCGCGGTTCCAGTCGCCTATTTGTCCTCCGTTTGCATCTTTGGAGCGGGATTCCCCGGAATACAAGAGAAGGACATGATGTTGAGCTGCCGGATCTTCGTCTGTTTCTTTCAACGCATCCCAGATTTCGCTGTAAGAAAGTTCAGTATGATCATCGATCGTCTCATGTAGCGCTTGTTTCAAATCCTCTCCCGTTTTCCCTTGTGTCTGCTGGTAGTAATCTGCTGGAACGGACGATAAGCAAAGCGATGTCTTTAATGGGAAAAGCGAGAAGGCATCTGCTTTTTCAAAGGGAGTGAACACGGCTGACAACATGAAAATAAACGGTATGACAAACATGCGGTTCATCGTCTGAAACCTCCTTTTTCATTTGTTTTCATTATCCAATGATTTCATGAAAAGGGAATGTCATTTTGATTACGATTTTCTTACTGTCTTGTAAATGACGCTCTCCACTTTCTGAGGAGATTCAAGCCTGCCTTCTCTTGAAGCTGATGTTCTGTGATCCGGATGCCTTCTTCAATTGTCGGGCAAACCTTGAATAAATAGCAGCGCAATGCCGTATTCATGATGACCTGTTTTCTTTCATACTCCACATCCGGCGATTCATCTCCTGAGAGGACAGCCACGATTTTTTCTGCCTGTTCTTCTGCCGGGAGAGGCTTTTTCAGCTTGGATTCATCCACATGCAGTCCGAATTCTTCCGGTTTTAAAATAAATGAGGTCATCCCGCCGTCCTTTATCGAAAACACAAAGCTTCCGCGGTGTACAGGAACATCCTCAGAACCCTCTGCTCCTTGAACGATAAATACTTCCTGATATGAAAGGTGTTGAAAGACGGGATACATTTTTTGAATGGCCGTCCTGTGAAAAGCTCCCATCATGAGTTTGCCTGAGGCTGAGAAGTTCACCAGTTTTTCGGCTGTATTCAGAATGGTGCGGACGCCGATTTCCTCGCGGATCTGCCGAATCCGCAAAAACGGTTTGCACAGTTTCTCAGCTGCGGCAAACCCGATTGAAAGCCGCTCCAGCGTTTTTGCCGTCTGGCAGGCATCAGCCTCAGGGAAGATTCCCAATTTGTTCAGCACTTCCTTCAAGCTTGTCGCATATTTGGGCGGCAGGGCATCACTGCTGTGTAAAAATGAAGGAATACCGTTTTCCGCGAGAAGAATCGAAACGGGAATGGTTGCCAGAAAAGAGTGTCTTCCTGTATAGGGCCCGGCAAAGTCGATCAGCTTCTCTTGAACCGCTTGAGGAAGAAGCAATTGTTCAGATTGCTCCCTTAATGCTTCGACAAAAGCGAGCAGCTCTTCAGGGGATTCCGTTTTAATGCGTTCCGCTATCAAAAAGGCTGCAGTCTGAGCAGGGCTTGCTGTGCCTGTCATGATCGCTTCGGCAGCCTGCTTTGCTTCTTCATAAGTTAAATCCCTGGCGCCTCTTTTGCCTCTTGCTGTTTCTTTAATCCACTGCTGCAATGTAACACCTCTCCTTTATCTGCTTATCTTTCTTATGACTTTACATGAAAATGCTGAAATGGAATAGTGGGGATTTTCTCGCGCTGGGCCTCATTCGGACTTTCGTTGCCGGATAAATTCAAGGGAGATGGCCAAGTCTTTCAACGAAGGATTTAAATAAGTGCTCGTCGGCGCGATGGGTTGGGGTATCGTAAGGACCGTAGTTGTCGTGATGGCTGAAAGGCAAATGATGGACGCGATGCAGCAGGGGGAAGAATGGCTGAAAACGAAAGGATATTCACAGACCCGCTAAAAAATTGAAACAGCCTGGTGTCAGGCTGTTTCATTCATTTCAAAGTATTCAATTGCCTTGTCAACACAGAGTCGATCTTATCAGCTGTGATGCGTTCAGGCTCAAGGAGCGCATGAAGCGCCAATCCGTCAACCAGTGCATACAGCCGTTCTATTTCCTCCCCTGCATCCATTTCCGGCATTGCCCCTGATCGGCTGAGCGTTTCGACAGCCAGCTTGCAGGCAGAATAAATTTCCTCATTCATCTCCTTCCTTAACGGTCTGAGTGCCGGATCACTGAGCGATTTAGCTGTAAAAGAAAACCACGCTTCCATTTCCAGCCTTCTTTCTTCATCTGCGGGCAAAAGCTGGAGAAGAAGCTGTTTGATACACTCAGCCGGTGTTCCTGTAAATCTCATATTTTCGATTCGCACTTTTACCCTGTTTGTGACAAGCTTCATCGAGTAAATCAACAGTTCAGACTGGTTCGGGAAGTAGTGCCGCAAAGAACCTGCGGAGAGTCCGGCCTCCTTTGCGATTTTTCGGACGGTGCACTGTTCCAGCCCTTCTCTGTGAATGACATTCCAAACGGCTTCGGCTATCTTTTCTTTTTGTTTTTCATGATCAACGATTTTTGGCATATATTTATTATAACACGGTTGTATTATTTAATCCATTTGTGTTATTATTTTTTTAAACACAATTGTATTAAAAAGGAGAGGCAGACACTGGATGATCGGTTTATTGATTATAGCTTGTGAAATAGGATTTTGGGTTTTTATTCTGTTAGGACTGTTTTTTCGATATATTGCAGGGAAGAAAAAAATCGGCTTCATGATGTTTGCTTGTACGCCTGTGTTGGATTTGCTTTTGCTCATTTCAACAGCGGTTGATTTGCACAATGGAGCTGAGGCGGATACACTGCACGGTATAGCTGCCGTTTATATCGGAGTCAGCATCGCATTCGGCAGCCGCATGATCAAATGGGCGGATGCCAGATTCGCCCACCGTTTTGCCGGAGGTCCGAAGCCTGATAAAGGTCCGCGGCATGGCAAAGAACATGCAAAAAAAGAGCGGGCAGGCTGGTTCCGCCACTTCATAGCCTGGGTGATCGGAGCGGCGATTTTAGCCGGAATGCACCTGTTCATCGGAGATGCGGAAAGAACAGAACCGTTAATGCAAATGGCTTCTTTATGGACAATCATACTCGCAATCGATTTTCTTTATAGTTTCAGCTTTACTCTTTATCCCAAGAAAGCACGCTAAAGAAGCCGGAGAACCCGGCTTCTTTGTTGTTGATGAAGTATTCCGCTTTAAAACAGGAAAAGCTACAAACAGGCCTAAATATAAGATTCTGTAAAAAACCTGTGATAAACTAAAAAGAGAGGTGAACTGCATTGATTTATATCGGATTAACAGGATGGGGGGATCATGACAGCCTGTATCCGCCCAAGACGAGCAGCCAAAACAGGCTGATCCGCTATTCGGCTCATTTTCCGATCGTTGAGCTGGATGCGAGCTTTTATGCCATTCAGCCGGAGAGGAACAATGAAAAGTGGGTAAAGGAGACGCCTGAATCGTTTCAGTTTATCATTAAGGCTTATCAGGGGATGACAGGACATCAGCGCGGGGAGATCCCTTTTGAATCGAAGGATGAGATGTTTGATGCCTTCAAACTGTCCTTAACACCCTACATAAAAGCGGGAAAATTGGCGATGGTCCTATTTCAGTTCCCGCCCTGGTTTGACTGTAAAAAAGAAAATGTCAACTACTTAAGATGGTGCAAAGAGAAGATGGGAGACATTCCGTGTGCGCTTGAATTCAGGCATCGGTCATGGTTCATGCCCGAGTATTACGATAAGACGCTCGCCTTTATGGAAGAGCAAAACTGGATTCACAGCATATGTGACGAGCCGCAGATCGGGGAAGGCTGCATTCCGGCCGTCCTTCATGCGACAAACAGCGAAAAAACGCTAGTGCGCTTCCATGGCCGCAATAAAGAAGGATGGGTTAGACCGTCTTCAGGGCAAAACTGGCGGGAAGTCAGATATTTGTATTTATATAATGAACAGGAACTGCAAGATTGGAAACAAAACCTGGAGCTGCTAGAGAAGCAGTCGAAAAAGCTATATGTGCTCTTCAATAACAATTCCGGAGGAGATGCGGCTGCGAACGGCAAACAATTGATGAAATTATTGAACCTTGAATATACAGGGCTCACTCCAAGACAGCTCGATTTATTCAGCTGAGAAAAGAGGACTCATTTTATGGAATATCTCATACTGGTTATACTTGGTCTGATCGCGGGAACCATCGGCAGTCTCGTCGGTCTGGGAGGAGGGGTGGTCATTGTTCCTTCCCTGCTTTTTTTAGCCGGCATTCCCGGAATGTTTGATCAAGTGACACCGCAGATGGCGGTGGGCACATCGCTCCTCGTCATCATTTTTACAGGACTTTCTTCAACAATGGCTTATATGAAATATAAAACCGTCGACTACAAGAGCGGACTGATTTTTTTCATCGGATCTGGACCCGGCAGCATCGCCGGAGCCCATGTTTCCAAGTATTTCAGCTCAGACTCGTTTTCTCTCTGGTTCGGGATTTTTATGATATTGATATCCCTTTCATTAATGATCAAGAAAAAATTGAAACCGGCGGATAGAGAACATACGGGAGTCATCAGGACATTTAAAGGCGATGATGATGGACAAGATTATACGTATTCCTACCAGCCCCTCGCTGGAATCGCAATCGCGTTTTTTGTCGGCTTCCTCGGCGGTTTATTTGGGATCGGAGGAGGCTCGTTGATGGTGCCGGCGATGATGCTCTTATTTTTATTCCCGACAAGGGTTGCCGTTGCGACATCCATGTTTATCATTTTTCTTTCATCTGTTGCTGGATCTGTCGGCCATGTCATATCGGGCCATGTCAATTGGCTCTATGCATTTGCGCTGATTCCAGGCGCATGGTTTGGCGGTCAGCTTGGCGCTATAATGAATAAAAAAATGCAAACGAAGACAATCGTTGTCATCATGAGGCTTGTTCTGATCCTGATCGGAATCAGATTAATCTATCAGGGCGTATTTAGCTAAACGTTAGGGAGAGATTTGCATGCGGGAAAAGCTCCATATTTATCATACGAACGATTTGCACAGCCATTTTGAAAACTGGCCGAAAATCGTAGACTACATACAAACACAAAGGCAAAAACATGCGGCTGATCATGAAGAGGTGCTTCTGTTCGATATCGGCGATCATGTGGACAGGTTTCACCCGATATCAGAAGCGTCATTTGGAAAAGCAAATGTGGAGCTGCTGAATCATCTGGACTATGATGCCGCAACGATTGGAAATAATGAAGGAATCACACTGCCGCATCTAGAGCTCGATACGCTCTATGATGACGCTTCTTTTCCGATTGTTGTCTCCAACTTGTTCGACAGCGAGGGAAACAGACCGGCCTGGGCACAGCCTTATTGGATCCAATCGCTGAAAAACGGCCTGACCATCGCCATCCTTGGTGTGACGATACCTTATTATCCGATTTATGAACAGCTCGACTGGAAAGTCACAGATGCTTTTGAAAGCATTGCTGAGGTATTGCAAGAGGTAAAAGGAAACGCCGATATCACGGTTCTTCTCTCCCATTTAGGCATTTTAGACGATCAGCGGGCCGCAGAAGCATTTCCTGAAATCGATTTGATCCTGGGCTCCCATACCCATCATTTGCTTGAAGACGGCATGATGAAAAACGGTGTTTTGCTCGCCTGCGCGGAAAAATACGGAAACTATGTCGGTCATGTTGAACTCACGCTTAACAAAGGGATAGAAGACAAAAAGGCCGAAGTTCTAAAAACGGCTGATTGGAACAGGGAATCGGAAGAAACCATTGCGATGCTGAAAGAAAAAGAAAAAGAGGCCGGACAAGTTCTGCAGCAAGAAATTGCGATATTGGATCAGCCGCTTGAAACCGACTGGTTTGGGACATCCCCTTTGCCTCAAATGCTGGCTGATGCGCTGAAGGAATGGTGTGATGCAGAAATCGGAATGGTCAACGCCGGGATTGTGCTTGATTCTCTTTCTAAAGGAGCTGTCACGAAAGCAGATATCCACCGGATTTGTCCGCACCCGATTAATCCGGTCGCCATTAAACTGACGGGAGCCGAGCTGAAAGAAATCGTTCTTCAGGCTTCAACAGAGAAAATGGAACAGCTGCGCATTAAAGGGCTCGGCTTTCGCGGGAAAGTGATGGGAAGAATGATGTACTCCGGTCTCGATGCCGAAAAGCTGACGGTCAACGGGGTGAAAATGGAAGCGAACACGGTTTATCAGCTCGCCACTATTGATATGTTCACACTCGGAACCCTTTTTCCCGCCATTCGCGATGCCGATCATATTCAATATTATATGCCCGAATTTTTGCGTGATCTGCTCTCTTGGAAGCTTAAAAAGATGGGGCCGCTTTTGTAAACGGAGATGCAAAACCAGCCTTTCCAGGCAAACCGGAACAAGTCTTCCGCTTTATCATACATTAATGGTAAAGGGAGGGATAGCAATGGTGAACTTGACTCCGATTATGATTGAAGATCAGCCGTTCACGGCTGTCACAGTCAAATTGCCAAAAACGAATTTTATGGCGGTTGCAAATGACCATGGATATATTATGTGCGGAGCGCTTGATGTTGCCCTGCTGAATGATAAATTAAAGGAACGGAAAATTGTCGCCGCGAGAGCCGTCGGCGTCAGGACGATCGACCAGCTTCTCGAAGCCCCGCTTGAATCTGTGACAGATGCGGCCAAAGAGCTTGGTATACATGCGGGAATGAGCGGAAAAGAGGCCCTTTTAAAAATGGCGAAATAAAGTTGTCTGATTGAATCGTATATCCCCTCTTACAAGCATACACATTGTGATGTAAGGGGGGATTTTGCTTGCGAAGATTTCGCGGCCCTCTGTCAAAAAGAGGACCTTTGCCTTTTCGATATGTCATGCTTCTTTCTTTTGTATTTTTCACTCTTTCTACCACAATCAGCTTACTGATTATCAACACATCTATCAAACCGACGCTTTTGCACATTGCGGAAATGGAAACCAACAGGATTGCAACGCACGTCATCCAGGAAGCCGTTGAGGACTATATGAACGAAGATGAAAATGTGCAAAACATGGTGGAGATGAAGTCGGATGAAAATGGAAAAGTGACAACGATTAACTTCAATTCCCATGTTGTTCGTGATATGCAAACCAAGATTACGAAACGACTGCACGACAACTTAAAAGTAACGGAAACGGAAGAATTTAATTCTTCTGCGAAAACGCCGGACGATCGGAGTGACGGCGTTATTTATCAAATTCCTCTTGGCCAGACAACAGGAAATTCCCTGCTTGGAAACCTCGGGCCGAAAATACCGGTGCGCTTCAACGTTGTTGGAGATGTTTTTACAGATTTTAAAGAAAGCGTCAAACCATACGGAATTAATAATGCATTAATTAATCTCGGCGTGCTTGTAGAGGTCAAAATTCGTGTGGTCATTCCGTTTGCGACAAAGACTGCGGTTGTGAAAAATACGGTTCCGGCGACAATTCAGGCCGTTCATGGAGATGTACCGGATTTCTACAGCGGCAACGGGAGCCAGACGGCGCCATCCATTCAGATTCCGTCCAAAGACGAAAAAACGGATGAGAAAGCGGATCAAAAGAAGTAAATGTTTCCAGGCATTCTGCAAAAACGCATGCAGAATGTTTTTTTCATTGAATCAAAAACGGCATGTGTCTATTTTCTTAAAAAAATACTTTGACTTAGGCATAAAGACTGTATATACTATTCAATAATAATAATTAGAAAATTCTTTTTTTTCTGATGTTTCAAAAAGGTAAAGGAGGAAGCTTATGGATACTCGTCCGCAATGGGGAACAAGAGCGGGTTTTATCATGGCAGCAGTCGGTTCTGCAATCGGCTTGGGGAATATTTGGAGATTCCCGGCTGTCGCTTATGAAAACGGAGGCGGCGCTTTCTTTTTGCCATATTTGTTTGCGCTGTTAACCGCAGGAATTCCCCTTCTCATAATGGAATTTACAATCGGCCATAAGTACAGAGGGTCGGCACCGCTTTCTTACGCCAGAATGGGGAAAGGAAAAGAATGGATCGGCTGGTGGCAGGTTGCGATATCATTTGTCATTTCAACTTATTATGCCGTTATCGTGGCTTGGGCCATATCCTACGCCGTTTTTTCTTTCAACTTGGGATGGGGTAAAGATACAGAAAATTTCTTAATGACTGAATATTTAAACAGAGTGGATATCAGCGGCGGTGCAATCGGCCAATTCGGCGGCTTTGTGCCGGGTGTCTTGATCCCGCTGGCGATCGTTTGGATTGTCTCTCTGGGCATTTTATTTGCCGGAGTCAAAAAAGGGATCGAAATGGCAAACCGGATTTTCATTCCAATGCTTGGGGTCTTATTTTTAATCATTGTCATTTATTCGATAACACTGGATGGAGCATCTCAAGGGCTGAATGCGTTTTTTACTCCTGACTGGAGTCAGATTACAAACGGAAAAGTGTGGGTTGCAGCATACGGCCAAATTTTCTTCAGCCTGTCGATTGCTTTCGCGATCATGATTACCTATTCCAGCTATTTGCCGAAGAAGTCAGATATTACTAATAATGCATTTATTACCGGATTCGGCAATTCATCTTTTGAACTTTTGGCTGGGATCGGCGTATTCAGCGCCCTTGGATTTATGGCGGCGCAGCAGGGCATTCCGGTGAAAGAGGTTGTCTCTTCGGGAGTCGGCTTGGCGTTTGTCGTATTTCCGCAGATCATCAATGAGTTTCCGGCGTTTAATGCGCTGTTCGGATTTTTATTCTTTGGTTCGCTCGTTTTAGCCGGCCTGTCATCTCTCATTTCGATTTCGGAAACGTATGTGTCCGCGATTCAGGATAAATTTAATGTTCCGCGGCGGAAGGCCGTCCTGTACGGCGGAGGAGCCGCTGCTCTGTGTTCATTGGTGTTTGCTACAAAAGGCGGATTGTTCTTCCTCGATGCGGCCGACTACTTTATCAATAATTTCGGAGTAGCGCTTGCCGGGTTGATTGAAGTCATTGCCATCGCCTGGTTCGCCAGAGAGCTCAAATCTCTTCAGGCTCACGCCAATTCGGTTTCCGACATTCAGCTGGGCGCATGGTGGAGAATTTGTTTAAGTGTTGTCACTCCGCTTGTACTGGGCTATATGATGTTTGATAATATCAAAACGAATCTGACAACGGCTTATGGCGATCTGCCGATGGAATTTCTGCTGAAGTGGGGATGGTGTGTGGCGGTTGGCGCCATCGCAGCAGGCTTCCTGCTCTCGCTTTCTAAATGGAAGAATGGGCTTGGGTATACTTCACTTCATCAAGATAAGGAGGTTTCCTCATGAGCGGTGCTTCTATTGCAATGATGTCTGCAGGCATCATCATTATTTGGGGAGGATTGGCCGCAAGCATCACAAATGCGGTTGTGAAACATAAAAAACAACAAAGCAGTTAATTATAAGCATCCCTATTCAGTTGAATAGGGATGTTTGCTTTTATTTTTTCTTTCTGATTTCTTTTCGTTCCCATGCTCTCAAGTGAGGATACGGATCAAATGACCATTCGGTTCTCCCATTATCTTTATACATGCCGTAGTGCAGGTGGGGAGGGAACTTTCCGGATGTTCCCGGCGGCCCGTATCCCGTATTGCCGACAGAACCGATGACCTGTCCCGGCTCAACGATCTGCCCGACTTTTAATCCTTTGCTGAATCCATTCAGATGGGCAAAATAGTGATACGTATTATTGATGTCTCTGATCCCGATTCTCCATCCCCCAAAACGGTTCCAGCCCTTCATTTCAATAATTCCGTAGCATGTGGAGCGAACGGGCAGACCATAGTGGGCGAACAAATCGGTTCCTTCATGGATGCGCCTTCCGCCGAATCCGCGGGCATCTCCCCAGGTGCTTCTATAGCTGTAATCTGATTTTACCGGCAGAGGAAAGGCGTGTTCACCTAAATCAATGTGGCCGTACTTTTGAAAAAGCTTGATAAAGCCTGAAATGATGCCGACCGTCTGATCCCTTTCATAAAATTCCCACAGCCCGATGCGGATGTTATCGATATCTCTTCCATATGTCAGCAAGTATTGGCCAAATGTATAAAGGACATCTTCATCCTGATCTGCTTCTGCTTTACCGTCTCCGTTTCCATCCATTCCAATTCCGTCAAAAACCTTGATGCTGAGCGGTGACTTATCTTGAGGATTCGGGTTTTCAGGACCGCTCCAGATGCTTTGGGGAATATAGATCCCTGTATCACCCTTCAGCTTTGGCAAATCTCTGCGGTTTTTGCGGAGATTGATCTCATATTGATCCACAGCTGCGAAAACATACCAGGGAATATGAGTTGCCGCCTCTGTTTTATGATATAGCGCCATTCTCTTCTGCAGATCAGGCTCTTTTTTTTCCTTCGCGAAAGCACAAGGCTGCAAAATGAACAAAAGGAGGATGAGAACGGATAATACAACTTTCACAGTGTCCTTAGCTCCTTTCCGTTTGAATACATATAGTTTGTGACATATGAAGGAAACGATAATATGAAAATGTTAGTAATTCCATATTGTGAAACCAACACTTGTTCACAAATCTGTACTATGTTAAAGTGACTAAAGATGACGATTTGGTTTTTTAAGCGGTTCCAAAAGCAAGGGACACATCCGGCGTAGCGTCAAAACTTTCGTATTTGAACTTGACTACAATCCACGATGGAGATGATGGAATTGGCAAAGAAAGACGAGCACCTGAGAAAGCCCGAATGGCTTAAAATTAAGCTGAACACGAATGAAAACTATACGGGTTTGAAAAAGCTAATGAGAGAGAATAACTTGAATACGGTTTGTGAAGAGGCAAAATGTCCGAATATTCATGAATGCTGGGCCGTCAGACGGACTGCGACCTTTATGATCCTTGGATCTGTCTGCACCAGAGCCTGCCGGTTCTGTGCGGTAAAAACAGGACTGCCGACCGAACTGGATTTAAATGAGCCGGAACGCGTCGCAGATTCTGTGAGCATTATGAATCTGAAACATGCGGTCATTACAGCTGTTGCCCGTGATGACTTAAAAGATGGAGGCGCAGGCGTTTTTGCTGAAACGGTGCGCGCTGTCCGCAGAAAAAGCCCTTTTACAACGATTGAAGTTCTCCCTTCTGACATGGGCGGAGACTATGATAATTTAAAAACGCTGATGGATACCCGGCCGGACATCTTAAACCACAACATTGAGACGGTTCGCCGCCTGACGCCAAGAGTCCGTGCAAGAGCTACATATGATCGGTCTTTGGAATTTTTGCGCCGGGCCAAAGAGATGCAGCCTGATATTCCAACGAAATCCAGCATTATGATCGGTCTTGGCGAAACAAAAGAGGAAATCATTGAAACAATGGATGACCTTCTTGCAAACAACGTCGATATTATGGCAATCGGTCAATATTTGCAGCCTTCTAAAAAACATATCAAAGTACAAAAGTACTATCACCCTGATGAGTTTGCCGAGTTAAAAGAAATCGCCATGGAAAAAGGCTTCAGCCATTGTGAAGCTGGACCGCTCGTCCGTTCTTCATACCATGCCGACGAACAGGTGAATGAAGCGTCTAAAAAACGTCAGGCGCAGGCATAAACGGGGACTTAGCAAAAAAAACGCCAGACATTCTGGCGTTTCAGATTGTTGACAAAATCCTAAAACGGTTTGAAGTTTTAGGATTTTGTCATCCTTTCAGCGTGATTGAAAACCTTTGCAGTCTAGGAAGCATCGGAGCGGAGCGAATGTTGCAATTCGTGAGCACCGACGCGCAGGCCTGACAACGAATGCGAGGGTTTGTCGACACGCTGAGAGAATGATTCGGAGATCATTCTCTTTCCCATGCAATGTCATTATTGATTTAAAAGCTTTTTCACGCGGTCTGCAACATTCGCTGGAGTGAAGCCGTATTCCTTCAAAATCGTTTCCCCAGGAGCGGATGCGCCGAATTGGTTAATGGCGAGAATATCGCCTTCAGTGCCTGTATATCTGTCCCATCCGAGCGGCGATCCCATTTCAATTGCAAGACGTTTCGTCACATCAGAAGGAAGGACAGCGTTTTTATACTCGGCTGACTGCTTCTCAAAGCGGTCCCAAGACGGCACGCTGACAACTGATACATCAATGCCTTCTTTCAGCAGTTCGCTTTGTGCGTCAATCGCAAGTCCGACCTCTGAGCCGCTTGCAAGCAGAATGGCAGCTGGCTTTTCATTTTGACTCTTAGACACGACATAAGCTCCCTTTTCAACACCTTCATATGCCGTTTCGGCAGACTGGTTGATCGTCGGCAAGTTTTGACGAGTAAGGACAAGCGCAGTCGGCTGGTTGTCTGATTGAAGTGCAAGCTTCCATGCCGCAGCTGTTTCGTTTCCGTCAGCAGGTCTCATGACAGACAGATTTGGAAGAGCGCGGAGAGATGCAAGCTGTTCAATCGGTTCATGCGTCGGACCGTCTTCTCCCACTGCGATGCTGTCGTGTGTAAATACATATGTGACCGGAAGCCCCATTAAAGCGGCAAGGCGAATCGCCGGTCTCAAATAGTCTGAAAAGACGAAGAATGTTCCGGCAAACACCCGGAGACCGCCATGAAGAGCCATTCCGTTTAAAGCTGCACCCATGGCAAATTCGCGGACGCCGAACCAGATGTTTCTGCCGGCATAGTCTTTTGCTGAAAAATCGCCGCCGTTTTTGATCGTCGTCTTATTGGAACCAGCCAGATCGGCAGAGCCGCCAAAGAAAAACGGCACTTGTTTCGCGATTCCGTTCAGCACTTCTCCGGAAGATGCGCGTGAAGCCAGGCTGCTTCCTTTCTCATAAACAGGAATTTCCTTTTCCCAGTCAGCAGGAAGCTCTCCTTTGATGCCCAATTCAAGTTGTTCTGCAAGCTCCGGGTGAGCTTTTTTGTATGCTGAGAACAGTTCATTCCATTCCTGTTCCTTGCGCTTGCCAGCCTCTTTCACCGTTTCGTTGAAGTGATCGTATACTTCAGAAGGAACATGGAAATCTTCTTCATATGTCCACTCATACGCTTCTTTTGTCAGCTCAGCCTCTTCTGCACCGAGAGGAGCGCCGTGAACGCCTGAAGTTCCCGCACGGTTTGGAGATCCGAAACCGATCGTTGTTTTCACTTCAATTAATGTCGGCTGATTTTCATTCTGCTTCGCTTTTTCAAGCGCTGCTGTAATTTCAGTAATGTTATTCCCGTCTTCTACATAGAGCACTTCCCAGTTCATTGCTTCAAAGCGCTGCTTCACGTTTTCAGAGAAAGAGCGGTCTAAATCTCCGTCAAGGGAAATATCATTGGAATCATAAAGCACGATTAAACGGCCGAGGTTTAGGTGGCCTGCAAGTGAAGCCGCTTCTGATGAGATTCCTTCCATTAAATCCCCGTCACCGCAAATACTGTATGTATAATGGTCAACGACACGATATTCGCTGCGATTGTAAGTTTCCGCAAGATGGCGTTCTGCAAGCGCCATTCCGACAGCCATTCCGATTCCTTGACCGAGCGGGCCTGTCGTCGCATCAACGCCAGGAGTATGTCCGAATTCAGGATGACCTGGTGTTTTGCTGCCCCATTGGCGGAAATTCTTTAGATCTTCCATCGATACATCATACCCGCTTAAATGAAGCATGCTGTACAGCAGCATTGAACCATGTCCGGCAGATAACACAAATCGGTCTCTGTTAAACCAGCTTGGGTTTTCAGGGTTTACATTCATCATTTTTGTCCAAAGCGAATAAGCCATCGGAGCAGTCCCCATCGGCATGCCTGGGTGGCCGGATTTTGCCTTTTCAATGGCGTCTATGGATAGTGTCCGTATCGTTGCGACAGATTTTAATTCAATCGTTTTCATTTTTATCCCCTTCCTGTATGTACTCTACTTTCTTATCATAAATCTACCCATCAGTTTTCACAACCATTTCAGCTCAGAAAGCGTCTGAAAAATGATGGTTGATCTCGTTATGCTCCTTTTATTTCAATAGTATACACAAAAAGGGAATACGATATTGACGTATTCCCTAAAATTAATGAAGGCGGCGGTTTTTTTCCTTTTTGAGCTTTTCCGGCGTCACATCATTGCCTTCCGGATCTACGATTGTCACATTTTTCAGCGTGTTTTTCATAGATGCGCGGACACCATTCAAATATTCCTGGCGCAGCTTCTGCTGTTCTGCTTTTTCTTCCTCCGTCAAAGAGCCGGTTTTTGATTTTTTCGCAAGCTCATTGATTCTGGCTATTTTTTCTTTGGAAATCATAATATGCTCCTTTGATTTGTTTATCATTCATACTACTAAATTCGCTCTCGTTTGACAACAAATGAATCCGGCTGGCTGCTCTTATACTCCTGATAGCGGCGGTGTACGGTAGCTTTCGATATGCTGTACCCAAAGCCCCTTAAAACGGCTGCAATCTCTGCAAACGTCAGCTTGTTTTCCCTGAGCCGAATGATTTCTGAAAGCGGGGCTTCAATCCGCTCTCTCCCGTTTCCTTCATGTTGGTTTTTTAGATTCCTTTCCGGGCGGTAGCCGTTTTCGACCGCTTTCTTCATCCCTCTTTTAATCTTAAGATTATGTATTTTCCGCTGGTATTCTTCCACGATGCCGACGATTTCCAAAACCATTGAGTCGGCCTCGGAAAGTTCCAGCTGTCCCCTGTGTGCGAGTGTATAAATTTGAACCCCTTCTTTATATAAGCAGTGAAGGAGGGCTATTTTGGCGTTTCCTCTTCCAAGCCTTGTATCATCCTGGATCAATACAGCATCCACGTCTGATCTTTTTATTTCATCAAGCAAATCGAATACACCGTCCCGGTCCATTTCATATCCGCTCGCCTGTTCGGAAATGACTTTTACAACGGTCATGCCGTGTTCGGCTGCAAGTGATGCAAGCTCCTCTTCCTGCCGTTTTAAGGAGGTTTCCTGCTGCTCCTTCGTCGTGCTCACCCTGGTGTATATAATCGCGTTCATGGAAATCCCCTCACCCTTCTTACTCTACTTCTGCAAGCTGATATCGGTCAGAATGCTGTTTGGTTACCGGCAGGATCAAAACATCGCCGGGCTTGATGACAGATGTCGGCAGATCGTTTTTGTCGGCAACCCACTCAATGAATTTTTGCTTGTCAGCGGACTTGCCGCCCTCGATGTGATCGGCAATCTCCCATAAAGTATCTCCTTCTTGAACTTCTATTTTAACATATTGCTTGCTTTCCTCCATCTTCCCGGCAAAAGACAAAAACAGAACACAGAAGCTGATCACAGCAGTAAACAGACTGACGAAAATCAATGATTCCCTATTCAAATCTATCACCCCAAACAGAATATTTGTTCGCTTTTTGTGCTTTCAGTATACATACGAACAAATGTTTCTGTCAATTGTTTTTTTCGAACCTATGTTTGTACTTCGAGGAAAAACATGCTATAATCTACCTAAAATCGACGTTTTGAGGTGCAGATCATGACGAAGCTATCAAAAAGACAACTTGATATATTGCGGTTCATTAAGGAAGAAGTGAAGCGCAAAGGCTACCCGCCTTCCGTCAGGGAAATCGGCGAAGCGGTCGGCCTGGCATCAAGTTCTACCGTACACGGCCACTTGGCAAGACTTGAGACAAAGGGGCTGATCAGAAGAGACCCGACGAAGCCGAGAGCGATCGAAATCCTGGATACCGAAGAAGAGATTCACATTCCGAAAAACCAGGTTGTCAACGTTCCCGTCATTGGAAAGGTAACGGCCGGGATGCCGATTACTGCCGTCGAAAATATCGAGGAGTACTTTCCGCTCCCTGACCGCCTGGCTCCGCCGGAAGAACATGTTTTCATGCTCGAGATTATGGGGGAAAGCATGATTGATGCAGGGATACTGGATAAAGATTATGTAATTGTAAAGCAGCAGAGTACCGCAATCAATGGAGATATCGTCGTGGCCATGACCGAAGATGACGAAGCGACAGTCAAGCGGTTTTTCAAAGAAGAGACCCATATCCGCCTCCAGCCGGAAAATCCGACGATGGAGCCCATTATCCTGCAGAATGTGATCATTCTCGGCAAGGTGATCGGCGTTTTCCGAACCGTTCATTAATCACGGGCTTACTCAGGACCGCCGGGAAACCGGCGGCTTTTTTTGATCAAAAAAATCAGGTTCGAGACCATGCCCATTGTTTGGGTGGCGAACCTGAAAAAGAGGAATTCATAATATGCTTACACACCTATTATCTCTAACTTTACATTTACTGTCAACAAAAAAGTTTCCTGAAGGAAAAAAAATTAAAACAATACATTTTTTTTGCTTTCACTGAACAATAAATAAAATTTTTGTTCCATCGGCATATCCGCTCAGCCTGCTGCCGACCCAGGAACCTGCCCCCCGGTTATCTGTTGAAGCGACATATCTCACTGATGCCCCCTTCCCTCCTTCCTCACACATCGCCATCGGCCATTCATCACGATCATATCCCGGTTTCGTCGGAATCCCTTTTAAAGACTCCTGGCGCCGCTTATCCGCTCCTTCTCTTTCGATTGTACAGACATCGGAATGACCGGCTTTAATGGCATCGCTGATATGCGCCCCTGTTTCAGGATAGCGCGATTTCGGGAAATACAAAACATCATCATATCTTGCAGCTCCTTTTGCATGCTGCGTTGACGATGCAGCACCTTCAGAAAGCCCTGGCAGCACAGCCGCAATAAGCAGTAATCGAATCGTCCATCTCTTCAACATAAAAAAACTCCCTTTCAATATCCTGGTTTTATCACCAGGTTAAGGGAGGATTGTTTTCGCTTTTCGGTTTTTTTGTGTAAAAGACGTTTAGATTGTGTAAAAGATCGACATTTCATCTCAACATTTTTATTCGTCTATTAATCGGTATTTCTTTAATATGCTGCGCGTAATGGCTTTTGCATTTGAACCTGTGCCATTTATGTTTGTGGCGAATACATAAGTTCTGCCGCCGTTTTTAACGATCCCTGTAAACCAGCCCAGCTTCATATCGGACAGCCTTGTGCCTGTTTTGCCGTAAAGTATGTAGCTGTCTGTTTCTTCTTGAATCATCATCCGCTTTACCGTTTTCATCACAGACTTGTCAAATGGAAGCGATTCTTCATAAAGCTTTTCCATAAAATCGGCCTGTTCCAGCGGAGAAATTTTCAGCGTGCTGTCGAGCCAAAACTGATCGATTCCGCCGCTTATATCCTGGTTGCCGTAGGAAATCTTTCGAAGCCAATCTTCCATGCGCTCCCTGCCGATGTCTCTGGCCATCGCCTGATAATACCAGATGACGGATTCGCGCATCCCCGATCCCAGGGTATGATCACGGTTCCAAGAATCAAACTCCCTTACAATGCCGTCCCAGCGCTTGACATCATATTCGTCTCTGACTGCCCCCGTCTGCAATCCGATCAGCGCATTTGCCACTTTGAAAGTGGATTCAGGCGTCAGCCTTTTATAGGCTCTTTCTTTGTTATAGACAAAGGTTTGACCGTTCTTGATGTTTCGCAAAATAAACGTTCCGTCATATCCATTAAAATATTCTTTGACCTTGAGCTGTTCATCGGAAGAACGGGATGCGGTTTTTTTGGCATCGGCT
Organism: Bacillus swezeyi; assembly: GCF_001969815.1. Classification (GTDB taxonomy): domain Bacteria; phylum Bacillota; class Bacilli; order Bacillales; family Bacillaceae; genus Bacillus; species Bacillus swezeyi. Next base: position 348,874 of record NZ_MRBK01000006.1, on the reverse strand, counting down.
TTAACAGTAAAAATGGCTCCGGTCAGAAGCAATGCGGAAAACATGTACATCAGCTTTTTCATTCGATCACTCCTTTGCTTTTGTCATACATCTTCATATTATGGATGAGCACTTCAAAATGGATATTTTTTCTTCTGACCATCTTTATGCCGCACGTTATTTGATTAAGGCGAGAGCGATTCCGTATCCTTTTTCAGGAGTGTAAGGAGCGGTTATTTTGATCACTTTCCAAGAACCTTCGGCTGCTTTTGTCCCTATGCCGTTAAGCGCTCCTAAATAATCTCCTTGACGCACTGTGCCGTCAATACGTACATAATGCCTGCCCAAAAGCCCGACTACATGCCATTCATCTCTGGCATCACGTGAAAGGTATCCGTCTTCCAAAGCCTTGTTATAGTCTGGATTTTGTTTCGGCAGGCGAATCAGCTCTCCTGTTTCGATATCGGTTACTTCCTCATAAATCAATCCGCCAAACTCGTTTGTCAAATAGCGGCTCTGCCAGGTGAAGCTAGATGCCCCCGAAACAAAAGCGGCTGTTTCCGATACAACCCCAAGCAAATCATCTCCGCTTTGTGCGGGGGCCATTTTTTCTCCTTTTAGGGCGACGATTGTGCCTGTATCGATCAACTGCCCGCTTTCACTTTCAAAATATTCTCCATAGCCGGTTAATGAAGAGGTTATTGCCCCCGCAAATGCTCCATTTCCATAGCGGGAGTCAAGAAGCCATTTGATTGACTGGTGACCTCCAGCCACTGTGTACGGCTCTTCCAGTGTAATGCTTTCAGAGGACAGAATCGTTCTGGAAACACTGTTGCCTGTAATATGGGAATTGTTTGAAGCTGTGATAAATGCACGGGAGCCCTCTGTGCTTGAACCGCCCGAAGCTCCGATGACCGCATTTCTTTCACCTTTTGCCGTAATATCTCCGGTTCCGGCAATGACGGCGCTTGTTTGATTAAATGCAAAACCGGAGGTGGTTGCAATCTGGGCGCCGCCCTTTAAACTGACGGGCATCTGCTGATAGGTTTGACCTTTAATGGATGCAGCAGCACTGTACCCCTCCGCCAGAACCCCGATGATGACGGCCTGACTGTTCGGCGATTGGATGCCTGCCGTCCCGCCTTCTGTTAACATTGTTCCGTTCATAATATTGACGTAATAGAGTCCGCCTCCGATCGATATTCCTATTGGAGCGGAATGGTAAAAATCAAAGTTTGATATTTTGACATGATCGGTTTTATTTGCCCCTCCCGATAAATTAATATCGACACCGGCCTTTTTAAATCCGCGAATCTTAATCCCATTGATCGTAATGTTTTGACTTCGGTACTGCAATGCCACTACAGGATAGCCGCTATAGTCGTAATCCGGATTTCCGATCGCTGTGAATCCGCTTACATAAACATTCTTATAGGCTGAAACAACGAGCGCTCTCGGAGTAACATTCTCATACAGGGAATTGAAGACAGGCTCAACCGCTGTACAATCAATGAGCGTTACATCGTATGCTGTGGTGCTTTCCGGATCTGATGCCTGGTGGTGGCCGATATGCCGGAGGTCAAAAGCGCGGACATCCCGGTAGGATATGTGGCCGATAATATGGACGTTTTGAGAAGCCGGCCACATTTCGTGGGCTTTCACCTCCACCCCGCGAATGTTTCCGCTTGTCACGTTATTTAAAAGCCAGACATGCTTTGACCCATCATCAATCTCGATACCGTTGGAGTTGGACATGCCTTCGGCGTGCTCTGTGCCGCGCGGGTCTCCAGAATGGCAGTTTGAAATAAAGATGTATTCGCTGTAATGCGTAGTTATGCCGTCATCGCCCGCGCCATATGTGACACAGTTATCGATCCAGATATACTTGGAGCCGTCCTTTGTCCAGTCCGTATCAGGCAAATGATCATATGTCGGAGATGTGATATCAATTCCGTGAAGACCTGCATTGACGGCTTCAATATCTTTAATCCAGCCAAATTCGACTTTTGCAAACGTTAAGCAGCTGGAAAACTGTCCTCCAGGGTTTCTCACTCCGCATTGTCTGTCCGGATTCCAGTCTAAAGTCATCCCCTGGACAAAAATATTACGGTTTCCATTTTCATAATCATCATTCGTGATGCCCCATTCATGTGCCGGGGTGTCCTCATGAAGTTTAATGATTGTGACACCTTTGCCTTGTCCGACAAGATATGTCCAAGACGGGAGCTTGATTCCTTGAACAAGATATTCGCCCGCCGGAATGTTCACTCTAACTCGTCCATTCCCGATTGCATTGCGGAAAGCTTCCGTATTATCCCTTCCATCAGGAACAGCCCCGAAATCTTCAACATTAACTTCACGGGTGATTTTGCCAAGCAGTTTATGATATTCCTTGTCAAGCCGCTCTTTCAACAGTGCAGTCGCCTCTCCTTCGGCCGTCACCCTTGCATCTGTCACCTCAACGCTTTGAGAGGTTTCGACATGCTGAATGAGATTTTGCATCCTTGCTTTCAGATGTTCAATTTCCGTCAAACGGTTGTGATGCTTTAAAAAATCAGCTTTGGCACGGGACCTCAATTCGGGATTTAGAGACACATCAGAAGGTTTTTGTGAATGAACCATTCTAAGTACACCTCTTTCTTTTAATGTGAGCGCTGAAGTGTGGACGGGAAGGCTTGTCTGCATCTCGAATATAAAGCGGTCAAACCATCCAGTTTACTTCTATGTTATAAATTGGATGTGAATGCCTGTAATCCCTCTAAAACATGTAAAAAAAGGACGGATGATCAGTTTTTTCGATCCCCCATCCTTTAAAAGCGGCTATTATAGCTTTTCATTTTCTGCGATTTCCTGCCGTCTCTCTAATTTCAGTAAACCTGCTACATGATGTTTTAGCGGATCGAGCGGATTGATGATCATCTCAGATGATGAATTTTCCGCCGCTTTAGCAGCATCAACCATGGATAACTGAGCAACGGAGAGCAGCCTGTTTTCGTTATTTGCGATTTGCTTGATATGTTTCTCGATCTCAGCATCGTACATTTCTTTATATCCACGCATGATGAGATCGAAAGTATGTTCAAGAATTATACACTCCACATCCGGGGATTTTTTCCGCTGACGCGCGTATTCATTCAGACGTTCCATTGTCCCTGCAACAGTTGCGGGATTAGAAAAAAGCATCAATTGCCGCTTCTCGGTTTGGCAGATTTGTTCAAAGAACGGTTCATCAATGTTTATAACCGGCACGGGAATGGAAAATTCCACCTCCTGTAAAACCGCAATATAATTTGTGCAAGTGATCAAAATTGCGTCTGCACGGCATGATGCCATCCATTCGATTTGCTCTCTTGCTTTTTGTGCAGCATTGAAGGTTTGATCTGCCGTTAATTGATGCAGCAAACCTGGATCGACAAAGTGGACAAGCTCTATATTATATTGAGAAAACTCACGTTCTGCATATCCAATATTCGAGTGATGGGCATGAAGACAAGCCAGCCTTTTCGGCAATTCGATTCCTCCTTCATTTATGAAAAAACAGGCGGGGGAACCGCCTGTTATCATCACACTGCCACTTCAAATGCCAGCTTGTCCCCGTGTTTATAATCAACGAGTTTAAAATCATCGATCGTAAAGTCGTAAAAATCTTTAATATCCGGGTTGATCCAAAGCTTTGGAGCCGCATACTGCTCCCGTTTCATCTGAATGTTTAAATTGTCGATGTGGCGCGTGTATATATGGCAGTCGCCGATATTGAAGATATATTCGCCAAGCTCATAACCAAGAACTTGGGCAATCATGCGCTGGAGGACATTATATTGAAACACATTGAACGGGTTGCCCAATGCCATATCATTGCTTCTTGCCCTTACTTCCAGAGACAGTTTTCCTTCTTTGACATACCACTGCGTCTCATATACGCATGGCGTCAGCGCCATGTCATCCAAATCATCGGGATTCCACAGCATTGTCAAATGCCTGCGGGATGACGGGTTATGCTTTAATTGGTGGAGCAAATAATCCACCTGGTCGACTTTTTGGCCGTTGACCGTTCTGTTTTTCTTTCCTAATTGAAAGCCGTATGCTGAACCGATCGTGCCATCTTCCAGTCTCCATTGATCCCAAATATGCACGCCCATATCGTTAAGGATTTGTACATCATTGGACTTCAGCTGCCAAATCCACAACAGCTCTTTTATAGCTGTCTTCCAGGCTACTTTTTTGGTGGTCAAAATCGGCACCTCGGAATTATCAAAACGCATGTTTTGACTCATGATGCTCAATGTGTGAGCAGGTGTGCCGTCTGAATCCCATCTCGTCCGCACTTGATATTCTTCATCAGAAATCCCGGATTCAATGATTTTTTGAATGATTTCGTTGTATTGTTGATCATAGTGGCTCATGTTATCCTCTCCTATCCTCTTTCCAAATGATATGTATAAAATGAGTTTTTTTCAATAGAAACGAGAAGATATTTCTTCAAGCGGAATGATATACATCTAATGCGCTGATCAAAACATTCTTGTCGAAGCCGGTCATTTGATGGATTTTTTCCGCCCACCCTTCGATTGAATTCGGCTTTGCTTCCTGAAATAAACCGCTGCTTGTGCTCATCCGACTGTTCCAGCCGCTGAATTCCCAGTGTGCAGTTTCATCTTGATATGGGATTCTGCATTCTAACAAAGGCTCCGGTTTGAATGTATTCTGCGAATATTCCGCCGCTTCTAAAAAAAGCTTCATGTCTACAGGTTCCGGATCATAGACTTGTTTCGAGCTTTTTCCATTCGGCCTGTGATAAATGACTTTAATGCGGTATGCTGCTGATTTGATTTGAACTTGTGCGGCGGGAAAAAAACCGCTTAACTTTTCATCTGTAAAATCTTCAGACTCGAAATCTATCAAGATCGGATTCAGCCATTGGTCACCTAAATCACATAAAAAGCGCCGCCCCTTCTCATCCAATGCGATCACCGCAGCATGCGCCCTGTCTGTTTTGAGATGATGGCCGATCGGATACGCTTTTACTCCGTCATTTTTCAATTCATCAAGCAGCCAAATCGCCAGATCAAAACAATTGCCGGAAATGCCGTATTGCTGGTGGTGCTCTTTCATTAAAGATAAATCCCGCTGTTTCCGATCACCCGCCTGATGATAAAACCACGCCTTCGTCAGCGTTTCCATAGGAAATCGGTCGAACTTTCTCCATGTAGTAAGGATGTCATTTGGAGCCAACACCATTTATTCCCCCTTTCTGAATGTGTTCCTCACTATTCTTTATTTTATATCAGCTTTAAAAAACCCCTTAAAAATAAGGGGTTTTTTAAAGCTTTATTTGCCGGCGTCATCTTTAGGCAGCTGAATTAACGAATTGGAGCCCGTGGCTTTCGGCATTTTTCCGTCCCATTTTTGGATCCACTGATATTGAATCATTTCATCTGACATTGATTTTTTAATAATTTCATTGTACTCGGCGATACCTTCAGCTTCAATTTTTTTCTTTTTCGCTTCCGCTTCGGCGATCTTAAGCTCTGTCTGCGTTCTTTCGAGCTCTTGCGAAGACTTCACGCGCGCGTCAATCGCTTCTTGTGTTGCTTTATCCGGCTTTGGAACCCCAAGGGTTAAGTCATCAATCACAAACCCGAGCCTCTTCATATCATCGGCAAATGTTTTTTGCACTTCTGCGGCCGCATCGGATGACTTTTCTCCGTAGGTATCAATCACGGAGTATTTTGAAATTGACTTTCTTGCAGCATCCCATAATCTCGTTTTCAGATAGCTGTTTTCTATCGATCCAATATCGACCGCTCCGAATTTATTAAACAATTCTACGACTTTATCAGGCTGTACGACATAGTTATAGGCAATATCCATCGAAATGTTTTTTCCGTCTGAGGTTGCCACTTGAATATCCTGATTGTTTACAGTCTGCATCCGAACCGGATATTTTGTGACTTTGTCAAACAGTCCGACAAAGTGCCATCCCTGATCAAGCGTTTCTGATTTCACACCGCCATTTGGGGAATAGACGACCCCGACATAGCCGTTCGGGATTTTTTCTATGAAAAGCGAAGCCGTAAATCCCGCCACAATTAAAGCGGCGGCGACAATAATTCCGCCAAGTAATGCTTTGTTTTTGTTCTTTTTGGTTTGTTTTTCATTCATCTCGGTCATCCTCCAGCGTTTTCTTGATTTTGCTTGCTCCGCTCCCGACTTTTTTAAAAAGCGGGCTTAACATAAGCCATACTCCAAACCCGATAATAAAAAGAAGTATGATGGAGCCGATCATGACTTTCACTTTTGTTCACCCCTTTTACCTGCTGTTGATTAATTCGTATGACTTTAAAATCATTTCACTTATGTTTACGTTCATATGAACTTAAAGTTTCATTTTTTTTATAAGAGCTGTGATGATTCAGAAGGAATTTGACCGCAGCTGAGAGAAGAACATTAAAATGTTTCATCATCAACTTATATGGTTTCAGGAGGCTCTTTATTCTGGGCGGGAGTGATGCAGATGTTAAATAAGGGAATTTATATTGTCACCGGGATCATGGCCTCGGGAAAATCGACGATTGCTCAATTGCTGTCCGAACAATTTGAACAAAGTGTTCATGTCCGGGGAGATCTATTTCGAAAGATGATTGTGAAAGGAAGCATTGACATGTCACCAGATGATCCGCAAGGTGCGGCAGAACAGTTGAAGCTTCGCTACACTATCGCGGCAAAAGTCGCAGAAATGTATTACAAAGAAGGGTTCGCCGTCGTTTTACAGGACATCTATTTGGGAAAAGCGGTTCATTCCTTTCTTGAAAGCTTTGCAGCAAAGCCTCTTTACTTTATTACGCTAAACCCGAATGTCAAGGCTATTATGGAGAGAGAAAAGCTGCGAAACAAAACAGGCTATTCCAATTGGGAAATCGAACCTCTTTATAACATCCTGAAAAATGAAAATCCAAAATCAGGACTTTGGATCGATTCATCTGATTTGACCCCAGAAGAAACAGCGGCTGAAATTATAAAAAGGGCAGAGTCGGAGGCACGCCTCGCATAGGCAGAATGAGCTGTATTCCGGCGGATTTTGCCATGCTTTTTAAAGCGTGATTCAGAACATCGCAGTTCAGGAAGGACGGACACAGAGCTGACTTTCACAGAATGCGGCGTTCAGACAAGGCGGCAGAGCTGTAGCATCCGTTCCTTTCTTATTCGTGAGCACGGACCCAGCAGGCCTGACAACAAATGTGAGGGTTTAGCGACACCCTGAAGCCGCCGGCCGAGCCGGCAGCTATTTTAGCATCCTGCTATATATTCATTATTTTTTGTTTAATTTGGGAATATATTTTTGGGTTGAGCAAAAAAATGATGGATTGGAGCTGTTCCTGTTTATTAATCGAGGGGTCTGCATAATGTTGGTTGTTATAGCCGTTAAAAATCGAAATCAATGTTGTTGCCATCACTCTTGGATGAAGCTGGTTTTGAACGATCCCTTCCTCCTGAAGCTGCTCAATCAAAACGACAAAAAACTCTCTCCACCGTTCATATAACAAAGACATTTTCCTCTGAATTTCAGGGTATCTGTGGCTGTTTGCCATAAATTCCAAAAACAAAGCTGTCGAATGCTCCTTATTTGTCGTTTGAATCAAGTGTTCAATTCCTGTCAGCAGTCCCCTCAAATTCTTTTTCTGAAAACATCTCATACTGGTTTGAAACCGCTCTTCCATCTGCTCATTCATAATATGTAGAAACAGCGTCTCCTTAGATTTGAAATATAAATAAAATGTAGCTTTGGAGTATCCGGCTTCTTTCATGATCTCATCTACAGATGTTGCCGAATATCCATTTTGAGCAAACAGATGATATCCGGCATCTACGATTTTTTGAATCGTATTCTGTGTGTTCTTTTTCATTAAGCTGTCCTGTCCTCTCTTCTCTAATTGAAAATGAATCGGTATGGATTTAGAAAATCTGTAAACGCCAAGGACTATTATTTTTAAAGAAAATTGGAAAAGGCACTTAAAACCTGCACCAACAGACTGAATGGGCGCTCTTTTCAAGCATAGCAGTGAAAAGCAAACAGCGCCAAGTGACATAAGCCTGGTAACTATAATGAATTCAACAAGGCCAAACGGTATGTAAATTTCTGCTTAAAAGTACTTTCTGACGGCACGCATGTACACCCTTCCGCAAAAATCCCAACATTCATTCTAGCATTTACTGCTAAAAACTGCATATATATTGTAATTTATTTAATTGAATTTTTCAGTTTTTTATAAGATTTGATAAAATGCGCCGGATCAACATCCACTTCAAATGCAAATACCCCTTGATTTGTATGAAGGTAAAGCAAACCAGCATCCGAAATAGGCCTGTATGATACATCATTGACATGCTCCAAAGAAAAATGGCGGTTCCCTGTTAAAATTTTGTCTTCATATAAGTAAATATCATACTGTTTTTTCGTATAATGCTGCTGATTGCCATCAATGGTTCGCTCGGTTTTATAATAGCTGACAGCGGACATGATCTTGCGGTGCTCGTCCTTCATAAGATACCTCCATTCCCTTTTATATGAATTCGGCCATGAAATACTCATCAACACACGTTCCATTCACCATCATCGAATGCATAAAGAGGCGGATACCTATTCCCTGTCCTGTATACGCTTGAAGAATGCCTATTACAATATGGGCACGATGGCGTATTCTATTAGCTTGTCCTCTGATCGCCGTTATATATCCGATTCATCTCCCGTTCCGCTCACATACAAAGATCTGAGACGAGCTGGCTGACAACCTGTTCTATTTGGCGCTCTCCCGGTTCATACATCATGAACTCGGATTCTTGATCTAATCTTTGACACAGCTTGAGAACGTTTTCTCCATCTGATATTTTGATTTTCCTGATCTTCAATCAAAATCCTCCGTTCTTTCTGAAGTCAAAAAAAGAACGCGGACGGGACTGTTTATGTATTCTGAATATAACAACAAAAAAATGATGCTATTTGCCATCTTAACATATATCAGGCTGTATCATCAGATGTATGAATTGTTAGATGCCCTGTTTCCGCGCAAAAAAATAAAGCAAAACCGATGGTTTTACTTTTCCTGAAGTCTTGGTTTTGCTGGATCACACGCAGGTTTTTGCGCATTTGTCGATTCTGCGATTTTCATTAAATAATAGCATTCTTCCCTCATCATATGATCGGCCATGAGCGCTGAAAATGTCCCGAGCATCTGCTCTGTCAATTCTAATTCTTCTACTTCATTTAAAAATGTTCTGAATAATTCTATTTCAAGCTTCACATCTTTGTTCATTTTTCTGAGAGCCGGAAAGGATTCCACATTGGCTCTCAGGTAGCCGGTTAATTCCACGGATTTTATATAAAACTGCTCAAAATGTTTTACAAACCCTTGGCTCTTTTCTTTCAGCCGCTTTTCAACCGCATCAAGTTCATCGGCGATCGCTCCGGCATGTCCGGCCGCATCCATCAGCCACAGCATATGATGGTGAAGCTCATGAAAAACGGGCGGTGCTTCCCGCTTTTTCAGATATTTCATGATCAGCAGATATTCTTCAAGCTCATTTACCATATGATTGATGAAAGTTGGGGAAAGATGAATTTTAATATCTCCTGTTAAATGCCTTTTAATGATAGAAAGTTTGAATTTCCTAAACTGAAGGACATAGTCTTCTGCTTCCAGAGTCAAGGAATACAAATCAGCCGAAGTATTCACTTTTTTAAGCAATACATCAAATGTTTGCTTAAACCGTTTCGCCTGCTGAATATCTTCCTTTTCTTTTTCAGCTAAAGAATCCAAAATAAAACGGGCGTGATCCCCCATGACCTGAAGCCAAAACTTATGTTCAAAGACCGCCGTTTCCTTATATGTTTTCAATCTCGCGCCCCCTTAAAAAGCCATTCTTCAATATAGCTATTCTCCTTTGATCCGAATTATGACCTAAGGGGATGCAGGCAATTTGTCAATACAGATGTGGAGGCGGCGCTTCAGCCCCATGATTTTTAATGACCGAAGGCGGTGTATCATGTATATAAGAAGGGGCTGGTTGTAGTATCGGCTTTTTTGCGAGCGGCTGCGGCTGTTCAACATATTGAAACACACCTTCTCCATCCAGGCTCGTTCCATGTGCCCATCTGCCGGCGGCGCTCTCATTTCCTCTCGAGAAATTAAATAAGACGTGGGACACTTCTCTTTTTTCGAGACGCCTCGGGAAGGTGCTTGGAACGACGACATTTTCTTTTGCCTCCAGCTCCTTGATGGCCGCAATCCATTGATTTTGATGCATCGTATCTCTGGCAATCAGCCAGGACAGCATATCCTTGACGCCGCGGTCTGTTGTTGTTTCGTAGAGTCTAACAGCCTGGAGGCGTCCTTGTGATTCAGCGTTTAAATTTGCCCGAAAGTCGGCGAGCAAATTGCCGCTAGCAATAATATAATCAGCGGTCCAGCGGTTCCCAACACTGTCTGCCGGCATAGCTCCGAGCCCTGATACAATCGCATGCTGCGGATTCATCCCTCCAAGAATGGCACCGATAACTGGATCTTTTGCCGCTTTTTCAAGATCGCCTACAGGCGCTCCGTCCAACAAGCGCGCAATCATCGTCGCCAGCATTTCAATATGGGCCAGTTCCTCCGCCCCTGTATCCATTAGCAAATCCTTGTACTTGCCATTTCCCCGGACATTCCAGCCTTGAAAAAGATATTGCAAGGCAACTGAGATTTCTCCAAACTGCCCCCCTAGTATTTCCTGCAGCTTTTTCGCAAATAAGGCATCAGGCTTTTCGGGTTTTGCATGATACTGCAATTCTTTAATATGAAAAAACATCTGTACCGCTCCTCCTTTCCAGAGCTACCTTATGACAGAAAAGAGAAATAGGTGTTTGTCTATACTTGAATTTGAAATGAATCCAGTCCGGAAAAGAGGCAGTTAAAAAGCGGCTGCTATTTCAAAAGGACGCAGGCAATTCCCCTTTCAAGTGTTTTTCAACAGCTCGTTTATCCATTGATCCAGCTGCCGGGCTGACATTTCTCCAACATACATACGCTCGATAACACCGTCCGGATTAATAAATATAGAAGCAGGCAAATAGAAAATCTCCCATGAGCGGTAGACTTCAGCCGTTTGATCCAATGCCGCCGGAAAGGACAAACCGTGATGATCAAAAAAATGTTTGACCGCAGCCTTTGATTCCTGAACATTGACAGCAACCACTTCAAAACCGGCTTCTTTATAACGGTCATAGGCTTTTTGAATGGCAGGCATTTCCCTTTTGCAAGGTTCGCAGAAAGACCCCCAAAAGTTCACAAGAACAGCCTTTCCTTGAAGGTTTTTCAGCTCTATTTCACTACCGTTTACTGCCGGCAGCCTAAAATTTGCAGCTGGCTGGCGAAGCACTGCCCCTCCCTTCTGTTCCGCCTCTTTTGCGACATGCTGATAAAGAGCGTAACAGGCGGCAGAGCATAAAATGAGTAGAATAATGGCACTAAACAATAGCCTGTGCTGTTTTTTCATTTGTTTTCTCCCTTATGTAAGTACTTAAGAAATACACACATATACTTAGTCCACTCTGGTATTCACCCCTTCTTTTTCAGTAATGATCTCAAGGCCTGCTCCATCCAAAAGAAACCTATTCGCATTTTCACCGTATAAACATGAAAAGGAGGGATTTTGAAATGAAAGAATATCAATTTGTAAAAGTAGAATTAAGCTCGTTCAATAAAAAACCAAAAGAAGATTATCAGCAAATCATCCATGATTACGCCCAAGAAGGATGGAAATTCGTTCAAATTTTCGCACCAGGGACTTCCGGATATGGGACAGCGGCTTATTTTGAGCTGATATTTGAAAGAGATGCCTGATCATTTCTCAAAACACACTAAAAAAGAGGGGCTCTGCCCCTTTGGCGGTTTCGTTTCCTTATCGATTTTATGAAGATCTTAACATCGCTTCAAACGAAATGAATAGCCTTGAAAAAAAGGACACTAGCAGAAGTTATTTTAATCGTCCGGCACTTCATGCTCAAAGCCGTAAAAGCCTTTGATGATAACGTCACCGCAGCCGGATACCTTTGTGATGTCTAAATAATGATTTCGGTATGGTGTTCCGCTTACTTTATCTGCCGCACTTAAATTCAAATGATTTCCCGTGAACTCTTTTTCACTTAACGTTATCGCATTTCCGGATAAAGTGATCCTCTGCAGTTTGATGTTGAGTGTACAGCCTTCCGCATCAAATATCGTAAATTTGTAGTATGGCCATGTTGGATAGTACTTGCTGTTTGTACCGTCCGCCATAAAAAACCCTTTGTTATCCTCAGTCATTGTAAAGCTCACTTTTGTTTCGTCTTTTGTGATTTTTGCCAGCGTGTGCTGGGCATTCAAACTCCAGGCTGCCAAAAGGACAAACGTCAGCATCACCATCATTTTCTTCATCAAGATCCCTCCTTTTTCCACATTATAAACCCACTTCAATAAAAAGGAAATTATTATTTGTCATTCCATGTTGCGGCGATATCCGCCAGCTAACCTTACAAAAGTGTAATGTTCTTGTCATATGATTCAATTTTTTCTTTGAAGAAAGAGGCTTACAATCGTGAAAGAACAAATAAATGAGGTGAAGAATATGAAACGGCATATCGCATTGATCAGTCTTGTGATCGCATTTGCAGCAGTGTTGTCAGGATGCAATCTGAACCGGCTCGGAGCAGATCAATATTATGTTCAAATTACAGCTGATGGGAAAGAAGATGTTTCAAAAACTGATGACGGCAAAGAATATAAAATGTTCAATTATAAGTTAGCCGGTTTTGACGAGGATGGCCATGAAAAAACAATGGAATTTACTGCGGACAAAAACCTTCGAAAAGATGCATTTTTACGTGTATATTATTCAAATAAAAAAGGCGTGAAGTCTTGGGAAGAGGTAGAGAAAGACGACATTCCGAAGAATGCGAAAGACAAGTTAGGTGTAAAAAACTAGAGATGGCCTTGCCATCTCTATTCTTTCACATCCATACCCCCTTGCGATTGTTTCATTTTTAAAAACTCCTTCTGAAAAATGCACATTCTGATGGCGTTATGGTAAAAACCGTCGACGAAAAACTCATCCTGGAGCTCGCTCTCGATGAAAAAACCGGATTTTTTATAAAGGTGCATGGCCTTTTTGTTTTGTTCATCCACGATTAAATACAGTTTGTGCAAATTTAATACAGAAAACGCATAGTTCATTGCCAAATAAGTCGCGACGGATGAATAGCCATTGCCTTGATGCTCCGGATCAATAATGATTTGAAACTCCGCTCTGCGGTGAATATAATCAATTTCGACCAACTCAACCAAACCGATCATCTCTGTCTCTTTCTCCACAATAAATCGACGTTCACTTTGATCATGAATATGTTTATCAAATAAATCCTGCAATTCCACAAACGTTTCGTAAGGCTCCTCAAACCAATAAGACATGATTTTCGCATCGTTGTTGAGACGGTGGACAAATGGCAAATCTTCTCTTTCCAACGGACGTAATTTTAGCTGATTAGACATGTAAACATCCTCCAATGTAAATCAAAATATTAAGATGTAAGCCGCAGGCCGACGACCCCGACAATGATCAATAAAAGCGACAGCAGCTGCGGGAGTTGTAACCGTTCTTTAAACCAAAAAAAGCTGACGGCCGTAATGCCGATGATCCCTATCCCGGTCCAGACTGCATAAGCGACTCCGGCGGAGAGAACCTGCATTGCTTTTGAAAGGCAGTAAAATGACAAAGCAAATCCAACAACCATTACAATGATCGGCCATTTCTTTTTCGTGCCGTCTACATATTTCATCGCGATGGCGGCGATCATTTCTTCAATTCCTGAAACAACAAGCAAAAACCATGCCATCAATGTTCACCTCTTGACTGTGTATCGTGTTCTTTTGTGAAAAGCTTCATGCCAATAATTCCGGCTAACAGCAAGGTTAAAAAGAAAATTTGCCCTCCTGAAAAGGGTTCCCCCAAAACCATTCCGGTAACATAAGTGCCGACGGTTCCGATGCCGACAAATACAGTGTAAGCTGACGCCATCGGAATTTTCCGGTATGAACGAATGAGTAAAATGAAGCTGACGGCAATCAATATAAAGATGACCGTCCAGTCTAACAATGTCTCTGCGCCTTTAAGCGCCGTGGCCCAAACCACTTCCAAAAATCCTGCAATCAAAACAAAGAGCCAATTCATATGCAGCACCCTTTCAAATATGAATGAATGTCAGTCATTTTTAGAGAAATAAAAAATGAACGGCTTCTGCCCGTCATTTTTTACCTGGCGCCTAAGCTTCTTTTTAAGAATGTGAATATTTCCTTCTTGAACACTTCGATGTCTTCATCTTTTTCAGCTCCGATATAATACCGCTCAGCTGTATTTTCAACAAAATTGATGATCGTTCTGGCCGTCCATCTTACATTTATATCCCGAATAACTTCGCCGTTTTCTGCGGCTTTTTCGATGATTGTCTCAAGCCATGAATAATACGGCTGATAGATGGCTTCCCATTTTTCCAATGAATGGTCGATGGCAAGCCCTGAATAACAAAGTACGATAATGTCTTTATGAAGGTTTGTAATGTTGAATGTCTCATCAATTAAAATGTCCATGACTGTCCAGAAAGGCTCGTATCCTTCGATTTTGCTTTTGATTTGATCCAGCGTATGTGTCAGAAGGTTCTCCGCTATCGCCGGAATCAGCGCATTTTTTGATGAGAAATATAAATAGAAAGTCCCCTGGGCAGTCCCGGCTCTTTTCACGATATCCGAAATGGAGGCCTTATCCAACCCTTTTTCAGAAATGACTTCGATGGCCGCATGCAATATTTTTTCATATTTCCCTGATGTTTGTTTTGGCAAATTGAAGACCTCCTCTAAAAAATGAATGACTATCAGTCATTTTAGCGGATGAAGTGTATCATGTCAACCATATCGCTTCAATGATGATGAAATGTTTCGAGTCCGTTTAAAATTTCTTTAAAATCATACGTGTTTGCTGTCATTGAAAATCATCCTCTTTTATACTTGTAATAATATGCCCTGATATATATGGAGTTGAATGTACATGAAATCATTGGTTCCGTCTCTGCATTATTTTTCAAAAGGAAAAACTCGGGCTAGCCAATGGCAAAAAAGAATATTAGACGGGTGGTCAGATTGAATAAAACAATAGGTCTCACTGGGATTTTTGTCTGTTTTTTTGTTCAAGCAATTGCTGATAATGATTTACTGGAAAACAGCGCTTCGATTTGTATGTTTGTTTGTGCTGGCATTTGCCATCTTGATGAGCTGAGAGAGTATACGAAAAAATCTTTGGCCACTTTGGCCTTTGTCTACTCAGTCCTGGTTGCAGCTTTATTCTGCCTCATGTTGATCGCCAAGCACTATATTTTTGATATGGATGTAAATAGGGGGATCACTTTGCTGATCGGCATTTTTACGGTCGGTATCGCTATTTATGCCGGTGGGCGCGTAATGACATTTTTGATGAAGCGGTTGGAGAAAAAGCATGACAGTGAAGAGGCGTGCGGCTGATGAGCAAGAAATATCTGCCCTTTAGAAAGCTGGATTTAAAGTCAAAATTAGGCGCAATAATAGGGATCGCTATCATCCTTTTTGCCGCTTTAGCAATTTTTGCTTTACTCATTTTCTTTGGTGTAGCGGGATTTTTTAAGCTGTTTGGCGTTTCGTATGAATCGCATACATCGATATTGCTTTTCATCGTGCTTTGTTTTATCATCGGAGGGGTTTTTGAGTTCATTGGAAAAATCTTAATCGCCATGGCCGCTCTAACGGTTGAGGACAAAACCACATATCGATCTTTAAAGTTTATGATCGACTTTGCAATGAACCTGGTCACATTCCACATTGTCGATCAGTTCATGGACAGTGTTTTCATCCCTTCAAATGTCCTTTTCATTGCCGCAGCCTTAATCGCTGTCATTGAAGTGGTGTTTGATGAGAAAAAAAGCTTCAGTTAGAGGTGCAAAATATGAGCAAGTTAAAAGATGCTATAAAAACGACGGAAAAATATGCTGTCACAGCTGATATATCCATTGCCGTTCTTTTCATAACAGCAGGCGGCATATTTGACGGATTTTTTGGAGCGATGCAAGGGTTTATTATTTACATGCTTGTCTGTATGCTCATCGGTACTTTTTCAAGCTCTAACCCATTCGGTAACCACCAAAAAAAATAATCACACCCCCTCCATTTGGGTACGTTTACTTTTTTCCAAGCAACAATATGATGGAATCCCAAAATCAATAAACCGCAGCCGCAGCAATACTCCTCATGTAGAAACGCATGATTCAAACCGCATACCCTGTATATGACAGATCGTCAATCAGATAAAACAAGAACACTGCGATACCGGCTGCCGCTTTGTAAATCATCAAGTACATCAAAGTTTATCCATCCACAGATCTAGTGTAATGATTTCGTTACATTATTCACTTCATACGCCGTTCGTATTCCAGATTCAATCGCTCCTTCCATCCACGCATGAGTGAGTGAGGTATGCTCTCCGCCGAAATGTATTCTTCCCTCCGGAACAGGAATATAAGGATACAGCTCTAATTCCTGCCCTGGTTCGAAAGCTGTAAAACCCCCGGCAGAAAAAGGGTTCTGGCTCCAGCTGAAAGAAGCGCCGGACACAAATTCAGCATACACGATATTTCCGTAGATTTCTGATAAATTGCTTAACGTATATCTGAGGCGCTCTCCTTCAGACAGACTGTCCCATGTCAGCGCCTCATCCGCCCACGTATAGCTCGCTAAAACGACGGCATGTCCATTCGATCCAATGCCGCGGCTCGGGTAATACGAAAATCTAATGGGCAGATCAGTGATGGATTTGCCGCCGCGCTGTCCTGCATTTTCCCAAAATCGGCTCTTAAACTCAATAGCGATTTTTGTTGCGGCTATATAGTTGAGTTCGCGGATCGCCCTCCGTTTATAGTAAGAAAATGAATCGTACGGTTCAACTTTCACAAATCGCAAGGCTGTAAAAGGGATGGTCACGATCGCAAGGTCACCTGTCAGCCCTATATGCTCTCCTGACTGTTGATGAATGCAATGGATCGTTACACTGTTTTGATATTGAGAAATCTTCACCATTTTTAGGTGCAACAGAATGTTTTCTTTTAGTTGCGGAAGAAATGCGTGCGGCAGCCGGTCCATCCCGCCTGTTATCTCGTAGAAACGAGCCGGCGATGTAAAAAATATCGATTCTCGCAATACTTCAATAAGGGACATCCCCATATACGCTTCCATATCCAGCAGTACACCGATCATATCGATGGCGCCGCTTGAAAAATAAGAGTTTAAGAAGGAACCTAACGAATGCTTCCTGTACTGTTTTTCAACAATGCGCCAATTTCTCTCCGGATTTTGGTCGATAAAATCGAGGATGGGCTGCAAAACGGAAAACATCAGCTCTTCAGCCGTTTTTCCCTGCTCATGTGGAGCAACAGGATATCTTAAAATACCCGGATTTTCTTCAAAAACATGAAGGCGCGTTTTCACGCCATTAGCGTAAATGATGTCCATCGGCGTTCGATTGATAAATATATTTGTAGGCAGCTTAAATTTTTTTATATATTCCATAGTTAAAGTGTGGATATCTGGAATCCGCATCGGTCCGGCGTTGAAATACAACCCGTCGCTAAAGGGGGACCGCGACGTGTAAACGCGTCCCCCCACTCTGTCATTCGCTTCCAGAATCGTCACTTTGTGCCCGGCATCCTTTAATAAAGATGCTGCAACAAGCCCTGCCAACCCAGCGCCAACCACAATAATATGTTTCGGATGCTGTGATGCGGCAAGGCCGTTTCTAATGATTCCCACCATATCGTTATTCATTAATTGAGAATTCACTTTATCAGGCACCCTCTTTTTCGATTTTTTGCATTATATTCAGTGAAAAGGGCGCCTATCACGATTAAATGAATTTTTAGCAGGTTTCCAATATCTCTCTTTATTAGGGGCTTTTCACTTTGCAGATCCCGGACGCAAGGTGATGCGGCTGCTTTCTCAGAAAGGATGTTCTATACATCATTTCTATCCCCTATATTTTTTGTATGTCTATTTTCATGATATGACTCCAACTTAAACCGATCAGCGATTCACGCTCTGGACCCAAAAAACGCTCGTAAATTATAAAAAGAACAACAATAACTAGCTGTCATGGTCACAATAGAACCCTTCAATCACCTTAGATAACAAAATTATTACCTGCAGGATGAAATCCCCTTTTATTTCGATACTTTAAATTTCGGCGTCAATTTTCAAATCGCTCGGCTTAAGAACACGAGCCTTTCGATTTCTTCAAACCCGTTTTTCTTATAAAATTCTTCAGCAGGTATTCCCCTATCAGTCAGAAGTGAAATATTGGTTATATCACTTTCTTTCATCTCTTCTATCAAATAATGTAACAGTGCTTTTCCAACCCCTTTTTTCTGGCAGTCTGCCATTACGCACATTTCATGAATGAAAAATTCATCTCCTCTCCACCATACTCTGTGAATACCAAAAATAAATCCGATAATCGCTTCGCCTTCTGCTGCCAAAATCCCTTTAAATCCCGGTGTTTGATAAAAATGAAACAAATACTGTTTGGCTTTTTCTAATGTCCACTCATCGTTCCATGGCTCCTTATTGAAGACATCAATAAATGTTTCAGCGCATTTTAACAGGTCACTTTCGTCAAAAAGTTTAAATTCCATGATCAAGCCTCCACTATTTTTTTGTTTTCCTTCTGCAAAAGGCAGAATCTGTTTACAAGAGGTGTATGAAACTCAGTGCGGTTCTTTCTGTACAAGACTGGTTCTACAATATATCCCTTTCATTCGATCTGAAAGTGCTCCAAATCATTGGCCTGACCAAATGAACTATTCTCATCTTCTTTGCTGCCTTGCCAATATAAATTCAAAAAATAATTGGGCCCAATTGAAGTTTTATCTGACTTCTCAATTGAAGAACACCAAAGGCCGCTATTCCCACTACCTTCATACTTCACTTTGCTTCCTGACATCAATACGATAACAAAAATCACACTCATTAAGAGTTAAACGGCAAGGATAACAAACAGCCTCTTGAGAAATTGATTGCTTTTCATAATCCCCTTCGCTTTCATTACGAATAGTAGAACATACGGGTCAAAAAGTTACTTCATATAGACACCGTCTTTTTTATGTTCATTCCCGCTTGTCAGTAGGCTAACATCGCCCCCGCACTTAATAATACAGGAAGGCAGCAACACAAATAACTGCTGTGAGGATAAATCCTGAATATCTAAAATACAGTTCGTCTAAAATAAAACGGCGAGGATTTTCGTCTTTTATATTATAATAAGCAGAGTGATTGATCTGGAGGTGTTTAGGACATGGTTTACGGTGTTATAACCTTTATTTTTCTAGCGATTTTTCTGGCCTTCTATATAACAGATCAAAGAAGGATCATCAATGGTTTTTTATTCAACATGTTTTTTTGTTCATTCCTTGTTTTTTCCTATTATCTAGCATTCATCGCTGAAATCGGTTTTTTCAAACTGTTCGTCATTATACCGCTGCTGATCTTTTTCTTTATATTAACGTTCGGTTTATTTGCTTTATGTATCGGATTATTTCTTAATGCGAGAATTCTTATCAAAAGAGAAGGACGACGATTGTCTAATTGTTTAACTTTAATTTCCGGGATATGCCTCATATTGTTTTTCCTATTCTCAATGATTGATCCCGCTCGTTTTTTATCACCAAATTTCCAGCCAATGTTCGCAGGATCATCACTTATTGTGGTCTATTTCTTTTTTCATTTAACAAATTTCTTAACCGCTTATTTTCTCTATCAATTTAACAGACCAAAACGTAATCAGGATTTCATCATCGTTCTCGGGAGCGGATTAATTAACGATACAGTCCCCCCGCTCTTAGCAAGCAGGATTAATAAGGCTATCGATTTTTATTGGAAACAAGCAGCTATTGCTCCTCCTCCGAAAATGATTTTCTCTGGAGGACAAGGACCTGATGAAAACCTTTCTGAAGCCGAAGCCATGCAAATATATGCTTTGAAAAAAGGGGTACCCCAGAAACACACTTTGAAAGAAGACCGTTCTGTAAATACATATCAAAATATGCTTTTCTCAAAACAACTGATGGATTCAATAACAGACTGCAAATACAACAGCATCTTCACAACAAACAATTTCCATCTGTTCCGTGCCAGCCTATATGCAAAACGAGCAGGTTTAAAGAGCCAGGGGATCGGTTCTAAAACCGCTTTTTATTATTGGCCGAATGCAATGATCCGGGAATATATCGCCATTATTGTGATGAATCGCAAACGTCATAGCATTGTCGTCGGAACGATTTTAGGATTTTCTATACTTCTGACCGCATTTCAATTTTTTATCGATTAAAACTTTTAAAAATGCACCTGTGAATTTTGAATTGTATGCATGCCTTTACAGCCGCTCCCAACAAGGATGTAAAGATGTTTCAAATATCTTTTTAACGCCAAAACGATTTCAAACGGGTCAAAGGACATCTCTAACAGGAAAGGTGTCCTTTACTTAGCAGATTATTTTCAGTACATCACAATATAGCTTGAAGATTACGATCTTGCTACAGCTTCAGCGTTTTATGAGATTGCAAAAGAAAAGCGATATTTTTATCAAATGAAAACTATCTCATTTGGAAATATCTTGCGAATCTATATTAAAGGATGATGGGCATATCATCCGTACATCTCCTCCAAATCATATGATCTTGTCCCTTTCCCCAGTAATCCTTCAACAAATAATCGGGCTCTCCAAATTTCTTTTTCCATATCTTCTGTGCACTGTTATATCCGCTATCCAAACAAAACTCTTTAATTCCCCTATTCAGAAAGGTAAGAAACATTACGTTTAACAGCAACGTACCTAATCCACGTCTTTGATAATCTGGATGTACAAAAACTGTTCCTACCTCATACAAATCTTTCAATTCTCCATCAGTGCAAATCTGAATCAGCTCACTAGCTGGACCATATTCAATCGTACCGATCATCTTATGACATTTTTTATCTGAAGCGATCAAAAAATACCGGCTCTTTCCATTGCTGTCAAAGTCATCTTTCAAGTATTGTTTCTTACTTTCGATTTCATTTTCTATATCATGAAACAGATGAGCTAATCCTTCTCTGGCAAATGTATCCTTGATGACTGTACAAAAAAACTGATACAGCTCTTCATTGTCATCAATTCGCGGTCTTCTGATCTCAATGTTATACACACAAAGCACTCCTTAGCTAACCTCAGGCGGCCAGCTTTATTTTTATCTTTATTTTACATACTTTCACATGAAAAGTGAGACCTTCCTGCAAAAATTAGTTCGAATCCTGAGCTATGCACGCCGGGATCGACCTCTACTGTTATACAAGGTAATCCCTAGCTTCAGCTTGAAGATTGGGTTTGAATCCAATCTAGATGGCGGGGATTCGCGGGAGAGACAACCGCAATAAATGACAAGACCGATATACAATAGCTTGAATCTCCTTACCTATTACCGCTCGACTCAAGGCGGGATTAATTGCAGGTACTCCCCTCCATCGCAGGCTTATGGTCTTTCGGCATCCGGAAACAATCAAAAGGAAGCAACCTCAAGCCCTTTTTGCCTCTTTTTTGTCATTGTGTACGATGAAAGGTGATCATTAGTTTGAAGTTTAGAAAAGCAAGTAAAGCACTGTAGCAAGAGTTTATGGTGACGGTTGGAAGACTGCTTACCGCGGTATAGTACATGACGATTATTTGGACGGATTATCGTATGAGCGGCTGAACAAAAGCGGCTCAATTTTTTAGATGATGAGTATTGCAATCAATGATTCAGAAAAAATGGCAGACTTTACTTCAGGCAAAAGCACTATTATTAACAAAAATTTGATGGAGAATTATTCTGCTATTGGCAAGCATTTTAAAGGCAAGAAATAAATCCGGGCTTGGTTTTTATGAACGGATGGGAGGAAAGAAATATCTTCGTAGAAAAAGTAGGTTTGAAGGAATGGTGGATGGAAAGATGTCTCCGTATGATGGATGGAAGATTGAAATAAAGGTGATGAACGGGTTTACATTTGTGTTAAATGTTTTAAAATAATACCTGAAAAGGAAATTTTTCGTGCAGGAGGTTTTGAAATGCCCTTAGGACCTGCAATAGTTTCTACTTTAATTATAATCGGTATTGTATATGCGATTGTAAGAGCGTTTAAAAAACAAAAATCTAATTGATTTTGAGAAAGCGATTATTCGTGTCGTATTTTCAATCGGATATATAACTGAAGTTTTTCCACAATAGGGAAAACGATGAACTTACTTAGTTTTAAAGGCAGGGGTATTTCTTATGATTTACATAAAAGAACCATTCAGTAAATCCGAACCGAAAACATCATCATTCTCTATTACGCCTATTCGTTATGAGCGAAGGAGAATACTTTAGAGTTTAATTCCAAAGACCCTCCATGCATCTCCTTAGAAAGTATAAGTATTCAAAGCCCCTAATTATTTGTGTGTTGCTTTTTGATTTTTGCATTAGTATTTATCGTTTTTGTCCTATAAATTGAATGACATGAGACAAGCCATTATGGAAATCCCCTTCATGACGAACTACTTCGCCCATGAAAAAGTGAACAATCCGCCAATCTGAGTAAGTTTGTAAAAACTCTTCCGGAGTATATAAAAGTTCCGAATCTTGCGGCCCGCCACTTTTATAGGGAATTTGATGAGTTGAATATACCTCTGTAACAAAAAATCCACCTGGTTTTACTGCCTCTTTAATTCCCAGAAGTGTTTTTTGGCGTAATTCTTTTGGGAAATGTCCAAAAATACATACAACCTCGTCCCACTGATCTTTTTTCCATGACACTTCATTTAAATCAGTAAGTTCAGTTTTAACTACTACATCTCGGGCTTCAGCAAGCTTTTTCGTTTTTCTCAAGCCGGATTCCGCATAATCCCATGAAGTTACGTTCATTCCTTGTTCCGCCAAAAAAACTGCATTACGTCCTTCACCTTCTGCAATTGCTAAAGCGCTGCCTGATAATTGAAGTTTTTTCTGAGAATCTGATAAAAATATATTCGGTTCAGTTCCATATACATAATCCTCACCTTGAAAACGGTTATTCCAAAAATTCATGACCCTTATTCTCCTTTGATACTAAATTCTTTCACTTAAGAGCTCTTATCATCCAACATCAGCAAGTTTCCTTAATTAGAATAAAGCTGTACTCAGGTAAATATATACCCACTTCTTTTTTTCATGCATATCAAAACACACGGCAATCTAAAGGCTGCCTTTATCCTCTATAATACAGGCGCATTGTGTGAAAAACAATCAAATGATGGCGCCTGGAACTGAGTCAGCTCTTGAGCAAAGAATCAATGCCTACCTTCATCCGTTCATTCTCCACAATCAATTAGGCTATGGTGCAGAGTAGGCTTGCGATGTCGTCCATCATTTTTACGCTGAGATTTAAAGCCCAGTTTAACAGGAAAAGATGCTGAAAGATTTTTTTCGTAATAGCTTTTTAAACTTTCTTATCAAAATGTACATTTGGTTCATTCTTCGGATTTATAGAGGAAAAGGAAAAAGAGCAGTTTCCTTTGCTAGCAAATTTCTTTCATTACGATATGACTGCTGCTAGCACTGCTTTCTTGTTTTTTTATATCTGATTTCTTTGCACCTTATCTTTTTTAAACGATTGAACAAGAAAAAAGAATGATAGAAGTACATAAAGAAATGCAGCAAACATTGATCCAGTAGTTAATGGATGATGTTTTGCAGAATATATAAAGAAGTCGAGTTGAGATATTTGATCTGAACTTGTAATAAGTTCACCACCATTGAAAAATTCCGAAAATTTAGCTGTATATTTCCATTCGAAAATATCAGATACCAGTTCACTCCCTTGATACCAATTAACAAGCACCAAAAACATAAAACCAATTACAGAAATGCCTAATTGGGTGGTTAAAAGAATGCTTTTCATAGAAAACCTCCAAAAAAATCATAAGTTATTCTTAATTGGTTGACTCCGCTGAAATAAACAGACGTAAACGGAGTTAATTTGGTTTCTTTCTGTGAGCTAGCTGAAAGAGACTGTCCCATAAGTAGCTTTTTCGTCAGATTGTGGGCAAGTGAAAGCCACCCGACCTCTAAACTTACTTTTTGTAAGCATTGAAGCAGGAAGCGCCGGAACCCTCTGTTGTTTTTGATTTGTCCAAATACACTTTCCGGCTCGTACATCCGCTGGACACTCAAGAGGTACCCTTCTTCACTGGACAGCTTTTGCCTTATATTTCAGGTGCGGCAGACTAACCTGAATTTTACGGTTTCCGGCTGCTCTCGTGCACGAAGCTTTGAGCGGGCATCACCTTACAACTTTCACTCTGGTAATGCCGTTTGGTAACCTCATAACCGCTTTCGGTCTTGGTCCTACTCTTTTTGTAAAATACAAGCTTTCGGTTCCAGTTGGGACTCATACCTTTGCAGGTGGGGGAGGAGGTCCTTGCGAAGAACTCGTACCCGCTGCTTCGCCAAGTTCTGTGAGATCAGCCCGCCTTATTCCGCATTCTCTTGCCTTTCGGCTTCCTCAATCGCCTCAAACAGGGTATGTACTTTTTCTTGCAGCTTTGCTTTGTACTGGACTACAGCTTTTCCCCAAACAAACGTGTAGCGGTTCGCATTTGCTTCGATCTTGGTGCCGTCGAGGAAGTAATGCTCAAGCTGGACGTACTTCTCTTCTACCAGAAATTGCAGAACCATCGTGAAAATCGTTTCCAACACGCCTTTCATTCGCTCCGATTCGTAAGCATTTTGGGGTGGTAGCTGTTGCGGCCCCCGCCTTTGTAGGCAGCTGCAAAAATCTGGTCGTCGATCCGATTCACGGCCTCGTTCACAACACGAACAAAGTAATTTTCTGGAATATCCTCTTCCAAATCCATTGGCAGACAGAGTTGGTCCATGGTATATTGAATGTACAAAAGAAGCCCTCCTTTTAGATGGTTGCTCGACACTTCCATTTTGCTAAGGAGAGGCTTCTTTTGGAATAGTAAATGCAAATCAAACCGCAAGGCGGTAAAGGAGTATTTGAAGGTGAAGAAGAAAAAGAATATTTTTTTCAAGACGTTGGAGGAAATGGCCGACTTCACCGGGCATTTTCGCGGGCGGGTCTTACGGGAATCCGGTCGGTCCGGATTCATGCGCCGCGATGTGGCACACGCGGCGAGGTTCGGGTGTCCCGGTGAGAGGCCGGCTTACGGGCACTTGGGAACCTTTTTGCGCCTGGCATCTGGAGGGTCGTTTATGCGGAATGTTGGTGGCGATCGAGATGTGGGAGGCTTACGACAGGCGCATCCGGGGCGGGGAAGCTTGCAATCGCCTCAACGTGCGGAAACGAGCGGAGCTTTCAAGATGGATGTATTCATCATTGGGATCACGGGCAACATCGGCGGTCTGCTTGCGCAGAAGCTCGTCTCCAAGGGAGATACCGTTCACGGGCTCGTGCGCCGGGATGAACAGCGGGCAGACCTTGCAGCGCGAGGCGTCAATGCGGTAGTCGGGGATCTCGCCACCATGTCCGTGGAAGAGCTAGCGGCGGCCTTCGGCAACGTTGACGCCATCGTGTTCAGCGCAGGGTCCAACGGCGGCAAGATGGAGGTCACAAAGGCGATCGATGGCGACGGCGTCACGAAAGCGATCGAGGCGGCTCGCCGAGCAGGAATCAACCGTTTCGCGCTTGTTTCGGTACTCCCAGAGTCTTGGCGGGAGCGTTACCTCGGCGACGAGGTCGAGTATTACTTTGCTGTGAAGAAAAAAGCAGACATCGCGCTTAGTCGCAGCGATCTAGATTGGCTAATTCTTCGTCCGTCATTGCTTGTCGACGATCCCGGAACTGGCACCGTTTCACTCGGGCCAGCCGAGTTCCACGACCAGATAGCTCGCGCCGATGTCGCTGAAACTCTCGCCGAGTTGCTTCACGAACCCCGCATCGGCCAGCAGATTCTCGAACTCAATACCGGATCCACCCCGATCCGAGACGCCGTCAAAGCTAACATTCGTCGGCGTTAGACCGCTGCTACGTACGCGCATTAATAAGGAAAGAATTATTGGTCGGAACCAGCAACAAAAAATATGCTTCCGGCCAATCCCGCACCTAAAAGACCCATATGGTTAAATATCTTTCCAACCTTCAATATGATATATTTATCCTCATTCGTTTTTTAATTAGTATTGTATTTGAGTTTCAAGATTTGCTATTCTTATAAAGGCGAGTTTTGTTTCAAGTGATAAATAAGTAAGATCGTTCCCAAGTAATATTAATGACTAATAAAATAAGGTCCACATTTTTCTTCATGAGTCATAATAAATGTCCATTTTTGTTCCCAATCCATTACATAAATATCGCCATAAAACATATGTAAAGGGTCGTACGGCAAATCTTGAATCCTTAAATTTTTAGCGTTTTCCACCAAATATGCTTCATCTATATACTGATAAAAAATCGTACATTTTCTCTTTTTGTGTTGATTGAAAAGTTTTATAGCTTCTCCTTCAATAACGCAATTTACAGCATCCCAACTACATAAATGCCATAAAAAATGGTCTAAATTAATCTTCTCTTTATCTTCTTTTGATAAGTGATTTGCGAATATATTTTCCCACGATTTGCGCAAATATCCTCCCCATTTAGGGATTTCTATAACCTTCAATTCTTTTCTAAAGTTCATATCAGTCTATTCTCCTTGAACTACCCTTTTCCTTAACTAAGGCAACTTGTTCTTTCATTATAGATTAAAATGCAACGATTTCATCGTATTTTCTCCTTGAAAAGTTGAAGAGCTTACTCAAGAGGACAGCTACATGGCGACTGATAAAGATCTCGCCAGAAGCTTTAAAGGCCAGCCAACAATCAAATAGCGGCACTAAGCATACGTTAATCAAAACTGGTCAAAAGCATGTTGAGTCTGATGTTTACGATGTATACCCCTTCTAGTTTATGAAAGAACTCATGAGCTAAAGAGCTCCTTAAAGGTCAAAAACTCTAATAAAAAGATCTATATTTGGTTTTCTGTAGAAAAAAAGGAGAGCCATTGCCAATCCTTTGAACAGAATATTAGATAAAGCCGGTTTGGACAGAATGCCTGTTCATGGTTTCCGTGACACACATGCTGTTCTTTTAGAATCTCGAGCAAAGCATAAAAAAATTGATTCAAGAAATACTCGGACATAAAAATATAACCTATTCTGCTAAGGGCGCACTTCTTGAGTAAGTGCCCTTTTGAATTGAGTCATTTAGTGCAAAGAATGTCGGTGCAGGATTGTGAAAAATTGAACTTAAACGAAAGAACTGAGGTTTACTGTTGAATGATTTCAGTTAAAGTTGAATAAAAATGAGATGGAAAGCATCCAACCATTGATGTGAGGGAATTTATCGAACGGCTCAATCCGGTTGATACTACTCTATAAGAAGGAAGGAAGCGTTGATGAAAAAGCTTTGCCGAGAAGTTTGGGTAGAAGTCGATCTTGATGCCATCAAAAAAAATTTACGAGCGATCCGCCACCATATTCCAAACAAGAGTAAAATTATGGCTGTCGTAAAAGCGAACGCTTATGGTCACGGGTCTGTAGAAGTGGCGCGCCATGCACTGGAACATGGGGCGAGTGAGCTCGCTGTTGCCAGCGTGGAGGAAGGAATCGTTTTACGAAAAGCGGGGATTACAGCACCTATCCTTGTGCTTGGCTTTACACCCCTTAGATGTGTGAAAGAGTCAGCAGCTTGGAAAATAACGTTATCAGCATTTCAGGTTGATTGGATTAAAGAAGCGACCGAGATATTGGAAAAAGAAGCGGAGACTGACCGGTTGGCTATCCATATTAATGTAGATACTGGTATGGGACGGTTAGGTGTACGGACAAAAGAAAAGCTTTTAGAAATAGTAAAAGCACTAACGGCAAGCAAATTCCTTAGATGGGAAGGAATCTTTACACATTTTTCAACAGCTGATGAACCAGATACTACACTAACCAGACTGCAGCACGATAAGTTTATCAGTTTTCTTCGCTTTCTAAAAGATCAAGGCATTGAACTGCCCACCGTGCATATGAATAACACGGCTGCAGCTATCGCTTTCCCGGAATTTAGCGCTGATATGATTCGTTTAGGGATAGGTATGTATGGGTTATATCCTTCAGCATATATAAAGCAGCTAAATCTCGTTAAGCTTGCACCTGCATTAAGTTTAAAAGCGCGTATAGCTTATGTGAAAACCATGCGGACAGAACCCCGAACTATCAGTTATGGTGCAACATACATCGCGGACCCCGAGGAAGTCATTGCTACACTCCCGGTCGGCTATGCTGATGGTTATTCCCGTGAACTGTCCAATCGCGGGTTTGTTCTTCATCGCGGAAAACGGGTGCCGGTGGCGGGAAGAGTGACAATGGATATGATAATGGTTAGTTTAGGAGAGAGTGAAGGTAAACAAGGAGAAGAAGTCGTGATTTACGGCCGGCAAAAAGGAGCTGAGATTTCCGTTGATGAAGTTGCCGAAATGCTTGATACGATTAACTATGAAGTTGTATCTACAATAAGCCGCCGCGTCCCCCGTATTTTTATAAGAGACGGCGAGATTTTGAAGGTGTCCGCTCCGGTATTATACGTGTAGATTTTTATTTCTGACCTTTTCGAAAAGAATGCTAAGTGATGTGATCAATACGGAGAGAAAAATCCATTTTGATCAATCTTTTTTCAAAATGGATTTTTTCACTGAAGTATTTAGAGATCCATCATCGTTCCATCCTTTTACCGCTTATTGGTGATAATCGGAAATAATACTTTTGGATGAAACAGATGGAGTGGGCCTCGGATAAGATTCATCACTCTGACTAATCGGATATATATTTCCGGATCAGAAGCTGAAAGTTCATATACCCTTTTGCAGTACCACTGCTTGTATGGCTGAACAAAAGTTCGTTCCCCTTTAATATCGGGATGACGAAGAGCCTCGGTTGTCGCCATTTCCCAAGGAACGTCGATAATCTTAGAAATCTTCTTATGAAATCTTTCACCAAATCCCTTGTCAGTCCTCTTCGTTTGAAAAAGGCAAGATTGCAGCTCTAAAGCTTGCACCGCCGCAACCGAAATGCCCTGTCCGAAAAGAGGATCAAAACGGCAATGAGCATCACCAATGATTATGAAACCTTCCGGAACGTTTTTCGCTTGATCAAAACGGCGCCGCAATTGATAAGGAACTCGATGTATTTTAATATCGGAAAGAGGCTCTGCTCCCTCAAGAAACTGAAAAACATCAGGAACAGGAAGTTTTTTTGCGTATGAGATAAACGCCTCATTTGTTTGTGGTGCATGTGCATTAGCATAACCGCTGAACGTGACAGAAAATCGGTTTTCTTCAAGAGTTTGAATATAGGCACCGTAAGGGTTATCGGGAAAGCTCGGTGATATAAGGAGGTTTTGCCATTCGGGATATTCTTGTTTTTTAAGGGAGTAAAGACGTGTTGCATAAAACAATTGAATCTTCACTTTTTCTTCCTTCACTTTTACATCAAGTGCTTGCAGCCAATCAATACTCTTAGAGGCAGAACCGCTGGCATCCACTACAAAACTGGCATTCAGTTCCTCTGTGAGACCCGTCTTTAAGGAACGCACCCGGACTCCTCGAACGGTATGGTCATGCTTGTTTACTAACAGCTGTTCCGTTTTTGTTTCATATCGAGTCGTAATATGAGGAACTTCCTCAACCCGTCTTTGCAAATGCCATTCAAGCATAGGCCGGCTTTGCTGTACCATGGTAAACTCTCCAGAAAACCGTTTTTTCCAATAACCAAAATGGTGCCACTTCAGATCTTTTGTAAAATTAGTGACGATACTGCCATCTTCTATTAATTGAGACACGATCTCCGGAAACAACATCTCAATCGCTTCTTCTCCTCTTTTCAATAAAACGTGAGGGTGGTCACTCTGAGGAACTCTTTTTCTAGGAACTTTTTCTTTATATTCTTGATCCGCTTCTACGATGATGATTTGCTGAAAAAAATGAGACAGCGCTTTAGCAGCTAATTTACCGGCGATCCCACCACCAATGACTACAGCTTTTTCCCGCATATGACTTCCTCCATTTTTATTTTGTATAGGCATGATTGAAGCATTTACTGTGTTGCCCTTTTTAAGGGACGCTCTTATTTTTTGAACTGATCTAAAAATGAAACTCATCTGTCCTAAAAGAGCTATTTACAGCAAAACAATTCTCTAAAAGACTTCCTCGATCACGTCCTTCGTTCACTCTTTGTAAATAACCTTCAAGATCAACATGCCTCTCCAACCGAATTACAGAACTACACTTCCCCCCATTTTTCAGTAGGGAGTTCTTTTACTTTTTATTTCGTTTAACAATACGATGAATCACTAGAGCACCAACAAATATCGCATATAAAACAGTCAATATTACATTACTTAAACCGTATACAGAATTAAGAATCAACACTGCAATTATATAAAATATCAAAAATATGTAAAACAAAACCTCGTTATTTCCCCTTTCTCACTAACTTTTATGTAACGACAAAAAGAACTGATGTTTGTTATTTTATCATGGTTTAAAAAGAAATTGAGGGATTCAGTACCCATTTCCCTCTCCCACTTTTAAATTTTCCATGTTTTCACGATTATAGGTCGGATGAAACCATTGTTCAACAAAAAAATTCGAAAGAAAACGCTGAGGTGATCAAGTTTTGTGGGCGGTTAAGCTTACTAGTGGGTGTGCTGGATATTCCTTTTTCTCCATTTTTGTGAGTAGTAAGAAAAGCAAGGGATCAGTAGCTCTCTTCAGCCCGATGAGTCTAAAATAAATTCTTCTGCTTCTTGAGTATATGCTTCATTTGCGTGGCTGCAGCAGATTAAAACAGTATTAGACTTACCGCCGTTGTTTTAGTCTCACTTAGACCAACTAATTATTTTTAATACTTACAAACGTGTAATGTAAATGTAAGGTGAATCAATAGTTCAAATGATCAATTCTAAGTATTATTTATTCGAGGTGATAATTGATGAAATGGTTTTTGGGAATTTTAATTATAGGATTGATTATTTTGGGTGGCGGCTACTTTTTATACGCCGGATATTATTCAACGGAAGACTATTATGTCAAAATAACAAAAGACCCCAAAGTAGTTACAGAAAAAGCAAGTGATGGATACACGGATATTAATTATAACTATGATGTGACAGGTTATGATCAAAAAGGGAAACCCAGAAAGCTAAAACTCTCTTCTCAAGACAAAATGCAGAACGGTCAATATTATATTATTCATTGGGAAAATAGAAGGGAGATCATATCAAGCAAAGAAAAAGTAAACAAGCAGCAAATAGATAAGGATATTCTAGAGAAATTAAACAAAATAAATTAATCGTTTCTCCCCTAAAACGCGAAAATTTTAGGGGCTTCTTTGGTGAAAATAAGATGCCATCGGCATCTGTTGATTTAACAGTGAACGGATTTTTGCGGGTGATTAATGTCTCATTCATTATCATTGGGGTTAACTTTATTTTTTCTCTTATTAGAATGTGTTTTCCCAAAAAAATCTAATCGTAGCCAGAATATAAATTCTTAGAGGATCTCCCCCTTGCCATTCATGACTATTGCATTCAACTGTCCACCAAAAACTGCTCCGCCATCAATATCAATATAGGTTCCACACTTACTGATCCAAATATCATTTCTCCTATCTTCATGAAGAAGTTGTGTAATGGTATGGCCAAAAACAATTGTTTTACCTGTGTTGTTTTTATGATTCCACGAACCCCTATGCCAGAGAAAATCATTCCTAGATGACCTCTTCCAATCATCCAATAGTGAATTTATCCCCATATGAACAAATAAAACATCACCAAATTCATCATCCACGAAGCCGGTTGGCACCGTTGTTAAAATACCAATCTCCTGTTTCATAGTCTTTCGCTTCTAAGAATACAAAAGCATGTCTTCATGGTTGCCTTTTAGGACACAAACCTGGTCTTGATATTTCTTCTTAAACTGCATTATCTTTTGAACCACCTTTAATGAATTCTCACCGCGATCAATCATATCCCCAAGTATAGCAAGGTTCATCGTTTCCGAATTCCAATGCTTCATTAACTCCTCAAACTTTTCATATTCACCATGTATGTCGCTGAGTACAAATGTTTTATTAATAACCTTCTCCTTTTGTTGTGAAGTAATGTGCCGCGGCGTCAGTAAATGTTGGAAATCCCCCTCTCGATTGAAAAAGTTTACATTTCTCCGTATCTCGGAGTTCATCTTTATGCAATTTTGCTGCACATCTGCAGTCTTATATTCCGAATAGAATTCACATTGTTCACAGGAACAGTCTCCTGCTCTGGAAGCCTTTCAGGGTTTTATAGCGATGCTGAAATCTGAAGGAATCACCATGCTTAATCTTGAAACTAAAATATGAAAAAGACTCTCTTATATCTAGCTTATATTAGCTAGGTGTAATAATCTTCTTTCATGTTCTGGCAAGCTGCTGTAAGTAACGCTTGCTCTTGAACATTTCGTTTTTTACGAAAGCAACAATAACGCAGCCCACGCAAGTTCTTTTGAATCTTGCGAAGCTCCGGTACATCAATGGAATATTATAACAGTTTAAGAACCCCAGAATATCTTGTATATCTGGGGCTGCTTTTTCTCTATTCTTTAAAAGGAGCATTCATAACCCAATCTACAAAACCCATACGAAGCATAGAAGAACTCAAATTATTTGGTTGTTGCTGAGCATTTTTAAGATTAGAATCATATTTAATGAGTTCAATCATAGATTTTTTGAAACCTAATCGAGGATAGGTTTCAATTATGAAATTAAAGGTTTCCTCCGAAATATCTTCTATACGCAACCCAATTACATCCATTCCTGCTCCGAAATGAACTAAAGCAATTTCTGGTTGTTTTTCTTCAGCAATTTCTGATGTATGCAGAATAATCGCTTCGCGTACCACATCAATTTTGTCTTGTGAAAAACTGTGAGAGCGAAGGAACTTCTCGGCATGGTCAGCACCTTCATATTCAAATGAATGTTTACAGCAAACTTGCTCTGTAAGACCAATATCATGTAAGACAGAAGCGAGATAGAATAACTCCTGATCATATTTGAATCCATATTTTTTTCCCAACGCATCACCAAAAGCATATGTTCGTAAACAATGATTATAAAGAAATTCCGGAGAAATCTCGTAAACTAATTGAGTTGCTTCTTTTGCTACCTTACTATCAGGAATAATAATGTTATACATATTTTTTCTCCTTGTTTAATTAATTTTCTTCAGATTGATTTCATAACAGGGTTTAATGACATAATAAAGATGTTACATGCTAATCAAATAGAATTTTCACAACACCTCCTTATTAGTGTCTTTTTTTCTTAAAAAAGACCATTCGGTCTCTTTTAAGGTAACTCATTATATGTTAGTGTACTACTAAAACATGTTACAATTTTTCAACAACAATAATGGAGGATATTATGCGAAAAGGTGAGCAAACTCGGAAACACATTGTCCTAAAATCTGCAGAATTGTTTAATCAAAAGGGGTATGCCGGCTGTTCAATGAATGACATTATGGCGGCCACAGGTCTACAAAAGGGTGGAATTTACCGCAATTTTAAAAGTAAAGATGAGATTGCTTTAGAGGCATTTGATTACGCCATTGATTCTGTATCTAAACACTTTTCTGAAGCGATCCTTCATGCTAATACAGCATTAGAAAAAATTAGTTCTTTGTTTGATGTATATGAAGATGTGGTCAATAATCCACCAGTAAAAGGGGGATGTCCATTACTAAATACTGCTGTAGACAGTGATGATACGAATCCACGTTTAAGGAAAAAAGCGCTTATAGTTTTCCATACATTTCTGAACATGATTGAAGAAATTATAGAAGAAGGTATTCAAAACAGAGAGTTAAATCCTGACATTGATACAAAGGTAGCGGCTTCCTTTATTGTTGCAACTTTTGAGGGGAGTATTATGATTAGTAAACTAGAAAGAGATAATAAGTACGTATCTTACAGTAAGCATCAGGTACTACGTTATTTACTTATTTTATAAATTCACAGAGGGTTTTGATGTTTGTTTTAATTTGAATAAAATTAAGTATGGGTGATTTGTTAAATGATCAAACACCCATTTTATGCTCTTTCCCCTTTCACTACCCCAAGTGAGGATGAAAGTTACTTCCTTCCAAAATAAAATGATGAAACCCTGATGAATTATCCAGCCATTTAAGCAAGCTCTTTATCCCGTCCCCGCTCTTCTTCACACTTATTTTTTAATTATCTTTTCAGCTCCCATTCTCCCACCACGTTTCTCCTTTTAATATATATTAATAACAGCACAACATTTATCAACATTCAATTGTTTCTTTTAATTCGTTTTATTAAAATTCGTATTTTATTCCCAATACACTGCTTCTTTACATATTAAATACCCCACAGACCTTTCGCAAATTGGCTCTCTGTTTTAAAAGTAAAAGAACCCCTAGAAGTAAAACTAGAGATTCTTTAAAAATTAATATTTTCTTAGTGGGATCTGACCAATGAAATGTTGCACTGAAATCTTATAATGGAGTTCGATGTCCCGTTTTAATTTTTCCTTCAAGATCCCCATTTGTACAATGATGTAATGAAGGTCAAATACATTATATAATTGTTGAGTTTCCCAAATGGTCGTTAGTCGAGCCTTATTATCAAATGGTATCAATGAAATAATGGGCTCCTCCTCATACTCCATGGTGTAATATCTATACTCTGTAACTTTGTTTTTTTTCTTAATTTTTTTATTCCACTCATTCAAAGAAACATAAAATTCTAATAGGGCGAGATTTTCTTTGAAATATGTGTTCCCATTTATTTCGATTTCAAATTCTCCTTCAACTTTCAGCGCTTTTTCTCATTTTCTTTGGGATATCTGATTCATCGGAAGTAAACTGATAATGAAATTCTACTTTATTGGATACGCCGTCCATATCTTACCGTCCCATCCTATTACTATTTTTATTTCACCTTTTGTTCCGATTTTTTTCTAAGATTGGCCGTGGTTACAAACGATAATTTTTTGTTATTATTTATACTAAAAGAAATATTTTTTGATTGTAAAGCTTCTTTCATCCACTTTTCACCTTACTTTTATGCATACTCCATCATATGCCAATTGTGGAAAAACCTTTTATTGTACTATGCCATGCCTTTACCTCAATGGAATAACACCAAGAAATCGAGCTCACGAGGTAAGCCCTAGCTCAGCTGCTGTTTCAATAGAACAGGAAAAGGTGCTGAATGGAAGTAGAAGAACACAAAGGAAAAATTAATTGGCCCGGGAGCGTCTTCCCCTCTCAATCTCGGAACAGCCGCTTAAAAAAATGAAATTGATGCGTGAAGAAAAAATGGAAAAGTGTCATGAAGACATGAAAAAATTCTGTCTCAAAAGAAACCGATTGAGACAGAATTTAAGAATTACGATTTAATTACTTATATACGTAACAAGTTCCATCGAGAACTGTTACACATGTATATGTTCTGTGATAAGATTTACCTTCACTGTCTCTAAAGAAAACAGTTACAGTATTGTCGCCATTCCATTGGAATTGATATGCATCTTGATATTTGTCTCGAATCGGAGTTAAATCCGGTGCCGCACTTGCCGGTGATCCAGATACTAACAAAGCCCCAGCAACTGCAACCGCTCCCATCACTTTTTTGAATTTGCTTTTAAACATAAACACATCCCCTTTTCATTTTGTTTTCCTGCTTGTCCATTTAATAGACACCTTGATCTTAACACATCAAGAATGAAAAAATTGTCAATTCATGCAGAAATGAAAAATAATTCAAAAATAATACATATATTTACATTTGTTTAATAATGAGTGTTCTCTTTTTTTGATCAGCTTCTCTTCCTTAACCGAAGCGCAAAAAAACCCACTTTTCAGTGAGGTTTACTATCTATAGTGCATCTAAGAATGTTAAAAGTTGTGGATCATTAATTTCAACAACCATGAATTGAAAATAATCTATCTTTTTTGTGTCAGGGAAAAGGAAACTGGTTATATCAAATTTCGAGGCATGTTTCCCTAACAATCCAGCTATATACGCAGAGCAATATCCACATTTTCAAAATCAATATCAAAGGCTGCAAATTCTTGATACTCTTGATTCAAGTCATAATTTTTTTGTATCCTTTAGGTTTGATGGTTTGACACAGAATGAAGGAATTTCCTGAATTTTTCGGGATCAAAGTTCATCAATGCTTAACCTCCAATTTGGCCGTTCTGCTCAATCCGGCTGTACTCAACCTTATTTTTTGTTGTTTTTTCAGATGATGCAGTGGCGGCCCCCACTGCTGTAAACCCCCATCTATCTAACATATAAAGCCCTTAAAAAATGCAATAGCTTGACACACATAAAAAATCTTGCATATGGATTGAGGTTATTTGCTTTTTCTACGCTGCTATTTATACCTCAGCAGTGATATCATCATTATCCAAGTGCTGAGCTTGAATGAATTTATCTAGCTATAATCAACAGTTTACTTTTGGTCAATTGAGTCTTCGTTGCTGGCTGTGTTTCTGGTCAAGAAAAAATGTAATGTGTTATATCCTAATGATGAAAAAAGACCAACCATAAACTCAAGGAGAGTTTCATGGACTGGTCTATTCTGATTATTCTTAAATGCTCTAATAAAGTTTAGCTGAGCTTTATATTTTAACATTCGGTCTCAATTTTAAATTGCTACTCTGTCAGCAACATAATGTGCTGTATTTATTGATTGGACATAGGAAGACCCCACCACACCAACTGCACCTAATAACAGAATAGAACAAATCAATAACTTAGCTTTCATGCACTATCCCACTCCTTTGTATTTGTCTTCTCGCCTCAACTACCCTGCGATAAAACTCAAGTGAATCGTGTAGCATATCTTTCCCCTGTAGAAATTCAGCCACGATGACTCCATATTCTTCTATGTCGGCAAACATCCCTTTTTTATTGAAGAACTCAAAGGATTCTCGAACCGCATCAAGGTCAAATGATAAGTACATTCCGTAAATCATCTTCAGCTTTGCAAGGAATTCTTGATCCCCAAACTTTTGAGCCCACTCCTTACCTTTGAAGTACTGATCTTCTGCTTCAATCCACTTCTCTTGCTTAGCTTTAACATGTGAAATGTTAAACAGGGCTTTTGGTAAAAAGCTGTGCTTTTCATTTTTATAAAGTTCTGCAGCCTTTTGAAAATGATTTTCTGCTTTGTAAAGTTCTTCAAGTTGATTATAACATATTCCAATATTTAAATGTGAAGAACCGATTAAATAATCTACTTTCAGCTCCTCTGCATCTGTCAGAGCTTTATTAGTATGATTCAGGGCTTTCTCAGGATTCATTTTATCTAGCCAGTTACCAGTCATCAAAAATTGACATTGTACTCTACGCTGGCCATATGTAGGCTGTTTCAAATAAAGTTTATATGCATGATTAGCGTAATACATTGAAAAATATGTTTGTTTCATAT
The DNA here is from genome assembly GCF_001969815.1 of Bacillus swezeyi. Taxonomy (GTDB): domain Bacteria; phylum Bacillota; class Bacilli; order Bacillales; family Bacillaceae; genus Bacillus; species Bacillus swezeyi. The sequence goes on along the minus strand of NZ_MRBK01000006.1, from coordinate 311,250 downwards.
AGTAATAAATTTCTGACAATTTAAAATAAAATTCAGCCTTCTCAACTTCATCGCTTTCGAATGAATTCAACTGATTTTCAGCATTCTGATAGTAACCCAAAGCATGAAGCAGTTCTTTTTGTCTGAAATGGTACATTCCTGTGAAGAAATAATAATAATATTCGAGCATTCCATTTAAGTTTTTTCCACCCTTAGTTTTTTCCCTTAACTCTTCATAATGAACCTCTATATCTCTTGCTGCATCTGGACAAAGGTAGTCAAGCATCAATTTATGACGGAATTCTAACAATGAAAAATAGATAAGAACATCCTGATTTTCTTCCATTATAGCTATCTCTTGTTTGACCTCAGATTTCATTTTTTCGGCTTCATCAACCCAATTATTTTTAAGGGCAACATACCAATAATTCATTTTCGTTGCGACTAGATCATAAGGTATTACACTTTTATCGACCAAAATAAAAACCCCTTTCTTCTTTATTTTTTCTAATAATTTTAATATACTCTTGAAAATCGCACTATATTTTTTAAATATTCAGTATTTAAAATGTTGATTTTCATTTTCTTACATTTTAAAACTCTCCTCTTTACCTCTTAGCAAGTCTGAGCGTTTGGTTTTGCTCAGTTTCGAAAAGGTTAAAATAGCAATACCAGCAAGAATTTCAATCAGTCCGCCAAAAGCGATGACTTTTCCCGCACCAAAAGCAGCAGCCGCATATCCGCTGACTAAAGCTCCTAATGGAACCATCACATGGGAAATCATTCTAATAACAGCAAATACTTGGGGCTGATCTTCATCTGCAACTGAGGTTTGAATAATGGTATGTTCAGGTACATTTATAGCACTGATTGTTGAACCCAAAACAAATGCTGCGAGAAGAAGTAATAGCAATAGTGAATTCATACCTGTAATGAAAAATGCAGTTCCTTCTACAATTCCGGCGGTGACAAACAATAGCCCATATCGGTTCACCCTTACTTTCGTTAAGATAACCCCCATTAAAAAGGCTCCTGATGCTGTTGCAACTCTTATAAAAGAATGAATGACTGATCCGCCGCCTAAATCTTCTGAAAGATAGATCGCCGAAAGCGCCTCCCAAGGAGCAGATCCTAGATTCAAAAAAATACAGTATACAGCTAATGGAAGCAAAATATGATGATTTCGAACAAGTATGAAGCCTCTTTTTAGCTTTTTCAAATATGTACCTTTTGGTTTCGATTCCTGAGAACTGTCATCTTTTAAGCTGTATTTAATAAAGAGAACTAAACAGGCTGAAACGATGTAAAATGGAAATGTGATAAGCATTGTATAAGCCGCTCCAATTACGGCAATTAATATGCCGCAAATCATTAGTGAGGTCAATTTTACAATTTGGGCTGAAGATTCTATGGTGGCGTTTGCTTTTTGAATAAGATCCCTCTTAATGATTTGCGGAATCAAGGAGACAGACGCAGGATCATAAGAAGCCCCCGTTGCCGAATGTAGCAGCATTAATGAAATGATAAACCATAATGGAGAAAATCCGTTAAAATAAAAAATTGGAATGATCAACATTAGTGAAGCTCTTGTCAGGTCTGCGGAGAACATCCAGAACTTCAAAGTTTTTGTCTTCATTAAAGGCGAGATCAACGGTGCTATCAAAGCTTGTGGAAGAAGGGTGACAGCTATTAACATACCTGTTCCGACAGCCCCTTTTCCTTCTAAAATGAGAAACCACAAAATAGAAGTAAAAGCAAAGCTGTCTGCGGTTATTTTCACCATCTTAGAGCCAAAAAGAAAGGTGAAGTTTCTTTGCCACACAGTGGTATCACTATTCATTTCCCCAAAAATCCCCCTCACAAAAATCCCTCATTTTTACAATCTCTATTTCATCAGCATATCCTATTTTTGGTTTCTGGGTCAATGTTGAAAAGGAATAGTTAAAGAAATATTAAGGTAAGCAAGGGATCAACTCTTACTCATAATTCTTCCAGCTTTCTTTTCATATGAAGTTTTAAAGCAAAATCAGCTTTCCAAAACCTCGCCCCCCTTCTTAGTTCTTATGTAATAAGGATACTCTACAAACATGTCATCACATACGACAACTTCTTGAATTTTTGTGTTTTCCTGTTTCAAATAGTCTTTGAGTTGTTTTCTTATTGAAAAAAGCTTCTTTAAATTAGACTCATAATACTCAACAAGCTCTGTGCTTTTATCTGATTCAATTTTCTTCATCCTTGTCTCTCTTCATTCGTGGATAGCTTTTGTCAGTTCGTCTGAGTTTCATCTTCCCATCACCTTTAAATCGAATGTATGTTCCCACTTATTATATATCAACAAAACATTTTCCAAATAAAAAAGCCCTTATTCAGAAGGACTTTCATTTATAGCATTTGTTTTAATTTTTCTGAGAACATAACGACTACGGTATATTTTTTCAACTTCAGGATGAAATTTCATCAATCCCTGCATAAAAGTTGTCATGTTGATTATTGGTATCCCTGTTTCTTTTTCAATTTCTTTTTAAAGCTCATAGCCTCTTATTTCACCTTTATGTCTCTGTAAAATCTTTAATGCAACTTCACGATGCTTATAAGCTTTTGAGCCAAGTTTTAGCTTTCTTATTGGTCGAGGGGGAGAATCATATGATGAAGCTAAAGCTTCTTTCGACTTCTTACTTTCAAAAGTCTTTGCAGTGTCACTGACCAGCTCAATTAATGATTTTTTATTCGTAATTGACGAATCATTTTGATTGTCTAGTTCACGCAATTTTGCGTAAATCTCATTACGCTCGTTTCGAAGTTCACGCATGACATTAATCTCAGCATCTTTGAGCTGCTCAAGTCTTAATCGAAGTGCCTCTCTTTCATTGAACACGCTCCCCATCTCCTAAAACCATTATTTACTTATAGTTTATAGGACTTTTTAATCTTTAACAATTGATTTGATTACTTTTCCAAAAAGCAAAACCCCATCCTAAAAGGATGAGGTTGTTATAATTATTCTTTAGTCCCCTCAAGCTCTTCACTCAAGAAAATTGCTACAAGTTCGACTATCCCATCTTGGTTATCCCAAAGTATAACTGGACAAAGGTACAATTATTTAGTAAGACTTCACTATTATCTATTTTCACCCTTAATCATTTAATAAGTCTTCATCAAGTTATCCCATTATTTTTATCCTTTTTTGGTGTCTCTTTAACAAACAGACTTTGAATAAAATCATTAAAAGAACCGGCAATTAAGAAAAGGTCTTGTTGTCTGTCTCTAAGTTCATGATCCCCAAAATATATTTTCCCTTTTTTCTCCCCTTTCACTGCTATACAAATTTGATCGCCTCCTTCAGCATCAGCAATAGGAAGAACCCATTCAGGCATCTGATCAAAATAAATATCTCTAACGTTCCTAATATCGTATCTGTTTTTCTCTAGCCCGTAAAAAAAACCTAAAGGTAAGTGGCCTTCATCAGTAAGTGGAGTGTCTTCTAATACCGGAAAGACTAGATCATCTTCCATGATCATGCACTCTCCATATTTTAAGAGGAATTCTTTATAATCACCTGATAAATCAATACTTAAGGACTTTTCAATTTCCTCTACTTCATTTTCATCATGTACTTTTTGAACATATGACTTAATTTTAAATTGACTCATTTTTTGCTCAATACTTTTTATTTTAATGACCTCCTCTTAGATCGGATGCAGAACCGATGTGTGGGATATTACCATGAAGATCGGTTGGTACAAGTTGAATTGTAACATCATCTAAATGATGAGGTGTCAATCCTTTCTCCTTTAACCAATCTTTTGCTTCTGTCTTAGTACGGAATCCTTTAACCTCCATAATCTTTTCGTATACCTTTTGAAGCCTTTTGATGATCATAACCACTTTGATAAATCCATGTAACTACAGGACATTCTCCACTATCCATTTTTTGTGTATCTAGACAATAGGCGAATGCATCCACATCAACGATAACGACAATATGATCTGGTAAATCATAGAGTTCCCTATAGTCTTTTGTAAACTCTACGACTTTAGGAGATACAAGTCCATGACCTAATATTTCGATGCCAAAAGAACCACCTGAACCATAGTTTCTTAAAAACCACTTATAACTCTCAGGAATAGAAACTTGAAGGTTCTGTTCTATTTTTGAAATTTTCTCTTCGTCAATTCCATCTGTGAAATCTTTTTCTCCGGCATTTTCTTTTATGAATTTTTCCACTTTTGAATAATTCATTTTACATATGTCTACTCCCAGTTGTCTATTGCTTCTTGGAAGCTATCTTGTAAATATTCATCAAAACTTGAATATCTTTTAATTTCATTTTTGCTTATGTCGTCCCACCTTATGACACTATGATCTGCTTCTGTATTTAGGCAGTAGACAAATTCATCTACATTTTCAATAACTAAGTATTTCTCAGGTAAACCAAATTTTCTAAATCTTTCTGTAGCATCAACCACTGAAGCATATTCATTTCCTTCCACACCTAAAACTTCAACCCCACATATACCTCCAGAAACATAAGATTTAATAAAAATAAATTCTTTATATTCTTGTGGAAATTTGCATCCTAATTTGTTTTCAGCCTTTGTGATATCTTCATCGGCTACTGCTCCGACAAAATCGCCTTTTTCTATATAATCATTTATCATCTTTGAGATTTGCTCATTCATAACTACCATCACCTCAATAATCTTGTCGGCCTTTGTGAATCTCCTTTATAAACGGGCTTTATTTGAACCTCAACGTTTCTTCCCTTGTCGAGTTCCTGTGCCCACTTCTTTCTTTATGGTTATTGTGAAAAACTGAGAGGTAAAGCCGACTAAAGCTTAAATATGCTTTTGTTACATATATTTAGCTGAACCTAAAAATTCAAACTCGGTATCATTAATGGATATCATCTTTTTGGTACCTTCATAGCTGAAATTATATAAGAGAACAACTGCGTTGTAATTTTTAGTCAAAACGTCTCCTCCGTACATTGATATGAATTCTGGGATAATCACATCATCGTAGGAGAAACCTTCTAATAGTCGACTTAATGAGTTACTAGGCTCTTCATAAAAATCTGCTTCACGAACAGCATCGTCGTATCTTTCATATCAAAGCTACGAGCAAATATTGAAGGAATGAAATCACCATCTTCAGTATAAGAAGTTTTAAGAATCTTATCTAATTCATCTGGGGAATTGATATTACCTACCCAAAGTGATACAAATTCTTCTTTTTGCATAAAACAAACTACCTCCCATGTTGGTTTTAATCCATCAAGTAATGCATCAGAGCCACCCTCAAAACGATAATCAGCCCAGTTTTGCAATCGCCTTTTAAACATGTTGTAGTCTTTAGATGTATCAATTATTTGTAAGAGCTCGTTATGTGCTTTTGTTGATCCTTTTCCACCATGTTTTCCAGTTGGATTTACAAATTTTGTTTCACTAATCAAGGTTCGCATTTCTTTGATTTGTTCTGCTGTCACGCCCCCAGTATTTAAAAGTATCCGTACGAGAAACTAAGTGCCACTCTTGCAATCCTCCAGGGGGACGTAACCTGTCTTTTATTGATTCTCTTAATTTTGGGTTTGCCCACATTTTATCCCCCTTTTTGTCGGATTTTTCTCGGATTCAAACAAAAAACCTTGAAAGGCGATGCCGATCAAGGTAACTCTAAAAAGAAAGAAATTTAATCCACTATTTTTAAAAAGGTTTGTTCCACGGAAACCATAAAAAGATAATAGCTATCAAAAGTTTATTCTCTGCTTTTTTCGTTAGGCTAAGTCAATATAATATTTGTCGTCATCCATAATTTTAATTAGAAATTCTTCCAATGAATCTGCTATCTTTATATCATCATAATAAATTGGATTATTTTGCTCTTCGCTCAATTCAATTAATAATAGCGCACTTTCATTCGCCTCAAAAAATATTAATTTATCTTCTTCAAGATCCTCGTATACTTCGATGTCAGGATAAAATTCAAAATCATTAGTTTTCAATCTTGCGTCTCGTATTGAAGATGGCCCCATGATCCGATTGATATTATATTCTGATCTTTTTAGAAAACCATACCCAACTTCCAATAGAAACTTCCGTAATTCAAAAGGCAACTTTAATCCCAATGTTTCTTCTAGATCTTGAATTTCATCCTCACTTACCGGATAAAATTGATTTTCTTGAAAATCTTTAATAAAATCGTATTTCATTTTATTTACCCCCTTTAAATAATTTATTCGCAGGTGATCCTGTACCATGGATACCAGATTGATGTTCATTTGGAAATTTAGCAGGATGTATATTCCACCACTCATGTTCTCCACGAAAGCTGTTTTCAATTATATGGTGTGCATCATACTTATCACCTTTTCTTCTAACTGGCTCTCCTGTCTTCTCCGAAATTACGTCTTTTGAGTACGTCGGCCATTTCTGACCGGTTTTTCTCTCCCACTCCTCAATCAATTTATCTTTAACTTTGTTGAATGTTCGTCGATGTTTTCTGGTTTCAGAAGGAGTTAATTTTTGGTACCTCTTATTTCTCAATGCCTCCTTCAACTTTTCGATTTGATTTTTAGGTAACTCTCTCCCTGTACGTCCTTCTATATCTCTAATATATTTTTTTATTAAGTCAGAATCAAATATAGCACCTTTCTCATCCCCGAAAACTTTCTCAATACGCTGAATAAGCGTCTTTTTAAAATTTTCACCATCAATAGCATGATAAGGAACTTTTCCCCCACCAGCCAACTGAACTTGTGGCTCAAAAGGGTTATGTATTTGAATTCCTTTTATTTTTGAAGCGACCCTTTGCATCGATTTCTTGAAAGATGCAACGCTTTTTTCCACAGCTTCTTTCGATGCTTTAACTGTTTTGCCCGCTACTTTTTTAGAAGCTTTATTCGCTTTGGCTGTTGCCTGTCCGACTTTCCCAGCTTTTGATACTTTGCTTACTTTATCTGCACCTTTTGTGCCTACTATCGATGTGCCGACCATCCCGATAGCATATGTAAACCATCTGCTTCTGCTGTAGGAATCGCCATTAACCACATCTCGCTCATAAGACTCTTCGATCCCTTTTTTCATCACATTGAATGTGTCTACAGGATGCATAATGGTATGACCAATGCCCTCAAGTGTTTCTATAGGGTGGGTTACTGTGTCCCAAATGCCTGTAGCAGTATCGACTGCAACGTCTTTCAGCCCCACGCCTATTCCTTTTACAATATCCTCTTGCTGCTTGAACTGCTCGAGCTGCAGTACATATTGTTTCTGATCTGGACTTAAATTGTCATATCCTATTTCTTTTGCAATTTCAAGATATTCATCAGGATCAGACACCTTTGCGAGCTTTTCTTTCAACTCTTTAATCCTATGCTGTTCAGCTTCTTCTTTTTTTATTGTAAGATATTCTTGCGTCTTCTTATGTATTTTATCTCTTTGCTTGAACACTTTAGTATCATAATATGCTTTTGCATTGAAATGAACCGGTGTAGCGTTCTTCCCTTTTCCTGTTGCATCTATCAGCGCCCTGCTTCTTGCTTCGATGTAGTCCTGGTTCTCTTCGGATTTCTCGTATTCTTTTTTTAATTTAAAATCCATTTCATTCACTTTGTCAACCGTGTTTTCCCGCTTTACTTTTGAATCGCTGATATGCTGTTTGAAGTCGGCAGTTGAAAAAACTTCTAATGCAACGATATCTTTAATGTCCTCTAAGATCGTTTTCAGTGCTTGCTTTTGTTCGGCCACCACTGCATTAGACTTTTTATAAGCAATCTCTAATTCGTTTTCCAAAAAAGAAATATCGACGAATGTGCTGCCTGATAGATCGGCTTCTTCTAACGCTGCTGCAATGCTAGCTAAGAACGCAATCTGCATATCAATCATATCAAGCCACTCATCAACATTCCTGGCATGTTCTTTATAAAAGTTCTTGATGTTGTCAGCGCCTTCTCCCTGAAAATCATTCCCCAAGTCTGCCATCCCTTGAAAAGCTTTTTTCAGATTAACAAACTGTTCTCTCGTTTTCTTATATTCATCTGATCGAGCTTCCATTGATGATATTAGTGTTTTTGCTTCATATATCTTCATGGATACAACCCTTTCCAAAGTCTTAACTCTGTAAATGAGTTTAGCACTGTACGGAAATGATTTGGTGAATAAATCCTAATCACCCATGAAAATGAATCAATAATCATAGGTCAATCAACCTAAATCTCAATAGAAAAGCAAAAGACAGTCAAATACTGACTGTCTTCATCATCCTATCTATAGTCATTCTCTGCTGTCCGATAGCTCCAAAGTGATACTGGAAAATAATTCGACCCGTCAAACTACTACATATACTATTAAATCAGGTGATATTTAGGAGGTATTTCACGACGATTCGGAATGACATTGTCTGAAATTCAATCATTGAATAGCGATTTCTGATTAATGAATATTCATTATATCAATGAGCTTTATGATTTCTTTATCATTGCCGGGGTCAACGTGAACTAGCTCTGTTTTTTTAATAATGCCTTCTGTGTATTCATGCATGAAGTTTTTGTCTACATCAGGAGAACTGTCCCAACGTAAAGGAACATTGTATACATTAATCGTGCCATCCCCATTACTACTATAAGTTACTGATCCATCTACTAATCGAGAACCTGCTAACTGGATAACATCTTCTGGATAGCTAGCACTTGTGTCATCATTAGGATTGATTGGTTCGCCAGCCGAAATCTGTCGAACATTCAATTCATCTATCTCTTGATTTGGTCCAAGTTGCAACCAAACTCTAGCGTATTCGATTTCCTTTTCCTCAGAAGAATATCCAGACAATGTATCATCTTCTTCGCTTTCAGATGGATGATTTGACTCCTCGTTTTTTGTTTCTTCTGATCCCGTTGTGGACACCGATTCATCTTTCTTCTCGTCTGTTCGGTTGCTTTCTTGTGTCTCGTTCGTTACTTTTTGAGATTCTGAAGCGGAGTCATTCTCTGCAGGGGCTGTTTTTGATTCTTCGCTCGTACCGACTGTACACCCTGCGAGCAATAGAACGAAAAATAGCAGAGCAACATTACAATAAAAAACCTTTGCTAGTTTCTTCATTCAATCATTCCTTTCATTCTACCACAACATATCATACTGGTATTTCATGTCAAGCAGCAAAAACCGTAAAAAGAGTGTATCCTTGAGCCCGACATAAGCCTTAATTTCAGCTTCTAGAGTTTTTCCTTATTACTCTCCTCTTTTATACTAGTCAATGCTGTGGAGTTAAAAAACACGATATTAACATGGATTAAGTATCCGAGTATATATTCTTCGTGACTTTGCATTTCAGAGCTTTGGCTAAGGCTACCGGGAAGTTATCTACAAAGGTAAACGTGGTTACATCTCAGGTCAGTTTGGCTTAAGAGTCTAAGCTGACCTTTAAATATCCTTTACATCAGTTTTTGTAAGATAAATTTTCACATGGTTCCAATGAACTTCTATTCCTGCATCTAGTTTTTTCTATCATCTGGGTTTGTGAGAAAAAGAATAGAACTCATCAACCAAAGTAACGCAGTGGGTATAAACTTCTTATTTTACCTTTTTAATTTTTCTTGGATAAAAGAAAGCGTGTCTAATGCTAGCTTTTTGCGACAAAGAACAATCCCCGCATGGCCGCAATTGTAGAGATATCTTTTTGGTTTCCCCCACCTTTCCCACAAACAATCAGCATCTTCTATGTGAATATATTGATCATGTTTAGCAGAAATGAGCAGAATGTTATCTTTGTTCACTTTCGGCATGGCTTGGCTAGGATCTGTGATTTTCCAATATCTTATTAAATCTTCATAAGTCACACCATGTTGTTCTAGTTCTTCCCTTATGAATTTACCCGGAATTGTGTTCCATATCGAATAAGAAAGGCGATTGGCATAAAATATTGATACCACTACATCAATTTGAGATTCAAGGGTAGCCATTAGATTAGTAATCCACCCGCCTAAACTTACACCCACTAAGATAACAGGGCCTGTTTTATTTGCTTTTATCCAGTGAATGAATGCTCGTAAATCTACAATAGCTTGTCTCGTCGATTCAACTGTACGATCAATATTCGCACTTATCATCAATTCTCCACTATAAAGTGAATGTTCCGGCTCTCTTTCAAAATGATAGGGAAGAGAATAGTAGTACATGTTCCATCCTAAATCATTCATTATGCGGTGATGAAATATATTTTTTATTCGATCGTATGAATCCATGCGCCAGCCGTGTACAAAGATAACATTGGGTTTATCTATATCATTTTTGTTTAAAAAAACCTCCCCTTTTAAAGTATCATTGACGAGATCCCCGGATGGAATTAAGGATTCATAGCTGAATGTTCCAACCATATTATTTTTTCTTGATTTATTCAGAATAATTGAGACATCCGCTACATTTGATTTATAGAATTCATCTCTAGCAATTGTACCCAATGAAAAAGTAGAAAAATGTTGACCCTTACTTTTCTTTCTATGTAAATCATATAAAGCCAAACGATCTATGATTTTTGAAAAAAACACCTTATGCCCTCCTGGATTACAATAAGTTGTGGTGTGAAATCAGTCTATTTCACATAATAAACCTCTTATGTTCATTTAAAGTTTTAGAATCATAGACCTTCATTCATCAAACCTTCATCATCAGTTGTTATTTTATCACTTCACGAAAATGGATTGGTGGATAAATCCGTTCATCCTTGAAAACGAATCAATAATCACAGGTCAACCAACCTAAAAAGACAGTCAAGTACTGACTGTCTTCATCATCTTATCTATAGTCATTCTCTGCTGTCCGATAGCTCCATTCCCAAAATGCTTCGCCTTGACACATAATATAACGATCTAAAAATATCTCGAAATTCAGGTTCAGCGGTTTATAGTCTAGTCCATCTTCAAATAAAAAGAGGTAATTAGGATCTCCTTTATTAAGCTTATCCCTGTCAATCATTAAATGGCATTCTTCTAACAGATAACCTATCGGGATACCGTTTACGTTTTCAAACAATTCCTCATATCCTAATTCTTCTTCAATCTCCTCAATACTGAAAAGTTGCAATCCCCCGCCTATATTTTCTCCATCAGAAACAATGTCAAAAATTCGAGCACCATTATGTTGCATCAAAAATTTTTTGTAATCCACAGGGAAAGATATGCAGTGTTTGGATTCAAAATTTGAATTTCATCCTCCGATGCTCCGTAATCAGGAAAGATAACTTGAGATTCGGTGATATCTCCTCCTGAACCAAACAATTTAATTGTTCCATTGTGATCTAAAAGACTCTTCAAGCCATTTACAGTTTTGTCTACAAAAGTAGTCAAAGGCATCACCTCACATATTGGTTAATAGCCGCTTCGCTAAGGTGTGACAACCTTACGATATTCTAAATAAGGGGGTTCATTATGAAGAAACTAAGATTCTATCTCTTGGGAAGGACTTGATTTTTTTCAATGAAAGGGCTTATGAGTTTGGAGCTTTAAGCGGACTATTAATGTTGACCGTCAAAGAATTTCCTATACTGTAACAATAATTGTTTTAGTCGTTGTTGTTTTCACACTTGATGAATAGTGGAAAAAGTTATGCCTGCTGGTCTGTATCTCGTCATTAAAAATTAAACAATCAAATAAAACAGGTCAGAGGCCTGCTTTATTTAGCTCTTTTTGTGAAAACGAACGTGTAAACTCCCTTTGCTTCTCCGTTTTTCAATTTTATAGGATTTCTGCAGTAAGCTGATTTGCTAAATAAATATCCGTCCCAGTTAGAGTATCTTTTAAGTTTTCCAGAGGACTTTCTTTTACTAGGTTTAAATGCAATATAACCAGCTTCACCTTTTTGTAGGTTGTATGTATACCTACTTGAATCAGAGGCACTGCTTACCCACGTATAAGAGACCCCGGCTTTAATTGCATTTTTTTCAGCTTGGGTGTCTACGCTAAAGGAAGCTGATACTGTTGATGACACAATTTTGGAAATACTGCACCCTCCTTTTGTATTACAGTTAATTGTTGAAGTAACTTGAATGGGATTACCTGTATATGTAGTAACTTTAGATTCTGAATATTTCCAATATTCTCGATAGTCTTGTGTAGTAAAATCATCAGAGGATGCTGCCAAAGAATTAAGAGTTGTTGCTAGATCTGGATATCCTGGTTCTTCTATTTTCACTTCAGTAAAGCCTTTATATTCTTCTTCTGAAAGAGGAACAAGGCCATGTTCAGTGTTTTTGTAGGAAGTGATTTCAGAATCAAATTCCTTATCATAAAAACGCTCTGGTTCCTTAACCTCTTCTGCAAAAGCTGGAATAGAGAAAGCTAGTCCCAATACAAATGTGCTAGAAGCTATCAGACCTTTCACAAAAAAATTCATTCAAAAGTATCCTCTTTTTCCTTTTAAATCCATATTATCAGCGAAAAGGAGGGGTGTCTATCTTTTTTCCTCGACAAGAAAACCGAATTTTCGACTATTCCGACATTATATAATAATACATGCCCGTTTTTTCATCGATGTTCGGCGTGACTTTATGCCCTATATCAGTTTTTAATTTAAAATTCGATTTATCAGCAACCCCTATGTATAACTTGTAGCTTTCACCCTTAGGAGTTTTGAATTCTGTAGAGGCGTTTAAATTGCCAATGTTGGGATTATCCGATTTCAAAATCACATAATTTAAGTCTCGATACCATTGATATTTGTTATTTTTATGATTGATGTAAGCGATACAAATCCCCTTTCCGTCCGATTCAGAGAAACGAAAAACAATTACTTTTTTACCATTCAAATTAATTTTGTCTAAAATATCATTTTTAGTTATGTTTTCATACTTAATACCGTCCTCAATTGCCTCCTGTTCACTATTAAACCATTTGTCTTCCTTATTGTTTTCTTTAGCCATCGAACATCCCGTGAGCAGGAGAAGTGAAAAAAATAAGACCTTTAATTGCTTCATACGGCACCTCCATTATCCTTTGGTTTATAACCATTATATTATTCGCTAAACATTTTTAAGCTCCTTTTTTCGATCAGAATCTTTTTAGGAGACCAGTGTGGTTAATAAAAACACCCTTATTGGGCGATGGTCATACCTAAACCCACACTGACAGCGGGCTTATCATATTTCCTGCCTGTTATTTCTTTATATTCAACCGCAGTGTTCCAATTCATTTTTAATTTCTGTGTAATAATTCTGAAATCTCTCCAAGATGGAGTTTTTTTAATAGACCGATAGAACTCGACTCTGTACCCGAAAATAAATCGAATCAATCAAGAAAGACATCTTCACCGACATCCGTTTATTGAACTTCGAATGATTTTTTGTCGGTGATTATTGTTTTGTCTTAAAATATTAAAAATACCCACAAAAAACAAAACCCCCTGACGCCACTGGTGCCAAAGGGTTGAGAGCTTAAAACTGAGACATATACTGGTCGCGCGCTCCCATGGGTTGACTTGTATACGGAACAAATTTCGAATTGAAATAGACTATGTACAGCACTGAAAAACCTTATAAACAAATGCTTTTTCCGTGCTTTGTTATTTTAAAGCTGAAATAAATTCTATATATTTCTCAATATTTTCCGGTCAAATTTTGGCCATAAAATTGATTTCAGTGTGCAAGCCGTTGCTTTTTTGAATGGGCAAGAAACCGGAGAGGATCATTCAAATTGTTGGGCATTTCCAATACATAAACCAGCGGCGCAAGCTTTTCCATGTCGTGGATTCAAAAGGAGACGCGAACCTTATTAAATTTGAAGATGTTACAGACGTTGAATTTATATAAAATAACCGTTCTTCTAAGAAGGGACGGGATTGTCAAATAAAGTTTGATAGTCCAAAATTAGAGATAGGATTATGACGCCAGACCCAGCACGCCTGTGTTGATAGAGAGAAGAATGCTAATCCTAGGTGTGCACTAGTGATTCTTTTGGAAGGAAACTATCGTCTTTTTGATAGCGGATAAAAACTTGGTCAATCCTTCTAAGTAACGTAAAATGTTATTCATGATTGAAATTGCTTGTCGATAAAATTCCTCTGCTAATACTCTCTGACTATGGTTAGGGGTTACAGAGCGAGTGAAATCAGGTTCTTAACGATTTTATCAAGTATCAAACAAAATAATTCAGAGAGGACAGCACTAACATGGAAAACGTATCAAATGTAGATAAATTGGAATCAATAAAATCCTTCCAATCGACAATCAGTAAATCCGAAAATGCCTTGGCTCAGATGACTCAGAAAGGCGCAAATACTACCTTATTAAAGAAACGACTCAACGCTCTTTACATCGGCTTAGCCATGCTAAAAAACGTTTGGAATCAAAGATCCCATCATTACACCCAGGAAGATTTAGCAGAAGCTCGCAATGTTCTTACTGGTTTAATCCCATCAATTGAGAACACTTATGCTAAGTTAAAAGCAGGTAGTCCTCAAAGAACGCTTTTAGAAAGAAGAATTAAAGCATTGGAACTAGCTGTTCAAGCGATTGACGATTTTTCCAATGAATAACTTATCTAACTAAATAGAGTATTTCAGAAACTCTCCATCTTTTTGGGAGATACCTTCTTATTTCCGGAAGATGATTAAGGCAAATAGAGACTGTATTTCTGAATGCGTTTGGTGAGTTTTTCGTTGACCATCAGCTGATTTAGAACCAACGGCCAGTCACGGATATGTCCACCATTCTACTTGTCTTGAAGCTCACAAACACGTAAATACAGGAGTTTAAGGAGTGCGTTTTCATTAGGGAATGCACCCTTTTTCGTTACCTTACGGAAACTTGATTGACGCTTTCAACCGCATTTGTCGTGTACATCATTTTACGGATGGCACTGCCGTAGTCATAGACAGGTTATTTCTTAGGCAGTTCTGGCATGAATCCGTATTGTACAGGGCTCATGCCTTTTAATTTTGCCTTAATCCGTTTGTGATTGAAGTAAAAATCAATTACTCTGCGAGTTCTTTTTTCTCAGGATGTTCAAAGCACGTTCTCTTAGTTCTCATGTTTCCTGAAGAAAATGGCTCGTGCCAGAGCATTCATCGCTTTTTCTTTGTTTAAACCACTTTGAATACGGCGGCGCGCATCGATTCGCTTGAGATGTAGTCTAGGATAAAGATCGACTTTTCTATTCATCCCATCTCTCTAAGTGCCATGGCAAGGCTTGCTCTGCCGAGTATAGAAGCCAAGCTTACCCTCTCGAATAGAATGTGCCATACGTGGGGTGTAGCTGATACGAACGCCTTTTGGTTCTATTATTTAACCTGGATTTAGTTTAAATGTGACATTATCATAAACTAGAGAACGTTAGCGGAACATTCCTTTTATATCAATGTTGATAGCCTTAACGTACAATTTTTCCGTTTTTGCTGCCTGTACCCCTTCTATAATTGTTAAACTTTCTTCAAAATATCGCAACTTTCACTTTAAATATCACATCTTTTTTACAAACATCGCGACTTTATTTCAAATTTACAAATACATAGTATAATATTTACTGTACCAAATAAATACCAATTACATATAGAAAGAAGATGTTCATATGAGTAAAGTATCTGAAAAAATTGCCTTTGTTACTGGCGGTGGACAAGGAATTGGTAAAGCAATCTGTAGCCGCTTAGCAGAAGATGGATTCGCTGTTGCAGTTGCTGATTATAATGAAGAAACTGCAAAAAAAGTTGCTGAGGAAATTAACCAATCTAATGGTAAAGCAATTGCGGTTAAAGTCAATGTTGCTGATCGTGATGATGTTTTTAAAGCTGTCGATGAAACAGTAAAAAGTCTTGGCGGACTTGATGTGGTTATAAATAATGCAGGTCTTGGGCCAACCACGCCTATTGAAAGTATTACTTATGAAGATTATCGAAAAGTTTATGATGTTAACGTCGGCGGTACTTATTGGGGAATACAAGCAGCCGTAAAAGCCTTCAAAGAACTTGGTCACGGTGGAAAAATAATTAATGCTTCTTCTCAAGCCGGTCAAGTCGGCAATCCAGGCTTAGCCGTTTACGGTGGAACAAAGTTCGCTGTTCGTGGTATTACCCAAACTGCAGCAAAAGATCTAGCTGAATTAGGTATTACTGTAAACGCCTTTTGTCCGGGTATCGTAAAAACTCCTATGATGATGGACATTGCACAGCAAACCGCTGATGAAGCAGGCAAGCCATTTGAATGGGGAATGGAGCAATTCGCTAAAAATATTGCATTAAAACGCTTATCCGAGCCAGAAGATGTAGCAGCATGCGTTTCCTACCTTGCGGGACCAGATTCAGATTATATGACTGGTCAAGCTCTTATCATCGATGGTGGAATGGTATTTAATTAAGTTTAAAATAAGCTGCTGAAAAAAGATTGATCAAAAGTTTTCAAAAACCCTTCTATAACAAGATTTCTTTCTAATCGTCCTTCTAGATTTATAAATCATAAAGTTTAAAGAATGAAATCTATACGTAAAGAGGTTGCAAATTCTTCTTTTGAGACAACCTCTTTCTTTTTTGTACAATTCTCTCTATGGCACACGATATTTTATACTCTAACGTGGTGAAAATCGGCTATTTTTTATATCCAGACTCCTTATCGTTGTAAATCCGCGTTTTACTGGTGATACCCCTAGATGGTGTCTAACAATTGGGGTGCAGTTCAATTTTAGGGGGTTTTTGTTTTATAAGTCTCAAAAAATCCTCAACTTATAAGGTTATTGGGTTAATTAATTTGCCTTCAATAAGGCAATTCCCAGTGACATATAGCAATGAACTAATGACAAAAGCATTTATGGATTATTAAAATGTGCTTCAAGGATAAACCATATAGAATCTTGACACAATTTATGTTTAAAGTCTTCTTATAAATGTATCTAGTGGTGTAATCAGCTATTGGCCATAGGTTTCCTCACAAAGCTCTCTCAAAATAAAGAATTTCAATCGGTCCTTCCCTTTCTTCTGCTTTACAAAAACATAAAAAGTGGCAGTTTGAAAATAAACAAATGCTACAGGACGATTATAAACATGATTTGCATTTAGTCTTTTGTCGAGTTGACGGAGATATCTTGCCGAAGGTTACCTCTTCAATGCTTTTAATCGCATTTTAAAACGGGCAGATATCGAGAGCGCATTGCGTCATACACACGCTGTTTTGCTCTTGGAGTCAGGCGCAGACATGAAATATATCCAGAAGCGCTTAGGTCATAAAAGTATGATGGTAACAGCTGATGTTTATTCCCATATCAGTAAGAAGCTCGATCAAAATAGAATTAAAGATTACGAGGATTATGTCTTAGTGATTATGGAGTTAGATTAATAACTTCAAATTTTTTTTGACCATATTTTGGTCAAAGACCAAAAAAGTGCTCTCTCCTTCTTTTTGACCAAAATTTAAAAACCCCCTGACACCACTGGTGCCAAGGGATCGATAGATTAATACTGAGACATATACTGCTCGCGCTCCCAAGGATGGACTTGTGTGCGGAACATATCCCATTCGATTTCTTTTGCTTCGATGAAGTGTTCGAAGAGGTGGCCGCCGAGGGCTTTGACCATGACTTCGTTTGATTCGAATTCTTCCAATGCGTCTGCAAGAGTTGCCGGAAGATCGACGATTCCGTTTTCGAGGCGCTCTTCTTTGCTCATGACATAGATGTTGCGGTCGATTGGAGCCGGTGCTTCCAATTTGTTTTTGATGCCGTCAAGGCCAGCTGCAAGCAGTACGCTTAGTGCAAGGTACGGGTTTGCAGAAGGGTCAACGCTTCTTACTTCTACGCGTGTGCTGATGCCGCGGGAAGCAGGGATGCGGATTAACGGGCTTCTGTTTTGCGCGCTCCATGCAACATAGCAAGGTGCTTCATAGCCTGGGACAAGACGTTTGTAAGAGTTTACCGTCGGGTTCGTCACGGCTGTAAAGCTTGTTGCGTGTTTCACGATGCCTGCGATAAAATGCTTCGCTGTTTCACTCAGCTGAAGATCAGCGTCTTTGTCAAAGAAGGCGTTGACGCCGTTTTTAAAGAGTGATAGATTGCAGTGCATACCTGAGCCGTTGACGCCGAACAACGGTTTTGGCATGAATGTCGCGTGCAGACCGTGTTTGCGCGCGATTGTTTTGACAACGAGCTTAAATGTCTGGATGTCATCGCAAGCGCGAATGGCGCCGGCATATTTAAAGTCGATTTCGTGCTGGCCAGGAGCTACTTCATGATGAGACGCTTCAATTTCAAATCCCATTTCTTCCAGTTCAAGAACGATGTCGCGGCGGCAGTTTTCGCCAAGGTCTGTCGGAGCTAGATCGAAGTATCCGCCTTTGTCGTTCAGTTCAAGCGTCGGCTCGCCTTTTTCATCAAGCTTGAACAGGAAGAATTCAGGTTCAGGTCCAAGATTGAAATCGGAGAAACCCATGTCTTCCATTTCTTTTAAGATGCGTTTCAAGTTATTGCGCGGATCACCTTCAAACGGCGTGCCGTCCGGATTATAGATGTCACAGATGAAACGGGCTACTTTACCTTTTTCGGCTGTCCATGGGAAAATGACAAATGTATCTAAGTCAGGGTATAAGTACATATCTGATTCTTCAATGCGAACGAAGCCTTCGATTGAAGAGCCGTCAAACATGACTTTATTATCAAGTGCTTTTTCCAACTGGCTTACAGGAATTTCAACGTTTTTAATCGTTCCAAGAATGTCTGTAAACTGAAGGCGAATATATTTTACATTCTCCTCGTTTACTAATTTAAAAATGTCGTCTCTTGTATACTTTGCCATTCGTAAAACTCCTCCTCTAAAAGGTAAATGTATATAGCAATACAGTTGCTAACAAATTAATGAAAAAACCTGGACATGTCTCCCTGGCGGAATGTTGTCCCTCTTTGGAAACGGCCTGCTTGAATAAGCTCGTTTTTCAACAGTTTTCTCAGTTCTTCATCTGACAAGTTGTGTTTCTCCGCCTTTTTCGGCTTGTCTTGTTTCTCATCTTTTTGTTCGTGTTCGGATTTGGCGAAAATTTGTTTGATTCCCGCCATGTTTACGCCTTGTTCGATTAAATCTTTAATCTCAAGCAGCTTATCTACATCATGGAATGAAAATAAACGTCTGTTCCCTTCGCTTCTTGCAGGAAATACCAGTCCATTTTCCTCATAATACCGGATTTGCCTTGCTGATAACTCGGTCAGCTGCATGACGATTCCTATTGGGAATAAGGGCATTGAGCGGCGAATGTTATCACTCATCTCAATTTCCTCCTTTTCTTATATAAATTTATTATATGTGATGTTATAAAATGTGTCAACATGATGTTAGGATTCTTTACATCAAATTTATTCGTTTGTTTTTTATATTAATTGCTGCTTCATCAGCGCATCTGCTGCACTGCATATCGCATTTTTGACATGGGCATAGGTCAGTCCGCCTTGGACATAGGCCACATAGGGCGGCCTTATAGGGCCATCAGCGGATAATTCAATGCTCGCGCCCTGCACAAATGTACCGGCAGCCATAATGACATCGTCTTCATAGCCCGGCATATAGCTTGGGTAAGGCGTAACATGGGCATTCACCGGTGAAGCGTACTGAATCGCTTGGCAAAAGGCGATCATCTGCTCTGAGCTGGTAAATTCGACAGACTGAATCAAATCGGTTCGTTTGCTGTCCCATGAAGGGTTTGAGCGAAATCCCAGCTTTTCAAGAAATCGAGCGGTAAACACAGCTCCTTTTAACGCTTGGGAGACGACATGCGGCGCCAGAAAAAAGCCTTGATACATCTCTTGCAGCGAGTAGAGCGACGCCCCGGCTTCCCTGCCGATTCCCGGAGATGTCATTCGATAGGAGCAGGCTTTTACCCATTCTTCCTTTCCCACAATATAGCCGCCCGTTTTTGCCAGTCCGCCGCCGGGGTTTTTAATGAGCGACCCCGCCATCAGGTCGGCGCCGACATGGCAAGGCTCGCGCTCTTCTACAAATTCTCCGTAGCAGTTGTCTACGAAAACAATGATGTTTTCATTGATGTCCTTGACAAATCGAATCATTTTCTCAATATCATCTATTGTAAAAGAAGGACGGTTGGCATACCCTTTCGAGCGCTGGATCCCGACCACCTTTGTCCGCGGCGTGATGGAAGCCGCAACCCGGTCATAGTCAACTGTTCCTTCTTCAGTCAGCTCGACATCGCTGTACCCGATATTGAAATCCTTCAAAGAGCCGGCGTTTTCTTCCCCTCTGACACCGACGATTTCTTCGAGTGTATCGTACGGCTTTCCCGTGATATAGAGAAGTTCGTCGCCTGGACGGAGAACACCGAATAAAGCGATTGAAATCGCATGTGTACCTGAGATGATCTGCGGTCTGACAAGCCCGGCTTCCCCTCCGAAGACATCGGCATAAATCGCCTCGAGCGTATCCCGGCCGATATCATCGTAGCCATAGCCTGTCGAAGGTGTAAAATGAGTGTCTGATACTTTATGCTTTCTGTAGCTTTCAAGCACCCTCCATTCATTTCGTTCACTGATTTCATCGATGTTTCGATGGATGTCCGCGATTTCATTTTCTGACTCCAATGCTGCTTTCTTTAATAAATCTCCATGTTTTAATGTCTCAAACATTTTCTGCAAGTGTCCTTTCTTACATAAACTTCTTCAGTTCGCCCAATATGTTCTGTTCAGGCAGAATGTATCCTTCCACTTCATATACTTCACGGTCTTCGTGAAAAGCGGTGCTGTTCGCCATCGTTTCAGACTTGATTCTGGATAAAAGTCTGCCCTCTGAAGCTGGAATCATCACGTTATACGGGACGAGCAGCTCTTTTTTAATATATTCTTCAACGGCCTGCTTAAACAAAGGCAGGTCTCCGTCTATTTTGGCGCTCGTCATCATATGGCCCCTTCCCGATGAAGGGATGAAGTCGGGCCTTTTTTGGTCTCTCTTATTGTAAACCGTTAAAACCGGAATATCATCGGCTTCCAGCTCTCCGAGAAGGCGCTTGACCGTCGCTTCGTGTCCTTCATAGTCTTCATGCGAAGAGTCGATCATATGAAGGATCAGATCGGCTTCTTTCACTTCTTCCAAAGTCGATCTAAAAGCGGCAATCAACGTTGTCGGCAGATCCTGAATGAATCCGACCGTATCTGATAACAACACACTGTAGCCGCTCGGCAGCGTCATTTTGCGGGTCATCGGGTCAAGTGTGGCAAACAGCAGGTTTTCTTCAAAACTGTCTGCATCTGTCAGTCGATTGAACCATGTGGATTTTCCGGCATTTGTATAGCCGACAAGGGCGATTTGCAGAACACCGTTTTTCTTCCTTCTTTCTCTGTATCTGCTTCTATGGCGGATAACGGTCGAAAGCTGCACATTGATTTCATGAATCCGGTTTCTAATGTGGCGCCGGTCGGTTTCAAGCTTTGTCTCTCCGGGGCCTCTCGTTCCGATTCCGCCTCCTTGTCTTGACAAGTTGATCCCCTGTCCGCTTAACCGAGGGAGCGCATATTGCAGCTGGGCGAGCTCAATTTGCAGCTTTCCTTCCCTTGTCCTCGCCCGTTTGGCAAAAATGTCGAGGATCAGCTGCGTTCTGTCTATGATTTTGACGCCAAGATATGTGACAAGCGCTTTAAGCTGGCTCGGCGACAATTCGTCATTGAAAATCAATACATCAGGCGACAGTTCTTCACAGAGCACTGCCAGTTCATCCACTTTCCCTTTTCCGATATATGTAGCAGCATCCGCGCGATTCCGCTTCTGTGTCACTGTGGAAACAACCGTTCCCTCAGCCGTTTTCGTTAAAGCGGCGAGCTCTTCCATCGAGTATGAAAAACGCTCATCAGAAACATGCGGCAGCTGGCATCCGACTAGTATAGCTTTTTCTTTTATGACTTCCTGTTCATTCAAATGATCATGTTCCTTTCTAAACAAAGTCAACAAGCAGTACTATCATAACAAACGAAGGGATAGGTTGCCAGAAATCAATGAAAATAAAAAAGACGCGCCATCATACGTGCGGCGCGTCTTCTTTTATGTCAAGATCCTGGCTTTTAATGGTCATCAAATCATTCTTCAAATAGCAGTCTCCCATCAACAGCCTCATGGCCTGAGTCCGTATTGATTTTTCGATCAAGTTGCGGACGAAGCGGCCGTTGCTGAATTTTGCCGGGCTAACCGTGCTTTTGACCGCCATCAGATGGTCTTTCAGCTTCCATTCCGCCTCAGGGCTGAATTGATATTCTCTCTCAGCCATCATTCGTTTGGCAATATCCATCAGCTGGCTGACGGAATAATCAGGGAAATCAATGCTGATCGGAAATCTGGATTGGAGACCCGGATTTAATGAAAGAAAATGATCCATTTCCCGTGAATAGCCTGCAAGGATGAGGATAAATTCATTCCGCTTATCTTCCATATGTTTGACTAGTGTGTCAATTGCTTCTTTCCCGAAATCTTTCTCTCCCCCTCTTGCAAGGGAGTACGCCTCATCAATGAACAGAATGCCGCCCATCGCTTTTTTGATTAAGTCCCTCGTTTTCTGAGCCGTGTGTCCGATATATTCACCGACAAGATCGGCCCGCTCCGCTTCGATCAAATGGCCTTTTGAAAGAACATTCATTTCGTAGAAAAGCCTGCCGATCAGCCTTGCGACGGTCGTTTTTCCGGTTCCGGGATTTCCTTTAAACATCATGTGAAGCGCTTGTTTTCCGGCTTTAAGACCTTGCTCTTCCCGCTTTTTATTGACGAAAATCCAAGCATATATTTCTTTTATATTGCGCTTCATCTCCTCCATGCCGACAAGCGTGTTCATTTCCCTTTCAATTTCTTTCAGGATGCTGTGTTTGGCTTCATTTTTCTGCAGTGCCGCTTGATATTCAGCTTCCGCCTCAGAATTGGCCAGAACATGCTTCTGGCCGTTCAATATGATATTGATTTGTCCGTTGTTCTTATAAGTAACAGCCCTCTCCAACACACTCACCTCACCATTCTCTCTTTATATCCTATTCATAGAGCGCTGCGCCGTGACAGCCGCCCAGGCGATATACACATTCCGATGTTTTCTGACAAGATCGGGGCTGGTCTTGTTGAAATCTGCGCTTTCCCGAGAAATACTTTATTTCTTATTGTATTCAGGTAAGCTGTGCGGACAAACCAATTTTTTTCTTTAATTTTGTTTGCCTTTCCGATAGATCAGCCATCCGATCAAAATCATCAAGAGTCCTGATGCATCATAAGCGAGGTCAAAGAAGAGCCGGTTCGGGCTGACCGGGTTGACGTGATGAATTTGGAGAAGATGATGGTTGATGATGCCTTCCGCAAAATTAAACCAGCCCGCTCCAAGCAAAAAGGCTCCCCAAAATATATGCTGCGGACGGAGATTATTAAGTTCTCCCCTGTTCCACAGCAAGATTCCCCCGATGAAAAGGATGACGAGGGAAAACAGATGGAAAAGTCCATCGCTCACGATTTGATGGGGGCGGTCCGTATTCATGTATACGCTGTGCCATTGAAGCACTTGATGAAAAACGATGCCGTCGATCATGGCGATGATTCCGGCGCCAAACAGAAATGGCCCCCAGAAGTGTTTGCTGTTTTTCATACATATCCTCCTTTAAATTGTTTATATGTTTTGTACCCTGTTGCACAATGAAAAAACCACATATTTACATTTCTTTCCCTGCGGTTATTTACCTCTTTTTTCATCTTATAAAAAAGCCCATCAAAATGATGGGACAGATGTATAGTTTACATAATATTATTATAATCAATTAATTTTCAGCAAATAAAAAAAGCCATTTTTATCAAAATGACTTAGGGGCTGCAATTGCCGTATGCAAGTAAGAAAGTTTTAAACCACACTCCTCAAAGTGGGTGTCTGCAGAAACTTTCCTGCCGTCCTTTCGAAGAAGGCTTGGCATTCCAGGTTCGATATAAAACTCCCTATTACAGCTTAAAGGTTAAAACTTAATTATCATTACGTACAATGCAGCGTATTTGAATTATAGTATAAATAAAGAAAAAAAGCAACCATTGATTGACGAGGGTCAATAAAAAGCTGAATATTGACAAAATTCTGTCATCCAGTGACAAGCGTACAACCCTTACGTACAGGCTTTTCATAGACTGTTTATTGAGGTGATGTCTTGTGGTTAAAATTTTCATCGATCCTGGTCATGGCGGCACAGATCCTGGTGCATCCGGCAATGGTTTGCAAGAAAAGCATCTAACATTGCAAATCGCCTTGGCGCTAAGAAACATTTTGCTTGATGAATATCAAAATGTTTCTGTGCAGTTGAGCAGGACAAGCGACCAGACCGTCAGCCTGACGCAAAGGACGAACGCCGCAAACAGCTGGGGTGCTGATTTTTATCTTTCGATTCACGTGAATGCCGGAGGCGGCACAGGGTATGAAGACTATATTTATTCCGGTGTCGGTGCTCCTACCAGCACCTACCGGAATGTCATTCATGAAGAGATTTTAAAAGTCGTCGATTTCAGGGACCGCGGAAAAAAAACCGCCAATTTTCATGTGCTGCGCGAGACGGTGATGCCGGCGCTGCTCACTGAAAATGGTTTTGTAGACAATACAAGCGATGCCAATAAACTGAAATCGTCCACTTTTATACAATCAATCGTCAGAGGCCATGCGAATGGCATCGCGAGGGCATTGAACCTTTCAAAAAAAGCGGCAGTTCTTTATAAAGTCCAGATTGGCGCTTTTGCAGAGAAGGCGCATGCCGATTCTCTTGCCGCCCAGGCGATTGCCAAAGGTTTTGACGCCATCGTCATGTATAGAGACAGCCTTTATAAAGTACAAATCGGCGCTTTTTCCTCTAAAGCGAATGCTGAAGCTCTTGCTCAGCAAGCAAAAAATGCGGGATTTGATGCCTTTATTTATCAGGATTAAGGACAATCATCCGAAAAGCCTGCAACCTTTCCATGAGATTGCAGGCTTTTTTTATGCTTTTACGCCTTCACTTTTGAACGTCGTTTTTTTATTCGATACATAGCTGTTCAGCATCATCCCGATCACGACAAGGGTGATTCCGGCCCAGGATATGGCGCCGGGCAGCGGGCTTGAAAGGATGGCGATTTCTCCCGCTGCGGCAAATAGGACTTCAAATGATTGTGTCGCTTCGACTGCCGCTAACCTGCGCATATCCCCTTTGACAAGATCTGTTGCGGCAAAGAATAGAATGGTGGCGCAGATTCCCGAAAAAACAGCCACTAAGCCGGATTGAAGCACTTGCCGGCCGCTTGGCGGGCCCGCTGTCGCAAGCCCGTACAGCGAGAGGATCAGCCAAAACGGAAGGCTTGCCAGCGTCATCCCTAATACCCGCTGATAAGCATCCAGACGCCCTTTGCAAATCTCCATCATTTGTCGATTTCCAAGCGGATATGCAAATGAAGCGAAGAGTACTGGGACAACACACAGCACCATCTCATGTAAAGAAAGCTGTGCCGCATGTTCCGCCTGCATCAGCACAACTCCCGCTAAAATAATGAGAGACATCAGCAGTCCCTTGTAAGGAATTTTCCCTCTTATATGTACGGGCCCGGCTTTTGTTTGTACCGTTTCATAAAAAAACGGGGCCAAAAGGGAGCCTGATATGATCGTCACTTGCCATGTTCCCGCTATCAACCAGCCCGGACCGTAAGCTGCAGCGAAACACAGCGGGGCATAAAAAAAGCCGAACCCGATGATGCTCCATTTCAGCCAGTCGAGCGGCGCTTTTTTGATCTCCCGAAAGACCTGCCCTACATTTCCTCTGGCCCAAACGATGATCATGAGGAGCGGCACCATTAGAATGAACCGAAGAGAAGCGCTCCAGATCCAGCTTCCTCCCTCAAGCTCCATCGCCCTGTTGAGAACGAATGTAAAGGCAAAAAAGAAAGCGGCGCAAATGCCCAAAATAATCGGCCTCACTTTACCTCACTCCTTTTCCTGATGTCCGGCCAATCGTTCTCCAAGGCTCAGCCAGTTTTCCTCTGCAAGCCTGGCTGCCGTTTCAGCGTTTCCCTGCTTGCACGCTTCGATGATTCTCACGTGCTGTTCAACTGATTGGCTGCTGCTGATGGAAGAAAACTGAGACATTTCAAGCCGGTAAATCTTTGAGGCGATTCTTTCCAATGCGCGAATGATTTCCGGATTTTTGGAAGCGTTTAAAAACACGCGGTGAAATGCCTCATCTGATTCAATTGCCTCGATAATGTCCCCCTTTTCAAGCGCAATTTCCAAACTTTTATTGTGGTTCTCCAATTCTCTTATGTTCGTCTCTGTTATGAAAGGGATCGAAATCCGGACCGCCAAAGCATGCAAAGCCGCCGTCACGGGAAATGCATGCTTGGCCTCCTCCGGATTCAGCGGTGCTACGCGCGTCGCCGACCCCGGAACTGCTTCGACAAGCCCTTCATCCTCAAGCCGTTTGAGCGCCTCTCTGACCGGTGTGCGGCTGATGCCGAACTGCTCTGCAAGCACCTGATCATGAAGGCGCTGGCCAGGCTTCAATTCCAAATGGACGATCGCGCGTTTAAGCGTCTGGTACACTTCTTCGCGAAACGAGATCCGTTTAATTGGTTTAATGTTTTTTTTCATCATAAAACCAATATATCGCATTTTGGTTTTTTAATCAATAAAAAAAGAGATCCGGCTTTCAGCCAAACCTCCTGCTTACTTGTTTTTCTTTCTCTCTAGACAATCCTTGCAGATGCCATATAACTCCAAGCGATGATGTGTCACTTTAAACCCTGTCATTTGCGAGACAAATTCCTTTACTTGATGTATGTACGGATCATAAAAATCGACGATTTTTCCGCAAGATTCACATATGACATGGTCATGCTCATCTTCAGCTAAGTCAAAGCGGGCCGGCTCATGAAATCCCATTTCTTTTATGAGGCCTTCTTGTTTAAAATAGCGGACCGTATTATATACGGTTGCCGCGCTGGCGGCCGGAAATTCCGCTTTTAATGACTGATAGATGTCAGCTGCGGTCGGATGATTCCTGTTCGCCAAGAAAACATGATAGATGGCCAGCCGCTGGGGTGTGACCCGAATTCCTTTTCGTTTCAGCTGTTTCAACGCTTCTTGTTTCACCACAGACGATACTCCTTTGGATTCCTCATGCCTGGGCGGCCTGAACGGAAGATCTTTGTGTTGATGTTTTTTGGATGTATTTGGTTGCTAGGCTCATACACATATCGTTCTGTCCAACGATCACATTCTCCTCCTTCTGGACCCGAAAAAATACAGAACCCCGTTCTAGTCTTTCGTTCCATTACTTGTCCTTTCTCTTATTCGATCGAAAGCCTGCCACGGCATGAGAGCGCAGTTATGTCGCGCCCTGAGCGGATGAACTCCGATAAGGGAAATCGCATCTCCTAAAAGGTCCTCCTCCGGTTCTTCCCCTTTTCTGATCATGTCTTCCATCGCTTTGCGCATGTCATCGGCCTCTTTTATGGTTTTACCTTTTAACAGTTCAGTCATGATCGATGAAGAAGCCATGCTGATGCTGCAGCCTTCTCCGATGAAAGCTGCATCCTTTATCTTCCCGTCCCTTATATCAATAAACAACGTGATCACATCACCGCATGTCGGATTTTTATAATGAACAGACGAAGCTGCAGTTTGATCGATTTGTCGAAAATTCCGCCTGTATTTTGAATGGTCCATGATCACGGATCGATATAGATCCTTCAGCATGAGCATGATTGATACTCCTTTCCTCCCGCTCTAGCTTTTGATTGAAAAGAAAAGCGGATTTGTTTATAATTCCGTTATAAATCGTAATTATTACGATTTAATAATAACCGATTGAGGAGCTTGGTGCAAATCATGAAGTCATCCATTTGATGAATCCGGTCTGCGTTCAGGAAGAAATAAATGCACGGCGCTTATCTGTTTTCGCCAGACCCGTCCAAAACGGGAATAAACGAACTTAGCTTAAAAGCGGCATTCCAGATTGGAAGCAGCACCGGACTATTTATCAAAGGGGATTGTTCAGCACGTCAGCAAAGCATATAACAAGGAGGAATAGCGGGTGAAGCAGCCATGCCATATTCAGCTTGATTCTTTTCATATCACGGTTTTATCTGATGGAGTATTCCCGGTTGAAAAGTCTTTTTTTCTGGCGGGGGCAAGCCCCCGGGAAAAAGAGCGCTACCCTGAACAGTTTGAAGCAGCTCTGAACTTCGTCTGCTTGGAGACAGACGGCAAACGAATTTTAATTGACGCGGGATTTGGAGAAACAGGCGGACAAGAATCAGGCCATTTGATTCAACACCTAAAGCAAGCGGGAATCCGGCCTGAATTGATAGACTATGTCATTGTGTCGCACAGCCATTTAGACCATATGGGAGGCCTCATGAAAAACGGAAAACCCGCTTTCCCAAACGCGGTTCACCTCATGAGCGAAAAAGAGTGGGAGTACGCAAAACAAACCCCGAATTCCAAACAATTGCAAATTTTGTCCGCCATTCAGCCGCTTTTCAAGCTTCTTACAGAGGACACTGAACTATTGTCAGGGCTGAGACTCATCCATACACCCGGTCACACACCGGGCCATCTGACGGTTGAAATGCAGACAAAAGACGGCGTCTGTCTGATCGTCAATGATGTATTTCATATCCCAGAAAGCATTTCCAATCCGGAGGTGCGGGTGTCGCTGGAGAACGATCCCGCGCATGGAGAAAAAACGAGGAAACAGCTGACTCAGCGGGCTTATGAAGAAGGTGTTCTTCTTCATGCCTGTCATTTTCCCTATCCCGGCTTCGGCATCATTGAAAAGCCGAATTCGGATTTTCAATGGCGGCCGGTACAATATGAAAAGAAAACTCGCTGAATCAGCGAGTTTTCTTTGTCTGCCGGGGTTATCCCCCATTTTCAATTAAACTACAATATCAACGACAAACTGTGACCATGATTCAAGTCTGTCATAGACGTTTTTCTCTTTAAGGTCAGACGCTTTCATCCAGCGGCCGGCAATTTGATCCTTTTCTTTCACTTCAACATGTGCGCCCGGCTTCAGTTCAAGTGCGGAGAGAATGCCGATATGTACTTTGCCGACGTTGTTTTCATCATCGTTAATCAGCCCGAGCGTCACCATTTTTTCTTTATCCGATTCCTCGATCAAAAGTTCTTCATCAAGCTCCCGATCTGTATTCAATTTCAGCATATCGGAAAAGCCAAGGCCTTCCGCAAAGTTCATATGTCCGCCGAAGCCGAGTGAAAGCTTGTTGTGAAGCCGCGCTTCCCCGCCGCCTGCAAGCCGTTCATAAACGAATATTTCATCATCTCTTTTAATGACAACATAAGGGATCGGCTGTTTAAAAGAAGGGTTCTCTTCAGCGTCGCCTCTTCTCATTTCGCTGAAATGGCGCTCAATATGTGTCATGATCTTCTGAATCGATTCTTGGTCGCTATTGACGCCTTGAAAGGTCAGCGTTTCATTTGCAAATACGTCTTCCCGCGGCGCCACGAGAATCATTTCATCCATTTTTCCCATCGTTTCGTTTCCTCCTCAAGATAAAAGAGCAGATCTGTTCTGCTCTCATTTTGCCGTGCCTATTTTTCTATCCTTTTGTTTCCGCCGAAAGGCCGGCGGCTTGGGGCGCGCTTAGGATGCCCCGACACCGCCTTACTTTTCGTCAAAATAAAAATCGTCGTCTTTTAACGGTTCAACGGTTGCTTTTTTATAGCCGTTTCCTTTCATGGAGAAGAAGTCGTGCGATTTCGTTTTCGTATTTAACCCGTTCAATACGATCGGGTTGATCTCTTCTTCTTCGAAATATGCTTCAAAGCCAAGATTCATCAGCGCTTTGTTTGCATTGTAGCGGATGAACTTTTTCACATCGTGTGAAAGGCCGACTTGATCATACAAATCTTCTGTGTACTCAAGCTCGTTTTCATAAAGCTCTTTCAATAGATCAATTGCAAACGAATAGAGCTCCTCTTTCATCTCCGGTGTCTGCTGGTTGTATATTTCCTGAGCGAGCAGACCGACATAGACACCGTGGATCGCTTCATCCCGCAGGATCAGGTTGATGATTTCACCGCTCTGCATGAGCTTTCCCTGTCCGTAAAAATAAAGCGGATAGTAAAAACCGCTGTAAAACAGAAAGCTTTCCAAGTAAACGGACGCGACCATCGCTTTAAACAGCGATATTTTGTCGCCCTGGCGGATTTTTTCATAGAGCCCAACGATGATTCGAGCTTTCTTTTGCAAGTATTTATTTTGTTTGACCCATTCAAAGACCTCATTGATCGTCTCTGTCGGGGCCAGCGTCATGAAAATGTTTGAATAGGATTTGGCGTGAACCGCATTTTCCATCATCGCCATGAAGTTCAGCACCGCTTTGCGCTGATGGCCTTCAATATGCTCTGCAACGAGCGGCATTCCGGTGTTGCCCTGTTCTGTATCAAGAAGGGTCAGCCCTGCGAGCACTTTCATGTATGTGTCCTGTTCATTTTTGCCCAAGTACTTCCATGTGAGGAGATCGCCGTTCAAGGCGATTTCCTCCGGAAGCCAAAACTGCTTTACATTTTGATTGTAAAACATCTGGGTAAAATCATCTTCATGCTTTGACCAGTTTGCTGCATCATATATTTTCGTCACTTTCGCATACTCTCCTTTAATCAAACGACACAAGAAAGGCAGCCTTCTTGCCCTGTATCCTTCGTTCTTGCATAGTAAAGTGTTTTAATCCCTTTATGGTGGGCATAAAGATCGATCCGGTTCAGATCGCGTGTCGTCATTGTATCTTTCAGGAACAATGTAAAGCTTATGCCTTGGTCAACATGCTGCTGGATCGTTGCGATCATATCGACGACTCTAAACATGTCCATATCATACGCTTCTTTGTAGAAGAACCAGTTGCTTGGCGCCAGACCAGGCATTGGATAGTATGTTTTCGAATTGCCGTATGTTCTTTCTTCAATCCGCTCCATAATCGGCATCACCGATGCGGTGCTTGACTGCACATATGAAATAGATCCTGTCGGTGCGATGCACAGTCTGTAGCTGTGGTACAGCCCGTGCTCTGCGACAAACTCTTTCAATCGCTGCCAGTCTTCTGTTGTCGGGATGTGCATGCCTTCAAAAAGCGCTGCAACCTTTTCGGATTGAGGCGAAAAATCTTTTGTAACATACTTTTCAAAGTATTCTCCCGTCGCATAAGCTGAACCTTCATACTGATGGAACGTCTCCCCTTTTTGTTTGGCGATCTCTGCCGACCGTTCAATGGAGTAGAAGTTCATCATCATAAAGAAAGTGTTCGCGAAGTCTCTTGCTTCTTCGCTTTCATAAGCGATATTGTTTTGCGCCAAATATCCGTGAAGGTTCATCGCTCCGAGACCGATTGACTTCATCGCTTTGTTTGCCTTTCTGACAGCCGGCGCGTTCGTGATGTTTGTTGTTTCCGATACGTGCGTCAGCGAGTCTGTCGCAAGCTTCACCGTCTGCTCCAGCGATTTGTTTTTCATCACATTCAGGATATTCAAAGAACCCAGGTTGCAGGAGATATCCAGCCCGATTTCATCTTCCTCGCCGTAGTCGGTATACGATGATGCTTGGGAAGCCTGAAGAACTTCCGAACAAAGGTTTGAAAATTTGACCTTTGAAACATGATTAAGCGCATGGGCTTTATTGACGTTGTCCTGGAACATGATGTACGGGTACCCGGATTCAGATCTTAATACCGCAAGCTTTTCAAGCATTTTCCGCGGGCTTACTTTTTCTTTCTTGACCCTTGGGTCTTCCACCAGACGGTCGTACATCTCGTTCATGTCCATTTCATCCAAATGCTCGCCGTACGCTTTATAAACGGTGTGAGGATAGAATACATAAGCCGCTTTATCCTCTCTCGCAAGCTCGATGAATTTGTCGGGAATCACAACCCCGATGGACAAGGTTTTCACCCTGACATCCTCATCAGCAGATATTTTCTTTGTATCAAGAAAATCATTGATATCGCGGTGAAAAATGTTTAAATAGGCTGCTCCGGAGCCTTGTCTCTGCCCCATCTGATCAGCATAGCGGAACGCGTTGTCTAGAAGTTTCATCACGCCGACGACGCCTTTTGTGGCATTTTCGACGTCTTTGATCGCTTCGCCCTTCGCACGAAGTTTTGACAGGTTCAGCGACACGCCGCCGCCCAGCTTTGAAAGCTGCATCGAAATGTCAACCGCTCTGGAGATATCGTTTAAGGAATCATTGACTTCCAGCAGGAAGCAGCTGACCAGTTCGCCCCGGCGCTTGCGTCCGGCATTTAAGAAAGTTGGCGTGCTCGGCTGATATTCCTGGTTGATCATCATTCTGACAAATTCCTTCGCCTTCTCCTTATCTCCGTTTGCAAAAAATAAAGCAACGATAGAGATCCGGTCTTCATAGCGCTCAAGAATTTTTTTCTTGTCGTTTGTTTTGAGCGCGTAGTCATTGTAAAACTTAAAAGCGCTCATAAAAGACGGGAATCTGAATTTTTTTGCATAAGCCTCTTTGAAGACTTCCTTGATTTCTGCAAAGGTGTAAAGGCTTAAAAACTCTTCTTCATAGTAGTCATTCTTTATTAAGTAATCGATTTTTTCTTTCAGATCATGGAAAAAAACCGTATTTTGGTTGATATAGTCTACAAAATAACTATGTACAGCTTCTTTATCTTTATCAAACTGGAATTTCCCGTCTTTTTGAATCATGATCTCATTGTTTAACTGGATCCATTTTGGCACCTGATTTTGTGACAACTCTTTCTACCTCCTGAGTAAACAGTTCAACATCTTTGGCCGTCCCGCTGAGCTCGAATTTGCGGAGAATCGGAACTTGATACTGTTTCGATATTTTTTCTGCGCTCTTCGCATAATTATCTCCCCAAACCTTGTTTCCGCTTGCCGCCACTCCTATTAAAAGGTGGGCGTTTTTCTCAAGAAACATCTCAGTTGTTTTCGGAACTTCCCCAAAACCTGTCGTGTACGTGATTAAAACAAACGGTTCGTCTAGATATTCCTCTGTGCTGACCTTCCGTTTATTTCGAAAAGGCGTTTTCTCCACAAAGCGCTGAACGTTTCCCGTTTTTGAATCAAATACGATCTGAATCATCATTATCACGACCTATTAAAATTGTTCCCGAGTCTCTCAACTCGATCCTTTCACAATATATAGTATACCATCATTCGAAAAAACACAATATATTGATACGCAAGTTGAGAAAGTTCACAATTTGTTTCAGTTAGGGGGCCTAAATGCCAAAGAAATATGAGTAGAATGAGAGCCGTTCGCTCACCCTACTCATTAAACCGAAATCTATCATAACATGAAAAAAATTGTGTTAGTAGACTAGACTTTTTCGCTTATTTTTTGTAAGTGTCGCAACACTTGTTCTCACATACTTCTTTAATATCGGCTTCAATGCCGAGTTCCTTAAGGACGGATTGAACGGCGGTCAGGATTGACGCTTCTCTGACAAGTTCTTTTCCGTTAACGAGAATACTTGTGCCGTATTCAAAGCACGACTCATCTTCACAGGTTTCTTCCCAGTGGTTAATGACAAT
The DNA here is from genome assembly GCF_001969815.1 of Bacillus swezeyi. GTDB lineage: Bacteria > Bacillota > Bacilli > Bacillales > Bacillaceae > Bacillus > Bacillus swezeyi. The sequence continues at coordinate 277,763 of NZ_MRBK01000006.1, read as the reverse complement.
TTTAGGTTTCATCGCTCACTCATTCCTTTGCATTTTAAAACTGATTTGAAGTAAACACTACTTAGTTTAGCGGTTAGTTGCCGCTTTGTAAATTTGAAAGCATCGGGATTTCACAGGACGTGATGACGGCGGCGTTCAGACAGGACGTCTGAGCAGTTAGCCGCCGTTATTAACACCGACTCGGCAGGCTCGACAACGACTGCAACGCTTTTAAGAGAACCTTGAAAATACCAAAAATACCAAAACTTTAAACCGTTTTAGGATTTTGACAGGCAATCTGAAAAAGACCATGCAAAGCATGGTCTTTTCGTCCGTGAATCGCTATTCGAGTTCGAGCTGAACGTTTTTTTGCGGGGCGAATGTCGAAATGGCATGTTTGTATATAAGCTGCTGCTTTCCTTCCGATTCAATCAATACTGTGAAGTTGTCAAATCCTTTTACTTGACCGCGCAGCTGAAATCCATTAAGTAAAAAGACCGTGACAAATGTATTTTCTTTACGAATCTGATTCAAAAACTGATCTTGAATATTTATCGATTTCATAATTCTGGTCCTCCTTGTTTCTCTATATCATATTGTTTCGATTAAAGTTCGAGCTTTCCTGCTATACAACTGAAAATTTCCTGTTTTTTCTGCTCGATTTTGACAGGGGGCGTCATATCAAACCAGGCGACATCCATTTTATTCCTGAACCATGTCAGCTGCCGTTTGGCGTAGCGCCTTGAGTTTCGCTTGAGCGTCTCGACTGCCTCTGGCAGCGATGCATTGCCTTCAAGATACGCATAAAGCTCTTTATATCCGATCGCCTGAACAGACTGGCAGTTTCTTACTTTTTCATCATAGAGCTGTTTCACTTCTTCCAAAAGCCCCTCATCCATCATGTGGTCCACACGCTTGTTAATTCTGTCATACAGCACATCGCGATCCATCGTCAAACCGACAAGGGCCGTGTTGTACAAAAGTTCTTTTTGCTGTATTTCCATATGATCAGACATGGTTTTTCCGGTCGTATGTAAAATTTCGAGCGCCCTGATGACTCTGCGCATATTGTTTGGGTGGATGGATTTTGCCGCTTCGGGATCGCGTTCTTTCAGAAGGCCATGGATATAATCAGAGCCCTTCTTCAAAGACAGCGCCTCCATCTCCGTCCGAAATCCGGGGTCGCCCGCTTCCTCTGTAAAGGAGTAGTCATAAAGGACGGACTGGATATAAAGTCCGGTTCCTCCGACGATCATCGGAAGCTTTCCGCGGCTTTCAATTTCGGCCATTTTCCCTCTTACAATCTCCTGATATTCAGCGACAGAGAAAGACTCCGTCGGCTCTTTTATATCAAGAAGATGATGCGGTATTCCATTCATTTCCTCGTCTTTGATTTTGGCTGTGCCGATATCCATTCTTTTATAGATCTGCATCGAATCGCCGCTGATAATTTCAGCGTTCAAACTCGCGGCCAGCATAATGCTTAATTGTGTTTTTCCGACAGCGGTCGGTCCGATCAAGACGATGACCGGCGGCTTCTTTTTATTCACTGATGATCACTCTCTTTAAACAAGCTCCTCCCATTATACCATTTTCACGATCAAAAACATCCATTTCATTTTACCCATTTTTATAGAATGGTAAACATTCCCTCACCAGCCGAGCGGCTCATTTCCGACGATCTCTCTTGTGATTCCTTTATATGAATGTCTGTGCCTTTCCTTGAAGCCGTCGCTTACATAAACGACCCCTCCGTATCTGATCGGGGGGGCGGCTGAGTACGCCAAATAAGTGGCGCCTTCGATCTCATGGTAGTGAGCCCCGTCAGCCCGCGGAATCGCGGGGCCGGTAATCCCGTAGTATCTGTGGTAATGGCCGTTATCAAATGAAGTGATTCCGGAATAAAAATGAACGTGCTGATCTGTATTGCTCCCATTCGCGGGCTGTGAAAATCCTTCAATCAAATGGTAATGGCCATTGGCTGTGGTTGTTCTCGCCCTGTACGCATGCGCATGAGCGGGCGCTTTTGCCCAATCCGACTGATACAGCGGCATGTCTGCTCCCTCCTTTCAAGGGCGGCTTTTAAAAGCTGGCCGTCTGCCCAAGCAAAAACAGCTGGGCAGAATACATTGGTGTTAGTCAGGTTTCATTTTATTAATGGAGGGGTTTTTTTATGAATCATTTCAGCCACAATCATATATATGGCGGGGAAGATCAGCGAATCATCGGCAGACCTTTCTTCGGGGGGCCTTTTGGCAGACCTTTCTTTGGCGGACCTTTCGGACGCCCGTTTTTCGGACCAGGCCCGTTTTTTGGAGGATTTCTCGGCGGCCTTACAGCGGGAGCGCTGCTCAGTCCGGCGGCATACCCTTATCCGCCGTATCCTTACTATCCGTACTACTAACAAATAAAGGCTCTTCAAGGGGCCTTTTTACATAAATTTTTTCTTGACTCAGAACTTTAGGATCACTTATGATGGACTTTACCAATCGGTTAGTAAAGCGGGGGTTTTTTTTATGTCTAAAAAAGATGAAATCTTTGAAGCGGCCTCTAAAACGATTACGGAAAAAGGTCTTAAACACCTGACTCTAAATTCGGTCGCAAAAGAAGCGAACATGACGAAAGCCGGTCTTCTTTATCATTTTTCAAGCAAAGAAGAACTGATCAGGGAAATGAATCAAAATGCCATTTCCAGCTTCCGTTCTCTCCTTCAGCAATACCAGGCGAAACTGGGGCCATGCCGGGGAGCATACGTAAAATCGTTTATGTTGGCTACGCTTGACGATTTCAGAATGAAAAATACGATTCAGCTATGTACAAGCGTCCTTGCTACGGCAGCTTATGATGAAGGGCTTCTTAAACCATGGCGCGAATTTTATGCAGAGTTCAAAAAAAGAGCTCTAAAAGAGCTGTCCAATCCGGCCTTGGCTCATCTGATCAGGCTGGCATGCGACGGCATCTGGTTTTCAGAAATGTTTCAATTGGAACCGCTGGATCATGAAGAGAAAGCTCTCCTTTTGAATCATGTCATGAAATTGATAGAGGAGGATTTTATATGATGGCAGGCTACATTTTTCTTCTTATTGCCATCCTGTCAGAAGCGGCAGCGGCAGCCATGCTGAAAGCGTCTGACGGATTTGCACGCTGGCAGCCGGGAATTCTCGTTGTGATGGGCTACGGCCTCGCCTTTTACATGATGTCTTTGACATTGAAATTCATTCCGCTCAGCCTCTCATATGCGACATGGAGCGGAGCGGGCACTGTATTAACGGCCATCATCGGCGTCATGTGGTTTAAAGAAAAACTGAGCCGACGGGCGATCGCCGGCATCATCTGTCTTGTTTCAGGTGTTGTCCTGATCAATCTGACATAAGGAGGAGATTCCCATGAAAGGCATTATATTTTTGGCGGCAGCCATTCTTTCAGAAGTATTCGGAAGTACGATGCTGAAGCTTTCAGAAGGTTTCAGCGCCCCTGGCCCCGCAGCTGGAGTCGTGGCAGGCTTTGCGGCGTCTTTTACGTTCCTGAGCTTTTCTTTAAAAACGATGTCCTTGTCTTCAGCCTATGCGACATGGGCCGGAACAGGGACTGCCTTGACGGCGGCTATCGGATATTTTATGTTCAATGAACCATTCAGCATGAAAACGTTGTTTGGACTTATCCTGATCATAGGCGGCGTCTTTTTGCTCAATTCAAAGCATGCTGACTCGGCGGATACCGAGCCTAGCCTCAGCATCGAAATGTAAGGCCGATCAAACGGTCACGGGAATGACCGTTTGAGGATGGTTAACGCATCGTCTTTCCAGTGATAATCTCAGGCTTAAGTTCAATGGCCACATTTCCTTGAACAGCCCTTGAGATCATACATGATGACTCCGCTTTTTCAGCCAGTTTTTCAGCAAGTTGAACCTCTTTTTCGGAAGCGTCTTTTTGCAGGCGGATCAGGGGTCTGTGAATGATTTTTTCATATGTAAATACGCCCCCTGTCACATCGACAACAGCTTCAGATTCCATCGTCAGCTCTTCTTTTTCAAGCCCGCTTCTTTCCATCATGGCAGCAAGTGTGATGATATAGCATGTCGCAGCCGCGCCAAGCAGCATCTCATCCGGATTTGTTCCTGCCCCCGGGCCGTCCATTTCCTTCGGTATGGATATGTTGGTTTTTAAATTTCCGCTCTCAATCCTTCCGACTCCGTTTCTGTTTCCAGGCCAGTCTGCCTGTAAATAAAAATGATGTTTGGCCATCTTAAACACACTCCTTCTTTGATTTCTCTTTTAGTCTACTGATGCTGCGCCTTCATGTCCTTTTATTTGCTTGGTGAATATCCTAAATCGTGACACCCGTCTAACACGCAGGACATTAGCGGAGCATACGATACAACGAATCCTAGCGAGAAAGGACGAAAGTGATGGAAAACAAAGAAAATATGCATATGATGGGGCCCGCGCCCCAGCCTCAACCGAACGTACAATTTCCGCAATATCCGCAGTCCGAAGCTTTAGCACATCACATCAAATGTCCATTATTTCCTCACCTTAAACCGGTCACACTATGCACAGTCGCACCCTTTGTTCATTATGGGCTAAATGAAGCGCAAGCGACTTCCTACCACCATGCAATGGAAGAAGTGGCAGCGATGGCATATTTAATGGGGATGGGAATGGATCCTCACACGGCTTACTGTACAGTTGAATCTTGGGAGATCAATGAAAAGTTTTATTGAAAAATTCGAGACTGAACGGTCAAAAAAGGAGAAACGACCGTTCAGTCCAAGCATGAAAACCGCAACCTTTAAGGGCCACTAAAAATAAGTCCCGCTTTGTACCAAACGTATTATACAGGCTCTGATGTGCTATGCCCAAATGACTGAGTAAACCCTGAAGCGACGCTCCTTCATAGCCATACTGTCCAAATACCTCCATCTCCTTGCGCAGGGCAAGGGCGGCATCAAATTCTTTGCTCCTTCCCAATTCGCACATCACTTCCATTAAGATGAAGAAGACAAAACAGTCAAGAAAAATTCCCCGTTTCTCTCAAGGGACCGGCCGACGCCCCTACTTCAGAAAAATCAGAGCATGATCTTTCCGCGCCAGACATAGACATAGCGTAAGATCCCACGGTCAAAATCAGAGGAATAAAGGAAGTGTGACAGTTGTTTATTTATACGGTTCAGCCTGGAGATTCATTGTTTGTCATCGGTGCCAAGTTTGGGATTTCGATTGATCAGATCCGAATGGCGAATGGGTTGGTCGAAACGAATATTGTCCCCGGACAGGCTCTTCTCATTCCGCTGTATACATACACCGTTCAACCTGGAGACAGTTTTTATTCCATTGCCCGTCAGGCATTTGTATCCGCAGAAAGCCTGCAAAGGGCAAACCCGGCCATAACACCTGGCAATATGAGACCCGGTATGAAAATGACCATTCCTGAACTGCCGACAAAACCGATTACTGCTTTAGGTTATTACACATTGAGAAATCCTCAGTTGGATCAGGAACTGATCAATGATTTTGCTCCCTATGCCACCTATTTGGCATTTTTTGAATATCATTTTTCAAGCGATGGATCGTTAAGCGAGCTCAATGATCTGACGGCAGTACAAACGGCATGGCGGCGCCGGGTCCCGCCTCTCATGACTGTCACCAATTTAACAGAAACAGGCTTTAGCCCCTCTCTGGCGCACCAAGTGTTAAATCAGCCTGACGCCAGAAAAAATCTGATAGAAAATATTTTCCTCACGATTTCAAGAAAAGGGTACGCAGGTGTCAATATTGATTTCGAACAAATTATGGAAGAAGACAGAGATTTATTTTCGGGTTTTCTGCGGCAGCTGAAAGAGCGCCTTCAGCCGTCCGGTTATGTATTAACGGTTGCCGTCCCGCCAAAAACAAACGAAAATATCGCCTGGCTAAAAGGTTATGATTACGGCGGAATCGGTTCGGCCAGTGATCTGATGTTTATCATGACCTATGATTGGCACCACGGGACAAGCGAGCCGGGGCCTGTTGCACCGATCAATGAAGTGCGGCAAACCATTCAATTTGCCCTCGGCCAAGTCCCAAAGCAAAAGATCATTCTTGGTTTCCCGCTTTACGGTTATAACTGGACGCTTCCTTACGAGCCCGGGACCGTCTACCCGGGAATTGCAAACCAGGATGCTGTTCAGCTCGCGATGAAACACCAGGCCCCCATTCAATACGAAAAACAATATGAATCCCCATTTTTTAAATATACAGATGAACAAGGCAAAAGGCATATCGTATGGTTTGAAGACGCGCGAAGCATTGGAAAAAAACTGCTGCTTATGCGCGAGTATGACCTTGACGGCGGAGGTGTATGGCAGCTAACCTTGAGTTTTCCCCAAGGAACATGGCTGTTGACCAAATTCTTTCGCGTCAGAAAAGTCTAACCCATTAAAAATGTAATGAATTACAAAATGATAAAACGGATAATCTGAAAAGATATATTGATAATAAATCACGAACAACAAAAAAATGTTTGAAAGGAATGTTTACTTATGAACAATGCGATCCATGAGACACTGGAGCTCCATGAGCTTCTTATGTTTAAAAATCTTTGTCTGACAAAGTCTTCAACGATGACCGGACTGGTGAAGGATCAGGAGCTTCGGGATATATTGGAGCGGGATGCCTCGCAAACGAAACACCAGATTGAGCATTTACAGGGCCTTTTGTCTATGAGGGGTGAAACAATATGAATGAATTGATCCAAAACATGACGGGAATGGGCGCAATGACTGAACAGGTCATCGCCACCGATTTTTTGATTACGGCGAAAACAGGTGTTAAAAACATCGCCACAGCCATCACAGAAACCTCTTCCCCTGAAGTGCGGGAAACACTGAAACAGTATTTAAATGATGCGATTGATACACATGAGCAAATCACGAATTACATGATATCCAAAGGCTACTATCATCCGGACAATTTGGACGAACAGCTTCATTTGGATACACAAGCTGCAGAAACGGCTAAAGATTTGCCTCAAATTTAAAAAAACGCATGAAGGAACCTATTTTACAGCAGATTCTCCAGAGAAAGTGAGGGTACTGACATCTGTCAGAAAAGCCCTCACCTTTTCTATTTCACAAGCTCCGGGTATTGTATTTCTGATTCATTCTATATGAGTGTACTTAAAATGTAAAAACGGCTGCCGAGATTTCCCCGACAGCCTAAAGAACCTGTAAACAGCAGGTTCTTTCTCCATTAAACCGTTTCTTCTTTTTTCTCATCATAATCGATAGCGGCTTTTGGCAAGGCCGTATATTTCGCCCAATAAAATATGCCGATTGAGCCCGCGGCGATCACTATCAGATCAAACGGTGTCCCTAACAGGCCCAACCCGTTTCCGAAAGACCCGAGGTAAGACAAAATCAAAAGCATGATGTAGTAGCCGACGAGCCACCAGCTTGATTTAAGCTGCTGAGCGAACGGAACATCGTCTGTCGGAACAAATTTTTTACAGGCCCAGTAAATCGCAAACATCACCAGCTGTGATCCGAGCAGCCATGACACCGTATTCCAGCCCGACCAGTAGACAATGTATGAGGCAAAAACGAATGAAATCGGCGTAATAACCGCCATTCCTTTAATGCGCAGCGGTTTTTTTAAATGTTTGGCATTGAGATTTAAAGCCGCTGCTGATACAGGAGCAATCGCATACGAAAGTATCAAGGCAACCGAACACACATTGACGAGCGCATCCCAAGACGGAAAAGGAAGCGTCCAGAAAACGGAGAGCGCAAATGACAGCCATAAAGACGGGCGGGGAATGCCAGTCGGCTTATTCACCTTTGTAAATACATGAAACAAAGTGCCGTTCCGCGCCCATGCATAAACCAAACGGGAAGTCGTATTCATGAAGATATTTCCGTTCCCGCCCGGAGACAAAATCGCGTCCAGCACAACCAAAGCTGCAAGCCAGCCCATACCAAGCAAAACGGCGATATCTTTAAACGGCAGAGAAAATTCCCTTCCAATCGCCCGCCAGCCATCCTCAAGCATATTTGTCGGAATCGCCCCGATAAACACGACTTGCAGAATCGTATAAATACAAGCTGAAACGATGATGCAAATCATCAAGGCAATCGGGATGTTCCGCTGCGGATTTTTAACTTCTCCGGCAACCGAAACAATCGGGTGAAGCCCGAGATATGCGAACATCACCCCTCCCGTTGATATGGATGCCTGAACACCGGCAAAGCCAAACGGCGAAAACTCCCCCACTGCAAAATTCGCCGCCTTAAAATGAAACATGAGGACAACGATGATGGTCAACGGAACAACATATTTAAAAATGGAAATAATCAAATTGGATTTGGCAAATGCTTTCACACTCCAATAATTCAGCAAAAAGAACAGACACAATAAAGCAAACTGCAAAAGCCAGCCGATGATCGTCGGTGATTCAGATCCTTCGATCGTCAAACCGGGAAACCAATAGGCCACATATTGCCGGACCGCCGTCACTTCAATTGAAATCAAACTCGTATACGCAACGATCGTAATAAATGAAATTAAGTATCCGACAAGATGGCCATGCGTATAGACCGGATAGCGAATAATCCCTCCCGTACGGGGCAGAGCAGCGCCGAGTTCAGCATAAACGAGTCCGATTAAAAGAATAATCACGCCTCCGATGATCCACGAAAAGCTTCCGGCGGGGCCTGCTTTTGAAGCGACATTGCTGACGGCAAAAAGCCAGGCGGACCCGAATATCGCACCCATCCCGATCAAGATCAGATCCAACAGTGAAATCGTTTTTTTGAAATTCCCCCGTTTTTCCATTGTACTTCCTCCTAGTCACCTGCGTTCTTAAAAATTCACCTATGAATAGAAGGTAGTATGTTCAAAACGCGATACTGTATACTTATTAGCTCCCTTTGTCTCCTCAATATAAAAAACCCGAAGAACTTTGACAGTTCCCCGGGCTAAAGCCTCTTACAACATTCACTTTACAGCAGCCAGCGCTAAAAACGCCTCAATTTCATCGGCGGCTCTTTCTGCGCCTCCGGCATCTTTTATGTTCTTCTGCATGTCTTTTACCCGTTTGATCACTTCCAAATCGCCATCTACTTGGCAAACGGCTTCCCGTAGCGAAGCAACAGTTGTTTCTTCAGGTTCAAGATGCGTTCCTAATCCAAGCTCTTCAACGCGGCGCGCAGTGATTTCCTGTTCAGGCATTTGCGGAACGGCAACCAGAGGAACACCTGCATTCAAACCTTCCATTGTACTGTTCATTCCCCCGTGGGTGATAAACAGCTGGGCTTTTTCAAGGATTTCAAGCTGTGGAACGTGCTGATGAATTGAAAAATTTTCAGGTATGTCTTCAAAGCGATCAGGATCAATCGTGGTGCCGACCGCCATCACGACTTGCCATTTTGTACCGCGAAACGCCTCAATGCACATCTGATAAAACTCTGGCCAGGCATTGAATGCCGTCCCCAACGAAATCAGCATAACAGGACGGCCGTTGTCGTTCAGCAGCTCTGTGTCTTTTTCTTGAAATTTGCGTTTAGCAAGAGAAGGTCCGACAAAAGAGAACCGTTCATCAAACGTATCGCCATAGGGTTGAAAAGCACGCGGCATAAAGACGATGTTCAGTTTTGCCGGCTTAAATGCGTCTTCAAAGCTAAACGACGGAAGATTCGCATTTTTCAAAGCGGCTTCTTGTTCAGACGTCAGTTCTATCTGAAAGTCTTCTTTAGAAAAATCGCTGAATTGGAAATGGTCGTTTTGCGCATATGTCGAGCACAGCCGAACCGCTTTTATTCCAAGCTTTTCCGCCAACATTTTGCCCGTCATCGCCATAAAGTCAAAAATGATGAGATCGGGCTTGTCATTCTCATACATCTCTTCAAACTGCGGCATCACTTCTTGAACCTCTTTCATAAACATCATCGGAGCTTGTGACATGTCTTTTTTATTTTTCATGAGCTCTCTGATTTGGCGGGGATCCATATTTAATGTTGAGTGGTAGCGGAGCGGCTCTGCACCTGTTTCTTCAATCGCCTTAACAAATTCATCTGTTACCGGGTATGTCACCCTGTAACCACGATTGACGAGATTCGCCGTTAAAGCAAGCGTGGGGTTGATATGTCCGTGAGCCGGGATATTCAAGATAGCGATATGTTTTTGTTCCATTTTTAAAAAACCTCCCATTATTTTTTCAGGGAATTTTCGAAGCATGTGAGTTGCCGGTTTGACATGGCCTCCTTTTTTACGTAATCCCTTCCATACATATTAATGAACATATTATAGATAATAAAGGAAAAAGCTTTTAAAATTAAACTAAAATTGAAAAATACTAATATAGTCCTTTTCTTCATGACAACTCTCAGATCTTTTGCCCTAACTTTAAGATGCACCTTGACTTTTGTCCTCATTTCGATACAGCAGACTTATATTTCAATAGTTTTCTATAAAAAAAGACACCGGAAAACTAGTGACCTGTCCGATGTCATAAATTTGTCTTATTTTAAATTTAGTTTAAATTATACTGTAAATGATGGTAAACATAAGAAAATTTTTATAATGTTATTTTGTCGATATTCCTTTCACAACATATCGTTTGCGATTCCATCCAACAATACTAGATATGAGAGGACTGGTTTTATTGGTACATACAGATGAACATCTCGATACTTACTTAATGGAACAGGCATCCAAAAATCATTTCCACGGCAGCATCCTGCTGGCAGACCGTAATGGAATAATTTTATCCAAAGGATATGGATACGCCAATTATAAAGAAAAACACAAAAATGAACCGGCTTCGCGGCATCAGATCGCTTCCTTGACAAAGCAGTTTACAGCAATTGCGATCATGCAGCTGCACGAAAAAGGGCTGCTCAATACAGCCGATCCCATTCAAAACTATTTAAACAACTATCCAAATGGAGACAGGATCACCATTAAACACTTATTAAGCCATACTTCGGGAATTCCGGATTTTTTAGAGGAAGAATTGCTCGATATTGAATTGGAACTAGCGCCGCTGGATCAATTTATCTCCCGTTTTATCGATAGGCCGCTCGAATTTAATCCAGGCCAAAGATTTAATTACAGCAATTCTGGATACATACTGCTTGCGAAAATCATTGAAACGGTCATGAATGATTCTTATGCGAACACCATTCAAAAGTTGATATTTGAACCTTTAGGGATGAAAAACTCCGGTTTTTTCACTTCTCCGTCAGATATTTCTCCAACCGTTGGATATTTAAGCCTTAATCGGGAAATGATCAAGGCGCCCAACGTATACGGCTATGGAGAAAGCGGCCTCTACTCGACTGTCGAGGACTTGTATTTATGGGACAGGGCGCTTTACACTGAGAAACTGGTCACAAAAAGCGCGCTGAAAGAAGCCCTTTACAGCTGTGTGAAGAAGCCTGCTTTTCCAACTGAAGGCCCTTCTCCGGCGCTCATTCAAAATAATTCGATCGGATATGGATGGTTTATTAATAAAGAAAACAAGTATAAAATATGGCATGATGGGGAAATTCACGGGTTCTTCAGCTCTATCAACCGATACATGGATCAGAAGAAGGTCCTCATCATGCTCAGCAACTGCAATCTGTCAAAAACAGACGAGATCTTGGCTTATTTAGAGCAGGCTTTGTTACAAATATAGATTCAGAAATTAATGTATAGAAAGGCAGCGGATGCGGTATGATGAAAAAGCTGTTCAGTATGATCGCCGTCATCGCCATCATGGCAATTGGATTGACCCATAAAGATTCCTGGCTTGACTTGATCAAAGCGGGAGGCATCTATTCTGTTTTGTTCAGCGTACTCTTTGTGGCGGCCTGCGTGTTTTTTCCGATCGTTCCATTTGCGATTATCGCCGGTCTGAACGGAGCCTTATTCGGAATCATAAACGGTGTATTGATTACATTGTCAGGGTCAATGCTCGGCACGATGCTGCTGTTTTTCCTTGCCCGTTATGGATTTAGAGATTGGGCGAGGATGAAATTAACGAAATACCCGAGAATACATGAATATGAAGCTTATTTTAACCGGAATGCCTTCACTGCCGTGCTTTTAGGCAGGCTGATACCAGTCGTTCCTTCCGTTGTCATGAACATCGTCTGCGGTTTAAGCAAAGTCAGATGGGCGGTCTTTTTTACGGCTTCAACGCTCGGAAAAATCCCGAATGTTCTCGTCATATCGATCGCCGGCGCCAATTTCAGCCAAAATAAGCTGATATCTTTCGGCATCTATGGAGTATACATGCTGATCATTGTATTGATGATCTATAGAAAATACCCTCATCTGATCAGTAAACATAAGGAAACAAGCCATCAGGAGAAAATGCCTTAGCATGTAAAGGCGGCCGCGTTGCACAGGCTGCCGCCGTATCTACTCATGCTCCAAAAAACGAAGAGCCGCTAATCGATTAAGACAGCCGTCCCATAGCCGATTAATTCTGACGTGCCCTGTCCTGCAGCAAGTTCAAATCTCAATCCGACGATAGCGTTTGCTCCTTGCGCTTCCGCTTGCTCCACCAAGCGTTCCTTGACGGCTTTTTTCGAGTCTTCAAGCATTTGCGTATAATTTTTCAATTCTCCGCCAATGACCGACTTCAGTCCAGAAAGGATATCCTTTCCGATGTTCCGCGACTGAACGATACTGCTTGTGACGATTCCTTTTACCTCTGCAATGTTTTGATTTGCAATTGTATCTGTTGTTACGATGAGCATAAAATATCCTCCAATTCATCATCTTACCGGTTATCATACCACATCACCGCTTAAGCGGCATTCAATCTATCCATGATATCGGCCATTTTGTATAAATGTTAAGTTTTACTTGCCGTTATTTTGATCAAGGCGCCTGATTTTTATTTGCACGTTTCACAAGCGGCTGGCGCCTTCCATATGTCAAACTGCGCCACAGCCATTCGGCAGGTCCGAATTGAAATGTTTTAAGCCAAAGGCCGCTCCCCCATATTTGCAGCGCAAAGAGCACAAGTGTGATGATGACCCAAAAAAGCGGGCCGAGTTTGCCGTATAAGCCGAAACCGTAATTGTAAAAAATCGTCGTACAAACGACAGACTGAATCAAGTAGTTGCTTAATGCAAGTCTTCCAACTGCCTGCAAAGGAGACAAGATTCGGTTCCAGACCTTTTTTTGACACAGCAGAATGATTGACGTCATATAAAAAAAGCAGAGCGCCGGCCCCCCTACCGCCATGCCGGCATAGTATGCCATCCACAATCCCGATCCGACGGAATCCAGCTGAACATAGCTGTACACAGCGAGGATATTAAATGGCAAACCAATCGCCAAGGTGATCAGCCAAATTTTTTTGTAAAAAGGAAGCTGGGCTGAAATCTGCTGAAAGCGGCCGGTCTTCGCGATATACACCCCAAACAAAAACATGCTTAAAATGATCGGAACCATGAATGCATAATTGGTCAGCATAAGGGAATAATCAGCAGCCCGCTGCCCCATAATCTCAGTAAAGGTGCCTGATCCATATGCAGCCAGCGATCCGCTTATTCTTTCTTCTGCAAATGCAGCGCTTTCCGCTCCAGAAACGGCTGCGCCTCCTTGAGCCGAGAGGACCAGAACGAAAAACAGAACCGCTGCCACGGGAATCAATAATACAAGATAAGCCCATTTCAGCACCGTTTTAGCTTTTCTTCTGCTGAATAAAAACAGCAAAACGCCTATCACCGAATAGACAATTAAAATATCTCCATACCAAATGCCGAATGCGTGAATCAGACCGATCCCAAACAAGATGACAAGCCTTCTAAAAAATATTGTACGCGGCCGGCTCGTTTTTTGCTCGACCCTCTGCAAAAAAATGATGAACCCTAGACCGAATAAAAAAGAAAACATTGTAAAAAATTTACCGGAAGCAAAGAACAGAATCAGCACTTCAGCCGTTTGATGCCACAGTTCCGGCCACCACTCCGTTTTCGTCATGACCATATAGACAGAAGGTGCTGCAAAATAAGCCATATTTGCCAGCAGGATGCCGAACAAAGCAAAACCGCGTATGATATCAAGCTCACGTACTCTTTCTCCCTGGGATACCGGCGCTATCAACGATTGGTTATTCACTCGTGTCTGTACCTCCTATTGGTGTTGATTTCATCAAATAAGCTCCCCCTTAAGTGCCGCAAGCCAGGGAGGACTTCTCATTCATCATATTTGCAAGTCTTGTACGATATTCATTGAAAGCCGAGATGTGGGTGCAGCCGGGCCAACGATCCATAGAGAAACCGAACTGCCGATGCATTTGAACCATAAAAAAAGTGCCGCTGAATCAATCAGCCGCACAACAAGACAAATCTTATTTTTTCAAAAGTAAGGCGAATAGAATCCGTTTCCTCCGGTCCATGATCCCCGCTTTTCTTGCGAGCCGGAGGAGTTAACACGCCTGATCTATTTGCCAAAGAAACCAATCTTCATCTGAAGCCGTCTGGGGTTTCCATTTATAATGGATGTCCCGGAAGAACTTCAAGTGCTGAACTTTTATCACTGCTAAACCAGTAATCTCTGAAAGCCGAATTGTGAAGTTTCCAGCGGCACAGACAAATCGTTCACGAATTTCATCATCGTCACTCTCTGTCCATTTTGCTGTGGGCCGGCAGATTCTCATCATCATAATATAACGCTTCTGGTTTATCCCGCAAATCACACAACGCTATGATTTATCAAGTTCCATATCATATACACCATTATCTAATACCTTTTTGTCATCATTATTCATGATGACCGCTGTAAAAAACTTATGACCTTGCGAGAAACTGTATCAGCTTCTTTTCCAAGCCATATTAAATGGCCCCACGCATCCGCCTCATACAGCTCTGATAAAGGGATATGTTCTTGTGCATGGTAAGCATGTTCGTTCGGAACAAGGCGGTCATGCTGACAATACATGATTAACACCGGACAAGAAATCATGCCTAAGTGACGGATCGATATTTCGTCAATGTTTTTTAAATCGATCAGAAACCCGCGGCCTGAACGCTGTCTGTTATTCATTTTTCTCATTTCTTCAATATCCCCCTCATTTATTTTCAGCATGGCCTGATCGACTGAAAGCGTCGTGAAGGACGATATCATTTTCTTAAAAATCCACTGCGGAAATCTGTTGTTCAGCGCAGAAATCAATTTCCATGCCGCCTTTTCAACAGGCGGACGAAACATGATGTTTCCGACTTTATATTCAATATCTTTCGGTATCAGCCACTCTTTTGTGACAGCACTTTGTAAAATCAAAGATTCCACTCTGTCAGGATATTTTGCTGCAAAATAAATTCCGCTGGGGCCGCCGGCAGACATGGCAAGCACATGAACCTTTTCCACTTTTAGTTCATCAAGCAGTTTCATATAATAATAACAGGCAAGCTTCAATTCAGCCCCGATTTCTTTGGATGTCCGGCCATAGCCCGCGCGAGTCGGAGTGATGATGGAAAAGCCGTTTTCATAAAGGCTTTGATAGCCAAACTCTTCGTGACAATTTGAGTGCCCCCCGTGCATCACAAGGATAGGCTTGCCTTCGCCTATCAGCGAATACTCAATTGTCATTCCGTCCATTTCAAAGATACCGATTTTTCTCTCCATGACTTTTCTCCTCTCAAGAAGCTTTCATGATATACGTTTTTCACCTTAATATGTTTCAATTTTAAAGAAATGTCAGCCAAAAAAGCGGCTGGGCTGTCCGTCCCGACTGCCAAACATACAGGATGTCTTTATTTTTTCTTCAAATGAAGCTTTGCCTTCCCCATCGATCCAGAACAACATATTGAACAGGCGGCGGCCTTAGGATGCATACATGATATCTTAAAACTGTTTTTCTTTTCATCTAGACGACAAACAAAACAGGCGCAGCCACTCAAAGCATCTATCAATTTCTCTATTTTTCGCCTAAAACCTTTTTCCCAAATTGGTAGCACAACGTAGAGATCGACCATTATTCCTGTCCGGTTTTCCATTCATTACAAAAGACCAATTAAGAATACTGATTCAGTAACCTTAATTGGTCTCTAAAAGGTGTAAGTGATGTGCTGAGCAAGCCTGGCTTGAAGTGTTCCAGCAGATTACCCAAATTCCCTATTCAAATATTTTTTCAATTCTCTTTTTCTTTTCTTTTTTACGAGAATATAAAGAATGTCTCCTGATTTAATTGTCGTTTCTCCATGCGGTGTGACCAGGTCGCCGTTCCGGATGATCGCACTAATCAAGGCGTCTTTCGGAAAGCTGATTTCTTTCAGTTTCTGCCCTCTGATGACGGTTGTATCATCAACTTCAAACTCGATGATCTCGGCATTTGCCTTCCCGATGGAAACGAGTTCTAAAGAATGAGGGGCTTCTACTTTCTTCGGACCATTCAAACCTAATGTTTCGGCTACGAACGAAATGGTTGAACCTTGGATTAAAGCGGATGTCAACACGACAAAGAACACGACATTAAAGAACAATTGGCTGTTTTCAAGTCCCATCGTCATCGGAAACGTAGCAAGTACGATTGGGACCGCCCCTTTTAATCCTGCCCAGGATAAAAAGATCTTTTCCTTCAAATGAAACCCCATTTTAATCGTCGAAAGAAATACAGCGACAGGCCGGGCAAGGAAAATTAAGATAAGAGAAAGCAAGAACCCTTTGAAAATGATGCCGAAGGATAAAAATTGGGCGGGGAACACCAATAAACCGAGGATGATGAACATCAGAATCTGCATCATCCATGCGAAGCCTTCATTAAATCTGAAAATGGAATGGCGGTATGTTAAATCTTTATTCCCAATGACAAGCGCGGCAATATATACAGCAAGCAGGCCGCTCGCCCCGATTAAATCTGTAAGGCTGTATGTAAGGAGCGCGAATGCAAGCGTAAAGATCGGATAAAGACCGCTCGAATCTAAATTGATTTTATTGATAGCAAAGCTGGCAAAACGGCCTAGTAGAAATCCCAGCAATAGTCCGATTCCCATCTGCCAAAAAAACGAACCGATCAGCACAAAAATGCTTGAGTTTTTGGCCGTCATCAATTCAATAAACGATAAGGTTAAAAACATTGCCATCGGGTCGTTCGTGCCTGACTCTGCTTCAAGTGTGGCGCTAAGCCTGTCGCGGATGTTCTGGCCCTTTAATACGGCAAATATAGCCGCAGCATCTGTGGAACCGACAATGGCTCCAAATAAAAAACCTTCCATCCAAGACACATTAAAGATCAGCTTCGCGGCAACAGCAATCACGATTGTAGTCAGCAACACGCCAACTGTTGCGAGCGATAATGAAGGAGCTGCTACAGCTTTAACCGATGACCATTTCGTTTGCAGTCCCCC
This sequence comes from Bacillus swezeyi, assembly GCF_001969815.1. Classification (GTDB taxonomy): domain Bacteria; phylum Bacillota; class Bacilli; order Bacillales; family Bacillaceae; genus Bacillus; species Bacillus swezeyi. The sequence goes on along the minus strand of NZ_MRBK01000006.1, from coordinate 260,457 downwards.
TTCAAAAAGGATGATAACCAAAGCAATAATTCCAATTAGCTGTGCCAGCTCAGGATTATTAAAATAAATGATCCCGAGCCCGTCACTCCCCATGATCATCCCGACAAGCAAGAACAGCACAAGGGCAGGCACCCCTAACCGTGTAGAAAACTTCGTTGTCAATACACCTATTATGAGCAATAATGCCGTAAGCAAAATAAAATGTTCCATATTAATATGTTCCATATATCCTCCTCCCAAGAATAACCGTGTCTATATGCTTTGTTTGGCAAAAAAACCTCACCTGTTCTTTTACCCGCCAATCCGTTTCTGTAAAACATCATTTCAACCATGGCGCGGATGCGTTTAGCTTTCATCGTTTTGGATTCGTTTCAACTTGCGTTTTTGCCATGAAAGCGGGTGATGGCAAAAACGATGATTCCGATGATCATCACGATCGGAAGCCAAATCACAGCGAATGGACATACCGGTTCGGCAATCGCGGCAATCACGGCGCCGAGGCAGTATAATACAATCGTTAAGGCGCGGAGCAACGCATCTGTGTGAAGGATTTTTTTGTTGTTTATGCTGAGGGTCCGTTTTGTGACATCTTCAAAAAAGGTGGCGAGCGTACCTGTTAAAACGGTCGTGGAAATACCTGCTATATCGAGCTTTCTGGCTGCAGTTGTCTGAAGACCCATCGCAATGCTGAGCAGGATGATCAGAAAGTGTGCTGAACCTCGAAACAGAGACAGACATGCAAAAAGCAGTAAAACGAATGCCTCAACCACAAGTGTGACCGTGACGCCGGAAGGCCAGAAGGATTTTTCCTGTTTTGCGACAATTGCCGATGCAATGATCACGCCAATGATAAACCCAAGCAATGCGGTCAGTGAATACATGACTGTCTTTTGGAGAGAGTTGCCGATGGCTAAGCCTAAAAGGACGATGTTCCCGGTCATATTAGCGGTAAATACGTGACCGATACTTAAGTATCCAATCACATCGACAATGCCAGCTGTCAGACATAGAAGCAAAATCATGGTGTTTCGATATTGAGCCGCTTTCAATGTGATTCAAATCCTTTCTTGCTATTCTGTCCTGGGGATTCCATCCAGTATGTCATCGGGGGAGCGGAAACCAGCTTGCGATCTTGATGTATCACCCTTTTCCGTCTCATGTATCAAATTAAAATGAGATCAAACGAATACGTTGGTATGTAAAGGTTTTAAATGGCGGGGCACTTCAGGTTCAAGCAGAATGTAAAAACGGATCTTATATCTTTTCACAACCATTTTTCTCATCCTACCCTTTGCATTCTCCACTTTATTGTATCATAAACTTTAAAAATTTTTATAATGAAGCCTGTCCTTGAAATGAAGTTTTTCGGAATCTCCTTTTCATTTTGTTTAGGAAAGAAAAAACACGCTCGATGATTGAAAGTGTATGTAAATATTTTTTGTGCAAAGCGGCTCACCTCTTTAGAGAGTGATGATGATAGGACAACATTCGAAAGGTGACTCCTGCTCTATATCTGTTTTGTATAAGACTCATAGCCGCCGGCATTTTTATAGGTGGATTGTAGATTGCAGCTATAAATTCTCATGCCGCAATAAAAACACGACTCCTGCATATAGAAGATGCCATTTATATTCCGAATAGTTTGATTATTCAATTATATGGAACCAGCTGAATTCCTCTAAGCGAAAATCAAAAATCATCCCGGCTATCCGGGACTTGTTGACAGCGTGCACATCATGATGTTTTTCGAACGATGTTTCCTCCCTTTATATAAAAAACCTTCAAGCTGAAAGCTTGAAGTCAGACTGTTGAACATTTCTTGACTTAAAATCACAAGGAGAAAATGAGCTGATTCTTATGTTTAAAAAACGGCTTCTGTTGAGCGGGATAAGATATGATCTCTTGCCTCGACTGCTCTTTTCCTCACTTTATCAAGATCCACATCAACCAATTTGCCATTCTGCTTCAGTGCTTTTCCCGCAACATATACGGAGTCTACATTACCGGGATGAGTGCACTGAACGATAGCCCCTACCGGATCAGAAAAAGGGAGCAAATTGAGACTGTCGGTTTTCACCATGATAAAATCAGCTTCTTTGCCAGGCGAAAGCGAACCGATTTTGTCATCCAGCATTAAAGCACGCGCGCCGTCAATCGTAGCCGCTTCGAGGATTTGTTCGGCGAATATACCCAATTCAGGACCCGGCATGACGCCTTCTTTGAGAAGTGCTTCATTTTGTTTTGCCCGTTCTGCCTGAAGGGCAAATTTCATTTGCGCAAATAGATCTCCCCCCGTTGATGTGACAACATCCACACCAAGCGTAGGACGCACCCCGTGTTCGAGGGCAAATCCTGTGACAGGGTAGCCATGCCCCATCATCATCTCAATTTCCGGTGTAACAGAAATCGAGCTTCCATGCGCCGCCAGCATCTTCATTTCCTCTTCACTAATGGCATTGACATGCACCATATTCAAATCGGGACCGAGCAGCCCGGCTTGATGCAGTTTTTCAATTGAACGGTCTTTCGCCCCCCAATTGCCAAACGCAATATGCATGCTGCATAAGGCATCGAGTTCCCGGGCTGTTTTGATTTCAAAGACCGACGTATCCCATGATGAAAACTCAGGACCGCGAATCGCAAGCCCCATCGTCAGAAGCTGGTCTTTTGACTGAAAGTAAGCTTTTTTCACCCTCTTCGCTTCATCCATATTGGAAAGGGTGCTTTCTCTGTCCCAATAGGCGGCATCGCCTGATGTTCCAAAGGCAAATACAGCGCGAATCCCTGCTTGTTGGAGACCGGAAATTAGCTGATCGGTGTGATCAGGAGATTCGATCATCGTCCAGTCCAGCAAGGTGGTCACGCCTGCATCCAGCGCCTCAAGCGCTCCTAAATAGTTTGCAATCCAATCATCCTCAGGCCTGCGCATCGCACCATAATTCCCATAGTAAATCCGGTTCAAATAGGTTTGCAGCGACCAGTCCGCACCGACTCCTCGAATGACGGACTCCCATACATGACGATGCGTATCAACAAGCCCCGGCATGATCACCATATCAGAGGCATCAACAACCTCTGCGTCTGAAGCTTCAATAGACCCGGCAACATCCAAAATCGTTGAACCCTCAATCAGCATGTCTCCTTTTTCGATATGTTTAAGCTTCGGATCAAGGGTAAGTATCGTTGCATTTCGAAAAAGTGTTTTTCGCATGGCGATTCTCCTTTCTTAAGTGACAAAACAGTGCACAGTATTCTCAAATCCAGCAAGTTTTACCACTTATATACCATTTTAAAATAAAATAGATAGCAATCATATAAATAAGCTCACGAGTACTTCATTCTGAACTAAGCGGGCCAGCCATAAAGGGTCGATATGATGGTTGTGAAAGATCATGATCGGCTGACCGATTGAGCATGACACATTCAGGCTTCATCCTGGGAGGAATTGCTTTTCCGTGCAAGCAGGGGCTCACCGCTCGCGTTCCCCGTGACTATCGTACGCAATACTGCATAGACTCCAGCCGATCCTTCTGTGAAGCTGACGGCAAACATCATCATTCGATACATCCGGGTACACGAGAGATGCGCGTCTCCAGTTTTAATTAAAAAAGCGGCCACCAATCAGCTGCACAACATCAGTGTACAAAAGATCAGCGTCCGCAGGCTCTCCGTCTTGGACTTAGGTATTCATGTTCGTTTTTCTTGTCTTTATCTTATGACAAAATGGAATATAAAAAGTCCCCCGTTTTATCCTCCTTTTTTTCGGATTTTTCTCGGATTTGAACAAAAAAAAGCACTCAATCAGAGATTAAGTGCTTGAAAATGTGATTATTCCTCTTCTTCATACTCTCGTAGACTGTTGATTAGTTCAGTGAAGCTATCGCATATATAAAATACAGCTTTACCTGAATTCTCAAAGGCAATTTCATGATCCCAAAAACATATTGTTGGGTTATGCTGATTTTTTCTGAAATCAAAGCAAATCTCATTACCAAATGCATCATCCGCAAAGGGAATTAACCCCTTTGCCATTCTTCCATCTCTATATCGATTATAGGCATTCATAATATAAGAGTTACTATCTTCATGAAAACTATATAAATAACCAAAGACTGCTTCTTTTCTTTTACCAGCATCGAAAACTTCAGGAGTAGGCGTGCCACCCCCATTTTTTTTAACACACTCTATATAATCTGTAGGAAATTTAATTCCAAGTTTTGATTCAATCTTATGAATTTGATCCTCACTTACAGGTGATTCTGCAAAATCCCATTCAACCATTGTAAATTCCTCCATAACTATCTATTTTGGGAACCTCCACCCCAAATATTTCTTCCACCAGTATGACCCGTTTTACCGTGGATATCCGAATCGACAAGTTGCATAACTCCTTCTTTTTGATGATGATGCCAAGTATATCCTTCTGGTCTTTTTCCTTTGGAGATTTGTTGCAATTGCCTATCAGAAAAGTTCTTTTTTAATTCAGGGTTTTTCATTATCTTTTCTTTTAATAGTAATGTTGCCTGTCTAAATTGTACAGGATCAGAAGCATTGTAAAATTTCTTATCGATCTTTACTTCCCCAACATGTTTAAAGATTGGGAATCCATCTTTATCATACTGAACGCCAGTGACAGGATGCTTCTTGTTTTTAAGATGTCCCATTTTTAAATTGATTGTTTTCGTTACTCCTGAAGGGTCTTTAAATGTGTATGGAGCAGCTTGTACAAGCACACTTTTCTTTTTATCCTCGGCCAATTCTTTTAATATAGGCGGCGTATTCTTCACATTAATAGAATTCGGCGCATCCTGAAGAATCCCTTCCAATGCGGGAGTGTATCGATTAATAGGCGGCTTTACAAATTGTTTTACGGACTTATCGGCTTTCTTCACCTTGCTAACCGCGGTTTTCCCAGCCTTGACAAGGTCTTTCGATCCCGTTGAAGCTGAAGAAGGTCCGTCTTTCAAGCCCCAAAGACTCCCAATCAAGTAAGTGAAATAGTGCGCCCTTGAATACGCGTCCCCATTTACTACTTTTTCATCCCACTGTTCAACTAAGGTATCAACCATACTTTGAAAGGCGCCTTTATAATCGTATCGAAGAACTGTGTCTAAAACGACTTTCGGGTCTTTATGTAAATGGTCGATTGTCCATCCAACATTCCAACCCAGCTGTAATCCGCCCTCAATAAAATCCTTTCCAAGATCCATGGCACCGCCAACAATGCCGTCTTGAATATCAGTACCCATTTTATTAAATTTAGACAGATTGTAAATTACTTTCTGTTCAGTTGTCAGATTGTCATATCCGATCTCATCAGCAATTTTAATATATTCACCATTGTCAATTGTTTTATCGAGTTTCTTCTTTAACTTGTACATTTTAACATCATGTTCACTAACTTCGCTAACTTCTTTTTCGAGCTTTGATCTCTTATCAAGCTTATCCAACATGACTCCCATCGCTGTCTCTTGATTCCCGCGCAAAGCATCCATCTCATCCGGCTTTAAAATCGAGCCTTTTTGATAGCCGGCGATTTCAATTTTAGGGCCTGTATACATTTTTTCAAGCCTGGTTATGTATCTTTGCATGGTCTCAAGGTCACTTTCAGCGGTTTTGAGAGCGTTGGTCTGTTCGCGGTCAAAAGCGTGCAACTTTTCAATTGTCTGATTGATTTCCTTTAAGGCTTTCTGATTCTGCTCGTGAAAATCGTTGTCATTCAAATCAGGCAAATCGACAATATGACCGACTTTAGCGATCGTTGCGTTGGCTTTTGAGACCAAATGCTTCGTGATCCGATCAGCTGCGTTTAAGCCTTGTTCCAGATCGTGTTCGAGAAAGGCTTGCGAAATATATCCGTTGTGATTGGGTTCAAGTGAGTTGAGTGCATTTTTCATTTTTTTCAAAACCGATTGATATTCTTCGATGAAAGATTCATAGAAACGCAAAAACGGGGTGTGGCATTCTTCGTAGAAGGCGCGAATGGCGTCCCCGCCTTTTCCTTTTAAGGCATCATCAAGAGATGTGATGCCGTCGACGCTTTTTTTGACCTTAGCAATTTCATCTGATTGTTTTTTTAATTGTTCCAGCGTATCATCTATTCCATCGCGTAACGCCTGAACATCCAGAGTCTTCATAGCATTCTCCTCTATTTTGTTTTCATCGATGAAGCCAGCTGTTTGTCGGTATCCTTGATTGCTTCAACGGCTGATTCAGTTTGGGCGATTTGTTTTGAAAAAGCAGAAGCATAAGATGCAGCGATCTTATTGATCGACTGATTTAATTCCTCTATCTTTTTCGCCGTATCTAAATGATTCTGACCTTTGACATCCGTCGGAACCGACGCTTTCATTGAATCGCTTGAATGCTTCAATTTAGAAAGTGCTTCTTTGACTTCACCGGTCTTTACTTTAATTTCTTGACCCATTTTTCATTTACTCCTTGTTCTGAGTTTCTTTTTTCTCTCTTTCAATCTTTTTCTCTAGTGAGTGGATTTCTTGTCCGAGTGAGTGAATCTCTCCGTTTAACGCTTTGATTCGTTCATCGATTTTTTCCAGAACGTCTGAAAGCTGCTTGCCTTTAATATCATGAAAGGATGCCTTTATATCCTTTCTAATACGTTCAAATGATTCGGCAAGGCTGCCTTGCCATGTGTGAGACGCAAGCTCGGGTTCTGTGATCATTTTTTTGGAATCAGAGAACTCTGTTTTGTCGTTTTTCAGTGCTGTGCGGCAAGCTTTCAACTCTGCCAAAAATTCTTTTTTCATCGATAAATCGACTTTCATGATATCCAAAGCCAGCGTTTCTCCCAGGATAGAACCGATCATTTTCAACACCTCGCTTCCCGAAAAATGCATGACAAAAGTAATAGCCAGTATAGAGTTTACCACTATACGGAAAGGAATTGGTGAATAAATCCTGATGATCCATGAAAATGAATCTTATTGATCAGGTCAAAAAACCCAATTCAAAATGATGGCCTTTTCAAAATTCCAAAAAAGGAAATCTATCACAATTTTCAGTCTTTATGCCGCTGCCTTTTTTAAATGAGGGTGAAACTGGGAAATCAATTTATATAGAAGAAATATTTATTACATCAATCAGTATTCCATATCGTGGATTCCAAAGGAGACACAGACTTTATTAAATTTGAGGATGGTTTTGGTGTGAAAAAATAGGCCCTTAAAGAACTTGAAGGTTTAAAACTAATCAAAAAATAAGAGTGCAGTTTTCACCTGCACTCTTATTTTTTACCAGTTACCTGTTATCTTACATGCTTTTTTGATGCTTTCGTGTTTCTTTCCAAGTGCGTGAATGCTTTATAAGACCTAAAGTGTACAACATTCTGGAGCTAACATACTCCGCAGAGTCGATCGATTGAGATGCAGTTTGTTCTTTAGCTTCAGGTACTTCTTTTAGCATCTATATTAAAAGGAAAAAAGGCGATCATTTAATCAAAAAGCATGTTAGTAAAATAGATGAGGAGTCGTTCCAACATTTAAGTCTACGACATACCTAGGCAACAATAATGCTGAAAATTCAAAAGCACTTAGAATTTAATGTGGTCAATAAACGTTTTAACCGCTCATAACCGTTGATGTATCAGGGATTATGAGCGGTTGATCATTACATCACCCGTTTAAAAACAGCATTTCGTGAACATTCGTTTCCTTTCGATAGCTAAACAATTCTTAAGTTTGTATAAACATCATCTCTTCTTATTTTCATGTTTTTTCAAGAATTTTAAAAATTTGTGGTCATTTTGGTGGTCACGCTTAAATATGTGGTCAATAAAGCTCTACACTGCCAGTGTAGATAATGCCTTCTGAACAAATATATTGTATATTCAATTCTGATCCCCCCTTTTATTTCAAAGGCTATTGGATTGTACATCTGATGACTTCTGAATGAAAATGATGATTGTTGGCAGAATTGGACAACAATTCGCCAACAGTCTTCCATATAACTGCATATGGTGGAGAAGAAAAATCCCCCCTTTAAATTAAGGGGGGCCGGGGCAGATCACTGTCTTCCTCAACTTTTGGAGGGTTAACATACTCTATCTTGACGATTTTATTACCGTCTACCTACACACTGTAAGCTATGCCATCTAAAAACTAGTCATTTTTTATTCAGATTTAAGTTTTCTTCTTTCTATCAATTGGAAGTTTATGCAATATTGTACAAGTGTTTGTTTATCATGCTCATTCATCCTGATAAATTCAACTGTCATGATCTGTTTGTTTGTTCTACGATCAAGGTAAGTGCGTTTGACTTGAGCATGAACGTCAATCACAGTTTCATCATGCCCCTCATTTGGTAGAGAGATACTTAAATTCAAATCCTCTTCTGGTTTGTGTTTTTGCGTCTCTTCAATGATTAATGCAGCGCCTCCAGCACTGATATTTGTTGTATATGTTTTATACATTGAGCCAGATCCATATGGACGAACAGTGACAGGAATCGTTGTATTTACTCTAAAAAATTGCCGCCTTTGAATTTTTGTCATTTGATCTTCTTCAGGTAAATACACATTTAATATAGGTATATAACGATGGGTCTCTCGTCCTTGTATTACACTAGTAAATTTATATAGGACTTGTTGCTTATTCACGAAGTGAATCGTGACAATTGTATTTGTTGGAATAATAACAGTTCTTCCCGTTTCTACATCAACAGGATAATGTACTCTTAAAACATTTTCTTCAATAGATGACACTTTGCTTTTCGCAATGACATTTTCTTGATTTTCGTTTTCGAACTCTATTGTTATGATATCTCCTAAGGATAACAATGGGCATCACTCTTTCAATTCTACTTAATTATTATATCGGTACTATGACACATAAATTAAAGAAAAGAAAGGAGGAGACATTGAGAGTCCTTTCTTTTATCTTAAAATTTAAGTAGTCAATAAACGGTTAATAAAAAGATTTGGACATATGAAACTCAAAAGCCTTACTCCCCACCTCATAACAAAATATTATAATGATCTTTTAAGTGAAGGATTGACACTAGAGTACATTCAATATATACACTCTATCCTCAAACATCATCTAGGGTAGCTGTGGAATGGAAGTATCTAAAAAATAACTTTATGGATCATGTTAAAGCGCCAAGGCGTACTAAAAAATAAGGACTTGTGTTGCAATCTACTAAAACGAAAAGCGGAAATAGAAACATAGCCATCACCAAAGAAGATATTGAAGAATTATAAGCGTACAAAAGCAAGAACAGCTCTTAAAAGTAGGAATGAACCTTACAGGAAATCACTTTGTAATTTCTGCATTTGGCGGTGAACCAGTAAACCCAAATACAATTCACAAACAATTTTTATATGACATTAAATTGGCTGGTGTTAAGCTGATACGATTTCATGATTTACGACATACCCATGCAACAATAATGCTTGAAATTGGAGAAAATTCAATCGTTGATATATAAGGGATTATGAGCGGTTGAAAATTACATCACCCGTTTAAAAACGGCATTTCGTTAACAATCGTTTCCATTCAATTTTTGAACCACATAAGATTTTTTATAAACGCCGTTTCTTGTTATGTTCATGTTTTTTCACCGTGTTTTGAAAAATTTGTGGTCATTTTGGTGGTCACGTTTAAGTACGTGGTCAGCGCTACACTGCCAGTGTAGATGATGCCTTCTGAACAAGTATTTTCGATTCTGACCATTCCTTTTATCTCAAGGGCTATTTAATAGTACATCTGATGACTTCTGATTGAAAATGATGATTGTTGGCGGAGTTGGACAACAATTCGCCAACAACATTCCATTTTGCTACATCGTTTCATCAATTATGTTTAAGGTTTCCAAATAAACTCGACCAATGACCTCTTCCTTACCTTGGAAGAGCATCTTGAAAGTGATTCCCACATAGATGTAAATACACTTCAGCGACTAAAAACTCTAGATTCACTAAACCATCTTCTCCGTTATGTTATGTTAATTTTACAATAAACATTTAAGGGGGCGAACTTAATGAATAAAACAGACCGTTTGTTAGCCATCGTGCTCGAGTTACAACGTAAAGACGTTATACGGGCCGGAGATTTAGCGACCCAATTTGAAACTAGCGTACGAACGATCTACCGCGACATCCAAGCACTGTGTGAAGTAGGTGTACCGATAATAGGGGCACCTGGGACAGGATATTCCTTAATGGAAGGCTATTTCCTACCCCCAATTAGTTTCACGGTTCAAGAAGCCGTGAGTTTGCTGATTGGAATGGACTTTATCGAACAACAATTTGATGATGATTATCGTGTCAATGCTCAAGATGCCCGCTACAAAATAGAGGCCATTCTACCGGAGAGTGTACTCATTGAAACATCTCGTGTACGCAAGGTTATGCGTTTGCTCAATTCTGATAAGGATCATCAGTTAAAAGAAAAAGAATATCTAGAAAAGATCCGTCGAGCGATATTAGAAGAGAGAAAGATCGGCTTTCATTATTTAAAAAAATATGCAGATTCGGAGGGGAAACGGCATAGTGTTCGTACTGTTGCTCCCTATGGGTTGGTGCTAGTTGAAGGATCATGGATGCTTGTAGCCCAGTGTGATCTGCGTCAAGAAATTCGTCATTTCCGCTTGTCCCGAATGACAGAATTGATAGATTTGAGGGAACGATTCGAATTACCGATGCATTTTAAACTAAGTAAGTATACCCCACTGGATGATCGACACCTACTCGTCCGAATTCGGTTCAACCATGAAATCGCTGATAAGGTGAAGGAATCAAACTATCATTACATAGAGGATATGGAAGATCATCAAGATGGATTTCATGTGGTCTTACGTGTTCGTCACTTGGACGAAGTTTTGCAATGGGTCCTTGGTTGGGGAGCTGATGCGATTGTTTTGGAGCCTAAATCATTCCAGAATCGGATTCGTGAAGAAGCCCAAAAAATCTTAAAACGCTACTGACATACTGGTGTCAGTAGCGTCATTTTATAATCGGAGTAAGTAAACATAAAGGGGTGAGAGATAAATGCAAAGTTTGTCTTGCATCAGTAGGAGGACACTGACAATTAACATTGAGGTGAATTAATTTATTTCATTTGGATTAATTGAGAAACAGCCAGGCATCAAGCGTGGTCGAGGACCAAATGGTTCAGTTTCTAATTAATCGGACCTTTTAGGGAGCTTCGAGTGTTCTGACCCAAATTGATAGGATGGGATATTGTATCATTTATTATAGGAAGGATGGTATTTGTGAATTTTGCTTCTGTTCGTATCATTACTGAAGACGTGGATCGTCTTGTCCAATTCTATGAAAAAGTCTTGGGTGTTTCGGCTGAACACCCTGCGCCTGTCTTTGCCGAACTTGTTGTACCATCGTGTACTCTTGCGATCGGCCACTCGCAGACGGTGCCACTGTTCGGTACTGGTTCTGCAGTGGCGGCCGACAATCACTCCGTCATTATTGAGTTTCGCGTCTATAATATCGATGCCGAATACGAGCGCTTGAAACCGTTTGTAGACGAGTGGGTAAAGGAACCGACCACGATGCCGTGGGGGAATCGTGCTATGTTATTCCGTGATCCCGACGGAAACCTAATTAACCTCTTCGAGCCGGTAACCGAGGCGGCTATCAAACGGTTTAGCCGAAGGGGTTGAGAGAAACGTTTGAATGAGGCCTCAATTCGGGGTACTTTAACAGTATGTAAAATATATGGAATTTTAGCAAACGTACCTATAACATTTGTCTGGTGATAACATCTTTCATCGTTAGACAAACCACTAAGAAGCTTTGAACAAAAAAGGCCCCTCTCACAATAGATGGGGCCCTTTTATCACTTCAATAATGCTTCAAGTTTAGCTTTCGTTTTTGCACCATAAATGAAGTTTCTTTTTATCATGAACAGACAAAAAATCTCTTAATTTCATACTCATTTCTCCTTACCGAATAAACACCACCTTGCGCTATTCGCTTTTTTGATATAAAAATGGCTCCGGCAAATCTCCAGGAGGACGCAAAGATTATTGGAGCCATGTGAAAATGACTTCCTGTGCAAGTGGGATTTCACCGCTTGCGTTCCCCGTGACTATCGCGCGCAATCCTGCATAGACTCCAGCCGCTCCTCCTGTGAAGCTGACGACCTTCATCACCATTCGATACATCCGGGTACACACTTGATAAGGGAAAGGTGTGTCTCCCATTCTGGCCAATAAAAAAGCGGCCACCAATCAGCTGCACAACATCCGTGTGCAAAAGATCAGTGTCCGCAGGCTCTCCGTCTTGGACGTATTCAAAGGTTACGTTCGTTTATTTAAGTGTTCACAAATAATTAACATTTTTTTACAAGGTTTTTTCTTACAAATGAAGAATTCATTAAGTGTATTAAATCTAAAAAAGGGGTGTTTAAAATGAAATTGAAAAAAGTATTAACTGGTTCAGCTTTATCACTTGCTTTACTTGTTTCTGCAGCTCCAGCTTTTGCGGCTAGTCCAAATCCGAATCCTCAAAGTTCTTCAACTGAAGATTTTACGATTCAAACTTGGAAACAGTTTGAAAGTAAAACTGGAATTTTTGCAGAATCCTTTACGTTAAATGGTGTTAAATACATTTTCAAATACAGAGAGTACGACTATAATAGAGATATTTGGATTGGTCACTATAAATCCGTGGATTAAATTTTAAAATTTGCTGTCGAGATTATCTCGACAGCTTTTTTATCGTTAGGTTATCCATATTACCTCACCTTCCCGTCACAGGCCGTTTAATATAAAACTTTTTAGATTCGAAAGTGCCGATGTATTTGTTTTTAGCTGAATCCGTGTAACAGTCAAACTGGATGGCATAAGTCCCTTTTCCGGTGCGCTTGCGTATCTCGCTGACGCTGAAAGACTTCAATGGCATTGAATGGTTGAAGTATCCCCGCTGCACAAGGTTTGTATCAGTCAAGCCGCCGCCCGAGCGTTTTTTGTAGACGCCTGCCGTATAATAAAGTCTTCCTGATCCTTTCTTTTCAGCCCGCCAGTCAACCGTTTTCGCTCCTGAATAGTAATAAGGTGTCGTCAGTGAATATACGCGCTGTATGATAGAATATATGTACGCAATTCTCTGTATTATATTTCTGGTCAAGGACTTGTGTTGCAATCTACTAAAACGAAAAGCGGAAATAGAAACACAGCCATCACCAAAGAAGATATTGAAGAATTAAAAGCGTACAAAATCAAGAATCAAGAACAGCTCTTAAAAGTAGGAATGAACCTTACAGGAAATCACTTTGTAATTTCCGCGTTTGGCGGTGAACTGGTAAATCCATATACAATTCACAAACAATTTTTATATGATATTAAACCGGCTGGTGTTAAGCGGATACGATTTCATGATTTACGACATACCCATGCAACAATAATGCTTGAAATTGGAGAAAATTCAAAAGTTGTATCTGAACGGTTAGGCCATGCAAATACCTCTATAACTCTAGATAAGTACAGTCACGTAACAAAGAACTTACAAAAATCCTCTGCAGAAAATTATTCAAAAGCACTTAGAACAGACCAATTTGACAATTAATGTGGTCAAAATGTGGTCAAAAAACATACTAATCGCTCATAACCGTTGATGTATCAAGGGTTATGAACGATTAGAAATTACATCACCCGCTTAAACATCTTCTCCATCTCATACGTCGAATAATGAATAATAATCGGGCGGCCGTGCGGGCATGTGAAGGGGTCGGCCGTCCGGCGCAGTTCGTCGAGCAGGGCGCTGATTTCGTCGTCGCGCAGGTGGTGGTTGGCTTTGATTGATCCCTTGCAGCTCATCATGATCGCCGCCTCTTCGCGCAATTTTTTGATGTCGATGTTTCGGTTATCAAGGACTTGCTGGATGATGTCTTCAATGATCATCATTTCCTCGCCCTTTGGAAACCATGTCGGATGGCAACGGACGATATAGCTGCCCGCGCCGAAAGCCTCTAGAAAAACGCCGACCTTGGCCAGGTCTTCCAAGTGCTCTTCGATGATCATCGCTTCATTTTTTGAATAATGGAATGTCAGTGGAACAAGAAGATCCTGAACATTCGGTTCGACTTCACCGACTTTTTCGCGGAAGTATTCATATTTAATCCGCTCCTGTGCGGCGTGCTGGTCAATGATATACAGTCCATTTTCATTTTGCGCGAGAATGTAGGTGCCGTGCATCTGGCCGATCGGATACATGATCGGCACCCTTTCTTTTGGCACCGCTTCTTCGTTCAGCTCCGGCTCGTTTTGCGGAGGCGCTTCCTCCTGCTCATCCAGCATCTGCTCTTCCACAGCCGGCGGTTCGGGCTGTACGTCTCGCAGAGGGGCTTCCTTCTCTTCCTCCGGCGGGAGCGGCGCTTCCTTTACAACCGAACTTAGTTTCATCGCTGAAAAAGAAGGCGCTTGTTTTGGCTCTGTTTCAGTCTCAACCTTCGGCACAGGTGTATTGTCGAAATTCAATTTTTGCTGCTCGGGCTTCACAAGCGGAGGCGCCGTCTTTTTCGGAATTTGCGCGCTCGGGATGAGCTGCTGCTTTTTGAATACGTCTTTGATCGCATCGCGAATCAATTCGTGGAGCTCGGTCTCTTTGCTCAGCCTGACCTCAAGCTTGGACGGATGCACATTGACGTCGACAAGGAGCGGATCCATATTGATTTCAATAAAAGTGATCGGATGGCGGCCGATCGGAAGCAGTGTGTGGTAGCCCTCGTGAATCGCTTTAACGAGCGGGAAATTTTTAATGTATCTGCCGTTGACGACAGATGACATGTAATTTCGCGACGCCCGGGTGATTTCAGGGAGCGCGATATAGCCCTTCACTTCAAAATCAAGGGAACTGGCGTGAAGCGGAAGCATTTTTCTCGCAACCGCCGTTCCATAAATCGCTGCCAGCACATGGCGGACATCCCCGTTCCCGTTTGTCTGCAGCAAGGTTTTCCCTTGGTGGCGCAGCCTGATCGATACTTCCGGATGCGCCAAGGCGATTCTGTTGACCACATCTGTGATGTTGCCGAGCTCGGTATGGATCGTTTTCATATACTTCAGCCGCGCCGGCGTATTGAAAAACAAATTCGATACCGTCATTTCCGTTCCTCTCCGGCTGGACGATTTTTGCTCGGAAATGATTCTTCCTCCCTGAAGCGTCAGATGGGTTCCCGCTCCTTCTCCGGTGCTTGTTTTAATGGTTAAATGTGAGACAGATGCGATACTTGGCAAAGCTTCTCCGCGGAATCCGAGCGTTCTGACGCGGAACAGATCGTTTTCATCTTTGATTTTGCTTGTCGCATGGCGCAAAAAAGCCGTTTTGCAGTCCTCCGCATCCATCCCTTCGCCATCATCAAGAACTTTAATGGAAGAAAGTCCGGCCTCTTCGACATCGATTTCAATGACCGAGCTGTTTGCATCGATCGCATTCTCGACAAGTTCTTTAACGACCGATGCCGGTCTTTCCACAACTTCACCCGCCGCGATTTTATTTGATAAATCATCGGGAAGCTGGATAATTCTTGCCAAGTTGGGTCACCTCTCTTTATCTTAGTTTCTTTTGCAGCTTGTACAATTCATTCATGACTTGTAATGGCGTCATATCCAACAGGTTCATAGTTTTAAATTCCTCCAAAACGCCCTGTTCTTTCTTAGACAGCTTCACTTGCTTTTCCTTAGGCTTGTCCGTTTCAAAGAAAGACAGCTGGGCGGTCTCCTTGGCCGGCGGCGCCGGGATTTCCTCAGGAGTCTCTTTTACAGCTTCCGGAGCTGTTGAAACAGCCGATTCCTTTGCACCAGCTTCAAGCTCTTTCAAAATCGTTTTCGCCCGGCTGATTAAACCGTCCGGAAGTTCAGCAAGCTGGGCGACATGTATCCCATAGCTTTTGTCTGCGGCCCCTTCTTTGATTTGATGGAGGAATACGACTTTTCCTTCGTATTCTTCTGCACGGACGTGGACATTTTTCAAGTCGGCGAGCTTTTCTTCAAGCGCTGTCAGTTCATGATAGTGTGTGGAGAAAAGCGTTTTTGCGCCGATATGGTTATGAACGTATTCGATGATCGCCTGTGCAAGCGCCATTCCGTCGTAAGTGGATGTGCCGCGGCCGATCTCATCAAATAAAATTAAGCTGTTTTTGGTCGCATGGACGATCGCATTTTTGGCTTCAAGCATTTCCACCATAAAGGTGCTTTGGCCTGATATCAGATCATCGGCGGCGCCGATTCTCGTAAAAATCTGATCAAAGATTGGCAGAACCGCTTTTTGAGCTGGAACAAAACAGCCGATTTGCGCCAAAATCGAAAGCAGCGCCATCTGTCTCATATACGTACTTTTACCGGACATATTCGGCCCTGTGATCAACAGCATCTGTCTTCCGCCGCCCATTTCACAGCTGTTCGGCACATATGACTGGCTGTCCATTACTTTTTCAACGACCGGATGCCGCCCGTCGACAACTTGAACAATGTCATCAGAAAACTCCGGCTTCACGTAATGGCGATTTTCGCTGATGGTTGCAAAGCATTGCAGAACATCAAGCTCACTCATCATTTTCGCCAGCTGCTGCAGACGAGGGATATATTGCTTCACCTGATCGCGCAGTTCTGAGAACAGCTCGTATTCCAGCTCGCTTATATTGTCTTCCGCTTCAAGAATCAAAGTTTCTTTTTCTTTGAGTTCAGGTGTGATATAGCGTTCAGCATTCGTTAAAGTCTGCTTTCTTTCATATCGGCCTTCTTCAAGCAGGTGGATGTTCGCTTTCGTCACTTCAATATAGTAGCCGAAAACTTTATTGAAGCCGACTTTTAAAGAGCGGATGCCGGTGTATTCCCGCTCCTGCTTTTCAAGCCTTGCAATCCAGTCTTTTCCGTTCTTGCTTGCATCCCTGTATTCATCAAGTTTCGCATGATAGCCGTCTTTTATTAAGTTTCCTTCTTTTAAAGAAAGCGGCGGATTCTCATAGAGCGCGTCTTCTAAAAGCTTTAGCAGATCGCCGCAAGGGTCGATTCTTGCAGCGCGCTCTTTCGCTTTCGGGTGATTGAGAGAAGTGACAAGCTGTTTAATTGCCGGGACTTGTTTCAACGACTCCTTCAGCTGGATCAAATCCCTCGCATTCACGTTGCCGTAAGCGACCCGGCCGGCAAGCCGCTCAAGATCGTACACTTCCTTCAGCCGCTCGCGCAAATCTTCGCGTTCAAACAAATGGGCAATCAGCGTTTCCACGATTTCCTGGCGCTCTTTGATCTGGCCCTTCCTGATCAGCGGTCTGTCAATCCATTGTTTTAACAGGCGTCCGCCCATTGCCGTTTTGGTTTCATCCAAGAGCCAGAGAAGCGATCCTTTTTTATTTTTGGAACGGATTGTTTCAGTCAGTTCAAGATTGCGCTTGGAGTACAGGTCGATTTTCATCGCTTCTTCCAATTCATAAGGCTGCACATGCTGAAGGTGGTCAAGGTTTCTTTTCTGGGTGCGTTGTAAATAGGTGTAAAGCTTTAAAAACGTATCAACAAGCTCTTGAGACGGCAGGTCTTTTACAATGTCAGGCCTCTCATCTGCTTGTTCGTCTTCGAAGGAGATCGTCGCTCCGCACCGCTCTTTTAAAATTGTGATGTCCTTCTCGCTCAGATTTCGGCTGACGACGATTTCACGCGCACCGACTGAATAAATCTCAGAAACGACATCATCCAGCCTTTCGATTGTCGTCACTAAATTTTCGCCCGTCGTTAAATCTGAAAAGGCGAGTCCGTATGTATGCTGAAAACCGCTGACAGAGGCGATAAAGTTATTTTCATTTTCATGAATGCCCTTTCCGTCCATGACGGTGCCGGGTGTGATCAGCTGAACGACTTCCCTTTTGACAACTCCTTTTGCTGATTTAGGATCTTCCACCTGTTCACAGATCGCTACTTTATAGCCTTTTTTGATCAACTGTTCAATATAAGAAGCGCACGAATGATAGGGAACCCCGCACATGGGGATTCTTTCGCTCGATCCGCCGTCTCTGCTCGTTAACGTGATTTCCAGCTCCTGAGATGCTTTTTTCGCATCTTCAAAAAACATCTCATAAAAATCTCCTAGACGAAAAAATAAAAAGGCATCCTGATACTCTGCCTTAATCTTTAAATATTGCTGTATCATTGGCGTGTAGCCAGCCATATTAATCCCTCACTATGTCATAACGTTTCTATTGATTCCATCATTCATTATACCATAAAGATTTCCGCTAAAAAAAAGAAACTAGGGCGGTGTTTCCCTAGCTTCCTTTTACTCTTCTGGATCTCCGACCAAAAACTCAGGATTGATGTCTTCCAGTTCTTCGTCCAGCTCTTCTTCCCATGCTTCTTCATCATCGCTTTCTGTCCATTCGGAATTGACCTCGACGACGATTTTCGTTTCGCCGACCACTTCTGATAAAAATTCCCTTTCGGCTTGAACCACCACTTTGTTTCCGTTGGGAGAAATGGTCACTTCCAGGCAGTTCGGCTGCTGAAGCACCTTCGCAATCACTTCATGTTCATCATCTAAGTAATTTTTGTCGCGGTAGCGGAGCTTAATGACATCAACATAAGAGACCCGTTCTGTCACAACCTCGGTTTTTGTGTTGTCGGCATAGGAGTACCAAACATTAATATCATATGTCCCTTCAATTTCAACCGTTTTGCCGACTTTTTCGGCATCATACTTATGATTGATAATCCAACCGCCCAAAATACTGGTTGGCTTTTGCGAAGGGGAGATTGTATGGGTGCACTGGGTGAATTTCCGGCCTTTCGCGACTACCGCTTTTGTAATAATTTCCCTGTATTCAGACATTCGGTCATGCCTCCTTGTTTTTCCTCGTATTATCTTATGCTGGGCATTCGTCTAATGTGCGTTCCTGGAGAAATCAAAATAAATTCCCATTTAATGAATCTGTTTAAGTGTATGCAGATGAGCGGATAAACTTGACTTAAATCATTAAAGAAAAGACAGACCGAACGCCGAATCTTTTAAATAAGCCGTCGAGCGGCGGACATTTAAATAAAAAAACGACGCCTAGAAAGGCGCCGAATTATAATGAACAGCTCGGTGATGAATTTTTGAGTTTTGAACCGGTCTCGCCTGTCAGCAGGTCTCCCCCGGTCGATGTTATGATCTCATTTGTGACTTTGTTTGATATTGTATGGGCGACAAGCTGGAGAAGATCGTTGACTTCCATTTGGGAGTCTCTGAACTCCTGGATGATCGGAATCTCGTCAAGCTCTGCCTGAAGGGCATCGATTTTCGCTTCCGTCTGTTTCAGCGCTTCATGCTTTTCATAATGTTTAAAGTTGACGGCTTGCTTTTGCAGGGCTTTGATCTGATTAATGATGCTCGTAATCTTGGCATTTTCATTAATCTGCGCCTCAGCCTTTTTGAAGAAGTCGACTTCTTCTGTTTCTGCAATCATTTTGGCAAGCTCGCGCGCTTTTGTAACAATATCTTTTTTCGTGTAAAGAGTCATCTTATTTCACCTCGATTGCTTCTCCTACCATTTCTCCGTCAAGCGACCACGTTTTCGCCTGATGGATTTTCACGTTGACAAGCTGACCGATCGCTTCTTTTGGTCCTTTAAAGTTCACAAGCTTGTTTTTCCGTGTGTAGCCGGCAAGAATATCAGGATTGTTTTTACTTTCACCCTCTACTAATACTTCGACAACCTGCCCCTCGTATTCCTTCATTTTCTTGGCAGAAATTTCGTTGACAACTTCATTCAAACGCTGAAGACGTTCTTTTTTCACCCTCATCGGAACATTGTCTTTCATTTTTGCTGCAGGCGTTCCTTCACGAGGCGAGTAGATGAACGTATAGGCGCTGTCGAATTCAACTTCCCTGTATAAAGAAAGCGTTTCTTCAAATTGTTCATCCGTTTCATTAGGGAAGCCGACGATGATGTCTGTTGTTAAAGAAGCGTTTGGCATCGCTTTTTTAATTTTGCCGACAAGCTCGAGGTAGCGTTCACGGTCATATTTGCGCGCCATCAGCTTCAGTACTTCAGAGCTTCCAGACTGAACAGGCAGATGGATGTGATCCAGCAGGTTGCCGCCTTTTGCAAGCACCTCGATCAGATGGTCGTCAAAGTCGCGCGGATGGCTTGTTGTAAAGCGGATTCGCGGAATATCGATTTTGTGGAGTTCATCCATCAGGTGGCCGAGACCGTATTCCATGTCATCAAAGTCTTTACCGTAGGCATTGACGTTCTGCCCGAGAAGCGTGATTTCTTTATAGCCTTCAGCCGCAAGTCTTCTGACTTCCTGAATGATTTCCTCCGGCCGTCTGCTGCGTTCTTTTCCTCTTGTGTACGGCACGATGCAGTACGTGCAGAACTTGTCACAGCCGTACATGATGTTTACCCAGCCTTTAATTTTGCCGTGGCGGACTTTCGGCAGGTTTTCAATGACGTCTCCTTCTTTGGACCATACTTCGATGACCATTTCTTTTGACAGATAGGCTTCTGACAAGAGTTCCGGCAGACGGTGGATATTGTGTGTACCGAAAATCAAATCGATGAACGGATGTTTCTTTAAAATCCGGTTGACGACTGATTCTTCCTGGGACATACAGCCGCAGACACCGAGGATCAAATCTGGATTATCTTTTTTCAAAGCCTTTAAATGGCCGATTTCACCGAACACTTTATTTTCCGCATTTTCACGAATGGCGCATGTGTTTAACAGAATGACGTTGGCGTCTTCTGTCGAATCGGTCGGCTCATAGCCGAGCGTCATGAAAATGCCGGCCATGACTTCTGTATCATGCTCATTCATCTGGCATCCGTATGTGCGGATATAAAACTTCCGCCCCTCTCCAATGCCTTTGTACTGCTCAGATATTTTAAAATCGCTATGGTATTTAACGGCTTCTTTGCCGCGTTTTTTTGCATCCTTTAATGAAGGCGGAACATAAACAGCTTCAAAGTACTTGCTGTAATCCTTCTCGGATTTTTTGTCCGATGGATTGACCTGTCCGCTTTCAGTTCGCTGTTTTTCATTCATGTTTTTTTCTCCTTTCAAACAAAGCTCCACTCTTCAGTATAAAGGTTCTTAGCTGTCAGCACAACCGAGAACCCATTATTGTACACTAAATGAAAATGATTATCAATGGTAATTTGCTCTGTTTAAAAAGAAAACCTTCATCTTAAAGAAGACCCGCTTTGCGAGCACCGGTTTCGATGATCTCAAGCGCTTTGTCAAGCTCTTCTTTCGTATGCTGTGCGGTCATCATGGTTCTGATTCTTGCTTTTCCTTTCGGAACTGTCGGAAATACAATGGCCTGTGCAAATACGCCCAGCTCAAACAGCATATGGGAAAAGCGGCATGTCTCCGCTTCATCACCGATTAAAATCGGTGTGATCGGCGTCTCGCTCTTGATCAGCGGAAGCCCGATGTTTTCAAGCCCTTTTTTGAAATAGGCCGAATTATCCCAAAGCTTTTTGATGAATGAAGGTTCCTCCATCAGCACATTGAGCGCTTCAATGCAAGCTGCGGTAACGGCCGGCGGATGAGAGGTGCTGAACAGAAACGGACGGCCTTTATGTTTTAAATAGTCGATCAGCACTTTTGATCCTGCGGCATATCCTCCTAAGACGCCGATCGCTTTGCTGAGGGTGCCGACTTGAATGTGTACCTTTCCATCCAGACCGAAATGATGAACCGTTCCGCGCCCGTTTTCGCCGAGAACGCCGGAAGCGTGCGCATCGTCGACCATGACAAATGCATCATATTGCTCTGCAAGCCGGACAATGTCAGGAAGCGGCGCGATGTCGCCATCCATCGAAAACACACCGTCTGTAACGATAAGCCGTGTTCTATAATTCATCGACTTTTTCAAAATCTTTTCTAAGTCTTCCATATTCGCATGTTCATATACTTTTCTGCCCGCTTTGGTAAGCCTGATCCCGTCTATGATGGAAGCGTGGTTTAATTCATCAGATATCACGATGTCATCTTTTGTGAGAATGCTTGAAAGAATGCCCTGATTTGCTGTAAAGCCGGACTGAAATACGAGCGCCGCTTCCGTTTTTTTGAATGAGGCGAGCTTTTTCTCAAGTTCGGCATGCATTATGAAAGTCCCGGCGATGGTGCGGACCGAACCGGTTCCCGCCCCATATTGCTCCACCGCGTCTCTTGCCGCTTTTTGAAGCCGCGGGTGTGAGGTCAGTCCCAAATAATTATTGGAAGAAAGCTGAATGATATCTTTTCCTTTCATTTTGACAGTTGATCCTTGAAGCGATTCTATAATCGGCAGCTCTTGAAATGTGCCGTTTTCTTTCATTGTTTCAAGCTCTGAAGCTAAAAAAGTAAATTCCTTCATATTAATCTCTCCTTTCTAAGGTATCAATATAACTTTTCCACACTGCCCTTCCTTCATCAGCTCAAAGCCTTTTTCATATTCTTCAAGTGAAAAATGATGGGTGATGACAGGTTTGATCTGAATTGTACCGGCGTGCAGCAGTTCACTGACCTGTCTCCATGTTTCAAACATCTTCCGGCCGGTAATTCCTTGAACCGTAAGTCCTTTAAAGACAATGTCATTCGTCATGTCGATGCATACGGGATGCTCCGGCAAACCTAAAATATGAACCCTTCCCCCGTTTGCCGCCATTTTTAAGCTTTGCCGGATGGCTGTCGGATGGCCGGACATCTCACAAACCAGATCGACACCCTCTCCGTTCGTTAAAGCGCTTACATTTTTAAGCGGATCTTCTTTTGCAATGGAGATGGTTTCGGTCGCACCCATTTGTACAGCCAAGTCAAGTCTGTACTCGTTTTTATCGATCGCGATCACTTGAGAAGCGCCGGATGCTTTTGCCACCGCCACAGCCATCAGTCCAATCGGCCCGCAGCCGACAACGGCTACTTTCACTCCTGCCGTAATACCCGTCAGCACTGTATGAACGGCATTTCCGAGCGGTTCTTGGATGGAAGCAAGATCCTCAGGCATGCCAAGCGGATTTTTCCAAATGTTTTCCGCCGGAACCTTGACATACTCGGCGAAACAGCCTTCTATATCAACGCCGAGAATCTGAGTATTTCTGCAAACATGTTCTTTTCCCGTCAGACAGGGCACGCACTTGCCGCAGACGATATGCGTTTCGGCTGATACATACTCTCCCACTTTTACTGAAGTGACATTCTCCCCGACTAGAGCGACTTCACCGGAAAATTCGTGGCCAAAAACATAGGGCGGTTTTACTCTGTTTTTCGCCCATTCATCCCAATTATAAATATGAACATCGGTTCCGCAAATCGATGCTGCTTTGACCTTGATAAGCACTTCGTGTTGATCGATTTTCGGAATCGGAACGAGCTCACAGCTGGCGCCAGGCTCCCCCGGCTTCTTGATAAGCGCTTTCATATTTCCGTTCACTACGAACAGCCCCCTTTTCAAGAAATCGCTTTACAAAAGGATTGTAGCACGATTTCACATCTCGGTAAATACCACTGTCCGTATGAAGAGGACATTTGAGCGCCCTCTGAAAAATAACGGATATTTTTTAAAAAGGGATTCGGCTGACGAAATTTTCAAAGAGAAATCGGTTCACTTGTCTTGATGTAAACGAGCGTTCCAATGCTTCGATCAGGTTCTCATAATCCTTGTGGGATTCCAGATCCGGAATCACCCGGTCGATGCCGTCAAAATCCGACCCGAAGCCGATATGCCGTTCACCGCCTAAAGAACAGACATGATCAATATGTGAGAGTATATCTTTAATCCTCGGCGTTCCCCTGTGTTTCACAAATTCAGGAACAAATGTCAGGCCGATGACACCGTCTTTGTCAATGAGCGCTTTGATTTGATCATCCTTTAAATTCCTTGGATGGGGACAAAGACTGTATGCATTCGAATGGGAAGCGATCGGATACTTCGCAGCCGCAATCGCATCCCAAAAGCTGTTTTCCGACAAATGGGAGACATCTGTCCAAGCCCGGTTTTTGTTGGCGATTCGGATTAATTTTTTCCCCCAAGACGTCAGGCCGGCATTCCTTTTTTCTAAAGCGCCGTCAGCAAACGCGTTCGCCCAGTTCCATGTCAGGCCGAAGCTTCTGACTCCCAGCTGAAAAAAGACATCAAACAGCCTTAGGTTTTTTGAAATTGGCTCACAGCCTTCCATCGTTAAAATAATGCCTGTTTCATCACTCTTTAGCGAATCGATGTCTGTTTTGCTTGTGATCCGTTTAATCCGTTCATATTTGGAAATTTTTTCTTGAAACAATTGGATTTGAACAAGCGCCATTTCAAGGCGCATATTGGCAGGAACGGAATCGGGCAGAAAAATCGCTAGACACTGCACTTTCGCCTTACCGTTTAAAAGCGCTTTGAGCGGTGTTTGTAATGAAGGATCATGATATTCATCAAGCTTTGGATTTTTCCAGAGCTTGAAAAGCAGGTCGGAATGGGCATCAAAAATATTCAAGTTCATCCTCTCCCAGCTGCATGTTTTCAAAGCCAAACAAACCAAAAACAACCCGCTTACATGAAGTAAGCAGGTTGAAGCATGCTAAATATGATGTTCTTTTTCTATCAGCGAGGTTCTACAATCAATTTAATCGCTGTTCGTTCTTCACCGTCAATTTGAATGTCCGTAAACGCCGGAATGCAAATCAGATCAACTCCGCTTGGCGCTACAAACCCTCTGGCAATCGCGACCGCTTTAACAGCTTGATTCAAAGCTCCGGCTCCGATTGCTTGAATTTCTGCAGCACCTCGTTCTCTCAAGACTCCTGCGAGCGCACCTGCGACCGAGTTTGGATTTGATTTTGCTGAAACCTTTAATATTTCCATTCCTGCTCCCCCTTAATTTTACAATGGATAAGTGAGTGTTCATTAGAACAATCATTATTAGATGTTGCTATTTTCAAAGCCATCCCCTTTTAATTGCTTTTCAAAAATAGCAGGGTACCTTCCATTTTTACTATATTCACTAAAAGACCGGGATATTCCTGCTTTCTTTTTAATATTTTTCTAAAATGATTTTCTGTTCAGTTATTCAAAAAACATGTGGTCGTCATTGATTAATATCCGCTCAATTTTTACGGCCTTTTTGCTTTGGTCATCAATGTCAATAACGACTCCGCTTAAGGTTGTCCGGCCTTCTGCAATCTCAAAGCGGACAGGCAGACTAGTTTTGAACCGTTTGATAATCGTCTCTCGATTGACCCCGAGAACTCCGTCATATGGGCCTGTCATGCCGACATCAGTGATATATGCGGTACCCTTGGGGAGCACGCGGTTGTCCGCTGTCTGTACATGTGTATGCGTCCCGACAACGGCTGAAACCCGTCCGTCCGTATACCAGCCGATCGCCTGCTTTTCACTCGTCGCTTCAGCGTGGAAATCGATAAAGATAAACGGCGTTCTTTTAGACGCCTCTTCAATCAATTCATCCGCTTTTCGGAACGGGCAGTCGATCGGAGGAAGAAATGTCCTTCCCTGCAGATTGATCACAGCCAGCTCTTTGCTGCCGTTCGTTCTTATGTATGTAATACCTTTACCGGGGGTGCCTTCAGGAAAATTGGCGGGTCTGATCATTTGAGGGGCTTCATCAATAAAATCAAAAATTTCCCTTTTATCCCATGTGTGGTTTCCCATTGTGAGAACATCGGCTCCCGCTTGAATGAGCTCATGATATATTTTTTCGGTGATGCCCTTTCCATGCGCGGCGTTTTCTCCGTTAACGATGACGGCATGCGGTTTATATTTCAGCTTCAGTTTCGGCAAGTAATTTTTGATCATCTCTCTGCCGGGTGAACCGACGATATCTCCAATAAATAAAATTCGCATAATTTGACCCTTTCTTTTTTAAAATAGGATTCTCTAATAGTGTTACACAAGGAAACAAAAAAATAAAGTGATGCATTCGCATCACTTTATTTTGCGTATTCAACGGCTCTCGTTTCCCTGATCACGGTTACTTTAATATGTCCAGGGTAGTCAAGCTCGTCCTCAATTCGTTTTCGAATATCCCGCGCCAAACGATGGGCTTCAAGATCGTTGATCGAGTCTGGTTTGACCATAATCCGCACTTCTCGTCCGGCCTGTATCGCAAATGACTTTTCAACACCTTCGTACGATTCAGAGATTTCTTCCAATTTCTCGAGCCTGCGAATATAGTTCTCGAGAGTTTCGCTTCTAGCGCCAGGTCTTGCGGCTGACAATGCATCAGCTGCGGCTACAAGCACCGCGATGATGGAAGTCGGTTCCTGATCTCCGTGGTGTGATGCGATACTGTTGATGACGACTGGGTGCTCTTTATACTTGGTGGCCAGCTCCACGCCGATCTCAACATGGCTTCCCTCCACCTCATGGTCGATCGCTTTCCCGATATCATGAAGAAGTCCTGCTCTTTTGGCAAGTGTAACGTCTTCTCCGAGTTCTGAAGCCATAAGACCTGTCAGAAACGCCACTTCCATTGAATGTTTAAGCACATTCTGTCCATAGCTTGTTCTGAACTTCAAACGGCCGAGAATTTTGATTAAATCGGGATGGAGACCGTGGACTCCAACTTCAAACGTCGTCTGTTCACCCATTTCGCGAATATAATCATCCACTTCACGTCGGGATTTCTCAACCATTTCTTCGATTCTGGCAGGATGAATACGGCCATCCTGAACGAGTTTATCAAGAGCGATCCTGGCTGTCTCGCGCCTGATCGGGTCAAATCCTGAAAGGATAACAGCTTCCGGCGTATCATCAATGATAAGATCGATCCCCGTCAATGTTTCCAGCGTACGGATATTTCGTCCTTCACGTCCGATAATACGGCCTTTCATCTCATCATTTGGAAGATTGACAACTGAAACCGTTGTCTCGGCCACATGATCAGCGGCACAGCGCTGTAAAGCCAGTGAAAGAATATTTTTTGCTTTTTTATCAGCCTCTTCTTTCGCACGATTTTCAGTTTCTTTCATCATGATCGCGATGTCATGGGAAAGCTCATTTTCAACTCGTTCCAGAATGATTTGCTTCGCTTCATCACGAGTCAGACTTGAAATACGCTCCAATTCTGACTGCTGCATACGAATCATTTCATCCACTTTGCTTTCCATCTCTTCAATATGTTGTTGTCGTTCATTCAGAGAATGATCTTTCTTCTCCAACATCGCTTCCCGTTTATCTAATGATTCATCTTTTCGGTCAAGGTTCTCTTCCTTTTGAAGTAAACGGTTTTCTTGTTTTTGAAGCTCATTTCGTCTTTCACGAACTTCTTGTTCAGCTTCTATCCGAAGCGTGTGAATCTCGTCTTTTGCTTCAAGAAGGGCTTCTTTTTTCAACGCTTCAGCATCCCGCTTCGCGTCTCCAAGAATTTGTTCGGCTGCATGACGCGCACCTGAAATTTTTGCTTCGGCAATGATTTTACGAACATAGTAGCCAACAACTAAACAGAATAGGCTCAGCAAAATGGAGATGAGAATTGCTAAAGGACTCATAACTTTCACCTCCTCTTGCTATGAACTTGTTTCTTGCTAAAAGTAAGTGTCGGCATGTACATTGTACTTTCTTCTCAACATACAGAACCTTCACAGGGAATGAAGAAGCTTCACTGCCCTTGTCAAGTTTAAATGTTTATCAATCATGTTAAGAAAAACAAGTGATACAATTTCATTGTAATTGTGTGGGAAATACTTGTCAAGCTTGCTGTCTTAACGTTTACAAGATATTCGCTTTTTTCAAACCTATTCACTTGGGATTCCTTTAGGATTGTGAAGCGGGGCTTGCTTGCTGAGGATCGGCAAAAGAAAGCGAAAGGCTGCCGACCCGGGGTCAGCAGCCTTATAGATGTTTGTGATTAAAATTCGAGTTCTTCCTGGGCTTCTTCTTCCGGTTGAGAAGCGGGACTGCCGCCCGTATCCAAACCGTAGTGCTCCCGGATTTGCTCTTGAATCATCAACAGGATATCTTTGTTTTCTTTTAGAAACTGCTTTGCGTTTTCACGGCCCTGCCCAAGACGTTCCTCCTGATAAGAGTACCATGATCCGCTTTTTTGCACGATGTCAAGCTCTGTTCCAAGGTCAATGATTTCCCCTTCTTTTGAAATCCCTTCACCGTACATAATATCAACTTCAGCTGTCCGGAAAGGAGGCGCCACTTTGTTTTTCACGACTTTAATTCTCGTCTTGTTCCCCATGACCTCATTGCCTTGTTTCAGCTGTTCGGCACGGCGCACTTCAAGGCGCACAGAAGAGTAGAATTTCAGCGCTCTTCCGCCTGGAGTCGTCTCTGGATTGCCAAACATGACCCCGACTTTTTCACGAATTTGGTTAATGAAAATCGCGATGGTCTTCGATTTATTGATCGCTCCGGAAAGCTTCCGAAGCGCCTGGGACATCAGTCTGGCCTGCAAGCCGACATGGGAGTCTCCCATGTCTCCTTCGATTTCCGCTTTCGGGACAAGGGCCGCTACCGAGTCGATGACAACGATATCCACTGCTCCGCTTCTGACAAGGGCTTCCGCAATTTCAAGCGCCTGTTCTCCTGTGTCAGGCTGTGACAGCAGCAGCTCGTCAATGTTGACGCCGAGCTTTTGGGCGTAAACCGGATCAAGCGCATGTTCGGCATCTATGAATGCCGCCTGTCCTCCCTGCTGCTGAACTTCGGCAATCGCATGAAGCGCCACCGTCGTTTTACCGGAACTTTCCGGTCCGTATACTTCAATAATCCGGCCGCGCGGATATCCGCCCACTCCAAGGGCTGTATCGAGCGCTAAAGAACCGCTCGGAACGGTTGAAATTCTTGTTTCAGTTTGTTCGCCGAGCTTCATAATCGAACCTTTACCAAACTGTTTTTCTATTTGTTTAAGCGCCATATCTAAGGCTGCCTGACGATCACTCATTCTATTTTTTCCTCCTTTATCACTTCCGCTATATCTACTATACCTTGTTTGCGCGAATTTGCCAAGAAAAAAGCGAACGCATATTCGATTTTTTTGAAAGATAAAAAATGATTCCTGCAAGCGGAAGGTTCTTTTTTAAAAGGAAGATCTTCCGAAAAAGCTGTTATCGCTTATTTTTCTAGTATTTTCAGCAGCAGATGGCAGCCGTATTTGGCGGACCTCTTCCGGATGCCGGATCTGGAGCCGGCGAACATGAATTCAAACGACTCTTCATCTCTGCCCTTTACAGAGATGCCGATTAATACCTTTCCGGCCGGGTGGCCTTCCTGGGTATTCGGCCCCGCGACTCCCGTAAAGCTGATGCCGATGTCGCTTCCCGTTTTGTCTCTGATGCCTTTGGCAAGCTCTTTTGCGCATTGCCCGCTGACTGCGCCAAAGCGGTTCAGCGTATCTTCGGAGACACCGGCGGCTGAAACCTTCAATTCGTTCGTATAGCAGACAGCGCCGCCTTTAAAATATTGGGAAGCCCCGCTGATTTCTGTCAGCCAGCTTGAGAAAAGGCCCCCTGTAAAACTTTCCGCAGCAGACAGGGTGATCCCTTTTCGGGTGCATGCCTTCGCAAGCTCTTCCACAAGCGATGTATCATCATATCCGTAAAAGAACTCTCCGACGCGCTCCAAAATGCGGTCTTCCGTTTCTTTCAGCAGACGGCTTGTTTCATCCGGATCAGCGTGCTTGGCCGTCAGCCTGAGGGTGACTTCCCCATCTGCCGCCAAAGGGGCGATCGTCGGATTCGTCTGCGCATCAATAAGGTCTTCCAAATCCGTTTCAAGCTGGGATTCTCCGATGCCAAAAAACCGCAGCACCCTTGACACGATTTTTTCCTTTGAGCCGAGTTTTTCTAGAATCAGCGGCTTCGCTTCATTTTCAAACATCGGTTCAAGCTCTTTCGGCGGCCCGGGAAGAAGCATGTAGAAACGCGATTCATGTTCCAGGAACATGCCCGGAGCCATGCCGAACCGGTTTGGCAGGACATCCGATCCTTCAAGGATCAGCGCCTGTTTACGATTGTTCGGCGACATCGTGCGGTTTGTTTTTTTGAAATAATCCTCGATCGATTGAAAAGCATCCGCATCAAGCTCAAGGGGACGCCCGACAACCTCGGCGATTGTTTCTTTGGTCAAATCGTCTTTTGTCGGTCCGAGCCCTCCTGAAAAGATGATGAAATCAGACCTTTTCTGTGCGGTTTGAATCACTTGTTTGAGACGTTCGGGGTTGTCTCCGACCGCTGTATGATAAAAGACGTTCATTCCGATTTCGGCCAATTGTTTGCTGATAAACTGCGCATTCGTATTGGCGATTTGTCCGAGCAGCAGCTCTGATCCGACAGCGATAATTTCTGCTTTTCTTTCCAATTTCATTCTTTCCACTTCCTCACGCGTTTAGTTCGATGTTTTTAAAGCATCCCAGTTTTTAGCGAAATAATCCCAGCCTGATACGACGGTGAAAAAGACAGCCACCCATAAAGCAAGAGAGCCGAATGGGAACGAGACAAGCTCGAATGGAAGGTTGTGAAGCAAGAGAGCTGAGATGGCAATGATCTGGGCCCATGTTTTCACTTTTCCAAGCATGTTCGCTGCCACGACTTCCCCTGTCCCTGCCAATACGAGGCGAAGCCCTGTCACGGCAAATTCACGGCTGATAATGACAATCGCCATCCATGCCGGTGCAAGATGGTAATGAACCAAAATAATCAATGCCGATGATACGAGCAGCTTGTCGGCAAGCGGGTCAAGGAACTTTCCAAAGTTCGTCACAAGGTTCAGCTTTCTCGCGTAATAGCCGTCAACCCAATCGGTAACAGAAGCAAAAATGAACAAAAGAGCGCCGATTAAATGGGCGACTGGAATCGACTCGCTTCCAAAAGATAAGGATCCCCATTGAAATGGAACAAGCATGACGATCATGAAAATAGGAATTAATGCAATTCTTGAAAGCGTGATTTTATTTGGTAAGTTAAACATAAAGGTTCCTCCATATGTATCGTTTTACGAATGATGAACGCAAGAAAAAGTCATCTGGCATTTAAGATGACTTTTCCTCCTTTTTATTTTGAATCGTTATGTTTTGTGTCATCACATTCTTAGGATCTAGTTCATAGGAAAGAGCTTCTCCGTTGATTTTAATTTCCACACCGGGCGCATAGCCAATCCGCAGATCAATCTGTTCTTGCTCGGTTATATTCTTTTGAAAGGTTTCTCCTTTTTTCATCATGCCTTCTTTAAGAGAACTCCCTTTCTCATCCCTCACCCTCACCCAAGAGTCTGCCGATGCTTTCACCTCAAGCTCAAGCTTGTCGGCTCCTGAAATTTCATAGGTTGTGGAGGTGCCTTCACTGCTGACGGCTTTAATGCTCAGCTTTTCCTTCTCATCAGACTGCTGATCATCTTTTTCTTTGTCATCAGCGCCGCTGTTTTTATCAGCATTCGCATCTTTCTGATTTTCCTTTGTCAGCGGTGAATCCTTTGAGACGTCATACTTGCTTTGCGACTCTTCTGTTTTAGGCTGCTCGGCCGACTGCTGATTCCCTCCGCTGTTTACGGCTTGAATAATGACGTAAATGATCGCAACCACGACAATGACGCCGGCTACGACAAGCAAGGTGGGCAGAAGTTCGAGCGCTTTTGACGCTGACTTGGGAAGCTCCCTCTGCGGCTTGATTGAAGAAAGTTTATCAGAAACCTCATCATTGTAGGAATTGGGGATATCTTTTTTAAATTCTTCAAATAAGAGCTCTGAGTTCAGTCCGACAGCTTCCGCGTACTGTTTAATAAAAGCTCTCACATAAAACTTTCCCGGAATAATGTCATAGTTTCCTTCTTCAAGGGCTGTTAAGTATCTTTTTTGAATTTTCGTAGCCGCCTGAAGATCGTCCAATGACATCCCTTTTTCCTCTCTGGCTTCTTTCAGCCGATTTCCTAGTTCAGTCACAACAAACACCTTCCATTTTAAAAATCAAAACCGGAAAAACCAGAATGGTCAAACATTTGCGGTTCCTCGGCATGTTCATATGTAATAACCTCATCAGGGCTGTTACGCAATTCGATAATGTAATCAAAATCATCCATCGTATATTCCGTATTTTGCACAAAAATATCCGGATGCTCGACAACTTTGGTCGCGGGCAGCCGCATAATTTCACTGACGAGCTGCAAATGGCGCTCAGATCCTCTTCTTGTCGATACGATGCCGTCCAAAATAAAAACATTCTCCGGGCTGTATTCGTCGGCAATCAGCTGGCTTCTGATCGTTTGTTTCAAAAGCGTCGAAGACACAAAAAGCCATCTTTTGCTTGCACATACGCTTGAAGCGACGATTGATTCCGTCTTGCCGACGCGGGGCATTCCACGGATTCCGATCAGCTTATGTCCGTCTTTTTTAAACAGTTCGGCCATAAAATCGACAAGCAGGCCGAGCTCGGAGCGTTCAAAACGGAACGTTTTTTTGTCATCTGCATCCCGCTGAATATAGCGGCCGTGTCTGACAGCGAGACGGTCTCTTAATTTCGGCTCTCTCAGCTTCGTAACTTTTATCGTTTCCATCGTGTTTAAAATGGATTCCAGGCGTTTAATCTGATCTATATGACGGCATTTTAACAAAAGGCCTCTTCTTGAAGTA
The DNA here is from genome assembly GCF_001969815.1 of Bacillus swezeyi. Classification (GTDB taxonomy): domain Bacteria; phylum Bacillota; class Bacilli; order Bacillales; family Bacillaceae; genus Bacillus; species Bacillus swezeyi. The sequence continues at coordinate 227,953 of NZ_MRBK01000006.1, read as the reverse complement.
TCAACCCCGTTAATTGTGACAATATTGATTGAAAGCATCCCCAGCAAAGAGGATATATCTCCCAGAAGTCCGGGACGGTTGACTTGGATTTCATATTCTAAGTACCATTCGAGCTTTGCCAAATGATAACCTCCCTATCCATCATCGTGGCAAAAATTTACCTTCCTTTATCATAAAGCATTTTAACTTAATTAGAAAGCAGAATGTTGTGATTAAATAAGAAAAACGTCCGTTTCCCAAATTCGGGAAAAAACGGGCTGCATCGTGTACTGAATCCTTTTTACCCTTTCTGCCTGAAAAGAAAACGCCCGAAGTGCTCAACCTTATATCAAATGATGGCAAATACCGAGGCATAAAACCTACAAAAAAGAGAGAGTGAACCACTCTCTCCTTAATGTGAGCTGTTGTTTTCAACAAGCTTGACCATCACGTTCGCAATGGCGTGCTGCTCTTCTTCTGAAGCAACGCTCCAAAGATCAGCGAGCACTCTTTCCTGATGGTTTTTTGAATCTACCTCACCGGCTAAATAATCACCGATCTCATATGCAAGATCTGAGATGGTTTCGTTTGACATTCCTCTTTCATGGGCGTAGTTGAGGCGGTCGCCCAAAAAGTTTTTCCATTGATCCCAATTATCCAGTACGGACATATCAGGCCCCTCCAATCTCTTAAAGTTACAGTTTTATTATTCTCGGAGGGATCATTAACTATACATTTTTTTAACAATGCCAGCCGCCATTTACAGATAATATCTGGCCTGTGATATATGAGGCTTTTTCTGAAAGCAAGAACTCGACGGCGTCAGCGACTTCTTCGGGTTTTGCGAGCCTGCCCATCGGAATGTCTTCTGTGATCATCTCCTCCTCCTCATTTGAGAACGCCCCCATCATCTTCGTTTTGACCGCTCCCGGGGAAACGGCGTTTACTCTGATGCCGCTTGGTGCAAGCTCTTTTGCAAGGGCTTTGACAAACAGGTTTTGCGCTCCTTTTGTCATGCTGTATAAAACCTCGCACGATGCACCGGTTTCGCCCCAAATCGAGCTAATGGCGACGATTGCGCCCGATTTTTTCCGAAGCATGGCCGGAAGCAGGTTTCTCGTTAACAGAAACGGGCTTGATACGTGAAGCTGAACCATTTCTTGAACAGCAGTGTCTGGCATATCGGTTATAAGACCGTGAAAGCTTTGTCCGCTGTTTAGCACGATAGCGTCAAGCGCCCGCCCGCCAATGGAGGCGGAGACGGTCTCAACACCGTCCGGGCCGGACAGATCGCTGTGAATGATTTCCGTTTGAATGCCGTATGTATCAGTCAGCCTGCCGCCTAAGGAAACGGCCTCTTTTTTGTTTGCATTGTAATGAAGGAGCAAATCGAAGCCGCTTTGCGCAAGCTTTTCGCTTATGCTTTGACCGATTCCGCCGCTTGCGCCGGTTACAAGAGCCAGTTTTGACATATTTCCCACCCTTTTTCGCAAAAAAGAAAGGTTCAGCATGGATTCTGTCCACACTGAACTTCTTGGTTTTTTTATGATTTTGGAACGACTTTGCAGACGGTGATCCTGTCTTCTTCAATTTCTTCTTCAATGGCCCTGTGAACGTCTTCAAGTGTAATGGACTCAAGAACGGTGACAATATCGAACAGACTCGTCTCCAAAAATGCGTATCGCGTGAATTGATTGGCAATGTATTCAGGCGAGTTCATCGATTTTAAAAACGTGCCGATTTTTTTCTTTCTCGCCAAATTCAATTTTTCGGCTGTGATCGTCTCTTTTGCCTTAAAGAGCACCTGCTTCAGTTCCTCGGCAAGCTGATCGGGTTCAGGCGTGTCGCCTCCGACAGATGCGAAGCCAAAGCCGTGTTCTTCTGTGTAATCATAGCTGAATGTCTCGTCAATGTAGCCTTTTTCATAAATTTTTTCATAATCGGCGGAGCTTTTGCCAAACAGACACTCGAGAATAATGTTCATGGTCAGTTCATGTTTTAGCATATCGTTTCCTGTATTTTTAGGGTTGACGCTTTTTAAGCCGACCAGGCATTTCGAGCTTTGAACATTCATTTTGATTTCCTGTTCTTTTCGGTATACAGCGGCAGGCTCCTCTACCTCTTTGCGGACGATTTCAGGCTGATCCGTATACGGCTTTTTCTCCTGATTTTTGCGGACCTGGCTGATCATGGCTTCTGGGTCTACCGGTCCGACGACAAACAGCAGCATATTGCTTGGGTGATAAAACGTTTCATAGCATTCATACAAAAGATCCTTTGTAATATGTGAAATGCTTTCAATCGTCCCTGCGATATCAATCCGGACGGGATGCTCTTTGTACATGTTTTCAATCAAGCCGAAGAAAAGGCGCCAATCAGGGTTGTCGTCGTACATATTGATTTCCTGTCCGATGATGCCTTTTTCTTTCTCAACCGTCTTTTCTGTAAAATAAGGGTCCTGCACAAAATTGACGAGCGTTTCAAGATTTTCTTCTACTTTTGATGTGCTTGAAAAAAGATACGCCGTTCTTGTGAAGGAGGTAAAGGCGTTGGCCGAAGCCCCCTGTCTGCTGAAATTCTGAAAGACATCCCCGTCTTCTTTTTCAAACAGCTTATGCTCCAGAAAGTGGGCGATACCGTCAGGCACGCGAACCATTTCTTCTTTTCCGAGCGGGACAAACTGATTGTCAATAGATCCGTATTTTGTCGTAAATACGGCATATGTCTTGTTGAATCCTTCTTTCGGAAGGACATAAACATCGAGCCCGCCGGGCATTTTTTCATAATATAGCGTTTCCTTCAGCTGTTCAAATTCGATCGTTTTCGTCAAGATGCTCCCTCCGTCCCTTTCAGAAAGTACGTTGTATCCAATTCGATTTTCTTTCCAACTTCAATAATGTCTTCTTTAGTGACATCGTCAATGCGCTGAAGCCACTCTTCCAAAGAAAATTCGGTTTGGGCGGCAGCCTGCTGATAAATGAATTCGATCAAGCCGTATGGTGTATCAATGGTTTCAAGAATCTGGTTCTTAATGACCGCTTTCGTCTGACTGATCGCCTCTTCCGTAAAGCTGCCTTTTTTCATCTCCTGAAACTGCTCCTTGATAATGTCGACCGCCTTTTGATAATTGCCGACTTCAATACCCGACATGACCATTAAAAGCCCTTTGAAGCTTTCGATCCTGGATGCAGCGTAATAGGCAAGGCTTGCTTTTTCCCTGACATTGATGAACAGCTTTGAGTGGGAAAAGCCGCCGAATAGTCCGTTGAAAAGCTGTAAAGCCGGATAATCCTCATCTGTGAAATGCGTATTTGTCCGAAAGCCCATGTTCAGTTTGCCTTGCTTGACATCTGAATCTTCAACGACTTCTTGAGGCTCGGGGCTGTAATTGCGCTGAATCTGGGGAGCCGGCCCGGCCTCCCGCTCTTTCGTGTTGAAATAGCTGGAGATGTATGCTTCCACCTGTTGTTCATCAACATCGCCTACGACGTAAATATCCAGCTGATCTTCATTGATCGCTTTTGTGTAAGCTTCGTACAGGCTCTGAGGTGTGATGTCTTCCACATCCTCAAGCTCACCGTTCACATGGAGGGCGTAGGGCTCATCTTTGCACATTTCTTGAATGAGCCTCAGATTGGAATATCGCATTTTATCATTGTATACAGCTTGAATTCTTTGCTTTAAAGTTCGTTTTTCCTGAGAAACATACAACGGCTGAAATGCCCCTTCTTCAAGCGCCGGCGAAAAAATAATCTCGGAAAGAAGCTCAAGTCCTTTTTCCAAAAGCGGAGTCTGATCTTTTAAGTATTTTTCATTGGCGATATCCAGCCGGAACGAAATGATATGCTGCTCCCCTTTTTTAGAGAGATCTGTGGATACAGAAGTGCCATAGAGCTCATCAAGGTACGTTCTAAGCTCAGCCGTCTTGGGGTGCGTGCTTGTGCCGCGCAAAAGCACATGCGGAAAAAGAGACCTGTTTGTCACATCTGCTTTTGTTAAAGGGGCAAGCATTTTAAAAATAATGGAAACGGTTTTGAACTTTTCCGTTTTCACGATATGGCTCGTTATCCCGCGATGTTCTCCTTTTATTTCATTAAGATATGTCATAAAGAACCTCCTTCGTCCTTGTTTATATTATGTATTATGACCCGATTGAAGCATATGCTTCTGAGCTGTTTGGTTGTAATTATATCAACTGGAGGGGATTTAAGGAAACTAAAACCCTTGTGAAAAAAAGAACGGTGCAGATTCACACCGTCTTTACCGTTTCATGATCATTTTCCTTTGGATCAATATTAAACAATACAAGCGCCAAAGCGGCCAAACTGCACAGAAGCGACACGATGAAAATCAGCCAGCCCGCATTAGTCATCATGTAGGCAAAGACCGGCGGGCCGAGAGCTACTCCGATAAACCGCATGCTGTTGTAAAATGACGATATCGTTCCGCGTTCTTCTTTTTCGATTCCCTCTGTAATCAGAGCATCAAGTGAAGGAAGGGATATCCCGATTCCGATGCCGCCGATACTCATAAACAAAAATAATGGATAGAAGCTGTGGTTCCACCATAATCCTCCGAAAGACAAAGCAAGCAGGATCATCCCGATGAGCACACAAATTTTCATTCTGATTTTATTGTTGCCGATCAGCTTGCCGGCGAGGTATGAACTAACGGATAGAAAAAGCAGCGGAATGCTGAGCAGCGCCCCTTTTACAATCCCTTCAATCTGGTACTCTTTCTCCAGGTTATCTGACAGGTAAAACAGCACCCCGAATAAAAGAAACATAATAATGCCGCCGATCATAAAGATGGACACCAGCCAGCGTCCTTCCCTTTTAAATACCTTCCTCACATTTTTCGTAAAATCTTTGAACGATCTCTTCTCATCACTTTTCTCCTTCGGCTTCGGCACAAAAAACAATACGAGAAAAAAGCTGACCAGAGACACAATCGGAATAAACCAGAACGGCATGAACCAAACCCATGATGCTAAAAAAGCCCCTAAGATTGGGCTTAATACTTTTCCGGCAGTATTTGCCGTCTCAATGTCTCCGAGACCTGCACTGATCTCTTCATCGTTTTGAAACAGATCCCCTATAAACGGCATGACGATCGGAGCAGCCCCCGCTGAACCGATGCCTTGAAGAACCCGTCCCGCTAAAATCATGGCATACGGCTCTTTGAAAAAAGATGAGGCAAAGCCTGCGAGAGCGCCTCCGGCTCCGGCAATCACCAAACATGGAAGCATGACCTTTTTTCTTCCAAACTGGTCGGACATATAGCCGGTAATCGGAATGCATATAATCGCAACAACCGAGTAAACCGTAATGATCAAAGAAACTTGAAAGGAAGAAATGTTTAATGTTTTTTCAATCACCGGCAAAACGGGAATCAGCATCGAGTTGCCAAGCGTCATGACAAGCGGGACCGAAGACAGCGCGATAATGCTTTTAACGCCTTTTTTTCTGCTCAACTTTTTTCACCCAATTCATTCATATTTCCAGCCATTATTGTGGCTTAGTGTGGGTGTATTTATGTATGACATGCAAAAAAACAGCCGCTCGTTCTGAGCGCCCGCCTTTATTCAAAACGTTTTCTGACGACATGAAACCTGAATTTATCAGCCCGAAAATAGTTTAATGAATATAATACTGGCCTGTCATTTTGATCATAATGGATCTGCTTTAATAGCAAGAGAGCGGTCTCCGGATCACACTCAAGAATTTGAGAGACCGTATCATGATAGCCGATTGGCACGATGTCTGCAACCGCATAGCTGATGACCGCACCTGACTTATTCTCCAGCCATCCAAACATCGATTCCTGCTCATGTGAAAACCCTTTGGGCAGAATCGCCATCGGTATTTTATCAAGGCAATAGACAACGGGTGTCCCATTTGCCGTTCTCACCCGCTCCAGCAGGAAGATTTCACTGTCTTCTGTAAGCTGAAAGCGGAGCATGTCGTCTTCAGTCGGATGGGTCACCTGTGAAGACATAAAAATGGTTCCCGGGGTCATGCTTGCCTGTTCAATCATTTTCGTGACGCTGTTCAGCTGCTCAATACCTGACAGGAATAAAGGCTTTGGGTTTACAAAAGTGCCGACGCCATGCCTTCTGACGATGACATTTTCTTCTTGCAATATGCTGAGCGCTTCCCGCAAAGCCGTTCTGCTGACGCCCATCATTTTTGACAGCTCGAATTCAGAGGGGAGCTGCTCATTTTCACGATAGACTCCGTTTTGTATATCATCTTTTATCCGATCAATCACTTTAAGACATAAACGTTGATTGTCAGCTTTTATCGACATGTTCTCCCTCCGTCTGACCAGATCAGATTCAAATTACCTTTAATTGAGGATAACTATATCATGTTTTGTCAAATAAATAAATAGACGCTTTTTCACACGAACAGTTTACATAATATTTTTATAGGAAACTGAGCTCTCTTCTCTTAAGAAGAGAGCTCTTCATATTGTTCTTTTGACATCAGAACTTCGCGGGGCTTTGATCCTTCATAAGGACCGACGACGCCCCGTTCTTCCATCGCATCGATCAGCCGGGCCGCCCGCGTGTAGCCGATGCGGAACCTTCTTTGCAGCATGGAAACGGAAGCCGTCTGCATGTTGACGACAAGTCCGACCGCTTCATCGTAAAGATCATCTGTCACTTCACTGAGCGTTTCCGTCGTTTCCTCAGGAATCATTTCCTCTTGATACTGGGCCTTTTGCTGAGTAATGACATGGTCAACGACTTTTTCAACCTCTTCATCTGATAAAAAGGCTCCTTGAACGCGAAGCGGCTTGTTGGCTCCGACAGGCAGAAACAGCATGTCCCCTCTTCCAAGAAGCTTTTCAGCGCCCCCCATATCGAGAATGGTTCTGGAATCTGTCTGTGAAGATACACTGAAAGCAATCCTTGAAGGAATATTGGCTTTGATCACACCAGTGATGACATCGACTGACGGGCGCTGCGTTGCGATGATCAGATGGATTCCGGCTGCACGGGCCATTTGCGATAGCCTTGTGATTGAATCTTCAACATCTGAAGAAGCGACCATCATTAAATCGGCAAGCTCGTCCACAATCACGATAATATACGGAAGCTCGGGCTGCTTTGCTTCTTCTGATGCATTCATCCGTTTAATGTAATCATTATACCCTTCGATATTTCTCGTCCCCGTGTGTGAAAACAATTCATAGCGACGCTCCATTTCATTGACGACTTTTTTTAAGGCCTGTGACGCCTTTTTCGGATCAGTCACAACAGGAGCAAGCAAATGAGGAATCCCGTTATAAACGTTCAGTTCGACCATTTTTGGATCGATCATCATCATTTTGACTTCATGCGGTTTTGCCCTCATTAAAACACTTGTGATAATACCGTTGACACAGACGCTTTTTCCGCTTCCCGTCGCACCTGCGACAAGAAGATGGGGCATTTTGTTTAATTCAGCCAAAACCGCTTCTCCGGAAATATTCCGGCCAAGTCCGATCATCAGCTTTGCATCTGGCCGGTCATTCAGCTTGGATTCGAGCACTTCTTTCAGGGAAACCATCGCAACCTCTGCATTCGGCACTTCGATGCCGATCGCCGATTTCCCGGGTATCGGCGCCTCGATGCGGATATCCTTGGCAGCAAGGGCCAGCGCCAAGTCATCGCTCAAATTGACAATCTTGCTCACTTTGACGCCGACATCAGGATAGACTTCATATTTCGTCACTGCCGGACCGAGGTGGACCTGGGTCACTTTCGCTTTGACCCCGAAGCTTTGGAATGTTCTCTCAAGCTTTCTCGCATTATCATAAATATTTTTTTTGTCGGTCTGCTGTCCCGTATGCTTCGGATCATCTAATAAATTGATGGATGGGAGCTGATAGTCCTTATTTTCAAGCTCTGTAAACGTAATTTCCGGAGCGGTTTGCATGTCCCCATCCGCTTCGGGTTCGGGAGCTGTTTCAGCCGGCTCTGGCGTTTCATAAGCTTGTACATCAGATGTTTCGTCACGGTCGGAAAAACTTGAGATTATCGGTTCGGATTGAATAACCGGATCCGGTTCCTGATCGGGTTCCGGCTCCTGTACAGGGTCTTCAGCAGCGGTGGGTTTCCGCTGCGTTTTGCGTTTTTTTCCTGATTTCTTTTTTGGTGTATTGTTTTTCAATTGCTTGAGATCGGCAAGAAACGCATGCCATTGATCTTTGATGAAAGACGCAACCGGAGCCGTCCATTTAATCAGCGTCTCCTGAAGCGAACGGTCAGTGATCAGCAGGAGGCCGATCAGAATCAGAAAAATGGCAATAATTTTAGATCCGGCAGAGGCGAACAGGAAATATGATGCCGCAAACAGCACCGCTCCAATCATTCCGCCGCCAAGATCAGGCGAGCCCGTCTTGCCTTTCAAGTCCATCATAAACAGCTCCCACGTATTTTGTATCACGCTAGGAGACTGGATCATTCCCCTGTCTGCCAAGTGCTGAAACAGCTGAACATGAGACAGGAGCAGAATGCTTGCAATGATGCAATAAAGCCCCGCTTTTCTTCTCGTCAGAAAGCTGGGCGTTTTTTTCTTCCAAAACAGCGATACACCAGTTAAAAAGAGAGCTAGCAGACACAGGATAAACCATTCTCCTGCAAAAAAACGGAACATGTAAATGAACGTTTGACCTGCAACACCAAGCTGTAAAACTGCAATGATCGATATGGCGATACAAATTAAACCGTACAATTCAAATTTAAGATTAATCCGTTTGACCTGTTTTTGTTTCTTTTTCGATTTTCTTTTTCTTTTTGCCATGTTCCATCACCTTACTGCATAATAAAAAATATAAAAACAAAGAGAAAGCAGCCTGCTTCCGGCTGCAATTTTTCCTCTGGATTCCCCTATTATAGCATATTTATCCTTGTGACACTTCAGCTATTTATAAAATGTCAGTTTCAGCGTCTGCCCTGGGGCTGTCTCCTGTTTTAAGAAATCCATTGGATTTGTGCTGAGAACCTGAACCACTCTGGCTTCTTCTCCATTCATTTCAACCAGGAGCGGGACGCCGTTTACATCGATTTGTCTCAAGTTCGTTCCTTCTGACTGCCCGGCGAAAACGATTTCCTGCGGCATGGTCGTATACAGAATCATTGAATCATCCTTTCCTCACCGCCGCGGTTCTGTTCAATCAATTCATTGAGCTTATTGATCGCTTGGCCGACTCCGCCCGTCTCATCGATTAAACCATCCTTGACCGCATCCTTTCCGACGACATTTGTTCCGATGTCACGGGTCAGATTCCCTTTTGAAAACATCAGCTCTTTAAATTTGTCTTCCGAAATGTTTGAATGGCTTGTCACGAAGTTAATAACTCTTTCCTGCATTTTGTCAAGGTATTCAAATGTTTGCGGCACACCGATAACAAGCCCTGTCAGTCTAACCGGATGAATCGTCATTGTCGCGGTTTCGGCGATATAGCTGTGGTCACAGGAAACGGCAATTGGAACACCGATTGAATGGCCGCCTCCGAGCACGATTGAAACCGTCGGTTTTGACAGCGACGCCAGCATTTCAGCTATCGCCAGTCCTGCTTCAACATCGCCGCCCACTGTATTCAATATAATGAGCAGCCCTTCGATTTTAGGATTTTGTTCTACTGCGACAATCTGCGGAATCACGTGTTCGTACTTTGTCGTTTTATTTTGGGGCGGAAGCTGTACATGCCCTTCAATTTGCCCGATGATGGTCAGACAGTGAATGTTTGAGTCCTGCCCCATTTGCGGAAGCGTCGTTTGGCCAAGCTGCTGAATTTTGTTGACAAGATTGTCTTTACCGTCCTGCTTGTCCGGCTGCCCTCCTTGTCCGTCCCCGTTTTGTATCCGGTTTGAATCCATCTGGCTCACCTCTTTCTCGAGTTTCTTTTGTATTATGGACAATGGCGTTTTTTTCATACAATATAAAAAAACCAAGAGGGATCCTCTTGGTTTCAGCTTGTTGAGAAACGCTTGCATTCGTCGTCACGGCTGCGCTTCGGTGCTCACGTATCAGTCATACGCTCCGCTCCGATGCTCGCCGTTCCTAGACTTCAAGCGTTTTCAAGCCAAGCTGGGCTTTAAGGTAAAAAACCAAGAGGGATCCTCTTGGTTTTTCTTTATACTTCCATGATGATTGGGATGATCATTGGTTTTCGTTTTGTTTTTTCATATAAGAATTGATTCAAGGCGTCGCGCATGGTTTGTTTTAAGGCGGACCATTCGACGACTGCGTTTTCTGTGCTTTCTTTGACGATATCTCTGACACGCTCTGTCGCTTCAACGATCAGCTGTTCAGATTCCCTGACATAGACAAAACCTCTCGTGATAATTTCGGGTCCTGATACAAGATATTTTTTCTTTTTATCAAGGGTAATGACAACGATTAAGATTCCGTCCTGGGAAAGGAGACGCCGATCTCTGAGTACGATGTTGCCGATATCGCCCACACCGAGCCCGTCAATCAGAATGTTGCCTGACTGCACCTTATCGCCGATTTTGACGTTTTGGCCGCGAAACTCAACGACATCGCCTTTTTCAACAAGAAAAATGTCGCTCCGCTTCATTCCGATTTCTTCAGCAAGCTTGGAATGCGCTTTTTGCATTCTGTATTCGCCGTTTACAGGAATTAAATACTTCGGCTTCAGAAGATTCAGCATCAGCTTCAGCTCCTCCTGGCAGCCGTGCCCTGAAACATGGACGCGTTTTTGTGCGAATACAACGTGGGCACCCGCTCTTGTCAAAAGATCGACGGCTTTGGAATACACCAATTCCTGGCCCGGTACTGGAGAGGATGCGATTAAAACGGTATCCCCTTCTTCAATATCAATCTGCTTATGCCCTTGTTTTGCGATTCTTGTCAAAGCAGCCAGCGGCTCTCCATGATTGTCTCCGGTCAAAATGGCAACTTCTTTTTTCGGGTGCTTTTTGACTTCCTGGACAGGGATGAACATATCCTCGTCTGCCGTTACATAGCCAAGCTTAATGGCGAGCTGCAGGATGGCGGAGATATTTTTTCCTGAAACCGCAAGTTTTCTGCCGTTTTGAAGAGCGGCATCAATCACCTGCTGAATCCGGTTAAAGTTTGAAGCGAATGCAGCAACGATCACACGGTTTTCCGCGTTATACATCACATCGGAAATTTCACCGCCCACAACGGCTTCTGACGGCGTATAGCCCGGCTTTTCAGCGTTGGCGCTGTCAGAAAGCAGACAAAGTACACCGCTGTTGCCGATTTTGGCGATTTCGCCGATGTCGCTCGTCTGGTTTAAAACTGGTGTTTGGTCAAATTTGAAATCGCCTGTGCTAACGATGGATCCAAGGGAAGTTTTAAAGCTGACACCGACGGAATCAGGGATGCTGTGGTTTGTTCTGAAAAATGACACTTTTGTTGACTCAAATGTAATAACGGACTTGGAATGGACCTCTCTTAAATCAGCTTTTTTATTTGAACCGTACTGCTTCAGCGTTTCTTTTAAAAGGGCAAGCGTCAGTTTTGTTCCGTAAACAGGCACGGATAGTTTGTTCAGGCAGTAAAAAACGCCTCCGATGTTTTCTTCATGTCCGTGTGTCAGAAAGATCGCCTTTACGCGGTCAGATCGTTCGATTAAATAGGAAATGTCAGGGATAACGACATCGATTCCCAACATTTCATTTTCTGGATGCATGAGTCCGGCATCAACCACGAATATGTCAGAGTCGATTTCAATGACATAAAGGTTTTTTCCGATCTCCCCGACGCCTCCTAAGGCGATGATTCTAATATTTTCTGTATTTTTTTTCAAATTGTAATCCTCCTAATCTAAGTACCCGTCCATCATCACTTGTCCCTATTATACCTGAATTTAATTTTAGAAAACAAGAACCATTATGTATATAACAAACGGCCATCCCCTCCAAAAGAGAATGACCGTTTTCGTCCGTATTGGTTTTTACAAGCCGTTGATCAGGCTGCTTAAACGGAGTCGTTCATCTTCATTTAGCGGAATCAAAGGGAGCCGGACAGATCCGACGTCAAGACCCTTCAGCTGAAGAGCCGTCTTTAAAGGAGACGGATTCGGAGCTGCGAAAAGGCCTTTCATCAGCGGGAGAAGCTTCTGATGGATCAAGGCTGCTTGTGCCGTATTCCCGTCGATATAATGTTTGATCATCTCCTGCATTTCCGGCCCGATGATGTGTGATGCAACGGAAACGATTCCTCTGCCTCCGACAGACAAAGCAGGCAGGGTGAGGCTGTCATCGCCTGAATACACGGCAAAATCATCAGGTGTTTCAGCAACGATTTTCGTGATGGCGTCGAGATCGCCGCTCGCTTCTTTAATCGCAACGATGTTAGGAATTTCCGCCAGACGGATCGTCGTTTCAGGAGCAAGCGAAGCCACCGTCCTGCCAGGCACGTTATAAAGCATGACCGGCAGCGATGTTTCTTCTGCAATCGCTCTGAAGTGGCGGTACATCCCTTCTTGAGAAGGCTTGTTATAATACGGCGTCACGAGCATCACGGCGTCTGCTCCGGCTTCTTCAGCTTTTTTTGTCAGTTTGATCGACGCCTTCGTGTTGTTGCTTCCTGTGCCGGCGATAATTGGCGCACGGCCGGCAGCTTCCTTGACGGAGTATTGAATGAGCGCTATTTTTTCTTCTTCTGACAGTGTCGGCGATTCCCCGGTTGTTCCGGCAACAACGAGGGAATCCGTTCCATTGTTCAACAAATAATCAATCAGCTTTGACAATTTATGAAAATCGATATTTTCATTTTTGTCAAAGGGTGTAACCATTGCAGTTGCAATATTTCCGAAATTCATTTTTTTCACCTCATCATGATTCAATCACATTTATTTTGATAGTTCAAACACTTCATGCAGCGCGTTTACGGCCGTCGCCATATTTTCCTCGTGAACAAGCACCCAAATCGTCGTATGGCTGTCTGCCGACTGAAGAATCGGAATGCCTTTTTCCGATAGGGCGGTAACGATTTTAGAGGTGACGCCCGGTACACCCATAATGCCCGCACCGACGGCTGACACCTTCGCACAATTTCTCGTTATGGCGGGTTCATAGCCCAATTCTTTCAGTATCCCGAGCGCACGGTCTGTCATGTTTCCGGCTACCGTGTATACAATTTCACTTGGGGTAATATTAAAGAAATCAACACTGATGCCGGCATTGGCCATCGCTTTAAACACTTCGGTCTGTACATTGTATTGTCCTTCTTTTGCCGGAACTTTAAACTGGGTCACGTCTTTTACATGGGCAATCCCTGTGATGAGCCGCTCAAACACGTCGCTTCCGGCCTTTGAAGTGTGGTGACTTGTCACAAGCGTTCCGGTTTCCTTTGAATATGTTGACCGAACCCGAATCGGCACCTTCGCCTGCATGGCAATCTCCACCGCTCTCGGATGGATTACCTTTGCACCTTGATAGGCTAAATTGCAGATTTCCGTATAGGTGATCACGGGCAGCGGCTTTGCTTTTTCAACGATTCTCGGATCTGCGGTCATGACGCCTTCTACATCTGTGAAAATATCTATAAATTCTGCGTCCAACGCGGCTCCAAGGGCAGCGGCCGATGTGTCGCTTCCGCCCCGGCCGATCGTTGTGATGTCCCCTTTTGCCGTGGCGCCTTGAAAACCGGCGACGACAACCGCATCATGTTCGGCCAGCATGCTGACAAGACGTTCCGGTTTCATTTCAAGAATTTTTGCGTTCGTATGCTGGTTATCTGTTAAAAAGCCGGCCTGTGCGCCCGTCAAAGCCGTAGCTTTCATTCCATTTTCCAAAAGCATGCTTGCAAATACAACTGAAGAAATCGTTTCACCGCATGACAGCAGCAAATCCTGCTCCCGTTCAGTGATCGCATCCTGTCCGCCGTAAAGCAGATCAAGCAATGAATCGGTTGCGTAAGGGTCTCCCTTGCGGCCCATGGCTGATACGACAACAACCGCTTTGTACCCTTCATTGACCGCTTCTTGAATGTGACTTAAGGCCAGTTGTCGGCCGCGGTCATCTTTTACAGACGTTCCGCCAAATTTTTGAACGATGATTTTCAATTTATTTCACTCCAAGTTCATTTCGGACGTAACAGAAGAGAGCAGGCTGATTTTAAGCCTTACTCTCTTCTCACATCTCCCGTTAGAAATCTTAACATATTTAAACTAAGTTTAAAGCTTTTAAGCTTTCTGCGATTTGAACGGAATTCCATGCCGCCCCTTTCAGCAGGTTATCGGAAACAATCCAAAGATGAAAGCCGTTCGGACGGTCGAGATCTTTGCGCACCCGTCCGACAAACACATCTTTTTTCCCTACTGCATCGGCAGGCATCGGATATACCTGTTCGGCCGGATCATCTTGCAGGATGACGCCAGGAGCTTCTTTTAACAGGTTTTGTATGTCTTCTGCAGTTACATCGTCACGGTCTGTTTCAATGTAGACGGACTCTGAATGCCCTGTTGCAATCGGCAGTCTGACACATGTCGCTGATACTTGAAGTTCAGGCATGTGCATGATTTTTTTTGTTTCATTTATCATTTTCATTTCCTCAAACGTAAACCCGTTATCCTGGAATTTATCAATTTGAGGAACAGCGTTAAATGCGATTTGATAGTGTTTTTCATCGCTCTTCACCGGCATGATCTCAGGCTCGAACGGCTTGTCGTTTAAAATGGCTTCCGTTTGGCCGTAGAGCTCTTCAACAGCTTCATTTCCGGCTCCTGATACCGCTTGGTAGGTCGACACGATGATTTTATTTAAACCGAAAGCCTTGCGGATCGGCTCAAGCGCAACAACCATTTGAATGGTTGAACAGTTCGGGTTTGCAATAATGCCGTTATGCTGATGCAAATCTCCCTCATTGACCTCAGGAACGACGAGCGGAGTGTTTTGATCCATCCGAAATGCGCTCGTATTGTCAATGACAATCGCACCGCGTTTGACAGCTTCATGAGCAAGCGCCTGTGAAACGCTGCCTCCAGCGCTGAACAGCGCGATGTTTACGCCTTCAAAGCTTTCTGGACGAGCTTCCTGCACAGTATACTCTTTACCTTTAAATGTAAGCTTCGTACCTGCTGAACGCTTTGAGGATAATAAAGTCAGTTTATCCAGTTCAAAATTTCTGTCTTCTAGTGTTTTTAACATTTGCTGTCCTACAGCGCCTGTCGCACCAACTACTGCTACATGTAATCCTCTGCCCAATTGTAAAACTCCTTCCACCTTAATCGTCGTGACGATTGGTTGACTATGCATTTTACATTTTATTTTAACATAGAAGTGAGCCGGGTGATTGATATTTTTTGTTACATCTTTATTTTTAGAAAGATTTATTGATCATTGTTTATCAGAACGGGCTGGATTTGTTTATAGGATAGCGCTTCTTCGACCGCCGGCAGCAAAAGATCCATTTTGGCGACGAGTGAATTCGGCTTTTGATAAGGGTCATCCTGACCGAACGGAATGAAGAAGATGTTTTTTGTCGTCATCAGTCTCATCAGGTTGACACCGTTAAGACCGAGCGCATCATTTGTTGATATGCCCAGGACGACCGGCCGGGAGTTTCGAATCGTCGCCTTGGCCGCCATGAGAACCGGAGAGTCCGTCATCGCGTTCGCAAGCTTGCTCATTGAGTTTCCCGTCAAAGGCGCAATCACCATACAGTCAAGCGGTGTTTTCGGCCCGAGAGGCTCCGCTTTCGGAATGGAATCAATCACTTCAAAACCTGTCAGCTCTTCAATTTTCTTCACCCACTCTGCCCCTTCTCCAAAGCGTGTGTCCGTCGATTTTACAGTATGCGTCACGATCGGTCTGACTTCCGCCCCTTTACTTACAAGCTCTTCAATTTGCGGAAATACGGCATCATACGTGCAATGTGAGCCTGTAAGGCCAAATCCGATTCTTTTCCCTTTGATCGACATTATGACAGCCCCTTTCGGTCGGTTGTTGATTGTGACAGAAGGTTACACAAAACATTGGCGATGATCTGACCTGCCGTTTTAGGCGCGACAATGCCGGGAAGTCCTGGAGCGAGCAGCGCTTTAATGCCCTGTTTCTCGGCAAAGTCAAAATCAGTCCCTCCTGGACGGGTCGCTAAATCAAGAATCAGGGTTCTGGGTGTCATTCGTGAGAGGACGTTTTTATCGAGAATGAGGCTTGGAATGGTATTGATGCAAATATCAGTATCTTCAACATGTTCTCCAAGTTCGTTTGTATGGAAAGGAGTGAGGCCCATTTCCATAATTCTGGCGAGGTGGGCGGAATCGCGGGCGCCGACTTTAACACGCGCTCCGAGAGCCGAAAAAGTCCGGCTGATGCTCATTCCTGTCCGCCCGAGCCCGAGAACCATGACATTTGAGCCGTGAATCGTATAATCAGTATGCTGTATGGCCATCATGATGGCCCCTTCAACTGTAGGTATCGAGTTGTAAATCGCAATATCGTCTCTTTCAAAAAGCTTGATAAGCCGGCGGTTTGCCCCTTTTGCCATTCCGTCTAAATATTGATTTGAAATCCCCGTATAGATGGTGCAGTGAGGCTCGGTTTTTTCCAAATGCTCCTGTTTTAACTTCACTTCTTCATTGGAGAAAACAGTCGCAACCGCACCTTCTGCGGATGTGCCTGATACAGGCAGAATCAAGCTGTCTACTGTTCCAAAGTCCAGTTCATTTAACTTTAATTTTGTAGCTCCGGTAAATCCGTGGTCAAGCTGATCAAAACCGACCAAAAAAACGTTCGCGTCCTGTTCCGTCAGCTTGCGGATGATTTCAAGCTGCCTCGCATCACCGCCGATGATTGCAATCGTCAATCCGGTTAACATGGCTCTAACATTCACCTTCTTTTTGACAAGGATCTAATTCCATAAGCTAATTTCATCATATGACAAAAAGGAAATAGCGGTGAATTGAAATAAAATTTATCAGAAGGAAAAATCATAAAACCCGCGGGCGGGGAATCCAAGAATATAAAAAAACCGGCTGCCGCCGGCTTATTCGTCTTTTATTCCGCTGTCTTCAGGAACATCGAGAATGATTATGTCCGATCCGATTTTTTGAATCTGCGCCCAGGGCACCTTGATATCATTTCCCTGTTTTCTGCCAAGACCGAACCATTTAACCGAAGGGATGATGAGGGCCGTAATCTGCCCGTCCTGTTCGTTGATCTCGAGATCTGTCTGCCCCAGAACGCCAAGGCGCTCAGCCCGCTTGATATCTACGATTTCTTTTCCCGAAAGTTCGCTCAGCCTCATGAAAAAACCCCCTTTTGTATGATGTATGTACGAACAGCAAAAAACATGCCTGCCTAAAAAGACAAGCATGTTTTCATGTTTATTTTGGAAGTTCCCCCGTCGGACTGATCAAAGCCGAAGAATAATCGTCCGTAAAAATCCGGTTTGCAAGGCTGTTGACCCGCTCGAGATTCACGCCGTTCAATTTTTCGATAATCTCATCCAGCGTCCGGTGTTTTCCAAGCAGCAGCTCGTTTTTCCCGTTTCGGCTCATTTTGCTGTTTGTGCTTTCAAGGCTGAGCATTAAGCTGCCTTTCATCTGCTCTTTGCTGTTTTCAAGTTCTTTCGGTGTGATGCCTTCTCTTTTTAACACGCGAAGCGTTTCGTGAATCGTTTCTGAAAGAACCTGAAGCTGGCCGGCGCCGGTTCCCGCATATATCGTCATCATACCGCTGTCTTCAAATGAACTGTGATAGCTGAACACGGAATAAGCGAGTCCTTTATCTTCACGGACATCTTGGAAGAGCCGGCTGCTCATGCTTCCTCCCAAAATATTATTGAGCACGATCAAGTCATAAATGTCAGGGTGCCCGGCCTCCAATCCATCGAAGCCGAGGCAGAGGTGGGCTTGTTCGGTTTCTTTTTTGCGCGTCATTTTTTCATGGTGAAAATCAGGTTTTGACATCCCCGTTCTTTTTCCTTTTGCTTCATAGGAGCCGAAATGCTTTTCAGCTTCCTGAATAAAGCGCTCAGGAACATTGCCGGCAATCGAAATGACGACGCGATCCGGCGTGTAATATTCGTCCATATATTTTCTTAAGGCATCACCGTCAAATTCAGCAAGCGTTTCTTCCGTGCCGAGAATCGGATAGCCGAGGGAATGGCTTCCGTATGATGCTTTGCTGAGCAGATCGTGGACGATGTCATCAGGTGTGTCCTCATACATTTTAATCTCTTCATAGACGACGTTTTTTTCTTTTTTCAATTCTTCCTCGTCAAATGTTGAATGAAAGAACATGTCTGAGAGCACTTCCAAAGCATAGTCCGCATGCTCATCAAGAACTTTGGCATAATAGCACGTATACTCCTTTGAGGTAAACGCATTGACCTGACCGCCTATTCTGTCAAAAGACTCCGCGATATCTCTGGCCGTGCGCGTTTTTGTGCCTTTGAAAAACATATGCTCCAGAAAATGCGAAATGCCGTTAATCTCCGGTGTTTCATGTCTTGATCCCGTTCCAATCCAAACTCCGATAGCCACCGACCGGACTGTAGGATTGTTTTCGAATACGATTCTTACCCCATTTTGACAAGTATACCGTTTAATCAAATCTGTTCCTCCTATTCAAAGAACGGGCCGCACATCCTATTCTTCAACAAGCCTTTCTTCATTGAGAAGCTGTGAGACAGTTCCGATTCGATAGCCTTTTTCATGCAGGTTTTGAATTAAAACATCAAGGCTTTCGGCAGTTGGATCTGTCGGATGCATTAATATCATGGCGCCGTTATGTACTTTGCTTAATACCCGCTGCTGCAAGACGGCCGGCTGCGGTTTCTGCCAATCGATCGTATCAACTGTCCACATCACCGTTCCCATTCCCATTGAATGGGCCTGATCGACGACCTCTTTGCGAAAACTGCCGCTCGGGGGTGCAAACCACTTCGGTTTTATCCCGAGGGTGTCTTTAATTTGCTCATTTGTCATCCTTAGCTGCTCTGAGATTCGTTCTCTCGTCAGTTTGCTCATATCCGGATGATTGTATGAATGGTTTCCGATTTCATGCCCGCCGCTTAAGACGGATTTCGCCAAGGCCGGATGATTCTTCACCCATTTGCCTTCCAGAAAGAAAGTAGCTTTCACATGATGTTTTTTAAAAACGGGAAGCATTTTTTCCAAATATTCATTTCCCCAGGCGACATTGATGAGAAACGATACCATCGGTTTATCAGGATGCCCGCGGTAGATCGGTTCGGGCTTCAGGGACGATAAATGGACTTCAGGTCTGACTTGGTCGTAGACAAGAAGCTTTTCATGAAATGCGCCGGCCCGTTTCATTTTTTTGTATGATTTTTCGATGTTCACTTTTACACCATTATAGCCTGGCATCGCTTTCCAAATCTTATCGATTTTTGCGTTTTGCGCTTTCACTTCGTATTCAGGCGCTTTTTGCAGCAGCTCCTGGTATAGATCGTCCTTTTGGGCTGCAACAGTGACCGCGTCTTTTCTCATCGCATCTATGTAATTTGGTGAGTATGGATGTTTCATCATCTGATAAGACATCACCATAAGAAAGATAAAAGCAGCAAACCGAACAATCGTTCTTTTCAATTGCCCTCTCCCCCCTTCCCCACAAAAATATGTGAGAAAAGGACAAGATAGAACCGATCCGTTTTTAGGCCTTAAAACAAAGAAGCCAGGTCACCCAGGCTTCTTTTTTGTTTTGATGACTATGACAGAAGAAGGACAGACTACGAATTTTGTTCTTCTTTTTCCTTCTGTTCGCGCAAGACAGCTTTTCTAGATAAGTTGACGCGTCCCTGTTTATCGATTTCCGTTACTTTTACAAGGAGTTCGTCGCCTATCTTGACGACATCTTCAACTTTGCCGACACGTTCAAGCGCAAGCTCTGAAATATGGACTAAACCGTCTTTTCCGCTGAACAGTTCAACGAAAGCGCCGAATTTTTCAATCCGTTTGACTTTACCTAAGTAAAGCTGTCCGACTTCAACTTCTCTGACAAGGTCTTCAATGATTTTCTTCGCTTTTTGGTTCATGCTTTCATCAGTGGAAGAAATAAAGATCGTGCCGTCTTGTTCGATGTCGATTTTAACGCCTGTGTCTTCAATGATCTTATTAATTTGTTTTCCGCTCGGCCCGATGACATCGCGGATTTTATCCGGATTAATCGCCATTGTCAAGATTTTCGGAGCATACGGAGACAGCTCTTTTCTTGATTCAGCCAATGTGCTCATCATGCTGTCAAGGATCTCCATTCTGCCTTTTTTCGCCTGCTGAAGGGCTTCTTCCAAAATTTCTCTTGACAAGCCGGCAATTTTAATATCCATTTGCAGGGCGGTTACGCCTTTTGCAGTTCCCGCTACTTTAAAGTCCATGTCTCCAAGGGCATCTTCCATTCCCTGAATATCCGTCAGGACCGTATAGTTTTCGCCCGATTTGACAAGGCCCATTGCAATTCCGGCAACCGGCGCTTTAATCGGCACCCCGGCATCCATCATGGCAAGCGTGCTTGCACAAATGCTCGCTTGGGAAGTCGAACCGTTTGACTCAAGTACTTCAGAGACAAGCCGAACTGTGTACGGGAAGTCTTTTTCAGACGGGATAATCGGTTCAAGCGCACGTTCTCCCAGTGCACCGTGCCCGATTTCGCGGCGTCCCGGTCCGCGCATCGGTCCTGTTTCCCCGACGCTGAACTGCGGAAAGTTGTAGTGGTGCATAAAGCGTTTTGATTCTTCAACGCCGAGACCGTCCAGAATCTGAACATCACCGAGCGCACCAAGCGTACAGATGCTGAGCGCCTGAGTCTGTCCCCTTGTAAAGAGTCCTGATCCGTGCGTTCTCGGAAGCAGTCCGACTTCTGAAGAAAGCGGTCTGATCACATCGACACCACGGCCGTCAGGGCGTACCTTGTCTTCGGTGATCAGGCGGCGCACTTCGTTTTTAACAAGCTGTGACAAAATGTCCTTTACTTGTTTCAGTGTGTCTTCATCATGCTCTTCTTCCTCAAATTTGGCCAAGACTGCTTTTTTCACTTCGCTGATCGCGTCTTCGCGCGCATGCTTTTCGTGAACCTGAATGGCTTTTAAAAGATCGCTTTCAGCCATTGCCTTCACTTTGTCTTTCAGATCGGAATCGATCTCATACAAGGTGATTTCTGATTTTTCTTTTCCGACAGCCGCGACGATTTCTTCCTGGAAGGCGATTAAACGCTTAATTTCTTCATGTCCGAACATGATGGCTTCAAGCATGATCTGTTCGGGAACTTCCTCTGCGCCCGCTTCCACCATGTTGATGGCGTCCTTCGTTCCGGCTACGACTAAATGGATATCGCTTTTTTCGAGCTGCTCAAGCGTCGGATTGATGATAAATTCGTTGTCAACCCGGCCGACTGTCACACCGGCAATCGGTCCTTCAAACGGAATGTCTGACACGCAAAGTGCAAGGGATGAACCGAACATCGCCGCCATTTCTGACGAACAATCCTGATCAACACTCATGACGATGCTGACAACTTGAACTTCATTTCGGAAACCGTCTGCGAACAGCGGGCGAATCGGCCGATCGATTAAACGGCTGGCGAGAATCGCTTTTTCGCTTGGTCTCCCCTCTCTTTTAATAAATCCGCCCGGAATTTTGCCGACGGCGTAAAGCCTTTCTTCATAGTTCACGGTTAAAGGGAAGAAATCAACGGTTTTAGGTTCTTTTGAAGCCGTGGCTGTGCTGAGTACCGCAGTATCTCCATAACGCACCATAACGGCTCCGTTTGCTTGTTTGGCAAGCTGGCCGGTTTCAACAGTCAGCTTTCGTCCGGCCCAATCTATGGAAAAGACGTGTTTCTCTTGTCCCATTCTTATATGAACTCCTCTCTTCGGATAGTTTTTAGGTTACTCCTATTATGAACGAAATGAATTGAACATATCAATGGCAAAGTGCTATGTAAAGATTGAATCATGTCATTTATGATCATTTATATGAACAACGTATTTTGGAATTGCCGGATATTCGTTCTTATACGATAAAAAAGCGGGAATCCTCCCGCTTTTTACGATTATCGACGTAATCCAAGTTTGTTGATCAACTCACGGTAACGAGTTACGTCTTTGTTACGAAGATACGTAAGAAGATTACGACGTTTACCTACCATTTTAAGAAGACCGCGACGTGAGTGATGGTCCTTCTTGTGAGTGCGTAAATGCTCGTTCAGATTGTTGATTGAATCTGTTAGGATAGCGATCTGAACTTCCGGTGATCCCGTGTCAGATTCGTGTGTTTTGAACTCATTGATGAGTTGGTTTTTACGCTCTTGAGTAATTGCCATCCTGTTTCACCTCCATATAATATTAGCCCCGGTTACCTAGCAAACGCCGGTGATTCGATTTGCCAAGTGAGCGGTTTTAAAGCTACAGACAATATGATACTAGAAAGACAGCCTTTATGCAACTATTTATTATTCACTCTTCATTGTTGACGAGTATTTGCTTTTCAATACATATTTTTGAAATATTCAGCAGCCTTCCGCTCTTTAAAAAAGCGGATCGCTTCTGCTTTGTCTTTTGAGATCTGTTCAACCAGCTCATCGACACTCCCGAATTTTTTCTCGCTTCGCAGCCGTTTATACCATTCGATCTTCATTTCGCTTCCGTATATTTCTCGATTAAAATCAAATAAGTTCACTTCAATTGAAGGCTGGCCGGGGCGTTGTTCGTAAAAAGTCGGCTTGTATCCGACATTGCAGACGCCATTGAATGATGATCCGGCTATTTCCGCTTTGACGGCGTACACGCCTGTAGGCGGCACAATGTATGTGCCTGAAAGGCCGATGTTGGCCGTCGGGAATCCGATCGTACGCCCTCTTTTATCACCGTGGATGACAACGCCTTTCACATAGTACGGTCTGCCGAGCAATTCAGCAGCATATTCGACATCGCCGGCTCCGAGAACGGAGCGGATCCTTGTGGAGCTGACCTTTTGATCCTGATCTGAATATTTTTCGACAGCCGTGCTTTTGACGCGGCCTTTTGCATACTCCTGGAAGTTTCCCATTGTGCCTTTTCCAAATTTCCCGAAGGTAAAATCAAAGCCTGCGACGACATGGGACACATTGAACCCGAGTATATACTGATCGATAAAGTCCTCCGGTGCGAGGGAAGCAAATTCAGGGCTGAATTCCACGATGTATAAAAAATCGGCTCCTAACTCTTCGATGATATTTACTTTTTCGCTCAAAGGCGTAATTAAGTCTTTCGGCTCCCGGCCTTTTTTCAGAACGGCTGAGGGATGAGGATGAAAGGTCATCACAGACGTTTTGACGCCTTCTCTGCCCGCCGTGTTTTTGGCCGTAAGAATCACTTGCTGATGTCCCAGGTGAACACCGTCAAAATAGCCTAATGCCATAACTGATTTTGGAAAATCCTCACGCTTCAGATCGTGGGGGTGGGAAATATGTATCGTCTTCAAGAACGGTCACCTTTTCTTATTGTTCGCTTTTTTGCACAAGTACTTTTGCCGGCTTCAACAGGCCGGGTTTTGTCGGATGCGGATAATAGATGGCTGTACACCGGCCCGCTTCTGTCAAGACTGCAAGACGGTCATCGCTTGTCAAGTCAGAAAAGCTCTCAGGTGTTTCCAGCACTGCTCCATTTTCCACTTTCTTAGCTAATGTATCACTAATTATCCATTTCGGCAAATGATCAAGCGCACGCTCGACTGCAACGAGCTGTTCAGACAATGTGCCGTTTTCAATACATTCTTTAATCTGTTCAAAGGTCAGACATTCATCAAGCGAGAATGGGCCTGATGCCGTTCTGATCAAGTGGGACATATGGGCGGGAAGCCCGAGCTTTTGCCCTATCGTGACCGCCAATGTCCTGACATAGGTTCCTTTTGAACACGTCACGCGAAACCGGAAGCGGGCCGTATCATGTTCGCGGCTGATCGCTGAGGCCAGTTCAATATGATGGATGGTGATGGTCCGCTTAGGTCTTTCAACCTCGATTCCCGCTCTTGCGTACTCATACAGTTTTTTTCCGTTGACCTTAACTGCAGAATACATCGGCGGGACTTGTTCGATCGTTCCTTCAAGACTTTTGAGGACGCTCTCAACGGTCTTTTCATCAGGCGGTGTGCCGACAGGTGTCTTTTCCGTGATCTCTCCCGTCTGATCCTCTGTCGTCGTTGAAAAGCCGAGGGTAATCTCGGCATCATATGTTTTTGATTTTTCAGTCAGGTACTCGACAATTTTGGTTGCCCTCCCGATACAGATGGGAAGAACACCTGACACTTCAGGGTCCAGTGTCCCTGTATGACCGACTTTTTTTGTTTTTAACAGTTTGCGGATCTTCATGACACAGTCATGGGATGTCATGCCGACCGGTTTATGTAAAAGCAGGACTCCGTTGTACATGCCGTTTTTCGCCCCTTTCTGATGTCAGCTAAAAAGGACAGGCAGTCGACCGCCTATCCTAGATTAGCTTCTTATTCTTCTTTGTTTGAATTCAGCTCGTGAATCAATGTTTCGATACGGTTTCCGTAATCGATGGATTCATCGAATTCAAACTGGATTTCAGGTGTTTTGCGAAGCCTGATTCTATTCCCCAATTCAGAACGAATGAAGCCCTTCGCTTTTGCCAAGCCATGCAGTGTCTCTTCCCTTTTCTTTTCATCGCCAAGAACGGAAATATACACTTTGGCAATTTGCAGGTCACCTGAGACTCTGACATCTGTTACTGTTAAAAATCCGATTCTCGGATCTTTCAGCTTTCTTCCGATAATGTCGCCAAGTTCTTTTTTCATCTGCTCCCCCACACGGGTAGCTCTCATCGTCATGATCATACCACCTCTACGTTAAAACCACTCTGTTCTCGTGATCGTCCGTTCAATTTCCGGAAAAGAGTCGATAAAGGCTAGAACCCGCTGCAGCTCTTTTTCCGTTTGAACGCGAGAGGAAGAAACGGCGGCGATTCCGAAGCTTGTGTGCTGCCAAGTATCCTGGTAGTCAATTTCTGAAACAGAAACGTTAAACTTCGCGCGGACTCTTGTGATGATCCGCTTCAGCACCGCCCGTTTTTCCTTGAGTGATGATGCATCATATATGATGCACTCGCATTCAACGAAACCGATCACTTTCTTTCAATTTCTTGCATAACATACGCTTCAATCATGTCGCCTTCACGTATGTCATTGTATTTCTTAATGGTGATACCACATTCATACCCTTGTGAAACTTCTTTTACATCGTCTTTAAAGCGTTTGAGAACATCAACTTCTCCTTCAAAGATGACGACGCCGTCGCGAATTAAGCGGATTCCGCTGTCACGCGTGATCGTTCCTTCCGTCACATAGCCTCCGGCAATCGTACCGATTTTGGAGACTTTGAATGTTTGACGGACTTCAACCATTCCGATCACTTTTTCTTCATACTCGGGATCAAGCATGCCTTTCATGGCCGCTTCAATCTCATCGATGACTTTATAAATGATACGGTGAAGGCGGATATCCACATTTTCGGCTTCGGCGGTACTCTTAGCATTTCCGTCAGGTCTGACATTAAACCCGATGACAATTGCATTTGATGCAGAAGCTAAAATAATATCTGATTCGGTAATCGCACCTACGCCTGTATGAATGATTTTTACTCTGACGCCTTCGACTTCGATTTTTTGCAGTGCTGCGGCAAGGGCTTCAGCAGAGCCTTGAACATCTGCTTTGACAACGAGATTAATGTCTTTGACATCGCCTTGTTTGATCTGTTCAAATAAATCGTCAAGGCTGAGCTTCGCTTTATCGCTGCGCTGTTCTTCGAGCTGTTTCGAAGCGCGCGCTTCTCCGACTGAACGGGCTGTTTTTTCATCTTTGAACACAAGGAACTGGTCCCCTGCATTCGGAACTTCGTTTAGCCCTGTAATTTCTACAGGAGTTGACGGGCCAGCTGATTTCACGCGTCTGCCGAGATCGTTGACCATCGCGCGCACGCGGCCGAATGTATTTCCAACAACGATCGGATCACCGACCTGCAGTGTTCCGTTTTGAACGAGCAATGTCGCCACAGAACCTTTTCCTTTATCAAGCTCGGCTTCGATGACCGTTCCTTTCGCTCTGCGGTTTGAATTCGCTTTGAGCTCCTCGACTTCACTGACAAGCAGGATCATTTCAATGAGTCCGTCGATTCCTTCTCCTGAAAGTGCTGAAAGCGGAACGAAAATCGTCTCGCCCCCCCATGCTTCAGGAACAAGGCCGTGCTCTGTCAGTTCTTGCATGACGCGGTCCGGATTGGCCGCCGGTTTATCGATTTTGTTGACGGCGACGATAATCGGCACCTCAGCCGCTTTAGCATGGTTGATCGCTTCAACAGTTTGAGGCATAACTCCGTCATCTGCCGCTACAACGAGAATCGTAATATCGGTTACTTCCGCTCCGCGGGCGCGCATTGTTGTAAATGCAGCGTGCCCCGGTGTATCGAGGAATGTAATTTTCTTCCCGTTTTCTTCAATTTGATAAGCGCCGATGTGCTGTGTGATGCCTCCCGCTTCACCTTCAACAACTTTCGTTTTTCTGATGCTGTCGAGAAGCGTTGTTTTCCCATGGTCTACGTGGCCCATGATCGTAACGACAGGAGGGCGGATTTCAAGATTTTCCTCTTGATCCGGCTCTTCGTATTTTTCAAATTCGGTCTCTTCATGGACGATCACTTCTTCCACTTCAACACCGTATTCTGAAGCGATCAGTTCTACCGTATCTTTGTCAAGATCCTGGTTGATCGTCGCCATGACGCCGAGCAGCATCAGTTTTTTAATGATTTCTGACGGCTCTTTTCCGAGCTCTTCAGCAAGAGCACCGACCGACATCGAATTCGTAAATTCAATTTTTTCAGGCAGCTCTTTTTTCGGCTTGAACTGTTTCTCCTGCGGAGACTGATGGTTTTTATTGCGCTTGTTCTTTTTGTTGTTGTTTTTGTTGTTGTTGTTTTTCTTTTTGTTTTTATTGTTAAATTGAGTATTCTGCACGTTATTCTTCTTTCCATCTCGATTTTTGTTTGGTTTAGTTCCGGCATTCTGTTTTGCGGCTTCTTGCTGCGGCTGTTTTTGGCCGCTTTGATCGGCGTTCCTTTTGTTTCCGGCCTGCTTATTTGCGGCAGGCTGGCCGCCTTTTTTGAATTTTTGGTCAAGCTGTCTGATTGCATTTTCTTCAATCATCGCCATATGGTTATTGACTTCAATATTCATACCTTTTAGTGCCGCTATAATATCCTTACTTGAAACATTTATGGCTTTTGCATATTCATAAACTCTCATTTTAGCCATTCGTTCACCCCCAAAAAAATTAATCGAGCTTTCGGAGCAACGTATTCGCAAAACCTTGATCAGTTACGGCGACAACCACACGGGAGTCTTTGCCGATTGAACGGCCCAGCAGCGTACGATCTGCGATTTTTCTGACAGGCACATCGTAGTGTTTGCATTTGTCTGTTACTTTTTTCTCCGTGTTAGCCGAAGCGTCGTCTGCAAGCAAAACAAGCTTTGCGCGTGAATGCCTGATTTCTTTCACAACCAGGTCTTCTCCGGACACGACCTTTCGAGCTCGATTCGCCAGACCCAGCAAGGAAAACCATTCTGACTCCGACATTTATCTGTTCTCCTTTTCTGCCAGTTCCAGCAATTCATCAAAAATCTGATCATCAATTTGTGCTTGAAGCTGATTTGCTAAGCTGTTTTTCTTTTTTGCAGTTAAAATGACGTCTTTCTCAAGCGTAAGGTAAGCTCCCCGGCCGTTCTTTTTGCCAGTCGGGTCTACGGAAACTTCCCCTTCTTTCGAACGGACGACGCGGATAAGCTCCTTTTTAGGCTTCATTTCCCCTGTTACGACGCACTTTCTAAGCGGGATCTTCTTTCGGCTTTTCACCAAAGGTCACCTCTTATTCATCTTCATCCGATTCTGGAGTTTCGCTTTCTAGGAAAAGCTCTTCAGGCTCTTCTTCAAGCTCCCTTGGATAAATACCAAGTTCTCTTGCATCTGTTTCGCTTTTAATATCGATTTTCCAGCTTGTCAGCTTTGCCGCTAGGCGGGCATTTTGACCCCTTTTGCCGATCGCCAGTGAAAGCTGGTAATCAGGAACGACGACCGTTGTCGCCTTGTCTTCCTCATTGACGATGACATCAAGCACTTTAGACGGGCTTAACGCATTGGCGACAAATTCCACCGGATCGTTTGACCAATGAACAATGTCGATTTTCTCGCCTTTCAGTTCATTGACGATCGCTTGGACGCGCTGGCCCTTAGGTCCGACGCAGGCACCGACCGGATCGATATCTTGATCATCTGTCCGGACGGAAATTTTGGAGCGGTCTCCCGCTTCTCTCGCCACAGATTTAAGCTCGACCGTTCCATCGTAAATTTCAGGGACTTCGATTTCAAAGAGCCGTTTTAATAAGCCTGGATGAGTTCTTGAAACATAAATCTGCGGACCCTTCGTGGTTTTTTCCACTTTTGTGATAAACACTTTGATTCGGTCATGAGGTTTGTAGACTTCATTTGGCATTTGTTCTGAGGCCGGCAGAAGCGCCTCGATTTTGCCCAAAGATACATAGATGAACTTACTGTCGATCCGCTGGACGATACCTGTCATGATATCTTCTTCACGGTCGATAAATTCTGAATAGATGACGCCGCGCTCCGCTTCACGGACGCGCTGAGTGACCACCTGCTTGGCTGTCTGGGCGGCGATGCGTCCGAAGTCCTTCGGTGTCACTTCTATTTCCACGACATCTCCGACAATATAGTTCGGGTTGATGCTTCTCGCGTCTTCAATCGAGATTTCCAGCCGCGGATCATAGACTTCATCCACGACGTCTTTGCGGGCGAAAACGCGGATTGAACCGGTGTCGCGATTCAAGTCGACCCTGACGTTCTGCGCCTGGTTAAAGTTCCGCTTGTAGGCGGAGATGAGCGCAGCTTCAATCGCTTCAATAATAATGTCCTTACTGATTCCCTTTTCTTTTTCAAGAACAGTCAGGGCATCTAACAACTCACTACTCATGTTTATGGTTTCCCCCTTAAACAGTCAAAAATTAATTGAACGTAACAGCCAGCCTTGCTTTGGCTATTTTTTCATATGGAATATTGATTTTTTTCTGCCGTGTTTTGATCGTGACTGTAATCTCCGCGATTTCACCGTCAAATGCAGAAAGCTTACCTTCAAACTCTTTATTGCCTTCAATAGGTTCATACGTTTTAATATATACGTTTTTTCCGAGCGCTTTCATGAAATCGGCTTCTTTCTTTAAAGGCCGTTCAGCTCCGGGAGATGATACTTCAAGAAAGTAATTTTGCTTGATTGGATCAGCCTCGTCAAGCTTTTCACTAAGAGCTTCGCTAACCTTGGCACATTCTTCGATGTCAACGCCGTCTTCAGAATCAATAAACACGCGAAGGAACCAGTTTGGACCTTCCTTGACAAATTCGATGTCAACGAGTTCAAGCTGAAGATTGTCTAGTATAGGCTGGACCATTTCGCTAGCGGTATCGATCACTTTGTTACTCATTCTTTTCCTCCTTGTGCAGGCTACAATTCATCAGCTCTCTCGTAAAAACCCTGCTTCATAAGCAGGGATTATAGAAAAAACGATGAACATGTCGAGACAAAATTGCCTGTTCAATACAAAAGAGCGGGTTTCCCCACTCTTCGCCTCGGCTATCGTTAGCATTTCCAATAAAACTATACCATAACCATTTTTTTAATGCAAATCATGACAGTGTTCAGTTAGGCTTTTGCCTGCGCACTGCTGATGGGACGTGCCCGTTTTTTCGTTCATCCGTTTGGCGTGTTCGGAAATGACGGAAGCGGCAGAACTTGGATAAACGATTCGAAAGCCGTCATAATCCGGGTAGAGAGTGCCGTCATCCTGAATGCCGGTCAAAATCCAAAATTGGCTCCCCGCTCCGCCTTGCTTTTCAATGAGATCAAGCCATGTTCGATAGACGTCATTCCGCCTTGTTTGATCCTGGTAGCCGTACTCCTCTAAAACAACGGGTTTGCCGATTTCTTTTCCATCGTTAATATGGTCTTTGATCCACTGATTCCCCCATTCAGCGGTTTTGCCCCAATGGTCTGGATAAAGGTGGTATGTGCCGTAGTCAATGTGGGGAAGCGCGGCAAGCCTTTTCCAATCAACGCCTTCTCCCCCGCCATACTGCCAGTCAGGATGTCCTTCTATATGATAAAACCCTTCATCTCCCACTGCGACAAGATGGTTTTTGTCAATGGATTTGATAAACGCACTCATCTCATCAGCCCATTGAACGAGCGTATTTCCGCTCCTGTCTGACTGCACCCTCGGCTCGTTGGCGAGCTCCCATGCCATGATCGCAGGATCGTCTTTATACTTGACGCCTGTATAAGTGTTGACCCGATTCAGCATATAGGACACATAGTCTTTATATGCCTGCTTAATGCCCGGATGTGTGTAAAATGTGTCATGTCCATCCGCCTGAAACCATCTGACATACTGATTCATTCCGCCAAAATCATCCCAGTTGTTCACAAAGGGGATGACAAGTTTGATTCCTGTTTGACCCGCCTTATAAATGGCGTAGTCAAGCTTTGAAAAGCCTGATTCATCATATTCGCCCGGTCTTGGCTGCATCACGGTGTTTTCCTGCGGCTGGCCGTCGAGAAATCCCCAGATGCGAATCACTTTCAAATTCATCGCTTTCATATCTGCAAACACATCATCAACCATTTTTTTAGATTTATAATGAAAATAATAGTTATTGGTCCCGGCAAAATAAAAGTCTTTTCCGTTTAAAACGAATCTCGTTCCAGATTTCTCAACAAAAGGAGATGCAGCAAATGCCTGCCGGGAGTATCCGGACTGAATGGCGGAGAGCGCCAGCAAAAACAGCATCAGCCATTTCAAAAAACCTTTTCTCATCGCTTTTCCCCGCTTTCTTCAAGAAAATATTAGAGGACGGCGGCATTTTAGAATATGAGCCGCCGTCCTTTGTCCAGGCAAATGTAGAGCCCTCAGATTCAAGGCGTTACTTTTACTTTCACGACTGCCTCGACGCCTTTCGGCCACATTTCAAAAGTGAAAGTGGAATCGCTTTTCAAATACTTTAAAACACGCTCTCTCAAATACAGATCTCCGTCTTTTTCGTAAAAATCTTCGTCATAGTTTAAATACGGCGTCCATGACCATACGTCTTCAAGAACCGGCCTTCCGGTAGAGTCGACGACTCCT
The DNA here is from genome assembly GCF_001969815.1 of Bacillus swezeyi. Taxonomy (GTDB): domain Bacteria; phylum Bacillota; class Bacilli; order Bacillales; family Bacillaceae; genus Bacillus; species Bacillus swezeyi. Next base: position 196,781 of record NZ_MRBK01000006.1, on the reverse strand, counting down.
TTAACAGTAGCCAGCTTCGTTCCGTTTAATGACGCCGGGATTTTGAGATCGCCGTCCACTGCCGATTGACTGATTGTAAATTCGCTTTTTTCAAGCTTTGGCGCATCATAAAGAATGACATCCATGACCTGGTTTGCACCTTTATCAAACGTAAAAGTGAGCTGTGCTTTTGTACCCGGCTGTTCCGACCCCGCAATCAGCTTTTTCAGAAAGGATGCTTTGATCTTGACTGTTTTTCCGTCATCAGCAACCGTATAGTCGCTTCCTTCCTGCAGCTGCTCAGATTGCCGGTAGATGCCGGTCAGCGTATTTCCGTTCTGCTGAATGTCTGTCGTCTGATCGCCAATGCTTTTCCCCTTCTTTATAAAAAGATCCGCCGGTTGGATGATCGCGTTGGGGACGCCGCGCCCTGCCTGAATGACCATGTCTTTTACGACAGGATCGCGCCATTTTCTCGCCATCCGGTCAAACTGGTCATTCCCGTTGTCCCACCACATCGGGATCATTTGATATTTATGGGCGAGACGGACAACCGTATCATGATACAGCCGCTTTGAATGATTTTCATTGGCGCCGAGGGTGCCGTACTCACCGATGATGACCGGGTATCCTTTGTTTACAAAGGTCTCATAGACCGGCCTGATGTCCTGTTCCATCTCTGCGATTTCTTTTGCTGCCCCCCAAGTCGTCCGGCCCCACCAGTTTGACACATAGTCCCACGGCGAATAGTAGTGATAGGTGAGAACGATCCGGTCATCATCAGGCGGCTCAAACGAATTGAGCAATTCATCTTTGTTATCTTCAAGTCCGCCGACAATCACGAGCCGCCGATCATTGTTGCCGCCGGTCGAACGGATGATGTTCAACATCTCCCTGTTAAGCAGGTTCAATTGATAGGCGCTCATTCCAGTCGGTTCATTGACAATTTCAAACAGCAGTCGCTCACTTTTATGTTGAAAACGCTCGGCAATCTGCCCCCAGACTTTCCCCAGTTTATCTAAAGTCTCCTGCTGGCTGTTTCCCATGCGGCTGATCCAAAGCCAAGAATCGTGATGAATGTTTAATACGACGTAAAAATTTCTTTCTAATGCCCAGTCCGTCACTTCTTCCACCCGGTTCATCCAAGCGGGGTCAATCGTATAATCGGGAGCGCTGCCGATGTGCGAATCCCATGTCACAGGAATGCGGACGCTTCTAAATCCCGCATCTCGAATATCATCAAACGTATGCTCTTTGACCGGCGGATTGTTCCAAGAGCCTTCTGTCGGGACGGCGTCAAGCGTGTTGCCAAGGTTCCATCCCGGACTCATGTTTTCCAAAAGATCTGCCGGCGAACTGAGGCCCTGCTTGTTTGCCTTCACTTCCCCGCTTGTTCCAAAAGCGTTCGGAACTGCGGCTGAAAAGGCCGTTCCCATGATCAAAAATAATAGTATGATCGATTTTAAACATAAGGTTAAGCGCTTTTTTCTCAATCTTTCAATCTCCTTTTTAGAGGATTCACGCACGGAAAACGTTTATATTTTTCTCCGCAGCTGTCTGTTGCTGATTTCATCATAAAGGCGGCTGATTTCAGGCGCCCTGCCTAAAACGCCGCCCTAAATGTTCTATTGACGCTTTCTGAAGCCAAAGACCTGGTTCATTCTCTTATATCTCCAACATTCTTTTTCTAAGCATCTCCGATTAAACGGTCATATTCAGCATAAGCTGTCGCCATATCAACCTGAGACCAGAAACGGTGATAAACAAAAGTTGGCAGGCCATTTTCCCATTTGCCCGTATTCGGATTCCATGAGGTTTGGTATTTATTTTCTAAATAAGCCCACATCGGATCGTTTTTTATTTTCGGACGTAGATCCGTATGACTGATATAGACGCCGTTTCCGCCTTTTGCCGGATCAGACGGCACAGTATTCGGCCCCGGAATGGTGTTGCCCTGGCCATTTCTTCCGCTCCAGCCATTCGGAAAGTAGATCTCCTTCGTAAAGTAGCGGATATAATCTTCATGTTCTTCTTCTGCTGCGATTCCGATTCCGTCATTTTTATTCCACGCCGTATCAAGCAGTTCTTTTGCCAGGTCTTTAGCTTGGTGTCCGAGATCAGTAAAGCTTGCGGTTTCAGCTTTTGTTCCGGCTGCAAAGAAGACGAGCGTTTTGATATAGCTGCCGAGAACGCCGACATCCTGAGACGGATTCTTAGTCGTGACACGCAGATCCGGATTTCCTGTAAATGAATCAAAGCCCTTCCACGGATCAGGCTGGCCGTTCCATTCAAGGTTCGCGGGAACCCAGAATTCGCCCGGGTCAGATTGTGCGGCAATCTGCGGGTTTTTGCCGCCAAGGACGCGTTCTCCTGCTTCGTTTAAATAGTAGCCTTCTTCATCAGACATCGGCCGTTCGTTGACAAATACATAATCCATTGAATATGCGACCCATTTTTCAATTACGTGTTTTGCCATTTTAAAGTTTTCTGACGATTTGTCGCCTTTCTGCGCAAAAATATAATACAGTTCCGCCACCCTTTCTATCGGCCAGACTTGCATTCCGAACCAATTGTTAGAAGGCGGATCATGATATACAGGCGCTTCAGTGTATGCCATGCCGTAAAACGTGCTGATATTCTGCGGGTATGCACTGTAGTTGCCGTTCCAGCTGTTTGTGGCGCCTCCTGCAACCGCCCCTTCTGAAGAAAGCAGCCATGTGTAGAGTTCAAGCTGCCTTTTCAGCGTCGTTTCCCAATCGCTGCGCGCTGAAGGTGAATTTGGAATCAGCCCCCCTTCAGCCGAAGACAGCGCATACGAGGCAACAGGGTTCTGATAGCCTTGATGCACATGGCTCGCGCCGATCCGCCACGCCCAGTTCGCATACTGCCCCAGTCCGCCTCCCCAAGCGGTGTACCAAGCCATTAAATAATGACAGGCATTCTTTCCAGAACCGCGGGAAGGAGAGCCGTCGGCAGCGCTTCCAATCTCTTGAAAGTATTTATCATACATGCCGTAGCGGAGAAAATCCCCCATCTTTTTGGCTTTATCTAAATACTTTGTATTGCTGTAGCCCCATTGTTTGGCCCAGTACATCGCCTGAACGGCGCGGGCATCGGCGTCTGTCGCGTTCGTATAGCGCCATTGCGGTGCAGGGGCCTGATTTTCTTTTGTAAACAGACTCATAAATCCTTCATTCGGTTTTCCGAATGTCTGATTATCCTGAGACGGGTGCGGAACCGTTTCCCAAACCGACTCCTGTTCACCGCGCTGATAAGTGTTGACATAAACGGCTGTATGCGGTGGGTTCAGCAGATTTCCGAATTCATACCAGTTGTCAACATCCAGCAGCCAGTGCATTAAATACGTTTCATTGCTTCCGTAAGCGGATCTAAGCTCTCCGTCAAGCGGATCGTTTCCGGCTGGGTATTGTCCGGTCAGCGCTGAAGGATAAAGGTCTGGGTAGGGATGTTCGGCGGCATATGTGGCAGGACTTGAGGGGTTGTAGTAGCTCATCGTCGGCTGTTCTTCTTTTCCATCGCCTTCATTGACCGGGATGATATATTTCTCCATATTGTCCCAAGCGGCTTCAAGCCTTGACCAGTCTTGCGTGTAGCGGCCATACATCGCTTCAAGCCACAGCCAATAGCTGTATGCTTCTGATGTCGTCATATGACCATAGTCAGGCGCTTCACATATAAGCGTTTCAACAGCGTGATAAGGAATACCTTCAGGTGAAAAATAACCGTTTTTCGGACTTTTTATTTGTTCATACAATTGCATAAAGCGTGTTTGATTGTCCACGATACGTCCTCCCTTTTGAAGCTGAGAGCTTCCGTTTCAATGTTTGGAACGCCGGGCATGTAATGACCGGCTTTTATGAGTCGGGTTCTTTTCCGAAAACAAGCCGTCCTTCATCATAAACAGGTATATATCGGGTTTTCGCAAGCGAATGTGAAAGCCCCTGATAAGAGTAGTCATTTTCCGGATTCCAAAAGGTTGTTCCAGTCGGGGCCGACATGCGGAACTGAACTTCTTTTTTATGGGCCGATTGACCGCCGGGATAAATCATTACCCCGCTGAAGCTGATTTCCGTATAATAAACATGTTTGCCGCTATGGTGAGGCTTCAGCTGGGACACTGTAGCCCCTTCGTTGTATCCTCCGATTTCGACCTTTATATGTTCGGGAGAATATCCGGCCTTCGCCGCTTCGGTCAAGTCAACGTAATAACGGAAAGACAGTTTATCGGTTTTCCTTGCCGGCCACCCTGACCGGTTATTGAGCTGCACCCTGATTTCTGAATAGCTGTCTCCCGAACTGTTGATGGATGCCTCTGCAAAAAACTCATCTTCAGGTGTTTCCTTTTCCGGAAAATGAGGAAGAGGCGTTTGTCCCGCGCCATACAGCTGGAACATTTTCGCTATATTACCGGTAAATGCGGCATTGTAATCGATCGCAACTTCGTTTGACACATAATCAGATATTTCATCCCGGTACGAATCATCTCTTCCCGGTCCGCCTACTAATGCGCCGTAAAGGGTATGGCGATGGTGTTCAGGCACATTCATTTGATCTGCCCACGAACCATGTGCTGTACGGTGATGCGGGTGCTTCGGCGGATTGGTTCCGTATCCGACAACAAAGCTGCGGTTATGAGGGTTATCTCCGAGCATATAGTTCATTTGCTGAACCGCAAAATCCCGATACCTGTTTGCTTTATCGGCATCTTTTACCCAATCGGAATAAACAAATGCGAGAAAAGCGGCATTTGAAGCATAGCGCAGCGCTCCCCACTGCTCCAGCCAGGCCAGCCCGCCCGGCGTATAAGTGATTCGCTCTGTGCTTCCATTTTGGCTGTAACCTGTCGACCAATAGTCAAGGTTGCGTTCGACAGATGCGGTAAAACGGGAATCATTCGTCAGACGGGCCAACAACAGCTGTGCCCCGTATGTGACGTCATCCCATGAAAGCGTCCAGCGGTAAGGCCAGCTTGAGAGTGCACCCCAGTCAGAGACCGAGACCAGCGCTTTATCCAAATATTTTTGTTCATCAGTTGCCAAATACAGCCAGACGGCTCCCCATGTCAGTTCATCTTGATATCCGCTCCACGAATTATAGTATTGCTGTGCGTCGGTAATGCAGTCTGAATATTTGCCGCGGTAGCGGTCGGCAAAATCGTACAGCTCTTTGGCATGTGATAATAGTTTAGTTGAATAAGAGGAATCTGTCGGCTTGAAGATGATCGATGCTGAAGCAAGCGCTGCAGCTGTACCGCCGGCCAGGTCTGAACCCGGGCAGCTTGCATCAATCTTATAGGCCGGCCGCTTCATCGGCATCACTTCAGCCGGTCCCCACCAGGCATGATCTTGTGCTCCATTGCCGACCTGGCCCCATAATTCGTTAGGGGCTGTATGCGCCTTCATAAAATAGTCTGTTGCCCATTTTATATTGTTTAATATCGCATCAAGCTGTCCTGCCTCTTCATATGCATCACGGTATTCATAGACAGACCAGGATAGGACAGCCGCAGAATAAGCCATTGGCAGGCCAAACTTCACATGGTCTCCGGCATCATACCATCCTCCTGTCAAATCATGACCGACATCTTTTCCATCCTCAAGAGCCGAGTCTCCTCTCCAATTCAGCCGACTATTTTCCGAAAGCTTTCCAGAGCGCTGTGCCTCATAGAATAAAATCGATTTTTGCAGCAGTTCGGCATAATTTTGCGGGTTCCCTTCCGCATATACCGCACCGGATCTGTCAGCAGCCGGCATCATCATGCCAAACACAAGCAGTAATCCGAAGAAAAACGTTTTCATTTTTAAATAAGCGTTCTGTTTCAACTGACTCCTTCCTCCTCACCGATGTTTTCCTCATGAAACAGCCAACTGTTTACATCACACTCACCCCCTTTTAGTGAAAAACGCATGGTGTCTGCCGTTAAATGGAGATATGGCCTGAATGTAACTTTAAAACAGCTTTTAGAGAAAATAGAGTAGTTGATTTTGAATAAATGAAATGGTTTTATTTTTGAGGATTGACAGCCGCTCAATATAAATTTTTAGGTTTAAGAAGAGGTAAACCTTTGCAGGCTGTACGATTGAAGACTTAGTTTGTTCATGCAAGAAACTAACTTGTGAGATATAACAGCGGGCTCTGCTTATCGATCTGACATTACTTTGAAAATATTAACATTACTGTATATTCATTGTCAATGGATCTGACAGCCCTTTATGGCGGATGTGACAGCCGCCTTCGTGATCCGTTAGATGATCTTCAGCCTTTATTCAGTATAAAAAGAGACTGCCGAAAACAGTCGGCAGTCTTTAGAATTTAGAATAAAGAAAGCTGGTTTTGATCTGGAAGCGACTCTAAACAGCCGTGACGATCCAGATATTCCATAATCGTTTTTGAAACCTTTCCTCTTTTTTGCAAATCCTCTTTTGAAAGAAATTCGCCTTCTTTCCTTGCATTGACAATATTCAAGGCGGCGTTTGTCCCAAGGCCCGGGATAGAATTAAAAGGAGGAATCAGGCTGTTTCCGTCAATGATGAATTCAGATGCACTCGAACGGTAAAGATCGACTTTTTGCAAAGAGAAGCCTCTTTCACACATTTCAAGCGCCAATTCAAGTACGGTGAGCAAACTCTTCTCTTTCGGAGAAGCGTCAAGCCCTTTGCTGTTGATGTCATCCATGACGGCTTTGATCGCGGTGGAGCCTTTGATCATCGTATCAATGTCAAAATCATCCGCACGCACTGTAAAGTAGGCTGCGTAATAAAGCAAAGGATGATGGACTTTGAAGTAGGCGATCCGGACGGCCATCAGCACATATGCCGTGGCGTGGGCTTTCGGGAACATGTACTTGATCTTTTTACAAGAATCAATATACCAGTCCGGAACATTGTTATTTTTCATTTCTTCTTCCCACTCAGGTGTTAATCCCTTTCCTTTTCTGACGAATTCCATGATCTTAAAGGCGAGGGAGGGCTCAAGCCCCTGATAGATTAAGTACACCATAATATCGTCACGGCAGCCGATGACTTCGCTCAGCTCGCAAATTTTATTGTGAATCAGCTCTTGTGCGTTGCCGAGCCAGACGTCCGTCCCGTGTGAAAGACCGGAAATCTGAACAAGCTCGGAAAATGTCGTCGGTTTTGTATCCTCAAGCATCTGCCTGACAAAACGGGTTCCGAATTCAGGGATGCCAAGCGTTCCTGTTTTACAGCCGATCTGTTCTTCAGTCACGCCTAAAGACTCCGTTCCCTGAAATATTTTCATCACCTCTGGATCGTCCGTTGGAATCGTTTTTGGATCAATTCCGCTTAAATCCTGGAGCATGCGGATCACCGTCGGATCATCGTGTCCGAGGATATCCAGCTTCAGCAGGTTGTCATGAATGGAGTGGAAATCAAAGTGTGTCGTTTTCCATTCCGAACCTGTGGCATCTGCCGGGAACTGAATCGGTGAAAAGTCATAAATATCCATGTAATCGGGAACAACGATAATTCCGCCCGGGTGCTGGCCCGTCGTCCGCTTGACGCCTGTGCAGCCCTGTACGAGGCGGTCGATTTCCGCACCGCGCATATGCAAGTTGTTGTCGTTTGCATATCCTTTAACATATCCGTAGGCCGTCTTTTCAGCAACCGTGCCGATCGTTCCCGCACGGTAGACGTTATCTTCCCCGAATAATACTTTCGTATAGTTATGGGCGTGCGGCTGGTATTCTCCCGAGAAGTTCAAGTCGATATCCGGAACCTTGTCCCCTTTAAAGCCGAGGAACGTTTCAAACGGAATATCGTGGCCGTCTTTTTTATAGGCGGCTCCGCATTTCGGACAGTCTTTATCAGGAAGGTCAAACCCTGATCCGACAGAACCATCGTTGAAAAACTCTGAATGGCGGCAATCCGGGCAGACATAGTGCGGTGCCAGCGGATTGACCTCGGTAATTTCCGTCAATGTTGCGACCAGTGAAGAACCGACAGATCCCCTTGATCCGACGAGATAGCCATCATCGAGAGACCGTTTTACGAGTTTATGAGAGATCAGGTAAATGACGGCAAATCCGTGGCCGATAATGCTTTTCAGCTCTTTTTCAATCCGCTCTTCCACAATTTCGGGAAGGTCGTCGCCATAGATGCTTCTCGCTTTCTCATAGCTCATGCGGCGGATTTCTTCGTCCGCTCCGTCGATTTTCGGTGTATAAAGATCATCTTTGATCGGTTTGATTTCTTCGATCTGCCCGCTGATCTTCCGGGTGTTGGCGACAACAATTTCTTTCGCTTTTTCCTCGCCCAAAAATGAAAAGGCATCAAGCATCTCATTTGTTGTGCGGAAGTGAACATTCGGCAGCTCGTGTCTGTTGAGCGGATTTGCGCCGCCTTGCGAAGCAATCAAGATCTTCCTGTAGATCTTATCCTCGGGATTCAAATAGTGGACATTTCCCGTTGCCACAACAGGTATATCCAGTTTGTCGCCAAGCTTTGTTATATTTGTGATGATTTCTTTCAGCGCTTTTTCATCCCTGACCAGTTCAAGCTGGAGCAGATGGCGGTAGACCTCCGGCGGCATCACTTCAAAGTAGTCATAAAATGAAGCGATCTCTTCTACTTCTTCCGGCGATTTTTGCATCATGCCTTCAAATACTTCGCCCTTGTCACACGCCGAACCGATTAAAATGCCTTCCCTGTGCTTTTCAAGCTGTGATCTCGGAATTCTCGGCACCCTGTAGAAATAATGGATGTGTGACAGTGAGACAAGTTTAAAAAGGTTTTTCAGCCCTGTTTCGTTTACTGCCAGAAGGGTCGCGTGATAAGGTCTTGAACGCTGATAAGCATTGGACTGCCCCATATTTTCATTGAGCTGGTCATGATACAGAATATTTTTTTCAGCCGCGTCTTTCAGCATTTTCACGAGAAGATAGCCCGTCGCTTCAGTATCATATATCGCCCTGTGGTGCTGTGTGAGATCAATATCGAACTTTTTACAGAGCGTATTCAGCCTGTGGTTTTTAAACTCCGGATAGAGAAAACGCCCCAGTTCGAGAGTGTCAATGACAGGGTTCTGCACTTTTTCCGTTTTCAGCAGCCGCTTATAGGCCACATTGATGAATCCTATGTCAAAGCTTGCATTGTGCGCAACAAGCGTGTGATCCCCGATCCATTCCTTAAAATCTCTGATGACCTCTTCAACTTCAGGCGCATCTTTCAGCATGTCATCCGTAATTCCCGTCAGCTCAATAATCGTAGCTGATAAAGGGCGGTGCGGATTCGCAAACCGTTCAAATCGCTCAATGATTTCCCCGCCTTTTACTTTTACCGCGGCCAATTCGATGATCGTATCGTAGACAGCCGACAGGCCCGTCGTTTCGACGTCAAATACGACATAGGTTTCCTCTTCCAGAAGGCGGTGTACGGGATTGTAGGCGATCGGCACGCCGTCATCGACAAGGTTGGCCTCAAGTCCGTAGAGCATTTTCACACCATGCTTTTTGCTTGCCGCATAAGCATCTGGAAACGACTGTACGACAGCATGGTCTGTGAGAGCGATAGCAGGATGCCCCCATTTTTTTGCCTGTTCGACAAGCTTGCCAATGCCTGAAACGGCGTCCATCTGACTCATCGGCGAATGAAGGTGGAGCTCGATGCGTTTTTCTTCATCCGGAGCTGTATCCTCACGCGTTTTCGCTTTTATTTCATTGACATCATTGGCAATCATCACTAAATCACGGACGAACGTATCGTTCTGGATGCTTCCTCTCGCTTTCACCCACATGCCTTTTTTCAAGGATTTCATCAAGGTCGCATCTTCTTTTTCTCTGGCAAACATTTTGATGAGAATGCTGTTTGTATAATCGGTAATTTTAAAGATGCAAAGCGTTCTGCCGCTTTTCAGCTCTCTTGTTTCAGCATCGAACACATAGCCTTGAACCGTGATTCTCCGCTCTTCATCCATGATGCTGTCAAGCGTTCTGATTTCCTCCGAGTCTTTAATCTGATAGCCGATCTGAAGCGGGCCTGACGGTGTTTCATCATCTTGAGCTTCTTTATCCTGCTTCTCCATTTCGATTAAAGCCTGGAGAGCTCTTTCCTGATCTTCAGCCTGTTTTTGCTCTCTGAATTTCTGAATCTCTTGATCTGAGACAAAAATTTCAGTATCAAGCTGAAACTCTGGAAAACCGAATGTCCGATAGCTTGACTGAATGAATGAGCCGTATTTTTTCTTTAAAGCGGAAGCTTCTGTATCTGTTTTCGTTTTCAGCAGTATTTTGTTTCCTGCAAGCTTTGGTTTTTGCTCATTCAATAGCGTTAAAATCGGCGGAGAAATGCCGTCCAATTCTTGAATACAGCGCGTCCAGTAGTCTTGGACAAGCTGTTCGTCCACCGATTGGTCCTCAGCTTCAATTGAGCAGGTGACTTGTGCGATATGGGAAAAGGTGCGTGTCAGCTGAAGGTGAAACCGCTCGAAGATCTGATAAGGCAGCACTGCTTTTAATCTAAAGTGAAAATGCCATGTCTTCTTGTGCTTATGAACGGTCAGCTTCATGATTTGTCCGCCTTCAAGATGGCGGATCAATGTATCTTCCGTTAAATTCAGCTGCTGCAGAAGAATTTGAAACTGTCTTCTGTTGACAGAAAGCTGGTCTTCCAAGACAGATTCCTCCCTAAAAGAAAATCATAATTGAAGGTACCTCAGAGGGAATTTCCGAGGTACCTTCCTTTACCCTAGTTTAACATGTTTATGAGTGAGAAGATAAGCTCTTGACTTGCTCTTCGATAAAGCCAAACAGCTCGTCACAAGCGATTTCAAAGGATTCACCGTTTTGGCGGATTTTCACTTCCACTACTCCTTCATCAGCTCTTTTTCCGACTGTAATGCGAATCGGCAGCCCGATTAAGTCAGAGTCGGCAAATTTAACGCCGGCCCGCTCAGCACGGTCATCAAATAAAACATCAAAGCCTTTCGCTTGAAAATCTTCATACAGTTTTTCCGCAAGCTGAACTTGTGCATCGTTTTTCATGTTGAGCGCCAGAATGTGAAGATCATACGGACTTACGGCCAGCGGCCAAATCAAGCCTTTATCATCATGATGCTGTTCGACGATGGCTGAAAGGGTCCGTGAAATTCCGATTCCGTAGCAGCCCATCAGCATCGGTTTGGCGCGTCCGTTTTCATCCAGATAAGTCGCATCCATCGCCTCTGAATAGCGGGTGCCGAGCTTAAAGACCTGCCCGACTTCGATCCCTTTTGCAAAATGAATCGTTCCTTTGCCGTCAGGCGATGGGTCTCCCTCCTGAATCAAGCGGAGATCAGCGTAAGTCACATGGTCGGCATCACGGCTGACATTGACATTTTGATAATGGTGATCGGTTTTATTCGCTCCTGCCACGGCATTTGCCATCGCCTTCACGGCAAAATCAGCGTATATTTCGATTTCAGTGTTCAAGCCGACCGGTCCGACAAATCCCGGTTCTGTACCGGTGATCTCCGCCACTTCTTCAGGGTTTGCGAACTCAATCGTTTCCGCATGAAGCAGATTTTTCACTTTAATATCGTTGACTTCATGATCCCCTCTTGTCAAAACGAGCACAAACCGGCCGTCTGCCTTGAGCAGGATAGATTTAATGCAGTTTGACGGAGAGACGCTTAAGAATGCGGCCAGCTCTTCTATCGTCTTCACGGAAGGTGTGTGAACTTCCTGCAATTCTTCCATTTCCGCATTTTGCGCCTCAACCGTTTCCGCTATTTCAGCCATTTCGATATTGGCGGCGTATGAAGACTGGTCAGAATAAGCAATCGTATCTTCACCGATATCAGCCAGCGCCATGAATTCATGGGTGTCTTTTCCGCCCATCGCGCCGGAATCTGCGATAACCGGTCTGAAATTCAAGCCGCAGCGCGTAAATACATTCGTATAGGCCTGATACATGTCTTTGTATGTCTCATCAAGGCTTTCGGCAGAAGCATGGAACGAATACGCATCTTTCATGATAAATTCGCGGCCTCTCAGCAATCCGAAGCGGGGGCGCTTCTCATCGCGGAATTTGGATTGAATCTGATAGAGGGTCAGCGGAAGCCGTTTATACGATTTCACTTCGTCTCTCACAATGCTCGTCATGACCTCTTCGTGTGTGGCGCCGAGTGCAAATTCACGGCCGTGGCGGTCTTTCAGCCTCATCAATTCAGGACCGTACGTATACCATCTTCCTGATTCCTGCCATGTTTCCGCCTGCTGCAGCGCCGGCATCATCATTTCAACAGCATTTATGTTTTCCATTTCTTGACGGACAATGCCCTGGATCTTTTGGATGACTTTATTGGCAAGAGGCATATAGCTGTATACGCCGCTCGTATTTTGTCTGATAAACCCTGCTCTGAGAAGAAGCTGATGGCTTTTTGCTTCCGCATCAGCCGGCACTTCCCTGAGCGTAGGAATTAGCGTCCTGCTCTGTCTCATTTCGTTCGCACCTCATTTATTCAGTTGGTTACTTTTTCAGTCGGGAGTGGCTTCCCTAAAAAAGAGCCTTTTAAAAGGCTAGACTGCTCTTTAAAAAGGCAATGGATATTATAAGAATAAGCGTTGGATATCGTTCCAAGTGACGACAAGCATCAAGAGCATCAAAAATGCCACGCCGATAAAGACGACAAACGCTTCTTTTTCGCGGTTGATCGGCTTTCCGCGGATCGCTTCAATAAACAGAAACAAAAGTCTTCCGCCGTCCAAAGCAGGAATTGGCAAAAGGTTGACGATTCCGAGGTTGATGCTTAAAAATGCTGCCAGCTTCAGCAGGTTGATGACGCCTGTTTTCGCCACTTGATCTGTCATATCATATATTCCGACAGGACCTGCCAGCATGTCAATTGAAAATTGTCCCGTTACAAGTTTACCGAGGTTGGTAAAGATATTTTGCGCCACGGTCACAGTTTCGGTCGCACCGTAAGAAATCGATGTGAAAATGCCTTTCTGCACGGGATTGTAAGCGCCGAAGCGGCCGATGGTCTCGTCTCCCGATTTAACTGCTTCCGGGGTCACATATTTCGTCAGTTTGACATTGTCGCGCATCAGGACGACCTTCAATTCCTTTTCAGGGTTTGCCCGGACCGTGTTGACAATATCCGTCCATGAATTCGTCTTCTCTCCGTTGATGTTCTGAATGCGGTCACCTTCTTGAAGCCCGGCTTCAACGGCCCGTCCGTTGTCAATCAGTTTGCCGAGTACAGGCTCGTCTGACGGTACGCCTTGAATCAACCCCAGAAGGACGAGTATCACATAAGCTAATATGAAGTTCATGAGCGGGCCTGCCGCAATCGCTTTAATGCGCTGCCAAACCGTTTTTGAATGAAATTGGCGGTTGTAAGGGGCAATCTGCACTTCTTCACCGTCTACAATGAAAAAGGAAGTCTCACTGACAGAAAATGAAGCAAGATGATCTTCATTGCCTTGCTCATAGCCCGTGATTCTCATCTGATGCTCCAAATCAGCCTGTTCGACTTCAATGACCAGTGCATCAGGATATTTTTCTTTTTGGTTCAAAATGATCTTTTCGACTTTGTTTTCTTTGTTAAATAAAAGTCCAACCGTATAACCGGGCTTGACTTCAATCATTTCGGGATCTTCCCCGGCCATTCTGACAAAGCCGCCGATCGGCAGCAGTCTGATGGTATAAACGGTCTCATTTTTCTTGAATGAAAAGATTTTCGGACCGAAGCCGATGGCAAACTCCCGGCACAGTATTCCAGCTCTTTGAGCAAGGATCAAATGTCCCAGCTCATGGAAAAAAACGAGCGTTCCAAAAATAAGAATAAACGCTATCACAGTATTCACGAACATACCACCTTATGTGAGTAATGTTTGGGCAAACTTTCTGGCCTCTTTGTCCACTTCACGGATCTCCTGAAGGCTTGGCTTTAAAATGACCTGATGACGTTCCAAAGCTTTTTCGATGATGTCTTCGATTCCGAGAAAAGTAATCTTGCCTGCCAAAAATGCCGCAACGGCTTCTTCATTGGCCGCATTTAAAACAGTCGGCATTGTACCGCCTATTTTACCTGATTCATAAGCGAATTGTAAGCAGCGGAACCTTTCAAAATCAGCTTGGGCAAAATTCAGCTGGCCGATTTCCCAGAGGTCGAGGGACTTTGCCTCCTCAAACGGCAGGCGGTCAGGATAGCTCAGCGCATATTGGATCGGCACTCTCATATCAGGGGTGCCAAGCTGGGCGATGACGCTTCTGTCATGGAATTCAACCATCGAATGGATGATGCTTTCTTTGTGGAGCAGCACATCAATCTGATCGTAAGGCAGATCAAAAAGCCAATGCGCTTCAATAACCTCAAGCCCTTTATTCATCATTGTAGCCGAATCGATCGTAATTTTTGCACCCATCGACCAATTCGGGTGATTGAGAGCCTCCTCCACTGTCACGCCTTCAAGCTCTTTTCTCGTTCTGTCCCTGAAGCTGCCGCCGGAAGCCGTCACGATCAGCCGTTTGATATGTTTCGGATTTTCTCCTTGAAGAGCTTGAAAAATCGCAGAATGTTCACTGTCGACAGGCAGTATTGGAACATGATATTTTTTCGCGTGTTCTTTCACTATATGACCGGCTGTTACGAGAGTTTCCTTATTTGCGAGTGCAATCGTTTTTTTATGCTCGATCGCCTTTAGCGTCGGAAGAAGGCCGACGCTTCCGACAAGAGCGTTGACGACGATATCCGCTTCGGGGATAACGGCCGCCTCGATTAAAGCTTCCTCCCCTATTCCCGTTTGGAATGAATGGGAAAAAGAATACTGTTTGAATGTTTCATATGTATGCTCATCTCCGACGGCTACATACTGCGGTTTAAATGTTTCAATGATTTCAGCCGCTTTTTCCGCATTTTTGCCGAATGTCATGGCTGTGAGCCGAAATTGATCGCCATGCGCTTTGATCACTTCAAGCGTCTGTTCTCCGATGGAGCCTGTCGCTCCCAATAGACATATGTTCTTCAATATTGCCGCACCTCTGTTTCTTTCTAGCTATCAGTACACTTCTATATCATAGCCCGAACGGCTGAAAAAGAACAAGCAAGAAGTATAAAACTGGCATGACAAATAAAAAGCTGTCAAAGCGGTCCAGCATCCCGCCGTGCCCGGGGAGGATCCGGCCCGAGTCCTTTACTTGGTAATGCCGCTTAAACGCTGATTCCGCCAAATCGCCGATCTGTCCGACGATCGACAGCAGCACGGTAATCAGCAGTACAAACAGATAGGCGTGCGGAAAACCTGTGGCGGCCTGATAGATGGCCGAAAAAATGACCGCTGTCAAAATCCCGCCCCAAAAACCTTCGACTGTTTTGTTGGGGCTGATTTCAGGCCAGAGCTTTCGTTTTCCAAATGCCTTCCCGATAAAATAAGCGCCGGAATCTGTCGACCAGACGACCCCGATGGCAAAAAAGACATAGCTGAGGCCGATGTTTCTGATTTCGATAAAATAATAAAAGCCAAATCCGATATAGATTGCAGCCAATGTAACAAACGCCGCCTCATCAAAAGAAAATGAGTTTTTGCTGAGTACCGTAAAGGCCAAAAGGAGAAGAACTGCCAAAAACACGGTCTCTCCTTTGGAAATGCCCAGATTCACGGCTTCGCCAAGCTGGTTCGGATATAGCAAAATCCCTAAAAGCAAGAGGCTTATGACGCCCGGAACGCTTAAAAGCTTCATGCCTTTCATTCTTAAAAGTTCAAAAAGAGCGAGTATGCCCATTGCATAGACCAGTACGGTGAACGGCAGCTCGCCTAAAATTACGAGCGGTAAAAAAATCGCTGCCGCTATAACACCCGTCAATATTCTCTGTTTCATCTGCACCATCCTCTAAATTCCGCCAAACCTTCTCCCGCGACGCTGATATTCTCCGATGGCCTGAAGAAAATGAACCTCTTTAAAATCAGGCCATAATACATCAGTAAATAAAAATTCACTGTAGGCAAGCTGCCAAAGCATAAAATTGCTCAGTCTGATCTCACCGCTTGTTCGAATCAGCAAATCGGGGTCCTGCAAAGTTTCTGTCATTAAATAATCAGAAAAAAGCTTTTCATCGATCTCTTCAATATTTAATGCGCCATTTTTTGCTTCTTCGGCAATTTTCTTTGCAGCTCTGGCGATTTCTGCACGTCCCCCATAGTTCAATGCAAAATTAAGAATAAGTCCGTCATTGTTTTCCGTATCGCGGATGGCTTTTTCAACCGCGCGGATCGTGTGGGGAGGCAGGCCTTCCTTATCACCGGTAATGCGCACCTGAACATTCTCTTCAATCAGTTCAGGCAGATACGTGTTGAGAAACTCTTCAGGCAGCTTCATCAGAAAATCAACCTCAAGCTTTGGCCGTTTCCAATTTTCAGTAGAGAAAGCGTACAAAGTCAATGCTTTGACACCCAGTTCATTTGCAAGCTTTGTTGTCGCTCTGACCACCTTCATACCTTCATGATGACCCGCAATGCGGGGCATCGCACGTTTTTTTGCCCAACGGCCGTTTCCATCCATGATAATGGCGATATGTTCAGGAATTTTTCCCTTTAAAATATTTTCTTTTGTGTAACTTTCCATGTTGGAAGCCGCTGAATGCTGATTCTTCCAATTTTTGAGTATATTGAGCATGAGATTCCTCCATCACCCAAAAGGTTGCTTTCCTGTTATATCCCGCTAGATAACAACAGTATTAACAAAAAAACCCCCTGTAAACATGAGAGGGTCTTTTCACTATTATCTATTGTACAGAGTTTTTCATTAAACTTCCATGATTTCTTTCTCTTTATCTTTTGTGATCTCATCAATTTTTGACACATATTCATCTGTCAGCTTTTGCACGTCTTCCGTTGAAGAGCGCAATTCATCCTCAGTCATTTCACCATTTTTCTCTAATTTTTTCAGGTCGTCGTTTGCATCGCGGCGGATGTTGCGGACAGCTACTTTAGCTTCTTCAGAGTATTTTTTCACAAGCTTGACAAGCTCTTTTCTCCGCTCCTCTGTTAATGGAGGAATGGTAATCCGGATAATGCTTCCGTCGTTTGTCGGAGTGACGCCTAAATCGGCTTTTTGAATCGCTTTTTCGATGTCTCCGAGTGCTGTTTTATCATAGGGTGTGATGACGAGCATGCGCGCTTCAGGTACGTTGATGGACGTAAGCTGATTCAATGGCGTCTGCGCTCCGTAGTATTCAACTGTTACTTTATCCAAGAGCGATGGATTCGCACGTCCTGCACGGACGGTGGCCAATTCGCGCTGATACGCGGATGCCGCTTTTTCCATCCGTTCTTTTGTTTCATTCATCACTTGATTTGACACGTTATTTCCCCCTTACAATTGTTCCGATTGGTTCGCCGATAACGGCTCTTTTAATGTTTCCTTCTTCCATGATGGAAAAGACGATCAGCGGGATGTCGTTATCCATGCATAGAGATGAAGCGGTTGAGTCCATGACGGCCAAACCGTCTTTTAATACGTCGAGATAAGACAATTTTTCATATTTTACGGCATTTTCGTCCGTTCTAGGATCGGCATTGTATACACCGTCGACATTATTTTTGGCCATTAAGATGACATCGGCCTCAATTTCAGCCGCTCTGAGCGCTGCTGTCGTGTCCGTTGAGAAATATGGATTGCCTGTACCGGCAGCGAAGATGACGACGCGCTTTTTTTCAAGGTGGCGAATCGCTTTTCTTCTTATGTATGGCTCAGCGACCTGCCGCATTTCAATCGATGTCTGAACTCTTGACTGAATTCCGAGTGTTTCAAGGCTGTCCTGAAGGGCAAGGGAATTCATGACCGTTGCAAGCATTCCCATGTAGTCCGCTGTCGCGCGGTCCATTCCCAGATCACTGCCTGTCTTTCCGCGCCACAGGTTGCCGCCTCCGACGACAACTGCCACTTCAACATCAAGCTCGGCAATTTCTTTCACCTGCTTGGCGATGGACTGGATCACGGTCGGGTTGATGCCGTTGCCCTGTTCGCCCGCAAGCGCTTCTCCGCTAAGCTTTAATACGATACGATTATACTTTGGTTTTTCCATAATAACCTCCAAGTGCATGCTTGCCGTTATTTATTATGCAAGAGAAAAAAAGGTTTGTAAACTGTTTTAAAAATAGGGACACAAATTGTGTCCCCTATTTTCCTTGAAAAGATCCTGCCGTGTTTTCAGCAAGCGGCTTTTCAATCTTATTTTTTCACTTGGTTCATAACTTCTTCAGCAAAGTTTTCTTGGCGTTTTTCGATTCCTTCTCCAACTTCGTAGCGGATAAATGTTTCAACTGTCGCGTTTTTCGCAGCAACGACTTGCTTCACTTTTTCATCCGGGTTTTTAACGAATGCTTGATCAAGCAGGCAGATTTCTTCGAAATATTTGTTCAGACGGCCTTCAACCATTTTAGCCACGATGTTTTCAGGCTTTCCTTCTTGAAGCGCCTGCTGAGTCAGAATTTCGCGCTCACGGTTCGCTTCTTCCTCAGACACTTGATCACGGGAAATGAAGCGAGGGTTGACAGCTGCAACGTGCATTGCGATGTCTCTTGCTGTTTCTTCATCAGTTGTACCGTTTAGCACAGTAAGTACGCCGATGCGCCCGCCCATATGCAGGTATGAGCCAAATGCAGCGTCATCGCCTTTTGTCAAGACAGCGAAGCGGCGAAGCGTGATTTTTTCTCCGATTTTAGCAACAGCGCTAGTGATATATTCTTCAACAGTTGAACCGTTTGCCATTTTTTGCTCAAGAGCGGCTTCAACGCTTTCCGGTCTTTCGGCAAGAATATGTTCAGCCAAGTCGTTTAAAAGCTCTTTAAACCCTTCGTTTTTTGCAACGAAGTCCGTTTCAGAGTTCACTTCTAAAATGACGCCTGCGTTGCCGTCAGTTTTAATTAAAGTCAATCCTTCAGCAGCGATGCGGTCAGCTTTTTTAGCAGCTTTTGCAATGCCTTTTTCTCTTAGAAGCTCGATTGCTTTTTCCATGTTTCCGTCAGTTTCAGTTAACGCTTTCTTGCAGTCCATCATGCCCGCCCCGGTTTTTTGGCGAAGCTCTTTTACCATTTGTGCACTAATTGCCATTTTGATTTCCTCCTTATAATCCAAACAAAATATGTAAGTTTTTATCTGGTGAAAAAAAAGGTGATAAAAGGCAGTTCCCCCTTATCACCTTTTGATCAGGTTAAGCAGTTGTTGTTTCAGTTGTTTCTGCTTCTTTTTCTTCTGTTTCAGCTGTTTCTTCACCTTGTTTTGCTTCCAGAATTGCATCTGCCATTTTAGAAGTAAGCAATTTAACAGCGCGGATCGCGTCATCGTTCGCAGGGATAACAACGTCGATTTCATCCGGATCACAGTTTGTGTCAACGATTCCGATGATCGGAATGTTCAGCTTGCGCGCTTCTGCAACAGCGATGCGCTCTTTACGAGGATCGATGATGAACAGTGCATCAGGAAGCTCTTTCATGTCTTTGATTCCGCCTAGGAATTTTTCAAGACGCTCTAATTCTTTTTTCAATTGAACGACTTCTTTTTTAGGAAGTACGTCAAATGTGCCGTTTTCTTGCATTTTTTCGATATCTTTAAGGCGTTTGATACGCTTTTGAATGGTTTCAAAGTTTGTTAATGTACCGCCAAGCCAGCGTTGGTTGACAAAGTACATTCCAGAACGTTCCGCTTCTTCTCTAACAGAGTCTTGAGCTTGCTTTTTCGTACCGACGAAAAGGATTTTTCCTCCGTCAGCTGCAAGATTTTTTGTAAAGTTGTAGGCTTCCTCAACTTTTTTAACTGTTTTTTGAAGATCGATGATGTAGATTCCATTACGCTCTGTGAAGATGTAACGTTTCATTTTTGGGTTCCAGCGGCGTGTTTGGTGGCCGAAGTGAACACCAGCTTCAAGCAATTGCTTCATAGAAATGACTGACATGTGTTATTTCCTCCTAATATAATGGTTTTTTTCCTCCGCTTAGGTCATTTTTATGCAGGACTGCACGAGCCTCGCACAGCACCGCTTGCATAAATCGTTAAGCGTGTGTAATTAACACCAAGAATTAATATACCATAAGCTTTCCCGACAATCAAGAATCGTTTTTCATCTTTCCGCGAAATTTTAAGAAAAGCTCAACCTCTGTTTTGCCGGTTTTTAATTGTCTTGCAATGTCTTCAGGAGAAAGGCCCTCTTCATATAAAGCCGAAGCTTTTTCTTCAAACGAGGCGGAGTCTTCATGTTCCTGCTGATGAAGCTCATCCTCTTTTCTTTCAACTTCATCGATCATCGATTCAATATGAAGCGGCAGGCCGGCGGTTTCTTCCGTTTCAGGGAAGACGGAGCCGGATTCGGCAGGAGTCTCCGACTGATGGGTCTGATGTTTTTCTTTTTGAGGCTCGCGTTCGGCATCCTGCTGAAACTCCCTGACGAGTTTTTCATTTTCGTCTTTCAGCTCCATCAGAAATGCGGTCAATGTATTCTCGGTTTCTTCCAGAAGCTGTTTTTGCTCTTTCTCTGCGGCCTTAAAAGCGCTGAGCCTCGCATTCAGAATGATGACAAAATAGATCAGTATACCGTGGAGCGTAAAGCTCACAAGCCATAATATTGTTGACATATTTTTCACTCGCTAACCATGAATTTTTAAAATGTCTTTTCAAAAGATGTTCCCTGAAAACAGCCTAAAAAATGCTGCCGGCGAAAAGCCAGCAGCTTACATATTATTGTACCACTTTATCAAGAAGATGCTTCAATTTAAAAAGCGCCTTGGAGTGAATCTGGGAAATGCGCGAGGTCGATAAGTTCAGAACCTGGCCGATTTCCGTCAGCGTCAGCTCTTCTTTATAAAATAAGCTGATAACAAGCTGTTCTTTTTCGGAAAGCTCATTTATTTTTTCGGCAAGCTGGGAAATCAGCTCGTCTTTGAGCATTTTTTCTTCAGGTGTGGTCGTTTTGTCATCCCTTATCATCACTTGGACATTCTCACCGTCTTCATGGTCGTGAAGCTTTTCATCAATTGAAAGGAGGTTTGCAAAAAAACCTTCATTAATTGTCGTCACGACGTCTTGCTCCGTCATTCCCAATTCCTCTGCGATTTCGCTCGGCGATACATTTCTTAAATAGCGCTGTTCAAGCTTTTCAATCGCAGCTTCGACTTTTTTTGTTTTTTCCCGGGATGTTCTCGGAAGCCAATCTTCTTTTCGAAGGCCGTCGATAATAGCGCCTCTGATTCTGAATGAAGCGTATGTATCAAACTTCAAATCCCTTCCCGGATCAAATTTTTCAAGGGCATCGTACAAACCCAGCATGCCGAGGCTTACCAAATCATCTTTGTGAACGGACTTGGGCAAGCCGACGGCTATCCGGCCGACATGATATGTGACAAGCGGCATATAGCGGCGGATTAAATCATCGCCAGCCTGAGGATCTTTCCATTCTTTCCATCGCGACCAAAGCATCTGATCTTCATAGTTCAAGGATTGCATCTTTATCCCCCTAAATTGCATATTAAATCGTTGTTACACCTTGTTTAACTGTCCGGATGACAAGCTCAGCTGATTGCGGATCAAACTCGATGGTCCTTCCGCTGTTTCCGCCTGTATCCTCGCTTACAATCGGAATATTCAAGAGAGATAGATGTTTTTTAATCGCAAGCACATTTCTTGGCCCGACTTTCATCAAATCATTTGTCATCTTAAACTTAAACATTTCGGCTCCCCCGGCCATTTTCGCTTTCAAGGCGAATTTTCGGCAGCCTGCTTCAAGCAGCATGTTGACCGTTGCCGCCACAGCGGTGTCTGCGTATTTTGCCAGATTGATATCCGGCGTCTTTGAAAGGGAAGAATCGGGAAGCATGACATGGACGAGCCCTGCCGTTTTTGCTTCCAGATCATAAAGCACAAGCCCAACGCAAGAACCGAGTCCTGATGTTCGGATTCGATCGGGAGTACGGACTATTTTTACATCGGCAATGCCGACTCTGACAACAGATGTCTCTTTTTCTATGATTTTCATAGTGCAGCACCCAATGAATGAAAGAGCTTTTCAAAAGAATCGTAGTCGGGCAAAAGGAATAAATGCGCTTTTACCTTCCGGTTGTGCTCTTCATCAAAAATCGAGTTGTCAATGACGATGACCTGGTCTCCGACTTGGCTGAGCTCGATCAGCCCCTCGCTGATGACAGCTCCAAACATATCGAGCGTCAGTTCCGGGACGCTCGGGTACATTTGCCGGTTTGTCAAATCAGCTAACGCGGTCAAATATGAGCCAGCCATTATATTCCCCAGCTCGTGCAGGGCGGAGGCCCCTATATCGTCAGGGGTCATGCTTTCGATTTCAAATTCGGGGTTGCAGACAAGCTCTCTGATCAATTGTTCAGCCTCTGAAAAAGGCATAATAACGAACATCGAGCCCGGAAAATCCCCTTCCATACGCAGAAAGATGCTGGCGACGGGAAGGTCTGCACCGCCGAAAAGGTTGACGAGCTCATCAAACGACATGAGCTTGACAAACGGCACTTCCATTTCGATTTTTCTGTTCAACAAATTTGCCAAGGCAGAAGCGGAATGGCCCGCTCCTATATTGCCGACTTCCCTTAAAATATCAAGATGCTCTTCTTTAATTCCGTTAAAAATGCTCATCTCGAGGCTCCTTATTTCTTAGCACTTTCGGAAGCTGCAACAAGGCTTGACTTCCTATTTAAAACAGCTTCAGAGTCGATCAGGTTGAGTAGTCTGGAGCCCTGTTTTACAATGCCTTTAATCCATTGTCTGCCGTCTTTCCCAACCGTTTCAGGAGCCGATTCAATCTCCTCTTCTTCGACGGTGATGACGTCGTTCGCCTCATCTACCACCCAGCCGACTTCAATGTCCTGATGGGTGATGATGATGATTCTTGTTTCATCCGTAATTGTGTCTCCCGGCGCCTCAATCCGCTTTCTCAAATCGATGACAGGTGTGACAACACCTCTTAAATTAATGACGCCGCAGATATATGGTTCGACTCCGGGCACCCTTGTAGGATGCTGCCATTTTTCAATGGACATGACTTCTGAAACAGATATGGCATACTCTTTATGATTCACTTTGAATACGATCATTTTTTCACCGGTGGTTGTCTGTATGGTCAAGAGGATCGCTCTCCTTTCGCTTTCTATTTAATAAGGGCGTTGCAATCAATGATCAGCGCAACTTGTCCGTCTCCCAAAATCGTCGCTCCAGAAATGGCAAAGACATTTGTTAAATAATCACCTAATGATTTTAATACGACTTCCTGCTGTCCGATAAAGGAATCGACGACAAATGCAGTCAGCTTGTCTCCTTTTTTCACGACGATGACATGAAGCTGGTCAAGGTCATCTGAAGAATCCTCAACTTTAAACTGCTCTTTCAGGTAAACAACCGGTACGATATGGCCCCTGAAATCAATCACTTCGCGGTCATGTGTCTGAAGGATATCTTTCTTTTCAACGACAGCCGTTTCTATAATAGAAGAAATCGGGATCGCGAATGTTTCTTTTTCAAGTTTGACTAAAAGCACGGAAATGATCGAAAGTGTCAGCGGCAGCTGGATCGAAAAGAGCGATCCTTCACCTTCGCTTGATTTAATGCTGACAGATCCGCCCAATGATTCGAGCTTGCTTTTGACAACATCCAAGCCGACGCCGCGCCCGGAAATATCTGAAATTTGATCAGCGGTTGAAAATCCCGGAGCAAAAATCAGCGCATCGATCTCATGATCTTCAATTGTTTCCGCATCCCGTTCAGTAATGACGTTTCGTTCGAGCGCTTTTTCGAGCACTTTTTTGCGGTTGATCCCCGCTCCGTCATCCTCAACCTCGATAAAGACATGGTTTCCGCTGTGATATGCTTTCAGGCGGACTTGACCTGTTTCAGGCTTTCCGTTTTTAACCCTGATTTCAGGTGCTTCAACACCGTGGTCAAGGCTGTTTCTTAATAGATGGACGAGCGGATCGCCGATTTCGTCGATGACCGTCCTGTCAAGTTCTGTATCCGCTCCGAATATGGAAAGTTCAATCTTTTTATTTAATTCCTTCGTCAGCTGGCGGACCATGCGCGGGAAGCGGTTGAAGACAGTCTCAACCGGCACCATTCTCATATTCAGGATGATCGATTGCAAATCTCCGGAAATCCTTGTCATTCGCTCGACGGTTTCCGTTAATTCACTGTGCTCAAGTTCTTTGGCGATTTGTTCCAAACGCCCCCTGTCAATGACAAGCTCTTCAAAGAGGTTCATGAGAGAATCGAGGCGGTCGATGTTGACGCGGATCGTTTTCGTTCCTCCGCCTGCTGCCGGTTTTGCAGCTTCATTTTTGCCATTCGCCTGCTTTGCCGGTTTTTCCGGCTTTTTCTCCTTTTCTGTTGGAGCTGCTTCTTTTTCAGGGGCCGGCTTTTCTGGTTCGGCCGCCGCTGAAAAATCGTTTTTCAGCTCTGTTACATTTATTTTCTCGATTTCAGAAACGCTGTTTATTTTATTGAAAATCTCCTCTTCCGTAAGTTTGCTTAAAAAGCAAATGACAAACTCGGAATCAAAATCCTCCGCCTCAAGCACTTCCGTGTCCGGGATGGTTTTGACGACCTCGCCGATATCGTTCAGCTGTTCGAAAACCATGTAGACCCGAACGCCTTTTAATAGGCAGTCCTCTTTAAGAGAAACGGAAATTTCATAGCATTTAAAGCCTTGCTCCTCCGCTTCGGCAATGACCGTTCTTTGGAATTCGTCATACGACCATTTCGTTTCCGAAGATGCTTCAGCTGTTTCTGCTGCTGCAGTTTCTTTGCTTGCACCGGTTACATCGAGCTTGGCGCAGACTTCGGAGACATCCCGCTTGCCGTCGCCTCCCTCAATGATCGAAAGGACGATCGCTTCCAGGTCATCAAGCGCTTCAAACATGACATCCATCCATTCGGGAGTAATCGTCATCTCCTCATTGCGGATGGCATCCAGCACATTTTCAAGGGTGTGTGTTAAATGAGCCATATCTTCATAGCCCATTGTTGCGCTCATGCCTTTTAAGGTGTGAGCCGCTCTGAAAATATCATGGACAAGCTGAAGATCTGTTGGATTTTTTTCGAGTTCGAGCAATTTTTCATTACAGGTTTGCAAATGTTCTTTACTTTCTTCAATAAAGACGTCTAAATATTGATTCATATCCATATGAGTCACGCCCTTTCTTTTTTCATATACGTCATAATAGCTGCAGCAATCTCATCAACATGTCTGATCTCATCTGCAAGTCCGGTGTTTATGACCGCCTTGGGCATCCCGAATACGACGGATGATTCGGCAGATTCGGCGATAACCTTGCCGCCCGCATGTGTTAAAAGACCTTTGACGCCTTCAGTCCCGTCGCTTCCCATTCCTGTCATAATGACGGCGATTTTTTCAAAATCTCTGAGAGATGCGAGCGAGCTGAACAAGTAGTCGACAGATGGTTTATGGCGGCTGGCTGTGTCGCGGTCATCGAGTGAAATCACCAGTTCGCCCTGCTCAAGATGCACTGCCATGTTTTTTCCTCCGGGTGCAATATAGACCCAGCCGTCCTGAGCTCTCTCACCGTTTTCAGCCTCCTTCACGGTTACTTCTGAGAGGTGGTTCAGCCTGTTTGCCAATGAGGCCGTAAACCCTGCGGGCATATGCTGAACAACAAAAACAGGCGCCTTTAGGGTTTTGGGAAGCTTAGGGAGCACTCTTTGCAGCGCTCTCGGTCCCCCTGTTGATGTACCGATGCAAACAAGCTGTTTTGCAGCTGGCGAACGGACGGGCCGGCTGCCGCTCATCAAAACTGGTTTTTTATCTGATGCAGGCTTTGGCTCCGGTGCAGGTCGGGCCTTCACTTTCGCCCGTCCAGCTGTCAAAACCTTTTCAATCATGATGTCCCTTACTTTGTACAGGTCGATGGAAATGGAACCTGAAGGCTTCGCGACAAAATCAACCGCTCCGTGCTCCAGACACTCAATGGTGATCTCCGCTCCCTGCTGCGTCAGGCTCGAAACCATGATCACGGGAAGAGGATCTGTGGCCATGATCCTTTTTAATGTTTCTTTTCCGTTCATCACAGGCATTTCCATGTCTAATGTGACCACATCCGGACGGAGTTCCTTGATTTTTTGGAGCGCTTCCTCTCCGTTTCTCGCCGTTCCTGCTACAGCAATCTCATGATTGGAGGTTAAAAACTTGGTGATCATTTTTCTCATAAAAGCAGAGTCGTCAACGACAAGAACACGAATCATAATGTATTGCCCCTCCTCAAAAATGAAGATAATTTATCGATAAACGACCGATTTTCATCGCTGTGTGCCCTGCCGTCTTCAAGCAGTGAATCTGCCAAAAGGTAAACCGCCCTGCTCAGTTTTGAGCGCGGGTACTTAAGGAGAAAAGGCTGCTGTTCAACAACAGCTTTTGATACTAAAGGGTCTTCAGGAACCGGCCCTGCATATGCCAGCTTTTGCTGCAAAAAAGCGTTTACCGTGCCGGAAAGGCGCATAAAGGCGGATATTCCGTCTTTTTGGTTTGTGCAGCGGTTGACAATGACCTTGATCTTCAGCTTCTGTCCGGTTAAAGCTAAATGCTTAATCGCACTGTAAGCATCCATAATCGATGTCGGTTCCGGAGTGGTGACAACCAGGATTTCATCCGCTGAAAGGACGAAGGGCAGCTGATTTTTTGACAGCCCTGCTCCCATGTCAAACAGTACATAATCAAAATTCCCCAGAACAGATGCCAGTTCTTTGAGAAAAAACGACCAGTTCTCTCTGTTCAATTCGAACATCGCGTTCAGCCCCGTCCCTCCGGAGATATATTGAATGCCTTCCGGACCTGTTGACACAGCGCGGTCAAAAGGCAATTTTTGATTCAGCACATCCACCATGGTATAGAGCGTCTGCCGGCCGATCAGAATGTCAATATTACCCATTCCGACATCAAGGTCGATCAAAAGTACGTTTTTCCCTTTTTTTGAAAGCGCAAGAGCCGTATTCAGCGACAGGTTGGATTTTCCGACACCGCCCTTGCCGCTTATCACCGCCAGCGTTTTCGCTTTTTTTTGGTAGACGGCGGGCGGTTCGGCAAGCCGAAGCTCCATTCGTTTTCGTAAGCTTTCTGCCTGATCCATGTTCAACACCCCGTAAGCAGTCTGGCAAATGATGCATTCGACAAGTAGCGGATATCTTCAGGGACGTTCTGGCCGTTTGTCATATAGCCGAGGCCGATTTTCGATTCAGCAAGCAGGTTCATGACGCTCCCCAATGAATCGGTTTCATCCACTTTCGTAAAAATCAATTGATCGATCGGGATGCTTGAAAACTGCCTGATAAGCTCTTTCATATCTTCGTATTTGCTCGTTGCGGACAAAACGAGAAATGCCTGAATCCGCCGCTCAAACGGAATCATGTCCTTCAGTTCCTTGACATATTGTCCGTCTTTAAAATTGCGGCCCGCCGTATCGATAAAGACATGGTCGAAATCAGCGAATTTTTGCTGTGCAGCTTTAAATTCCTCTTTCGTATAGCACACTTCAAGCGGAGCGTTCAGCAGCTCTGCGTATGTTTTCAGCTGGTCGACCGCCGCTATCCGGTACGTGTCTGTCGTAATAAAGGCGATCCTTTTTTGCTCTTCCAAAACAGATGAAGCGGCAAGTTTGGCTAATGTCGTTGTTTTGCCGACTCCGGTCGAGCCGAAAAGCACGACATATTGAGAACGAATCGCCAAGCCTTCATCAAGATTTTCGGGAAGGAGCTCGGCTAAAGCGTCTGTTAAGCGTTGAAGCGCCTTTTCTTCCGTCCATTCTTCTCCGTTTCTTAAAGAAGTACTGATCAAACGGCCCAATGCTTTCGTTCGGATGGCTGGCGATACCCCTTGTTTAGCCAGGAGCTGGTCTGCTTTTTTCAGCGGCTCTGGCAGCACATCGACAGGCTGTTCATGATCGCGCTTTTCCAGCAGTTCTTTCAGCTCTTTTACCTGATTGGCCAAATCAAGCTGATCAGACTTTACAGGTAAAGGGCTTTGTTCAGGCAATGCAGCCTTTGGCTGCTTTGGTTTTTTCGCATCGGAGAAGTCCTGATCCAACACAGCTATCACTTCAACACCTTGTTTTTTGATCAAGCCGAAACATTTTCTCTTCTCAATCTTTTTGGAGTTTAAGATAACGGCGTCATTCCCAAGCTCATGTCTAATTTGCTTTGTGGCTTCCTGCATCGAACCAGCTACAAATTTTTTGATTTTCATTGAATATCCACCACTCCGATACTTTGAACTTCTACATTGGCCTCCAGTTCGTTATATGAAAGAACCGGAAGATCAGGGAAATAGCGTTCCAAAAGCTGTTTGACGTACATCCTCACAGGCGGTGAGCAAAGCAGAATCGGCACTTCCTGCCTCAATGAAAGCTGCTCGATTTCCCTTGCTACAGACTGAATGATATTTTCAGAAATGACCGGTTCAAGAGATAAATAGTTGCCGTGTTCAGTCTGCTGGATGCCTTCGGCAACAGCCTTCTCAACGCGTCCAGAGCAGGTCACCACTTTCAGCGTCTCATGTTCCCTTGCATATTGGGCTGTAATCTGCTTAGCGAGAGCCTGTCTTGCATACTCTGTCAGCATGTCTGAATCCGTCGTCAGTTTTCCGTAGTCAGCCAAGGTTTCAAAAATCGTCACCAAGTTCCGGATGGACACTTTCTCTTTCAGCAGTTTTGCCAGCACTTTTTGAATATCACCGACAGACAGCGGATTCGGTGTTACTTCTTCGACCAGGACAGGATACGATTCTTTCAAATGGTCGATCAGCTGTTTTGTTTCCTGTCTGCCAATCAGTTCATGAGCGTGCTTTTTCACTTGTTCCGTAATATGGGTCGAAACGACGGAAGCTGGATCGACGACCGTATACCCGAGCATTTCGGCCTGATCTTTTTGAGATTCGGAAATCCATTTAGCCGGGAGGCCAAAGGATGGTTCGACCGTGTCAATCCCTTCGATCTGATCATCTTCGCCAGTCGGTGACATCGCCAAAAAGTGATCAAGGAGAAGCTCGCCTTTAGCCGCTTCATTTCCTTTGATTTTCAGCCGGTACTCATTCGGCTGAAGAGCGATGTTATCCCTGATCCTGACCACCGGAATGACAAGGCCGAGCTCAATGGCAAGCTGCCGTCTGATCATGACGATTCTGTCCAGCAGGTCACCGCCTTGATTCGTATCAGCAAGAGGGATCAGCCCGTAGCCGAATTCGAATTCAATCGGATCAATATCAAGCAGATGCACAACGCTTTCCGGACTTTTTAACTCGTCCACTTCCGCTTCTTCCTCTAAGATATCTTCCACTTTTTCCTTTTCTTCTCCAGCTTTGGAAAGCATGTAGCCGCCAAAAGCGAGCAGGAACGCCAAAGGTCCTGTCAGCAGAATACCGATCGGCGTGAAGATTCCGAGTAAACAAATCGTTCCGGCTGTCACATATAGGAGCTTAGGATAGGCAAACAGCTGGCCGGTAATATCGTGGCCAAGATTTCCTTCTGAGGCGGCTCTTGTCACGACAATCCCCGTCGCCGTTGAGATCAGGAGTGCAGGCAGCTGTGATACGATCCCGTCCCCTACAGACAGCAGCGTAAAGTGCGATGCGGCATCCTGAATGCTCATCTGCTTTTGCAGCATGCCAATGACAATTCCGAAAATGACGTTGATGAGAACAATAATGATGCCGGCGATCGCATCTCCTTTAACAAATTTGCTGGCACCGTCCATCGCTCCATAAAAGTCTGCTTCACGCGCCACTTTTTCACGACGGACTTTCGCTTCCTGCTCGGTCACCATCCCGGCATTGAGATCGGCGTCGATGCTCATCTGTTTTCCCGGCATGGCATCCAGCGTAAATCTCGCAGCAACTTCTGAAACCCGTTCCGCCCCTTTGGTAATGACGATAAACTGGATGATAATTAATATGATGAAGACGACGAGACCAACCAAAACGTTGCCGCCGACAACGAAAGATCCGAAAGTCTCGACTACTTTTCCCGCATCTCCGTTTGACAGAATCGAACGTGTTGTCGATACATTGAGCCCTAAACGAAACAGCGTAAGCAGCAGCAATAAAGAAGGGAAAATCGAAAATTGCAGCGGTTCTTGCATGTTCATTGTGGTGAGAAGCACGATCAACGCAAGAGAAATATTAACGATAATTAAGATGCTCAACATCCATGTTGGAAAAGGAATAATTAGCATTGACACAATGAGGACAACGCCGGATAAAATAGATAAATCTCTTGCAGACATGCTGTTTCTCTCCTTTTAAAACTAAAAAATTCACTAGATTTTTTGCTTTGTTTTATACACGTAGGCTAAGATTTCGGCAATGGCCTTAAAAAATTCTTCCGGAACGGCCTGGTCAATCTCAACCTGATCATAAAGCGCTCTAGCCAACGGTCTGTTCTCGACCGTCATGACATCATGCTCTTTGGCGATCTGCCTGATCTTCAGCGCCATGAGATCGACCCCTTTAGCCAGGATAAACGGCGCATCCATTTTGTTTTCGTCATATTTAAGAGCGACGGCATAATGGGTCGGGTTCGTGATGATGACGTCCGCCTTCGGAACTTCCTGCATCATGCGGCGCATCGCCATTTCTTTTTGTTTTTGCTTGATTTTGGACTTAATCAGCGGATCGCCTTCAGTCTTTTTATACTCATCTTTAATGTCCTGTTTAGACATTCGAATATTTTTTTCATAATCGAACTTCTGATAGAGATAATCGAGAACTGCAAGAAAAATCAATGCCACCGCTGCCGAAACCCCCATTAAAAAGGTGAGCCAGCCGACAAATGATAATGCCTCCCCCGGAGACAAAAGCGGGGTTCTGAGAATCTTGCCGAAGTTCAGCCATAAAACGGCGAATGTCACTCCGCCGACGATGACGATTTTCAAAATGGATTTTAACAGTTCAACGATCGCCCTGATACTGTAGATCCGCTTGAATCCCTTGATCGGGTCGAGCTTTTTTAAATCGGGTTTAACCGCTTCAGGAGCAAATAAAAATCCGACTTGCAAATAGTTGCTTAAAATACCTGAAATGAGCGCCGTCAGCAATATCGGGCCCATGAGCAGGCCGCATTCCAGCACCAAGTCGCGAAACAGCCCGGGAATATTCGCCACCGTCACCTTCATCGTGATCGAATCTTTATAAAACCTCTCGATCAAGCCGATCAAACGATCCCTCATCAATGGCCCGATAAACAATAAGGCCATAAAGATGATGAGAAGCGTGACCGCTGTATTGACATCGGCGCTTTTGGCAACCTGTCCTTTTTTCCGCGTCTCGCGCCGTTTTTTCGGCGTCGCTTTTTCTGTTTTTTCACCTGCGAAAAATTGCAAATCCAACGTCAGCTTCATCCTGCCACCCCAAGCAAACTTAATAGATCTCTCATTGTCCGAATGGCAAATTCGAACACATTCTGCATCATGCTGAACATCACTGCCATACAGATGATGAGCATGATAAAGGTGACCGCGATTTTCAGAGGAAGCCCGACGACAAACACGTTC
The DNA here is from genome assembly GCF_001969815.1 of Bacillus swezeyi. Classification (GTDB taxonomy): domain Bacteria; phylum Bacillota; class Bacilli; order Bacillales; family Bacillaceae; genus Bacillus; species Bacillus swezeyi. The sequence goes on along the minus strand of NZ_MRBK01000006.1, from coordinate 165,285 downwards.
AGCTGCGGTACCGTTCTCGCCACAATTCCCAGTGCCAGATCGACTAAAAACAGACAGGCCACAACAGGTACAGACAGTTGAAAAGCCGTAATGAACATCGTGTTGAAGCTTTTCGCGATAAACTCTGCAAACTCTTCACTGCCAAACGACAGCGCCAGACGGTCGACTGGGATGTATTGATAGCTGTAGTAAATTCCGTCAAGCAGCAAATGGTGCGCATTCAAGCTCAGCATGAGAAGCAGAGCCATCGTGTACAAAAATTGTCCGACCAGAGGGCTTTGCGCGCCTGTTTGAGGATCAATCACATTTGCCACAGCAAATCCCATTTGAAAATCAATGAATGATCCGGCGATTTGGACGGCTGAAATCATCATGTAGGCAATCAGCCCGAGAAGAAGTCCGACCAGCGCCTCCTTCATGATCAAAAGCATATAAAGTCCGTCAACATCAAGCTGAGGAGGCTTTTCAATCGTGCTGAAACTGACAATCGCAAGAAAAAATGCAAAACCTATTTTATGAACGGCTGGAATTGACCGATAAGAAAATAGAGGCACCGTGACATAAAATGCCGTAATTCTGACAAACACAAGCAAAAAGGCTGGAAATGATTCAATAATTGACATCATGTTAAAACTACCCTGCAAAACGATTTAAATTGGAGAACAGCTCAGTCGCAAAAGACAAAATTGTCGACAGCATCCACGGTCCAAAAATGATCAGTCCCACCAAAACGGCGACAATTTTCGGTATAAATGCGAGAGTCTGTTCCTGGATTTGGGTCGTTGCCTGAAAAACGCTGACGATCAGCCCAACCGCAAGAGCGAGCGCCAACAGGGGCCCGCTGATGAGCAAAGTCACGTACACCGCTCTTTCAGCCATCGATATAACAAATTCTGAATTCATGTTTAGCACCTACTCTAAAAGCTTTGCAGCAAAGATTTAACGATTAAATACCAGCCGTCTACAAGGACAAAAAGCAAAATTTTAAACGGCAGTGAAATCATGACGGGCGGAAGCATCATCATCCCCATCGACATCAAAACACTCGCCACGACCATATCGATAATCAGGAACGGAATAAAAATCATAAATCCCATTTGAAATGCGGTTTTCAACTCTGAGATGACAAACGCGGGAACCATTGTTGAAAGAGGTATATCCTCAACCGCTTCAGGCGTTTCCATCTTTGCGTAATTCATAAATAAAGCTAAATCCTTCTGCCTTGTATGCTTGCTCATAAACTCTTTGATCGGAGCTTCAGCTTTCGTATATGCTTCATCTAAAGTGATCTTGTTGTTCATTAAAGGGGTCAGAGCGTCTTTATTAATCTCTGAAAACGTCGGTCCCATAATGAAAAACGTTAAAAATAAAGCCAGTCCGATCAGCACCTGGTTTGGCGGCATTGACTGCGTCGCCAAAGATGTCCGGACAAAAGACAACACAATGACAACCCTTGTAAAACACGTCATCAGGATCAAGATTCCCGGCGCGATCGAAAATACAGTTAAAAGCAGCAAGAGCCGGACGCTGGCGCTGACATTTCCCGCATCGCTTGAATTAAATAAATCAATAAACTCATTCATGTTGATTTTGGCCTTTCTTTCTGCCTTTTGCATGATTTTGTTTCAGTTCCGAAAGCTGTGCTTTTAATGATTCAGAAAAAGAAGCTTTAACGCCTTGTTTTTGCGCACCCGGAACTTTGACTTGATCCACCCATTTCTGCCATTCGATCTTGCTGCTCACAGCTGCTTCATGCTGTGCGAGAATGTCTTCATATTCTTTTTCATCATCAATCTCTTTCAACAGCTGGATGTTTTCGCCGACACCGACGACAAGCACCCTGTTCCCCACTTTAATCAGCTGCACGGACTTGTTCTGGCCGAGCGAAGTTCCGCCGATATTTTCGACATACTGAAAGGGTTTTAACAGGCGGTTCCGTTTGTTCATAAATTTAACCAAAGCGTAAATCAGAAAAATCACGAACAGCAAGGCGCCGATCATTTTTACAAAATCGAATATGGAAACGGAAGGAGACGGGGGATCGCTCTCCGTCTCTTCCTTAATAGAATGGCTGCTTTTATTCTCGGTTTTGTCTTCTTTTTTCTCCTTGCTTTTGCCGGTATCCTTATCAAACAGCTGATCTACCGTCTGATCGGCGGATTCCTCAGCAGAAGCGGAGGAATGGGGCATGGCGAGAAAGAGAAGAAGGCAAATGCCGGCTATGAAAATAAGAGATTTCTTAAACAAGTTGTACACCCTTTAGCTTAGCGTTTTGTTGATCGCTTCCATGACGCGGTCAGCTTGGAACGGTTTGACGATAAAGTCTTTTGCTCCCGCCTGGATGGCGTCGATTACCATGGACTGCTGACCCATTGCAGAACACATGATGATTTTTGCCTGCGGATCGATTTCCTTGATTTCTTTAAGAGCGGTGATTCCGTCTTTTTCCGGCATCGTGATATCCATTGTGACCAGGTCAGGTGAATGCTCTTTAAATTTTTCAACAGCCTGAGCTCCGTCTTGCGCTTCTGCAACCACTTCAAAACCGTTTTTCACCAAAATATCTTTGATCATCATTCTCATAAATGCTGCATCATCAACTACTAAAATCTTATAAGCCATTATTAATCTCTCCTTAATCAAATCTGTTGTTATCTTAATTTATTGATTCGCTCCGCCTGACTTAAAATGTCCGTTACCCTGACGCCGAAGTTTTCATCAATCACGACGACTTCTCCTTTTGCGACAACACGCTGGTTGACGAGGATGTCTACGGGTTCACCAGCTAATTTGTCAAGCTCAATAATGCTGCCGGAGGACAGTTCAAGCACCTCTTTCACACTGCGGTTAGTCCTGCCAAGCTCGACTGTCACCGATAAAGGAATGTCCATGAGCATGTCAAGATTATTGAGATGCGGCTGTGCTTCTGCCTGAGAATCAAACGAGGCAAACTCAGCAGGTGTGACCTGAACAGGCTCAGACACCTTTGTTGTTCCCTGCCGCTTAGGAGCAGGCTCTTTTTTCGGACTCGGCGTTGGCGTTGGTGCCGCTGAAGCGGCCGCTTTTTCCTGAACAGGCGGTGCTTCCTCAGTCTGGACCGGCTGTTCCCCGCTGTCCTGATTCGTTAGTTCATCGATCAGATCTTTCGCAAAGGTGAGCGGATAAAGCTGCATAATATGAGAGTCGATCAGTTTTCCGACTTTCAATCTAAAGGAAACTTTGACAAGCGGATCTTCCTCTGGGATATGATCTGTCCCTTCTCCTTCTTTCACATCGAGAAGATCAACCTCAGGCGGAGAAATATCAATCTTTTTGCTGAAGACGGTGGACATGGATGTGGCCGCTGAGCCCATCATCTGGTTCATCGCTTCCTGAACCGCGCTTAAGTGGATTTCGCCAAGCGACGGATCGGCGTTTGTCCCGTCTCCCCCCATCATCAAATCAGCGATAATCGCGGCGTCATCTTGTTTGATGACAAGAAGGTTGTTTCCTGAAAAACCTTCTGTATAGCTCACACCGATCGATACGTAAGGATGAGGAAATTCTTCGTTCAACTGACTTCTTTCAACAACCGTCACGGTCGGTGTTGTAATTTCTACCTTTTGATTTAACAAAGTGGACAAAGCTGTTGCAGAGCTCCCAAAGGAAATATTTCCGATTTCCCCGATCGTATCCTGTTCCATCGGGGACAATCCTGATTCTGGCTGCTCCCCATTATTGTCATCGCCGCCTTTAAGCAGCGCATCAATTTCATCCTGTGATAACCTATTGTTATTCTCCATATTCTTCACCTCTTATGTCGTGATCTAGAATTTGAATCGCAGTTTTTCGATTCATTCGGCCGGCTTGTCCTAGAAATTTCGGTTTATCTCCGACCAAAACAGTAAGAGGTTCTGCTACTGATTTGTCCAAAGTGATACAATCTCCAATTTCTAAATTTAAAAACTCTTCAATGGTCAATTCTGATGATCCGAGTTCTGCGACAATTGGAATGCGCGCCGTCATAATCCGCTTTTCTATCGACTTTGTTTCCTCCGGTTTTGGTTCAATTCTGTCTGACTGCATCCAATAATGGACGGAAAGCTTCGGAATAATCGGTTCAAGCACGACATGCGGGATACACAGGTTGATGACCCCGCTGATATCTCCAATTTGTGTGTTCAATGAAATGACAACGACCGTCTCATTAGGCGAGACCATTTGCACAAACTGCGGATTCACTTCAAAATCGGACATTTCCGGCTCGATTTCTGTGATGGACTCCCACGCATCTTTATAATTCGTGAGGCAGCTTTCAAATAAATTGGACATGATCTTCGTCTCGATTTCCGTCATGCTGTCAATTTTGTTATGGCTTGCGCCGATCCCGCCCATCACCCTGTCCATCATCGTATAGGCGATGGTCGGGTTGATCTCCATCATGATTCTTCCTTCAAGGGGGCGAACCTCAAAAAGATTGAGGATCGTCATGTTCGGAATCGATCTGATAAATTCCTCATACGGAACCTGATCAACCGAGCTGACAGAGATCTGGATATAGGTTCTCAGCTGCGCTGAGAAATAGGTCGTCAACAGCCTCGCAAAGTTATCGTGAATCCTCGTCAGACTGCGGATCTGATCTTTTGAAAAGCGGAGCGCCCGTTTAAAGTCATATACTTTGACTTTTTTAACGGCCTCTTCTTTTTTCAGCTCATCGGCATCCATTTCACCGGTCGATATCGCTGAAAGTAATGCATCGATTTCATTTTGGGAGAGCACTTCTCCTGCCATCTGTTTTTCACCTCCATGGTTCTGTCGAATATCTTTCCTACTGCAGATTAAAGGAGGTAATGTATACTGTTTTTACTTTGCCCTCTTTCATGTAGTGCGAGTTCAGCTTTTCTTTCAGCTTTTCTTTGAAATGCTCTTTTCCCTTGTTTCCTTCAAGATCATCAGCATTTGTATTTGCCAAAAGGGAGATCACCGTATCTTTGATTTGGAAATCCCGTTTTTCAAGCTCTTCTTTCGCTTCTTTAGAATCGGTTTCAAGCTTGATTGACAGGCGGACAACATGATCGGATTTTAAGTTTGTCGTGATTTCGTCGACTTCAACTGAAGATTCCACCACTTCATCGATCGACGGTTCTTGATGTTCATCCTTTTCGCTTGCGCTTCCTTTGATGACAAAGAACGCAGCGGTTCCCAGCACAGCAATTGCCAAAATAATAGTCATCATGATTCCTAGAAGTTTTTTATTCATTCAGATTCCTCAATTCTCTGGTCACAAGAAAGTATTTGGATTTTTTGATAGAAGGACACAATATGGTCTACAACTGTATCTTCATCTTCTCTGACAACAAATTTCTTTCCGTTTGACAATGTGATCGTCGTATCCGGAAAACATTCAATTTGTTCAATCAATATTGCATTCAGAATAAAGGGCTGTCCGTTTAATCGCGTAACTTTAATCATGGTTTACCGAGGGGCGGCCTAAGGGGACGCCCCCTCCCTCCTTATCGCTTCAGATTGACGAGCTCCTGAAGAATTTCATCAGAGGTTGTAATGATTTTCGCATTCGCTTGGAAACCGCGCTGTGAAATAATCATTTCGGAAAATTCTTCGGAAAGGTCAACGTTTGACATTTCTAAAGCACTTGTTTGCAGCTTGCCTGATGAACCTTCTCCAGGTGTAACGACTTGCGGATTTCCAGAGCTCAATGAATCGCGGTAAAGGTTGTCGCCCGCTTTTGTTAATCCGGCTGTATTGCTGAATGTCGCAAGAGAAATTTGGCCTGCCGGCTGGTTCACGTTATTCTGATCTACATATGTCACCGTTCCATCTGTTGCGATGCTGAAGCTTTGCGCATCTGCCGGAATATTAATTCTCTGATCGTCTGCCGTTAATACGAACAGCCCGTCAACAGTGACTAAATCACCTTCGTCGGAAAGATAGAAGTTACCTGACCGTGTATAGTATGTCTCATCCCCTGTCCCGACGCGAAAATACCCGTCTCCTGTAATCGTCATGTCAAGCTGGCGGCCTGTTGTGGACGGAGCAGAATTTGTATGGATGATATCGATTGAGCCGATTGTGCCACCAAGCCCTACTTGCTGGCCGTTGACCGAGCCCCTGTCAGCAGTTGAAGCAGATGCACCTGCAAGCTGCTGGCTGACAATATCTTTAAAGGTAACCCGGCTTTTCTTATATCCGGCAGTATTGACGTTTGAAATATTGTTAGCGATGACATCAAGCTTTGTTTGAAAGTTTTTCATTCCGCTAATTCCTGAGTATAGTGAACGTAACATGATTAGTCCTCCCTGTATTCTCTGTTTTTATTTGTCAGAATCGCCGACCGCGGTCACATTCCATGGACTGACTTCGGTTCCGTCGTCAAGGACAAGCAAGTATTGGCCCTCTGCGCTTTTGACTGATTTGATAAGCGCTGTTTTTTCCTCTTCGTTGGCATCCTCAAATGTGACTTCTTTTCCAATCCAGCCGACATACATTGACATCGGGTCTTGAAGTCCGACAAACGACGACATCGTTTTATTTAAGTTGGTTAATTGCTCAAGGCTTGAAAAAGTCGCCATTTGCGAGATGTATTCGCGGTCATCCATCGGGTTTAAAGGATCTTGATATTGCAGTTGTTTCATAAGCAATTGCAAAAATTCATCCTTCCCCAAATTTGAGCCGCTTGATTTCTCCGTTTTTTTTGCATCAGACAAATAATTGGACGTTGTCGACTGCGTTTTTGTATTTCCTATTTGGGTCCTTGTGTCAACTGATGTATCAGACATTAGATCTCCTCCTCGCTATCCTGGACTCGGGTCTCGATCAGTTCATCCAAAAATTCTCGAAAATCGTCGTTTTCTTGGTCTTTTTCCTGATCCTGCTTCTGCTGCTGGTGATTTTTTTGATCATCACTCGATTGGCCTAAGGTTTGATCTCCATTTTGAACCGGCACGCCAAAGCGGTCTATTTGCACAGCCATGTTTGGCAGGGCCTGTTTGAGATGTGTCAGATTGTGTTCCAAAAGCTCTTTTGCCGACTCGGTCGAGGCAATGATTTTGCTGGAAAACATCCCGTGCTGTTTGACCAATTTAATCGTAATAAATCCCAGATTTTCAGGATTCAGACGGATCGTAAAACTGCCTGTCGATCTCCCGAACGGTGTGAACTTCATCTGTTTCCAGGAGCTCAGAATTTGTTCCGGGAAGCTTTTGGGCTGAGCTGAAGCTTCATCTGCGGTCCCCGTTTGAAGGCCCTGAAGCAGAGCTGTGCCTGTCCGATGCTGGTTCATCAGTCCATTAGATTGAATCGGCTGTTCGTGAAGAACCGGCTTCCCGTTCTCTTGAATGTCTCTGTTTTTCAGAATAAATGACAGAGGTTTATCAAAAATCGGGATATCGGTTTTCTTGTTCATCAGCATGGCTTTCAGTTCGCTTTCCGCCAGCTTCCACTCTTTTTGCCCCGTTTCGGAGCTGTCATTCATCATCTGCTCCATTACACTTTTCAGGCTTTTCAGTTCAGCAGTTGACATGGCCAAAAGCTGAGACTGGCTCGGATCTTTTGTGAAAAATTGGCGTTTGAGCTCCTCTGCCAGCCCCTCGGAACCTGCTTTTGTCTGCAGTGCAGCGAGAAATGCAGGCGCCTTCTCGAATAATTCGGCAATCTGAGAAGCTTTTTGTGACGGCTGATTCTCATGGATCATCAGAGAAAGCAGCTGCTGTATTTGACTAAGAGCGTTGCTATCCGGCAGCTTCGGCTCTTTTGTTTCAGGTTCTTCGCCAAGGGATGCCTCTTCGTTAAACGTTTCCGTTTCTTCAGATGGCTGCATTTCAACGGCATCCCCAAGGAGCGCCCTTAATTTATGTAAGAGTTGTTCGGCCAGTGCCAGTTCTTCTTGAGAAGCGGACACATCATCAAGCGATTGAAAGGCGCTCAGCCAGTCTTCGTCCAATTCAGCTCCGTTCTTTCCGGAGAGGAAATTTTCAAGCTCCTTAAGCAGCTGTTCCAGCTGGCTTTCTGAAGAGTCCTCTCCACCTTTTTCACTGACGGAGAGCATCCCGTTTTCTTGTTGCAGCACGTTCTGAAATAAGGAGCCTGCAAATGTCCGGCTTGTTGTTTTTGCAGATGCATTCTCCGCCGGCGGTAAAGCATCAAAAGAGATCGTGTCAAGAAGCCTCAACCTATTCCCCCCCTTCTTTTTCCTCTTCATTTTTTGCCAGCTTCTCAGTGAAGAGAGCCGCTTTATCAGGAGACATTTTTGAGAGGATTTCCGTCACTTTCTTTTTGCTTAATGAATCTAAAATCTTGATTGCCTCTTGCTCTTTTAATTCGCTTAATATCTTTGCAGCTTTATTGCTTTGCATGCTTTCATAAATTTTGACGACTTTTCCGACCTTCTGATCTTCTGCGTTTTCGCCATCCTGCTCTTTTTCGTCTTTTTCCGTTTTTTCCAGTGAGCTGATTTTTTGTTTGAGCCTTTTAATCTCGGTATCGCTCGTTTTTAAGTCACTCGTCAGCGTTTCGATTTCACTTTTTTGTTCATCGATTGTTTTTTGAAGCTTATCCGCTGTGTTTTCCTGCTGCTTCGCTGCACGATCTTTCTCCTGATTCTCGTCCTTGTTTTGAACAAAATCCTTTACGACGGGAATTTTGGAGGCTGCATCCTGAACGTTAACACCTAAAAGCCACATGCCGACGAACCCTATAATGACTATAAAGATCAGCGGAATGACGACCACAAACAAAAATGTCTGAAATTTACCGGTTTTTTTTTCTTCGGCCATCGTTTTTCTACTCCTAGTTTCCTTGAGTCATGAATTGGGTCATGGAGATGTCGTCCATTTCTTTCAATTCATTTGCTTTGTTTTGTAATGCGTACATTTCAAACTGCTTCTCTCTCATTTTTTCAAATTTTTTGAGTTCAATATTTTTTTCTGTCAGGTCGTTTTGCTTTTCATTCATTTCGTTTCTTTTCATCATGACAAGCTTTTGATAATGGAAAATGGTCGTCTCAAGGTTTGTGACAAACTGCTGATAATGTCTCATTTCCTGAACGCTCATCCCCGTCTGGAGCTTGCTTTCTTTGTTTTTCTCAAGCGTTTCTTTTTGATGCATGCTTTCATAGAGCTTTTCAGCAACCTTTTCAAATTCAGAGACTGAATGTTGATATTCAGCGAATGATTGGTCTTTTTCATTTTCTTTAAGCTCTAACAGCTTTTGAAATTTAAATGAATAAGCCATTCTTAATCCTCTCTTCCTATAAGACTCTTTAATAAGGAAATGCTGTCTTCCAGAACTGCCGCTTCATCGACTTCCTGCTTCAGAAAGCTGATCAGCTTGGGATGAAACTGTATGGCTTCATCAATTTCTCGGGAAGATCCTTTTTTATAGGCTCCGATGTTGATAAGATCCTCTGAATTTTGATAGGTTGACAGCATCTCTCTGAACCGGTTCGCCGCTCTTATATGGTCTTTATCAGCAATATTGGCCATGACCCTGCTGATGCTTTTTAAGATATTGACTGCGGGAAACTGGCCTTTATTCGCCAGACTCCGGTCAAGGACGATATGACCGTCCAAAATCCCTCTGACAGTATCGGCAATCGGTTCATTCATATCATCACCATCGACAAGAACCGTGTAAAAAGCCGTAATCGATCCGCTTTCGGTTGTCCCCGTTCGTTCTAAAAGCTTAGGTAAAATAGCGAACACCGAGGGTGTATAACCCTTTGTTGTCGGCGGTTCTCCCGTCGCTAAACCGATTTCTCTCTGAGCCATGGCAACCCTTGTCACCGAATCCATCATAAACATGACATTTTGGCCTTTGTCGCGGAAATATTCGGCGATTGCCGTTGCGGTATAAGCCGCTTTCAGTCTCATCAACGCGGGCTGGTCAGAAGTCGCCACAACGATGATCGAGCGCTTTAACCCTTCTTCGCCAAGGTCTTTCTCAATAAATTCCCTGACTTCCCGTCCCCGCTCTCCGACTAGGGCGATAACATTCAGATCTGCTGCCGTTTGCCTCGCAATCATTCCCATCAGCGTGCTTTTCCCGACACCGCTTCCTGCGAATATTCCGACGCGCTGTCCTTTTCCGACGGTTAACAAACTGTCAATCGATCTGACGCCAACCGCCATTTTTTCTCTGATCGGCGGCCTTTTCATCGGATTGGGCGGCGCCTGATCTGTTGAAACAGGAGCCAGGCCTTTGGGCAGTATACTGCCGTCAAGCGGGGTGCCGAATGCATCGACTACCTGCCCGATCAATCCGGAACCGACCTTGATCCGCAATGATTCGCCAGTTGCTTCAACAATGCTGCCAGGAGCGATGTTTGATGCTTCAAGATAAGGCATGAGAAGAATATTTTGGTCTTTGAAACCAACGACTTCCGCGGTGATTGCTTTCGGACTGTCTCCTTTTGTATAAATCTTGCAGACGTCACCGATCGAGCATTCGGGTCCTTTTGATTCGATCATTAAACCGACGGCCTGTTTGACTTTGCCGTATCGCTTATAAGAATCCGCCGTTTCAATACATTCAAGCAGCTGGCTGAGCATCAACGTCCTTCACCTGCCGTTTCCAGCAGACTGATAAGTTTTTGTTTCAGCTGCTGCAATTGCGTATCGATCCCTGCATCGATTCTTCCGAAGGCCGTCTCAACATAACACGTTCCTTTTGCCGCTTTGTCATCGGCATAAATCGCTATATGGGAACCGTATTGGAGAAGCGCTTCGAGTTCGTTTTTATGGCTTTGAACTTCTGTATAGTAGTCCGGGTCCACATAAATCGAAATGTCATCAAACTCTTTCATTTCAGACAGCACCTGTTTCACAAGGGTCATGAAAGCTGCCTTGTCATCAGACTTTTGACCCCATACCTTTTTGGCCAGGGAAACGGCAAGTGTGACGATTTCTTCGGCAGATTGCTCAATTTTTTCTTCGTAGTCCCGCCTTGCTGTTCTGACGATGGTATTGGCATCTTCCAAATAAGATTCATAGGTTTTTCGAGCCTCATTCTTTCCCAGTTCAAACCCTGCCTCAAATCCTTCTTTTTTTGCCTGTTCAATCAATGCCTCGCGTTCTGTTTCCCAGCTCGATCTTTCCTCTTCGATTTGCCGGCGGATTTGTTCAAGTTCAGCATTGGCCTTTTCATATATTTTGCCTGCCTCTTGCTGAGCAGATTTGAGAAGAAATTCCGGATCCTGCTCAGCGGAAAAGTCAGCCTCGCTTTCGGGAAGTTTGATTTCCCTTAATGAAATCGTCCGCCGTTTCTTTTCCGGCATTGATGATGATCGCTGTTTAATAATATTAGACAATGATATCATCTCCTCCGCCTCTGGCGATGACGATCTCACCTGCTTCTTCAAGTCTCCGGATGACGCTGACGATTCTTGACTGAGCTTCTTCTACATCACGCAGACGCACAGGCCCCATAAACTCCATTTCTTCCTTAAATGTCTCAGCCATACGCTGCGACATGTTGCTGAAGACAATGTCTTTGACCTCTTCGCTGGCCACCTTCAGGGACAGCAGCAGGTCATCGTTTTCAACGTCGCGGATAACCCTTTGAATGGCTCGGTTGTCAAGTGTCACGATATCTTCAAAGACAAACATCCGTTTCTTGATCTCATCGGCCAGCTCTGGATCCTGAATCTCAAGGGCATCAAGGATCGTTTTCTCCGTTCCTCTGTCAACTCCGTTTAACACTTCCACAACGGCTTCGATGCCGCCGGTCTGTGTATAATCCTGAGTGAAGGTAGATGAGAGCTTCTGCTCTAAAATCTGTTCGACTTCATTGATGATTTCCGGTGATGTCCTGTCCATGACAGCGATCCGCCTTGCAACCTCAGCCTGTACGTCCTGGTTCAGTTCAGATAAGATCTGCCCGGACTGCACAGGGTCTAAGTAGGATAAAATCAGAGCAATGGTTTGCGGATGCTCGTGCTGGATAAAGTTCAGGATCTGCTCAGGGTCTGCTTTTCTGGCAAAATCAAACGGCCTGACTTGAAGAGATGATGTAAGCCGGTTGATAATGTTGGCGGCTTTGTCTTCACCGAGCGCTTTATCAAGCACCTGCTTTGCATAGTGAATCCCGCCTTGTGAAATATATTCCTGAGCGACAGCCGTTTCATGAAATTCCTGGATGATATCATCTTTTTTCTCAGGTGATACAGATCTGACATTTGATATTTCAAGGGTCAGTCTTTCAATTTCTTCATCTGTTAAATGCTTGTAAACCGAAGCTGACACATCGAGCCCTAAGGATATCATGAGAATGGCCGCTTTTTGTTTGCCTGTAAGCCTGTCTTGTTTCGATTTTGCCATTTCAATACTCCTCCTAATCCTCGGTCAGCCAGCTGCGCAGTAATTTAGCGAATTCTTCAGGCTTATCTTTCGCCATTTTTTCAAGCTGTTTTCGTCTGACAGTTTCTTCCGTCTCTTTTTCATTGTTAACATCTTCAACCCTTATTGGTTCCTGCGGCACCTCATACCATTCTTCCTCATACTCTTCATCTGCATTTTTGCGTCTTCTTGCCAGCCAGATGATGAAACCGATCAGCGCAATCAGTAGAGCTCCGCCTGCAATATAAGCCCAAAGCGGAATGCCGCCTGTTTCTTCCTCTTGATCCATTGTCTGCTTGCCGTCAAACGATTGAACAGATACAACGATTTTGTTTTCAACATCTTCGTCTGTCAGAGGCTCTTCCTCATAGTTTTTATCAATTGATGTTTTAACAATCGTAGAGAGGATTTTCTTAATGTCATCTTCCCTTTCGGCAGGGAGTGACTGCGGATTGTCGGCATCAGGCGGTTCAACCATGACCTGAACACCCAAATCTCTGATTTTATAAGGGCTCTCAGCGATTTCTTTGTGAATTCTGTTGACTTCGTTATTAATTCTTTCTTCGCTTTTTTCGTAGTCTCCGTTGCCGTTTTCGCCTTCTGCTTCGGCATAGTTGGTCACATCATTTTCGCCTGTTCCGTTGATGCCTCCGGCTTGTGCTCCCTGTCCGGAATAGGTTTCACTGACGCGTTCTGCACTGACGGTGATCCCTTCCATGTTTTCTTTGTCAACGGGCTCGACCAGGTCTTCCGTCCTGTTTTCTTTTGTAAAATCGATGTCAGATGTAACGGATACAACCACTTTATCCTGTCCCATCATGGTGCCCAGCATCGATTGAACTTGTCTTTGAAGGTCCTTTTCGATTTGAGCCTTGACTTCCCTCTGGGAAGAGTAGCTGTCCGCATAAGAGCCTGATTCTTTGCCAGTTTGATCGTAGTATGTGGAGTTTTGGTCCATAATGACGATGTTTTTCGGATCAAGGTTTGGCACACTTTTCGATACGAGATGATAAAGGCCGTTGATTTCATTCTGATCAAGCGTATAGCCCGGCTTCACTTGAAGCACGATCGAAGCCGAAGCTTCCGGCTTTTCCTCCCCGACAAAAACGGAGTCTTTCGGAAGGTTGATCATGACTTTTGAATCTTTAATGCCCTCGATGCCCTTTATGAGATTTGAAAGCTCGGTTTGGGTCGCTTTCACTTTCAAAACATCAAATTCGTTGTCCGTCATACCAAAACCGGCGTTTTCGCCAAAGAATGAGTAATCGATGCTTCCGCTTTTCGGAAGGCCCTCTGCCGCCAGATCAACTTTCAGTGTATCGACTTTTTCTTCAGGAACTTTGATGACAGAACCGTCGGTTGCAACTTCTGAAGGAATTCCTTTTTCATCGAGGACTTGTTTAATTTGGCCGGTTTCTTCAGCTGACAAATCCTTATATAGCGGCGCCATCTTATTTGACGAGGCAAAAATACCTATGATGATCGACAGGATGACCGCTGCAGCAAAAACGCCGACAATCAGTGTTTTCTGCAGTTTAGATCGATTTTTCCAAAAATCAGTTATTTTCGTTTTAATTTGCAATAAAGTACGATTCATCTTACTCCCCCGGTAGTTACACTAATTCTCTTCGCTTTCAGACTCCTTTCCTACATTTGCATTCTCATGATTTCCTGATAAGCTTCGACCGCCTTGTTGCGGAACTCTGTCGCTGCGGTTAGTGTAACACTAGCCTTCTGAGACGCGATCATGACTTCGTCCAGATTGACATCCTGACCGAGTGCAAGCGCGTTTGTCAGTTTATCAGATTCATTTTGAGATTGGTTTAAAGCATTGATAGAATCTTTCAGCACGTTTGAAAAGCTGACTTGGTTTTCAGAACCGGTCGGCTTGTTATGGATTTGGCTTGTTACGTTTGTTCCCGCTTGTGCGGATTGTACTTGAAACGGAGAGATTCCGTTGATCATCAGTGTCATCACCCTACTTTCCGATTTCTAAAGCTTTCATGAGCATTCCTTTCGTTGCGTTCATCGCAGTGACGTTCGCTTCATAAGACCTTGTGCTGCTCATTAAGTCCACCATCTCTTTTAGAGGATCGACATTTGGCATCTGAACATAGCCATCTTCGTTGGCGTCCGGATGTGTTGGATCATATACGAGTTTAAACGGTGTTTCGTCTTCGCTGATATTTGTCACCTTTACCCCTTCACCGATTCTGCTTGAGGCATTCATTGATGATTGAAGGACGGATGAAAAGGATTCGCCTTTCGGAGCTGTCGATACGAGCTTTCTTCTGTAAGGCTGCCATTCTCCGTCCACTCGTTTCGCTCTTGTTGTATCCATGTTTGCCAAGTTGGAAGAAACGGTATCCATTCTGACCCGCTGTGCAGTCAGAGCTGAAGCTGAAATGTTGATGCTATTGAATACCCCCATTATTTACCTCCCGTAATCGCACTCTTGAGTGAATTGAGTTTTCCGCTCATTCTTTCGACTAATGCTTGGTATTGGATCTGGTTTTTCGCCATGTCGCTCATTTCCTTGTCAATGTCGACATTATTTCCGTTTTCCTGATATGATGTCTGATTACTCGACACGACTGAATAATTTGACTCATTGCTTTTAAAGTCAATGTGTCTATAGTCTGTTTTTATAGCATTAAGGCGAGAGGACTCCTCATTCAGCACGTTTTTGAAAGATACTCTTTTCGCCTTATAGTTCGGTGTATCTACATTAGCGAGATTATTGGTTATGACTTTTTGCTTAACATTCGCTTGTCCCAAGGCTCCCTCTAGTCTATGTATTGTTCCTGAAAATATATCCACCACCAAATACCTCCAATCTTTTTCCAGCTGTCTTAAAATCTTGTCGAGAATTGTAAAAACCATAAGCCTATTGTAAGGAATAATAGGCTTAAAGTCTATGATCTGAGCGTAAAAAAAAATCGTAATATATATCTATTTTACGAATAGGTCTTTTGTACTAGATTATAAGGACTATGTAATGTTACAGATGTTAAACTTCTTGAAAATTATACTAACAAAACTTTATTTCGGTAATTCATCGCTTTGAATAAGCATTAATAGCGTTTTAGCTGCGAAAAAAATTACTATAGTATAATTAAAAAATGAAATAAAAAAAAGCTGCAGAACATATCGTTCTGCAGCGTCTTTCTTTAATGAGATTTCAACTTTTCTAATTCCATCAGGAATTTGTTGTTTAGGACTTTGATATACGTGCCTTTCATCCCTAACGATCTTGATTCGATGACACCGGCGCTCTCCAATTTACGCAGAGCGTTAACGATCACCGAGCGCGTAATGCCGACGCGGTCTGCAATTTTACTTGCGACGAGGAGACCTTCATTTCCGTCCAGCTCTTCAAAAATATGCTCGATCGCTTCAAGCTCACTGTATGACAATGAGCTGATCGCCATTTGGACGACTGCTTTGCTCCGCGCTTCCTCTTCAATTTCCTCAGCTTTCTCCCTCAGAATCTCCATTCCGACGACTGTTGCTCCATATTCAGCAAGAATGAGGTCATCGTCTTCAAATTTTGCTTGAAGACGGGAAAGAATTAAAGTTCCCAGTCTCTCGCCACCGCCAATAATCGGAACAACCGTTGTCAGCCCCGCTTGGAAAAGGTCGCGGTTTTCTACAGGAAATGCCGTATATTCGCTGTTGATATCAAGGTTAGATGATGTTTCCGGAATGTTGAACAGGCTTTTCGTATAATCTTCGGGAAATTGGCGTTCTTCAAGCATTTTCTTCATCCGGTCATTTTCAATCTGCTGATTAATAGAGAAACCGAGAAGCTTTCCTCTGCGGCTGACGACGAAAATGTTCGAATCAATTACATCGCGAAGCGTTTCAGCCATTTCTTTGAAGTTAACCGGCTTCCCTGCCGCGTTTTGCAGCATTGCATTAATCTTTCTTGTTTTTTGTAATAAAGCCATAATAAATGATCCTCCTAAATTACTCATATTTAATTGTTTATAAAATAAACTGGCTTAAATCCTTATTCTTGGCGATCGAACCTAGCTTTTCTTCCACATACTGCGGTGTGATGACGACTTGTTCCATCATCACGTCCGGAGCCTCGAATGACAGTTCTTCCAAAAGCCGTTCCAGAATGGTATGAAGCCTTCTCGCCCCGATGTTGTCTGTGTCCTGGTTCACATGATAAGCCACTTCTGCAATCTTACGAATAGCATCGTCAGAAAATTCAAGAGATATACCTTCAGTCTTCAATAAAGCTTTGTACTGCTTAAGAAGAGCATTGT
Organism: Bacillus swezeyi; assembly: GCF_001969815.1. Taxonomy (GTDB): domain Bacteria; phylum Bacillota; class Bacilli; order Bacillales; family Bacillaceae; genus Bacillus; species Bacillus swezeyi. The sequence goes on along the minus strand of NZ_MRBK01000006.1, from coordinate 148,679 downwards.
CCGGTTCAATTAAGATTTTCACAAAATCTTCGATGCTCAGCTTTTTCAATTCAACCCTGATCGGAAAACGGCCCTGAAGCTCAGGAATTAAATCAGACGGCTTTGCCATATGGAATGCGCCTGCCGCAATAAAAAGCATGTGATCTGTTTTGACTGCGCCGTACTTCGTCATAACGGTCGAGCCTTCGACAATCGGCAGGATATCGCGCTGCACGCCTTCTCTTGAGACGTCCGCTGAAGAAGATGCTCCGCTTTTTTTGGCGATTTTATCGATTTCATCAATGAAGATGATGCCTGATTGTTCAGCTCTCAGCACAGCTTCCTGAGCGGCTTCATCCATATCGATCAGCTTTGCCGCTTCTTCATTTGTCAGCACCTTTCTCGCTTCTCTGACAGTAAGCTTGCGGGGTTTTTTCTTTTTCGGCATCAGGCTGCTGAGCGCATCTTGCATGTTCATGCCCATCTGTTCCATACCCGAGCCTTGAAGCATATCAAACATCGATGGCTGCTGTTCCTCAACCTCGACTGTGACATAATGGTCTTCAAGTTCGCCGAGGGCAAGCTGATGGGCGATCCGTTTCCGGTTATTTTCAATGTCTGCTTCTTCTTGTTTTTCCGCATCATCATTTTGCTGGTCCTGATTTCCGCCAAACAGCATTTCAAAGGGATTTTTTGCGCCCGACTGTTTTTTTCTTCCCGGTACGAGCAGGCGGACAAGCCGTTTATTTGCATTTTCTTCGGCGATGCCTTTTACTTCGTTCATTTTTTCTTCTTTGACGAGGCGGACAGAGGTTTCAACAAGATCTCTGACCATTGATTCAACATCTCTGCCTACATAGCCGACTTCCGTGAATTTCGTCGCTTCGATTTTCACGAACGGAGCTCCGACGAGCTTTGCGATCCGTCTTGCAATCTCGGTTTTCCCCACTCCCGTCGGGCCCATCATGAGTATGTTTTTCGGAACGATTTCTTCGCGCAGCTTTTCATCAAGAAGACTTCTTCTATAGCGGTTTCTTAAAGCAACGGCAACCGCTTTTTTCGCTTCGATCTGGCCGATGATGTACTGATCAAGCCGTTCGACAATCTGCTTCGGAGTCAGCGGCTTTTTTTCCATATGCCTCATATCCTTTCTACTCAAGTTCTTCTACAATGATTTGATCGTTCGTATACACACAGATTTCGCCCGCAGTTTCAAGAGCAGCTCTTGCAATTTGTTTAGCCTCAAGCTGTTCACCGGCATGACGTTTCAGCGCCCTTCCCGCAGCGAGGGCGTAATTTCCTCCGGAGCCGATCGCCAATATGCCGTCATCAGGTTCAATCACTTCCCCTGTTCCTGAAACGAGCAGAAGATTGTCGGCATTCATGACGATCAGCATCGCTTCAAGCTTTCGGAGAATTTTATCGCTGCGCCACTCTTTCGCAAGCTCGACAGCCGCCCGCTGCAAATTGCCGTTGTACTCCTCCAGCTTTGCTTCGAACTTTTCAAAAAGCGTGAAAGCGTCTGCAACAGAGCCCGCAAACCCGGCCATCACTTTTCCGTTAAACAGCTTCCTGACTTTTCTTGCCGTATGTTTCATGACGACAGCCTGGCCGAAGGTGACCTGGCCGTCTCCCGCCATCGCGCTTTTTCCGTTATGCCGGACGGCAAATATCGTTGTTGCGTGAAAAGATGACATAAATGAACCTCCTTTATTTCCCTTTATGTGCCCGAGGGTGATGAGACATATATGTCTTTCTGAGCATATCTTTAGATACATGCGTATACACTTGGGTTGATGAAAGATTTGAATGTCCAAGCAGTTCCTGAACGCTTCTGAGATCCGCCCCCTCATTTAATAAATGGGTGGCAAATGTATGGCGAAGCATGTGCGGATGTATATGTAATGTACCCGAAGTCTTCTTGACCAGTTCTCCTAAAATATAACGGACCCCCCTCGGGGTTAAAGGCCCGCCCCTTTGATTCAAAAAGACAAAGGGCCCAGGCTCTTTTGCTTTTGCCAGAAGGATGCGTCTTCCATTTTGAAAATATAGATCCAAAGCATCTCGGGCGAAAGAACCGAACGGAACATATCTTTGCTTTTTGCCTTTCCCGTGAACCAGCGCCGTATCTAAAAACAGGTCCACCTCAGATTCCTTCAAACTGCAAAGTTCGCTCACCCGCATGCCCGTAGCATAAAGAAGCTCTAACAGCGCCTGATTTCTTTGCCCAAGCGGAGTGTTCAGATCAGACATCCCGAACAATTCTTCAAGCTCCTTTTCATATAAAAACTTCGGAATCCTTTTATCCTGTTTCGGGAGACTGACAAGCAGAAACGGGTTTTCTTTTACTAGGTTTTCCCTTAACAAAAACTTATAGAAGCTTCGCAGAGCTGAAAGCTTTTTACTGATCGTTCTGCGAGTGAGGCCTTTTTCATGAGCTTCCGTCAAGAAAATTCTCACGTCCGTATAGGTCACGTCCTCAAAGCCCTTGATTCCCTGAACGCTTAAAAACAGTTCAAACTCTTCAATAGAAGAAATGTAACCCACAATTGTATATTTTGAATAATTCTTTTCTATTTGTAAATATTCAATGAATAAAGTTAAAAAATTCTTAACATTTGCCATGACTCCACCTCTTCGAAAAGGGCTTTTAAATGTTATCACATAACAAGTTGATCTGGCAATGAATAACTATAGCGTTTTCGCAATATTTCGAATTGTCTCTAATGCGCGCGAAGCGTACTGTTCATTTCGCTCCTGCTTATTTTTGATTTTAACCCCCAATTCCTTGAAAAGCCCAAAATTCGCATTCATCGGCTGAAAGTTTTTCTTGTTCGTTTCCGTAATGTAATGGGCCATGCTGCCGATCGCCGTCTCATTTGAGAATGTGACCGGTTCTTTTCCCAGGACAAGGCGAGCTGCATTGATGCCGGCGGCAAGCCCTGAAGCCGCTGATTCCACATAGCCTTCAACCCCTGTCATCTGTCCGGCGAAAAACAGATCGTCACGCTTTTTAAACTGATAGGTTGCGTTTAACAGACTCGGCGAATTGATGAACGTATTTCTGTGCATCACCCCGTAGCGGACGATTTCAGCCTGTTCCAATCCGGGAATGAGACGGAGCACTTCTTTTTGATCGCCCCATTTGAGGTGGGTTTGAAAGCCGACAATATTGTAAAGCGTCCCTGCAGCGTCGTCCTGTCTCAGCTGAACGACGGCATAAGGGCGTTTATCCGTTTTAGGATCTTCAAGCCCCACCGGCTTCATCGGGCCGAACAGCATCGTTTTTTTGCCCCGTTTGGCCATGACTTCGATCGGCATGCATCCTTCAAAAAAGATCTCTTTTTCAAACTCTTTCAATGGAACGGTTTCCGCCGACACAAGGGCGTCATAGAACCTGTCAAACTCTTCTTCTGTCATTGGACAGTTCAGATAGGCGGCCTCTCCTTTGTCATAGCGGGATTTTAAATATACTTTGTTCATATCAAGGCTGTCTTTTTCAACAATCGGTGCGGCGGCGTCATAAAAATACAGGTAATCTTCGCCTGTCAGCTGCCGCAGCTGTTCAGAAAGAGATTCAGAAGTAAGCGGGCCTGTCGCGATGATTGTCGGCCCTTCCGGAATGCCCTTCACCTCTTCGTTGAGGACTGTGACATTCGGGTGATTTTTGACCTTTTCGGTTACATTTGCAGCGAATTCATGCCTGTCAACGGCAAGCGCTCCGCCGGCAGGAACTGAACATTGATCAGCGGCATCGATAATCGCAGAGTCCAAAATCCGCATCTCTTCCTTTAATACACCTACAGCATTCGTTAAAGAATTGGCGCGAAGCGAGTTGCTGCAGACAAGCTCTGCGAATTTATCCGTATGGTGCGCCGGTGTCTGTTTGACAGGCCTCATTTCATATAAGCGGACATTGATTCCGCGTTTGGCCAGCTGCCATGCCGCTTCGCTTCCGGCAAGTCCTGCACCGATCACATTAACTGTTTGATTCATATTTACATCTCCTAATATTATGAATTGAATTGTCCTTTTAACACAACAAAGAAGGTGAGCAAAGTCCTGCTCACCGCTACTTTTGTTGTTCTTCCTTATAATCGCAATTCACGCATTGTACCTGAACACCTTTTTTAAGCTTTTTCTCTACAAGCATGTCCTCGCATTTCGGACATTTTCGTTCAAGCGGTTTATCCCAGGATACAAATTCGCATTCAGGATAGCGGTCACATCCGTAAAAAATACGGCGTTTTTTCGATTTACGCTCGACAATGTTGCCGGTTTTGCAGGATGGACATTTAACCCCGATCTCTTTTACGATCGGTTTTGTGTTTCGGCAGTCTGGAAAATTGGAGCACGCCATGAATTTTCCGTAGCGGCCCATTTTATATACCATCGGGTTGCTGCATTCTTCACAATCGACCCCGGCATACTCAGGTTCGATTTCGACTTCCTGCATCTCGGCTTCCGCTTTTTCAACGCGCTTTTCAAAGTCCTTATAGAAGGAATCGATGATCTGCACCCACTGAATGTTCCCGTCTTCAACGCCATCCAGTTCTTTTTCCATTTTGGCCGTAAACTCGACGTTAATGATTTCAGGGAAAAATTCCATAATCAAGTCAAGCACGATTTGTCCGAGCTCTGTCGGTAAAAAGCGTTTATTATCAAGGGCTACATATCCCCGTTTTTGAATGGTGTCAAGCGTCGGAGCGTATGTGGAAGGACGCCCGATGCCCAGCTCTTCAAGGGTTTTGACGAGCCTTGCCTCCGTATAGCGCGGAGGCGGCTGGGTGAAGTGCTGTTCAGGTTCGATATCCTTCGAAAGAACAGTGTCACCTTCAGCCAAGTTAGGAAGCATTTTATTCTTCTCTTCCATCTGGTCGTCTCTGCCTTCAACATAGACTTTCATAAAACCTGAAAACTTGACTTTACTCCCGTTTGCGCGAAATGTCAACCCGTTGTTTTCAAGGTCAACGCTCATCGTATCAAGGATAGCCGGAGCCATTTGGCTTGCCACAAAGCGCTCCCAGATCAGCTTGTAAAGGCGCAGCTGGTCTCTTCCCAATAAAGCCTTCAGATCAGCAGGCTTTCTCATGACAGAAGTCGGCCTGATCGCTTCGTGCGCATCCTGTGCATTTTCATTTTTTTTGGCCGGCTTTCTTTTGTTCCCCAAAAATTCTTTGCCGTAATTGTCGCCGATATATGATGATGCCTCTTCCTGAGCAGAGTTTGAGATCCGGGTTGAATCCGTTCTCATATAAGTGATCAGCCCGACTGTTCCTTCTTTTCCAAGGTCGATCCCTTCATATAGCTGCTGAGCGATCATCATCGTTTTCTTCGCCCGGAAATTCAGTTTTCGCGCCGCTTCCTGCTGAAGCGTAGAAGTTGTAAACGGCAAAGCCGGGTTTCGTTTACGTTCTTTTTTCGTTACCTTTTTGACATCAAACGCATTGCCTTTGATCTGTGAAAGAATTTTTTTGACATCATCTTCGCTTTTCAGCGGATGCTTTTTGCCGTTCATTCCGAAGAAGCTGGCTTCAAACGATTCTTTTCCTTTTAAAAATGTGCCTTCAATCGTCCAGTATTCTTCCGGTTTAAATTCGTTGATTTCTTTCTCGCGGTCAATGATCAGGCGGAGTGCAACCGATTGTACGCGTCCGGCGCTCAGCCCTTTTTTGACTTTTTTCCATAATATCGGACTGATCTTATAGCCGACAAGCCGGTCAAGAATCCTTCTCGCCTGCTGGGCGTCGACAAGATCCATGTTGATCATGCGCGGATGCTTAAATGAATCTTTGATCGCTTCTTTTGTGATTTCATTAAACACCACTCGGCAGTCAGAATCCAAGTCCAAATCAAGACTGTGGGCAAGATGCCATGCAATGGCCTCCCCTTCTCTGTCGGGGTCGGCTGCAAGAAAGACTTTTTTAGCTTTTTTTGCGGCTGTTTTTAATTCCTTCAACACGGGGCCCTTCCCGCGGATCGTAATGTATTTTGGTTCAAAATTCTGCTCGATGTCAACTCCCATTTGGCTTTTCGGCAAGTCTCTGACATGGCCCATCGATGCTTTGACTTTGTATTTTTTTCCTAAGTATCGTTCAATCGTTTTGGCCTTCGCAGGCGATTCCACGATGACTAAGTATTCGGACATAACATTATCCCCCTCAAGAGGTCTTCTCTCTCTTTTCAATTTAGCCTTTTTATTGTATTCATCATAATCGTCGTTTATATAGTCATTATTTTAATAAAAAGCGTCTGAATGTAATCTTCCTATATGATGAACGCCGATTAAAGCGTTTAAACTTGAAATCCTCACTATTATTAAATATTCGAATACAGTTTGTCAAACGATAATTCTAAACAGGTTCCGTATATTGAACATTGGAAGGCGGAAGTTCGCTGAGAATATCATTGATATCACATACAAGTTTCGCCCCTTCCTGAATCAGCCTTGCGGGTCCCAGCGAGTTCCTGTCAAAGATTGAACCCGGCACTGCAAACACTTCCCGCCCTTGTTCAAGTGCCTGATAAGCTGTGATGAGCGAACCGCTTTTTTCCTTTCCTTGGATGACAATAATTCCTTCTGTCAAACCGCTGATCAGCCGATTTCGCATTGGAAAGTGCCATTTTTGAGGTTTTGTGCGGGGAAGGTGCTCAGATACCAAGAGGTGGTCTTCAGCCATCTGTTCGGCAAGCTGGCGGTTTTCACGGGGATATAAGTGGTTGAATCCGCCGGCGATGACTCCGATTGTCGTTCCATTTGAACGGATGCTCTCTTGATGGGAGAGGCCGTCGATTCCTTTTGCAAGCCCGCTGACGATCGTCCAGTCTTTTTTACTAAGCTCCCTCGCCAGGTAGGCTGCGGCTCTTTTCCCATATGAAGAAGGATTTCTCGTTCCCACGATGCCGATCAGTCTATGCTGATCAAGAAGTTTTTTATGGCCTTTTAGAAAAAGTACAGGGGGCGGGTCATGGATCATTTTCAATGAGGGCGGGTAATCAGGAGAGGAAATCGCAATCATGTCCACTCCGTCTGCCTGATAGGCTCTGATGAGGCGCTTGACATTTGGGAGCTCTTTTTCGGCAAGCTTTCGAATGGCGGATAGATCAGATCGATTGGCCGAAAGCTTTGTTAAAGGGTGTGTGTTTTTGCCTGCAAGTGATAAAGAAGGGTCTGCTTTCCACCATTTAGAAAGCTGAACAGGGGGGAGAATGCCGTGAAGGCGGAGCAAAATCAAAAGTTCGCTTTTTTCATTCATTCAAAAACCTCCATAAAGATTGATCACGAAAACATTCGGAAAGTACCATACAAACATCATCAAGATCAAAAATCGGGAATAGACCATCCGGCCTATTCCCTCATCACCTGAAGTTTAGTGGGTCTTGCATTTTTCGTAAAGACCTTTTTCTTTTAAAACGTTGATGAGTGTTTCACCCATGACAGAAGGCGTTTCCGCGACTTCGATTCCACAGGCGTTCATCGTTTTAACTTTTTCATCTGCCGTTCCCTTTCCTCCGGAAATGATGGCGCCGGCATGCCCCATCCGTTTTCCTGGAGGAGCCGTTTTTCCGCCGATGAAGCCGACAACAGGTTTGGTCATATTTGCTTTGACCCATTCAGCCGCTTCCTCTTCAGCCGTTCCGCCGATCTCTCCGATCATGATCACGGCATGTGTATCAGGATCTTCATTAAATGCTTTCAACACATCGATGAAGTTCGTGCCGTTCACCGGATCTCCGCCGATGCCGACTGCCGTCGACTGACCGACCCCAGCTTCAGAAAGCTGATGAACCGCTTCATATGTAAGGGTTCCTGAACGCGATACGACACCGACGTGACCTTTTTTATGAATGTAGCCGGGCATGATCCCTATTTTGCATTCCTCCGGCGTAATGACTCCAGGGCAGTTCGGACCGACAAGACGCGTTTTCTTGCCTTCCATATACCTTTTCACTTTCACCATGTCAAGCACCGGAATATGCTCGGTAATGCAGATGACGAGATCAAGCTCTGCATCTGTCGCTTCCATAATCGCGTCTGCTGCAAAAGCTGCCGGAACATAAATGACAGACGCGTTCGCTCCTGTCTCTTTTACAGCGTCTTCCACCGTGTTGAACACAGGCACTCCTTCAACCTCTGTGCCGCCTTTTCCCGGTGTCACACCGCCGACAATTTTCGTGCCGTATTCAAGCATCTGCTTTGTATGAAACAAAGCGGTTGAACCTGTTATCCCCTGAACAATGACTTTTGTGTCTTTATTAACAAATACACTCATTTTGGTCCCCTGCCTTTCTTACTTCACTAAGGATACGATTTTCTGCGCGCCGTCAGCCATTGATTCCGCAGACGTAATATTGAGTCCTGAATCATCGAGAATCTTTTTGCCGAGATCTACATTTGTTCCTTCCAAACGAACGACAAGAGGCAATGTCAGCCCCACCTGCTTCGTCGCTTCAACAACACCTTCGGCAATGATGTCACATTTCATGATGCCGCCGAAAATATTGACAAAGATCCCTTTGACATTTTGATCTGATAGAATGATCTTGAACGCTTCCGTTACCTTTTCTGCTGTTGCGCCGCCTCCGACGTCAAGAAAGTTGGCCGGTTCCCCTCCGTAATGTTTAATAATGTCCATGGTTGACATCGCAAGTCCCGCTCCGTTAACCATGCAACCGATGTTTCCATCGAGTGAAATGTAGCTTAAATCATATTTTGACGCTTCAATTTCTTTAGGATCTTCTTCATCTAGATCTCTGTACTCCAATATGTCTTTTTGCCTGTATAATGCATTGCTGTCAAAGTTAAGCTTGGCGTCGAGCGCCATCACTTTTCCGTCCCCTGTCACGACGAGCGGGTTGATTTCAGCAATGGAACAATCCTTTTCAATAAATGCTTTGTACAAGCCCATCATAAACTTAACGGCCTGGCCGACAAGTTCTTTTGGAATATTGATGGCGAAAGCGATTTTTCTCGCTTGATAACTTTGCAGTCCGACAGCCGGATCGATTACTGTTTTGACGATTTTTTCCGGCGTTTTTTCAGCGACTTCCTCAATTTCTGTTCCGCCTTCTTCAGAAGCCATCAGGACGATTCTCGAAGTCGCCCTGTCAAGGACAAGACCGACATAGTATTCCTTTTTAATGTCGCAGCCTTCTTCAATAAGTAAGCGTTTTATTTCTTGGCCCGCCGAACCTGTCTGGTGTGTGACAAGCGTTTTGCCCAGCAATTCATCCGCATAGGCCTTTACTTCGTCTTTTGATTTTGCAATTTTTACCCCGCCTGCTTTGCCTCGGCCGCCTGCGTGAATCTGAGCTTTCACGACATAAACCGAGCTGGTCAGCGCTTCTGCCGCTTTGACCGCTTCATCTGCTGTAAAGGCCACTTTACCTTCCGGAACAGCCACTCCGTATTTTCTGAGGACCTCTTTCCCTTGGTACTCATGGATATTCATTTCCCATCCTCCTAACTTATGTAGCAAAAATAAAAATAGACTGCGCTTTCATTTTATATAATCATAGAAAGATTGTCTAGGTTTCGATGAGAAATCGTAAAATCCTTCTAAACATTCAAACTTTTATTTTATTAAAAATATAAAAATTAATAGAGGGAATGTCCTTTTTCACAAGGTCATTCCCTCTTTTTCATCTTTTCGTCAAGCGTATAGATAAATGAAAAAATCTCAGCGACGATCTCATAGAGCGCTTCCGGAATATGATCGTCAAGCTCCAAATGGCGCATTAATTCGACAAGAGTCGGATCTTCCTGAATCGGAACCCCTGCTTTTTGCGCCTCTTCAATGATCTTTTCGGCTGTGTATCCAGAGCCTTTGGCCACCACTTTGGGCGCTTTGTCTTTCATCTCATTATAATGCAGTGCAACGGCTTTTCTTAATGGAGAAGATTCCTTCATATTTTCACATCCAAGGCACTTTCTGTGACCTGTTCAAACTGGCTTTCCATAAACGGGGCGATTTCAATGTTCTCCCGTTTTTTTGCGGTGACGCCCGATAGACTGTAGCCTAATTTTTTCAGGTTTTCCTTTAAAGGGGGGATCAGCGGTTCGATGAGCGGCCCCACATCATAGCCGGTCTCAAGCGTGACGGTCATGACGTTTTGCTGGATCAAGCAATCGACCACCGTCTCTTCCAGCGCCTCCAATTGAAGATAAAACATGAGACGGCATTGGGAAGGATCAATTTTTCCGTCCTCTTTCTTTTGTCCTTTCAAGAAAACCGTTAAATCTTGCACCCCATTCTTTGAAAACAGGGGGTATGAAAGAAACAGCTGGTTTTGGGCCGACTGGTCATTCTGCAAAAACAGCTGTCCGTTTAAGCGGTGAAAAATTTGGTCGGCTTCCTGCTTGACAGGTGCGGGAAGATCGGATGAATGCCTGATTTCATTGAGCACTAGCTTTAAAGACTGAAGCCCTTGATCTTTGAGTGTACCTCCGTTTTCAATCGCTTTCAGAAAAGAGAGTTCATCTTTGACGCCCAAAAGGGTTTTCATTTTGGCAAGAACAGCTAGTGCATCCGCTTTATTCGTCAATGCGGGCGCTGTTTCTTTGATGATATTCTGCAATACTTCCTTTTCTTTGTTCGTTAAACCCTCCAAGCCGGTTTGAGCCGCTGCCGATTCCCTCGCTTCCAGCGATTTGATCCAGTTTGCCGCTTCTTTGACCGGAATTGTTCCGTTTCGCTCAGCGAGTGCGGTCAATTTTGCGAGCAGCTCTTTTGCAGCCTCTGCTTCCAGGCTCTGCGACTTCGGAAGAACACCTTTTGCTTCTTGTCCGGCAAAACTCGCCGGGATTTCGGCTGCCGTTTTTGGCTGGGAAAGTCCCCGTTCAGCTGTATGTGCCGGCTGAAGCGGCTGAACGTTCTGCTGCTCTTTGCCTGCCGGACTGAGTTGCTCTCTGAGCGTTTGCATCAGCTTTTCGGCATGCACTTCAGTCTCCGCTTCCAAAATCGGCAGCAGCGCATTTTTTAATTTTTCCAAGCCTGCCGTATGCTGCTGCTCCCGGCTCGCCATTTCATAAGTCCGGGCGATCTGCCGGTTGAGCGGCACAGGATCTTTCACGGCCAGAATGGAATCAAGCACGCCCGGATGGACGGGAAGCTCGCGCTTGATAGCGAACATAACGGCATCCGCTCCTTTTTGAGCGTCAGCCTTCGGCAGGTTTTCAAGCCATTTGATGGCTGCCTTTAAATCATTTTCTCTGATGGGCTGCTGCTCTTTCAGCAAAGCCCCGACTAAAAATACGGCTTCCTTCGTTCTTTTCAGCGAGAGCCCGTTTAACAGCTTGTGGGCGGCATCCTGCACCGTCTTTGGGTTTTTGTCAAACGCTTCAACGACCTGAAGGCGGCCCATCTGTTCATCAAGCTGTTTTTCATATGAAAACCAATAGTGCGCGCCTGCTTTAAGAGGCGCTTCAAGCTTTCCTTGCCATTTTGTATTGCCGATCTGAATTTCGGCAAACTGCTCACTGATGAAGCGAAGCACTTTGCCGAGCACCAGTCTTTTCTGGTCCGTCTCTGTCCCGCTGATCCGTTGGAGAGAATCGGCATGTTCAAGTTGTTTTGTTAAGCTGTTATGTATATCGTTCAGCATCATCAAAGTCCGTCTCCCTCCGGCAAGTTATTCATAAGCTTTAACAGGGGCGAACGATCTTCGGTGAATCGGCGACGGTCCGTTTTTGGCAAGGGCTTCGAGATGCTCCTTTGTTCCGTAGCCTTTATGCTTATCAAACCCGTAGAGCGGATACTTTTCAGCATATTCATCCATCAGCCTGTCTCTCGTCACTTTTGCAATGCATGCACCGGCAGCGATAGACGCGCTTTTGGCATCCCCTTTTATGATCGAGGACTGCTGTATATGTAGAGGAAGTGACATCGCGTCGATTAATAGATAATCCGGATCGGTATTCAGCGCTTGGACCGCTTTCATCATCGCCGATTTTGACGCTTCATAAATATTCAGTTCATCGATCTCTGCTGCGTCCGCAATTCCGACGCCGATAGCGAGCGCTTCTTCCATAAGGTATGAATAGTAGTCTTCTCTTTTTTGTTTTGAAAGCTTTTTCGAATCCGTGAGCCCTAATATTTCACAGTCTTTTCTTAAGATGACGGCGGCGGCAACGACCGGACCTGCCAAAGGGCCCCTTCCGGCTTCATCGATTCCGGCGATGTATTGATAGCCGCGTTCACTCAGCGAGTTTTCAAAAGACATCATCATCCGCCAATCTTCCTGCATGGCCAAAAGCCTTTCATTTTTCTTCAGCCACGCGTTTATGAGCGTTTGAACGCTCTTTCGTTCATCTTTTTTGCACTGTGCTATAAAAGGGTCTTTTTCATCCTTCACCGATTGAAGATGTTCTTTAATTTCTTTTACGGTTAATGTTTTCACTTTCTCTTCTCCCCTAGTTTTCTTATCGGCGCTCCTCTCCCAAAAATAAAGGCCCGCCTTTTTTAAAAGCGCGCCTTTTTTACATGTTTTCCGGTTTTTCAAAAGAGAGCGGGCCGAACTTTTCCGTACGGATATCCCGAATGATCACTTCTGTCGTCTTGTCATAATTAATGGCGCCTCCCGCCATGAGACAGCCGCGTTTTTTTCCGATCTCATCAAACAGCTCTGCGATTTCTTGAGGAATTTCAGCTAAGTCATAACGTTTTTTTAAACGATCGGGATAGTGTTCTTCCAAAAAGCGCAGACCGAAAACAGCGACATCCTGCAAGTTGATAATGGAATCTTTAATGGCGCCTGTTGCCGCCAGCTTTAACCCGACAAGCTCGTCCTCAAACTTCGGCCATAAAATCCCCGGCGTATCGAGAAGCTCAAGCTCTTTTCCGACTTTCACCCATTGCTGGGCAGTCGTGACGCCCGGTCTGTCACCTGTTTTGGCGATATTTTTTTTCGCGAGACGGTTGATCAAGGTCGATTTACCGACGTTTGGAATGCCGACGATCAGCGCCCGGATCGCCCGCGGCTTCACACCTTTCGCTTTCATTTTATCAAATTTTTCTTTGAGCAGCTCTTTGGAGGCCGGAAGAATTTGATTCAGTCCCTGTCCGTTGACCGAGTTAATGGCGAGCGAGGGAATCCCGTCTGCTTCAAAATGCTTTTTCCACTGGTTTGTCACGGCCGAATCTGCTTTATCGGCTTTATTGAGCAGCATGATTCTCGGTTTGTTTTTCAAAATGTCTTCGATCATCGGATTTCTTGAAGACATCGGAAGTCTGGCGTCGACCAATTCATACACAATGTCGATCAGCTTTAGTTTTTCCGTTACTTCCCGCCTGGCTTTGGCCATATGCCCGGGAAACCACTGGATTGCCATATGATGGACACCTTCTTTCTGTTATTGCTATTCTTTTAATGGTGCGGTGCATTTATACTTCTTTTACAAAAAAAGAGCTTGTTATGGTTAACAAGCTCTTTTCGTTCGTTATCATTATCGTCTGATTTCTTTAATACGAGCCGCTTTTCCACGAAGGTCGCGCAAGTAATAAAGTTTCGCACGGCGTACTTTACCATGACGGACAACTTCGATTTTCGCGATTTTCGGTGTGTGCAATGGGAATGTACGCTCAACTCCGACACCGTAAGAAATCTTACGAACTGTGAAAGTTTCACTGATTCCGCCACCACGACGCTTAATCACAACACCTTCAAATACCTGAATACGCTCACGGTTACCCTCGACAACTTTAACGTGTACACGTAAAGTATCACCAGGACGGAACGCAGGCAAATCAGTGCGCAATTGTTCTTTTGTGATATCTTGAATCAATTTTTGCATCGTCTTCAACTCCTTCCAACAGATGCTCATGAGCGAATAGCCGCCACAGCGGAACATCGTTTTCAAACTTGAACGAGTTCGCCCGTTCAAGTCACAAGTAGTATCATATCATACCTTTTCACAAGGTGCAATAGAATCTAGCGGTTTTCCCACTCAGAAACCCATTTTCTTTCTTCATCTGACAAAGGATAGTTTTCGAGAAGGTCGGGCCGTCTTAAAAAGGTTCGTCTGAGCGACTCTTTCCGTCTCCATTCTTTGATTTTCGCATGGTTTCCGGATGTGAGTACATCTGGCACCTTTAAGCCATTATAATCTGCCGGCCGTGTGTAGTGAGGGTGTTCGAGCAGCCCGGTGCTGAAGGAATCTTCAAGGTGTGACTCTTCCTTGCCGAGCACACCCGGCAAAAGCCTGACGACGCTGTCGGCAATCATCATCGCCGGCAGCTCTCCGCCTGTCAGCACAAAATCCCCGATTGAAATCTCGTCTGTTGAAAGGTGCTCTCTGATCCGTTCATCATACCCTTCATAATGGCCGCAAATGAACATTAAATGCTTTTCTTTCGCCAGCTCTTCCGCTTTCCTTTGTGTATAGCGCTCCCCTTGGGGGCAGACAAGAATGATTCTTGGAGATCCTCCGGCTTCATCGGTCAGCTTTTCGACCGCATCAAAGACAGGCTGCGGCTTCAATACCATACCTGCACCCCCGCCGTACGGATAATCATCCACTGTCTGATGCTTATTGTCGGAATAAGCGCGGAAATTCACCACATGAAAATCGACGGCGTTCTTTTCCTGTGCCTTCTGCAGAATGGACGAGCCAAGCACACCTTCAAACATTTCCGGAAAAAGCGTTAAAAAATCAATTCTCATTCGTCAAGTAACCCTTCCATGATATGAATCTTGATTGTTTTGTCTTCGATGCTGATGTCTTTGACGACGGCATCGATATAAGGGATGAGCGCGTCTTTCTTTCCAGGCCTGGCCACCACCCAGACATCATTGGCGCCTGGCGTTAAAATTTCTTTTACCTTGCCGATTAAATCCCCGTCTTCTGTGAAAACGTCACAGCCGATAATCTCATGAAAGTAGTATTCGTCTTCTGCCAATTGGCTTAATTGATCTTCGGGAACTTTAATCAAGGCATTTTTTAGTTTTTCGGCTTCCGTAAGCGTTGGGACCTCTTCAAATTGCAAGAGGTGAAATTGTTTATGAAGCCTGTGTGTGCTGACGGTTGCCTGAACAGGCTCCTCTTTTCCCTCCATAAACAAGTACAGCGTGTTTCCAGGCTTGTACCGTTCTTCGGGAAAATCGGTTCTAGAAATCACGCGGACCTCACCTTTTACTCCATGAGTATTTACAATTTTCCCTACATTAAACCATTGTTTCAGCATTTCTTCACCTCGGACGAATTTCAATGACGATTCCGTCTTCAATCACGATTATTTTTCCAGCCGTCATATCATGCCAATTGTCACCGACTTCAATGTTCAACAAAGCATCAATTTCTTTCTCTTTCACTTCACTGCCTAATGGAAGTGTGTGAATTTGATTGATTTGAAAAACGATCATTTTGATTTTGTCCTGGCGTTTTTCAATTTCTTTTTTAAATGATTCAGTTGCTGCCGGGTTGTGGTGTTCCTTTTCGTGTTTTCTGAGCTGAAAATAAAGCTGGTTGCATTCGCGCTCAAGAATTTCTTTTCGTTCTTCAAAAGAAGACAGCAGCTTTTTCTTGCTGTTTTCAGTTAAAACTTGCATGACGGTAACACGTTGGATAATTTGCATGGCATCATCACCTACTGTCCCGTGATTTTTACTTCCTCTGAAATCTGGCAGCCTGGCATGCTGGCAATTGGAATCGTTCATCTTTTTCTATTTTTCTCTCATGATAAAAAAGGGGGAGGTTTTCACCCTCTCCCCTTAGTCTGCGATCTCAAGTTGAACTTTCTTAGAAGACTGTGCGCCGGCCGCAAATACGACAGAACGTATCGCTCTTGCAGTCCGCCCTTTTTTTCCGATGATCTTGCCGGTATCCTCTTTGTTGACAGAAAGGCGGAAGATCATCCGTTGAGGATTTTCCTCTTTGAATACCTGAATATCATCCGGGTGATCCACAAGCGGTTTGACCAATGATACAATCAGCTCTTCCAAGTGCAGATCACTCATTACTTGCTTTGTTTAGCGTTGTGGAATTTTTCCATAATGCCTTCTTTAGAGAAAAGGTTGCGAACCGTATCAGACGGTTTAGCTCCTGTTTGAAGCCATTTAAGCGCAAGCTCTTCGTCAATTTTGACTTCCGCTGGTTTTACCACCGGGTTGTAAGTTCCGACTGTTTCGATGAAACGGCCGTCACGCGGTGAACGAGAATCTGCTACAACAATACGATAGAAAGGAGATTTTTTAGCTCCCATACGTTTTAAACGAATTTTTACTGCCATTTTACTAGCACCTCCGAAAATATTTCAACAAGATAGTATATTAACAATGATAAAAGTGTTTGTAAAGTGTTTTTTCTTAACAACGTTTTTATCATTTGAAAACAGGTTACATAAAGGGCAGTTTAAACCCTTTTTTCTTCCCTTTTGACATGTTTGTCATCTGTTTCATCATTTTTTTCATTTCTTCAAACTGCTTCAAAAGACGGTTGACTTCCTGGACGGATGTTCCGCTTCCTTTTGCAATTCGTTTGCGTCTGCTGGCATTGATGACCTCAGGCTGCTCTTTTTCTTTCCCGGTCATCGACCTGATGATGGCTTCCACATGGCTGAGCTGCTTTTCGTCAACCTGCACGTTTTTCAAGCCTTTCATCTTGCCTGCCCCGGGCATCATTTGAATCAGCTCATCAAGCGGTCCCATATTGCGGACCTGTCCGAGCTGTTCTAAAAAGTCATCAAGCGTAAAGCTCATATTTTTCATTTTCTGCTCGAGCTCTTTTGCCTTTTCTTCATCTACGTTGGCCTGGGCTTTTTCGATCAGGGTCAGCACGTCGCCCATGCCGAGAATCCGCGAAGCCATACGCTCAGGATGAAACGGCTCAAGCGCATCAAGCTTTTCGCCCATTCCGGCGAATTTGATCGGCGTGTTGGTCACAGCGCGGATCGACAAGGCCGCACCGCCTCTTGTGTCGCCGTCGAGCTTTGTCAGGATGACGCCCGTCACACCGAGCTGTTCATTAAAGCTTTTGGCAACGTTGACAGCATCTTGACCTGTCATGGAGTCAACGACAAGGAAAATCTCTTCCGGCTGAGCGGTTTCTTTTACCTTTTCAAGCTCATCCATCAGCTCTTCATCGATATGAAGGCGTCCGGCCGTATCGATGATGACATAGTCGTGGTGGTCTTCTTTCGCCTTTTCGATCGCCTGTTTGGCAATATCGACAGGGCTGACCTGATCCCCCAGTGAAAATACAGGCATATCAAGCTGCTTCCCAAGCGTTTCCAGCTGTTTGATTGCAGCCGGGCGGTAAATATCTGCTGCGACGAGCAGCGGGCTGCGGTTATGTTTTTTGCGAAGCAGGTTGGCAAGCTTTCCTGTCGTCGTCGTTTTACCGGCCCCTTGCAGACCGACCATCATGATGACGGTTGGCGGACGTTTTGCAGCCGCGATTTTGCTTTCTTCGCCGCCCATCAGCTCCGTCAGTTCTTCTTTGACGACTTTAATGACCTGCTGCCCCGGTGTCAGGCTTTGCATGACGTCCTGTCCGACAGCGCGTTCGCTTACCTTTTTCACAAAGTCTTTGACAACTTTAAAGTTGACATCCGCTTCAAGAAGCGCTAAACGGACTTCGCGCATCATCTCTTTGACGTCTTGTTCCGTTACTTTTCCTTTTCCGCGGATTTTGGAAATCGTTTGCTGCAGTCGGTCGGCTAATCCTTCGAATGCCATATTAAGTGCCGCCTCCTAATCTAATTTCTCAAGCGCATCAATCAAGGAAGCTGCTTCAGGCTGACCGTCAGCCAGCTCTCTCAGCTGCTCGAAAATCTGTTTGCGCTCTTGAAATTTTTTAAACAAAAGTAGCTTTTCTTCATATTGCTCAAGCATTGCTTCGGTCCGTTTAATGTTATCATAGACAGCCTGCCTTGAGACATGATATTCTTCAGCTATTTCGCCAAGGGAGAAATCGTCTAGGTAGTAAAGCGACATGTAGCTTTTTTGTTTTGATGTCAACAACGACTGATAGAAATCAAATAAATAATTCATTCTCGTTGTTTTTTCAAGCGTCATGAGACTCTCCCCTTTGTTAAGTCAAATCCCTTTACGATACATTAGTTTACGCTGAAATTTTTCATCTGTCAAGTTTTTATCTTGTCATGATGATGTTTGTTTTGATTGAAAAAGAACCCCCCGGAAAAAGGAGGTTCTCTCGCGCCTATTCTTCGTTCTCGATCAGATCGGAAAACAAGCCGTACACATAAGATTCAGCTTCAAACGGCTGCAAGTCGTCCATTTTTTCTCCGAGGCCGACAAACTTGACCGGAATCTTCAGTTCGTGGCGGATGGCGAGGACGATTCCGCCTTTTGCCGTTCCGTCGAGCTTCGTCAAAACGATCCCTGATACATCTGTCGCTTTAGCAAACTCTCTCGCCTGTGTCATCGCATTTTGGCCTGTTGTCGCATCCAATACGAGCAGCACTTCATGAGGCCCTTCAGGGACTTCGCGCTGAATGACGCGCTTTACTTTTTCAAGTTCTTTCATCAAATTCACCTTGTTTTGCAGACGGCCTGCTGTATCGCAAAGCAGAACATCGGCACCGCGCGCTTTTGCAGCTTGAACGGCATCATAAATGACGGCTGCGGGATCTGAGCCTTCCGCCTGTTTGACAACATGAGCCCCGACGCGCTCCCCCCATACTTCAAGCTGATCGATTGCTCCGGCTCGGAATGTGTCTCCGGCCGCAAGCACAACGTTTTTGCCTTCTTTTATAAACTTATGGGCAAGCTTGCCGATCGTCGTTGTTTTTCCGACACCGTTGACTCCGACAAACAAAATGATGTTTAAGCGGCCGTCTTCAACGCGGAGCTCTGATGCTTCATGCTCCCCGCCTTCATAAATGTCGACAAGCTTTTCAGAAATGACGGACTGAACCTCTTTCGGATCCTGGATATTTTTTAATTTGACCTCCCGCTTCAGTTCATCAATCAGCTCCATCACAGTTGCAACGCCGACGTCTGCTGAGATTAGAACTTCTTCAAGCTCTTCAAAAAAGTCTTCATCCACTTTTCGGTAGCGCGAGATCAGCTCATTGACCCGCTCCTGAAAAGAATTTCTCGTTTTGGCCAGACCCTCTTTAAATTTGCCTGAGACCGAATCGGTCTGCTGTGTGATTTTTTCTTTCAGTTTTTTAAAAAAGCTCATGACTGGTAACCTCGCTTTATTGAACTAATTCTTTTGTTTCTTCAAGCTTGACTGAGACAAGCTTGGAAACGCCTGATTCCTGCATCGTCACGCCATAGAGAACATCGGCTTCCTCCATTGTCCCTTTTCTGTGCGTGATGACGATAAACTGGGTTTCATGGCTGTATTTTTTCAAGTATTGTGCAAAGCGGAACACATTCGCTTCATCAAGCGCAGCCTCGACTTCATCCAGCACGCAGAACGGGACCGGTCTGACTTTGAGGATCGAAAACAATAGTGCGATCGCCGTCAGAGCCCGTTCTCCTCCCGAAAGCAGGCTTAAATTTTGCAATTTTTTCCCCGGCGGCTGTGCGATAATATCGACGCCGGATTGAAGCAGATCATTCGGATCTGTCAGTTTCAGCTCGGCTTTTCCTCCGCCGAACAGCGCCCGAAAGACGTCTTCGAAATGGGAGCGGATTTGCGAAAATGTCTCTGCAAACCGCTTCGTCATTTCCTCATCCATTTCTTCAATCACTTGAAAGAGCGTATTTTTCGCTTCAATCAGATCATCTTTCTGCTCTGTCAGGAAGACGTAGCGTTCATTAACTCTTTCATATTCTTCAATGCTTCCGAGGTTGACTGTTCCCAGCTCTTCAATCGCAAGCTTGATCAGTTTGACGCGCTTTCTCGCTTCTTCAGAAGAAAGCTCCAAAGGATATTTTTCTTTAGCTCCTTCAAATGACAGGCCATACTCCTCGCGCAGGAATGAAAGCAGGTTGTCCAGTTCCACTTCCATGCGGCCGAGCTTGACCTCTTCATCTTTGAGAAGCCCTGCCATCTGTTTATACTGGCGTTTCATTTCTTTCAGCTCGAGCTCTTCTGTTTCAAGTCCTTTTTGCAGCTTTATCCGCTGTTCTCTTCTTGAAGCGATAAGCTCGGCTGTTTTATTTTTATCGTTTAGTTTCTTTTTCGCCGCTTCTTCCAGCTTTTCCTCACCTGATGAATTGGATGACATTTCGGTTGTCAGGAATGAAAGATCTTCTTTTGCCATTTGTAATGCTTCGTCATTCTCAGCATACTCTTCTTCCAATCTGCTGAGCTTTTCCCGCTCATTTGCACACGATTGCTCCGTTTTTGCGAGCACCACTTTCAGATCGATCAGCTCGCTTTGGAGCGATTCTTTCGTCGAGGTCTGCGTCTGTTTTCTTTCGGTCAGTCTCTCGATTTCTCCGTCGAGCTGCTTCAGATGTTCAGAAATGGCTGCAAGTTTTTCTTCGAGCTTTTTTTTCCGCTGCTTCTTCTCTCCGTCCTCTTCCAAAAGCGCCGATTTTTCCTGGTCATAAAGCTCCAAATGGCTGTTGACGTTTTTCTCGGCGATTTCAAGCTCATACAGACGGCCTTTGATCTCCTGCTGTTCAGCCCTCAAATGTTCTCCGTCTTCGCGCAGGGATTGAAGCTCAGAATCGACCTTCTGGATCGTCTGCTTTAAGCCTTTTACTTCGCTTTCAAGCGTTTCCGTTTTTTCTTCCATCTCGCCAAGGCGCTTTGTTAAATCTTCCAGCTCTCTGCCGCGGCCCAACAGCGAGCTGTTTTTCTTCTTGACGGCTCCGCCTGTCATGGAACCGCCGGGATTGACGACATCCCCTTCAAGCGTAACGATGCGGTATCTGTGGCCGAGCCGTTTGGCAAGCTCATTGGCTCCTTTTAAATGTTCGGTGATCAGAACGGTGCCGAGCAGATTTTGCACGACCGTTTGATACGCAGGGTTAAACGAAACAAGTTCGCTCGCAATTCCGATAAAGGACGGGTTTTCTTTTGCCGCCTCAATGTCCTTGGGCTGAATGCGGCGCTCTTTGATAACCGTCAGCGGGAGAAAGGTCGCCCGGCCGAATGAATGTTTTTTCAAGTATTGAATCGCGCGTCTTGCGGCATCTTCGTTTTCTGTTACAACGTGCTGGGCTGATGCGCCCAAAGCGATTTCGACGGCCGTTTCGTATCTTTGATCCGTCTTGATAAGCTCAGCGATTGCCCCGTGGATGCCCGGCAGTTCGCCGCGGGCCTTCAATACTTCTTTTACACCTTGGTAAAATCCGGAAAAATCCTCCTGCATCGCCTCAAGCATCTCTTTTTTCGAGCGCGCCTGCTGTACATATTGATACGCCTGGTAAAGCGCGGATTCCTTCTTTTCATACTCGCTTTTTTTCTGTTCATATTTTTTTTGCGCGTCCCGATATGCCTGGATCTGGCTGTGCAGGCGCTCATCAAGCAGGCTGAATTCATGCTCGGTTTTTTCTTTTTGTCGGGCAAGCTCCCGGCGTTCGATTAAATACTTCTCGTTGTTTTCCGCAAGCCGTTTTTGCTGGCTGGCGGACTGGGACATTTGGTCTTCCAAAAACTGAAGCTCGTTGCGGATGGATGCCTGTTCATTCAACAGTTCGAAATAATCGCTTTTCAGCTGTTCGATTTCTTCCTCGACGTTTTCGCTGTATACAGAAAGAGACTGATTTTTTTCCTTCACCTGCTTTGTCAGCTCTTTTACTTCGGCTTGCAGTTTGTCGAACACAAGCTTCTGCCCGGCTATTTTTTCCTGTAAGCTGCGTTCTTTTTCCCCGCGCTGAACGATCGTTTCTTCAAGCTGGGTTCTGTTTTGGGTTGCGTTCTTTTTCCGTTCTTTCAGAACTTCTTTTCTGCCTTCAAGCTTTTCCAGCTCCTCGCTTGTCAGGAGCAGCACCTGCTGAAGCTCGTCGACCGATTCGTCGAGCGCATGAATTTTATCTCTCGCTTCTTCAATTTTCGCTTCCTTTGTCTGGATAGCTGAAGAAGAGGACATTTCCTCGTCTTTTGCCTTTTCGACTTTTTTATGGAGCGACTCCCATTTTTGGTGAAGCTCTTCTATATCAAACGCCGTCAAAGCGATTTCAATTTTTTCGAGCTCGTCCTTTTTCTCAAGGTAATCTTTGGCAATCGATGCCTGGATCTTTAACGGCTCCACCTGATCTTCAAGCTCATGGAGGATGTCTTCCACCCGGTTCAGATTATCCTGGGTTTCAAACAGCTTGTTTTCGGCTTTTTTCTTTCTTGTTTTATATTTTAATACGCCGGCCGCTTCTTCAAAGATGCTTCTTCGCTCTTCAGCCTTGCTGCTTAAAATCTCTTCGACTTTCCCCTGGCTGATGATCGAAAACGCTTCTTTTCCGAGGCCTGAATCCATAAAGAGATCGATGATATCTTTCAGGCGGCAGGATTGATTGTTGATGAGAAATTCGCTTTCTCCCGATCTGTACACCCGTCTCGTCACGCTTACTTCGTGAAAGTCGATCGGCAGGAAGCGGTCGTCATTATCAAGCGTCAGCGTCACTTCGGCGAGATTCAGTTTTTTGCGCGAGTCGCTTCCGGCAAAAATGATGTCTTCCATTTTGCCGCCCCTGAGCGATTTGGCAGACTGTTCCCCCAGCACCCAGCGGATCGCATCGGTGATATTGCTTTTTCCGCTTCCGTTTGGGCCGACGACGGCTGTCACGCCTTTAACAAAATCTACAGAAATTCGTTCTGCAAATGACTTAAATCCTATTACGTCTAAACGTTTGAGGAACATCGTGATCCTCCTTATGTATTAAAGTATTCCAATTCTATCATACCCTAAGGCAAAGGGCTTCAAATATACCGAAATCCCCCTGATTTTTAGCAAGGGGGATTTATTGTTTCATATGGTGTTTTTGCAGCTTTGCAAGTGCTTCCTGAGCGGCATGCTGTTCAGCTTCTTTTTTGGAACGGCCGGTTCCCACCCCAAGCACTTCTCCTTTTAGCGATACGTTTGCTTCAAATTCACGGTTGTGCGCCGGGCCTTTTTCGTGAAGAATCTTGTATTCTAAAGTGCCGCGTCCATCGCGCTGTACAAATTCCTGCAGCTGGCTTTTAAAATCCATCACATGAGAAAAAGCACCATCGTCGATTTTAGGGAAAACGTATGCTTTCAGGAAGTCAACAGCAGAATCAAGCCCTTGATCCAGATAAAGCGCGCCGATAAAGGCTTCAAACACGTCGGCTAAAAGCGCCGGCCGCTTTCTGCCGCCTGTCATTTCTTCTCCTTTTCCAAGAAGAACAAGCTCTCCGAAAGAAAGCTCATGGGCGAGAGAAACCAAAGAAGGCTCGCAAACGATCGCCGCTCTCAATTTTGTCAAATCGCCCTCGCTCATCGCCGGGTATTTGGCATATAAAAATTGAGAAATCGTCAGTTCCAAAACAGCGTCTCCTAAAAATTCAAGCCTTTCATTATCTTCATACGGCTTCTTCCGATGCTCATTCACATAAGATGAATGTGTAAATGCTTGATGTAAAAGCTTCTCATTTTGAAATTGAACCGAAATTCGTTCTTGAAATTTTTTAAACTGCTCCGCTTTCTTTTGAAACATTTTTCTGTCTCTGAAATGTGAATTTTTTGACATAGCAACCTCCGTATGGGCACATCAAGTTCACCTCACCTCCCGTAAAAAAAGGCAGGTTCTTTGTATCATTCGGCAAAACATTAAAAATGAAAGCCGCATTTATAAAGGGATAAAGCCCCGTCTTTAAACGGGACTTTAAGTTAGCTTACTGCTTACTATTTATGTAGTTCACAGCGTCACCGACTGTTGCAATCTTTTCAGCATCTTCGTCAGAAATCTCCATATCAAACTCGTCTTCAAGTTCCATGACAAGTTCAACTACATCCAGGGAATCAGCACCTAAATCCTCTTTAAAAGAAGCTTCAAGAGTGACGTCAGCTTCGTCTACGCCAAGGCGGTCTACGATGATTTTTGTTACACGCTCTAATGCGTCTGCCATAGCTATTCACCTCCCCTCAAGTATTATAGTTGATTCGTTTTTAAAAAACCAGCGATAATTAAAATTTTGGCTATGTTTATACCATGACCATTCCGCCGTCGATCGTCAGCGTCTGGCCGGTCATGTAGCGCGATTGGTCAGAAGCAAGGAAAACAACGACATTGCTGATGTCCGCTGGCTCGCCGAATCGGGCAAGAGGAATCTGCTTCAGCATTTCATCCTGAACGTCTTTTGTCAGCTTGTCCGTCATTTCCGTCGAAATAAATCCAGGAGCAATCGCATTGACGGTAATGTTTCGTGAAGCGAGTTCCTTTGCCAGCGTTTTCGTTAAGCCGATGACACCTGATTTGGCAGCGACATAGTTGGCCTGTCCGGCATTTCCAATCACGCCTACAACTGAAGCCACGTTGATGATCCGGCCGCTTCTTTGCTTCATCATCTGCCTTGTGACGGCTTTGGAACAGTTGAAGACACCTTTTAAGTTTATGTTAATGACTTCGTCCCATTCATTTTCCTTCATTCTCATGAAAAGGTTGTCTTTTGTTATGCCGGCGTTGTTCACAAGAATGTCAATTGAACCGAAGCGCTCAATTGCCTCTTTCATCATCGCCTGAACCTCATCCGCATTTGAGACGTCGGCTTTGACAGCAAACGCATCGCGGCCGAGCGCTTTAATTTCATCGACGACTTCATTTGCTTTCGCTTCATTTCCTGCATAATTGACGACGACATTCGCTCCGTTTTTAGCGAGATCAAGGGCGATCGCACGTCCGATTCCTCTTGAAGCGCCGGTGACGACGGCTGTTTTATTTTCAAGCATTTTCATTTTCCTCCTTCAGCGTTTGAACAGCAAGTTCGATTGTGTGCGGGTCTGATACAGCAATCGTTTTGACTCTGCGGTTTACTTTCTTCACAAGCCCCGATAAAACCTTTCCCGGACCGATCTCGATGAATGTTGTGACACCTTCGTCAATCAGCCTGCTGATCGTCTCTTCAAACCGTACAGGCGAGTACAATTGCTCGATCAGCTTGTCCTGAATCTCGGCTTTGTCTGTTACAATGTCGGCCGTTACGTTTGAGATCACGGGAATCGATGCATTGTTGATGGTGCACGCATCAAGGACTTCGCGAAGTTTTTCGGCTGCCGGCTTCATCAGTTCAGAGTGGAACGGTCCGCTGACTTCAAGAGGAATCGCGCGTTTCGCGCCGTTTTCTTTGGCAAGCTCTGAAGCGAGCTCCACCCCTTTGGCTGTACCTGAGATGACGATTTGTCCAGGGCAGTTCAAATTAGCCAGCTGAACGAGGTTTCCTTCTTCAGTCACCTTGTCCGTCACTTTTTTCAACGCTTCACTGTCCATGCCCAGAATCGCAGCCATTGCGCCTTCTCCGGCCGGAACTGCTTCATTCATGAATTCGCCGCGTTTTCTGACGGCGTAGACGGCGTCTTTAAATGACATGGCGCCGGCGGCCACTAGAGCGGTGTATTCGCCAAGGCTGTGTCCCGCCGCAAAATCGGCTTTAATGCCGTATTCCTTTAATTTTTCAAGCGCTGCGATGCTCGCTGTCAAAAGACTCGGCTGCGCATTGTATGTAAGCGTTAATTCTTTTGCATCTCCTTCAAACATAAGAGAGCTTAAGCTGGTTTCAAGCGTCTGATCCGCTTCTTCAAAAATCTGCTTTGCTTTCGGCTCTTTCTGATACAATTCATGTCCCATGCCGATATGCTGTGAACCTTGGCCTGGGAATAGAAAAGCAATCTTACCCATATTATAAACCTCCAGACTATTCATCTGCTTTTTGTTGAATTTTTTCTTCAATAAATGCCGCAACATTTTGGCTGACCATCTCTCTCGCCTGGCGGATGGCATGGTAAACGGCCCGGCCATCGGAAGAGCCGTGCGCTTTGATGACTGGCGCCTTTAAGCCGAAAAGCCCGGCACCGCCGTATTCGGAGTAGTCCATTTTCGTTTTCATTTCTTTCAGCTTCGGCTTGAGCGCGGAAGCCGCCAATTTCGCTGTAAAGCTCGATGTCAGCGTGCTTCTCAGCATTTTAAAAATGGACAGAGCCGCTCCCTCGACCGTTTTTAAGGCGACGTTTCCGGTAAAGCCGTCTGTCACGATGACATCTGCGACTCCGTCCAGCATGTCGCGCGCCTCCACATTGCCGATGAAATTCAAATCGGTTTCCTTCAATTTTTGAAAGGTCTGCTTGGCAAGCTCATTGCCTTTTTTGTCTTCTGTGCCGACATTTAAAAGTCCGATCCTCGGATTTTTGACACCGAGAACCTGCTCTCCGTAAACAGAACCCATAATCGCATATTGGACGAGGTGCTCAGGCTTTGCATCCACATTCGCTCCGACATCAAGAAGGAGAAAACCGTCTCCTGATACTGTCGGCAAAGTCGGCGCCAATGCCGGTCTTTCGATTCCTTCAATTCTGCCGACGATAAATAATCCGGCTGTCATTAAAGCCCCGGTATTGCCTGCGGAGATGCAGGCGTCCGCCCTGCCTTCTGCAACTTCTCCGGCCATCAGAACCATCGATGAATTTTTTTTTCTTCTCACGGCTCGGACAGGTTCGTCAGTCGCTTCGATCACTTCTTCCGCGTGTTTGACGGTGATCCGCCCGTGTTCTTTTAAATGGGCGGCAATTTTTTCTTGATCTCCGATGAGTGTGACTTCAAGGTCTCCGAAGTCTTCGACCGCTTTCATCACTCCGTCGATGACCGCTTTGGGGGCATTGTCGCCTCCCATGGCATCTACAGCAATTCTCATGACTTACGCGCCACCTTCTATGATTGTTTTGAACGATACATCACAAATTCACCTGAAAAAACAGGCTCTTCGCCAACATAGCTGTTGACTTCAACAACCGTTCTGCCTTTTTCTTTACCAAGTCTACCGACCTTCGCTTTGGCAACGACCCGTTCGCCTTGTTTGACCTGCCTTGTAAAGCGGATGTCCGCTTTGGCGGTTAATGCAAGCTCATCATCAATGACGGCTACTGCGAGCGAGTTGGCCTGGGCAAACAAATGGTGCCCCCTGGCAATTTGATTGCGGCTGAAAACGTGCTCCCTTCTGATTTCAAGAATTGAAATCGCCTGCTCATCCAGCTCAAGGTCAATGATCTCTCCAATGACCTCATCAAGCGGAAGGGATTTGACTTCATCTTCAAGAGATTTTTCGGCAACACTTTTAATTCTTTCTCTGAGTTCAGGTATGGAAAGTTCTAAACGGTCTAAACGAATCGTCTGAATGCTGACTTTAAATTTCTCCGCCAACTCCTCGTCTGTAATGAACGGGGTTGTTTTGATCGTCTGCTGCAGCAATTCTTGGCGTTCTCTTTTACTTTTTCTCATTTTTTTAAACACCATCCGCACAATTGTGACTAGGTACTAATAGTAGTATATAATTTCATAGATTGGAATGCAATCTTTCTTTATCCGCTAAAAGACCATTTTTCCCGAACACCGGTCAGCTCAGCTTTTCGCCGTCCATGATTCCGCTTTTTTGCAAATGCTCTCTTAAAACCGCATATTCGGCATCCGTCCAGAACGCATTTGACGAAACGAGTTCTGCGGCGTCTCTTCTTGCCGTCTCCAGCGCGCGGTAATCGTGAACCATATCTGCGACTTTAAATTCCGGCATTCCGCTTTGCTTCTTGCCGAAGAAATCGCCGGGCCCTCTTAATTCCAAATCCTTTTCAGAAAGCTCAAAGCCATCCGTTGTCTCCGACATGATGCTCATCCGTTCTTTGCCCGTTTCAGATTTAGGGTCTGCCATCAGAATGCAATACGACTGATGATCGCCCCGTCCGACACGGCCGCGAAGCTGGTGAAGCTGTGAAAGGCCGAACCGGTCGGCATCATAGATCAGCATGACGGTCGCATTCGGAACGTTCACACCGACTTCAACAACAGTTGTTGAGACGAGTATTTGGCACTCGTTGCTGCTGAACTGCCTCATCACCTGTTCTTTTTCATCATTGGACAGTTTTCCGTGCATCAAGCCGACCTGCCATCTTCCCCCCAGAGCATGAGTCAGCATGCTGTGCACATCGATCGCATTCTGTACATCAAGCTTGTCTGATTCTTCAATCAGCGGACATATGACATACGCCTGTCTGCCTTTTTTCAGTTCTTTTTCAATAAAGGTGAGAATCCGTTCCAGCATATCGTGCTTGACCCAGTATGTCTCGATCCGCTTTCGCCCCGCCGGCATTTCATCGATGACTGAAACATCCATTTCTCCAAACACCGTGATCGCAAGTGTTCTCGGAATCGGCGTCGCTGTCATAAACAGAACATCGGGGTCTTTCCCCTTGCTTCTTAATTTTTTTCTCTGCTCAACGCCAAAGCGGTGCTGTTCATCAGTGATCACAAGCCCCAGCTGTTTAAAGTGGACATCATCCTGAATCAGAGCATGTGTGCCGACTAATATATCAATTTCCCCTTCTTTTAATCTTTCTAAAAGCTCTCTTCTTCTCTTCCCTTTAACAGAGCTTGTTAACAGCGCAACATTGATATTGTGCTTTTCAAACAGGGAAACCAATGAATCTGCGTGCTGTTCGGCCAAAATTTCAGTCGGCACCATCATCGCCCCCTGAAAACCAGACAGAAGGGAGGCATATAACGCGATCGCGGCGACGGCCGTTTTGCCTGATCCTACATCCCCCTGAAGCAGCCTGTTCATTTTATACTCGGAAACCATATCTCTTAAAATGTCGCCGAGCGCTTTCGCCTGAGCGTTTGTCAATGTGAACGGAAGGCTTTTGACAAACGCATCCACATCACCTTGTTTAAAGGTGTGTCTGATCCCGTCAGACTGTTCCCGCTCAAATTTTCGCAGAGCCTGCATTTTGAGCTGAAACAGCAAAAATTCTTCGTAAACAAAACGGCGCCGCGCTTGTTTTAAAGCTTCCCTTGACTCAGGCTTGTGAATCGCTTTTAACGCATCCTGGTAAGAAAGAAGCTTATAGGAGAGACGAAGCTTTTCAGGCAGGGGATCTTCGGCAAACTGTAAATAGCTCTGGACGGCTTCCTGAATCAATTTCCTCATCGTCTTCACCGTGATATTTTCTTTTACAGAATAGACGGGTTCAATCGTCTGGTCACCTTGATGCGGCCCGTTTTTAAGCTCCTGGACCATCACCGACTGCCGATGCTTGTCCCATTTTCCCGAAATGGTGGCAACCGACCCGATGGCCAGTTTCTTTTTCAAATACGGACGGTTAAAGCAGACCGCCGTGATCAGATAGTTTCCGACCAGCAGCCGAAACGTGAGGCGGCTTCGCTTTTTTCCGTAATAGGTAAGAGAAGGTTCGCTGTGAACCTTCCCTTCAACCGTCACTCTTTCCTCGTGTGCCACTTCTTCCAAATCGCGCAATTCATAATCGTCATATCGGTACGGGAAGTAGTTCAAAAGATCGGAAATGTCATAGATGCCAAGCTCGTTTAATGTTTTTTCCGTTTCCGTCCCGACTCCTTTTATAACAGATATACTATTTTGCAGATTGTTTTTCACGTGCAGCTGACGCCCCTCCGAATATTTTTTTCTCCAGTTCTTTCCCGGTCGGCGTTGCGGCGAGGCCGCCCCGGCCTGTTTCTCTCAATGCCGTCGGCATCGTCTGGCCGATTTTATACATCGCATCAATCACTTCATCACACGGAATGCGGCTTGTAATACCGGCAAGCGCCATATCTGCCGCAACCATTGCATTTGCGGCGCCCATCGCATTTCGTTTGACACAAGGAACCTCGACAAGGCCTGCGACAGGGTCGCAAACGAGGCCGAGCACGTTCTTCAAGGCGATTGCCATCGCTTCGGCACACTGTTCAGGTGTTCCTCCCGCCATTTCCACGATAGCCGCTGCCGCCATTCCGGAGGCTGAGCCGACTTCAGCCTGACACCCTCCTGCAGCTCCTGAGATGCTTGCATTGTTGGCGACGACAAATCCGAACGCCCCTGATGTGAATAAAAAACGGACCATCTGCTCTTTTGTCGGATGAAGTTTGTCTTTAACCGCGAACAACGTTCCGGGAACAACGCCTGCCGAACCCGCTGTCGGGGTTGCACAGATCGTTCCCATCGCGGCATTGACTTCATTTGTCGCGACCGCTTTGCTGACAGCATCAAGGATGACATCTCCAGAAAGTCCTTTTCCCGATTTGAGATAAGCGTGAAGCTTTACAGCGTCTCCTCCCGTCAGTCCGGAGTGTGAGACAACACCGTTGATTCCTTTTTGGACAGCGTCTTCCATGACGGTTAAGTTGGCTTCCATCTGCTTGAAGATTTCTTCCCGCGTCCGGCCTGACACCGCGATCTCCTGGGTGATCATGATTTCGGATATGGAGACGTTCTTCTCTTTTGTCAGCTGAATTAATTCTTTCACATTTCGAAACATCTAATCTCCCCCTTCCATGTCCTTTTAGTCTGCGATCTGTGTCACCTCAATGATATTCGGCAGCGCTCTCAATTCTTCAAATACGGACGGATCGATCATTTGATCGATTTCAATGGTCATGAGCGCTTCCTGGCCGATGTCTTTGCGGGCCACTTCCATATGGCCGATGTTGATCGCAAATTTCGCCAGTACATTGGCAACGCCTGCGATCGTTCCATACCGATCGTTATGGACGACTAAAATGGCGGGGTGGTTTCCCGACAATCTCAATTTAAAGCCGTTCAGCTCGATGATTTCGATTTTCCCCCCGCCGATTGATATGCCTGCAAGCTCTAGGGAGCCTTCATCATCTGAGATGAGGAGGCGGGCTGTATTCGGATGTTTGGGCACCGCTTCTTCTTCCCGGAACTCTAAGTCAATTCCCTTTTCTTCGGCAAGGCGGATCGAATCTTTGATTCTTTCATCAAATGTATCAAAATCTAAAACGCCGCCGATGATCGCCACATCTGTTCCATGTCCTTTATAGGTCTCGGCAAAAGAGCCGTAGAAGGAAACTACGATTTTTTTCGGTTCTCTCCCAAACACGCTTCTGGCGACCCTGCCGATTCTGGCTGCGCCGGCCGTATGGGAGCTTGACGGACCGATCATGACGGGCCCGATAATATCAAACACACTTCTGTACTTCATCATTATCCCCCTTTACACAGAGATTCCCCCGCTTTACGGAGGAAAAAAGCCGTTTTTTTTAGACTAATCGATCACACAGCAATTGGCAAGCAGACAATCGCCCTTTAGACTTTTAAGGCTTTAAAAAAAGCCAAAAGAAGAGAAGGGCCTCGGAAAAATGCCCTTCTGCTTCAATCATTATTCCGCAGCCAAAATATAAGAATACAGCGGCTGATTTCCGTTGTGAACTTCAACTTCAACCTCTTCATAAGTTTCACTGATGAATTTGGCAAGCTCTTCCGCCTCTTCCGCTGAAGCGTCTTCGCCTTTGATGATCGTGACGATTTCACTGTCTTCATCGATCATTTTCGCCATCAGTTTTTTGGCCGCCGTTAACTGCTCAGGTGCGGTTTCAACGATTTTTCCATTTAATATGCCCATAAAGTCGCCTTTTTTGATGTCGATGCCGTCTATGTTTGTATCTCTGACAGCGTAGGTGATTTGTCCGCTTTTGACATCATCTTTCGCTTCAAGCATGTTCGTCTCGTTCTCTTCGGCATCCAGAGCAGGATTGAATGCGAGCAATGCAGCCATCCCCTGAGGAACGGTCTTTGTCGGAATGACGATGACGTTTTGTTCAGCGACGTCTGCTGCCTGGTTTGCCGCCATGACGATGTTTGAGTTATTCGGCAGAATCACGACGGTTTCCGCATTGGCATCTTGTATCGCCTGCACGATGTCTTCTGTGCTTGGATTCATCGTTTGGCCGCCTTCTATCACAGCTGTAGCCCCGATGCTTTCGAAAAGCTCAGCAATTCCTTCTCCCATCGCCACCGTGACAATGCCGTACGGCTGTTTTGCAGCGGCAGTCTTTGGCGCCGGAGCAGCGGTCTCGATTTTATTTTGGCTGAGGATCGCGCTGTGCTGTTCTCTCATATTTTCAATTTTCATATTGATCAAGCTGCCGTACTTTTGAGCATAGGTCATGACCTCTCCGGGATATTCGGCATGAATATGCACCTTGGAAAGGTTTTCGTCTGACACGACAAGCAGAGAATCCCCGAAGCGGCTTAAATCCTGACGGAAAGTGTCTTCATTAAAGCTTCTTTTACCTTGATCAAGCTTAACCATGAACTCCGTACAATAGCCGAATTCGATGTCTTCGGTGTTCATTTGGCTTTGCGCATTTTTGTGATGTTCAGCGCTGACAAGATCGTCCAATGATGGAAGAGCGGCCCCCTTATCAGAAAGCTTTTCTCCTTTTAAGGAAGCAAGAAATCCTTCATATACGTAGAGAAGCCCTTTTCCGCCGCTGTCCACAACACCGACTTCCTTTAAAACAGGGAGCAGTTCGGGGGTCCGCTTCAATGAAGCGGACGCTTCACTTACCACGGCTTCCATAACACTGATGATATCGGTTTCAGTTTGCGCGGTGTGGACGGCTTTTTTGGCCGCATCTTTGGCAACCGTCAAAATCGTGCCTTCAACAGGTTTCATGACCGCTTTATAGGCGGTGTCAACCCCTGCCTGAAACGCAGCGGCAAATTCCTTTGCGTTGATTTCGCTCTTTTGTTCAATCGACTTTCCAAAGCCTCGGAACAGCTGGGACAGAATAACCCCTGAGTTGCCGCGCGCTCCCATCAAGAGCCCTCTTGAAAGGCTCGCCGCCACTTTTCCGATATTTTCAGTATCGATTTGCTCCACTTCTTTTGCACCTGAAGTCATCGATAAATTCATGTTTGTTCCCGTATCTCCATCTGGAACCGGAAATACATTTAACGCATCAACTACATTTGCGTTTTGAGACAGATGGTGCGCACCGTACAGAACCATGTCTGCAAAAGCTTTCCCATCTAAAGTTCGCATAGACACTCTTGTTTTCCTCCTAACTACGGGTTCGTCACTCGTACTCCTTGAACGTAAATATTTACAGAATCAACTGCAAGACCTACTGTGTGGTCCAGCGTGTATTTGACTTTTGTTTGAACATTGTGTGCCACTTCTGAAATTTTCGTTCCGTAGCTGACAATGATGTACATGTCAATATGAATACGATCTTCTTCCTGACGGACAATAACACCCCGGCTGAAGTTTTCTTTTCTGAGGATTTCAGTCAGTCCGTCTTTGATTTGGTTTTTAGATGCCATACCTACGATCCCGTAGCAGTCGATCGCCGCACCTCCGGCAACCATGGCGATGACTTCATTTGATATATCAATCTGTCCGTATTTTGTTCGAAATTCAATGGACACGTCGGTTCCTCCTTTTTGAGTCTGCAAGACCGAGTTATCATCATTCTACTATAAGGACCTTCTTTTTAAAAGAACAGGCAAGCTTCTGTCTAACCTAACCCTACTTATACTACAGCGCGTTCATTTTTTCAAGATGTCAAGTGATTATTCTTGAAAGTATCGTAATCAATAGTTGCAAACGGTTTTCAGCTGTGGTAAATTATTAAAGTATCTGAAGCATCACAATGATCAAATCGATAAAGAATGATGATGTTTTTTTGAGAGTTAGGAGGGAAACAAATGGCACGTAAATGCGTTGTTACAGGCAGAAAAGTACGTTCTGGCAATTCTCGTTCTCACGCAATGAACGCTTCTAAACGCACATGGGGCGCTAACGTTCAAAAAGTGCGTATCCTTGTGAACGGCAAGCCTAAAAAAGTATATGTATCTGCTCGAGCTTTGAAATCTGGAAAAGTTGAGCGTGTATAAGAAAAAATAAACGCCTGCCTAAGCGACTGTATCCTAAGGCAGGCGTTTTCACGTTCTTTTTTAGTCCGGGAAGGAGCAGCCGATTTTAAAAAAACACTCAAAAAAAGCGCACGGGCGCTTCTAATCTTTCCGAAACGAGCCAAGCATCGCCCGGACGATCCCCCCTAAAAACTTCGGTAATTTAATGGTATAAAATTTCATTGCGTTCCCTCCTCAAGAGTCCCGTAACCGCATGTATCGCCAGTCTTTTCTGACAACCGGATCTCCAAACATCCGCCGAGCGGGTAGCCAGGATATTTTAATCAGTGCTTCTTATCATTATTAATATGCCTTCTGTAAACGAAAAAGCACCTTGTGAATGGATGAGTTCGTTACTAATACATAGTGTGGAACCGAGAGCAATATGACACTTATTTAAAGAATACTTAAATCCTTCGAGAGAAAGGTTTTTAACCGTTTCTGCAAACGGCAGGAATGAGACATACGGCTTTGTTTCATCCTGCTTGACGGTATAGGAGCCCGGGGAAAACATGCTGATCTCATTCTGCCGGTCGATCATCACAGTAGTGACTTTTTTTGGGAGCGTTTGATAAAGAAGCTGCAGATTTCCGAGAAAATGATCTGCTCTTCCTCCCGAAATGCCAAACATCCTGATGGAAGAAGGCTGCTGCTCGATCGACCAGCTGAGTGCGAGGTCCAAATCGGTCTTATCTTTTTCTGCTTGATAGATATGAAGGCGGGGGGCGGCTTTTTCAAGCGCTTTTTTCTGCTCTTCTGTAATGCTGTCAAAGTCTCCAAACGCTTCATCGGGCACGATTCCTGCTTCAAGAAGCGCCGCCGCGCCTCTGTCGACGCCGATCCAAAGTGTATTTTTTTCTTGATACAATGACAAATCAGGAATGAGATGGCTGGGTCCTCCAGCTACAATATTGATATTCTTCATCGCTTTATCCTTTCTGTACCCGCTCTAAAAAAGAGCGCAGCTCAGGGAGCCGGCTCTTTTTTTAGAGCGGAATACGCCTGAACGTTTCTATTCAGAGCGCTCCTTTTATGTCGGAAATCGCTTTTTTACGGTCTTTTTCATTATAGATGGCAGAGCCCGCGACAAGCAGGTTTGCCCCCGCCTCTATACACTGGGCCGCAGTCTCTCTGTTGACGCCTCCGTCAACTTCGATCAGCAGGCCGGAAAGCCCTTTTTGTTCAGCAAGCTCTTTGACCTGCCTGATTTTCGGAACGACTGAAGAAATAAACGACTGTCCGCCAAATCCCGGATTCACGGTCATCAGCAGCACGAGATCAAGGTCTTCCAGCACGTGTTCGATCAGCTGAACAGGGGTATGCGGATTTAATACGACACCCGCTTTAATTCCTTGTTCCTTGATCAGCTGGATTGTCCGATGAAGGTGCGGACAAGCTTCGGCATGAACGGAAAGAATGTCCGCTCCCGCTTTTGCAAATGCAGGGATATAGCGATCCGGATGCTCGATCATCAAATGAACGTCAAGCGGAAGTTCCGTAATCGGGCGGACGGCTTCAACAACAAGCGGTCCAATGGTCAGGTTTGGAACGAAATGCCCGTCCATCACATCAATGTGGATGAAATCGGCACCGCCTTGTTCAACATCTTTGATCTCTTCCCCTAAACGGGCAAAATCGGCTGAAAGAATCGAAGGAGCAACATATACCATATCTTAATACCTCGGCTTTCTATCTTTTATCTCTGTTAAAAATTCAACGTAATGATCATATCGGTATGAAGCGATTTCCCCGTTTTCCACCGCTTTTTTAACGGCGCAATTCGGCTCTTTTATATGCAGACATCCGCGAAATTTGCATTCTGCGCTCTTTTCGCCGATCTCCAAAAACGTATATCCTAGGTTTTCTGCTTCAATGCCTGTGAACTCAAGCGAACTGAACCCCGGTGTGTCAGCGACAAGCCCTCCGTTTATATGAATCAGCTCGACATGGCGCGTTGTATGCTTTCCTCTTCCCAAATGGGCGGAAATACCGTCGGTTTTCAGTTTAAGGTCCGGACTGATTGCATTTAAAAGCGAAGATTTTCCTACGCCGGACTGGCCTGCAAAAACGGTGATCCGGTCTTGAAAGTGAGGTATAACCTCTTCCATGCCGCTCCCGCTTTCGGTTGACGTCAAATAAACAGGATACCCGATATTTCGATAGTCTTCCGCATACTGATGAATCTGCTCTCTCGAATCCTCTGCCAAATCCATCTTTGTAATACAAATAATCGGTTGAATATCATTGGCCTCAACAAGCACTAAAAAACGATCCAAAAGCGACGTGCTGAAAGTCGGCTCTTTCGCTGAAAATACGAGAACAGCCTGATCCACATTGCTGATCGGGGGCCTGACCAATTCATTGACTCTTGTCTTGATTTCAAGAAGATAGCCTTCCTTATCATGATCCGCTTGATACACGACATCGTCACCGACAAGAGGGGTTATTTTGTTCTTTCTGAAAACGCCTCTTCCTCTGCACTGAATCACTTTTTCGCCATCCAATACATAGTAAAAGCCGCTTAATGCTTTAATGATTTTGCCCTCAGGCATACTGCACCTCCTTTATTCTTCATCAGGATATTCAATCGTTTTTGTCCTGACTACTTTATTATTGACGGTTACTTGATAATACCCTTTTTGGCCTGGTGCAATCCTGAATTTGATCGTGCGCTCGGCCGGCGCCGTGATTTTGAAATTTTCATAGACATCAGAAATGCTGTGCTCTTCATCATCGATCGAGATCTGGACCGTCAGCTCCTCCCCCTCCGTATCCGGATCATAGGGGATATCGATTTTTTCAGTCACCGTTTTGACCGGTTTTTTTTCAGGGCCTAGAGAAAATGTAACCTCTACTTTATCTCCGGGTTTGACAGTCGATCCGGCTTCCGGCTTTTGTTTGATGACTTGGCCTTCGGGAACGTCTTCAGAGTGTGCTTCCTTTTCAACGAGGACGAGCTGATGATCTTCCAAATAGCCTGAAGCCGCTTGTTTGCTGTATGTTTTTAAATCTCTTAATGTAATATCTTCCGGTCCGAGGCTGACCGTTAATTTGATCTCATCGTCGCCAGGGATGATCTCCGTTCCTGCCGACGGCTGCTGTTCAATGATGGTGCCTGCTTCCTCCTCATCATGCACCTCTTCTGTCTTTATATGTTTAAAGCCTTTTTGCTCAAGAAGCTTTTGGGCGGCATCGGCTTTTTGGCCGACGACATCGTCCACTTCTTTTTTCTCTTTCCCTGAGCTTTTATAAAGCTTGACTGTCGAGCCTTCCTTCACGACATCGCCGGCTGCCGGGTCTGATTTGACGATCAGCCCTTCTTCAATTTTTTCGTCGGCCACATCTTCGGCATTCGGATCAACTTCAAACCCTTCCCCTTCAAGCGTTGTGACGGCCTCTTCATAATCAAGTCCCGCAACATTCGGAACCTCTACATCTTTAGGCATGAACAGCGATGGAAATACCGTCAGAGCCAGGATGGCTGAGGTGATCAGAATGAAAAACAGCGTCAGCAAAACAAGAGGCCATTTCTTTCTTTTTTTCTTCTTGTTTGCTTTTGCCTGTTTCTTTTTTTCTTTTTTTGATAAAGCCGGAGCCTCCTCCGCGTCATCCGGGGCGCCGGCTTGTCCATCCGTGTCTTGAGGCAGATCTTTGATGACCGGGATAGCTTTAGTCATCTCATCATCAGACGGAATGGCGAATTTTTTTTGATTGATTCTGTCCGGATCAAAAGCCGCCTTCAAGTCGCTTTCCATTTCTTCGGCTGCATCATACCTGTGGAACGGATCTTTGGCCATGGCCTTGAGCACGATGTTTTCTATGCTTTGCGGCACGGCCGGATTCCACCTTTTCACTGAAGGCGTTTCCGATTGCAGATGCTTGAGTGCGATGCTGACCGCTGATTCTCCTTCAAACGGGGTGCGCGCCGTCAAAAGCTCGAACAGCACAATGCCAAGCGAATAAATATCTGATTTTTTCGTAGACAGTCCGCCCCTTGCCTGTTCAGGCGACAGATAATGGACAGAGCCTAAAACGGAGTTGGTGTGCGTGATGGTCGTTGAGCTTAATGCCATGGCAATGCCGAAATCGGTCACTTTAATGTGCCCCATATGGTCAATCAGAATGTTGTGAGGCTTGATATCCCGGTGAACGATTTGATTCTCGTGGGCGTGCGCGATGGCGGACACGATCTGCTCCGTGATTTGGACCGCTTCTTTTGGATGAAGGGGGCCGGTTCGGTTTATGTATTCCTTCAGGGTCATCCCCTCTACATGCTCCATCACGATATAATAGATGTCATCTTCTTCCCCGACATCATAAATGCTGACGATATTAGGGTGATCGAGGCTCGCAGCGGATTGTGCTTCCCTTCTGAACCGCCTGATAAAATCGGTGTCATGAACGAAGTCAAACCGCAGAACTTTAATCGCGACTTCCCGATCGAGTATGATGTCCTCAGCTAAGTAGACGTTAGCCATTCCTCCGCCGCCGATTGCGCGCAGGATTTGGTAGCGTCCGCTGATCCTTTTGCCGATTAGCACTTGTCTTCACCTTCTTCATTTTGTGAAGGAAGTTCCAATAACGCAACGGTTATGTTATCTTCACCGCCGTTGTCATTAGCCATCTGAACAAGCTGCTCAGCTTTTTCCTCAAGAGAGGAAGAAGCTTGAAGCAGCTCTTTCAGTTTCACATCATCGACTTTGTTCGTCAGACCGTCAGAGCATAAAAGCACTTGGTCACCAGGTTCGATTTCAAAGGAGTGTGTCTCGACCTGCACTTCCGGATCTGTACCGAGCGCTTTTGTCAGCACGTTTTTCCGCGGATGGTGTTCAGCGTCTTCTTTCGAAATCCCCCCTGTCCGCACAAGTTCATTGACAAGTGAATGGTCTTCGGTCAGCTGAGTCAAGCTTTCTTCATGCAGGAGATAGCAGCGGCTGTCTCCGATATGGGCGATCGTCAGCGTTTTCCCCGTATAAAAAGCGCAGACGACAGTCGTCCCCATTCCCTGGCATTCTTCATGCGCCCTTGAATGGTCATAGATTTTTTGATTGACGGCTGTAATCTGCTCTTTCAGCCATGCTTCGCTCTCAGCCGGTGCCGCCGGAATATCCTCGGTCTGCTCCCAGATGTCTTGAAGGGATAAGACCGCCATCCTGCTCGCCACATCGCCGGCAAGATGACCTCCCATTCCGTCGCAGACAACGGCCAAAATAAACTCCTCTTTTTTTGTAAAAATGCCCGCATCATCTTCATTGTGCTGGCGTATTTTTCCCCTGTCCGTCTTTAAGGCTGTCTTCAACCTTTTTCACCTCGTCTCTTCTTGTCGCTCCTTCGCACGCAGCTGTCCGCAGGCAGCGTCAATATCATGGCCTTGCTCTCTTCTGATCGTGACATTTACTCCATGAGACTTTAATGTTTTTTCAAAGGCGAAAATCTGTTCTTTAGGTGTTCTGACATAGTCTCGTTCAGGTACATAATTGACGGGAATCAAATTGACATGGCATTTGACTCCTTTTAACAGTTCAGCCAGTTCTTCCGCGTGTTCGACCTGATCGTTGACACCGCCGAAAAGGCCGTATTCAAAGGAAACCCTTCTGCCTGTTTTCTTAATGTAGTAATCGATCGCCTTCATCAGGTCTGGAAGCTTGTATGCTCTATTGATCGGCATCAGCCTGCTTCTGATCTCGGTGTTTGGCGCGTGCAGTGAAATCGCAAAGTTGATTTGCAGTTTTTCATCAGCGAACTCATAGATTTTCGGAATGATGCCGCTCGTTGATACTGTGATGTGACGGGCTCCGATATTCAGCCCTTTATCATGGTTGACGATTTTTAAGAACGCAAGCATTTCCTGAAAATTATCGAACGGTTCACCGATCCCCATGATGACGATTGAGCTGACGCGTTCATCTGTTTCATCAAGCGCCTGCTGCACCTTGACAACCTGTGCGACGATCTCGCCTGCTTCCAGATTCCGCTTCAGCCCCCCGAGCGTCGACGCGCAAAATGTACAGCCAATTCGGCAGCCTACCTGTGTTGTGACACAAACAGAATTGCCATAATCATGCCTCATTAATACGGTTTCGATCGTGTATCCATCATGCAGCTCAAATAAAAACTTCATCGTTCCATCCTGAGATGTCTGCTTGACGGCCGTTTTCAGCGTTGTTAATACAAAATGCTCCTTCAGCTTGGCGCGAAGCTCCTTTGAAAGATTTGTCATCTCATCAAACGAAGTGACTCTTTTTTCATAGAGCCATTCGAAAACCTGCGAGGCGCGGAAAGGCTTTTCGCCGTTTTCCGCAAGCCAGCTTTTTATTTCATCTATTTCAAAAGAATAAATGGACGGTTTCTCTGTCCGCAATTCTTTTCTCACTTTTTGTTTTGATTCCATCATTGTGATCCCTTCTTTCTCATGCTGCAAATAAAGAAGCCGTCTGTACCGAAATAATGAGGAAGAATTTGAACGCTCCCGCTTTGCACATAAGGCGCCGCTTTTTCCGGCAGCCGTTCTGAAAGGCTATGGTCAGGCTCAAATTCATCGTGTTCTTCTAAAAAAGCATGCATGACTTGTTCGTTTTCTGTCCGGTCCATCGTACACGTACTGTAGACCAGTGTTCCGCCTTTTTTCAGCAAAGGTGCGATTTCGTTTAAAATCGCAAGCTGAATCCCGGCAAGACGGGCGCTGTCTTCGGGTGTTTTGCTGTATTTGAGATCCGGTTTTCTGCGAATAACGCCAAAGCCTGAGCATGGCGCATCAACGAGAATCCGGTCAAACTGCTGCGGCTGAAAAGCTTCCCCCGCTTTTCTGGCATCCATCGCCTTTGTTTCGATGTTTGAAAGCCCGAGCCGCCCCGCAGCTTCCCTGATCAGCTTGACTTTATGCTGATGAAGATCAAGGGAAACGACCTTCCCTGTATTCTGAAGGAGCTCGCTGATATGGGTCGATTTTCCGCCCGGAGCTGCACACGCGTCAAGCACGGTTTCTCCCGGTTCAGGCCCGAGGGCCCTTGCAACGAGCATCGAACTTTCATCCTGAATGGTTACATCGCCTTCTTTGAAAAAAGGACTCGCGGCAATGGTTCCTTTTAGCAGTTTTACGGCGTCTTTGGACAAGTCGCCTGCTTCCGCCTCGAATCCTGCTTCACTGAGGCGTTTGAGCAGTCCGTCTCTGTCGTTTTTCAAGGTGTTGACCCGAAGCGTCTGCTTCGGCGGAATCATATGGACCCGGCAAATTTGCTCGGCCGCTTCAAATCCGTAAGCATCGGTCCATTCACTGACCAGCCATTCCGGATGGCTCGTTTCAACCGCCAATCGCTCAATCGGGTCGGCAATCTCATCAAAAGAAGGAACACCCTCCCTCTGAACGGAGCGCAGCACCCCGTTAACGAATGAAGAAATGCCTTTATGTCCGCGTTTTTTCGCGATTTCAACCGCTTCAAAAAGTGCGGCGCGGTCAGGTATTTTCTCCAAGTATTCCATTTGGTACAGCGACATTCTTAAAAGGTGAATCACCCATAGTGTCACCTTTTCCGGCTTTTTCATAAACGGCTTCAGCATATAATCGAGAGCAAGCTTGTTTTGAAGGGTTCCGTAAACGAGTTCTGTCAGCAAACCTCTGTCCTTATCGTTTAAATCGTTCGCTTTCATGACGGACTGGAGCAAAAGGTTGCTGTATGCCTGATTTTGGTCGAGCTTGATCAGCGCATCGAGAGCAACTTCTCTGACATTACTTTTCTTCATCGTTATGACCTAATTTCATTCCGGGCTGAAGGGCCGCACCCCTTACAAAATCTTCGCCCTTCATTCTTTTTTTGCCTGCAGGCTGCACTTCCGTCAATTTTAATGCCGTTTCATTTCCCGAAGCGACGACAATGCCGTCTTTTTCAATGCTGATAATCTCTCCCGGCTTTGCCTGTTTTGCACCCGCAGCCTTTTGAGCCGCCCAGACTTTCAATGTCTGGCCGCCGAGCAGCGTGTAGGCGACAGGCCAAGGGTTTAAGCCCCTGACTTGGTTGTATAGAATTTCGCCGGGCTTTGACCAGTCGATCTGCTCTTGCTCCCGTTTAATGTTTGGCGCATATGTCGCTTTTTCTTCATCTTGTTTTTCAGGAGTCACTGAGCCGTCAATGACTTTCGGAACCGTTTCAGAAAGAAGCGCGGCTCCCGCTTTGCTCAATTTATCATGAAGCGCGCCGACATTATCTTCTTCCTCGATTTCAACTTCGACTTTGGCGAGCATATCACCGGCATCCAATTTTTCGACCATGTACATGATCGTCACGCCTGTCTTAGTTTTGCCCTCGAGAATGGAGTAATGGATAGGCGCTCCTCCGCGCAGCTCCGGCAGAAGGGACGCATGGACATTGATGCAGCCGTATTTTGGATAATCCAAAAGCTTCTTCGGCAGGATTTGGCCAAAAGCTGCCGTTACGATTAAATCCGGCTCAAGCTGAAGAATCCTGTCCGTCTCCTCCTCTATTTTCACTTTTTCAGGCTGAAGCACAGGGATGCCGTGTCGCAGCGCTTCTTCCTTAACCGGAGGCGGTGTCATGATTTTTTTTCTGCCTTTCGGACGGTCGGGCTGAGTGACAACACCCACCACATCATAGCCGTCTTTAATCAGCGTATTGAGCACCGGAACTGAAAAATCCGGCGTCCCCATAAAAACGATCCTTGTCATCCAATCATCCTTCCATTTCCTCAAGTTCTTTCACATCATAATAGCGCGTTACCTTTGATGTAAACAAAATGCCGTCTAAATGGTCGATTTCGTGCAGCAGCGCTCGCGCCAAAAAACCTTCCGCTTCTATTGTGAACGATTTTCCGCGGCGGTCGAATGCCTTCACCTTTACATAATCGGACCGCTTCACTTCACCGTAGAGATCAGGAAAGCTCAAGCAGCCTTCAGGCCCCGTTTGTTCGCCGCTTTGCTCGATGACCTCCGGATTAATCAGCTCGATTTTTCCTGTTTCATCGCCGATATCGACGACCGCCGCTCTCTTTGAGACGCCGATTTGCGGGGCGGCAAGTCCGACTCCATCGAGTTCAAGCATCGTATCGTACATATTATCGAGTAGTTTTTTTAATGATTTATCAAAAACCGCAACGGGCTCGGCAGGGGTTTCCAAAACTTCTGCCGGGTACGTCACGATCGGTTTTACTGCCAATCTAAAAGCCCTCCATCACGCTGTTATTTCTTACATCATCATATAAGGATTCATATCAATCGAAATCGTCAGCTGTTTTTGTTCAATATCGCGTTTGTAATGATCCATAATGGTTTTAAACAAAGATGCAAGCTGGTTTTCCTGTTTGTATTTTATCACGCATTGATAGCGATATCTATCTTTGATCCTGGCGATCGGCGAGGCGACAGGTCCGAGGATTTTCGCAT
Organism: Bacillus swezeyi; assembly: GCF_001969815.1. Classification (GTDB taxonomy): domain Bacteria; phylum Bacillota; class Bacilli; order Bacillales; family Bacillaceae; genus Bacillus; species Bacillus swezeyi. The sequence goes on along the minus strand of NZ_MRBK01000006.1, from coordinate 105,549 downwards.
CGCCGGTAATGTTCGCTTTTAAGTAGTGGGCGATTTTTTCCGTGACAAGCGCCGCCTTCGTCACTTCCTCGTGTGAAACGCTGACAAGCGCCAAATAATAATACGGCGGATAAGCCTGTTCCTTCCTGTGCAGCATTTCCTGCTGGAAAAACGTTTCATAGTCATGCGTTTTCGTCAGCTGAATGCTGTAATGTGACGGAGTATAAGTTTGAATAATGACTCTGCCCGGTTTTTCGTGGCGCCCCGCTCTTCCGCTGACCTGTGTCATCAGCTGAAACGTTTTTTCAGCTGCCCTGAAATCGGGGATGTGAAGCATCGTATCGGCGCTCAGCACCCCGACGAGCGTGACGTTTTCAAAATCAAGCCCTTTGGCGATCATTTGCGTGCCGAGCAATATATCGGCTTCCCCTCTTCCAAAGGATGAAAGCAGTTTTTCATGGGCTCCTTTTCTTGAGGTTGTATCGACATCCATGCGAATCACCCTGGCTGCCGGCAGTATTTTCGTCAATTCTTCTTCAACCCGCTGTGTTCCTGTTCCAAAATAACGGATGTGCTCGCTGCCGCATTCAGGGCAGCTTGACGGCATCCCGGTTTCATAGCCGCAGTAGTGGCATTTAAGACGTTGTCCAAACCTGTGGTATGTCAGGGAAATTTCGCAATGCGGACACTGAATGACATAACCGCAGTCCCTGCACATGACAAACGAGGAATAACCTCTTTTATTTAAAAACAGGACGGCCTGTTCACCTTTTTCAAGCGTTGCTTCAAGCTCTGCCATTAAGTCTTTGGAAAACATGGAGCGGTTTCCGCTTCTCAATTCCTCTCTCATATCGACGAGAGAAACGTCAGGCATGACCTGATGGTTGACGCGGTACTTGAGAGAAAGAAGCTTGTACACGCCTTTTTTGGCCCGAGCAAATGATTCAAGCGTCGGTGTCGCACTGCCGAGGACGACCGGACACCGGTGGTATTCGGCCCGTTTAATCGCCGCTTCTTTCGCATGGTATCTCGGCATTTCCTCCTGTTTGTATGATGTTTCATGCTCTTCATCGATAATGATCATGCCGAGGTTTTCAAACGGGGCAAAAATGGCCGACCTTGCGCCAACGACAAGACGGACCTCTTTGCGGTGGATTTTCCGCCATTCATCGTATTTTTCCCCTGTTGAAAGTCCGCTGTGCAAAACCGCCACCTGTGAGCCGAAGCGGCCTTTAAAGCGGTTGACCATCTGCGGCGTCAGAGAAATTTCAGGAACGAGGACAATCGCTTCCTTACCGGCTTTCAGCACTTTTTCAATCGATTGCAGATAGATTTCCGTTTTGCCGCTTCCGGTGACACCGTGAAGAAGAAACACGTCATGAGCCTGTTTTTCGATCGCTTCTGAAATCGCTTTGTATGCGTGCGCCTGCTCTTCTGTTAAAGCAAGCGGTTCGGTTTTTTTGAACATTCTGTCCTGATAAGGATCTCTGTAAACCTCCTGCTCGCTTTCCTTCAGCAGGCCTTTCTGGATCAGCGCTTTTAAGGATGCCGAAGACCCTCCGGTTTTGCCCAAAAGATCCTGTGCCGGCACTGCCATCCCCTCATCACTCCCGATGAAAAACTCAAGAATCACTTTTTGTTTAACAGCCTGCGGGGAAAGTTCAGTCAGCGCTTCTTTTAATTCTGTTTTCGAACAGAGGGGCGTTATCGTTCTGCGCATTTTCTTGTTTGTTTTTTGCTTTACCTTGTATGCCACTTCAAGGTTGCCCTCTTGAACTTGACGCTGGATAAGTTTTAACAGCCGGTGATCTTCTATATCAGAATAGGAAAGTGCTTTTTTTTCCGAAAACAGGCTCTTGAGCGGTTCAGGGAGCGGAAGGTCTCCGATCACCTTGATTTCTTTGCCGTACTTCGCTTTCATTGCCGCAGGCAGCATCGCCTGCAGCGCCGTAATTTTATAAGACAGCGTTTTTTCTGTCAGCCAGTCAGACAATTCAAGCAGCTCTTCCGTTAAAACAGGCGTCAAGTCAAGGATTTCCTCGATCTCTTTGACCGAACGCCCAGCGAGATCTGAAGCTTCTTTTACACGAATGACAAATCCTTGTATTTTACGGGCGCCAAAAGGAACGATCACCCGCATCCCTTTTTTGATCATCCCCCTCCATTTCTCGGGGATGCGGTAGTCAAACGGTCTGTCGATATTTTTTGTGGTGACATCGACGATCACTTCTGCGAAATTCATGAAGATTTCCCGCTCCGTCCGGTAAGCTCAGCGGCTTCCTTTAAGATTTCAGCGGCAACCTCTTGTTTCGTCATCAGAGGGTGTGCTGTCTTTCTCCCGTCTTGATGATAAACCGTTACAACGTTGGTCTCCGTTCCAAAACCGGCGCCTTCTGCTGTGACATTATTGGCGACAATCATATCGGCGTTTTTTGCTGTCAGCTTTTTTTTGGCATAGTCTTCAACACGTTGCGTTTCGGCAGCAAAGCCGATCAGAATTTGCTTTGTTTTCCGCTGGCCCAGCTCTTTTAAAATATCCTTTGTCCGTTCAAGTTCAATCACCAGATTGCCGTCTTTTTTCTTCATTTTGTGGTCGTGGACATATTTCGGCTTATAATCCGCGACAGCCGCGGTTTTAATGACAATGTCGCTGTCTTGGAATACGGATAAGACCGCATGATACATCTCTTCTGCCGATTGGACTTGTACAACGTCAACCCCTGCCGGAGCTTCAAGCGATGTCGGCCCGCTAACCAGCGTCACGCGCGCGCCTTGTTTAGCCGCTTCTTCAGCAAAGGCATAGCCCATTTTCCCCGTCGAACGGTTTGAGAAAAAGCGGACAGGGTCGACTTGCTCCCTTGTCGGACCTGCTGTGACCACAACATGTTTCCCGGCTAATGAGGCGGTTTTGGCGACTGCAAAATGCTCTTCAGCCAATTGGACGATCCGTTCCGGCTCCTCCAGTCTGCCTTTGCCGACATAGCCGCACGCAAGATAGCCTTCACTCGGTTCGATAAACCGGCAGCCGTCATTGTAGAGAACGCTGATATTCCGTTTCACGGCCGGGTGGTCATACATATGAACGTTCATGGCTGGAGCGATCCACACAGGTGCTGTTGTCGCTAATAGCGTCGTCGTCAGCATGTCATCAGCAATCCCTGAGGCAAGCTTGCCAATGATATTGGCTGTTGCAGGTGCAACAATCACCAGATCAGCCCAGTCCGCAGCGTCGATATGGGCAATCACGCGAGGATTCCGCTCTTCAAATGTATCTGTATATACGTCATGACGCGAGAGCGCCTGGAAGGTGAGCGGGGAAACAAATTCGCAGGCGGATTTTGTCATGATAACTTTTACATTGGCACCTGCCTGCACAAGCTTGCTTGTCAATGCGGCTGCTTTGTATACAGCAATTCCTCCGCTTACACAGAGCAGGATGTTTCGATCTTTCAGCATCGTTTTCTCCCCCTTATGTTCTGTTGGATGGCCCTGAAAAAAATAACAACCTAATGTATAGGTTGCTATTTTTACAGCTATTAGCGATTTTCTTTTTCAAAAGTAAGCAGGCCGGCATCAATTTCTTCCAAAGCTTTGCCGACATATTTATGCGACTTCGGATTTTCGATATGCTGATTTTTGTTTATCTGCATTTCGCGGGCGCGTCTTGCTGACACAGTCACAAGTGTATATTTCGAATCCAGTTTATTCATTAAAGAGTCAATTGACGGATCTAGCATAAGTTATTCAACCTCCAGCATTTTCTTATATCTTGGGGCAACGCGGTCACGCCTTAAATGTTCAGCGAGAACGATTGCTTTGATTCTTTCGCATGCAAGTTCGATATTGTCATTTTCGACAACATAGTCATAGGCGTCCATCAGTTCGATTTCTTCCTTCGCCGCGTTCATCCGGTTTTCAATCAGGGCTTCTGTTTCCGTCCCTCTTGTCACGATCCGGTTTTTCAGCTCGGAAAGGCTCGGCGGCGCCAAAAAGATAAACAAGCCTTCAGGAAAAGCCTTCCTGACCTGAAGCGCACCCTGCACCTCGATTTCAAGAAAAACATCCTTTCCGTCCTCTAGGGTCTGTTCAACGTAATCGACCGGCGTTCCGTAATAGTTGCCGACATATTCGGCCCATTCGAGCAGCTTGTTATTCTCGATCATGTTTTCAAACTCTTCACGTGTTTTAAAAAAGTAATCGATGCCGTCTCTCTCGCCTTGCCTCGGCTTTCTGGTCGTCACCGAAATCGAATATTCAAATTTCGTGTCCTCCTGAGCAAACAGCGCCTGTCTGACTGTTCCTTTTCCGACGCCTGAAGGGCCGGAGAGAACGATTAATAATCCTCTTTCTTTCATATAGCTCTTATCCCTGCCCTTCATCCATAATTTCTTCTTTAACGGAAAGCCTTTGTGCTACTGTCTCAGGCTGGACGGCAGATAAGATGATATGGTCACTATCCATTATAACAACCGCACGGGTTCTTCTTCCATATGTAGCATCTATAAGCATGCCGCGGTCTCTCGCGTCCTGGATCATCCGTTTGATCGGCGCGGACTCCGGACTCACAATCGAGATGAGCCGATTCGCGGATATGATATTTCCAAAGCCGATATTAATCAGTTTAATCGTCATCTTATACGTTCCCCCTGTACTTGGACGTCTCTAGTTTAACCTGTTGAGATCGTCCGTAAACAATACGCACAATCGCTATTCTATATTTTGCACTTGTTCTTTTATTTTTTCAATAGAGCTTTTCATTTCGACCACATGTTTTGTGATTTGGTGATCATTTGCTTTTGAGCCGATCGTGTTGGCTTCGCGGTTGAGCTCCTGAACGAGAAAATCGAGTTTTCGCCCTGCCGCGCCGCCCGTCTCGCAAATATCGCGGAACTGGCGGAAATGGCTTTTCAGCCTTGTCACTTCTTCCGTGATGTCGGAACGGTCAGCAAACAAGGCCACTTCAGTCAGCAGGCGGCTCTCATCGAGACGGTCTGACGACCATTCTTCAAGCCTCGCCTCAAGGCGCTCCCGATAATGGTCGACAACCCTGGGAGCGAGCTTTTCGATGTCGTCTGTCAGCTTTTCAAGCTTAGCAATGTGCAAAAGACAATCTTCTTTAAGCCTCAGCCCTTCTGCTTCGCGCATGGTGCACAATTCAAGAACAGCCGCCTCAACCGCTTCAAGCAGCACCTGTTCAAGCTGTTCATTGTGAACGGGCTCCTCTTCGATTTGGATGACGTGTTCAAACTGAAAGGCGTCATGTAGCGTAATCTCGCCTGACAGCCGGCAGCGGTCTTTCATTTCGCCTGCGGCTTTCAGGTACTCATCAAGCAGCGGCCAGTCAACCTGGATTTTCCGGCTGACCAAAGCCTCGTCATCAACCGAAACGAACAGCTCCAGCCTTCCTCTTTGTATATGTTTAAAAATCGTTTGCTTTATTTTGTCTTCTAAATAGAGCAAAGTTCTTGGCATGCGGGCGTTCACTTCTTTAAACCGATAGTTGACAGATTTCAGCTCAACAGCTGCTGTCAGCCCATTCTTCGTTTTGCTCGCACTGCCGAAACCGGTCATACTGCGTATCATAAAACACACCCAATTCTGTATAAGTGAAAAAGACTTCAATTTAAATTTACGCAAGATGAAAAGGCAATAGAAACCTCTATTACCTTTAAGATTATATCATACAAGCCTATTTTTTTCTTGTCAAAAGTGACCCGGCAAGCAAAAAAGTTGGAATGGCCGACATGCCGATAATCAAGAGCCAGTCTGCCATTAAAATCGGAACAGTGTGGAAGATCGGCTGAAGCGGCGGATAATAAATCACAACCAGCAGCAATAAAACGGAAGACAGCACAGCACCGAGCAAATACAGGTTCTCAAACGGATTTCGGTCAAAAATGGACCGCTCACTCCGACAGTCAAACACATGAATAAGCTGGGCAAGCACAAGTGTTGCAAAAGCGACAGTTTGAGCGTATTCAAGCGCTTGCGGATTGCGGTTGTAAATAAACATGAACGCTCCAAGCGTTGCAGCCCCGATTAAAAACCCGCGCGAGACAACTTTCCAGCCGAGCCCCCTCGCAAACACGCCCTCTTTCGGGTTCCGCGGTTTTCTCTGCATGACATCGCCCTCAGGCTGATCCATTCCAAGTGCCATGGCAGGAAGCCCGTCTGTCACAAGGTTGACCCAGAGAATTTGAATCGGCACCAGCGGCAGCGGCAGGGCCAGCAGCATCGCAAACAGCATGACAAGAATTTCTCCTACATTGGATGCGAGCAGATATCTGATGAACTTTCTGATATTTTCATAGATGTTCCGTCCTTCCTTGATCGCCGCTTTGATTGTAGCAAAGTTATCATCTAAGAGAATCAGTGACGAAGCTTCTTTGGCGACATCTGTCCCGGTGATCCCCATGGCGACCCCGATATCGGCCTGCTTGATGGCCGGCGCATCATTGACGCCGTCTCCCGTCATGGCGACGATATGGCCTTTTTCCTGATAAGCGGTAACGATTTTCAGCTTGTGTTCGGGCGATACTCTCGCAAACACGTAGACATCGTCAACGATATCAGTCAGCTCTTCCTGTGAGAGCTCGTTCAGCATCTGCCCGTCCATGACTTTTCCGCTTTTCGGCAAGAGGCTCAGGTCTTTGGCGATCGCGGTCGCTGTCGTTACATGATCTCCGGTGATCATCACGGTTTTGATGCCCGCTTCCCGGCATTCTTTGATGGCTTTTTTCACTTCCGGCCGCGGCGGATCAATCATACCTAAAAGGCCGATAAATGTTAAACCGGATTCCGCTTTTTCAAGCGCAAGGGTCTCTGTTTCCTTTATCGGTTTATAAGCGACAGCGATGGTCCTCAGGGCCTGTGAGGCGAGCCGCTCCAGTGCTGCGCTTGTTTCTGCATGCCTTTCTTTTGTAAACGCCTCTCGTTTCCCCTCTTTCAGCGTGTGTGATGACCTTTTCATCAAGACATCAGGGGCGCCCTTTGTAACGACAAACCGCTTGCCGCTTCTGTCTTCAACAATGACCGACATCATTTTCCGCGAGGAATCAAACGGATACTCTTCGATCACTTTAAAATGTTCGTCAACATACCGATCTGTAAAACCCGCTTTTTTGGCCGCCGTCAGCAAGGCGCCCTCTGTCGGATCTCCGTCCAAGCGGAATTCGCCGTCTTCTTCGATGATTGAAGATGAATTGCATAGCGCACCGAACAGCAGCACCTGCTGCAGCGATTTGTGATTTTTGATTTGAATGCCGCGCCCGTTTATGCTGAAAGAGCCTTCAGGATCATACCCGATGCCTGACACGTTCCACGTATTTCCCCCAGACCAGACATGTGTGACCGTCATTTTGTTTTGCGTCATCGTCCCCGTTTTATCGGAACAAATAATGGAGGCACACCCTAGCGTCTCGACAGCAGGCAGCTTTCTGACGATCGATTTCTGCTTGATCATCCGCTGTACGCCGAGGGACAGGGCGACCGTGACGATCGCAGGCAGCCCTTCAGGTATAGCGGCGACGGCGAGTGAAACACCGGCTAAAAACATACTGTACAGGTCATGACCTTGGACCACACCTGCCACGACAACAAGAAGCGTTAGCAGAAGGGCGGCCACAATCAGAATCTTGCCGAGCTCTTCCAGCCTTCTTTGCAGCGGAGTCGCTGTGTTTCCGGCCGATTCAAGCATATCGGCGATTTTCCCCATCGCTGAGTTCATTCCAGTGCCTATCACAACACCGGTGCCGCTCCCCCTTGTGACAAGGGTTCCCATAAAGGCCATATTCGTTAAATCGCCCAAAGAAACGTCGGAAGCCTGAAACACGTCCGAATGTTTCGATACAGGAAGCGATTCACCGGTAAGTGCCGATTCTTCAATTTCAAGGCTTTTCGTCTCGACGAGCCTGAGATCGGCGCCGATTCTGTCGCCGCTTGAAAAGCGCACCACATCGCCCGGCACAAGCTCTTTTGAAGGGACTTTAACCCAGCTTCCCTCCCGAAGAACGGTCACTTGAGGGGCAGAAAGCTCCTTCAGTGCCTCAAGGGATCTTTCCGCCCGCCTTTCCTGAAAAAATCCGAGAATACCATTCACAAAGATGATCGCAATGATGGCGATCGCATCAATATATTCTCCTAGAAAACCCGAAATCAGCGTCGCCGCCAGCAGCACAAGAACCATAAAATCTTTAAATTGAGAAAAAAACAATGCGAGCGCCGAGGTTTTTTCCCCTTCTTGAAGTTCGTTTGCCCCGTGTCTTTCAAGCCGCTTTTCGGCCTCTTTTTCTGTCAAACCTTTGTTAATGGACGTTTTTGTTATGTTTAACAATTCGGTTTGTCCCATCTCGTGCCATTTCATTGAATCGTCCACTCCTCCTGCCCTTAAAGCTTTCTGAGAACCCCGTCTCTTATAAGTCAATTTATTCAGACTCGTCCCAAATCATGCTATAATTATTGAATGGTCATTTGACGTTAGAGGAATAATGAGAAAAGGGTGTTTTGAATATGTCTTTCGACGGCATTTTTACATATGGAATGATAGAAGAATTAAACAAAACGATTCAGGGCGGGCGGATTGCAAAGATCCACCAGCCGTTTAAGCACGAGCTTGTTTTCCACATCAGGGCGAACGGGCGGAATGTTAAATTGCTGCTCTCCGCCCATCCAAGCTATGCACGGGTTCACCTCACAAACGAAACATATGATAATCCGAGCACTCCGCCGATGTTTTGCATGCTGCTTCGCAAGCATCTGGAAGGCGGATTTATCGAACACATTGAACAAAACGGAATGGACAGAATGATGGTTTTTCACATTCGAAGCCGCAATGAAATCGGCGATACGCTCATCAGAAAGCTTTTCGTTGAGATTATGGGAAGACACAGCAACATTGTCTTGACTGACGGGGAAAAAGACGTGATTATTGACAGTTTGAAACACCTTTCTCCTTCCGTGAACAGCTACCGGACCGTCCTTCCCGGCTACGATTACATTCTGCCTCCCGCACAGAACAAAATTTCACCGCTTGAGGCTGAAAAAGAGGACATTCTCCGCCACCTGAATTTTCAGGAAGGAAAATTGGACAGACAGATTGTTGATACCTTTTCCGGCGTCTCTCCTCTGTTTGCAAAAGAAGCCCTGCACCGCGCAGGGCTCGCCAACAGGGCGACGCTTCCGAATGGGCTGATGGAGATGTTTGCTGCTGTCAAACAGCGGCGTTTTGCCCCTCAGCTTGTGACACAAGGCGGAAAAGAATATTTTTATCTGCTTGATTTGACCCATTTAAAAGGCGATAAACGAATGTTTGAGACGCTGAGCGGACTCCTGGACCGCTTTTATTTCGGCAAAGCGGAACGGGATCGCGTTAAACAGCAGGCCCATGATTTAGAACGGTTCGTCATCAATGAAAAGAAAAAGAACGAAAATAAAATCAAGAAGCTTGAAAAAACGCTGGCACATTCTGAACATGCAAAAGAGTATCAGCTTTACGGAGAGCTTTTGACAGCGAACCTCTACCAGCTGAAAAAGGGCGATAAATCGGCGAAAGTGATCAACTATTATGATGAAAACGGCGGAGAGATCACCATTCCGCTCAATCCGAACAAAACGCCGTCAGAAAACGCACAAAGCTATTTTACAAAATATCAGAAGGCTAAAAATTCCGTGGAAGTCGTTCAAGAGCAGATCAGACTGGCTGAAGAGGAAATTGCTTATTTCGATCAGCTGATTCAGCAGCTGTCATCAGCCTCGCCAAAGGATTTAAATGAAATTCGCGAAGAGCTTGCCGAAGGAAAATATTTACGCGCCAAACAGCCGCAGGGCCAGAAAAAGCCAAAAAAACAGGCGCCTTCCCTTGAAACATATGAATCTTCGACTGGAGAAACGATTCTGGTCGGAAAAAACAACAAGCAAAATGAGTATTTAACGATGAAGCATGCCGCCCGCGACGACATCTGGCTTCATACGAAAGATATTCCCGGTTCACATGTCGTCATTAAAACGAGTGAGCCTGATGAGAAAACCATTCTTGAAGCGGCTCAGATCGCAGCCTACTACAGCAAAGCCAAAAATTCCGCATCAGTGCCTGTTGACTATACAAAAATACGCTATGTCAAAAAGCCGAATGGCGCAAAACCGGGGTTTGTCACCTATGACCGCCAGCAAACCGTGTTTGTGACTCCTGATGAAGACCTTGTCATCAAGCTGAAAAAATCGCGCTAAATACAAAAAAGGCCTGAACCATCAATGGTTCGGGCCTCTTCTTTTGTTGAAAAGCTCTCCGATTTCACGGACAAGCTGATCATCGACCAGCTCTTCGATCTGTCCGGCCAGTTCGATCGTGTGGCGCGGACTTGCTCCGTTTGTCGAGACAGAGATTGTAATGTTTCCTTTATTTATGATTTTTGGAACGTATACATTGCCGCGTTCCGCTTCACTTGCAACATTCACTAGCTGATGATCTGAGGCTGATTGGGCAATCCGCTTGTTCACTTCAGGATCATCGGTTGCGAGAATGATCAGAAACGCTCCTTTGAAATCGGCTGGCTCCGCTTTCTTTTTCTTCCAATGTACACGGTATGTCTCAATCAATTCAAGCATTTCAGCAGATGCTTCAGGGCTGATCACGGTAACGGCTGCACCTTCACTGATGACCGTTTGCAGCCGTCTTGCCGCAATCCGCCCTCCCCCGGCAATCGCCACCCTTTTTCCGCTTATATTAATGTGCAGAGGCAGCATCGGATACTCCTTTGAAATCAAAGCGGCTGTCTTCATTTAAAACGGCCTCTTCAACGCGGTTTAAAAAGGCTTGTTGAATATGGGGGTGAAAGCCGAGATATTCAGTGAGCACAACATCAGGATTGGTTTCTTTCAGTTTTTCGACTTCTCTTTCGATCTCACTCATCAGCATTCCGGTAAACAGTAGATACGGAACGATGAAAGTCGTTTTTCCGCGGGCCTCCTCCAGCTCTGCAAAAACATCCCGATAATACGGCTTGCAAGCTGTCATGAAACAGGGAATGACCGTTTCAACAGGAGCGAGCTCTTTAAGGCGGACACATATTTCATTGACATCCCGCTTGACATCGGGATCTGGGCTTCCTCTTCCGATCAACACGACCCTTGCATTTTCATAAGGTGTTCCCGTTTCTTCAATCCGCGTTAAAACGGCTTTGACAACTTCCTGGTCGACCCCGATCGGTTTACCGTACGTGACGCGGATGGAAGGATACCGGGAAGAAACATCGGCGAGCTCCTCGGGGATGTCTTTTTTGGCATGCGCGGCGGTCAAAAGCAGAAGCGGAACGGCCGCAATATGTGTCGCTCCCTTTTCCACGCATGTTTTAAAGCCCGTTTCGATATCCGGCGCTGCCAGTTCCAAAAAAGAGACTTCCTGAATCGGTTCGGACATGTTTCCTTTGCAGCCTTCCAGAAAAGCGACCGCCTCTTTTTGGGCTTTTTTCAGACGGCTGCCGTGGCCGATATACAATATAGCTTGTTTCATCCTATAACGCCTCGCTTAATGCCGTATTTTTCAGCTCGGTTTCAAACCAGTTTAATTTCGAGCGGAAATGAACCACATCGCCGATGACAATCAGGCTCGGATTCGTAATATTCTCATTTTCGACGGTTTCAGCCAACGTTTCTACCGTGCAAAGCACCGTTTTTTGCTTATCGGTCGTGCCCCAATGAATGAAAGCGGCAGGAGTTGACCGGTCTCTGCCATTTTCAATTAACAGCCTTTCGATTTGGTGAATGTTTTTCATCCCCATATAAATCACAAGGGTATCAATCCCTGTGGCGAGCGCTTTCCATTTCTCTTCAAATTCTTCTTCTTTTTTGTAATGGCCTGTCACGAAAGCGACGTTTGAGCTTGCCTCCCGATGAGTCACGGGAATGCCGGCATATGCGGCTGCGGCTATCCCAGAGGTGATCCCGGGAATGATTTCAAAAGAAATCCCGTTCTCAGCAAGGGTTTCTGCTTCCTCTCCTCCCCTGCCGAATACGAAAGGGTCTCCCCCTTTCAGCCTGACAACGGTTTTCCCCTTCTTCGCATACTTGACGAGAAAATGGTTGATCGTCTCCTGCTTCATCATATGGTAGTCTGGAAGCTTTCCGCAGTAAATCAAATCTGCTTCCGCTTTGGCATGCTGTAAAATCTGTTTATTCACAAGCCTGTCATACAAAATGACGTCGGCTTTTTGGATGGCTTTTAAAGCTTTGATCGTCAGTAAATCGGGGTCTCCTGGACCTGCCCCAACGATATATACTTTCCCCATCTTAGATCTCCCCCCGATCTGATCAGCATCTTCCTCAACTCATTATAAATCATAAAGAAAGCGTTTGGCGCCCGAAAATATCACAAAAACCAAACGTTTTCTTTATGAAATAGGAAAGTGCATCAGCTGCACTTTCCTATTGATCGCGCTTTTTATTTTCCGAATGATTTTGCATGTGTTTTCACGTATTCGACGAGCTGGTTTTTGCATGCGTTTCGGTCGTTTTGACTCGTATCAAGCACAAGCTCCGGTGCTTCGGGTTCTTCATAAGGCGAATCGATTCCGGTGAAAAATGGAATCTCCCCGTTTCTCGCTTTTTTGTATAAGCCTTTCGGATCCCGCTGTTCGCACGTTTCTAAGTCGCAATTGACATAGACTTCATGAAACTCATCTTCCTCAACCAGCTGCCTGATGACATCGCGGTCTTCTTTAAAAGGAGAAATAAATGCCGTAATGACGATGGTGCCTTGTTCGACAAACAGTTTTGCGACCTCGCCGATCCGGCGGATATTTTCTTTTCTGTCCTCGTCAGAAAATCCGAGGTCTTTGTTCAACCCGTGCCTGACATTATCGCCGTCAAGCACTGTCACCTGGTATCCTTCTTCAAACAACTCGCGGGCAGCGGCATTGGCGATCGTAGATTTTCCAGAACCGCTTAGGCCCGTCAGCCAAATGATCGAGCTTTTATGTTTATTTTTTTCATGATATTCATGCTTAGTAATGGATGCTTCATGCCAAACGATATCTTTATTCACCAAAGCTGCTCCTCCTTAAGAAACTCCGGCTGCTAAGCCTTTGATTAATGTTTGAATGACTTCCGGGCGGCTGAATGTGCTCGGCGGAAATTCGCCGTTTCTCAGCATTCCCCTTACCTTTGTGCCTGATAAAATAACATGGTGTTCTTTATCGTGCGGGCATGTTTTCGCCGTTGCCATTGATCCGCAGATATTGCAGTAAAAGCTGTGTTCAAACTTGAGCGGGGTAATGCCGATCTCTTCAAGTTTGAATTGATCAAACAGCTCCTGTGCTTCATATGTTCCGTAGTAATCGCCGACTCCTGCATGGTCTCTTCCGACGATAAAGTGTGTGCAGCCGTAATTTTTTCTGACGAGGGCATGGAAGATCGCCTCTTTCGGACCAGCATAGCGCATGGCCGCCGGGAAAACGCCGAGGAAGACGCGGTCTTTCGGGTAATACCCGTCAAGCAGCACCTGATAGCTTTCCATGCGGACGTCTGCCGGGATATCATCTGATTTCGTTTCTCCGACCAGCGGATTGAGGAAAAGACCGTCAACCGTTTCAAGCGCCGTCTTTTGAATGTATTCGTGTGCTCTGTGAACCGGGTTTCTCGTTTGGAATCCAACGATCGTTTTCCAGCCCAGCTCAGCAAATTTTTGTCTCGTTGCCGCAGGTTCAAACGTGTGCGCTGGAAATTGCTTTTCGCTCCGTTTGATGAGGGTGATCGGGCCGCCGACATAGACGTCTCCCCGTTCAAATAATTTTTTGACGCCCGGATGCTCAAGTTCGTCAGTTTTATAGATTCGTACGGCTTCCGTTTTCTTATCCGGTGTATAGATATCTTCGATGTCAATGACGCCGTATGTTTCTCCGTTGTAAGTGAGGCGGACGGTATCGCCTGTTTTTAATTGAACCGCTTTTTGTTCATCTACCGGAAGAGTGATCGGGAGCGTCCATACCTCACCGCCGGCCAGTCTCATATTCTCTACTACTGAGAGATAGTCTTTCTCTGTCAGAAAGCCTTGAATCGGGCTGTATGCTCCGATTCCGATCAGTTCCAAATCTGCAAAAGCGATCAGATCAAGCTCAATTTCCTGTGCAATATGTTGATAATCATATGCTTCATTTACGCGGTTGACCAATACACCGCCATGTGGTGCTAAACTCATAAGACTTTTTCCTCCTACTCGATGTTTAAATTCCTCCGCCCTGTTCATGGACAGAGCTGTGTTCTTTTCTTACCGCTCTCACCAGGCTGATCGTTCCGACAGATGCCAAAAGAACGCTCGTGACGACGATGAGAGCGTAATAGTCTCCTTTTAATAAAAGGCTGACCAGCATGTACGATAGGCTTAACGAAAGGAACGGCGATACGATCCACACTTTCAGCATCGTTTTGACCACCTGTTTATGAAAAACATTGCCGCCGTTTTTTGCCATCCCCATTCCTATAATAGAAGATGAAGTTACTTGCGCAAGCGGAACAGGGAGGCCGAAAATTGAGCTGATCATCACAAGCCCCGCTCCTGTTCCCGACAGAAGGATCCCCTCTCCTTTTGAGAATCTCGTAATCTTTTTGCCGTTCGTTTCAAGAACGCGCCGCCCCAATAAAAGGGCGCCGAGCGCGACAAACAGTCCGCCGTACAACGTTCCTTCTCCGACTGTCAAAACATGCGCCGCCACCAAAGGACCCACAGCATTTGCCACATTGTTCATACCCGCTGAGAAGGCCTCGAAAAATCCGGTCATTAAAAGAAGGACCGTCAAAACCTTTGCTTTTTTTCCTGAGGCTGGACGTTTTATCGTTTTTTTGATGACCTTCGCCATAAAAAATGTAAAAGAAAAAGCGACGATCGGAACAATCACCCAAAATGAGACGATAACAAGCAAAGATTTGACAAACAAAACTTGGTATGCGACACCGACTCCGACGACAGATCCGACTGTCACTTCACTTGTCGAAAGCGGAATACCGAGAACATTTGCGATAAAAAGCGACAACGCGGCTGAGCCGATGATAATGCAGACGATTTCAAGCGTAATCACCCGTTCTGGAATGATGCCTGAGCTGATCGTTTTCACGACGTTTCCTCCGCCGATGACGGCTCCCGAGAGAACGCCGGCCGCACAGATCAAGAGCGCGTGGAGCTTTTTTTTCACCGCTTCCGATCCGTAGGCGATGCCCATAGAAGCCGCTGCACCGCTCGCTCCGATGTTCACCGCAAAAAACATGCTAAATATAATGGCGGCAAGTTCCATGACTCATCTCCTTACTCGTGTAGTCCGCATTCTGTTTTATTTGATCCGTTCCAGCGTCCGGAACGAAGATCTTCCATCGTAAAGGCCGGAGAGGTGCACGGCGCACAGCCGATGCTCGGATATCCTTGGTCGTGAAGCGGATTGTACGGCAGGTCGTGTTTTGTCACATATCTCCATATATCCTTCCACGTCCAATGGATGAGCGGACAAACTTTAATGGACTTGAATTTTTCGTCTTTATTTAAGAAGTTCGTATTTCTGCGTCCTTCGGATTGTTCGCGGCGCAGGCCTGACAGCCATGCCGGATAACCTGAAAGCGTCTCCCGGAGAGGAATGACCTTCCTCATTTCACAGCAGGAATTCGGAGCGGTCTTCCAAAGTTCGTCTCCGTATTCCCGCGCTTGCTGTTCGACGGTGAGCTCCGGCTTTTTCATGATAATCTGAAGGCCCGGATATCGTTCTTTGACAGCGTCGATCGTTTCATACGTTTCTTTAAAATGAAGCCCTGTATCAAGAAAAACGATTACGGCATCTTTTTTTACTTTGTAAATCAAATCGATCAGGACGATCCCTTCAATCCCGAAACTGCATGCATATACGAGCTGGTCTCCGTAATGGCCGTACGCCCATTTCAGAACGGAAAGCGCTCCTTTGTATAAGTCATCCTCTTGAAAAGAGATGTTCGGTTCCTCCCATGTACTGTAAGTAAAAATTTTCGGTTCCCCCTTTTTTCGCCAACAAAAAAGACGGCTTCCAACAGAAAAAAACTGTGAAAACCGCCTCTAGTTTGTCTAGTCAGCTATTTCAATCTTATTTTTTCATTTTTTTCGATTTGAATGACTTTGCCGTCTTGAACAACGAATGTGATAGATCCGTAATTCATGTCTTTCAGCATGTCTTTCATTGTGATGATCACTTTTTCGAGCTGCTCATCTGTTTTCACTTCTAGCTCCTCCTCTGCCCCGTAAAAATTAAAATCTTTCTTCCAAATTTGAAAGAAAGATGAGGAACTTCTGATATTCCTTATCTCTCAAAATGAGGGCATTTTGCTGGAAGTAGCACCTTACGTTATACGCAGGTTGCCGGGTTTCATCGGGCCAGTCCCTCCACCACTCTTGATAAGTTTGCTTTTGTTATTTTAAAATTTTAGCACAATTCGAATAAAAGTCAACCCGACTTTTTTTATAGGATTAATAAAAAATAAAAATGATGCTATTTTACTAGTATCCAGCCTGAAAAAAGACGCAAAAAAGCCGCTCCCCTTTAAAGGGAACACGGCTTTTATCACTTTTTCATCCAAGTTTTGGACTCGGGATTGACTTTCCATTTTTTCAGCTTTTCGGCATCCGCTTCACTAATATAGCCGCCGGCAAGAGCGGCTTCTGTCAAGGTGTCATAGTCAGTCAGTGTATCATAGTCGACATTTGCTTCACTGAAAGCGCTAGCTGCTTTGGGGAGGCCGTATGTGAAAATGGCGGTGACGCCCAGCACATCACATCCGGCCGCTTTTAACGCGGCTGCGGCTTCAAGAACGCTTCCGCCGGTTGAAATTAAATCTTCAATCACAACGACTTTCTGCCCTGCTTTGACTGCCCCTTCAATTTGGTTTCCTTTTCCGTGCGCCTTCGGCTTGCTTCTGACATAGCACATCGGCAGACGGAGTCTGTCAGCGGCGAGTGCGGCATGCGGGATACCCGCGGTCGCCGTACCGGCGATCATGTCCGCTTCCGGAAACTTGTCTTTTATCAGTTCGGCCAGACCTGAAGCGATGTCATCCCTCACTTCTGGATATGAAAGTGTCAGACGATTGTCGCAGTAGATCGGCGATAAGATGCCGCTCGCCCATGTAAACGGCTCATTCGGCCGCAGGAAAACCGCCTTGATCTTTAGTAGATGGTTTGCTATATCTGTTTTCATGCCTTCGTTCCCTCCCACTGAAGTGCTATTTTCTGATAGGCTGATACAGGGTCTTCAGCTTGTGTGATCGAACGGCCGACGACGATCGCTGAAACGCCATTTTCCCTTGCATAAGACGGCGTCGCCACTCTGACCTGATCATTGTTTTTGTCCTCCTCTAAGCGGATTCCCGGTGTGACGGTCAGAAAAGTAGGCGCCACAGCCTGATAGATGTGTTCGGCTTCATGAACGGAACAGACAACACCGTCAAGTCCGCTTTCTTCCGCCAGTCTGCTGTAGTGAAGAACGGTGTCATTCAGCGGCGTTTCTATCAGCAGTTCATGTTTAAGCATGTCTTGCGACGTGCTTGTCAGCTGTGTCACCGCGATTAAGGACGGCCGCTTTTGTCCTGCTGCTGTTCCTGCTTCAAGACCTTCCAGCGCCGCTTCCATCATTTGCTTCCCTCCAGCTGCGTGGACGTTGACTAAATTGACACCAAATCCCGCCAGCCTTTTCATTGCTTTATATACGGTCGTCGGAATGTCATGGCATTTTAAATCCAAGAAAATACGGCAGTCCCTCATGTTGAGTTCTTCAAGGACGGAAGGGCCTTCTTGATAAAAAAGCTCCATCCCAACCTTCACAAACAGTTTTTCTCCTTGAAAACGATCTAAAAATGCCAATGATTCCTGTGCTGATGCAAAATCAAGCGCGATGATGGGCGGCGTATGTTTCATCCTTCCAGCTCCTTCCGATACACTCGTTCAAAGATTTGTATCCGTATTTTTCTAAAACGCGCGGCAGATCCTTAATGATCTCCGGGCAGGCAAACGGATCGACGAAGTTGGCCGTGCCGACGGCGACCGCGCTTGCTCCAGCCAGCAAAAATTCGAGCGCATCTTCAGCAGACTGAACGCCGCCCATGCCGATAATCGGAATGCTGACTTTCTGGCTGACTTCATATACCATCCGGATCGCCACCGGTTTTACGGCAGGGCCTGATAATCCTCCGGTTTTATTGGCCAAGATCGGTTTTCCCGTTTTTAAATCCAGCCTCATGCCCACCAAAGTGTTAATCATTGTCAAGCCGTCCGCTCCCGCTTCTTCAATCGCAAGAGCGATTTCGGCAATGTCGGCGACATTCGGCGACAGTTTCACATAGACGGGCACCCTCGAAACCTCTTTAACCGCCTTCGTCAGCTCACTCGCCATTTCGGGACTCGTCCCGAAGGCGATTCCTCCGGTTTTTACGTTCGGGCAGGAAATATTGAGCTCAAGTGCGTGAACGTTCGGAGCCTTACTGATTTCTTCGGCAACCTCCACATAATCCTCAAGCTGCGAGCCGGCGACATTGGCTATAATCGGCGTGTCGAATTGTTCAAGCCATGGCAGCTCTCTCTCCATGACAGCCTGAAGACCCGGATTTTGCAGGCCGATCGCATTGAGCATGCCTGCCTGTGTCTCAGCGACTCTCGGTGTCGGATTTCCGAAGCGTGGCTCGCTCGTCGTCGCTTTAATCATGATTGCGCCAAGACAGGAAAGGTCGTAAAAGTTGGCAAACTCTTTTCCGAAGCCAAAGCAGCCTGAGGCCGGCATGATCGGATTTTTCAATTTAAGGCCTGGCAAATTCACTTCAAGCATTACAAAAGCACCTCCTGCGCTTTAAAAACAGGGCCGTCGAGACAAACTTTCACATACGATGTTTCACTTTGCTCCGTATGGCATACACAGGCAAAACAGGCGCCGATTCCGCAGCCCATCCGCTCTTCCATTGAAAGATAAACGTCTTTGTCCGGATAGCGATGTTTCAAAGCTTTCAACATCGGCGTCGGTCCGCAGGCAAGAAGGTAGTCAAACTGAAGCCCCTCGGCTTCGATGACGTCCGTAACAAACCCTTTTGATCCGTGTGTGCCGTCGGCAGTCGCGATATACACTTGTCCGTACTCACTGAATTCCCGCTCATAAAAGACATCTTTTGCCGAAGCAAATCCCAGCACGTGGATAACGCTGATCCCTTTCTTTGTCAGCTGTTTAGCAAGCTCGTAAAGGGGCGGCACACCGATGCCTCCTCCGACAAGCAATGCCGTTTTTCCGGGGTCGAGCGAATCGGCCGGAAATCCGTTTCCGAGCGGGCCAAGGACATCGACCTGATCACCTTTTTGTTTTGAAGAAAGAAGGCTTGTTCCTTCCCCTTCCTTGCGATAGATCATCGTGATCTCCTGCTTGGCCTTGTCAACATTTGCGATGCTGATCGGCCTTCTCAACAGCGGGGTCACAGAATCTGAGACTTTTAAGTGAAGGAACTGGCCGGGGGTGCTGCACGCGTCGGCAAGCTCTCCCCCAAGCACCAATTGATAAATGTCGTCGGCTATGCACTCGTTTGAACGAACCGTCATATATTCTTTTTTCATCTGACAATAGCCGCCTCTTGCTCGATCTTGGCCGCAGGCATATGATCTGCGCGGAAGCTCATGCTTTCAAGCACCCGCAAAATCGCTTCGGCGGTATCGAGGGATGTCAGGCAGGCCACTCCGTTTTCAACAGATTCACGTCTGATTCTGAAGCCGTCTCTTGCCGGCTGTTTTCCTTTTGTGAGCGTGTTGACGACGAACTGTGCTTCTCCGTTTCGGATGACGTCAAGCAGATTTGTGCCTTCTTCACCGATTTTACCGACGGTTTTAACCGGGACGGATGCTTCCCGCAAATAGCCGGCCGTTCCTTCTGTAGCCAAAATCTTGTAGCCGATGGCATGGAACCGTTTGGCGATCAAAAGCCCTTCCTCTTTATCTTTATCAGCAACGGTCAGAAGCACTGACCCGTAATTCGGAATCTGGATGCCTGATGCAATCAGTCCTTTGTAAAGCGCCTTTTCCAATGTGCTGTCTTTGCCCATGACTTCTCCAGTCGATTTCATTTCCGGTCCGAGAGTAATATCTACTCTTCTCAGCTTCGCGAACGAGAAGACCGGCACTTTGACATATACGCCTTCCTGTTCTTTTTGCAAGCCTTCTGTATAGCCCATGTCACCCAGCTTCCGGCCGAGAATGACTTTAGTCGCGAGATTCGCCATCGGAATTCCTGTGATTTTGCTGAGGAACGGCACCGTGCGGCTCGATCTCGGATTCACTTCAAGGACGTAAACTTCATCTTTTGATAAAACAAATTGAATGTTGAGCAGTCCGATAATGTTTAAGCCTTTCGCAAGTTCAATCGTATATTGTTCAATCTTTCTCTTAATTTCATCTGAAAGAGATTGCGGCGGGTACACGGCAATCGAGTCTCCCGAATGGACGCCGGCGCGTTCGATATGTTCCATAATGCCCGGAATGACGACCGTTTCACCGTCAGAGATTGCATCCACTTCGATTTCTTTTCCGATCAAATATTTATCGATTAATACAGGGTGCTGCGGATTAATCTTTACCGCGTTCTCCATGTAATGAAGAAGCTCTGCTTCATGGTAAACGATCTCCATCGCCCGTCCCCCGAGAACATACGATGGGCGGACAAGGACCGGATACCCGATATGAGCGGCGATTTCAACGGCGCCTTCTACAGATGTAGCGGTTTTTCCGAGCGGCTGCGGTACGTTCAGCGTTTCAAGCGCCTGTTCGAACTTGTCGCGGTCTTCTGCACGATCCAAATCTTCAAGCGACGTTCCAAGGATTTCAACTCCCCGCTCCGCCAGTTCATCGGCGAGGTTGATCGCTGTCTGCCCGCCAAACTGGACGACGACACCTTTCGGCTGCTCTAAATCAATGATATGCATGACATCTTCAACAGTGAGCGGCTCAAAATAAAGCTTGTCAGAAATGCTGAAGTCTGTTGAAACCGTCTCAGGGTTGTTGTTGATAATGATCGCTTCATAGCCGGCTTCTTTAATGGCCCAGACCGAATGAACGGTCGCATAGTCAAATTCGACTCCCTGGCCGATCCGGATCGGCCCTGAACCAAGAACGATGACGCTGTTTTTCTCCGTTCTGACTGATTCGTTTTCTTCTTCATACGCACTGTAGAAATACGGTGTTTCCGATTCAAATTCGGCCGCGCATGTATCGACCATTTTATAAACAGGCGTGATGCCGGCTTCTTTTCTTTTCTCATACAGCTTCTTTTCAGGCATCTCCCAGAGAAGACTGATGAAGCGGTCTGAGAAACCAAGTTCTTTCGCTTCTTTTAAGAGGCCGAGGTCGCCGCGCCCGGCTTTCAGCATCTCTTCAAAACGAATGATCCCCTCCAGCTTGTGCAGGAAAAACAGGTCAATCGCTGAAAATTCGTGGAGATCGTTGACTGTGTAGCCTCTTCTGAACGCCTCGGCCAAGTAAAAGAGTCGTTCGTCTCCCGCTTTTTTAATCCGTTTTTCGAGCACTTCATTCGTAATCTTAGCCGCATCTTTCAGCTCAAGGTGGTAGACATCCGCTTCAAGAGAACGGACCGCTTTAAGGAGTGATTCCTCCCACGTTCTTCCGATCGCCATCACCTCGCCCGTCGCTTTCATCTGTGTGCCGAGCTTACGGTTGGCCGATTCAAACTTGTCAAACGGCCAGCGCGGAATTTTTGAGACGACATAGTCGAGTGCAGGTTCAAAAGATGCGTACGTTTTCCCTGTAACAGGGTTCATCATTTCATCAAGAGACAGTCCGACGGCGATTTTGGCCGCCAGCTTTGCGATCGGATAGCCCGTCGCTTTTGAAGCAAGCGCTGATGAACGGCTGACCCGCGGGTTGACCTCGATGATGTAGTATTGAAAACTGTCCGGATCAAGCGCCAGCTGCACATTGCATCCGCCTTCGATTTCAAGCGCGCGGATGATTTTCAAGGACACATTGCGAAGCATTTGGTATTCCCGGTCGCTTAACGTCTGGCTCGGCGCGACAACGATGCTGTCCCCGGTATGAATCCCGACCGGATCGATGTTTTCCATATTGCAGACGACGATCGCGTGGTCGCTCGAGTCTCTCATGACTTCATACTCGATTTCTTTGTAGCCGGCGATGCTCTTTTCGAGCAGGCATTGATGAACCGGGCTCATTTTCAAGCCGTTCTCAACGATTTCCTTCAGCTCGTCCTCGTTTGAGCAGATACCTCCGCCTGTTCCGCCAAGCGTGTATGCCGGTCTAACGATGACGGGAAAACCGATGCGCTCGACAAACTCGTGCGCTTCATCGAGCGAGTGGATGATCTCGCTCTCCGGAACAGGCTCATTCAGTTCATTCATCAAGCTTCTGAACAAGTCGCGGTCCTCCGCTTTTTGGATCGCTGACAGTTTCGTGCCGAGCACTTCGACGCCGCACTCAGCCAAGATTCCGTGCTCTGACAGTTCGACCGCCAAGTTGAGGCCCGTCTGTCCGCCCAATGTCGGCAAAATCGCGTCCGGTCGTTCTTTGCGGATGATCCGTGTTAAGAATTCGAGCGTCAGCGGTTCGATATAAACACGGTCGGCCATTTCTGTATCCGTCATGATCGTTGCCGGATTTGAGTTGACGAGAATGACTTCATAGCCTTCTTCTTTTAAAGCGAGGCAGGCTTGGGTGCCCGCATAATCAAATTCCGCCGCCTGGCCGATAATAATCGGCCCTGATCCGATCACCAAAATCTTTTTGATATCTACGCGTTTAGGCATACCGCTTCCCCTTCTTTCTCTGTGGTTTCAATCATGTCTAAAAATTGATCAAATAAATGGTTTGCATCTTCAGGACCCGGTGAAGCTTCCGGATGGTATTGAACCGTGAACGCCGGTTCGTGTTTATGCTTGAGCCCTTCGATTGTGTCGTCGTTAATCGCCACATGCGTCACCTCAAGCGGCGTGTTTTCAACAGATGATACCGTGTAGCCGTGGTTTTGCGCCGTTATCGATACTCTTCCGGTTTCAAGCTCTTTGACCGGATGGTTGGAGCCACGGTGGCCGAATTTCATTTTCGCTGTCTTTGCTCCGCAGGCGAGTGCAAACAGCTGGTGGCCGAGGCAGATGCCGAATAAAGGAACCTTGCCGAGAATGTTTTGAATCATTTCAATCGCTTCCGGTACGTCTGTTGGATCTCCAGGTCCGTTTGACAGCATCACGCCGTCAGGCTTGAGCTGCATCACTTCTTCTGCCGTTGTATTATGGGGAACGACGATCACATCGCACTTGCGTTTGTTCAGTTCCCTTAAGATGCCGTGTTTCATTCCGAAATCTACGAGCACGATCCGTTTCCCTCTTCCAGGGCTCGGGTATGCCGTCTTTGTTGAAACTTGGCTGACCTGGTCGGTCGGAAGGCTTGTTTCTTTCAGCTTTTGAATCAATGCGTCCGCATCTTCGTCAGGGCTGGCAAATACTCCTTTCAGCGTACCCGCCGTTCTGATCATCCTCGTCAGCTTTCTCGTGTCAATCCCTGAGAGCCCCGGGATATTCTTCATTTTCAAATATTCATCAAGCGTATAAGCAGAACGCCAGTTTGACGGAAGTTGACATAACTCTTTTACAATAAACCCTTTGACATAAGGTGTGATCGATTCAAAATCGTCTCTGTTGATGCCGTAGTTTCCGATCAATGGGTACGTTAGGGTGACGATCTGTCCGCAGTACGACGGATCTGAAAGGATTTCCTGGTAGCCTGTCATCCCTGTGTTAAAAACGACTTCTCCCATGCTGTTTTCCAGACTGCCGAATGCTTCCCCTTCAAATATCGTGCCGTTTTCTAATACAAGACGTCTTTTCATTTTACAAGTCTCCCCTCTTGGTAAACGAGTTTTCCCTTCGCCATTGTCATGGCCGGCCAGCCAAAGCAGCTGATGCCGTCAAACGGTGTATTTTTTCCTTTAGAAAGAAAGGTGTTTTTATCAATTTTGTTTTCTCGTTCAAGATCAATCAGCGTGATATCAGCTGACCGCCCTGCTTCAAGTTTCCCATAAGGCAGTCCGAACGCTTCACAAGGCTTGATTGTCATATAATCAAGCAGCTGTTTCAAAGTCCATGAACCATTTTTGACAAAATGCGTGTAAAGAAGCGGAAAAGCCGTTTCCAAACCGACGATGCCAAATGGCGCAAGGCTCATCGACTGCTGTTTTTCCGCTTCTGTATGCGGCGCATGGTCTGTTGCGATGAAATCAATCGTACCGTCAAGCAAACCTTCCAGAAGCGCTTCTCTGTCTTCTGTGCTTCTGAGCGGCGGATTCATTTTGTAATTTGTATCAAGACCGGGGATGTCGCTGTCAGAAAGCAGCAAATGATGCGGTGTCACCTCTGCTGTCACACGGATTCCCGCTTTTTTGGCGTCACGGACGACTCTGACCGATTCCTTCGTGCTGATATGACAGACGTGGTAATGGCAGTCTGCCGCTTCCGCCAGCAGGACGTCCCTTGCAATATGAACCGCTTCACATACGGAAGGAATGCCGTTAAAGCCGTGAGTTTTCGCAAATGCTCCGTCATGGACGCTCCCGCCGTAGATCAGTGTATTGTCTTCACAATGGGCAACAATTGCTTGATTTAAAGAGGCCGCTTTTTTCATCGCCTCGAACATCATTCCCGCGCTCTGAATGCCGACGCCGTCATCGGTAAAGGCGAATGCACCGGCTTCTTTCAGTCCATCGAAATCAGTCATTTCTTCGCCGATCTGTCTGATGGTAATCGAGGCGTAAGGAAGAACTCTTACAGACGCCGTTTCTTCAATGCGGTTCATCAGCCATTCCATTTGTTTTTTCGTATCTGGCACAGGACGTGTATTCGGCATCGCGGCTACCGTGGTAAATCCGCCTCTTGCCGCAGCTTTTGCACCCGTTTCAATCGTCTCTTTTTTCTCTCCGCCCGGCTCTCTGAAGTGGACATGAAGATCGACAAACCCCGGGGAAACAAAAAGTCCCTCTGCATCAATAACCGTTTCCCCTGGTACAGCCTCAAGGCTGCCGATTTCGCTTATGGCTTCTCCGTCAATCCGGATGTCGCGCTGTACATTTTCGCCGTATTCATCCAACATGATTCCGTTTTTAATTAAATAAGACATAAGCTTGATCTCCCCTTTTTTCATTTTCGCCTTCTTCAAGCGCTCTTTTTAAAACCGCCATTCTGATATAAACACCGTTTTCCATCTGTTTAAAAATCCTTGACCGGGAGGATTCCACCAGTGTGCTGTCAATCTCAACACCGCGGTTGACCGGTGCCGGATGCATAATGACTGCATGCTTTTTCATCCGTTCCGCCCGCTCCAGCGACAATCCGAATGTTTGCAGATAATCGCGGTCTGCCGTTTTCCTCGTATGACGCTCATGCTGAATCCGAAGCAGCATGACGACATCTGAGTTTGCCACCGCTTCATCTGCCGATACATATGTCCCGTACGCATTATCCT
This sequence comes from Bacillus swezeyi, assembly GCF_001969815.1. Lineage (GTDB taxonomy): Bacteria > Bacillota > Bacilli > Bacillales > Bacillaceae > Bacillus > Bacillus swezeyi. The sequence goes on along the minus strand of NZ_MRBK01000006.1, from coordinate 80,066 downwards.
CATCCCGCCATTCGTCAGGCCCGGAAAAAAGGACAGTCGCGCCGAGTCTTGTCAATACTTCGGCATTTGATCTGGCCACTCGGCTGTGTTTGATATCACCGTGGATCGATACAGTCAGTCCGTCAAATCTGTTAAACTCCTCGTGAATCGTCATTAAGTCGAGCAAAGATTGTGTTGGATGCTGGCCGCAGCCGTCTCCGGCATTGATCACCGGAATGCCGACATGTCCAACCAATTCCTCATAGTAGTGATCCTGGGAGTGTCTGATCACACACACATCAGCGCCGATGGATTCAAGCGTCCGCACCGTATCGTACAAAGTCTCTCCTTTTTGGACGCTTGTGGAAACACCGTCCAGATTTAAAATATTCATACCGAGTTTTTTCTCTGCGACTTCAAAGCTGAAGTGCGTCCTTGTACTCGGTTCAAAAAACAGATTGGCAGCAAACTTCCCGGAGAGGACGGAATCAGGCTTTCCTTTCTTCAGCTCTCTCGCCTCTTCAATCAGCCCGTAAATCTCCTCAAGACTAAGCTCGTTCATTGCAGTCAGATGTTTCATTTTTCTCCCCCTCTGCTTTTATCGATCTTTTTTGCAAAAAAACCCCAAACCATTGAGGCTTGGGGTACAGTGAATCAGAGAATGTGACAGCACTTCTCTTTCAGCAACCCTTTCAAGCCTCTCTGGACTTCATTTAAAAGGTCTTCTATATATGTTCTTCTATTTCGATCCCATCCTGATCTTCTCTTGATTCCGGCAGGACAAGGTTTAACACCACACCGACGATCGCCGCTAGCGCCATGCTGGACAGCTCAAATCCAGAAATTTTGATAAATGCGCCTCCGACGCCGATGACGAGAATGACAGATGAAATGATTAAGTTTCGTTTGTTTTCCAAATCAATTTTATGATCGATCAGCATGCGCAGCCCGCTTGAAGCGATGATGCCGAACAGCAGGAACGAAACGCCGCCCATGACTGCGGAAGGAACCGAGCTGATCAGCGCCGATATTTTGCCGATAAATCCGAAGCACAGTGCTATGACAGCGGCTCCTCCGATGACAAATACGCTGAATACCCTTGTTATCGCCAGGACGCCGATATTTTCGCCGTAAGTCGTTGTCGGCGGTCCGCCTAAGCATGATGCCAGTATCGTTGCGACGCTGTCGCCAAAGATTGAACGGTGAAGCCCCGGCTTTTGAATGAAATCCTGGCCGACAACTTTGCTTAACACCATTTGATGTCCGATATGTTCAGACATCGTCACAAAGGCAACAGGCACCATGGCTAGTCCGATGCCGAGAGCCGCTGCAGTCGGCGTATAATCAACAAACGGGACAACGAAATCCGGTACTGCAAACCATTTGGCGTCAACAACCATCTGGAAGTCTACGATTCCCTGGGTAAGAGCGAACAAGTACCCTCCGATAATCCCGATCAATACAGGGATCAGGCTGAAAAAGCCTCTTAAGAAAATCGCACAAATCACTGTCAGAGCAAGCGTAAATCCGGCTACACCGAAGTGTTTGGCGCTGTATACAAGCGTCTCTGCCCCAGGATTTTCGTACATTGCCATATTGACCGCCGTACTGGCAAGACCGAGTCCGATCACGATAATGACCGGTCCGACAACAATTGGAGGCAGCAGCTTCATCAGCCACTTCGTACCAAGCTGCTGGATCAGAAGGGCGATCAGCCCGTAGGCAATCCCCGCCATAAAGGCGCCGATCATGGCAGCCCCAGGCCCTCCGGCGGCTTTTGCCGCGATAATCGGGGCGATAAAAGCGAAGGAAGAACCTAAGTAAGCAGGGATCTGGCCTTTTGTAATCAGCAGATACGCCAGCGTTCCAAGACCGCTCGTTATCAGCGCGACCCCCGGGCTCAAGCCTACCAGCTTCGGCACGAGGATCGTCGCTCCGAACATGGCAAACAGATGCTGAAGGCTGAAGGATAGCCAATTTAACGGCTTTGGTACTTCTCTGACACCTAAGTTAACTTTTTTCCGACTCATATTTTTTCCTCCTGATGATCGACTCACTGTCTATGATGTCTTAATACCTGAAAAGAAAACGTCCATTAAAAAAACCTCTTTGCTGGGTGCAAAGAGGCAGACAAAGATCGTCACACTGCTGGTGACTTTCGTTTCTTCCCTCTTTGCAAACTCACTGGAATGCATTTAAAAAAGGATACAATCATTCATTTTTTGTAGATCGCCGCAAGGTCGCGGCCGTCGACTTCCTCGAGCTGAACCATGACCTTTTCGGCCTTTGAAGTCGGGATGTTTTTCCCGATAAAGTCTGCTCGGATCGGCAGCTCTCTATGTCCGCGGTCAACCAGTACCGCAAGCTGGATGGATGAAGGGCGTCCGACATCGACGAGCGCATCCATCGCTGCCCTGACCGTCCGTCCCGTATAAAGGACATCATCGACGACAATCACCTTTTGGTCGGTGATGTCCACCGGGATATCAGCGCCTTTGACTAGCGGTTCTTCATTGGACGTTTTTTTGGACAGATCGTCTCTGTACAGCGTAATATCGAGCTCTCCTACCGTCACACTGTTTCCTTCAATTTGTTCGATTCGCTCGGCAAGACGCTTCGCCAAGTAGATGCCTCTCGTCTTAATGCCGACAAGAATACAGTTGTTCATTCCCTTGTTTCGCTCAATCATCTCATGGGCGATTCTTGTCAGCGCCCTTCTGATCGCCTGTTCGTCAAGTACAACAGCCTTTTCTTGTTCCTCCATGACTTTAGCACCCCGTCTCTTGATAAGGATAAAACAAAAACCCCTTCTGCTAAAAAGGCAGAGAGGGGTTCTGTAAGCGAATCAAATCTTCACTTGTCCGATATCCTTCTCAGCCTCTCTGGACTGTGTTAAAGAATCTGATTTAACTTCATTTATTATTTCAAAAAAGAAATCGTCTGTCAATGATTATTTCGAAGATTGTCGAGAAGATTTTTCATATCCTCGGGCAAAGGAACCTTAAATTCAACATATTCCCCTGTGCGCGGGTGATCAAATCCCAAAACCCCGGCATGCAGAGCCTGCCCGTTGAAATCGATCGTTTTCTTAGGACCGTACTTAGGGTCCCCTGCCAGAGGGAAACCAATGTATTTCATATGCACACGAATTTGATGGGTTCTCCCTGTTTCCAGCTGGCACTCAACGACCGTAAAATCTTCGAACCGTTCTTTGACTTCAAAATGAGTCACGGCGTGTTTTCCGTTTTCTCTCGTTACCGTCATGCTTTGCCTGTCCTTTTTATCCCTGCCGATCGGCGCGTCGATTGTTCCGTGGTCATGAGGAATGATGCCGTGGACGAGCGCCGTATATTTTCTTGTCACCGTCTTGTTGACAAGCTGGTTCACTAGCGATTCATGGGCCATATCGTTTTTAGCAACCATCAACAGGCCTGATGTATCTTTATCGATCCGATGGACAATTCCTGGCCGCATAACGCCGTTGATGCCGGACAAGTCATCACAATGCGCCATCAAACCGTTGACAAGCGTTCCGGCCAAATGGCCGGGAGCCGGATGAACCACCATTCCGCGCGGTTTGTTGACGACAAGGACATCCTCATCTTCATAATAAATATTAAGATCCATCGGTTCAGCTTCGACATCAAGCGGCTCTGGATCGGGAACATCGACTTTGACCACATCTCCCGGCTGAACTTTATAATTGGCTTTGACTGCCTTTTCGTTGACTTGGACGCGTTCTTCCTTGATCCACTGCTGAACTTGAGTCCGCGACCAGTCTGTTTCTATCACGATCAAGTATTTATCAAGCCGTTCACTTTTATGATCTTCATGAACGGTCATTTCATAATGCTCCATTTTACAGCTCCTTCTTCTTCTTTCCGTCTAACAGCATTTGTATAAATAAGAGCAGGACACCGATGCATAAAGACGAATCAGCGATGTTGAAAATCGGGTAATGATAGTTGACGATCGTTACATGGATAAAGTCGACAACTTCTTGTCTGACTACACGGTCGATAAAATTGCCGATGGCTCCGCCAAGCATCAATCCGAGCGCCGTTCCAAGCAGGACCTGCCCCTTTGCATGCTTTTGGATGTAGTAGACGATGCCGATAATGACAACCGTTGTTATAATGTAAAAAAACCACATCTGCCCTTCAAGAATGCCCCATGCGGCACCTGTATTCCGATGCGAGGTGATCTGAAAGAAGCCGTCTAGGACAGGAATGCTTTCTCCATACTCCATCTTGCTGACGACAAGCCATTTGGTTAATTGATCGATACCGATCATAATCAGTGCAATTATGTAATAGGGCACAGACTGTTCCTCCAGTTTCTGTTTCTCTTCATTTAAGCATTTTATCAAGAAAAAGAATAGGAGTAAAGGAATATTCGTTGACATCCTTAAAGAGGGCTGCACATCACGCCCTCTTTAAGAACCGTTGTCCCATTATCACGAATACAGTGCATGACTGTATCCCTCATCGGTTTCAGCCCAGATGGGCAGCGTCTTTTTTTCAAACTGAATATGGTACAGAAAATCGTTCGCCGTTCTTGCTGTTGGCAGAACGGCAAGCTTTGAAAGAGGGATCTCCTGGCCTGTTTCCTCACAAATACCATATGTTCCATTTTCTATTTTAGAAAGGGCCAAAAGCACATCCTGTAGTTCTTCTTTTACATGATACATGAGAGTCGCCTGCTGATATGCATTGATGTTTTGAGAATGTTGTTGAAAAAAGGAATACTCAAATAGTCTTGATTCCAGTTCTTCCTTCGTTTGAAGAAGCTCTGTATGAATCTTTGACAGCTGATGATCCACCTGAATCAACTCCTGCTCTTCGCGTTGTGCCTTTAGTGTTGCCGACAAATCGAATCTCCAAGCTGATAAGATTTTTCCTGACGTTCAAAACGATGTCAGCTTTGGGATGATGCTTTCTTAAAATGCTTTAAAAAAGCGGTTTTTAAAGCAATAAAAAAAGCAGTTCGGAAAACCGAACCGCTTGTTGGTTAATTTTGATAATATGTTTTCACAATCCCTGCACAGCGAGGGCAAAGTTCAGGATGGTCAGCATCCTGGCCGATTTCTTTTGAGACCATGCGGCACCGCTCACAAGTCTCACCTTCAGCCTGTGTGACGACGATTTTGCCTGTTTCAAACGACTGCGCCTCTTCTGGAGCTTCTGCTTCCGTTCCGCCGATTGCAAGTTCTGAAACGATAAAGAGCTGTTTGACATCCTCCTTAATGGAAGAGAGCAAAGCCTTTGATTGTTCGTTCGGATAAAGCGTCAGGCTTGCCACTGAAGACTTTCCGATGATCTTTTCATTACGGGCCGTTTCCAGCGCTTTTAAGACATCATCACGAAGCTTCATGAAACGGTCGAATGTCTCCTCCGTCTCTTTCGCATTCGGAATCTCCTGCGTTTCCGGCATATCGCTGAGCTGAACGCTTTTTTCCGTTACAAATGTGAAATGGGTCCACATTTCATCAGCTGTATGCGGCAGGATCGGCGCAATCAGTTTAACGAGCGCAAGCAATGTTTCGTAAAACACGGTCTGCATGCTGCGGCGGTCTTGATGATCTGCATGCTCAATATAGACGACGTCTTTTGCAAAATCCATATAGAATGAGCTGAGCTCGATTGCACAGAAGTTATGAACGGCATGATAAATCACCGCAAAATCATATTCCTCATACGCTTTTTTGACTTTTTCAATAAGGCTGTTCAGCTTGATCAGGATATATTGATCCACTTCGCGAAGCTCTTCTACAGCGACCGCATCTTTTGCCGGATCAAAATCGGCAATATTGCCGTGCAGGAAGCGGAACGTATTGCGGATTTTCCGATATACTTCAGCGACTTGTTTTAAAATCGCGTCAGATACGCGGACATCTGCTTGATAGTCGACAGATGCAACCCACAGCCGCAGAATATCCGCTCCAAATTGGTTCATGATTTTCGCTGGAACAACGACATTGCCAAGCGATTTACTCATTTTTCGGCCTTCTCCGTCAAGTGCAAATCCGTGTGATAAAACGCCTTTATAAGGTGCTTTTCCCGTCACGGCGACAGCGGTTGAAATGGATGAGTTAAACCAGCCGCGATATTGGTCAGACCCTTCCAAATATAAATCCGCAGGTCTGACCAAGTCATCACGCTCTTCCAATACAGCCTGATGGGATGAACCGGAATCAAACCAGACATCCATGATGTCCTGCTCTTTTGTAAACTTGCCGTTCGGGCTTTCAGGGTGTGTAAAACCTTCAGGAAGCAGTTCATTCGCTTCTTTTTCAAACCAAATATTTGATCCGTGCTCCCTGAACAAAGCGGAAACATGTTCAATCGTCTCATCGGTGATGATCGGTTCGCCGTTTTCCGCGTAAAATACCGGAATCGGCACGCCCCATGCGCGCTGTCTTGAGATACACCAGTCACCGCGGTCGCGGATCATATTGTAAAGGCGGGTTTCGCCCCATTCAGGCACCCATTTTGTTTCCTGAACCGCCTCAAGCAGCTCGTTTCTAAAGTCTTTAATAGATGCGAACCATTGGGCTGTCGCACGGAAAATCGTCGGCTTTTTCGTTCTCCAGTCATGCGGATAAGAGTGGGTGATAAACTCCAGCTTCATAAGAGCGCCGTTTTCTTCGAGCTTTTCTGTAATCGGCTTGTTGGCCTGATCGTAAAACAGCCCTTCAAAGCCAGGCGCTTCACTTGTCATCGTTCCTTTTTCATCTACAGGGCAAAGGACGTCAAGTCCGTATTTCTGGCCGATGATAAAGTCGTCTTCCCCGTGTCCCGGAGCGGTATGAACGCAGCCTGTACCTGCCTCAGTTGTGACGTGTTCACCGAGCATGACGAGAGAATCTCTGCCGTATAAAGGATGAGCGGCCACAATGTGCTCCAAATCTTTTCCTTCGACAGTTTGCACGACTTCCGGATTTTCAAAACCGAGCACATTTGCAACACTTTCAACCAATGCGCTTGCGACCACATAACGCGAGCCGCCCGCAGCCACCACACTGTATTCCAACTCAGGATGTACGGCGATTCCGAGGTTTGCCGGGATCGTCCATGGCGTTGTTGTCCAGATGATGAATTTTTCGCCGTTTGTCAAAACGCCTTGTCCGTCCTTCACATCAAAAGCAACATAGATAGATGGTGAACGTTTATCATGATATTCGATTTCCGCTTCAGCTAAAGCGGATTCGCTTGAAGGAGACCAGTAAACCGGCTTCAGCCCTTTGTAGATGTAGCCTTTTTTCGCCATCTCGCCAAACACTTTAATTTGCTGGGCTTCAAATTCAGGCTTTAGCGTGACATATGGGTTTTCCCAGTCTCCTCTGACGCCCAGGCGTTTAAACTGTGCTTTTTGGCCTTCGATCTGCTGCCATGCATATTCTTCGCAAAGCTTGCGGAATTCGGCTACCGTCATTTCTTTGCGCTTTACTTTTTTGTTTTTTGTAAGTGCCGTTTCAATCGGCAGTCCGTGAGTATCCCAGCCGGGCACATAAGGTGCATGGTAGCCGCTCATCGATCTCGAACGGACGATAAAGTCCTTCAAAACTTTGTTAAGCGCATGCCCCATATGGATGTCACCGTTCGCATATGGAGGTCCGTCGTGCAAAACAAACATCGGTCTGCCTTCCGTCCGTTTCTGAACGAGCCGGTAAATGTCCATGTCCTCCCATTTCCCCTGAATTTCAGGCTCCCGGTTTGGCAGGTTTCCTCTCATCGGAAAATCTGTTTTCGGCATTAAGAGCGTGTCTTTGTAATCCATCATCATTCCTCCAAAACATTCTTTTCTAAAACAAAAAAAGCCTTTTCATCCCATAAGGGACGAGAAGGCTTTGATCTCGCGGTACCACCCTTTTAGATAAGCCAATTTCAGCTTATCCGCTCAAACATCGTAACGTGATGGAACGTCCTTTCCTACTGTACGGTTCAGAAAGGAAACTTGAGGGCTGATCCACATGAATTCCAACAATCCCAGGCTTGCACCGCCCCTGGGTCGCTTCGATTGCTGTTCGGAATCGATGTCTGTCCCTCTCAAACGTTTTTCATCGCAATTATGAACGTATTATATGCGAACAGGTGATATCATGTCAAGATTGAAAAGAAAAACTATTCCTTTTCATCAAAAACCGCATCCACTTCATATTCAAGCAAGTGGTCCCAATCATCATTTTTCAGCAGGTCAAGCTGTGCTTCAATCAGCATTTGGAAGCGGGTTCTGAACACTTTTGACTGTTTTTTCAGCTCTTCAATTTCCATCGCGATTTTTCTTGATTTAGAGAGAGATTCATTAATGATCCGGTCGGCGTTTTTCTCAGCCTCGCGAACGATGAGCTTCGCTTCTTTCTCAGAGTTGCGTTTTACGTCCTCTGCCGCTTCCTGTGCGACAAGAATCGATTTATTCAGGGTTTCTTCGATCGTCGAGAAATGTCCGAGACGATCGTCCAGCTCATTCACCTTTGCTTCAAGCTCATTTTTTTTGCGCAGAACGATTTCATAATCTTTTCTCACCTGGGTCAGAAACTCGTTCACTTCATCTTCATCATAGCCGCGGAACGCTTTCGTAAATGTTTTATTATGAATATCATTTGGCGTCAAAGGCATGCTGCCCACCTCCATTATTTTCTTTATGTACAATTGTCCTAGTCAACATTATAAAGCAAAATTCGACCGGGCGGAGAAAAAACTGTGAAAACGTCTCACTTTTGTTTTTCGAATGACAATCTCCATTTGCCCTTTTTTGTTTTGCCGTCAATGTTTTTCAGCTTGAAACGGCCAAAGCCGCGCACAGACAGCATATCTCCTTCTGCGAGTGAATATGAGGGGTCTTCAATGACCTTCCAATTGACTTTCACAAGCCCGTTTTTAACGAGAACGTGTGCTTTTTGCCGGGATTGTCTGCTCACTGCCGAGCAAATCGTATCAAGCCTCAGAGATGAAACTGTGTCATCTCTTATTTCGACATCCTGCTCTGGTACTTTAAGCTTTAAAAGCGGAATTTTTTCAAGAGACACCTTCACTCTGCCGATATGGGTCAGCTGCGAAAACACGAAGTCAGCAACCTCTTCCGAACAAATAAACTGCCATGTCCCGCCGGCAAAGATCAGGTCGCCGAACTTTTGCCGCTTTAGTCCGATCCCCATTAAAGAGCCGAGGAGCTTACGATGTTCAATGGAGGCGAACTTTTCCGGGTACAGGACTTCATAAGCCTGAAGCTGATAATCTTCCGCAGACGGCTCGGCATATTCCGGATAAAGGACAGCTCTCTTCCGCTCGGCTTCAGGAACACCGCCGAAAAAATCAAGTTTCACTTCATCTGACTGGCCGATGACAGAGGTTAATATCACTTGTTCCCGCGGATCCAAAAAATCGGTCAGCTTCAGCCGGTATTGTTCCGCCACAATTCTTTTCCATTCAAGAGCCTGGTCAATGAACGGCTCTTCGTCTTTTCTAAAATGCTGGTAAATATCGCTCATTGTCTTTCCTTTCTATGTAAAGAGGCTTGGCTTTCAGCCAAGCCCAAAAGCTTGCCCGAAAACGTTGATTCGTCTTCACGGCTGTGCTTCGGCGGTTATAGCAAGGGCAAGGCCCTCCCTTTTGTAAGACAAGGCCAAAAGCCGCAAAGCTCGGCTCTTTCAGCCGACCCTTTGCAGCCAAATTCCGCAAAACACCCTCATTAAATAGAGGAAATGAACCGGAAGACCTGCAGTAAACCCATATCCGCAAACCGCAGTACGAAAATGGCCACGAGTGGAGAAATATCAATCATGCCGAGGGGCGGAATGAACCTTCTGAACGGCTCCAGATAAGGTTCGCAAACAGATGCCAGCATTCTGCCGATCGATGATTCTCTCGCATTGGGCACCCAAGACATAAAAATGTAGATAATGAGCGCAAAGGAATAGACGGTTAAAAGTGTGCTTAAAATTTGATATATAAAGTTCATCTGCGATTTACCACCTCTGATGTTCTTCTTCAATGAGCTCGGAAATCGTCCCGGAGACATCTACGTTTTCCGGCGTGCATAAAAAGATGTCGGCTCCGATCCGCTGAATATCGCCGCCGAGGGCATAGACCGTACCGCTCAAGAAATCGACGATTCTTTTCGCCTGATCATGCTGGATGCGCTGCAAGTTGACGACAACGGCGCGGCGGTTTTTGATATGATCTGCGATTTCCTGGGCTTCCGCGTACACCCGAGGCTCACTTAACACTACTTTAGAAGATTTTTGAACGCTTTGCAAACTTACCACATTCTGCTTCCCAGCCGATTTCGACTGGTAGGCGGTTCTGTCTTTGGTCTCCTGCTCTTCAGGGATTTCTTCCCTGTCCGTTTCAATATATTCGTATTCATATTCCTCATCATCCATGGCAAAAAAGTTTTTGAATTTGTTTTTCAGACTCATGATTGTCCACCTCCAGTTTCATTTCCGACTAAGGAAGATCCGATTCTGACGAATGTTGCGCCTTCCTCTACAGCGATCGTGAAGTCGTTTGACATTCCCATTGAAAGTTCGCTGCACGGCGCGTTCCATTGGTTCAGCCGCTGCACCTCGCCGCGCAGCTCTCTCAACGAGCGGAAACAGCTTCTGATTTCCTCCTCGTCATCCGTAAAAGGCGCCATTGTCATTAATCCGGCGATTCGAATGTTTTCATAAGCAGACAGCTTTCTCACAAAAGGAATAACCTCTTCTTTTGTCATGCCGTGTTTTGAAGATTCAAGCGATGTATTGACCTGTACAAAACAGTCAACAGGCTTTTTCGCCCTCTTTTGAATTTCATCGGCTAATGACAGCCTGTCTAAAGAATGAATATATGAAACATGATCGATGATCGCTTTTACTTTTCTCGTTTGCAGCGTGCCGATAAAATGCCAGACCGGCCTGCTGTCTATTAATATGTCGAGCTTATGCAGCAGGCCGGAATCCCGGTTTTCTCCCAAATGTTTAACCCCCGCGTCAAGCGCTTCCTGCGCTCTTTCGGGTGAAACATATTTTGTGACAGCGATGACAGATATCTCGTCAGGCGTTCTGCCCTTTTCTTTACACGCTTCGTTTATTCTGTCATTTATATGTCGTAAATTGCTTTTTACATCCACCTGTAAGCTATACCTCCTTTACCCCGATGAATGACATCATTCTTCCCGTCTTTCCCTGATCTCTGCGATGGGAGAAAAACAGTGAATGCTCGCAGCTCGTACACAGTGAACTCACATTGATCTGATCATTCGGAATTCCCGCGTGCAAGAGAAGCTGCCTGTTCACTTCTTTTAATTCCAGACGGTACTCCCCTTCTTTTATCGGCAAAAAGGCTTTGTCTTCTTGCTGAAGAGGAAGATTTCTGACTTTGTTTATCACATGATCATCGACAATGTAGCAGCATGCGCCGATCGAAGGCCCGATTACGGCATGGATGTCGGCGGGATTCGATCCTTCCCGGCTAATCCATGTATCAACCATTTTGCCGGCGATCCCTTTGACGGTTCCTTTCCACCCGGCATGGGCGATCCCGACAAGCGAACGGACGGGGTCATAAAAATACACGGGGACACAGTCCGCGAAACAGAGCGCCAAAAATATATTGTGTCTGTCCGTATAAAGGCCGTCTGTTGCAGCTAAAGCCGTGCCGTATTGTAAAGCGCCTTTTCCGCGGTGCTCATCTGTCACTTTTTGAATGCGGTCTTCATGCGTTTGATCGGCAAATACCCAGTCGTTTAGATCTGTTTGAAGAATGTCGGCAATCTTTTCTCTGTTATGAGTGACGTGCTGCTCATCATCCTGAACGTGCAGCCCTGTATTTAATGATTGAAAAGGCGGTTTGCTTTCTCCGCCGTTTTTTGTCGTAAATCCGGCTGTAATTGCTCCGCCGGTTTCCGCCGTCTGATTCCAATCCTCAATCAAGAGCATTGACGGAGCATCAAGACGAAAGGGTTTATATGTACTCATGGTGATCAGCCTTTCGACAAACATCGTAGTCTTTCATCATATCGCTCCTATTTTAACACATCTTGATGCATTCGTTTAGCTTCGTTTCAAAAAACTAAACGAAATGTATTTTTTGAAACATAAATCCCATTCTTGTTTCTTTAAATCGATGAAAAGCCGGCTTATCTAAAGATGCAGATCGGCCCCCATCCAATACAAAGGCTAATTGCCGCCGTGTAAGTCAGCTTAAGCGAACGAGGATCACATCTTCCCCAATTTTAACTATATTTCGCCACGGGATGACGATTTCCTCTTCTTTTCCGAAAAATCCAAAAACTTTCCCCGTTCCTCCGATGATGATCGCCTGTATCTTTCCCGTCGTTACATTAATATCAATATCGCCGATGCTGCCGAGCTTTTTACCATTTGATACATTCACAACATCCTTCACCTGGAAATCGGAAATGTTCATCATGTGCGCCGCACGCCTCCCTAAATCAAGTGTCCTTTTAAGATTATATGAAAGGCAGTCTTTCATTTAGACTGCCTTGCCATCACTTTATTTCGCTTTTTTCCTGCCAATTAAAATATCGAGATTAACGCTCATTGTAGCTGCTTTTTTCTTCATTAAATAGCTCTTGATCCGTTCTTCGTCCGTACGCCAGGATAAAGGCGTCATCCGTATCAGCTGCGCCAGCTGCCGACGGTCCAGCACGCTGCGGTATGACAGCTCCCTCCTTTTTGCCACATCAAAATGGGCGCTGAAGCGGTCCACCGTCAGTTGATTGGAATAGGCGCGCTTTTCTGGTTCATCATAGAAAGCTTCCCTTAGCTCTTTCAGATAGCCGCTCTTTGGGATCACTTTGATGACCGCGCCTTCATCTGATAAAAGCCTTGTGAACTCCTCATAATTGGAAGGCGACAATATGTTAAGAATGACATCAAATGTACCGCTCTGAAAAGGAGCTTTCGCCAGATCGGCGACAAGCCAGACCAGCTCCGCATCACGCCTTGCAGCTGCCAAAACGCCCGCTTTCGACAAATCGATCCCCGCTCCAAAGAGCCGGCTGCCGAAGCTGGGTTTGAGTTTTTCTGTGATCCGGATCAAATGCGATCCTTCCCCGCAGCCCGCATCAAGGATTTTGGCGCCTTTTTTATCAAGCGGCAAGCCATCTTTGATTTGGCCACTTAGCATTTCACATAAAGGTTCGAAAAATCCGCTCTCAGCTAACGCTTTCCGGGCTTCAAACAAATCTTTGTCATATTTCCCAGAGGAAGAATGTGTCGCGACATTCACATACCCCTGTTTCGCAAGATCAAATGTGTGATCATTTGGACAAACCAAGCTTTGGGGGCTGACCACTTTCATTTCCCGGGCGCAGAGCGGGCATTGAAACACCGTTTCAAACCTCGTCATCAGCGCCGCACTTCTCATTTTTTTATTCAACATGATGTACACCTCATTCATTCACAATTTAGATAAATGAAAAAGGCATAGACAAATAAACCCGCCCCATCAGCATTTTTCAAAGCTGACGGTGTGGACTTGCTCAGTTTGTCTATACCTTACATTATCTATAGCGAATGAATTGGATGATCATGACGATGAACTCCTTTTATGAAGAGATTCTATTTTATATTAGCAAGGTATTGATTTGTTGGGAAGCGATTTGGGGGAATTTAAAACTGAAACCGGACAGAACAGGCGGTTTGATAGCCGCCTGTCTGATCCTAACCGTTAACAGAGGCCGCCTTTTTCTTAGACAAATAGGGCCTGTCATCCGTCCAGACGGCTTGAACCGGTATATCAAAAAAAGCGGACAGAACGTCGCCCGACATCATATCCCTCGTCTTTCCCTGTGCAAATACCTCTCCTTTTTTCAGCAGCAGCGTTTTGCCGAAAACCGGGAGAATTTCCTCGGCATGATGTGTAACATACAGCATGGATGGGGCTTCCGCTTTGTTTGCAACGTGTTCAATCATATCCAGCACCTGCTCCCTCGCGATGAAATCAAGGCCTGTAACAGGTTCATCAAGAATCAGTAGCTCAGGGTCCGCCATTAAGGCTCTTGAGATCAGCACCTTTTGCTTTTCTCCCTGGGAAAGCGTCTCATATCTCCTGTCCGCATAGCCGATTGAGCCGAATTCCTCCAATAGGGAGATGGCTTTCTCCCTGATGGTCTGTGACGGTGATTCATATAAGCCGATTGAGGCGAAAGCGCCGCTCAGCACAATTTCAAAGGCGCTGTCCTCAGGGTAAAATTTTTGCTGTAAAGCGGAGGACACGAGGCCGATTTTGCGGCGGAGCTTTTCACCAAGCTCTGTCTTGCCGAATTCATGGCTCAGCACATTCACTATTCCTTTTGTGGGAAAATAGTAAGCGCACAGCATGTTGAGCAATGCGGTTTTTCCGGCTCCGTTTAAACCGTATAATGCCCAGTGCTCCCCGTTTTTCACCGTCCAGTCTATACCCTTGAGTATCCACTTTCCATTACGTTTTAATGAAGCTTGTTCAAGCTGCAACACCATGTTTGATCCCCTTTCACTTTTATGTAAATATTCTGATAAATAAAAATATAATTCTTTTATTATAGCTTATTTGTGTGGCAAAGTGAATGAGAGAATTTCCATTTTTAACATGTAAAAGCCGCAGGGTTTCTGCGGCTTTAATGTATATTCTTATTCATTTGTTTAATTGCGGCCTTTTCCAGCCGTGATACCTGGGCTTGAGAGATCCCGATCTCATCGGCGACTTCCATCTGCGTCTTGCCTTGAAAGAAGCGTTTTCTGAGAATCATTTTTTCCCGTTCATTCAGTCGTCTCATCCCTTCTTTTAAGGCGAGCTCTTCAATCCATTGCGAATCTTTATTCCGCTCATCACTGATTTGATCCATGACATAAATCGGATCGCCTCCGTCATTGTAAATCGGCTCAAACAGTGATACAGGATCTTGAATGGCATCAAGTGCAAAGACAATCTCTTCGTGGGACACTTCGAGCACTTTGGCGATTTCCTCCGCCGTCGGCTCCCTGCTTGTCTCACTGATGAGACGTTCTCTCACTTGCAGCGCCTTGTACGCGATATCTCTGAGTGACCGCGATACGCGAATCGGATTGTTGTCGCGCAAATATCTGCGGATTTCTCCGATGATCATCGGTACAGCATATGTTGAAAACTTAACATTGTGGCTCAGGTCAAAATTATCAATTGATTTCATTAGTCCGATGCAGCCGACTTGGAATAAGTCATCAACATATTCTCCTCTGTTGTTAAACCTTTGAATGACGCTTAAGACAAGGCGCAAATTGCCGTTAACAAGCTTTTCTCTTGCTGAGCGGTCTCCTTCATCCTGCATTTGCTTGAATAACTTTCTCATCTCTTCATTCTTGAGCACGGGCAGTTTTGATGTATCAACCCCGCAGATTTCAACTTTATTTCTCGACACTTTTTTCCCTCCCTACAGGAGCTGCTGTACAAAGTTCAGTATCTCCTTGGGTGGGAAAAATATGCATCTTCAATTTCCAAAAATAAGAAGATCGAGGGTTGAACCCTTGGCTGCCAACGCTTTAAATTTCATAAAAAAATTAAACCATTTTGTTGAACTCTTTTCTCAGCCTTTTGATGATTCTTTTTTCAAGCCGGGAAATATATGACTGCGATATACCGAGCATATCGGCAACGTCTTTTTGCGTTTTTTCTTCTCCTCCGACAAGTCCGAAGCGAAGCTCCATGATTTGTTTTTCTCTGTCGTTCAGCTGCTCAAGCGCTTTTTTCAATAACTTTTTATCCACATTTGCTTCGATATCTTTCGTGATGATGTCATTGTCTGTTCCGAGGACGTCTGAGAGCAGAAGCTCATTTCCATCCCAGTCGATGTTTAATGGTTCGTCAAACGATACTTCAGAGCGGATTTTATTGTTGCGCCTTAAATACATTAAAATCTCATTTTCAATACATCTGGAAGCATATGTAGCAAGCTTGATTTTTTTCTCCGGATTAAAGGTGTTCACCGCTTTAATAAGACCGATTGTGCCGATAGAGATTAAATCCTCGATGTTGATGCCTGTATTTTCAAACTTTCTGGCAATGTATACAACAAGCCGCAGATTTCGTTCGATTAATATGGCACGCGCCGCCTGATCGCCGTCAGGCAGCTTGTGAAGAAGCACCTGTTCTTCATCTTTTGATAAAGGCGGCGGCAATGCTTCGCTCCCACCAATATAATAAATTTCATCGCTTTTTAAACCCAATTTTATTAAAAGTTTGTACCAGAGATAGGTTAATCTTAATTTTAGTTTTTTCATCTTCCTCCCCCTTCTAAATAAACGTCCTCAGGAGTATGATAATGTAACAGCTCCCAAGTTTTTAGGAAACGTGTTTGACCGGGTTTCCCGAGAGCATTTTCGGATGAACAATGGCATCAAATTCGCCGTCAGCAGACAGCGGCGATGTGCTGATTCCGATCAGACATTTAGGCGCTTCAATGATCTCTGTTTTCGTATATATCAGCACATCATCCGGTTTTAAGCACAATAAAAACTGGTGCTGATGACCGACGCCCCGATATGGGATCAGACGGAGCCGCCCGATATACGGCAGTGCATCGTCGAGCAGGCCGATGGCATCAAGAGGGCTTTTTTCCATCATGACCCCGCTCGCCCCTTCCCCCAATACACTTTTCAACTTTTCAATGTTGACGATCATGACAGGCGTTTTTGAAATTGGATCATAAAGCTGGTTTCCGGAATCAATCAATCCATTCATATGAAGCGTATGCTCACCTACATCAGCTTGAAGTCGAACCCGCTCTTCATATTGAATCTTTTTCGCTTCGGCGTCTTCAAAGCGCTTTTTTGAAAACAGCCATACAGCGGGAAATCCCGCTCCGACAAACAGCCAGCTGACGGGGTCTCCGAAGCCGGACCAATTCGTCATAAAGACTCCGTTTTCCATGATCGAATCCGTCTCCAGCAATGAATGGGCCCCTATGATCCCTCCTCCCATTAAAAAAGTGGCAAAATAAAAAGAAAACAAATTTTGCAGAAAAAACCGAAATCGTTTAAAACCAAATGTCACAAGAACGATCACAACCGAAAAAGACAGCTTGCCCGCAGGGTGAAGGACATATGGCGAGACAGGGGTGAACATAAACAGGACGATGCTTGAGGCGACCAGCGCCCCTAAGATAAACCTCCGCTTTTTTACCCTTCGCTTTAAAATAAAGGCGGTCATCATTAAAAGCAGCAAGTCAAAACAAAAGTTTAGCAGCCATATCGCATCTAAATAAATTTCCACGTCCGTCCCCTTTCTTTACATATTCCTTCTCTCGTTTGGCGGCCTAGCGTTTGTTTCCATAAGTATAAATCAAGCCCAAAGGTAAAGTCTGTCAATTATTGTTGCGC
This sequence comes from Bacillus swezeyi, assembly GCF_001969815.1. Taxonomy (GTDB): domain Bacteria; phylum Bacillota; class Bacilli; order Bacillales; family Bacillaceae; genus Bacillus; species Bacillus swezeyi. Next base: position 62,746 of record NZ_MRBK01000006.1, on the reverse strand, counting down.
AAATGGTACATTTTTTGAGAAATTCATACTGAATTTGTCGATGTCCGGACGAAAAAAAACGCTGCCTTTTAAAGACAGCGCTTTTTTCTTATTTTAGTTTTTCATTGATATACAGTTTACCTTTTGCCGTTTTTCTCGTTTCATTGCCGTAATCATCGCGGACGATGACTTCGATTTCCGCTCCTTTAGCTTTTGCAGCGGAGGTTGCCGTCCAATATCCTTCATACTTGCCTTTTGATACTTCTCTGATCGGCAGTTCGGTCACGTTTTGCGAAGCTGTTTTGAAATTGGTCAAAGGCATTCTGATCACAAAAACGGCATCCAAATCAGCAGCGCTTTCAAACTCGATTTTTACGGTTTCCCCCGTTTTGAGCTCAAGATCCTCAGCCGGCTTCAAACTGGTGATTTGCGGTGCTTCAAAATTGACGTCGACGGTTGCTTTTTTGGTTGTCTTGTTGCCGGCCGCGTCAGCCGCTGTCACTTTGATTTCGTTTTTCCCGTTATCAAGCATAATGCGGGCCGAGTATTCGCCATTTTTAACAGCTGCTTTCTTTCCGTTCACTTTGACCGATTCCAAATGATCATCCGACACCGTGCCTTTCACAGTGACTGTCTCTTGATTGAGCTTTGATCCGCTTTCAGGTGTATCAATAGAAAGCTTTGGCTTTGTTTGATCAAGCACAATCCGGACCGGATCAGATGCATCCGTTGTCCCGGAGGCAGCAGATGATTTAGCAGTCACGACATTTTCCCCTTTATTCAATTGAATTTCTTTTGAAAAGGTGCCGTCTTCTGCGGTTTCTGCCGTGCCGATTTTTTCCCCGCCGTTAAAAAGATGAACGGTCGTTGTCGGAGAAGATGTCCCTTCGATGACGGTTTTCTCCTGATTGGTGATCAGCCCGTCTTTAGGCGACGTGATCACAGGCACTGAAACTTCATAGTCGACCAATGCGCGAATCATGAAATTGCCTTGGTCTGAAGGGGTTTTTGACCAGGCGCCTTCCGTATACTGCCAGTTCCGGCCGGAGTATTCCCCGTCTTCATCTGCCGCAAGGCCTGGCGAGTGATCCATATCATTTGTTTGGACATAGACAAGGTAAAAATCTTTTCCAACCAAAATGCCCTCATCGCTCAGATCCACATTTGTCCATTCTCCGTTGCGGAGGGCTTCCCCTTTGAGCGGACCAGCGATTTTTTTGCCCGGAGCGCCTTTTTCACCTGAAGCATCATAGACTTCAACTGCAAAATCAGTGCCGCCCGGATCTGGAAATCCAGCATCCCAGAATTTGAATAAGCCGCCTTTCAGCATCGCTTTTTCCTGCCCTTTTTCAAGCGACATTTTAACAGCCAATCCGTAGCCTGATTCATAAAATGCCCATGCGTTCTCACCGGTTCCGTCATCATAGCCTATTTCGCCCGGATAGCCGATGAAAGGCTCAAGTTCAATATTTTTCGAGACATTGCCTTTTAAATCAACCGTAAATTCGCTGCTGTAGTACCCATTTGCGGTTACTTTTACGGTGTACGAATTTTCGTAGGCTGTTAATGAATATTGGCCGTCTTTGTCTGTTTGTACAGGTTGAACGGCTGCATCTTCAACAACATAGAGCTTCGCATTTTGAACAGGCTCTCCGGTCTTTTTATTTTTGACAGCTCCCGTGAGTGTGCCCTTTTTCAATTCTTTCAAGACAAAGTCGGCAGAGGTTGTCTGATCGGCCTCGATGGTTACGGTTTGTGTGCTTGATTCATAGCCGTACGCTTCGGCTTTCATCGTATAGGTCCCCGGCAAATGAGCCAAGCTGTATGCACCGGTTGCCTCGCTTGAGTAAGTCGATTTTCCCGTTTCAAGAACGCTCACCTGCGCTCTGAGCGGAAGGACGGCCGGTGATGCTTTTCCGGTCTGGATGTTTTGCTGGAGGGTGTCAGCCGGCTGGGCTTTTTTCGGGTCAATCGTTTGTTTTTTCGTATGTTTCCCTTTCATTTTTCCAGTTCGTTTTTCAACGCCCAGACGCATTTTCTTTCCTGCTTTTTTCGATTCGTTCACAAGCTCTACATCATCGATATAAAGCCCGTCTGCTCCAACGCTGCCATCTGATTGAAGATTAAACATGACCTTAATGTTCTGGCCTTCATAAGCTGATAAATCAATTTCTTCGTCCTTCCACTCTGAAGTTGTGCCGCTGTATTCGGCAGCCTGAACCCAATCTTTTTCCCCTTCAGGCTGAACATACACGAAGCCAAAATCAAAATCCTCTTCAATGTCATGCCAATATTTGAATTTCAGAAAAAGTTTCTCATTCTTCGGTACCTGTACAGGAGGCATAAGAAGATTCATATTGGCCGAATTCTCATATTGTCCTGCCAGATTCGTGGCGTAGACTTGTTTTCCTGATGCAGCAGATCCCGGTCCTGACTGAGCGACTCCCAGCTGCCAGGAATTTTTGGCACCAGAGCTTCTCCAGCCGTGTGCAGCAGCCTCAAAATCTTGTTTATAACCGGTCGTCACAGCCGGAGAAATCGGCACTTCATACACCTCTGACTCCGTTTTGTTTCCGCCGTAGTCTGTGACAGTCCATTTATAAGAAAGTGTTTTGCCTTTCAGAGAAGGAATGACCGCTTCATATGTTCCTTTTTTATAATCGCCTCCGGTTTGTTTGGCCGTGACGGTCTGCCAGTCGGAAGAATCCGTTTTATAGCTCAGTTTGACTGATACAACGCTGATGTCGTCTTCCACTTCAACTGTGAACGGAATGTCTGAACCTGAAAAAACTTCATGTAAGTCTTCATGTTTGATAGACGGCGGCTCTTGGTCTTCGCCTTCTTTGCCGATCCGTCCCTCCGCTTTGCCCAATCCGTCTGTGACAGCGGCCACCGCATCAAACGCGTTGACAAGCCCGTGGCCGTATCCGTTATTTGGCGATTCGGAAAATGTGCTGTCAGTGAGCGGTGTGGCCGTATCCATTAAAATATTTTCGAGGTCATCAACGGTAAGCGATGAGTCTGCTTGTTTTAAAAGGGCTGCAACAGCTGCAACATGCGGTCCTGCCATCGATGTGCCATCCCAGCCGTCTTGATACCCGCTTCCAGGCACAGAGGAACGAATGTTTACCCCTGGTGCAGAGATTTCCGGCTTGGTCTCATCATAAGGAGACGGGCCTTGCAGCGAAAAATCTCCCAATTGATTATCGATGTCGGTCGCACCGGTTGCAAATGCTTCGGGATAGTTTGCCGGATTTGCAATTGAAGCAGGCCCGCCAGGATTAAAGAGATCGGCATTGCCCGCAGAAAATTCCGGGAAAATATCGGCAGCGCGCCAAGCTTTCACCATATCTCTGTACCACTCATCAAGACCTGCGCCCCCTGACCATGAATTATTGACGACATCAGGAGCCATTTCGGGATGCGGATTGCCGTCCTGATCTTTTGGCGCTAAAATCCATTCTCCTGCCTCAAGGAGGTCTTCATCTGTTCCGCCATCTTCAGAAAAGGCTTTGACCGCGATCCACTTCGCTCCAGGCGCCACTCCGATTTGGTTTTGACCGTCAGGCTCCGAGCCGACCATCGTGCCTGTCACATGTGTTCCATGTTCGAGATCATCAAAAGGCTCGTCCTCGCCTGATATCGCGTCAAACCAATTAAATTCGTGATCAGGATTGTCCGGATGCTCAGGGTCATATCCGCGGTATTTCTCTTTAAGCGCCGGATGATCCCACTGTACGCCTGTATCGATTGATGCAACGACTGTTCCTGTGCCGTCATACCCTAATTCCCACGCTTTCGGGGCGCCGATTTGATCAATGTTCCATCCAATTCCATCTTGAGACGGAGTCGATTTTTGTTTGCCTGATTGTTTGTCCGGTTTAATGAGCTGCCTTTTTTCATTTGGAAGCACTTTTTCGACCTCAGGAAAGGCCGCTACCTGCTCCATCACCTCTTTTGTCGCATGAACAGCCATACCGTTGACAATATAAAATGAGTGGATATCTTTGGCATTTCCCTTTTTGACTTGCTTTTTCAAGTAGGTTTTCAGCTGACTTTGCGTCTCATCCGCTTTGATTCTTAGTGATGACACCACTGCCGAACGCTTTTGGTACTCCGTTTTAGCCGAACTGAGCGATTTTGCTTTTGCTTTCTTTTCCGCTTGTTTCGCTACTTTTTGCGTGTCGACTTGATCTTTCATCTTAATCAAAAAAGTGACTTTATCTTCTTTTTTGAAACGTTTGACAAGTGATGTCGAGATCTTTTTTCCAGCGGAAGCATGATGTTTCACTTGTTCTTTCAAAGAGGTGAGCGCTGGTTTTTGTGCTGCTTCGGAAGCGGCGGGCATGAACATTGAACCGATTAAAAATCCGCTTAAGATCGTGCAGAACGCCTTTTTTTTCAGCTTGCTTTTCAAATGAATATCCCCCTTTTTAATTGAATGGCTGTCTATTCGATCCCCCTTTCTTTTGACTGAATATGTAGTCTCAACTTTGATGTCTCTTCAATATAGTAAATATTGGTTAAGTTTTTTGTCGTTATTTGTCAAGGAAATGTTTAAATTTAGTTAAAAAAAGACAAAACCTTTTCATCGGTTTTGTCTTTTCATGACATCTTTATTTTTTCGCTTCAGTAAATGCTTTTAAGGCATTGACTAATCCGGATCCATATCCGTTGTTTGGCGATTTTTCAAACGTTTTGTCTGTCAAAGGCTTGGCCGTTTTCAACAGAATGCGTTCGATTTCATCAACAGTGATATTCGGATTGGCTTCCCTCATTAAGGCGACGATACCGGATACATGCGGAGTCGCCATTGATGTGCCGTCCATTGTTGCATATCGGTGTCCCGGATATGCGGAGCGGATGCTGACACCCGGCGCGGATAGGTCAGGCTTTACTTCATCATATGGAGAAGGCCCCTGCAAAGAAAAGTCTGCTAGCGCGTTCGTGCTGTCAACTGCACCGATCGCAAAAGATTCGGGATAGTTGGAAGGATTCTCAACTGAACCCGGTCCGCCTGGCTCAAATTCACTGACATTACCTGCTGCAAATGAAGGAAAAATGTCAGCAGCCCGCCATGCCTTCACAATGTCGCGATACCATTCATTGAGTCCACGTTCGCCTGCCCAAGAATTGTTGACGACATCCGGAGCCTTTTCGGGGTGCGCTTTTCCCTTTGCATCTTTCGGCGCCAAAATCCATTCGCCCGCCGCCAACAGGTCTTTTTCACTGCCGCCGTCCTTTGAGAAAGCTTTAACAGCGATCCATTTCGCAGTGGGGGCAACACCGATCTGGTTTTTTCCGCCGGCCTCAGAACCGACCATCGTGCCGGTGACATGTGTGCCGTGGCCTAAATCATCGTACGGCGTTTTCTTTTTGCTTGTGGCGTCAAACCAGTTGTATTCGTTGTCCGGGCTATTCGGTTTGGACGGATTATATCCGCGGTACTTTTTTTTCAAAGCAGGGTGATCCCACTCGACGCCTGTGTCAATTGAAGCCACGACCGCTCCTTTGCCTTTATAGTGTTTTTTCCAAACATCTGGTGCATGCACTTGCTGAATGTTGGAAGCAGGACGTGCAGCTGCAGATGTGTTGGCGTCGATTGTCGCTTTTTCAGCTTTATTCAGGTTGATCTTTTTGTTCGGAAGCACCTTTTCCACTTCTGGAAATGATGCCGCTTTTTCCATGACGTCTTTAGTGGCTGTCACGGCAATGCCATTTACGATATAAAAAGATTCCAGTTGTTTTGCCGCACCTTTTTTCTCTTCTTTTTCCAAATAGGTTTTGACATCTTTCTGCGTTCTATCGGCTTTTGCCCGCAATGATGCCAAGACAGCTGAGCGCTTGAGCTGTTTTACCCTTTTCACCGTCATAATACTTGCTTTGGCCCTTTTCTCAGCGGCTTTAGCCGATTGCTGCAAGTTGGCCTGGTCTTTCATTTTAATTAAGAATGTGACTTTCTCTTTTTTTTCGAAGTTTTTGTAAAGAGAGTTTGATATTTTGTTTTGAACTTTGGCCTTTGCTTCTGTGCCCGCCTCGGCTTTGACAGTCCCCGGGGCGAGAAGCGTACCGATGAGTGCTGCACATATGAATGTCCGGTATAATGGCTTTTTCTTCAAACGACATCCTCCTTTAATTGACCTGCAAATGAGGTCGTTCTTTGACGCTTCTTGCATTTCTTTGACTGGAAAAAGAAGATATTTATACTGTAAAAGAAAAAGCTTATAGATTCTGTCGTTTTTTGTCATGTTTTCTGTATTGATTTGTAAATTCGTTCTTTTTACATATGACCTGTTTTTATAAATAGTTCGGTCTGATGACGGATAAAAAAGAAAACCGGTACATTCAGGAGGAAAGAGAGAGGTTTGGTACAAGTCTTTCGGAGTGGTTGGCTTCAGAAGACATGATAATTAAGGCTTTTGAAGGAGCTGGCGGATAAAAAAAGGCTGCCGACTTGATGTCAGCAGCCTCACATATGATGTAAATCAGCGTTTATTCCGATTTCTTAAGAATGTCGGGATATCAAGCGTGTCCTCGGCAGGCTGTGATGTGCTGCGGTGCGGCATGCTTGGTTCCTCGCGCTTCGGCTCCCGTTTCGGAGCTGGCTGATGATGCTGTTTTAAGCCTTGATTTAAAGGTCTTTGCGTCTTTGCGACATCTTGGTCCTGTTCAATAAAGCCGGTCGCGATTACTGTGACGACAATCTCATCTTTTAAATTTTCATTGATGACAGATCCGAAGATCATGTTGACGTCTTGGTCAGACGCTGCAGCAACGATATCAGCCGCTTCCTGAACTTCATACAGGCTTAGGTTTGTACCGCCTGTAATGTTCATGAGAACGCCTTGTGCACCGTCAATCGCCGTTTCAAGCAACGGGCTGGAAACAGCTTTTTTGGCAGCTTCGGCAGCGCGGTTTTCACCTGTTGCCACACCGATACCCATCAATGCAGAACCTTTATTGGACATGATCGTTTTCACATCCGCGAAATCAAGGTTGATCAGCCCCGGTGTCGCAATCAGGTCTGAAATTCCCTGTACACCTTGGCGGAGAACGTTGTCCGCTTCACGGAACGCTTCAAGCATCGGTGTATTCTTATCAACGATTTCGAGAAGACGGTCATTCGGAATCACGATCAGGGTGTCGACGGCTTCCTTCATTGCTGTAATGCCTCCAGCTGCCTGAAGCTGTCTTTTTCTGCCTTCAAAAGTAAACGGTCTTGTCACAACGCCGACAGTCAAGGCGCCCAAATCTTTTGCGATCTGTGCGATGACAGGAGCAGCTCCCGTACCTGTTCCGCCGCCCATTCCAGCCGTAACGAACACCATGTCAGCGCCTTTCAGCGCTTCTTCAATTTGTTCCTTGCTTTCTTCTGCCGCTTTTTTGCCGACTTCCGGATTGGCTCCAGCGCCAAGCCCGCGCGTCAGCTTCGCACCGATCTGCATTTTCGTTTCCGCTTTTGAAAGGTTTAGAGCCTGCGCATCCGTGTTGACCGCAATAAACTCGACTCCCTGAACGCCATTTTCAATCATCCGATTGACGGCGTTGTTTCCTCCGCCACCTACTCCAATTACTTTAATCGATGCTAAGCCGTCTATATTTGTTTCAAACTCTAACATGCTAAATCCTCCTAATCCGTCGAATGACTAATCTCTATTCCCAAAAGAAGTTAAATATTTTCTTCATTTTGCTCGGCTTTTTCTCAGCTTGAGCCTGCTGCTTAGATTTTGGTTTCGGACGCTGCTGCACTTCTTTCTGATGGGAAGCCGCGACTTCCTGAACCGCTTCCGTCGGCATTTTAAACCCTACTTTTCTGCCTTGGATTTTTGCGTTGCGGTAAGCGAATTGGATGAGACCCACACCTGTCATGTATTGAGGTTCTCTCACACCGATATAATTCGGGCTAGCCACTCTGACGTTATTTTGAAGAACATCCTGTGCAAGACTGAGGACACCAGGCATTCCCACCTGTCCTCCCGTGAGCACAAACCCGCCCGGCAATTCTTTAATACCCATGTTCTGCAGTTCTTCTGCCACGAATACAAAGATCTCCTCGAGCCTGGCTTCAATGATGTCAGCCACTTCCCGCTGAGTAAAGGTTTGCTTTTGGTCTGTCCCGATCACGGCGACTTCAAATGCTTCCTCTTCTGACGCTTCTTCATAGAAAGCATATCCAAACTGTTTTTTGACCCTTTCAGCCTCATCAGTGGAAGTGCGGAGGCCGATTGAAATGTCCTTGGTAATGTTCTCTCCTCCCAAGGGAACGACTCGGGTTGCAAGAAGATCGCCGTCCTCAAAAACAGCAACGGTCGTCGATCCTCCCCCAATGTCGATCAAAGCCACTCCGAGGTTCTTTTCATCTTTTGATAAGGCAACAGATCCGGTCGCCAGCGGCTGCAGGCATATATCCGTAATTTCAATGCCTGCCCGTTCCACACAGCGGAGCAGGTTATGTAAAATCGTTTTTGATCCGGTAATGAGCGATCCCTCTACTTCAAGCCGGACACCGAGCATCTTTTTCGGATCTGTTATATCGCCTCTTCCGTCAACGATAAACTGCCTCGGAATCACATCAACGATCAGCTGTTCCGGCGGGATGGAAACAACTTGAGCCGCCTCCATGACCCTGCGCACATCTTCAACTTGTATTTCTTTATTTTCACTGGAAACCGCCACTACACCGCTCGTTTCTTGAATATGGATGTAGTTCCCATTAACGCCGACAATTGCATGGGTCAGCGGAAAACCTATCATTCTTTCAGCTTGTTCAAACGCTTTTTTTATAGAATGAACCGTTTTATCTATATCAACGATTGACCCTTTTTTCAGCCCCTCTGAGGGAACATTTCCGACTCCGATAATGTTAAGAGATTCGTCTGACATTTCACCGACGATCACTTTAATATTGGACGTACCGATGTCTAGACTGACGTAAAGTTCATTGTTGTTCATTCTATGGCACCTCCTCACATTTCAGTCAATTCTATTCTATTATTTGCCGAACAACAATACAATGAATCTGGTTTTACAAGTGTGTAACAATCAATAAAAAACCAATACGCTTCTTTTTAGTTTTAGGATTACTGTGAATATTCGTTATATCCTATGTATATCCTCTTTTAAATCCGATTTTTTTTATTTTTTTCTTCTGGAAGCCGTCCATTTGGCAAGCAGTATTCTTCTGATCACTGCGATGTTTTGAAAAAGTCTGACGCCAAATGCAAACATGCCGACTAAATACAAGTCTACACCAAGATGAACGCCCAGAAAAGCCAAACTTATCGCGAGAATAATGTTGAAAAAAAAGCCGGTCACAAAAACTAGTTCATCATATGCACTTTCCAAATGAGCCCTTATGCCTCCGATCAGTGTATCGAGTGATGCGAGAATCGCTAAGGACAAATAATTAGAGTACTCTTCCGGAATTGTAAAATTCGAGCTGAACCCGATTGCAATTCCGAGCAAAAGGCCTAGAACCGGAAGCCACATTAGGAATTCTCTCCTTTTGATTTTTCGAGCGGTTTCAATGGCGAGGTATGCATTGAACCTTCGTAAGCTTTGATTTTGATTTGTTCCTCAGGCCTCTCGATTTGTAAATCCAGGTTTTCTCCCGCAAACAGATCTTGAAGGGTTGAAGCATTCATTCGGCTATATAGTTTATCGGCGTTTTTGCCGATGACTTTTACTGTTATCGGATAGTTGTCCAAAGGATATCCGTCAATTTTCGTCGTTCCGTTGATATCTCTGATCACTGTCGTATTGATAACCCTTCTGTCATTGATCGATATTTCCTCCGCCTCATACATATTTAATTCATTGATCAGTTTTTTCAGAAGATCAGGGGGCGGATTTTCAATCGGTTCTCCCGTCAATTCATCTGAGAACAGCTGAGAAATTTTAATTGTGATTCCGCTGCCGTCGACGTCTGTGAAGCCGGCCTGTTTTTTTAGGTTTTGAAGCGTTTCATTCAATGCTTTTGTCCGTGAGTTTTCTTCTTGATGCTGGTAAGTGCTGAGCATTTTTTCATATTTATCAATTTCGCCGATCAGATTCAGCTGTTTTTTTTGCTCTTCTTTCAAGTCTTCCCTGAGCTCCCAGACATCCCTCGTATCCCGTACTTCAGGCTCCTTCAGGGAATTAAACTGCACGGACAGCATGATTCCGAATATGAGCATCAGCACGCTTAAACTGATGAAACGATTGTTTTTCTTCAAGATCAGCCCACCAACTTTTCATCTTTCATTCCCCCTGTTTTAAAAGAGGCTCCATCTCGATCTTATCTTTTTTTTCAATGCTGACTGATACATGATCATGATTTAGCTGATCTACAAGTCCTCCTGCAATGTTCAGCGCGGGCATCAGCACATCAGCTTCACCGATGGCTGAAATGACAAAAGGAGCAGGATGCTGGTTGCCGTCAACTGTGATAACAGGGCCGTTGCAGGATATGTAGGAATGATGCGTCACACGCTGTCCGTTGATCGACACGGCCGCCGCGCCGGAGATCCAAAGTTCATTCAGTAAATGGAATATGTGGCTTTCATGGACGATATAGTTGTTGACGTTCTCCCCTTCAGGAATATATGAAGCATCCTTCAGCGTGACTTCAATTCCTTCGCCCTGAACACCGATTTCGCCGACAAACATTCTGTACCTCTCAACGTCTTCCAATATGTTGTAATATTCCTTTTTTTCCTTTTTGAGCGCCGCTTCCGTTTTCTGAACTTCCTGCTGCTTCTTATATAAGTCTTGCTCCAGCTTCTTGTTTTGCTTTTCCTGTGAGATCAGCCGGTCGCGCAGCGAATACTCCTCTTTCCAGTCCTCGGCGGTTTCATCGCGGTCTTTGTTCTCTTTTGCAAATTGATATGAAAAAGACAAAAGAAAACCGAGGACGAGCATGGCCAATGAGAGATTGACTGTATGTCTTTTCAACGTTCGTCTTCCTTTTTGCTGTCTTTCGTTTTTTTCAGTGGTTCAAAGTAAGTCGCAACTTCCAAATGAATGATTCCCTTTTCTCCTTTTGGCAGCTCCTTTACGATGGCTGGATAGCTGTCCATTTTCTTGGCAAAAGATTTTATCGAAGCGGTCACAATATAGCCGTCATTCATATACAGCCTGATCAGCCAAGGGTTTGATTTTTTAGGTGTATAGTTGATCTCGGAAATCGATTTTTTTACAGAGTCAGGAAGGCTGTTCAGCTGTTTTGCCATTTGAACGAGCTTATCATCGTCCGTCCAATGGTTCAGGATCGGTCCGACATCAGTCGGTGTCACTTCATCGGGAAGAACCGTTCCGTTTTCCAGGACGGAGTAGTACACATTATTTTTTTGCAAAAAAGCAATGCTTTTATACTCTTCGATAGAGATCGCAATTTTATTGGGCAGTTTTTTAGAGACTTCGGCTTTTTTTACTAATTTATTCTGCTCGATCTTGTCTTCGATTTTTTGCTTATTGAGGCTCCAGAATTCCGTTTGTCCTTCATAGATCGAAGACAGGGACATGATTTCATCTTTTGAAACGTTTTGATTGCCTTTAATCTCAACCGTCGACACTTTACTGATCGGCGTCTGCAGGTAGATGATGATCAGCATCATCGTGAAAAAGAGCAGAATAAATGTGATCAGCCGGCGGTTTGCCTTTTGCTTTCTCTGTTCTTTAATTTTGGGAATCCGTTCTTCTATATTCACTACTTTTTCTTTATCAATACCGGGTTTCACTAATGGCTCACCTCAGATTAAATAAAGCAGACAAAAAGACTTTTATTTGCTCTTTTTTTTTCGAAAAAAGACGCGCTCCCCCAATCGGGAAACACGGTATCAGCTAAAAAAGGAAAAACTTCCATTAGCGAAACAAACGACATACAAGGATGCCGTTTGCTTTTTGTTTATTATATCATAAGGCGATCTGATTTTAGAGGCTGTTTATCGTTTTTCTCCGATGATTTCAACCTCAGTGTGCATATCGATATCATATTGTTCTTTAATCGTTTTTTGAATAAATGCAATTAAATCAAGAACGTCTTTTGCCGTGGCGCCGCCCGCGTTAACAATGAAATTGCCGTGCATCTCGGAGACCTTTGCTCCCCCGATCTGATGGCCTTTCAATCCGGCTTGTTCAACTAGCCGGCCCGCATGATCCGGGAGCGGATTTCTGAAAATGCTGCCTGCGCACGGATTGGAAACTGGCTGTGTTTCTTTTCGGTAGTCTTTATTTTTTTGCATCTGTGCGACGATCGCATCGCGTTCTTTCTGTTCAAGCCGAAGGACGGCTTCAAGGCAGATTCCCGGCCGCTTGTTCTGCAGGATGGACGTACGGTAGCTGAATGCCATCTCTTCGTTCGTCAGCCACTCCATCTCTCCGTCTTCAAAGAGAATCAATGCTTTGACCAAAATCCGGCTGATATCAGAGCCGTGGGCTCCGGCGTTCATGTAAACGGCTCCGCCGACAGAGCCCGGAATGCCTGAAGCAAATTCGAGGCCTGAAAGCCCTTTTTTGCTGATGCCCGTTGCAAGCCTTACGACAGAATAGCCGCCGCCTACAGTCACTTGCTCGCCGTCGATTTCCATATGATCAAGGCCTGCGCCAAGCTTGATGACGACGCCTCTTATTCCTTCATCAAGAACAAGGAGGTTGGAGCCTCTGCCAATCGCCGTCCATTTTACGCCGTGCTTCTTGACCACCTTCATTGTATCCTGAACCGCCTGAAGGTTTTTCGGAACCACCAGCACATCCGCAGGCCCTCCGATTTTGATCGTTGTATGATTTGCAAGCGGTTCGTTTTCCAGAACTTTGCCGACTTCAAGCTCTTTTAATTCTTGTATCACCTTATCCATCGAAAACCTCCAACATCCTTCTGTCTTATCATTTTTTCGCTTTCAGTTCTTTCAGCACATTGTACAACCGCTGTGCTGCATCTGGCACACCGAGAGATTTTGTGCGCTCACTCATCTCTTTGAACGTCTTTTCATCTTGTAAAATATGATCGATCGCTTGAATTAAGCGGTCTCCATTAAGCTCTGATTCTTTTAAAACGACTGCGGCGTTCCGCGCGCCGAGCGAGCTTGCATTGACTTCCTGATGATTGGCCGTGACATACGGGCTCGGAATCAATACGCTTGGAATGCCGAGCGCCGTAATTTCCGCGATTGTCGTTGCACCGGCCCGCGCCACCACGACATCGAGCGCTTTTAAATACTCAGGCATTTGATGCAAAAACGGCTTAACGACCATATTGTCAGCAGCTCCTTCTTTTTCAAGCGCTGCTGTTACTTTATCATAGTGAACTTCTCCCGTGACATAAAGAACTTGATAATCCCGTTTTTTCAGCTCGCTTTGCATCGCGATGACTGCTTCGTTGATCGGCGCTGCACCGCGGCTGCCTCCAAAAATCAGGACCGCTTTTTTGTCCTCGCAGAGTCCGAGAGCGGCCAGAGACTGCCCTCCTTTTATAGAGACGACTTCAGACGCCCTTGGGTTTCCTGTAAACACAACTTTTTCTGCAGGAAAATGAGATTTTGCTTCCTCGAAACAAATCGCTACCTTATCAACATATTTGGATAAAAACTTATTGGTGAGTCCAGGAAGGCTGTTTTGTTCGTGGATGATCGTCGGGATCCCCAGTTTAGAGGCGGCATATACGACAGGTCCGCACACATAGCCGCCGGTTCCGATTACAGCATCCGGCTTAAATCGCTTTAATTCGTTCTTGCACTCTTTCACTCCCTTTAAAAAACGCATGACGGTTTTGACATTTTCAAATGAGAGCTTTCTTTTAAAGCCTGTAATTTCAATCGCTTTGAAGGGAATGCTTTCCCGCTCGACGATTTTTTTCTCAAGTCCTTTTTCCGTTCCGATATATAAAAACTCCACATCTGGATGATGCTGTTTGACTTCTTTAATAAACGCAAGAGCGGGATAAATATGCCCGCCCGTACCGCCTCCGCTTACAACGATCCGCATCTGTTTTCCCCCTTATTTCTTATGTACATGCCGATAACCCTGCTTTTGGCAACAGGGTTATCGGCAAATTGCTTCATGTGACTAATATCTTGAATACCTGCTGACATTCAGCAGCACACCGACCGCCATCAGCATCAAGGTAAGTGATGAACCTCCGTAGCTTAAGAACGGCAGGGTAATGCCTGTTACAGGAATCAGTCCGGTCACGACTCCAATATTGATCATCACCTGTATCGCTATCATTGAAATGACGCCGACGGCGACAAAGCTGCCATACAAGTCAGGCGCACCAAGTGCAATTCTGATGCCTCTCCATAAAAGGAAGCTGAAGAGCAAAAGAATCAGCGATCCTCCGATAAATCCGAGTTCTTCCGATAAAATGGCAAAAATAAAGTCTGTCTGCGGCTCAGGCAGATAAAAAAACTTTTGCCTGCTTTGGCCGAGGCCGAGGCCGAAAAGTCCGCCGGGACCGACGGCGTAAAGCGACTGGATGATTTGAAAGCCGCTTCCTAAAGGGTCTTCCCAAGGATTCAAATAGGATGTGATTCTTTTGATCCGGTATGGGGCCGACAAGACGAGGCCGATAAATCCGCTGAGACCGATCAGACCGAGAAACACAAAGTGCGAAATTCTCGCTCCCGCCACAAATATCATGATAATGCAAGTGCCGACCATGACTGTCCCTGTCCCGAGATCAGGCTGCATCATAATGATTAAAAAAGCGGAAAAGACAATGCCTAGAGCCGGCATAAAGCCTTTTCTGAACGATGTTATATTTTTTTGCTTTTCTGATAGAAATTTGGCTAAAAACGCAATCATCGCAAGCTTCATAAACTCGGACGGCTGAATGCTGAATGCGCCGACGCCGATCCAGCTTCGCGATCCGTTCCGTTCCATTCCGATTCCGGGAATCAGAACGATCGCCAGAAGAAAGAAACAGACGATGATGAGAATCTTCGCATAAGTCCTCCATGTCCAGTAGTCGACGTTCATGATGAAAAACATGGCGATGACCCCAATTCCGGCAAACAAGAGCTGCCGCTTCGCGAAGAAAAAGGAGTCATCATATTTGTATGTCGCCCATACCGCACTGGCGCTGTATACCATGATCAGTCCGATTGTTAGCAGTAATAACGTAATGATAACCAATAAAAAATCCGGTGACGTTTTATTTGTTTGCAAAGCCGAACACCCCAAGCTTTATTTCTTAGGGCCAGTGATCAAGACAAGCCCTTATTTAAGCATATGCACGGCGTTTACAAACATGTCACCACGTTCTTCAAATGTTTTGTACTGATCCCAGCTTGCACACGCCGGGGACAGAAGGATGACATCTCCTTCGTCTGACAGGCTGAACGCCGCAGATGCTGCTTGTTCAACATTATCGACACGTTTAACCTGTTGTATTCCCATTTCTTCCGCAAGCTTCTCGAACTTAGGGGCCGTTTCGCCGAATGTGATGATCGCTTTGACAAGCGCCATATGCGGTTTTAATTCATCAAATTCATTCCCGCGATCCAGTCCCCCGGCTAGCAGAATCACCGGTTTTTGAAAAGCAGACAGCGCTTTTTTTGTCGCCAGGATGTTTGTCGCTTTGCTGTCATTGTAAAACAATCGGTTTTTGATCGTTGTTACGTATTGCATTCTGTGCTTAACCCCTGTAAAGCTCGTCAGCACTTGGCGGACAGCCTGATCGGATACCCCTGCTGTCTTGACGATGCAAAGCGCAGCCAGAATGTTCTCAAGATTATGCTCTCCAGGCAAAACAACGTCTTCCAGCGGCATGATTTGTTTATCATTAAACATGATCATTCCGTCTTTGACGCAGGCGCCGCACTCCAGCACCTGGCGGACTGAAAAATAGACTTTCTCCGCTTTTGAACAATCGGCGAGCCGGACGACTGTTTCATCGTCCAAATTAACAACGGCAACGTCTGTTTCCGATTGGTTTCGATAGACCTGCTGTTTGGCATGCTCATAATTCTCCCGTGAATGGTGATAATCAAGATGGGCGTCAAATACGTTTAATAATAAACCGATTTTCGGCCTGAATTGATAAGTCCCCATCAGCTGAAAAGATGAAAGCTCTGTGACGATCCACTCGTCCCCGCTGGTCTGAGTCGCCACCTCGCTTGCCGCAGTGCCGATATTGCCCGCGACGACTGCCTTTTTCGAATCGGCTTTCAGCATTTCATAAACAAGCGTTGTCGTTGTCGTTTTTCCATTTGAACCGGTAATGCCGATAAACGGCGCATCTGTCAGATGATAGGCGAGTTCAACCTCCGTCCAGACAGGGATGCCTCTTTTCAGGGCCTCTTCGACCATCACATTTTCATAGCGGATTCCCGGATTTTTAATCAGAATGTCAATCGAATGCAGGTCGAACAGCTCTGTCGGGTGCGTACCGCAGATGACTTCTACTCCTTTTTCAGCGAGAATCTGTGCAGGTTCGTTTTCTTCAAAAGGCTTTTGATCGTTGACGATAACGCTGACGCCTTTTTCATGCAGGATCGAAGCAGCAGCATATCCGCTTTTCGCCAGCCCCAATACAAGCACATTTTGATTTCTTAATAGATCTTGAGTATCCACTTATAACCACACCTCGATGTAAATTCCTAAGACGGCAAGCAGAAGTCCCGCTGTCCAAAAAGTAACGACGACTCTCCACTCTGACCAGCCCACAAGCTCGTAATGATGATGAAGAGGGCTCATTTTGAAAATTCTTTTGCCGGTCGTTTTAAATGAAATGACTTGTAAAATGACAGAAAGGGTTTCAATGACGAATACACCGCCGATGATGACCAAGAGAATTTCCAATTTCGTCAGGATCGCGATTGTAACGATTGCCCCCCCGAGAGCAAGAGAGCCCGTATCCCCCATAAAGACCTTTGCGGGATGAGCATTAAATACAAGAAATCCAAGTACAGCGCCGACAACGGCAACAGAGAATATCGCAACATCATATTGTGACTGGTTCCACGCCAAAATCGCAAAGGCGCCGAATGCGATCGCCGCTGTTCCCGATAAAAGCCCGTCAAGCCCGTCTGTCAAGTTGACAGCGTTTGAGCCGCCCACAAGCATAAAGATGACGAGGATCAGGTAAGCCCAGCCAAAATCAAACGATACATCCGTGCCCGGAATGCGGATATCGGTCGGCAATCCCTGAACATGGTATACGACGTAAAACACCGCAGCGATGATGATTTGGCCGAACAGTTTTTGTTTTGATGTAAGGCCGAGGTTCCGCTTCATCACAACTTTAATATAATCGTCCAAAAATCCGAGAAGACCGTAGCCAACCGTGACAAACAGCAGCATGAACATGTTTATGCTGACTTCTGAAAATTTCATTGTCATAGCAATCGTTGTGACGATAATTGATAAAATGATCATCACACCGCCCATTGTCGGTGTGCCCGATTTTTTTTGGTGGGATTTCGGGCCTTCCTCACGAATGCTCTGCCCAAATTTAAGCCTTCTTAAAAACGGGATGAAGACCGGAGATAAAAGAACACTAATGAGAAAGCCCATGATGATCGTAAACAGAATCACTTGCTCCAGCATGGTTCTTCTCTCCTTTCCGCATCATCGTCTGCTTTTAAGAAGCAGCATACGCATTTATCATATTCATTGTTTTTTTTCATATGTTGATTTATTTTGAACGCATCCATCACTTTAACAACTCTTTCCTGTAGTTCTTTTTCTTTATTTCAGCTCAAGAATGGCTCTTTTTGCCACTTCAGCATCATCAAAATCAAATGTTTGGCCGCCGATCTGCTGATAGGTTTCATGCCCTTTGCCGGCGATCAGGACAACATCGCCTTTTTTGGCGTTGGCAATCGCAAAAAAGATCGCCTGCTCCCGGTTGACGATGCTGTGATAATAAGCCCCTTTAACGCCTTCTTCCATATCGTTCAAAATCGCGACAGGGTTTTCGCTTCTCGGGTTATCCGCAGTAAAGACCGGTTCATCTGCCAATTCAGCGGCGATTTTCGCCATCTTCGGCCGCTTTGTCTTATCGCGGTCTCCCCCGCAGCCGACGACGACAAAGAGCTTGCCTTCCGTCATCCCTCTGCACGTATTCAGCACATTTTCAAGGCTGTCGGGTGTATGGGCGTAATCGACGATCACCGGAAAGTCCTGGCCGGCGTCAACCAGCTCGAATCTGCCTCTGACCCCTTTGAGCCCTTCAATTGCTTCTGTCATCGTATCAAACGGAATGTCCGCAGCAATCGCGATCGCTGCCGCAGCTAAAACATTATAGACATTAAACCGGCCGACAAGCGGAATCGCAATCTGCTTTGTTCCTTTTGGCGTCACAAGGTCAAAGGTTGTCCCTTTTGCAGCCATTTTGATATTTTCGGCCTTAATATCGGCGGCATTTTGAATGCCGTATGTCAGAAGGTGTGCCGACGTTACCTGGGCAAAATACACTGAAGCGGGGTCATCCGCATTTAAAACGGCCCACTTTGGTTTTTCATGGTTAAAGGATCCGCCGAGCTGGGAGAAAAGAAGGCTTTTCGCATGTTTGTATTCTTCCATTGTCTGATGATAATCGAGGTGATCCTGCGTCAGGTTTGTAAACGCGGCGATATCGTAATCACAGCCGTGCACCCGGCCCAAATGGAGAGCATGTGAAGAAACTTCCATGATGGCTGTGTCCACATTGCGGTCTACCATTTTTCTGAATGTTTTTTGCAGTGTTACACTTTCCGGGGTCGTATTTTTTGCATCGAATGTCTCATCATTGATTTTTGTATACATCGTGCCGATTAAGCCCGTCCGGCTGCCCGCTTTTCTGAAAATCTCTTCTGCCATATGTGATGTCGATGTCTTTCCGTTTGTGCCTGTGATGCCGATCAGTTTCAGCTGCTTGGTCGGCTGGCTGTAAAAAGCATCAGATAAAACAGCAAGCGCTCTCTTCGAATGGCGGACGATGATGACGGGAATGTCGGCGTCCACTTTTCTTTCCGCCACAATCGCTGCCGCTCCTTTTTCAGCCGCCTGCCGCGCATAATCATGCCCATCGACTGTATATCCTTTTATACAAACAAAAAGACTCCCTGTTTTGACTTCCCTGGAGTCCATCTCAATTGAAGTTATGTCAGGGTCTTCTTGGCTGATAAAGGAAGGTTCGTTTTTTAAATATGTAAGAAGCTTTGTTAGTTTCATCGTATCAAACCTCTCCGAGTTCTATTCGTTCTAAATTCGTTTCATATTGATTGCTGTTTATTTTCTGCATTGACTTTGCAGGCATACAGTTCATATTTTAGCGTAAAAAAGAGGATACATCCAGTTAATCCTGTAAAATCTAAATATTTTTTAGTGTGAAACAGGCAGCCTGATTCATGCCGGCTGCCGTTTCGCTATAGCCGCATCAATCCTCTTTTTGATCTTCCTGATCAAGATAGATGCGGATGGTTGAACCTTCTGTTACCTTTTCCCCTGGCTTTGGAGATTGCTGGACGACGACATCGCCTTCTCCGGAAGCTTTCAGCTTAAAGTTAACGAGCAATGACTCAAGTTCGGTCACAGACAACCCTATAAGGTTCGGAACCTCGATCATTTTTTTGTCCAGCCATTGATACTTGCGCTCGATTTGGTTTTTTCGCTTTTCGACTCCGAGCTGCGGGAGGCTGTCCCGCATAATATTCCCAACGATCGGCGCCGCTACCGTACCGCCGAATTGAATCGTTCCTTTCGGATTATCAACGGCGACGTAGACGACGATACTCGGATCATCGGAAGGTGCTGTGCCGATAAACGAGACGATATGGTTGTTCTTTAAGTATTTTCCGTCTTTTACTTTTTGGGCTGTTCCTGTTTTTCCTCCTACCCGGTAGCCTTCGACAAACGCGTTGCGGCCCGTCCCTTGAGCGACGACGCTTTCGAGGGCATAGCGGATCTGCTTGGACGTTTCTTCAGAAATCACCTTCTTTTTGGCCATCGGGGTCTGTTTTTTGACCGTTTGCTTTGTGACGGGATCAATCCACTCTTTGCCAATATACGGTGTGTACAGCGTTCCTCCATTGACCGCTGCAGAAACGGCAGCCACCTGTTGTATCGGCGTCACCGATACCCCCTGTCCAAAAGCGGTTGTCGCTTGCTCTACGGGGCCGACGCGGTCGAGCGGAAATAAAATGCCGGTTCCTTCGCCTTGAAGGTCGATTCCCGTTTTTTGTCCAAACCCGAAATCTTTAATGTAGCTGAACAGGTTTTCTTTGCCAAGCCGCTGGCCAAGCTCGACGAAACCCGGGTTGCACGAATTTTGAACAACTTCAAGAAATGACTGTGAGCCGTGTCCGCCCCGTTTCCAGCATTTCAGCCTTGCGCCGTCTACTTCAACGGAGCCTTTATCATAGAATTGATCTTTTTGGAGATTGACTTTATTCTCCTCCAAAGCTGCGGCCAGCGTAATGATTTTAAAGGTAGAGCCGGGCTCATAGGTGCTCCAGACAGGTAAATTGCGATTATAGACTTTCGAATCGATTGATTTATAGTTTGCCGGATCAAAATCCGGTCTGCT
This sequence comes from Bacillus swezeyi, assembly GCF_001969815.1. Taxonomy (GTDB): domain Bacteria; phylum Bacillota; class Bacilli; order Bacillales; family Bacillaceae; genus Bacillus; species Bacillus swezeyi. Next base: position 42,282 of record NZ_MRBK01000006.1, on the reverse strand, counting down.
CACCATGGCAAGGATTTCTCCGTTTTTCGGATTCATCGCCACACCCACCATCCCGTCAGGATGATACTTCGCTTCCGCGATATCAAATTCCCGCTCCATGATCGTTTGTACCTTTGAATCGATCGTCAGCTTCATATCGAGGCCGTCTTTTGGCGGGGTATAGTCATCTGCCTCTCCAGGCATCCTCTTTCCTTTTGCATCAGAGTAAAATTTCACATACCCTTTTTCGCCGCTCAGCTCCTCATCATAAAAGGCTTCAAGTCCGAGCAGCCCCTGGTTGTCAATACCGGCAAAGCCAAGGACATGGGACAGATAGCTTCCGAACGGATAGTGGCGTATGCTGTCTTCTGCGATATAGACGCCCTTTAAATTTAAATCTCTGACCTCCTTTGCTTTTTCGTGAGAAATTTTCCGGCCTTCAGGATTAATTCTTTCAATAGAAGTTTTTTTCGTCACATGTTGATACGCTTTTTCTTCGGACATATTTAAAACACTGGCCAGCTGTTTGCTCGTTTTGATGGGGTTTTCCACCTGCTTTGGCACGACCAAAACGGATGGCGCACTTTGATTTGTCGCAAGCTTGACCCCATTCCGGTCAAGGATCTCCCCTCTTTCCGGCTCAAAGGGGAGATTCCGGCTCCAGGAGTCCTTTGCTAAGGTAGTCAGCTTATCCCCCAGCACGAACTGAACGTATCCGAGTCTTGTATCGATAATCAGAAAGATGATCACACCAAAAAACAGAACAAAGATTAAACGTTTTCTGACTGTTACATTGGAAACGCGCAAGAGACCGTTCACTCCTTATTTAGGCTTGTTTCATTTTATGCCTTGGAGTGTTTTGATAGAACGGCTCCATTCTGCTTGAGGGTGAAAAACCTTCTTTCGCTTAAACAGAAGGCTATCGACTTTTGCCGATAGCCTTCTGTTTGGTCTCATTCATTTTTCAAGCTTATTTTAACGACCTTGTTGGTTTTCAGTTCTTTGCCTTTCTTCACGCTTTGGCTTGTCACATAGCCTTGTCCGCTTGTTTCGATATGAATGCCGGCCATCGAGCCGAAGCGGAGAGCGTCTCGCTTGGACCAGCCCGTCATATCGGGCATTTTAATTTTGCCGTCCGTTTTCAGGAAGACCCGTTCATTCGGCAGCACTTCTTCGCCCGCTTTCGGATACTGTTCTTTGACGGCCAACCCGTCGCCGATCGTGACGGGAACAAGGCTTTTTTCTTCCGCCTCTTTCACCGCTGATTCTTTGCGTTTCTCTGTTAAATCAGGCATTTCCATCTGTTTTTCTTCTGCTTTTTCGTCTTTAGTTTTGCTTTCATTCGGTGTGATGTTTAAATAGTGAAGACTGTTTTTCATCACCGGGTTGAAAATTTTAGACACGGGTGCAGAACCAGTCTCGGTATCTTTCAATTTCGGCTGCTGAACAGCTACATAGACGAGAAGCTCCGGATCATCCTTCGGCGCCATGCCCATGAAGGAGAAAACGTAGTTTTCCCGTCCGGTCAAATATCTGCCGTCAGAACCGGCGATTTGCGCGGTACCGGTTTTGCCGGCCACGTCAAACCCTTCGATCTGGTAAGGCCGCCCTGTTCCTTTTTCTGAAGTAACGACTTTCCCTAAAAGGTCGCGCACTTCTTTTGACGTTTCCGCAGAAATCGGCTGGCCGGCTTTTTCAGGTTTATTTTGCAGAACCGTTTTCTTGTTGTCCGAATCAACGACATGATCGATGACATATGGCTTCATCATCTTCCCGTTGTTGGCAATGGCTGTCGCCGCCTGAAGCTGCTGGATCGGTGTAACGGCTGATGCCTGTCCGTATGCTGTCGATACTTTATCGCGCTGATATTGGAAATTGATTTTGCTTGATGCTTCCCCAGGCAGGTCAATGCCTGTTTTGTCGTAAAAATTGAATTTTCGCAAATATTGATTGAAGCGGTCCGTGCCTAATTTGTCATTGGCAAGGATCGCAAAAGCGACGTTTGAGGAGCGTTCAACACCTTCATTAAACGTGATCGTCCCCCAGCCGTTTCCGTTGTTGTGGTCTTGAATCGGTTTATCTTTTTTGGAAACTGAGTAGCTCCCTGATTTGTATTGCTCGCCGCCATGATAGACGCCTTCTTCAATCGCCGCAGCCAGCGTGAAGATCTTCATCGTCGATCCCGGCTCAAAGCTGTAGGAGATCAGATCATTGTAATAGTTGGTCACATTTCGTTTGTTCGGGTTAAAGCTTGGCCTTTGCCCCATCGCCAGCACTTTGCCCGTTTTCGGATCAACGACCGCCGCCATGATTTTCTTCGGCTCATATTCTTTTTGAACCGTTGTCATGCTGTCTTCCAAGAAAGCCTGAATTTTTTGGTCGATTGTCAGATACACCTTGTCTCCATTATGCGGCGCTGTTATTTTTTCATTGCTGTTCGGCAGGCGCCAGCCTGATCTGTCGGTATCATACGACATGTATCCATCCGTTTCTTTCAAATATTTGTTCAGTGTTTTTTCAAGGCCCATCATGCCTTCCATTTCGCCCGTTTTTCCGTTTACCTGCGCGTAGCCGAGCAGGTTGGAAGCGAATACTCCGTTTGGATAATAACGCTTTGTGTCACGGGTAAAAACGATTCCGGGCAGCTTGAGATTTTCGATTTTTTCTTTCTGAGCGAAAGTCAGGTCACGTCCCGCTGATCCGAACTCGACTTGAAACGGTTTTTCTTTATTGAGGATGTCAAGTATGTCTCCCTCATCCATGCCGATGATCGGCGCGAGCTTTTCAGCCGTCTTTTGCTTATCTTGGACATAATTCGGCTTCATCTTTTTATTCAAAATCGCAACAAGCTTATACGTTGAGGTGTCTTCGGCAAGCACCTTCCCGTTTTGATCCAGAATCGATCCTCTTTGGGCTTCAATCGTCCGTTTTTTCTCGTATTGTTCATTTGCCTTTTGTGCAAGGACTTCTCCGTTTACTTTTCCCGTTGCTTGAATAAATGCGTATCGTCCTAAAATGACAAAGAAAAAGAGGGCAAAACAAATACTGAGTATTGCCGCTCCTCTGTTCATAAATTTATTTTTTTTCGGCATTTTGCATCATTCCTGTATATTTTTCACTTTTTTGTCGGTTAGGTTAAGGCCTTTTTTACGCGCAATTTCCATAATCCGGTCAGGTTCTTTCAGCTCATCTGCCGTCTTTTCGAGGTCACCAACTCTATTTTTTGCCGTTTCAACCTTTGTTTCGAGCTTTTGTATTTCAATATTTGTCTGATAAGCAGCAAAAGCCTTTGAAATCATAAAGAGTGAAGCACTGAGTACCGCCAGGGCAAAAAGGACGATCAGCACCTTTTCCCCTAATGTAATGGATGCTCTTCTTCGGATGATAACGGATTGCTCTGCACTTTTCGTTTGTCTTTGTTGTTTTTCCACTTTATAAGCTAAATTGCTCATAGACTGATGACCTCCTTTTTATTCGTACAGCTCATTCTCGTGCTTTTTCCGCGACGCGCAGCTTCGCTGACCGCGCACGGTTATTGTTTTCAAGCTCCTCTGTTGAAGCTGTGATCGGCTTCTTGTTAATCAGCTTTAATTTCGGTTCAAACTCCTCGGGAATCACGGGTAAACCGTGAGGCAATTCAGGAAGTGAAGCCATTTCTTTAAATGTCGTTTTGCAAATCCGGTCTTCCAGCGAGTGGAATGTGATGACCGACACCCTTCCCCCTGGCTTCAGCACCTCGATCGCCTGCAAAAGTGCTTCTTCAAATACTTTCAATTCATCATTTACCGCAATTCGAATCGCCTGAAAAACCCGTTTAGCCGGATGCCCGCCGCTTCTTCTCGCCGGCGCGGGAATCGCCTCTTTGATGATATCGACAAGCTGGCCTGTCGTTTCAATAGGGAATTTTTCTCTGGCCTCTTCAATTTTCCTGGCGATTTGTTTGCTGAACTTTTCTTCTCCATATTTAAAGAAAATTTTCACGAGATCTTCATAACGCCACTCATTGACGACTTCTTTCGCTGAAAGTCCCGCTGATTGATCCATCCGCATATCAAGCGGGGCATCATGGTGGTAGCTGAATCCTCTCTCAGGTGTATCCAGTTGAGGAGATGAGACGCCTAAATCAAATAAAACACCGTCCACCTTGTCAATACCGATTTCATTTAGACGGTCTTTTAAATACCGAAAATTACTTTTTATAAAAACGACTGTTCCTTCTTGATCCGCCAGTTTTTCCTTTGCATGACGGAGTGCTGTTTCATCCTGGTCGAAAGCGATTAATCTGCCGTCCTTTGACAGCTGTGAAAGCAAGTATGCGCTGTGACCCGCACCGCCTAATGTACAGTCTACATATGTACCGTCTTCTTTTACATTTAAACCATCAACTGTTTCTTCTAATAATACTGTTTTATGCTGAAACATTTTCTTTTCTAGTCCCACCTTTTTTCAAATGAACTGATTGCAGAAGCGCTGACTCGCGCAATGATTCATTATATATCAAATCCGATCATATTTTCAGCTATTTCGGCAAATGAATCTTCCTGCTCTTCTACATATTGTTCCCAAATTTCTTTACTCCACAATTCAATTCGATTTGAAACTCCGATGACCACGCATTCCTTTTCAAGCTTTGCATAGTTTAACAGCGGTGACGCAATGTTGATTCGGCCTTGCTTGTCCAATTCGCATTCCGTGGCTCCGGAGAAAAAAAAGCGGGTAAAAGCGCGTGCGTCTTTCTTTGTGAGAGGAAGAGCCTTCAGTTTTTCTTCGATGAGTTTCCATTCGGACATGGGGTATCCAAACAGGCACTGATCAAGCCCGCGCGTCAGTACGAACTGTTCGCCGAGGCCTTCTCTGAATTTTGCCGGAACGATCATGCGGCCTTTTGAATCAATCGTATGCTGGTATTCTCCCATAAACATGATCTCGGCCCCCACTTCCCTTCCTCAACTCACCACAATCCACCACTTCTCTCCACAAGTTCATTTTACACTGTTTTAGAACAAAAAAAAACCCTGAACTACTCAGGGTTTTTTAAAAAATTATTTCAAAGTTTGACAACTTGATGCATGTTTTGAAATGAATATGGCAATTCTTTGTATTTTTCCAAGAAATCTGGACCGTATTTGTTCAAATAATACATGATATTCCAAATTCTTTCTTGAGGTGCGCCTAAAGGCCGCAAACTCGTTTGAATCTTGTCAAAATCGCGGAGAATGTTGTTTTCCCGCTCTTCAACCTTTCTCACGGCTGCTTTCTCTAAAAATTCAAGCTGGTCTTGAATAAAGCCTGCATTCTTCATTAAAAGAGGCTCCAGGCTCCGGTCGATTTCCAGCGCTTCTGACCTTACCGAAGAATGAATGCTTTCAATCTTTTCTTTTGCGCGTTTGACCGAGTTTGTAAATTCACTCGGCACTCTGCTTGCAAAAAACCGTTCTTTTTTGGAAGCTGCTCCTTTTTCAAGCGATTCCTGAAGTTCAACATTGCGCTCAGTCAGCTTTTTTTCAATATGGCGCTCCAAAAATGTAATCGACAGCCTCGGGACAACGGGCGGGATTTTAAAGCCCATCGCTTTGAAAGCGCTCCTCAGCTCTCCCCAATAATTGATTTCTCCCGGGCCTGCAATAAAAGCCAACGTCGGAAGGAGAAATTCCTGCATTAACGGTCTTGTCACAACATTATTGCTGAAGGCTTCGGGGTTTTCGCCGATCAGGTCATGAAGCTCAGCACGCGTCCATTTCAGATCTAGCTCTTTCACGAAAAACGCGCCGTCTCCTTTTTCGATTAAAAACCGCTCCCCGTCATGTTCATAGAAAAGGTTCGCATGCTGTGATGCCCCTTCAATGATCGGAGAATAGTCCATTTCCTTCATGAATTCCTGCTGTTGTTTAACAGACTCCGCCAGTTCATCGCTTTTCTTTAATATTTGCTGAAAAAATTCAGCTTCAAGAGCTCTCAGCCCCGGATCGCCGGAATTCAGCAGGATCAGGCCGTCTTTTTCAAACATATCGGCTGCAATGTATTCAAAAAATTCCGAGAAGGTGGATGATTTGCGCAAACATCGCTGCAAATGAGCGAGAAGGTCATTCGTATATTCCGTCTCTTCAAAAGAAGCGAAAACACCGTGCAGCCATTTTTCAGCTTTGTCGGCATCCAGCTCTGTTTTTGCCGCCTGGCTTTTTTTCCAATGGGGCTGTGCCAGCTTATATTTTTTCACATGTCCGCTGTCCGAAATATACAGATGGTTGATCTCTTCTAAATCATGGTCTTCTCCCGCCACCCAGAATACCGGAATGACCGGAACGTTCAGTTCTTTTTCTTTTTGTTTTGCAAAAACAAGGATCGAAATGATTTTATGTATCGTATAAAGAGGACCTGTCAAAAGGCCGGCCTGCTGGCCGCCGACAACGGCGACGCTTGCGGGGTCGCGAAGGCGTTCAATGGCTTCGTTCATCCTTTTCGATCGAAATTTGCGGTGGTAATCGAGCAAATAATCGGCCAAGGCGCCGCGGTTATATGTCCGGGACGTAAGATCATTCAGACGGATTTCCCAATCTTCTTTATTTAAGCCGTAATCAAAAAACGGCCCGATCAATTTGTTTCCATTTATGTAGTCTCGTACAAAAGGGTTTTGACTTTGTATGGAAAGTTCAGTAAGCTGCATCTCTCGAACTTCCTTTCTCCAATAAATAGTTAGCTTTCCGAAACGAGTATAGCACGTTCGGCGATTCGGTCAAAAGATTTAGCTTCACCGCTCTGTTACAGCCTTTATGCTGTGATATAGAAAGGCGAGATGAGGGGCATCGCTCCCAGTTTCTTTTGCCCTTTTCAGCAAATAGCCCATAATGGCATCTGCTTCCGTTTGTCTTTCCGCGAGGACATCCGCCAGCATGGAAGAAGTGTTCAGCTCTGTCTTCCGGCAGACTGAAAGAACGTTTTCCCACGCTGCTTCCAGATCGTCAATCGCCAAAATCCGGCTTGCCTCTTCAAACACCAATTTCATAAATGACAAATACATCGGCTCCTCAATAAGCTTTCCGTTCTTCACCCGCAAAAGAGCTGTCAGGGGATTAATGCAGGCGTTGACAATTAATTTTCCGGCAAGCATTCCATACCAGTCTTCACACCAAATAAAAGGAAAAGCCTCATGAACGGACGCTAGTTCTTTTTTCAGCCCATCGGCTGAAGCGGCTCGGAATGCGCTCCATTTCACAGCCCCTTTCCCTGTGTGCCGCAGTGTGCGGTCATCAACCCGGACGGCTCCGTGTTCAACAGCTCCGGTATAGATCCCGTGTCCAGCATTCCATTTCTCAAGCACCGGAATGTGGGCCATTCCATTTTGCAGAAACATGATATCGAGAGGGGCCGCTTTTTCTAATTCAGGTAAAACAGCAGCAAGCTGGTGCTCCTTTACCGCAACAAAAAGAAGATCATAGCCCGAATCCAGTTCAGCCCTGCCCCTGACTTTAACGGTTTGTTCTTTTCCATCTGCCAAAAGACAGATCCCGTTTTTCTGAATCGCTTCCGCCTGTTCTTTTCTCCTGGTGACCACCGTCACCTGGTGGCGGAACGAAAAATAGTACGCAAAAAGAAGCCCGATCGAGCCTCCGCCGATAACTCCGATTCTCAAATTCTCACATCCTGATTTTTTTCATATACTCTATATCATAGCAGAAATTTTAATGGTTGACTTGTAAGTTGTTTCAAATTTTCAGAAAACCATTTCACTACATTATATAGAAAATTTTTATCATTTGGATTTTTTTAAAAAAGCGTTTACAATATAAATAGACCACTAACAAGGGGGTAACATAATGGTCAAAGTGGAACGTTTGCTGATCAACTATAAAACGCTTGAGGAATTTAAAAAGTTCAGGGAGTATGGGATTCAAGAGCTTTCTATGCTGGAAGATCTTGAAAGCAACATGATTGAAAACGACAGCAACTCACCGTTTTACGGCATCTATTACGGGAATCGGCTCGTGGCCAGAATGAGCCTGTATCAAGTAGATGGAAATTGCAACCAATATTTTGAGGAAGGCGAAGACTATCTAGAGCTTTGGAAGCTTGAAGTTCTGCCCGGATATCAGCGCAACGGTTACGGGACAAAGCTCGTGGATTTTGCCAAATCATTCGGACTGCCGATTCGCACAAGTCCTCGCGTGAAATCGTCCGATTTTTGGAGCAAAATGGGCTTTACGCCGGTGAAATACGATATGGCCCGAGACAAAGGGGAAAATCCGCTCGTTTGGCACCCTGACAGCGAGCCTAATCAAAGCTCCGAATCAGCTTAATACGAAAAACCGGCCGAAAAGCGTATGGCCGGTTCTCTATTTTTCCATTCTTTCAAGGTTTCCATTCGGTTCCATTTGAAACTTGACCTTTTTATTTCTCTCATCTTCTTGAAGAACGACCATTTTTCTGGCCCGCTCCATGATTTCAATCAGCGCTTTGTAATCCTCCTCTGTCAATTCAAGCTGCTTCTTCAGCGATTCATTTTCACTTTGGAGCTTTTCAACCTCTCGTTTTAGTTCATCGACCTCTTCAGCGAGCCGTCTTTTCTCTTCAGTAAAGTCTTGTTGAGCCGGGGCTTCTTTCAGCTTTTCGAGGAATTGAATGACATCCTCAAGCGTCAGGTTTTCCGTTTTGTCTTCGGATACGGTTTTGACGGAGTTCGGCAGATTTGCCGAGTGGATGCCGATTTTCTTACGGCGTTCTTTGCGCTGTTTTTTTGCCAGTTCAATGCCTGATTGATATTGTTTTCTGACAAAAGAATTCCAGCGGAAGCCGCAGGCGGCTGCGGTTCTGCTTAACGCTTTTCCGACTTCCTCAAACGCTGAAAGCTGGGTTCCCCCTTCCCGAATATGCCTTAATACGACCTCAGCCAGCAATATATCTTCATCCTGTGTCCATGCATCCTGTCTTGTAATCGTCAACGATATCCCCCTCCATGACTTGATGAATTTACCTCATACATATGCGGCTAATAGAGTAGATAGACTATTTTCTTTTTAGGAAATAAAAGGATGGAGGGAGCCGATCTGCATACAAAAAAACACAAGACCAAAAGTCTTGTGTTTTCGTTTTAGCAATTAGTTGCTTTTTACGTCTTTTCCTTTGTATGATCCACATGCTTTGCAGACGCGGTGTGAGAGTTTCATCTCACCGCAGTTTGGGCATTCTACCATACCAGGCACTTGCAATTTAAAGTGTGTACGACGAAGTCTTTTTTTCGTTTTAGAAGTTCTTCTAAAAGGTACAGCCATTATTCCCACCTCCTTAAAGAGCGTTAAGTTTCATCTTCTTGTTTTAAGAGCTTCTCAAGTCCGGCAAGTCTAGGATCGATTCGATTTTTCCGGTCATCTTCTGTAATGACCTGCCAATCCTTGCCCTCTTGCGGAGCACCTTCTTCTTTTTGAACAGTTTCACAAAAGATTTGCATAGGGATCTCAAGAAGGATTTCTTCTTTCACGACCGGTGTCAAGTCGATGAAGTCATCTTCTACAATATGGACATCTTCATCTTCCATTTCTTCGGTCTTATGAAATATAAACAGTTCTTTTGTTGAAATACTGAATGGATAATGAACATCAACAAGCGTTCTAGAACAAGGCAAGATCATCTCGCCCGAAATCGTGAAATCAAATGCGGCCTGCTTTGAACGGATTTCCGCTTTCCCTTTCACCCGCACCGGTGAAATGCGGCGTATATCCGAGTTTTGAGAGAGTTCGCTTAAATCAACTGTTTCATCAAATTCAAAGTCTTTCTTCGGCATTTGATTCAGCTGATGTATCGTCCATTTCATTGTATCACCTCTAAGAGAGCAACAAACATGATTATAGCTTTCATCATGTTTTTTGTCAATATTTTTTCTTTACAGATCACACACCCGCGTCTTTCGTTCGTTGACAACCTGCACAACTATTCATACACTTAGAAAAAACGCTGTAACTCAGGGCGTCCTGCACATTCCATGTGTAAATGTATCACAACTATTTCAAGAGATGCAAGAGAGGTGAAAAAATGAAAGCGGTCGGCCTTGTTGTTGAATACAATCCTTTTCACAACGGACACTTATATCATTTGAAAGAAGCAAAGGCACAAACTGAAAGCGATGTGGCGGTTGCCGTCATGAGCGGTTCTTTTTTGCAGCGCGGCGAGCCCGCCATCGTGTCCAAATGGGCCAGAACGAAAATGGCGCTCATGTCCGGCGTCGATATCGTTGTTGAACTGCCCTACGCATTCGCCGTCCAAAAGGCGGAAACCTTCGCAAAAGGCGCCGTCTCTATCTTAAATGAGCTCGGATGCCGTTCATTGCTTTTCGGCAGTGAGCACGGTGATATTCAGGCGTTTACCACTACAGCCGCATACACCATGAAACATGAAGAAACCCTTAACCAAGAAGTAAAAAAACAGATTTCAATGGGGCTGAGCTATCCGGCAGCAATGGCGAAAGCATTTCAAGCCGTGGCAGAAGGCGAACGAATGCTTGACCTTTCCAAGCCGAACAACATCCTCGGATTTCACTATGTAAAAACCATTATATGTGAGCGTTTTCAGATGGAGCCGGAAACTGTCAAACGCCGCTCCTCCGACTATCACGATTCGTTTCTTCCCAAAACAAGTCAAATCGCAAGCGCGACAAGCATCCGCAAATCGCTGCTTGAAAAAGAAAGCCTAAGAGACAGCCGCTGCTTTCTCCCTGAAGCATCCGCTGATGAACTGAACGAGTACGCGCGGATTTTCGGACTTTGGCACTCGCCGGAAGACTATTTTCCATTTTTGAAATACAGTCTATATATGATGGATACAGACGAACTGTCACAGATTTACGAGGTTGAAGAAGGGCTTGAACACAGGGTGAAGAAGGCGATTCGCAAAGCCGGCTCTTTTTTGGAGTATATGGAGCTCTTAAAGACGAAACGCTATACATGGACAAGATTACAACGGATGAATACACACATTTTAACGAAAACGACAAAAGTCGACATCCGCCGCATTCTTGGTGAGAGGCGCCCTCCCTACCTCAGGCTGCTTGGCATGACAAAAAAAGGACAGGCTTACCTTGCCGATAAGAAAAAAAGCTTGAGCGTTCCGCTCATCACTAAAATCGGGTCCTTCTCCCATCCGTCCCTTCGCTTGGACATTAAAGCAGGACAGGTGTACAGCGCACCGCTGAAGGAGCCTGAACAAACGATGCTGACAGAACAGGAGTATTCTCTTTCTCCAATTAGATATGATGAAGACAGCCGGACATTTTTGCGCAAATAAAAACACCTGATGCAGCATCAGGTGTTTTTTGCTTTTTCTTCCAAATATTCAATCGCATCATCCATCGTGTCAACAGGGACGATCTTCATGTCTGTCTTGATGTCTTTAGCTGTTTCGACCGCTTCCTCATAATTCGAAGCTTTTTTGCCGCCTTCATTCGGCGCGAAAAAGATGTCGGCTCTCGCTTGATCTGCGGCAACGATCTTTTGGCTGATTCCCCCGATCGGACCGACTTTTCCTTCATCATCAATCGTTCCTGTTCCAGCAATATGATGGCCTTTCGTTTCATCCTCTTTTGTCAGCTGATTATAGATTTCCATTGACATCATCAGCCCCGCCGATGGACCGCCGATATTTTCTATGTCCATTTTGACTTCAGGCTTCACCTTGACATCACGGTCTGTTATAAGAGATACACCAAGTCCGGCTCTCGTTGGATCATCTTTAAAGGTTTTCAGCTTCATGTCATACGTCTTTTCTTTTTTATCCCTTTCAATGACGACTTTCACAGTATTTCCGGCTTTTTTTGACTCGATATAGCGGACCAGGCTTTCCGCCGACTGAAATGTTTTCCCGTCAGCTTTTTTGATTTTGTCTCCGGCCTCAATTTTTCCTTCAGCAGGCATGCCGGGAACGACAGACATTGCATAAACGCCGTCAAATGAATAGGTGACTTCTTTTCCCGCCCGCTTATATGCCGCGATCATCGCATTTTCCTGAGAGTCTCTCATCATTTGCAGCTGCCTTTTCATATATTCCTGATCAGATTCCCCTTCTTGTTTAAAATTGTCTTCAGGAAGGATTTCACGATAAGGGCGGACCTTTGCCCAAATGTATGTCAACGGATTTGCAGGTCCGACTTTGACAGTCATTAAAGAAAAGCTGCCTTTTTCCGAGTAGCCGTCATCGACTTTAATCAAAGGATTCAGCTCTGTCGCTTCACCCGGCTCAGTAATATAATAAGGCAGCTTCACAAATGAAAGGGCGGCCCCGATGATAATGATCAATAATAAGATACGGATAAATCTTCTTTTTTGCATGAATATGTAACCCTCCATCTTTATTTTAACCGGATGCCTGCATAAATTCACGGCTGTCTGGATGCCTTCTGATGGTGCATCTACAATGCGAAGGACTTTCAGGCTCAAATTGTTCCGTCTGTTTAACAGAATCTTGTGGTCTAAAATCATGACCAAGCTTCGTATAATGATAAAGAAGTTTCTGGAGGAAGCTCCTAAACAAGGCGGACCAGCCCCAGTTTATATTTTATCATGATCCAGTTTCCAATGTGTATTCACAGCCGTAAGGGGGGTTAGAAATGGACATGTCAAAGGTAAAGACTTTCATCATTGCCGTTTTGCTGATTTTGTTTACTGCCGCGGTCATTACCCACCCGCAGGAATCATTTGACGCTTCAAAAAGCGGACTTGCCATGTGGTGGGAAGTCGTATTCCCTTCCTTATTGCCTTTTTTTATTTTATCGGAGCTCTTGATCGGGTTCGGAATTGTCAGGTTTGTCGGGCTGCTCCTTGAACCTTTCATGAGGCCCGTGTTCCGCGTTCCCGGTGTCGGAGGGTTCGTGCTCGCCATGGGCATGGCTTCCGGTAATCCGGCCGGCGCCAAACTGACCTCAAGGCTTAGGCAGGAACGGCAGATTTCCCGGGTTGAAGCAGAGCGGCTCGCTTCATTCACCAATTCATCTAACCCGCTGTTTATTTTCGGAGCTGTCGCGGTTGGCTTTTTTCATAATCCATCTCTCGGCGTCGTACTCGCAGCCGCCCACTACTTAGGCAATTTCGCTGTCGGGTTGACTATGCGTTCCTACGGAAGAAAAGAAGAAATCCGCACCGCGAGAAAAAAGAAACTGCCCCTGCCTTCTATTAAAGAAGCATTAAAAGCGCTTCATCAAGCAAGACTTGAAGAAAAAAGGCCGCTTGGCAAACTGCTGAGCGACGCTGTCATCTCATCAGTGCAGACCTTGCTGATGGTAGGTGGTTTCATCATTCTTTTTTCTGTCTTTAATAACATTCTTTCCGTTATTCACATGACGGATATTCTTTCTCAGGCAACAAAAATGATCCTGACTGCCCTTCAGTTCCCCGCTGATCTTGATAAACCTTTATTATCCGGATTGTTTGAGATTACGCTTGGCAGCAAGCTCGTCAGTGCAACGGACGCTGCTTTGCTCCAAAAAGCCGTTATCGTCAGCTTTATTTTAGGATTCAGCGGTTTTTGCGTACAGGCCCAGGTTGCCGGAATCCTTGCGGAAACGGATATTCGCTTCAAACCGTTTTTCATCGCCCGCTTCCTGCAGGGAATTTATGCAGCTTTATTTGTGCTGATCCTTTGGAAGCCTCTCTACACATCTTTCTATTCTCCGACTGAAACGGTCTTCTCATTTTTTCGGGATGGGGAGGCGGAATCTCTCTTTGTTCAGATGTGGAACGTCTTAGTGCAGGTCGGACCCCTTCTGACGATCAGCACCCTATTCGTCTACATCATCCTTTACGCAAAAACATGGGCTCCCGCGAAAAAATGAGCAGCCTTCAACGGCCGCTCATTTTTTTGCAAACTTTTCTTTGAGTGCAGATTCAACCGCTTCAGGCACGAGCTCTGCTACAGATCCTTTGTATTTTGCCACTTCCTTGACAATGCTTGAACTCAAAAACGAGTATTGATTGTTCGTCATCATAAAAAACGTCTCGATACTCTCATCAAGCACTTTGTTCATTGAGGTCCCCTGCATCTCATATTCAAAATCAGAAACAGCCCTTAAGCCCCGAAGGATCACGTTGGCCTGTTTGCTTTTGGCATAATCAATCAAAAGCCCCCGAAACGATTCAACATGGACATTCGAGATATCCCGCGTGACTTCGCGCAGCAAATCACAGCGATCTTCGACTGTAAACAGCGGCTGCTTTGAAGAATTGTTCAAAACGCAAACATATACGCGGTCAAACACTTTCGCCCCGCGCCTGATAATATCCAAATGTCCAAAGGTCACCGGATCAAAGCTTCCGGGACAAACAGCAATGCTAGCCATCCCCATTCCCTCTCTTTCTGTATATGGTTACTCCTGTTAAGCCGTATATTTCCTGTCTGACAATCCGGAGTTCGCCCACCGCTTCCGGGAGTGCGACTTCTTTTGCATGCTCCGCCAGGATGAACCCTTTATCAGTCAGCATATCCGCTTCGTCAATCGTCGATAAAAGCGCTTCCAGCTTTTGTTCTCCATATGGCGGGTCCAAAAATACCGCATCAAAGCGTAAACCCCTTTTCACCAATGCGTGCAAGGCCCGTTCCGCATCATTTCTATAAACTTCAGCATGCTTTTCCAAACCCAGTGTTTTCAAGTTCCCTTTCACGGTTTGAATCGCTTTAAAATCCCGGTCTATAAAAACGAAACGGTCAAAGCCCCGTGATAGCGCTTCAATGCCCAATCCTCCGCTTCCAGCGTACAGATCAAGGCCGTTTCCTCCGTCAAAATACGGACCGACCATATTAAAGATGGATTCTTTGACCTTGTCGGTCGTCGGCCGTGTTGACGTGCCGGGAACCGCTTTTAATGCGCGTCCCTTATGCGTCCCAGAAATCACTCTCATACTTCCACCACTTTTTCTTAAAACTCGAAAAAAATCATCCCTATCTTATCACAAAGTGTTTTTTGGCACAAACACCCAAAGTGGAAATTCATATGTATAGCTGTCCGGCCTCATGGTGATAATAATAGCAACAGCATCGATTGATGTTGTTGCCAACCGCGGAGAAGACTTACGTTTCCCCATAAGTTCTTCCTCCGGTTTCTCCTCTCCCTTTGCCTTCTCCTTAAATCTTTAAGGAATAGAAGGACCCCGCAGGTTATGCTGCGGGGATTTTTTTAAACAAGGACATTATATTCCTGCTTTATAGTCATATTCTTTTGCTTTGTCCAGCTTGGACTCAAATTCCATTTTTAAAAACGGCTTATAGGATAGGTCCACCTGTTTCACAAAGGAATAAGAACGAACCTTGGCCATGATCTTCTCGGCCTCATCCATATTGCAATAAATCACGACATATTTCAGCCGTTTTGAAACGTAATGAACATTTCCGAATTTCCTGAGCATTTTCGCCTGCTTCAAAGAATGCAGCCACACGATTAATCCTTGACGTCTTATATCCAAATTGTTCACCTGCCTGTCGCTATGTACCTTTTCGTTCTATGAAAAAGACGAGACTAAAAAGGGTCTCGTCAGGAAACTTTACAGCCGCAGCTGCCGCCTGATCCGCAGCCTCCGCCGCAAGATGAAAGATTATCAAAATAAGGGTTGCCGGTCGGTACCTTAATATGTTTTGAGACCGCCTGGCCGATTTCTACGCTGACCTCATCAAGTATGCTTTGCAGCTCGGTTTCGGCTTTTTTGAATTCGGCAACTGTATGATGAAGGTCAAGCTCTCGTTTAATATCCCTCATTTTTTTTGAAATCTCTTTATAATCAGGATGATACTTTCCGAAACGCTGTACATCCTCATACTGTTCTTTTATTTTGGCAAACGAAGCGATAATTCGTCCGGCCTCTTCATCTTCACGGAGACGCTTGTAGCACTTTCTGTAATGTTCAGCCGCCTCTGATTGAAGAATCATGTTGGCCAAATCATACGCTTCATTCTGAAGCCGCAGCGATTCCATTGTGGCATACATAGACATGCACCTCCAGCTATAGTGTATCACAAAACAGCCGTTTTCAAAATGTCTATGTCGGTTTCGGACTATTTTTTTCCAAAATAAAGCGTTAGGTACATATCGCTCTGACCGCTCAATTCTGAAAATCCTTTAGGCTTAGGTTTATAGGTCGAACAGCCAGCCAGCAGAAAGCATAAAAATAAAATCAGCCAGCATTTCTTCATCTGGATCAACTCCCTTATAGCCCTATCTTTTACGAATTGCGGAGTTTTTATAATCCAAAAAAAGACTCAGGTTCGGCTAATCCTGAGTGCGCATGGCATGGAACATTTGAATCATCATTTGAGCCATCTGAATGCCGTTTGAAAACTGGTTAACACGATGGGGAATCGTTTTTTCATAAAAATTC
The DNA here is from genome assembly GCF_001969815.1 of Bacillus swezeyi. Taxonomy (GTDB): domain Bacteria; phylum Bacillota; class Bacilli; order Bacillales; family Bacillaceae; genus Bacillus; species Bacillus swezeyi. Next base: position 25,960 of record NZ_MRBK01000006.1, on the reverse strand, counting down.
ATCATATCCAGCTCAAAGGCCTGAAGATCATTCGGGCTTCGCGAAAGCTTGCGGTACCAGAGCGGCTGCTCACGGATGAAGCGGCGCCGTTCCTCATTGGCAAATACATATTCCTGCACCTCTTTGCGCATAATAATCCCCTTTGCTAATCTTTTCGGAAAGAAAATGGATGCTGCCCGCCGCCATGGTTTTCATTCTTTTGGCTTCCGCCCGAAAACTGGCTGAGCAAGCTTTGCAGCGAAGAAATAGACTGGCTCATTTTATCGATTTGTTCATTCATCTGGTTGGCGTCCATCCTTTTGACAGCGGTCACCATTTTAGAGATAAAATCGTTTTTGCCGCTCTCTCCAGACGCCTTTTCTTTTGTTTTTTCATTTTCTCTGTACGGATCCCAAATGGCGTCATCTTCCCCCAGCAAAACCCAGTTTTCATAAACTTCCTGCCAGCTCTTTTCCCCTTTTCGAACTTCGGAAATCAGCTTAGGATGCCGTTTAATAAACTGCTTAAATTTATCAATAGATGATTGGGCGTTTTGATTTGCCAACGTCTACACCCCCTCCGAAAACAAGTGCCTAATATAATGTATCCGGCCCGAACCAAATTTGTTCGCCTAATTTGCACCTTGGGACGCCTGATTTTGTGTGGCTGAAACGTTGTCCGTCCGCAAACTTTAGGCGGTTTTCTAGGCTGCATTCGGATACCGGAGGTTTTTTTGCTGTTTTTGAAATGTATACTGGCTGGCTACACCCAAGGCTCCGGGCGTTTACAGGCCGGACTGAACCGCTAGATCTCTTCCCTTGCAAGCGGCCGTGTCGAGCAATGAATGCCGCCTCCCATTTTCCTGATTTCAAAAACATCAATCGGAATCGTCTCAATGCCGTTTTTCTCCAAAACCTCCAGCATACGCGCCTGATTCATGTCAAAACTTCTCTCTATACGGCGGCACATCAAGTATGGACAGTCAAAACTCAGTCAATCGAGGGTGCTGCATAAAAACAAGCCCGGGTTTTTCCCCCGGGCTTGCCATGCTTTTTCACTATTGCCATTGCTTAATAAAGTTTTGCGTATAATATTTTTCATCCACCCCTACTCCGAGATGGGTATAGTCCGCATGTAACAGCGCTTTTCTATGTCCTTCACTGTTCAGCCAGCCTTCAACGGCAGCAGGTCCGTCAACATAGTTGAGCGCGATATTTTCTCCCGCCTGCTCAAAATTCACTTTTCCTTTTTCAAGACGGTCTTTTAGTGTACCTTCCGTTTCTGAAACATGTGAGAAATAGCGATGTTCTTTCATATCACTGCTGTGTCCGTATGCAACCTTTGAGACGGAGTCATCCCAATTCAGCTGAGAAAGGCCATGCCTTGCACGGATCACATTGGTCAAATCAAATATCTGCTTTTCATTTGCCTTCTCAATTTCCTTCCAATCCGATTCTGTCAGAGCTTTCGGTTCAATCAGTGTTCCTCTGTATACCACTTCATACGGCCTTTGTTTGATCAACGTTTCCGCATCAAATGCCCTGATGCTCGATAAAGTTCCTTCAAATTTATCCATATACAGCTGAACATAGAGATCATCAGCTTTCACAGTGGGCCTCGTGTTCATGTCTTCCTCTGAAAACTCAAACCGGTATGAATTGCCGTCGTATTTGACATTGACATACGGTGCGATCTGGGTTGTTTTAAAAACGTCTCTCGTAGGCTGTCCAATTTTAAATGGAGATGTGTTGACACCATCGCCTGTGGCGAAAAGCGTCACCGCCTTGTTGTTTAGAATGCCAATTTGCACATACTGTTTTTTCCCTTTATTGTAAACCCACCATTCATAATCATATGCTGAAGGATCGACTCTGTCGGGCTTTCCTAATTTCTTTTCGACTGTTTCAGCTGATTCTCCGATAAACGAAAGCAAACCAGACGAAGGAATGTTTAAAGATTTTTCCTTCTTCGTATCATTGCTGGAGACTTGCGGCTTGTCTTCTTTGACAATTTTTTCGGGATTTGAACCGTATTGAATAAAAAGAGCGTACGATGCCGCGACGATCAGAAGAATCACAAAAGCTCTAAAAACATTTTTCAAATTTTCACCTCCAGCTAATCGGTCAATCTATCCATAAAAACGGTAACCATCACTAACCGCCAAAAACTTAGTCTTTAGTGTCATTTAAACAGAACTGACGTGAATTTTCAATGATAATACAGCCTATTAGAATTTGATACCAAATATGTTTTTAATGAAGAAAATCTCCGGATCTCTCTTCGTTTTCTGAAATAAACGTCAGAGCGTCTCCAGCCTGCTCATTTGATTTTTCATAAGTTGAAACGTCACCAAGCGTGATGATGCCTGTCAATGTTTTTCCATTCATCACCGGAATCCTTCTGATCTGAAAATCTCCCATGAGATCGATTGCTTTCTCAATCGAATCATCTTCATTCAATGTAACAAGCTCTGTCGTCATCACATTTGTCACCTTCTGCGAATTCGGTTTTTTTGCAGCTATTCCGCGCAAAACCAAATCCCTGTCCGTCACGATCCCGACCAGTTCTCGATGATCGTCAAGCACCACCGGAATCGCTCCGACATCTCCGTCTTTCATTTTCACTGCTGCCTCGTATACATTATCCAGCACCGTACAATATAAAATATCCTTTGTCATGATATCCTTAACGCTTGTCAACAAAAAGACCTCCCTCTTGTCTTTAGACTTTGTTCATATTGTCGTCAAGCCTCCCGTGATTCATACTTTTCATAAAATATTTCGTTTATCGGCTTAAGCCAGGATTGAAAGTTTAACGCTTTCATACTATGATTGTCAGTAAAGGTAATTTTTTAAAAAGGGGGCTTTAAGGGATGAAATTTGAAAAATCCGGTATTGAAGGGCTGACCGCTGATCTTAATCGGCTGGACGATATCATGGAAAATGAAGGATTCGTCAGGGCTGGACAATGGGATTATGAACGTGTGACATATGACCGCAAATTTGACATGGTGGAAGGCAGATACTATCTGCGCGTCTTCGGGTATACGATGGAAGGCGACGTTGGAGCAAGACGTGCCGTCATTAAGCTGATGACGCCGCTCTTAGGAAAATATTATTATCCGCATGGGGTGGAGTACGGAGAAGAAGAGCATTTTCCAAAACAATTGCTTCAAACAAGCCAATCTGTTTTAAAAAATATTAAAGAAAAAGTTTCTGCACTTGAGGTTTAAAAAGATGTACATAAAAAAGGTACAGCCGGTTTTAAGGGCTGTACCTTTTTTTCGTGTCAATGTACTGTTGATGGAGAATACTCATCCAGCTCTTCTTCATCCTTTGCTCTTTCTTTTTTAGCCCAGCTGAAGAAAATAATCGCCAAAAACGTACCATACACAATTTCCTGGATGATTTTCATCACGATGGCGCCCAACTGCTGGTCTTCAAGAACGGGCATGCTGCTGAACATTTCCGGCCCTGTGAGCGACATCCCGCTCAGCATGTCAAGCGGAACGCACAGCTTCATCGCTTCTACCCAGGCTGACGGGTCTGAATACGTCGAATATAAAGCGGTATTGCTGAACATAATCAAAGCGCATGCAGGCGTCAGCAATATGCCGTCCGCCATAATGTAGCCCATTTTTAAAAGGCCGTTCATTTGCGGCAGCTCTTCGATCCGATGAATCAGCGGCCACCACATGAAAAAACCGGCAATAAAAATCAAAACCGTGATCACCGCGTGGTAAACAGCATCTGTTTTAACAAAATCAAAGACAAGCGGAATATGGTACATCGAAAATAAACCGTTAAACACAATGATCGCGATCAAAGGCTTTGTGAAAAACCGAAACAGCGGTTTGACAATCGGCCGAAAAATCAATTTCTTCCATAGCCAGGCCGGTACCCCAAGAATGATGAGGGGCGGTACCATCAAGTATAAAATCGCCATCTGTGCCATATGAGCGCTGAACAGGATATGTCCGAGCAAATCAAGAGGACTTCCCTTTGAAACATAGAGAAGAATCATAGCCGACAGAAACAGGCTGATTTCTTTCCTGGAAGCCCGTTCATCTTCAGATCCGAAGCGTTTGATCAGAAAAAAATAAAGGCCGATAATGAAAAGGACAGCCCCTAGGAAATAGGGGCTCCAAAGGGCGCGAAAACCAAATATTTCAAGGCTGCCCATCATGAGCATCCTCCTTTCTGTGCATCGCGTAGAACTACCACCAAATAAGCGTCATAAAAGCCAAAACGGTAACGAATGCGACCAAAACTCCTGAATAGAGGAATAAAGATGGCGCTTCATGCCCCCGCTGACTCATATGCATAAAATAATAAAGCTGAAACGCAACCTGAATGACCGCCAGCAAAAGAATGAACGGTACCGTAAACCAAACTCCGGCGTCTGAAGCGACTGTCAAAAAGGCAACAATGGTCAGGCCGATCATTAAACCGAATGAAATGACCTGATATCTCATGTCCTCCGCATTTTTCTTTCTGCGGTAGATGAGGTCTGTTTTGGGGTTTCCTCTGTTTTCGTTATTCACCATTCTATCCCACCATCCCCATTAAGTATACAACGGTAAAGATAAATACCCAGACAACGTCGATAAAGTGCCAGTAAAGGCTCGCAACAAAATATTTCGGCGTGTTGTATAAGCTCAGGCCGCGTCTCATGTTCCGGATCATTAATGTGAGAATCCAGAGAAGCCCGAAGGTTACGTGGGCTCCGTGCGTGCCGACAAGGGTATAAAAAGCAGAACCGAGAGCAGAGCTTGTAATGGTAAATTCATATTCGTGAACATAATGCGTGAATTCATAGATCTCCAGTGCAAGGAAGCCGGCGCCGAGCAAAACGGTAATTCCAAGCCAAATCTGCATTTTTTTAAAGGCAAAATTCTTCATGTGATACATGGCATATACGCTTGTCAAACTGCTCGTCAACAGGAGCATCGTCGCCACAAATACAAGGCCGATATCAAACATTTCATTCGTTTTCGGCCCCCCTGCATTCGATTCCTTCAGCGCAAGATAAGTCGCAAAGAGAGACGCGAACAGAACCGTCTCTCCTCCGAGAAATAGCCAAAATCCGATAAACTTATTTTTCCCTTCTAAAGTTGCTTTCTCAGGAGAAGCCGGGAAGGTTTCAGCTGTTAATTTCTCTTCTGTATGCATTATGCCTTCACCCCTTTGTCATCGTCATCCATCAGATCTTCTTTATGAATATGATACCCGTGGTCATCAATAACAGACCGAAGGAGCATCGACAGGAACGTGATTCCCAGTCCGATCAGGATGACAGGTAGCCCCCAGGCAAATTCCGTTCGATACATAAAGCCAAATGCCGATACAAAAAGCCCCAAGGACATAAAGAAAGGAAGAATGGAGCCGTTCGGCATGTGAACATCCTGCAAAGGCTCAGCCGCTGTCATCGAACGCTTGCCGGCTCTTTTCTCAATCCATAAAGCATCAAGTCCTCTGACCAGCGGCAGCTGTTTGAAATTGTATTCCGGCGGCGGTGAAGATACGGCCCATTCAAGCGTTCTTCCGTCGCCCCAAGGATCGCTGCCGACTTTCTCCCCTTTTGCGGTCGTCATAATAATGTTGATCAGCAGTATAATGACCGCTGCCGCCATAAACAATGCGCCGATTGAGCTGACCATGTTCGCCATGTCAAATCCCTGGTTCGGCAGAAATGTGAACACGCGCCGCGGCATCCCCCATAATCCAAGCCAATGCTGGATAAAAAATGTCAGGTGGAAGCCGATGAAAAAGAGCACAAATGTAATCTTTCCTAAAGGCTCGCTGAGCATTTTGCCGAACATTTTCGGCCACCAGTAATGAGCGCCTGCCAAGAGGGCAAATACAACTCCGCCTATGATGACGTAATGGAAATGGGCAACGACAAAGTACGTATCATGAAACTGATAGTCCGCGGGTGCCGCAGCAAGCATGACCCCTGTCACCCCGCCCATGACGAAAGACGGAATAAAAGATATCGCATAAAGCATCGGCGTCGTAAACTTGATGCTCCCGCCCCAGGCCGTCAGAAGCCAGTTGAAGATTTTGATTCCCGTCGGAACGGCAATGGCCATTGTCGCCACCGCAAAAATGGCGTTTGCCACAGGTCCGAGCCCTGTCGTAAACATGTGGTGAGCCCACACCATGAAGCCTAAAAAGCCGATCAGTACGGTCGCGAACACCATCGACGAATAGCCAAAAAGCCTTTTCCGGGCAAAAACCGGTATGATTTCTGAAAAGATTCCGAACGCCGGCAAAATGAGAATATAAACTTCAGGGTGGCCGAAGATCCAGAACAGATGCTCCCAGATTACCGTATTTCCGCCTAATTCAGGATTGAAAAAGCTTGTGCCGAACAATCTGTCAAACATCAAGAGCGCGATTCCGACCGTTAAAGGAGGGAAAGCGAACAGTATGAGTGCGGAAGCCACAAACGTCGTCCACGTAAACAGCGGAAGTCTCATATACGTCATTCCGGGGGCTCTCATGTTAATGATCGTCGCCAAAAAGTTGATCCCTGCAATCAGTGTACCGATTCCTGAGATTTGCAGACCGAGCACAAAGAAGTCGATTCCATGCCCCTCTGACTCAAGGGACAGTGAAGCATATGACGTCCAGCCGGCATCAGGCGCCCCTCCCAAAAACCAGCTTAAATTCAGAAAGAGACCGCCGAAAAGGAACAGCCAAAATCCGAGTGAATTCAAGAATGGAAATGCGACATCCCGCGCTCCGATTTGCAGCGGAACTACGGCATTCATCAAGGCAAACAGAAGCGGCATGGCCGCCAGAAAAATCATCGTTGTGCCGTGCATCGTCATGATCTCATTGTAGACCCCCGCGCTGACGATGTCATTCTCAGGTATCATCAGCTGGATCCGGATCATCATCGCTTCTAGTCCTCCGAGCACAAAGAAGAATCCGCCAGCCACTAAATAAAGCACAGCAATCTTTTTATGATCGACAGTTGTTAAATAGTCCCATAATACAGCCCCAAAACCTTGCTTTTTTCTAAGCGTACTCACAATGTAACCTCCCTCATTCTCCCTTTGAAGCGTTAGTCTTCCGTTTTTAACCCCTTGAGATATTCAGTCAATGCATCAAGTTCCCTCTCATTTAAATCAGGGTATGTTCCGGTCATCTTATTGCCCGGTTTAATGCTTTCAGGATCCTTGAGCCATGCCTTTAGGTTCTCATCATTAAACTCCTTGACACCGGCAATTTTTGACCTTTCTCCAAAGGTCGCGAGATTCGGCGCCGTTCTGGCGGCCTCTGCCCTTTGATCCTTTGAATCGGTCGCATGACAGCTTAGGCAGTTCTTCTCTTTGAAGACTTTTTCTCCTTCAACAGCAAGGTCTGTTTTCGGCTTCGCATCATAGTTTTCCATCTTGTTCATCCACTTATTGAACTGATCCTTAGAAACCGCTTTAACTTTAAAATCCATTAAAGCGTGGGATGGCCCGCAAAGTTCAGCACACTTGCCGTAAAAATATTCACCCGCGTCTTTGGCCCGTTTTGAATCGAACGTCAAGAAGAATTTGTTTTCGTTGTCTGTATTCGTGTCAACTTTTCCGCCGGCTGAAGGCACCCAGAATGAATGCTTGACATCCGAGGCTTTCAGTTTAAAATAAACGCGTTCATCTGTCGGCACAACCAGTTCCTGGCTTGTTACAACGCCGTAATCAGGATACTCGAATTCCCACCAGTACAGGTTTGCCCTGACATTGACGACCAGCGCTTTCTCAGGGTCTCTGTTTTTCTTATCCATCGGCTTTGTATCCGCCAAATCAAATGTCTGTGCGACAACAGGTACGACAAGGACAAGAAGAAGAAGAATCGGAATAACAGTCCATAAGATTTCTAAATTGCGGTTTCCTTCTACCTGTTTCGGCATGTGGTCATCACCGAGCTTAGACCTTCTGTATTTCACGATGACAAACACAAATATGAAGCTCACCACTACAACGACGACCACCATGATCAGCGTGCTGAGAACCATTAAGAAATATTGCTTATCAGCCACTTCTCCCGCAGGCTTCAGCGTTGATAAAAACGGTTCTCCGCACCCTGTTAAAACGAGCGCCAAAATAGTGAACAGCGAAATCAGACGCCATTTTTTTAACATTTCATCCCAACCCCTTTTCAATCAATCCTTTTGGAACTTTCACTACTTAAGCTTTTATAGGACACCCCATTCATCCACCTGACTCCCTACCCTAAATTAAAGCACTTACATTTCCTCTTTTCTTAAATAATGAGGTTTTTTACTCAAAATACCATCTATGTATGAACGTAAAGCCGCCTATAAACATAATCGAAAAATCGATAAGGCGGCTTTTACATGATTGTTGTCTGCTTGAAGTGTTAAGTGATAGCCTTCAATGTGATGAATTATAGAGTTCTATCCAATTTTAAAAAGTGTAAATACGACCATGGCCACGAAAAAAATGGTCAAGTAATTTAATGAATATACAAACATGAGCGTTGCCCACTTCATGACATTTTTACTTCTGAAGCCGATAAGGCCGCAAATGAGCCAACCGATATTTAATACTGTGCCCAAAATCACGATCGGCAAGCCAAGTCCGCCAAGGAAAAACGGCAGCGGCATTAAGCAGGCAATCCAAATGATAATTTGTCTTTTCGTCACTTCAAAACCATGTATAACGGGCAGCATCGGGATGTTTGCGGCTCTGTAGTCCTCCGTTTTCTTAATCGCAAGCGCGAGAAAGTGAGGGATCTGCCAAATAAACATAATTAAAAACAGCACCCATGCCTCCACACCGATGGAGCCTTGGACAGCGGTCCACCCGATCAGAGGAGGAACAGCTCCCGATATGCTTCCGATAATCGTATTGATGGTATAGCGGCGCTTTGACCACATCGTATAAAGAAAAACATACGTAAAGACGCCGACAAACCCTACGACAGCAGCAGTCACCGTGGTCATAAGCAGCATGATAAAACCGAGTGCAATCAGCAAAATGCCAAACCACAGCGCCTGTGAAGGCTGGATTTTGCCAGTCACAGTCGGCCTTGTTTTCGTCCGCTGCATAAGCTGGTCAATATCGCGGTCATAATAGTTGTTGATGACGCATGACCCTGCGATAATCAGCGATGATCCAGCTAAAGTGAACAGCACGATATCCAGGTTTCCTAAAAAGCTCAGATTAGATAAATAAAAAGCGAGCCACATACCCGTAAAAGTTGTTATCAGGTTTGAGTAAACAATCCCGACTTTGATAAGGGCGAGGAAATCCTTCCATGCTGTCGTTTCTTCTATTTGTCCATTCATTGCTGTATCAGCTGTAATTCTGGATTCAGCCATAATATTAACCCCCCTTACTCAAACCTTCATCACGTCAAGAGAAGCGGTATATTCATAAAAAACCTACAACTCTATCATACAAGATTACCGGTTGGAAAAAAACAGCCTATTAAATATTAATCGACAAACCGGTTTATATTTGTGAACTTTTTATGACTTCCATTACAGATGAAGGAAAAATTGTGAACAAGGGCGAAAAACCACCGTCATTCAAATATAGTTCTATCAAACGAAACCAGAATAATCAAGTCTTCAAATCCAAGAAAAATGTGAACTCCTTCTATTGCATTTTTGTGAACAATCAGGATTATGAATTGCACCAGAACATCAATTCGCTTAAACTTGAAGGTGGATTATCATTTTTTTAGTCAGTTTGCATTAAAAGGAGAATTGAGTTTATATGAATAAAGCATTAAAAGGCTTGGGAATTATCACAACCATTGCCATGCTCTTCGTGCTGATCGGCGGAGCGCTCGTCACGAAGACAGGCTCGGGAATGGGCTGCGGCAGATCATGGCCGCTCTGCAATGGAAGCATATTCCCGGCTTTAACGTTGGAATCGATCATTGAATGGAGCCACAGGTTTGTCAGCGGAACTTCCGGGATTCTCGTGCTCGCCCTCGCCATTTGGTCCTGGAAAAAAATCGGCCATATTAGAGAAACGAAATTTCTCGCCATTATGTCGGTAATCTTTCTCATTCTTCAGGCCCTTTTGGGAGCCGCAGCCGTTGTGTTCGGGTCATCAGATTTAATCATGGCGCTGCATTTTGGTATTTCGCTTATTTCCTTCGCTTCAGTTCTGCTTCTGACGCTCCTGCTCTTTGAAGCTGACAGCCGGGAAAAAGCCGAAGCTTTTTATATAGGAAAAACCATGCAGTTTCATATAATAGGAACCATTATATACACATATATCGTTGTTTATACAGGTGCCTATGTCCGGCATACGACCTCAAGCCTTGCCTGCCTCGATTTTCCGATGTGCAGCACGGCGAACGGCTGGCTGCCGACGAAGTTTCATGAATGGGTGCAGATGGGCCACAGAGCAGCCGCATTCCTTCTTTTCGCCTGGATTATCATAGCTGTGATTCATGCTGCAAAACATTATAAAAACCAAAAACGGATTTATTGGGGCTGGATCATATCCCTGATTCTAATCATTCTTCAGGCAGCGTCAGGAGTGATGGTTGTCCTGAGCCGCCTGGACCTGGGATTCGCGCTTGCCCACGCATTCTTTATTTCTTGTTTGTTCGGGATTCTCTGCTACTTCCTGCTGCTGGTTGTCCGCTACCGCTGTCAAGCCAAAACACAAAAATAAACGCCAAAAGCCCCTGTATGGAAACAGGGGCTTTTTTTCATGCTAGAGAAAAGGCCGCCGACTAAAGCCGGCGGCACAGTTACTTAGATTTTTTTCATTTCAAGGAGAAGATCACCGGTTTGAATGGCTTCTCCGTTGGCAACATGAATGTTCTCAATCGTTCCTGAAAACGGAGCCTGGACAGTCGTTTCCATTTTCATCGCTTCGTTGATCATCAAATGATCGCCTTTATTGACTTTATCGCCTTTTCCAATGAGAAGCTTAATCACCGTTCCCGGCATGGAAGCCGCGATATGATTAGGGTTTGAACGGTCTGCTTTGACTTTTTGGTGAACAGACGATTTAATGCTCTCATCTTTAATGACCACTTCACGAGGCTGTCCATTCAGTTCAAAATAGACGATTCTGGTCGCATCAGGACGGGGTTCGCCGATTGAGACCAGTTTAACGATCAGCGTTTTTCCTCTTTCAATCTCGACTTCAATCTCTTCACCGAGCGTCATGCCGTAGAAAAAGGTCGGTGTATCCAGTACGGAAATATCCCCGTACAGCTCTGCCGTTTTGACATACTCTGTAAACACTTTTGGATATAGCGCATATGCGACAGCATCCTGATCCGTAAGCTCAGCATCATGCTTTTCTAAAAATTCAGCTTTCAAGTCAGCAAAAGAAACCGGTTCAAGCAGTTCTCCAGGACGGACGGTAATCGGCTCCTGCCCTTTCAAAATCAGCTTTTGCAGCTTCTCAGGGAGCCCGCCGTGAGGCTGTCCGAGATAACCTTTAAAAAGCTCGACGACTGAATCAGGGAAATCAAGGGATTCTCCTCTTTCAAAGATGTCTTTTTCAGTCAGCTTATTTTGCACCATGTAAAGCGCCATATCCCCTACCACTTTGGATGACGGTGTAACCTTTACAATATCTCCAAACAGATGGTTGACCCGGCTGTACATCTCTTTCACTTCATTCCAGCGGTCGCCGAGACCGACTCCTTTCGCCTGCTGCTGAAGATTGCTGTATTGGCCGCCAGGCATTTCATGCTTGTAAATTTCGGTATGAGGCGCGTTCATTCCGCTCTCAAACTCACTGTAGTATTTTCTGGCCGATTCCCAATATTGAGACAAAGATTCAACTGCATCAACATTCAGCCGCGGACGGCGTTTATCCCCTTCAAGCGCATGATAAAGCGAGCTTGCACTTGGCTGGGAAGTTAACCCCGCCATTGAACTTACCGCCACATCGACGATATCAACACCCGCTTCAATCGCCTTGGCATACATGTAAATGCCATTGCCGCTCGTATCATGTGTGTGCAGATGGATCGGTATGTCGATCGACTCTTTCAATGCGGACACCAGCTCATAAGCTGCCTGAGGCCGTAACAGACCTGCCATATCCTTAATGCCGAGAATGTGGGCTCCGGCCGCTTCAAGCTCCTTGGCCATCGAAGTATAGTACTCAAGATTATATTTCGTTCTGTTCGGATCAAGAATGTCGCCGGTATAACAGATCGCTGCTTCGGCGAGTTTTCCTGTGTCACGGACCGCATCAATCGCAAGCGTCATGCCTTTAACCCAGTTCAGGCTGTCAAAAATACGGAACACATCGATTCCGGCTTCCGCCGATTCACTGACGAACTTTTTAATCAGGTTGTCAGGGTAGTTTTTATATCCGACGGCATTTGACGACCTCAAAAGCATTTGGAACATCGTGTTCGGAATCTCTTTTCGCATTTCTTCAAGCCTTTTCCAAGGGTCCTCTTTTAAGAAACGGTATGCTACATCAAAGGTAGCCCCGCCCCACATTTCAAGGCTGAACAGTTCAGGCCAGACCGCCGCTGTCGGGTTGGCAATTTTCTTTAGGTCATGCGTGCGGATTCTTGTCGCGAGCAATGACTGATGGGCATCGCGGAACGTCGTATCGGTGAGAAGGACTTCTTGCTGGTCTTTCACCCACTTGACGAGTCCCTCTGCCCCCCGTTCATCAAGGATCTGTTTCGTACCGTCGGCAAGCGGCTGATCCACATTTGTTTTGATGATCTGCGGCTTGTCAAATTCCGGCTTCTTCTTCTTGTCGATTCCAGGGAATCCGTTCACCGTTACATTGCCGATATACGTCAGCATTTTTGTGCCGCGGTCTCTTTGTTTTGGAAACACAAAGAGCTCAGGCGTTGAATCAATAAAAGAAGTATCGTATTGTCCGGTCAGGAATTTTTCGTGCTTGGCGACATTTTCAAGGAAAGAAATGTTGGTTTTGATTCCTCTGACCCGGAATTCCTGAAGGTTTCGGACCATTTTGGCGGCCGCCTGTTCGAACGTCAGGGCCCATGTTGAAAGCTTTACGAGCAGAGAGTCATAATAAGGCGTAATCACGGCCCCCTGAAAACTGTTTCCCGTATCAAGGCGAACCCCGAATCCTCCTCCTGAGCGGTATGCCATAATCTTTCCTGTGTCAGGCATAAAGTTGTTTGACGGGTCCTCAGTTGTCACCCTTGACTGAATCGCGTATCCGTGCAGGGTAATGGCGTCTTGATTCGGGATGCTGACTTCAGCGCTTTTCAGGCTGAGTCCGCCGGCAATCATAATCTGCGTCTGAACGATATCGACGCCTGTCACCATTTCTGTAATGGTGTGCTCAACCTGAACGCGCGGATTAACTTCAATAAAGAAAAACTCATCGTTTGCGACTAAGAATTCGACTGTGCCCGCATTGACATAGTCGACGTTTTTCGCAAGTGCAACAGCTGCGTCGCAAATGTTTTCCCTGAGTGAATCGGAGAGGGAAACGCTCGGCGCCACTTCGATGACCTTTTGATGACGCCTTTGCACAGAACAATCCCGATCATAAAGGTGCACCACATTTCCTTCTTTGTCTCCGATCACTTGAACTTCAATATGCTTCGGCTTTTCAATCAGCTTTTCCACATAGACTTCATCATTTCCAAAAGCGGCTTTCGCTTCTGATTTTGCACGGTCATAAGATTCCTGGAGCTCAGACTCTTCTCTGACAATCCGCATGCCGCGGCCTCCGCCGCCAAGAGACGCTTTAATAATAAACGGATAGCCGTACTCTTTCGCAAAGCGCTTTACATCCCCTATATCGGCCACAGGCCCGTCGCTTCCCGGGATCACAGGGATTCCAGCTTTTTCAGCCTGTTCACGGGCTTTGACTTTGTCTCCGAACATATCCAAATGTTCTGAGGTCGGTCCTATAAAGATGATCCCTTCCTCTTCACATCGCTTGGCAAATTGGATGTTTTCAGATAGAAAGCCGTATCCGGGATGGATGGCGTCCACATGGTTGCGCTTGGCAATCTCAATGATCCCTTCAATATCGAGGTAAGCATCGATCGGCTTTTTCCCTTCGCCAACCAAATATGCTTCATCCGCTTTGTATCTGTGATATGATCCGCTGTCTTCTTTAGAATAGATGGCTACCGTACGGATATTCAGTTCTGTACAAGCGCGAAAAACGCGAATTGCGATTTCCCCTCTGTTTGCAACAAGAACTTTTTGTATAGACTGTTGTGACATGTCGTTCCCCCTCATCCGCTGTTTTAAGTATGTATCTATTCTAAATGAATCCAGCATGCCTGTACACGCTTAGTTTTTTAAAAATTTATACTTTTTTTATATTGATTTTCTTTGATTTTTGTAGTATTGACAGGCTGTTTTCGTTTGTACCGATCAAAATAATCATTAAACATGCTGATATTCACCAATATCCCCGCGCTTGCCATCAGCACGACGAGCGAAGAACCGCCATAGCTGATAAACGGGAGCGTAACCCCTGTCAAAGGAATCAAACCGGAGATGCCTCCTAAGTTTATGAACGACTGGATGGCGATCATGCTTGATATTCCGATTGCAAGCAGGCTGCCAAACGGATCATCGCATTTCCTGGCGATATAAAATCCTTTTAAAACGATGAAACCGAGCAGCAGCACGACAAACAAGACGCCAAAAATGCCAAGCTCTTCGGCGATGATCGCCATGATAAAGTCGGTATGCGTTTCAGGCAAGTATCCGTACTTTTGTACACTCTCTCCAAGCCCTAGGCCAAACAGTCCTCCCGAACCGATCGCAAGGTAGGAATTCACGACCTGAAATCCTGAACCTTTTGCGTCTTTGAAAGGGTTTTGATAGCTTTCAAAACGGTTCAGCCGCCCTTCCGTTAAGATGTTGTCCAAATTTAATAAAATCAGGGGACTGACAAGCAGAAGAACAATACCTGTCAAAAGGACGAGTTTAAGCAGCGTTTTCCCGCTGAATCCCGAGCACAGAATAATGCACAAAGCAATCAATCCGATAATGGAAGCCGTCCCGATATCGGGCTGAACGGCAACCAATGCGCAAATGAAGAGCGTGATGATCGCAGGGGGGGCGATTCCAGCTCCCAAGTTGTCAATATAGCTTTGTTTTTTGGCATAAACGGAAGAAAGATACAAGATAACGGTCAGCTTGGCAAACTCCCCCGGCTGGATGCCGTAGTTTGCGATTCTGAACCAACTTTGGGCGTTCCCGGCCACATGGCCGACAAGAAACAGCGCGAACAAGGCGAGAACAGAAACGAGCAGCAAAATCTTTTGAAATTTTTGATTGGCAAAAGCCTTATACGGAAAAAGCGCCATGAACAAAAAGATGATCATTCCGAGCGCCAAAAACATGAGCTGCCTGTCAAAAAAGAAGTCGCTCTCCTTTCCGTATCTTGTCACCGCTGTGATCATGCTTGAGCTGTATACCATGACGAGACCGAACCCGCACAGGAGAAATACAGCAAAAATTAATGAATAATCATAGGATTTGAGCATTCTTTTTAACATATTATCCTCTTCCTTACTTGCCTTCAAAATGTTTGTGATAGCTCCTTCGTTATTTTACTACAATTTCTTAAAAAGAACGAAGGATACCCTTTTATAAACTTCGATATTCTTCAGAAAGAAAGTCCGTCTTTCGGTGCACAATTGCAGTTCTGTTTTTTTATCGGCAAAGTATGTGTCTTCGTTTATTCGTCATAAACAATGTCCATTCCTCCATAAACGATGAAAAGGACGATTTCATTCTGGTGAACATAATAAAAAAAGCCTGTCGGCAGTCTGTTTTCACAGACATCATCGTCGACAAGCTGACTCAGACTAAAGTAGTTCTACTGAGTGATTCATTTATTTTTTTGTAAATGCATCATGCAATGCAGAC
This sequence comes from Bacillus swezeyi, assembly GCF_001969815.1. GTDB lineage: Bacteria > Bacillota > Bacilli > Bacillales > Bacillaceae > Bacillus > Bacillus swezeyi. Next base: position 10,132 of record NZ_MRBK01000006.1, on the reverse strand, counting down.
AATTCACGCTCCAGCCTGTAAAGCAAATCTTTTCCCTCTTCTTCATCTACCAATCCAAGGCGGACAGCGAAGTCAATTTCTCTAGAGAGTCCGAACATTTGTGTATCTAAAACCTCTTCATAAAGAGGACATTGAGGCATCGTTAAGTTGTCCATTTGCACTTGAATCAGCTTCAAGATTTTATCAGCATCACGTTTTAACAAGGCAAGTGCTTTTTCACGATGGTCGACTATAATCTCAGACGCCAAAAGTATCCCTCCGTTCCCCAGGCGAGTACCTAATTCTTCTATTTATAATAAAGCCTATACTAAAAAAAAGCAAGCTATTTCTGCCCTTTCGCTGTATTTCATAAATGGCTTCTCCATTCCGCCGGCCTCTTAAAAAATGCTTAAACTGTAATTAGCAGATAAGAGCTCAAGCAGCCGGATTCCGGCAATGCTGTTTCCTTTTTCATCCAAAGCCGGACCGAATATTCCGATGCCAAAGCGGTATGGGGCCAGCCCCATAATCCCCCCCGAGACACCGCTTTTTGCAGGTATGCCGATTTTAATCGCAAATTCGCCGCTGGCATTGTACATGCCGCATGTGACCATAAACGTTTTGCAGATTCTGGCGATATCTTTCGAAATGATCTGCTCCCCTGTTTCGGGATGCTTGCCGTTCAAGGCAAAGACACAGCCGATTTTAGCCAGGTCAAGACTGTTCATTTCAATGGCGCATTGCTTTGTATAAACATCCATGACATCTTCGACTTTTGCCTGAAAGATACCATGCTCTTTCATATAATAGCACATCGCCCGATTGACCATCGAAGTTTTAAACTCGGATTCCGCGACCTTTTCACAAAAGGTGATGCCCGGGTTATTCGCAAGCGTTCTGACAAAATCGAGGAGCTTGGTGATTTTGTCAGATGTCGTCGTTCCTTTTATCATGCTTGTCACCACTAATGCGCCGGCGTTTATCATCGGATTCAGCGGCTTGCCCGGATTGACGGTTTCAAGTTTGATGATGGAGTTGAACGGATCACCTGTCGGCTCTTGTCCTACATAATGGAACACTTTTTCCGGGCCGTGGTCGATTAAAACAAGAGCGAGCGACAGTACCTTTGAAATACTTTGAAGCGTGAAGGCTTTTTCTACATCTCCCGCAGAAACACATGTCCCGTCCGTATAGTAGACCGCGACTGACAAATCATCTTCTGATAATTCGGCCAAAGCCGGTATGTAAGATGCGACCTTCCCTTCGCCGGTTACTTTTTTTGCTTCCGCGACAAAATATTCGAGCTCTTCATTATGCCGGCAGTTCACGTTTTTTCCCTCCATCCGAGCGTCTTTTCTCTTAGCTTTCCCTAAGAAAGCCGTTGTTATGAGAAGTGACAATTCGAAAGAAAGCGCTTATAATCGCTGTGAGGGAGTGGTAAAGAAATGGAGATAGTGACGATTACAGGGAAAGTAAAATATCCGATTACACTCGATCCAAGCGTATGGATTTTTGACGACCGAAAATTCGATCTCGATCAGTTTTTTTCAAGTCAAGGAGCCGATCATCATGAGGCCGAAGAGCTGGAGATTGACCGGGAGCGCTTAATCAGGGAGGGGGCTGTAGCGCCGCCGACACTGAAATCAGAGAAGAAATATGAAAAAGAAAAACTGCTTGATGGTACATTTGCGATCAGGCTTGAACCGTTTTTAAAAAACGCGGAGGTGTCTGAATCCGCTGTTCAGTGTCTCTTTAAAACAGAGCATGATGAGTTTTCAATCTCGATTGAAGAAGCTTGCCGGGCGATTCTCTGTTTCAGCAAAAAGGGGAAGCCTCTGACAGAAGACGGTCCTGTACATGTCTATTTTGAAGACGGTTCAAACCGCTCGAATCCGATTAAACATGTAAAAGAAATTCACATGATATAATCGGCCTGAAAACGGATGTTCACCGTTCAAACCTCAGGCAGGCTGAAAAACCTGGATGACCTCCAGGTTTTTTCTTTACAGCAAATCGGCTGCAAGCCTTGCAAGTCCTGAACGCTCCCCTTTTAAAAGCTTCACGTTTCCGGAAATCTTTTGTTCTTTAAAGCGCTCCACAACATAAGCCAAACCGTTATTCATCGCATCCAGATACGGATGGTCAATCTGTTCTGTATCCCCCATCAATACGATTTTGCTGCCTTCCCCGACTCGTGTAAGAAGCGTTTTAACCTCATGCTTGGTCAGGTTTTGGGCCTCATCAATGATAATGAATTGATCAGGAATGCTTCTGCCCCGAATATATGTGAGGGCTTCCACTTGAATGGAGCCCATTCCAGCTAAAATATCATCAAGCTCCCCGGGCTTTTTGGCATTAAACAAATATTCCAGGTTATCAAAAATCGGCTGCACCCAAGGACGAAGCTTTTCTTCTTTTTCCCCGGGAAGATAGCCGATATCCTTGCCGACAGGGACGATCGGTCTAGTGACGACCAGCTTTTTGAAATGACCCAAGTCCTCCGTCTGCAGCAGGCCCGCAGCCAAGGCAAGCAGTGTTTTCCCGGTGCCGGCTTTTCCGATCAACGTTACAAGCGGAATGTCTTGTCTTAAAAGAAGTTCCAGCGCCATCGTCTGCTGTACATTTCTCGAACGGATGCCCCAAACCTGTTCCTGATCGAAAATCAGCTTTTTGACGGCTTTTCCACGTTGATCAACGATTCCGATCGCAGAGGATGAACTGCCGAGCGCATCCTTCATGACGATAAACTGGTTCGGACAAAGCGGTTCACTGCTGATCCCGTCAAGCGGCAAATAGTGGTTCTCATAAAATGAATTCATCTGATCGGTTTGGATGTACATTTCGGTAAATCCGCTGTATATATCATCATTGTCAACAACCCTGTCATGCAAAAAATCCTCGGACATCAAGCCGATGGCATCGGCTTTAACGCGGATCAGCATATCTTTGCTGACGAGTATGACGGGACGCCCGCCTTCTTTTGTTTCTTCTTCAAGGCTCAGGTTTTTCGCCACTGCTAATATGCGGTTGTCGTTTGTTTTTTCTATAAAAATATCCTGAAGCTGCTGAAAGGAGCGGTGGTTGAGTTCGATTCTGATACTCCCCCCATTGTGAAGGGGCACGTTTTCATACAGTCTTCCTTTTAAGCGCAAATCATCTATCAGTTTAGATACGCGTCTTGCATTCCTCCCAATTTCATCCATGTAACGTTTCTTTGAATCGACTTCCTCCAATACGACAGCCGGAATGACAACCTCATTATCTTCGAAAGAAAAGATTGAATTCGGATCCTGCAATAGCACATTCGTATCTAGCACATAAATTTTACTCAATCTTTCGCCTCCTGATCAGGATTTTTAGCCTTTTATTCTTAAGCGGGTTAAAAGCTGATGGAGCGCCCGCTAAAATATATGTTTTTGTGAATAAAGATAGAAGGTTAATTCAACAATAAAAATATTGAAAGCATTTTTAAGGAGGCAAGCTCAAGTGCGAATCATTTTTTTGATCTTCATTCAAACCGCTATTCTGCTTTCAGCCTGCGGCATTCAAAACAATGCCCAAAACGAAGCAAATGAACTGCCGGGCAACAGGCCGATTCATGTGAAAAATACCGCTCAAGAGCCAGTAAACAGAGAAGACGGGCAGGCCATATCAAGGCGTCTTGTCAAAATAACCGAAAACGTTCCCGGTGTAAATGACGCTACCGCCATTGTCCTCGGGAGGCTTGCCGTCGTTGGAATTGATGTAAAAGATAATTTGGAACGCAGTAAAGTCGAATCGATTAAATATTCGGTCGCAGAAGCCCTGCAAGATGATCCTTACGGTGCAAACGCGGCCGTCGTAGCAGATCCCGACACCGTTAACCGCCTCAGGGCAATGGGAAGAGAAATTCAGGCAGGACGACCTGTTAAAGGCATCCTTGATGAACTGGCAGCGATTGTTGGACGCGTTCTTCCAGAAGTGCCGAATGATGCGACAGACGACCAAAAAACAAATCCGACCAAGTCAAACAATGACCAGCTGAATGACAACAGGCAAAAACAGCTTGAAAAACAGCAGAATGATCAATCAAATAAGCATATGAAAAACAGACAATAACGGCAAAAAAGCTTGTGCCTTTACCTTTCTTGACGGCATGAGCTTTTTCCTTTTTTCTGCTGAAAATTTATTTGCCGCCTTCATTAGTGATATAATGAAGCATAAGCGAGGTGAAAAAAGTGAGGGTAAAGTGTTCATTATGCGACAAAATCGACAAAATCGATGATGACACACAAATTGCCAAACGGCTTCGAAATCGGCCTATACATACCTATTTGTGTGATGAATGCCACGAACGAATCAAACGAAAAACAGAGAACCGGATAAAAACCGGCCGCTTTAAATTATATCCGCACAGAAAAGAAAAAGAGCAGGTAAAGTCATAAAAAAGACATGGACGAGCGTTCATGTCTTTTTTTATACTTTTTTGTTACGAACGAAACAAAATAAATCAAAATGGTTGATAAACATTTTGATTTGTATTATTTTTAAATTGTTTCTATCGTAACAAAAAAGGAGTGATTGATATGGATTTTGATGTATTCATTGTAGGAGGAGGCCCCGTCGGTTTGATGACAGCTTCCGAACTGGCGCTGGCCGGAGTCCGCACATGTATCATTGAACGGCGTCATACGCCTTCCCACTATTCAAAAGCGCTGACTCTTCACCCGCGTTCAATCGAAATATTGGAAATGAGGGGCCTCGCTGAACGATTCAAGGAAAAAGGCAGGCCGCTTCCCGCCGGTCACTTTGCAGGGCTTAACCAGGCTTTGGATTTCTCTGTGCTCGATACACGGGCAAATTATACACTGTTTATCCCTCAAACTGAGACTGAGAAAGTGCTTGAAGAACACGTGCAACATCTCGGTGTTTGCATTCTTCGCGGTCATGAGGTATTGGCTGTCCGTCAACGTGAAGAAAGTGCTGAGCTTGTCGTCCAAGGCCCTGATGGTCTGTCGTTTTTAACGGCGTCATATATCGTCGGCGCAGACGGAGCGGGAAGCACCGTCCGTAAACAGGCGGAGATCGCTTTTTTCGGAACGGATGCAAGCGTGACCGCCAAACTCGGGGATGTCGCGCTGGAAAATCCGCCGAAATCTCACTTTCATACATGCATCAATCAGGAAGGCGCCGTCGTCATCGTACCTTTGTCACCCGGCATCTACCGCGTGATCAGCATGGCATCGCACAAGCCCCAGCCATTGCTGCATGAACCTGTCACATTGGAAGAATTAAAAAAGGATATCACCAGCATCTGCGGGACCGATTTCGGTATCAATCATCCTGTTTGGATGTCCCGTTTTGGAAATGCCAGCCGGCTGGCGGAATGTTATCGCTCAGGAAGATTATTCTTGGCGGGAGATGCCGCACACATTCATTTCCCAGCTGGAGGACAAGGTCTGAACGTAGGCCTCCAAGACGCGATGAATCTCGGCTGGAAGCTTGCCGCCGTCATCAACGGACGGTCTTCCGACTGGCTTCTTGACACCTACCACACGGAAAGGCATCCCGTTGGAGCAGAGCTTCTCCGCAATACGCAAATTCAAACAAAACTGTTTGATTTTACACGAGAAGGGCTTTACCTCCGCGACTTATTGTCCAGCCTCCTGACTTTCCCAGATGTGAACCGATATCTCGCAGAACAAATTACGGCTCTCAGCGTAGATTATGAAGCTGATGAAAAGATGCCCGAACATCACCTAAACGGAAAGCGGCTTCCCGATTTTGAACTTACGCTTGCTGGCGGCAATACCAAACACCTTTACTCATTCCTTCATAAAGGAAGCTTTTTATATGTGACGTTTGGAGAAGAGCAAATCAAACTTCCAGATCTTCCTCACGTCCGAATCATCAGAGCAAAAGCGATTGATGACCGGCCGGAATGGGATGATGTTAAAGCAGCCTTGATCCGTCCCGACGGTCATGTTGCCTGGGCAGTCAGCCGCTCTCAAGCAGAGTCTGAACAATGGATTGCAGACGGAATTCGGCGCTGGTGCGGAAATGTTCACATTCAGTCAGCATAGCCACTTTGTTTCACGCGCAACAAAATGATATAATCATAGCAGAAAATGGACCAAAGGAGCCGGCTTTCTGCATGGAATATTTAACACACGCCAAGCAAGAGATTTTTGACATGTATATCAAGCTTATCCATCAGCAGGAACAACAAGAAAGTCTCATGAAAGAAAGAATTACTGAAGAGATCGAACAGATGGAGCGCGAATTGGGATCCGAGCTGAAATTAAACATGTCTGACATTCATACGATCTCCTGCATTGGTGACAATGAACCCATCAATGTCACGTCGATTGCCGAGAAAATGGAATTTTCGAAGGCGACTATATCAAGAATCAGCACAAAGCTGATCAAAAAAGACCTTATAATCAAAACACAGCTCAGCGACAATAAAAAAGAAATTTACTTTCGCTTAAGTCAAAAAGGAAGACAAGTGCATATCATCCACCAGCGGGAGCACGAGAAAATTGAGGGCCGCTTCAAACGCTTTTTAAGCCGCTACTCATCAGAGGAAATCCTTTTTGCCAGAAGACTGTTCCACGATTTATTAGCAACTGATTTTTTGGCGGAAGACATCAAAAAGACATAGCCCTTGGCTATGTCTTTTTTAAGGGTTTGTCCCTGTTTCCTGTTCCTTCTTAGAACGATGTAAACGGACTTTGTAAATCGAAAGGATCAGGACGGCTACGATCAGCCCTTCCCCAACCGGCAGAAAAACGCCGAAAAAGGTTAAGAACGTGCAGCCTAAAGCGAGAAAAAAATAGATGATTGCCGTTTTGAACAGCGGCAGCCGTTTGGCAAACCCCAATTTAAAGACGACGGCAGACAGGACGAAGATGGTGGCATAGAGCCACCACATCCCCGCTTCAGGATTTTGATCCACTTTATAAAGAGCGGCAAAAAATGAGAGCCGTTCACTTACATCAGTCAAAAAGATTCCCCTCCCCTTTGCTTAGTTGGGTTGCTCTTTTTTTAGGTTCTGCAAACTTTACGACAATCCTGCCAGCTTCTTCTTTTTCGCTGCTTTTTCCCGTTCGTTTTTATCAAGAATTTTCTTTCTTAATCTGATGGACTCAGGTGTTACTTCGCAATATTCATCTTCATTCAAGTATTCAAGCGATTCTTCAAGCGACATGATGCGCGGTTTTTTCATGCTGACTGTTTGATCTTTTGTAGCTGAACGCACGTTTGTCTGCTGCTTCATTTTGTTAATGTTGACGACAAGGTCGTTTTCACGATTATGTTCGCCGACGATCATGCCTTCATACACTTCTGTCCCAGGCTCAACAAAAATGACGCCGCGCTCTTCAACGCCTTGAATACCGTAAGCTGAAGCTTTCCCTGTATCCATTGAGACGAGGACCCCTTGACGGCGGCCTCCGACTTGGCCTGGCTCGATCGGCTGATAGCTGTCAAACGAATGATTTAAAATCCCAAAACCGCGTGTAAGAGAAAGAAACTCGGTTGAATAGCCGATTAAACCGCGTGAAGGAACATTGAAAATCAGGCGGACCTGACCGTTTCCGCTGTTGATCATGTCGATCATTTCGCCTTTGCGGGCGCCCATTGATTCCATAACAGAGCCTGTGTTTTCTTCAGGCACGTCAATTTGAACGCGCTCAACAGGTTCACAGCGTACGCCGTCAATTTCCTTTACGATGACCTCAGGTTTTGACACTTGCAATTCATAGCCTTCACGGCGCATGTTTTCGATTAAAATAGACAAATGAAGCTCACCGCGTCCAGAGACGACCCAGGCATCCGGTGAAGGTGTCGGATCGACCCGGAGGCTAACATCTGTTTGCAGCTGCTGTTCAAGACGCTCTTCGATCTTTCTTGCCGTCACATATTTGCCTTCGCGGCCTGCGAAAGGACTGTTGTTGACGGCAAAAGTCATTTGAAGTGTCGGCTCATCAATGCGAAGCACAGGGAGTGCTTCTTGATGATCGATCGGACAGACGGTTTCACCGACGTTGATGTCTTCCATTCCTGATACCGCGACAAGGTCACCGGCTTTTGCTTCTTCAATCTCAACCCTTTTCAATCCTTGGAAGCCAAAGATTTTTGTTACGCGGAACGGCTTAGCAGAACCGTCAAGCTTCATTAAAGCAACCTGCTGCCCGACCTTCATCGTACCCCTGAATACGCGTCCGATCCCGATACGGCCGACATAATCATTGTAGTCAAGCAGTGCCACCTGGAACTGCAGCGGCTCCTCATGGTTGTCGACAGGACTCGGAATATGGCCGACAATCGCTTCAAATAGAGCTTCCATATTTTCATCCTGCTTTTTTGGATCTGCTGATGCGGTGCCGTTGATCGCCGAAGCATACACAACAGGGAATTCAAGCTGCTCTTCATTTGCATCAAGCTCAATGAAAAGATCAAGCACTTCATCAATAACCTCTTCAGGCCGGGCAAAATCACGGTCGATCTTATTCACTACCACGATCGGCGTCAAGTTTTGCTCAAGCGCTTTTTTCAGCACAAAGCGGGTCTGAGGCATGCAGCCTTCATAAGCGTCAACGACAAGCAAAACGCCGTCAACCATTTTCATGATCCGTTCTACTTCTCCGCCAAAGTCTGCGTGTCCAGGAGTATCCAAAATATTAATACGTGTTTCTTTATAATTAATCGCTGTATTTTTCGCCAAAATCGTAATGCCGCGCTCTCTTTCCAAATCATTGGAATCCATGGCGCGCTCAGCCACATTTTCATTCGCACGGAATGTACCGGCCTGGTGAAGAAGCTGGTCTACAAGCGTCGTTTTTCCGTGGTCAACGTGGGCGATAATAGCGATATTGCGTAGGTCTTCTCGAAGTTTCACGTTTTCATCTCCTAAAAATTTAGATAACTTTCATATTATAACCGAGGATTGAAGTTATTTCAATTTGTTTCAATATTCCATCCGGCTGACCCCTTTATATTCAGGCCGTTTTTCTGTAAACTAACAGTAGACTGAAAAAGGGGATGTAAAACAGAATGAAACAAATCAAATGGATTTTCTTACTGCTCGCTTTGGCCGCTGTCATCAGCATTATGATGATCGGGGTTGCAATCGCTGAGAAAAGCATGATCGGCGTCATGATCGCCATTGCGATTCTTATCGTCATTATGGGAACTGGTTTTACCTTCAAAAAAAGAATGCGGGAAAAAGGCATACTTGAGTAAGCGCAAAGCTCCTTTACGGCTAAAGGGGCTTTTTTCTTGGACGAAAAGCCTCCCTCATTTTACATTTTATAAAAAAACCCCGCCGTTAGATTGTTCTTAATAAAGAAAATCAAAGTACACATCATACAACGATTTTTATTTAAAGTTTATATTTCCAATTTTCAGAAGGATGATTAAATTCTTTTAAAAGAACAAACGGAAGCCTGATTCAGCTTTTTTTCCAGCTGTCCGGCAATCACTATCGGACTATGGTAAAACTCTTCCTTTTCCCTATTTTTTCTCAATTTTCCTCTCGTTATAATAAAACTGCTACAAAAAATTGCAGGAAGGAGAAAAAGCATGACAAAGATTGTAAAACACATTGTAAGGTTAGTCGTTCTAACTGCCGCTGCACTGCTTCTCGTATTCAGCACGGCTTTTTCAAACTCCGCTAAAGCCGCCGGGGAGAACAAGGATGCGGCATACAAAATCGAAGCTGGAGCAAATGAAGGTGCAACTAGAATTTTCGGAATTGTCATTCAATCCATCATTGTGGAAGATGGAGAATATCAGTTTGACAGTGAAAAAGCGCAGCAGCTGGGGCTGACCAAAACGGAGGCTGCAGCCGTTCAGAAGATTTGGGACCTGCTTTCTGAAAAGCTTGAAATCCTCTCTCAATCTTTCTATGTGAAAGACGGGGAACTGATCTTTGACAGCGAAAAAGCCCAAGAATTAGGATTGTCCGAAGAAGAAGCGGCTGCTGTCGAACAAGTTTGGGATTCCGTTTCCAAGGTCATCACCGCCTTGTCCGTCTCTATTTATGAAGAAGACGGAGAGTACGGATTTGATGCCGATCTTGCCATAGAAGCGGGCCTTGCTGAAGAAGAAGCAAAAGTGCTTGACACGTTCTTCGGCTCGCTGACGCAGGAGCAGCTAAAGTCCATTTATG
>NZ_MRBK01000059.1 GCF_001969815.1 Bacillus swezeyi | reverse complement strand
TCATTGACGATCCGCGTTGAGATCTTCTCAAGGACGTCCCAAGGAATTCTTGCCCAGTCAGATGTCATGCCGTCGATTGAAGTGACGGCGCGAATGCCGATCGTATAATCGTATGTTCGCGCATCTCCCATGACTCCGACGCTGCGGATATCAGGAAGAACGGTGAAGTATTGCCAAATATCTTTTTCAAGATCTGCTTTGGCGATCTCTTCGCGGAGAATCGCGTCCGATTCGCGGACGATTTCCAGCTTATCTTCTGTAATTTCTCCCAAGACGCGGATGCCGAGGCCCGGTCCAGGGAACGGCTGGCGCCAAACGATCTCATCAGGAATGCCGAGTTCGGTTCCAAGCGCACGGACTTCATCTTTAAACAAAGTATTCAGCGGTTCAATCAGCTCAAACTGCATGTCTTCAGGCAGGCCGCCGACATTGTGGTGAGACTTGATCGTCTGCGCAGTCGCTGTACCGCTTTCGATAATGTCTGTATAAAGCGTGCCCTGTGCAAGGAAATCGATTCCTTTCAGCTTGTCCGCTTCATCATCAAACACATAGATAAATTCATTGCCGATGATTTTGCGTTTTTGTTCAGGATCTGAAACACCTTTCAGCTTATTCAGGAAGCGGTCTTTTGCATCCACTTTGATGACGTTCATGTTAAAGCCTTCACTGAACGTTTTCATGACGCCTTCCGCTTCACCTTTGCGAAGCAGGCCGTGATCGACGAAAATACAAGTCAGCTGGTCGCCGATCGCTTTATGGATCAATACCGCAACGACAGATGAATCGACTCCGCCGCTCAGTGCGCATAACACTTGTTTGTCACCGACTGTTTCACGGATTTTTTGCATTTCGATTTCAATGAAGTTTTCCATTGACCATTCTCCGGCACATTCACAAACACCGAAAACGAAGTTTTTCAACAGTTCATTTCCGTATTCTGAATGACGCACTTCCGGGTGAAACTGAACGCCGTACCATTTTTTATCTTTCTTGCTCATCGCTGAATTCGGGCAGTGATGGCTTGTGGCATCAACCGTAAAGCCTTCTGGAACTTCAACAACTAAATCACCATGACTCATCCAGACAACTTGTTCATTCGGAAGATCTTTAAACAGATCTGGCTCACCCTCGATATGAATGTTCGCTTTTCCGTACTCACGCTGACTTGCCGCTTCCACTTTTCCGCCAAGGTAATGAGTCATCAGCTGCATACCGTAGCAGATGCCGAGAACAGGGATATCCAATTCAAAAATCTTTTCGTCGCAGCGGAATGATCCTTCATCATACACGCTGTTCGGTCCTCCGGATAAAATAATTCCTTTCGGATTCATTTCTTTGATTTCTTCTGCCGTCAACGTATGCGGATGCAATTCACTGTATACACCAAACTCACGGATGCGACGGGTAATCAGCTGGTTGTACTGACTTCCAAAATCCAATACAAGAATCATTTCATTTACTAACTTCGTCATGGTGTCACCTCTTTATCAAATTGTTTTTTGCACAGAAAAAATGGCGGCGGACTACGGCCGTCCTGCCCCCATTCGCGGGACTTAGGCCCGGCTTGTCAGAAAACAAACCGCCGAGCCTGCCAGCAAAGTATATAAGGGTTTTTAATATTCACTTATTCTAACAATAGGACAGAAAGCGGTCAAGACTATCTCCTTTTAATTAAATTTTCCCATAACTCCGCCGAATCATTCCAAAGCTCAGCAGCATTTTCCTTTCGGTAAAGAGCTCGTTCATAACGGAGTGTTAAAGATGTCATATCAGTATTTTGAAAGCGTTCATCAACCGCCTTCGCAAATTCGCGGAGCGTCTGCCCTTCTTGTTTCTTCATCCCCTTTCGCTTCAGCTGGCGAAGGAGCTCTTCATAAGCCTTAAAGAACACCGTATCATCGCGCCGGTTTTTCAGCCTTGCGGTGACGATGGCGGGCATCCAATTTGCCCGCGTATAGTAGAGGCAGGCAGCTGCGGCAAGCAGCAGAATGAAACCGGCTGCCCCAAACCATAGAAAACTGTTGTCGCCTTGGCTTTCGGCAGTAGAATCGGCTTGAGCATTCCGTTTGGCCTCAGCTTCAGGCTTTTCGCCGTTATTCTGTTTTTTTTCAGTTTGCTGCCGCTGATCTGCGGCATTTTTCTGTTCTTCTTCCTTTTGTCCTGCGGCAGCGCCGCCTTGTTGGCTGTCCGACTGCTCTATTAACTGCTCTGGATTGACGAAACCTTTTGTCGGTTCAAATGTAACCCAGCCCTGGCCTTTAAAGTAAACTTCAACCCAAGAATGGGCATTGTTGTTCGTCACTTCATAAATATTGCGCTTCCGGTCTGCCGTCGTTCCGGCAAAATCTCCTGATGTATAGCCCTTGACCCAGCGTGCAGGGACTCCGGCCGAACGCAACAAAACGATCATGGCCGTGGAGAAATTGTCGCAATAGCCGACTTTCGTTTCAAATAAAAATTGATCGACATAATCCTGATTCTTT
>NZ_MRBK01000058.1 GCF_001969815.1 Bacillus swezeyi | reverse complement strand
ACATCAACGATAACTGAGTTTTCGTTTACTTTTTCCACGATTCCGGTGAGTCCATTTTTAAATTCGATGACGTTTCCGACTTTTGCAATCTTCAAATGACTTCCTCTCCTTTAAAGTGAATTAACCCATTGAAAGTATTTTGCAATATTTTCTTGGAGAAGTAAAGCGATTTGGGAAGCAACAGCACTATTGTTGTGCCCGCTTTCACTTAGTGATATAGTTATTTAGTTAAAGATGATTCCCAAGGAGAAGGAGAGAGGCAAGTTGACTGATGAAAATGCCATTGACCAGATCGAGAACCTGAGATCAGGAAGCATTCATGAACTCCGCGTGAAAAAAGAGGATTTTCTTTCTTTTAGAGCCATCTTAACAAAGCAGGAAGATTTTAAACATTTTCGGGGCATCGCCGAGCACGGGGGAGACATTATCTTTCAATATATGAAAGAACCTAGAAGCTAAAAGGCTTTCTCAGAATGACTGAGAAAGCCTTTTTTATTTGAAGGTTGCCATCCATATGTTGCTGGGGGTTTTGTTTTTTTTTGTAAAAAACGGTGTGGTCGATACAATTATGTGCCAGCAGAACGGATTGATGGAAAGCCTGCCAATAATTTATCAATGAAAACAATGAATGGTCTTGTTATTGTAAGAACTATGTTTTTTCGAAGAAGATTTGACAAGGAGGAAT
>NZ_MRBK01000057.1 GCF_001969815.1 Bacillus swezeyi | reverse complement strand
AAATGAAATCGAAATTTGCTGCGATAGCTGCTTTTTTAATCTGTATGCTGCCGGCGGCAAGAATCGAGCATGCTCAAGCTGTCATGTTATTCTCGAAAAAAGATAAACAGGAAATGGAACGGCTGCTTCAAAGCCTTGATCCCGAACAACATCCATCTTTTTCTCACTTGACAGATGAAAAAAATTTCATCGAAACTTTGCCTAAGCAGGATGTGGAGGAGAAAGAAGAAAAAGAGGATTCTCCAGAGATTACAGGTGAAGAGAAAGAATTGTTATCCAGGCTCGTACATGCAGAAGCTAAAGGCGAGTCGTTTAAAGGTAAAGTGGCAGTGGCCAATGTCGTCCTGAATCGGGTTGGTGACGGCGGTTTTCCTGACAGCATAAAAAGCGTGATCTACCAAAAAAACGCTTTCGAGCCTGTTCTGAATGGCAGCATTAATAGAAAACCAGACCGTGAATCAGTTGAAGCTGTCGAAGTAGCGGTTGATCATGATAAAAAAGAAACGGACGCTTTATATTTTTATAATCCCGACATCGCCACGGATGGCTGGATTAAAACAAGAAAAGTCGTCGAACGCATCGGCAATCATGTCTTTGCGATATAACTATGCAGTCAAGGCTGACCGAGCCTTGGCTGTTTTTTATTTCTCGTATTCTTTTTCAAGATTATCACCCTTTTCATATGATGAAAAGAATTAATTTTTTGATACTTTATTGAAAAATCTTTTCAAAATGAAATGTTAAAAAGAAAATAATTTTGAGACTTGTCTCATATGATGGGATATAACCACCCTAAGACAAGGAGAGACCTCATGAACCGTTTTATAAAAGGAATCGTTCTTCTTTCGCTAGCAGCTTTTTTTGCAGAATGTCTTGAGTTCGTCATTAACATGATTCTTGCACGGGAGCTTGGCGAGCATGGCATGGGGCTCTATATGAGTGTGTTGCCCTCGATATTTTTAGTAGTGGTTATAGCAAGCCTTGAGCTGCCTGTTTCAATATCGAAGTTTATCGCGGAATCCAATCCGAAGCTGCATGAAAGCATGCTGAAGCACGCCTTGAGGATGACGGCGGTCTGTACGGCATTTTCTACAGTAGCTGCAATTATCATCCTACCCTTTATTCCGGTATTTGATTCTTACCATCCTTTAATCAGAGGCATTGTGATCGGGATGATCCCTACTGTTGCATTTACATCGATTGCAAGAGGATACTTCATGGGCGTCCAGCAAATGGGGAAAATCGCAATAGCGAATGCATTGAAAAAAATCTTTCAGCTCATCGGGTTGTTTTTATTTTTTCAATGGTATTCCTTTGAATTGGATACCTCTGTTCTGATCTCGCTGTTTGTCCTTTTTGCCAGTGAAGTTGTTGTTTTTGTGTACTTATATTCCCAGTTTGTTTTAGTCAGGAGGACTGCAGCAAAAGGGCGGCATGTCCATTTGCGGCGAAATGATGTATTGAAACGGCTGCTCACCGTTTCGATACCGACGACGGGATTGCGGGTTTTTCATGCCATTACAAATGCCGTCGAACCATTTTTGGTAAAGGGGACACTGCTTGCCGCAGGCGTTTCCAGAACAGCGGCCATCGACCAGTTCGGCATGCTCTCTGGCGTTGCCATGACGATAGGCTTTTTTCCGGCTTTTATCGCCCATTCGCTAATGGTCGTCATGATCCCGAGTATTTCTGAAAGCTATGCCTACGGACAATACGATAGAGTTATCAAACGGCTCAAGCAAGCGATTTTCATGACTCTTCTTTATGGAATCCCGTCTGTTATGGTGATGTATCATTTTGCGGAGCCGCTGACCCATTTGTTTTTTGATTCAGTAAAAGCCGCCTTCTACCTTAAGCTGCTTTGGCCGTATTTTTTATTTCATTTTTTCGTCATGCCTTTGCAAGCTTGCTTAATCGGGATGGGATTGGTCAAAGATGCTTTTTATCATAATGTCTGGGCAAGCGTCATCTCGTTTTTGATGATGTATACGCTTGGATCAATGCAGAGTCTGCAGATGACGGGGATCATCCTTGCGATGAACACGGGGATGCTTTTACTGACGGCTCTCCACTATGTCACGATTTGCAAAGAACTGGGCGTCTCCTTGTTTTTAACGAATAAATCAGGTTCGCCGAGAATAGAAAGCCGCTGAGATGAAAAGCGGGGCTTTGATCTCCTTCATACTTTCCGGATTTATCGGGGAAGCTAAAATAAAAAAGGGGAGATCAAAATCAGATGAAAAGAAAAGGCGCTTTTTATGATCCACTCATTCTTTTGCTGTGTGCAGGCATTTTCTTCTTTCAGCCGCCGGCGCTTGCAAAAAATGCTGCACCTGCAGTCATGCATATGAAAACGATAGAAGGACAGCGGGTGATCATCCCGGCCGAAGGACAGAAGACGATCATTCATTTTTGGACGACCTGGTGCCCTCCGTGCCGGGAGGAGCTGCCCCGTTTTCAGTCTTATTATGAAGAAAAACAGCCCGATGTAAAATTAATCACCGTTAATTTGCTTCATGCGGAAAAAAACGAGCAGACGGTGAAGCAGTTTATTAAAGCGAACAAACTTTCATTTCCGATTATTTTTGACACTAAAGGCGACATGATGAAAGCCTACAATGTCATGACGATACCTTCAACGTTTTTTATCAATGAAAAAGGCGAGCTTGAGAAATCGGTTGTCGGACCGATCACTGTTGAACAGATGAAGGAATGGACCGGGAAGAAAAGCTGAACTGATGTTCGGCTTTTTTTGCGGATAAACAAAAATGATAATTAATATCAAAAAGAAATTATAATAATTATTATTTGAAAAGGGATCATCCCGTGCTATAATGAACTTAGAAAAAGGGTGTATTTTCAAGAGGTGCAAAACGGGCACATCCTTTATATAAAAGAAAAAGA
>NZ_MRBK01000056.1 GCF_001969815.1 Bacillus swezeyi | reverse complement strand
CCATGGAAAGAAAGACTGCTACTACTACGATCCTTGCAAAAAAGACTACGGCCATGACCATTGCAAGAAAGACTACTACTACCATGAGCCTTGCAAAAAGAAAAATGATTCATGGATTTATTAATGTTTCGTGTGTGTTCCTAAGGGGTCACATGCCTAAAACGGAACGCACGCATAAAAACCCCCGCTCTTTTAAGAGCGGGGGTTTTCATTTGGAACAAAAAGATCGTCGATGCTGCCGACAGCACAGCGACCATTACTTTGTATACTCTTTATTTGCTTTTAGCGGCCTTTTCCCCCAGTACTGATAATAGTCTGTTTTAATAAAGCCGTTAAAGAGCTTTCGTTTTTTTGTCGCTTTTTTTCCGTAGCATTCCTCAAATTGCTCATTTGAAGTCAGCATATAAACAGACCATGTATCAAGCCCTGAGAATGCTTTTCCCATGTCTTTGTACATGTTTTCAACCGCCTGTTTTTCGCCGAGGCGTTCGCCGTACGGCGGATTTCCAACAATCACGCCATATTCCTCTTTTGTCGTAAAATCCTTGACCTGCATTTGTTTAAAATGAATGATATCAGCGAGCCCCGCTTCTTCGGCATTTGCTTTTGAAATTTCAATCATGCGGTGGTCGAGATCATATCCGGAAATGGACAAAGGCTGATCATAATTCGCTTGTTCCTCCACTTCCATCCTCGCTTTATCCCAAAGTTCTTTTCCGATCCATTCCCATTTTTCAGAGGCAAAGTCCCTGTTGAATCCCGGCGCAATGTTTTGTCCGATCAGCGCCGCTTCGATCGGAATCGTTCCCGAACCGCAAAACGGATCAACAAACGGCCTGTCAGGGGTCCAGTTTGTCAGCAGAATAAGCGCAGCTGCAAGGGTTTCTTTCAACGGAGCTTCTCCCTGGTCTGTTCGATAACCCCGTTTATGCAGTCCGACTCCTGATGAATCAAGCGTAATCACTGCTTTATCTTTTAAAAGCGAGATTTCAATTTTGTATTCCGGACCTGTTTCCTCAAGCCACTCGTGTTGTTTTTGATATTGCGATTTCAGCTTGTCGGCAATCGCTTTTTTGACGATGCGCTGGCAGTCAGGTACGCTGGCCAGAACCGATTTCACTGATTTTCCCGCAACTGGAAATTTTGCATTTTCGGGAATAAAGGCACTCCAGTCGATGGCTTTCGTTTTTTCAAACAATTCATCAAATGTTTTCGCCGTAAACTCGGCAGCCTGTACTTTCACCCTGTCCGCTGTCCTCAGCCACAGATTGGCTCTGCAGATGGCGAGAGCATCCCCTTCAAAAACCACTTTTCCATTGTCAACGGTGCAGTCGTATCCGAGCTCCCGCACTTCTTTGGCGACGATCGCCTCGATTCCCATCGGCGCTGTTGCGATTAATTTAAAGGTTTTCATCATATCACCTGTTTTATGTATGTTTGTTTTTTACATGATAAAAGCTCTCCTATTGGCGGAGAGCTTATACATTGTCATCATAAATAGTGTGTGTAACGTTCTGTAAGCCATGTTTTGTTCCATCGTACTGCCATCGGCTTTTTCAGCCTCGTACTCAGGTGGTAATCATCTATCTACAGAGTCATCTCTGTCCTTCTTTCCGTTCATTTCCGTCCAGAAGGTTCCCCTACCAAAATTTGGGTTTCTCGCTCGAGGGGTTTACCGCGTTCCACTCCCACCATTTCTAGTGAGACTTCGTCACTGTGGCACTTTCAAGGATACTCAGCCATATCTGAAAAGACGTAGGCTTTTTTCCTGCCGTCAGCCTAAAAACAGGCTGCCCTAGCTTATGGTTTTGCTAGGCACGAACACTACGGGCATCTCAGCACCGTGCGAGCATGGACTTTCCTCTACAGATTCAAAGATCTGCAGCGATTACCCGAACGTTAAGACATCCACTATTATATCCTATATTTTTGTATAGGGCAAGGCTTTTTCATCAATCGTATAATTTACTACCAAACACATGTTTTTCCAAATTAGATAGTCGTTTCAAAATATCAAAATTGGTCGTATTGGATTGAGCAGGCTGTCTCTTGCTGGCTTCTTCCAGCTGTTTTTTCAAATGCAGGTTTTCCTGCTGCAATTCCTCGATTTCCTGATGGAAAGCTTCATAGTCTTTAATGACCATGTCCAGAAATTTGTCAACATCTTCCTGCTTGTAGCCTCTGACTCCTGTTTTAAATTCCTTTTCCAAAATTTCTTTAGCAGAAAGCTTCACTTTATCAGCAAGCATCTTTTTCACCTCATATCGTGAATCATCATCTTATATTTTTTCAGAAAACGTGTACGATGTCAAATTTTCTCTTCCACATTTTATTCTTCATAAAAGCTGTAATCTTCAACGGTCATTCTCAGATCATCCATCGTGATCATGTAGATCGGAAAATCGCGTTTTTCCCGGGCCTTTTTGGCCTCGTTCAGCATATAAACAGGCGAACCTTCCTTTTCTTCATCATAAAGGATCAGCAAGGCATCAGATTTTTCAATGAAAAACCGGTTTTTCTGCTTAAATTGAACCGGGCTTTCATAAGGCCTGTGCGTCAGGCTTTCTGTGTAATCGCTTTGGGCCAATACGGATTCATAATGTTCCTTATTCTGCTCATTCCACTTCTTTTCCTGCTCCAAAAAAGGCGTGATGACCGCTACTTTCAGATCCGGATATTCTTCCTGAAGGGAAAAAGCGACTTCCGCCGCCCATAATTCTGCCCCCAGCTGCCCTGAGATCAGAATCCATTCCAGCCCTTCATCAAGCAAAGCAAGAATCCGGTTTTCAATCGCTTTTTTTATGTAAAAAAGGGCTTGATCATCGTGTTTAAAAATCCCCATTTCAAACGGTTTGTACCCTGTGACAGCCAACACTTTCATTTTATCACCTGCTAAAAAAATGGGGCTTTGATCCGCCCCATTTTTTTCAAGATATTCTGCTTGCTACACAAAACCGGCCTTGATACACCCTGACAAAACTTCCTTCGTCCGCTGCGATTAGTAAGGGCCCATTCCCATTCCAGGTCCTGGCATCGGTCCTGCTCCCGGTCCCTGCATTGGGCCGGGTCCTGGGCTGACAAAGTGCTGATGAGATGCTTCGTTGACAGATGATTGAGTCTGCGGATAGTAATGGACGTGCTGAAAATGCTGATGATTAATATTGGTTGCGTGCTGCGGATGAATGTGCGGTACAACAGTATTGCTTTGCGTATGGTTGTAGCAGCATTGAGTCGGATGAACAATCGGCTTCATCATGTGTGGTTTACAGTGCATGAACAAATCCCCTTTCTTAAAGCTTCTATATACACTATTAAACTATGAAGCAAGAGGGAAACATGTACTAATATAAAAACCTATTTTAAAAGTAAGCCATAAAGCTTTCCTTGAAATTAGTCAAAACAAATACAATAAACAGTACAACGATAAAAAACAAATAAAACAGCCCCTTATACATATCGACGCTCCCTTCAAACATTTCTAACGTTTATTCTACAAGAATTGATCAGTTTCTACAATTCAAAACGTTCTTTACATGTTTGCCGGCGAACATCGTCGCTTACTGCGCTTGCCCGGGGAATATTTCGCCCGTATTTCCGCAGCAGCCGCCGTTGGCGGAAATCAAGAGCGTCCGCTTCCCTTTCAGTCAGCACAAGCTCTCCTGTGCCGTATTGGCCATGAAACTTGCGGGTTATTTCCAAAGCAGCCGGGATATCCCGTACTTGATGCTCAAAATATTTGGCCAGTTCGATGCCCGCTCGGAAGGCGGTTTTCCCGTCAGCTCCATTTTGCAGCTTCAGCCAGAGCCCGGCGGCTTTTTCCAGCATGCCTTGCTTTTTATATTGCATTGATAAATCGAAGGACGCCCGTTCAGACTGTTCAAAAGACTTGAGCTCAAGCTCTTTTAACTGCTCTGTCGCAAGCTCTGTTTCTTGATTGGCGATGAGCCACTTGGCCATCGCGTATTTTTCATTTGCTTCCGCCGTCTGATCAGGGGAAAGGATCTTCTTCGATATATGGATATAAAGCGTAATTAAAGAAAGCACATCAAGCTCATTGTGATGCAAAACGCCCTCGATGATTTCCGGCCGTTCTTCCTTTAAAAATTGAAAATAAATCATCGGTGCCAAATATCCCGGCGTATCCTCTGTTCTGATGACGCCCAGCTCCTCCTTTTCGACGGTGCTCAAAGAAACGCGATCGAGTTTATGCTTCCAGAGCCGGCGTGCCCCGTGAAGCAAGTCAAAGTGGCCGAAATCCGGCAATTCAGGAACCCTGTCTCGGATCAGCGTATGCCTCGTTTTGACCTGAGGCCAATCGAACGCTTTTCCGTTGTAGGTAACAAGTGATTGAATATCGACTTCACTCAGAAAACTGTGATAAAGGGCCGCTTCGTTTCCGGGTTTGGGCAGCAGATGCTGTTTGACGACGACTCGATCTTCATACACTCTGGCATGGCCGAGCAAAAAGATCGTATTGCCGGCTCCTCCACCGAGCCCTGTCGTTTCTGTATCAAAGAAAAAAAGCTGGCTCGGGTTGTACCCTTTGCTTGAAAGAACGTGTGAAACACCGCTCTCGTTCCATTTGCTGACTGTGTCGTGAAGCTCTGCAAACGAGTAGTTCCCGTGAACATGTGTCAGCGGATAAACCACTTCGCGGATCAGGCAGCAGCACTCTTCAAACACATATGGCCTGACGCCGAGTGCAGCCCATTCTTTGTCAAATGAAAGAGGCGGGGCTGATAACGTTTGAGAAGAAGAGCCGGCATCTTTCCCGTCTCTTTTTTCTGTATTTCCCAGGTGATGTTTATAGCGGTTAAGCTTTCTTTTTAAAGACATCTATACCTCAACCTTTCCAGCCTTTTAAAAGACGCAAAGCATTGTCTTTTGTCTGATTGCTCTCACCGTGGACTCCGATGCATGACGGGCATCCAAAACGACACGGACATTTGGCAATCAGCTGGTGCGCTTCACTGATAATTTGCGGCATTTGCTCATAAACCTTTTGGGACAAACCGACGCCTCCGGGATAACGGTCATATAAAAAGATCGTCGGCTTTTCATTATGAACCGCTTTAATTTGCGGAAAAACATGCAGATCAGACGGATCGCACATCACCTTGAGAGCGGCGACATAGCCGATAACATTTGCGGCCCCCAATAAAGCTTCTTCCAGTTTGATCTCGTTCCAATTTCGGCGTTCTTCATCATTGAGCTGCACCCAAGCCGCATTTGTGTGCAGTTCTTCTTCAGGCAGGTGGATCGGTCCGGAGCCGATATTTTCATGTGTTTCAAATTTTATTTTTTTGAAAATAGTCGCTTTTGCCTGGACTGTCACATCGCCAAAACCGAAAGCTGCGGCATCTGTTTGTCTCGTCTTGTCAATTTCAAGCACTTTCAGCAAAACGGCAAGATTTGCGTCTGTATAATAATCGGTTTTGACTTCGCGGACGAACGCTTTTTTCTCCTCCCAATCCAGCTTCTCAACCTGATACTGAACCCCTTGATGCAAATAGACCGCTTCATCGTGCAGCAGTGTCATCGCACTGAACCTGTCCATCTCGCCGATCACTTTCGCCTTCTCGCGGCTTGACTGGTCAATGATGACGACATTTTCCTGTGAAGCCGACCGCAGGCTGATGCCATGAGCCGGAAAAGCGTCATTCATCCAATGGTAGGTTTCCCCGCTTAAGTGAAGCACCCTTTCTTCAGTCAAATATTCTAGAATATCTTCGATCTCCGTCTCGCCGAATGTCTCGGTTCGCTTAAAAGGCAGTTCAAAAGCGGCGCATTTAATATGATCAACGAGGATCACAAGGTTATCCGGATTAATGACAGCCGTCTCGGGATTTTGTTTAAAGAAATAGTCGGGATTTTGCACAATATACTGATCGAGCGGCGCTGAGCTTGCGACCATGACGATCAGCGCTTCATTATGCCTTCTTCCGGCCCGGCCCGCCTGCTGCCAGGCGCTTGAGATCGTCCCCGGATATCCCGTCATGATACAGGTTTGCAGCTGGCCGATATCAACGCCTAGTTCAAGTGCATTCGTGCTGACAACGCCTTTGATTTCCCCGCTGCGAAGCCCTTTTTCAATGAGGCGCCGTTCGTTTGGGAGATATCCTCCTCTGTATCCTTGGATCGAGTGGGTGCCGACAATCGGCTTCATGACTTCCTGCAAGTACGTCAATATAATTTCTACGCGGACTCTGCTTCTCGCAAAAACAATCGTTTGAATCTGGTTTTGCAAAAATTCAGAGGCGAGCTTTCTGACTTCTAATGTGGCGCTTTTTCTAATGTTCAGCGAGCGGTTGACAATCGGCGGGTTGTAAAATAAAAAGTGTTTTCTTCCCGCGGGTGCACCGTTGTTTGCGATAAGGTGCATCGGCCGCCCTGTGAGCGTCTCAGCAAGCTCCAAAGGATTGGCGATTGTCGCCGATGTACAAATGAACTGGGGCTTCGACCCATAAAATTCGCAGATGCGCATCAGCCGTCTGATGACGTTGGCTACATGACTTCCGAAAACACCGCGGTAAACGTGAAGCTCATCAATCACGATATATTTCAGGTTTTCAAACAATGATACCCATTTTGTATGATGGGGCAAAATCGCCGAATGAAGCATGTCCGGGTTTGTGATGACGATATGGCCGGCTTTTCTGACCTTCTGCCTGATCGCAGGCGATGTATCTCCGTCGTACGTATAACAGTTGATGGATGCGCCGATCTCATCGATCAACTCATTAAGCTCGCTTTTTTGATCCTGTGACAAAGCCTTTGTAGGAAAAAGGTACAATGCCCGAGCATCTGGATCTTCTGTCATCCGCTGAACGACAGGCAGATTGTAGCAGAGGGTTTTTCCCGACGCTGTCGGCGTCACAAGCGTGACGTTTTTGCCGCTCTGACTGTGCGAGAACGCGTCAGCCTGATGGGAGTACAGCTTTTCAATCCCCCTTTTATGTAAAGCATGAACGATTTTTTCATGCAAATGCTCCGGAAAATCGCGGTCATCCGCTTCTTTTTCCTCGATTGTATGCCAATGAACAATTTGTTTGCTGAAAGCTTCGTCTTCTTTCAGAAACTGAATCATTTCGGTTAAATTTCGTTTTTGAAACAACGCTGTCACCTCTTCTCTTTTATTTTAGCGAATGTCAGTTCGTTCTGGAAGAGGTGAATATGAAGAAAAATAAAAAGCAGAGAAGCGCTCTCTGCCTTTTCTGATTCACTTGACTTTAAGCTCCATCAGCTTTGTCTCGCTTTTTTTCGCCTTTTCCTCTTCATGCTTTGTAATGCGCTCCAGCACATCGCCGTTCATAATGACGATCGGCGTAATCGTGCTGCTCGCTTTCTCCTTGATCAGCTCCAAGTCGCATGTCATGATAGGATCGCCGACTTTTACTTTGTCGCCTTCTTTGACATGGGCGGTAAAGCCTTCTCCTTCCATAGCAACGGTTTCCAGTCCGATGTGGATCAAGAGCTCCACTCCAGACAATGAGCGAATGCCGATGGCATGCTTTGTATGGAACAGCTGGATCACTTCACCGTCAACCGGTGATACGATCTCGCCGCTGGAAGGTTCGACTGCTATTCCGTCACCCATCATCTTTTGAGAAAAAACGGGATCCGGCACTTTCGAAAGTTCCAATACTTGTCCGTCAACGGGTGAAAAAACGGTTTCTTCTTTCACTTCATCCTGTTTTTGACCAATACCGAATAATTTTTTCAGCAATACAATTGGGCTCCTTTCAATATGCCTCTTTATGCTTGCTGTAAAAAGAGGGACAGATTGAATATTAATTCTTTAGATTCCCCACTATTTAACCACACTTTCCATTTCCCATCAATTGATAACCATATCAACTGCCCTTGCATAAGCTGAAAATAAAAAATCCGAGGTGATGGAGAATGGATTCCAAGGAAAACGACAGCCATTCACTCAGCAAAAAAGACGATTTTCAAGAAGCCGTAGAACAATTATTTTACGCCTCTCCTTTTCACGAAATATTGAATTCGTTCCAAAAGCTCATATCTGACCAGCTTGAGAATTCAAGCATTTCGATGAACATCAGAGACGAAAAAGGAGGGCTCTATGTCGATATTACCGTCCCTGAGTCATTTCAAAATGGCGACATCATGATCGAGGCGAAATCAAGGTATCTGCATGTCGCATTAAAAGAGGCGGCGCAAAACGGGGATTCGGCATCATTTACAAGCCTGTCAAGAACTGTTCTGCTTCCGTATCCTGTGCGTGAAGAAACGATGAAAACTGCGTGGAATCGCAACGTTCTCACCATATCATTTCCAGACGCAAAAAAGCATGAATGATCTTCATCCATGCTCAGCGTGTCGTCAAACCCTCGCACTCGTTGTCAGGCCTGCTGAG
>NZ_MRBK01000055.1 GCF_001969815.1 Bacillus swezeyi | reverse complement strand
TGTTTGTCGGTCCGACAGGCGTCGGTAAAACAGAGCTTTCCAAACGGCTTGCCGAAGAGCTGTTCGGCACGACGAATTCCATGATCCGCCTTGATATGAGCGAATACATGGAAAAACACGCCATATCCAAGCTGATCGGATCACCTCCGGGATATGTCGGNNAGACAGCCAAGGACGGACAGTCAGCTTTAAAGACACCGTCATCATCATGACAAGCAATGCAGGCGTTTCTGAAAAACGGACAACAGTCGGCTTTAACAGAGAAGAGCAGCTGATGGGTGAACAATCATTAATCGATTCTTTAAGCAGTTACTTCAAACCGGAATTCTTGAACAGATTTGACAGTATTGTCGAATTCCAGTCTCTTGAAAAAGAGGTTCTCGTCAAAATCGTCGATCTGCTCCTGAAAGAACTTGAAGAAACATTAAGCGATCAGCAGCTGACACTTGCGGTTTCAGAAGAAGCAAAAGAAAAAATAGCTGAAATCGGATGCCATCCTGCATTTGGCGCACGTCCTTTAAGAAGAACGATTCAGGGAGTCGTTGAAGATCAAATGACTGACCTGCTGCTTGAAGAAGAACATATCACAGGTTTTCACGTCACAGTTGAAAACGGCGATATTGCGGTGAAAACAATCGCTTAACACTTGCCGGCTTCCTGCAATGGAAGCCGGCTTTTCCTTTATAATGCACAAGACACAGCTAAATTCAATTTATTTCCATTCGATCATTCAAAAGTCCCTTTTCACCTTGATTTTGCAACAATTTCTGAAACACCCTAAAGTTCCTATATTGCGGCACCGATATTAACGATAGAAAAGTTAGTTAAAGGAATTGGTGAAAAAATGGACAAAACATCGTTAATTGGAATCATTTTAGCTATCATCGGAGTAGGTGTCGGCATGGTTATGAAAGGTGTCAGCCCATCCGTTCTCGTCAATCCGGCGGCATGGCTGATCATACTTGTCGGAACAATCGCAGCAGTTGTCATCGCATTTCCAATCCGCGAAATCAAGAAAGTTCCCAAACTCTTCGGCATTTTGTTTAAAGAGCAAAAGATGATCGAACTCAATGAACTGATCCCCATGTTTTCCGAATGGGCGNNTGAGCATGGCGGTAGACGGACAAAGTGCCGATTTTATCCGGGACGTTCTGACTGAAGAAGTCGAAGCAATGGAGGAACGGCACCAGATGGGAGCAGGCATTTTCACCCAGGCAGGCACATATGCCCCGACATTGGGTGTATTGGGAGCAGTTGTCGGACTGATTGCCGCACTTGCAGATATGAGTGACACTGAAGCTCTCGGTCATGCGATCAGCGCCGCCTTCGTCGCCACGCTTCTCGGGATCTTTACAGGCTACGTACTCTGGCATCCTTTTGCCAACAAATTAAAGCGCAAATCAAAACAGGAAGTCAAAGTCCGTGAAGTGATGATTGAAGGCATCCTTTCCATTTTAGAAGGACAGGCTCCGAAAGTCATTGAACAAAAGCTTTTAATGTATGTCTCTCCTAGCGAACGCTCCAGCATCGTGATTCCAGAAGGAGAAAAAGGGGAAACCAATAATGGCTAGAAAAAAAAAGAAGCATAAAGACCATGAAGAACATGTAGATGAATCTTGGCTCATTCCTTATGCCGACCTGCTTACACTTCTTTTGGCGCTGTTCATCGTACTGTTTGCCATGAGCTCGATCGACGCCAAAAAGTTCGACATGCTGTCTAAATCATTCAATGCCGTGTTTACCGGCGGTACGGGAATGATGGACTATTCAAGCTTCACCGAGCCGAAAACAAGCACAACCGAGGACGGAAAAAGTCCAGATGAATCTAAAGATGTATCCGCAGATCAAAAAGAAAAGGACAAGCAATCGCTGAAAAAAATCCAGGAACAGGTCAACCGGTTTATCAAAGAGAAGAAGCTTGAAAGCCAGGTTAATACAAAGCTTACAGACGAAGGGCTTCTTCTTTCAATCGAGGATAATATCTTCTTTGATTCAGGGAAAGCGGAAATCCGCAAGCAGGACATTCCGCTCGCCAAAGAAGTGTCCGATCTCCTCGTGCTGAATCCGCCGCGCAATATCGTGATCAGCGGACATACAGATAATGTGCCGATTAAAAACTCTCAATTTAAATCAAACTGGCATTTAAGCGTCATGCGCGCTGTCAATTTCATGGGGCTCTTGATCGAAAATCCAAAGCTTGACGCTCAGATATTCAGCGCCAAAGGCTTCGGAGAATATAAGCCTATCGCTTCAAACGATACGGAGGAAGGAAGAAGGAAAAACAGACGGGTTGAAATTCTCATCCTGCCGATCGGACAAGAAAATCTGAATAAAAAAGAATAAGGAAGCTGCGATTTGGCAGCTTCCTTATTCTTTGCTCTGATAAAAGTTTTTTGCGTTCAGACCTACTTTTTTCAGCATGTCGATGCAAGCTTCTTTCTCTTCAGCACTCAAAACACTGATCATTTGATGAAGCTCTTCAGCATGGCCCGGAAAAATCTGCTCCAGGAGCTTGACTCCTTTATCCGTAATCTGCGCATACGTGACCCTGCGGTCTGTTGTACAGGCTCTTCTGATGATCAGCTGTTTTTGCTCAAGCTTGTCAACCACATATGTAATACTCCCGCTCGCCAGAAGAATCTTATCCCCTATTTGCTGCAGGGGCTGATCACCTTTGTGATAGAGAAGCTCCAAAACAGCAAATTCCGTCGGATTCAGACCATGTTTATGAATATGTTTATTCATATGATCGTTAATTGATCTGTACGCTCGTGATAATACAATAAATAATTTTAATGACTGTTCTCTATTACTCATATCTCTCATCTCCAAAGAAACAACTACAGGAAAACATTAATAAACTATGAGGAAAATGTCAACTGTTAACATTCAAGCCATGTTATGATGAAAGGAAATGAACATCAAATAGATATATCCGGAAATTCCACGGTATTGTGTCCTATTTTCAAGGTATTGGTTATCTTTTCTATAAATCGGCTCTTACTAGTGATATAATACCTCTATTCCTGTATCGATTGGGAGAGAGTGAGAAAATGCGCAATTCGAAAAATATATGGAAGAAAATAAGGCTTTATTTAATCCTGGTGATGATACCGGCCTTGATTATAAGCTTTTTTATATACGAACAAGAACGCGAAAATATCACCGAAAAACATCGGCAGACCGCGACTCTTATGCTGAATATTCACCGGAACCAAATCAATTATTTGATCGGTGAAACAGAAGCGAGGCTCAGCTCAGTGGCAACGGCCCTCAACCACCCCATCAATGAAAAACATATCAAACACATTCTGAGGGAAACCTATAAAAAAGAGCCGCGCTTTTCGGCCTTGTATCTTTTAAATGAAAACGGCGATGTCATGGTCAGCACGGCGCCCGTTAAAGAAAAAAAGCCGGTCACCTACAAGAATATTCTCCGAAAGGCGAAAAACTCAAAGAAATCCGTGATCACAGATGAGGCCGGGATTCTGACGGACAAGCTAGAGCTCAATATATTCACCCCCGTCTTTAATAGCGAGGGAAGGACGACAAACTTTTTGCTGGCCTCCATTCGCATCGACTATTTAAAAAATATCATGAATGTACTGAGCCCTGAGCTTTACATCAAAATTCTCAATCAGAAGAACGAAGTCCTCTTCTCTGCCGGTCACTCGCCTGCTGAGAAGCCGGACGGCGGGACTGTTGATGCTTTTTTGGACCAGATCGACTGGAAGCTTGAAGTCTATCCTGAACCTGTTCAGCTTGATGAACTTGTTCACAGCCTTCTCTTGTCCTTTTTAAGTATCTTTATCCTGCTTAATATTATGTTCCTCCTGATTCAATACGTTTTGCTTAAACGGCGGACCAAACAGGAACGCGCCCAGAATGAAGCGCAAAAGCTGGAATTAATCGGCACCCTGGCGGCCAGCACCGCCCATGAAATCAGAAATCCGCTGACCGGAATCAGCGGATTCATCCAGCTTCTTCAGAAAAAATATCAATCTAAAGAAGATCAAATGTATTTCTCGATCATCGATCAGGAAATCCGGCGGATCAACCAGATCGTCAGTGAGTTTCTTGTGCTTGGAAAACCGACGGCTGAACAATGGCAGTTAAATGCCTTGAATGAAATGATTGACGAGATCATGCCGATTATTCATTCTGAAGCCAATTTATATAATGTCGAAGTGAAGTTCAAGAACCGTGCGGAAAATCCGGCATACGTTTTCTGTAAAAAGGATCATATTAAACAAGTCGTTTTAAATGTCGCCAAAAACTCGTTGGAATCAATGAAAGACGGTGGGAAACTGCTGATTCAAATTGAACATGATCAACAAACAGCAGAAATTGTTGTGAAGGATGTCGGAGAGGGCATTCCGAAAGAGATGATTGAGAAGATTTTCCAGCCTTTTGTCACGTCCAAGGAAAAAGGAACCGGACTCGGCCTTGTCGTTTGCAAGCGAATCATTTCCATGTATGGAGGAACCATTCAGATCGAAAGCGAGCGGCATAAAGGCACAACCGTAACGATCACGCT
>NZ_MRBK01000054.1 GCF_001969815.1 Bacillus swezeyi | reverse complement strand
GTAGCCTTTGGTGCAAAGCTCCCCTTGAGTTCCTCTTTCCACTTCCCTGTTTGTACCTGGTTCGGTGATTTTCACTTCGATATTCGGCAGTGCGCGTCCCACGGTTTCAACCCTTCGCCTGAGGGAATCATCGACCCTTGTCTGGGTAATGACAGGTGAAGCCTCCGTCTGGCCGTAAGCAATCGTAATTTCGGAGATTCCCATTTTTTCAATGACAGCTTTCATAATCTCAACCGGACAGTTTGATCCCGCCATGATTCCCGTTCTTAATGAAGACATGTCGTATGATTCGAAATCTTCCTCATTCAATTCGGCGATAAACATGGTCGGGACTCCGTGAAGTGCGGTGCATTTTTCTTTTTCTACAGCCTGAAGGACTTTTTTCGGGCTGAATTCCTCGACCGGAACCATTGTGGCGCCGACAGTGACACACGCCAAATTTCCGAGCACACAGCCAAAGCAGTGAAAAAAGGGAACGGGAATACACAATCGGTCTTTTGCCGTTAAATTCATGCATTCCGCAATATTGAATGCATTGTTGATCAAATTGAAATGAGTGAGCATGACGCCTTTAGGGAAACCTGTCGTTCCTGATGTATACTGCATGTTGATGACATCATGTTCATTGAGACTTTCCATTCTTGTATCAAGCTCTTGTTCACTCACAAATCCGGCTAGTTCAGAAAGATCGTCCCAAAGATACATGCCGGGGTGCCTGGTGCTTCCGAGCACAATAATATGTTTCAAAAAAGGCAGCCTCCCAGAAGTGAGCATGCCGGGTTCGGCCTGTTTTAATTCAGGGATCAGATCGTATAGGATATCGATATAGGAGGTGCCCCTGTAAGATTCCATTAAAATGAGTGTCGTTGAATCCGATTGTTTAAGCGCATATTCAAGCTCTTGTAATTGGTAGTTTGTATTGATGGTGACAAGCACCGCTCCGATTTTGGCAGCTGCAAACTGCGCTGTGAGCCATTCCGGTGTATTTGAGGCCCAGATTGCAACATGTTCGCCTTTTTTAATGTCGAGCTTCAGCAATCCTTTTGCCGTCTTTCTGCTCGATTGATCAAATTCCTGGTACGTATGGCGAAGACCGCGGTCGGGATAGACTACGGCCTCGTGATCGGGCGTGTTTTCTGCTGTTTTTTCCAACAGCTTCCCAATTGTCATATGGAGACGCTCTGCCAATCACTTCTCTCTCCTTTCTTAGAAAGCGGTTTCATTTATACGCTTGTTTTCTCATGCCGAGTTGTCTTGCATCACTAGCCGCTGGACCTCTGAGGTTCCTTCACCGATCTCCAGATGTTGTCCTCCAAGCATCTTTCGGCAAAGCGGCTGTCTGAATACCAAGCCGTTTACAAGTGCGGATGATCCGGAGCGCAATCTCGCCGCGATTGGCGATAAGCAATTTTTGGAACAAAAAAGCTCCCCCTTTCAATTTTTGAAAACGTCTTCATGATGTCCGCATGTTTTGCGCGAATTCGCAAGTCAGTCAGCGGTTTCTCCTGTTTCCCATCTGAGGGATAGCCGAGTCTTGTCTGTTCTTTACAGCTTATGAGTGTCCGAAAGAAAAAAGTCCTAAAGCTGAAGAAATCGCTTTAGAACTCTTAATGTTGGCTCATATCTATTGGTTCCGGCTTTTACCGCTTATGTTCTACATGTTTGTCGCTGTTTGTGATGATGTGTTGAATGATCTCGGCGTTTTTTGACAAAAAGGCGGTTTCGAACATATCCTGATGCGGCCCGTCTCCCTTATACGCTTGATAGCTTCGAGTTGTGGCGTCAGCCCATTTTTGCAATGCGATTGTTCCGCCTTGCTCTGTTTGAATACCGGCCTCAATAAAGTGAATGTTGGCGTCGACTTGGCCGTCATTGATTAATTGTGTCCAATATTTTTGATAGTTTGTCGTTTTTTTGATGACTGCTTCCCTGAGGTGAGCGGGAACGGTTTCTGCCGAGGCGCTGCTTGGCTGAGGCGGTAATACTTGCTTTTTTTGATACGCATCGACAATGATGAGATCACTTACCTCTAATCCGTATTCTTCCATTTTTTTCACAACCTCAAATGCTGTGTTGCCTCCCGCTGAATATCCCAGCAGAATATAAGGGCCTTGAGGCTGGATTTCAATGATGTTGTTCATGTACTGTTCCATTCGGCTGTCTTCTTCAATAAAGTTAAATCCGTACACGGTCGCCTTGCCGTTTAGCTTTGCAGCGAGATCTTTATAAAATATGCCGAAACCTGAAATGGGAGGAAAACAGAAAAGGTTCATTCCGGCAGGCGGGTTCAGTCTGCTGACATGCTGCACGGCTGATACGCTAAGCTCATGTGAAAACAGCTTTTCAGCTAATTGTTCAATTGTCGGATTCTCGAATAATAATTCAATCGGAATATCGATCCCCTGGCTGTTTTTCAGCTGGTGAATGACTTGCAGAGCCTTTAGCGAATGACCGCCAAGTTCGAAAAAGTCATCTTCAATACCGAGCTCCTCCACGCCGAGGATAGGCTTCCAAATATCAATCAGCTCCCTTTCGACCCAGTTTCTCGGCGGAACGATCTGTTTCAAAGCCGCTTTTTGAAGAGGTGCGGGAAGCGAGCGGCGGTCGATTTTGCCGTTTGCCGTAAGAGGCATTCTGTCCAGTTTAACCCAATCATGAGGAATCATATAGTCGGGAAGCAGTCTTGATAATAATGAACGTATCGTTTTTTCCTCTGTTTGGTCATCGCTCACGTAATATGCGGTAAGGAACGCTTCTTCGTTTTTTTCTTCAATGGTGACAGCTGCTTCTTGAATGCCTTCAATCTCGATGAGCCGCGCTTCAATTTCAGCCGGTTCTGTTCGTTTGCCGCGAATTTTGAATTGCCGGTCCATCCGGCTGATATATTCTAAGTTGCCGTCTGGCAGCCAGCGTGCCAGATCGCCGGTTTTGTACATTTTTTTCCCTGGTTGAAACGGATGTTGTACAAATGCTTCACTCGTCAAATCAGGTCTGTGCAAATATCCTTTTGCAACCCCATCGCCGCCGACGCAAAGTTCGCCGGGAACGCCAATCGGTGCGAGCTGTCCGCTCTCATCAACAATAAAGGCTGTTGAATTGCTGATCGGTTTCCCGATGGGAATCGCTTGAGAAAAATCTTGTTTGATTTCATAAAATGTAGAGAATGTTGTATTTTCCGTCGG
>NZ_MRBK01000052.1 GCF_001969815.1 Bacillus swezeyi | reverse complement strand
ATTGATTTCATTCCTGAATTTCAATAAATGTATTCGCTTTATTAAATTCCCGTTTTAACGGTGTTCAGCGAATTTCAAAACTGTTATAGTATAGATGAAAATCTGTATTACAATAACCATACAGATTTTGTCGAAAAAAAGAGAGCCGAATATCAGCTCTCCTTCACATCAAACCCAGCCGCCTTGTAAAACTCTTTTCTGGCTTTGTTATAATTTTTTGTATAAGCATTAAAATCATTGCTTTGCTTCAGCACTTTATCATATGATTGGTTAATTTTCTTCAGCTGCCCTTCCAGTTCTTTCAGTTCAAGGTCTTTATTCTGGAGGAGCTTGTACAATTCTTTGTCAAGGCCGATTGCGTTCTCATATGAGGTATAAAGGGCGCCGTATGCCTCATAGCGCTTCTCCATATAAGAAGCCGCGTGTTCCGCTTTCTTCCTGACCTCATGATCATCAATCTTTTCAGCAGAAGCTTTGTTTGCTTCAAATTCGCTCTTTGCCTCATCTATGCTTTCTTTTTCCGATTTCAAATGCTCTTCTCGTTTGTCTGCAGTCTTCAGCGCTTGATTAGACAGTTTGACGATCTCATCCAAATCATCCATATTCAGCTTGATCATCTCATCATACAGCTTAGATTCGGTTTTCTCTAAGTTTTTCAGAGACGCCTGTTCCTTTTTGAAGGGCTTTTCCAATTCCACAATCTTTTCCAGGGAGCCATGCAGCGACTCAACTGGATCTTTCCAAAGGCAGCCCGTCAATAAAAGTGACGCTGTACAACAGACGGCGAGAGCTGCCAGCATACGCATTTTTGAAGATTTCACTCTGAATTTCCCCCAATCTTGACAAATTCCACTATAAAGTCTATTCGTTTGTTTGACAACAAAAAGGATGTGCTTTTGGACATGCTGTTACCAGATCGGTATGTATTGGCCAGCTGCTTTAGAACAAATTCATTTCTGGGAAATTTCATTGAAGTTGGGCATTCGACTATACAACCTTCCTACTTTTACATATTTTATATTAGACGCTATGCCTACCAAAGAAAAAGGCTTTGCGTAAAATTACGGAGGAGGTCTTCATATGTACGGTTATTGCTGCTCTGGATACGGGTACGGCGGCTATGGATCTGGTGGTTATGGCCACGGCCGCACTTTCGCTTTGATCGTGGTTCTCTTTATATTGCTGATTATTGTAGGTGCCGCTTATTTAGGCTGCTAGATCTAAAACATGACCAGCCGTCTCAAGGCTGGTCGTTTATTATGCACGGACATTGCAAGGCGGGCAGGACATCCGCTATACTTTACATATTAATCAATGGGAGTGAAGATGTTGATCACCATGGAAAACATTGTCCGCGACGGTCATCCCGCTTTAAGAACCGTCGCCGAAGAAGTTCAATTGCCAGCTAACGAAACGGAAATCAAGCAGCTGACTGAAATGATCGAATTCGTCAAAAACAGTCAGGACCCTGAAATCGCGCAAAAATACAACCTTCGTCCTGGGGTCGGCCTGGCCGCGCCGCAAATTAATGTCAATAAAAGAATGATAGCCGTTCATGCAGAAAGCGAAGACGGCACATTATACAGCTACGCGCTTTTTAATCCGAGGATTGTCAGCCACTCCGTCCAGAAAAGCTATTTGACCAGCGGTGAGGGCTGCCTGTCTGTCGATGAGCCGATCCCCGGTTATGTTCCGCGGTATGCACGGATCAAAGTAAAAGGCACAACGCTAGAAGGCGAGGATATCGACATCCGCTTAAAAGGATTCCCCGCGATCGTATTCCAGCATGAAATCGATCACTTGAACGGAAAGATGTTCTATGACCACATCAACAAAGAATACCCGCTGAAAGAGCCTGAAAACGCAATTCCTGTCGGCAGATAGCCAAAAAAAACGGATCATGTTTTGATCCGCTTTTTTGGTTATTTTAAAAGCCCAAGTGTTTCAACCGCATACGCAATTCCATCTTCATCAACAGGCTTAGTGACAAAGTCGGCTGTTTTTTTCAGCTCGGGCACAGCATTGCCCATCGCCACTCCAGTTCCCGCAAACTCGATCATTTGCAGGTCGTTCAAACCGTCTCCAAACGCGTAGGTATCCTCTCTTTTAAACGGAAGCTTTTCGATGACTTTTTTGATCCCTTCCGCTTTTGAACCGCCGGCCGGCAGAATATCTGTCGAGCGCTCATGCCAGCGGACGAGGTCAAATTCTTTAAATCGGCTGTACTGTTTTTCATCGTTTTCGCCGCAGAACAACAGAACCTGGAATATGTCTCTGCCCTTGTGATAAGAACGATCCTGCTTTGGATGCTCGACTTTCAAGCTGCCGACCCCTTCATGAATAAACGGGTGGTCGGCGGCT
>NZ_MRBK01000051.1 GCF_001969815.1 Bacillus swezeyi | reverse complement strand
TGATCTCCGAATCATTCTCTTTTCTTTTGTTTCGACAAAATTAGTCGCTTCTTTTATCATCATCAGACAATTATTTCTAATCCCCTTTTGTATAATAGAAAGCATATATTCATCAGAATCGCAATACTAAGGGGGATGAGACAGTGATGGAACGCCATTATTATACGTATCTGATAGAAGAGGAATTTGCCAGTCACTATTTTGGAAGAGAATCTGTCATGTACAAGCTTTTTTACGATTACCATTGGACAAGCCCCGAAAATAAACAATCTCAATTAGCTGCCAGACAAATCGAATATATTACAAAGCCGATACCGGTTTCCCATATACATAAGAGGCTGAAAATGAACCTGAGCCGGGAAGATTATACACAGGTTGACTGTATTTACAGATTGCTCGTTCCAAAGGGGAGCGCTTCGTTCATTATGAAAGATCGCTATATTGAAATTTTAGCTAACGGCCAATTTGATGCAGAAACCGTTTTCTTTGAAGTGTTGCGGAAAGTGAGTCCGTGTTTTCTAGCAATGGACTTTAGCATGGAACGATACGGCTGGCTGAATCCTGTGAAAGAAAGAAATTTTGTATAAAAAAAAGAATTTGGACTGTAAATGTTGTATAATAGCATTTGGTTTAGTACACTTTATACGAGACAACATGAAGGAGGAAATTACATGGATTTATGGGTTGTCATCCTAGTGGGCGTTTTAGCATTGCTCGCAGGTGTTGCACTCGGATTTTTTATTGCTCGTAAATATATGATGAACTATCTGAAAAAGAATCCGCCAATTAATGAACAAATGCTGCGCATGATGATGATGCAGATGGGTATGAAACCATCCCAAAAGAAAATCAATCAAATGATGAAAGCCATGGAAAATCAAACGAAATAATACGAATGCGATTATGACATAGAAGGAACATGGTTATAAAATAAAAAACCCATTTTTCTGGGTTTTTTATTTTGATCTATGATTATTGTGTGTTGCTGCCGAGAGATCGTTTTTGGTAT
>NZ_MRBK01000050.1 GCF_001969815.1 Bacillus swezeyi | reverse complement strand
CAAGTCAAAATCAGAGGCTACCGGATCGAGATTAAAGAAGTGGAGGCGGCACTCTCCAGCCTTGCCGGAGTAAAAGAAGCGGCAGTAATGGATTCCGTTACCGCAGCGGGTCATAAGGAATTGTGCGCTTATATCGTTGTTGAAGGCGGCGCAGATTGTGACACGGTGCGCAAAGCGTTGGCCAAAAAAGTGCCAGCTTACATGGTTCCGGCGTTTCTCCAAACGCTTGATACATTGCCAATAAGGCCAAACGGGAAGCTGGATAAACATGCACTTGCAAAGGTACCGCACAAGGAGCGAACTAGACAAACATTTACGGCTCCGTCCACTGATATTGAAAAAGAATTGGCCGCCATCTGGTGCGGGGTGCTCGGCGTGGACAAGATCGGAATTGACGAATCATTTTTTGAGCTTGGCGGAGATTCCATCAAGGCATTGCAAGTATCAGCGAGATTGCATCAATCAGGAAAACAACTGGCCGTAAAAGATATCTTTAGCCATCCGACAATCCAAGAATTGGCGCCCTATGTCCGTTCATCTCAACAACCGATAAGCCAAGCATCTGTAGAAGGTGAGGTCATGTGGTCACCGGTGCTAAAATGGTTCCTGTCTCAAGATATGAAAGAAGCGCACCATTTTAATCAGTCTGTCATGCTGCATCGGACAAATCCGTTAGATGAAGATGCATTGAGGAAAACGCTAAAAGCGATAACCATCCATCACGATGCACTGCGACTGATATGTGCTAAAGATGAACGAGGGGACTCGCGCTTGTACAATCGTCCAGCGAACATAGGGGAGGATCAGCTTTACAACCTGCGAATCATCAATTTGACTGGCGCACCAAAAGACAATGAACACTTCATCAAACAACAAGTTCGTGAGCTGCAAAAAGCAATGGACTTGGAAAACGGACCGCTAGTGCAAGCTGGACTCTTCCGCTCAGGCGAAGGTGATGACTTGTTTCTTTCTATCCATCACCTGGCCGTCGACGGCATATCATGGCGGATTATCCTGGAAGACTTGGCATCCGCCTATGAGCAGGCGGTTTGCGGAGACGACATAGCACTCCCGCCAAAAACAGCATCATTCCAAACATATACCGAACAATTAGCTAAATATGCTGAGAGCCGGCGACTATTACAGCAAGCAGACTATTGGCGCGCCATCGAACAACACAAAACAGATGCACTGCCAAAAGAGCAGACATATATCGATAAAACCGCTTTGAAAAAACGAGACACCCTATCATTTACTTTAGCTCAACAAGAAACAGTTGCTCTCCTTAAAGATGTGCACAATGCTTACAATACGAATACTCAAGACCTGCTTTTGGCTTCAGCCGTACTGGCCATTCAGCAATGGGCGCCGCAAAAAGCGCTAAAAATCGCGCTCGAAGGGCACGGCCGTCAATCAGAGGCGGCACATCACGATATCAGCCGAACCGTAGGGTGGTTTACCGCCATATATCCAGTCTTGCTTCAACTTGAATCCAATACATGGGCTGAGCATCATGAAGAATATATGATCCGCACATTAAAAATAATAAAAGACACGTTAAGACGGATACCTGACAAAGGATTTGGATACGGCGTACTCAAATATATGACACCGCCCGAAAAAGCAAAGATCAAATTCGGCAAAGCACCGGATATCTGTTTTAATTATCTTGGGCAATTTGACATCGCAGATCAGGCGCAAACCGAAAAAGAACAGCATGATGCGTTTACATTTTCGCCTTTGGGAGGCGGTGAGGATATCACCAGCACCTGGAAGCGTGAACAGTCGCTGGACATCAGCGCACTCATAGTTGAAGGCAGGTTGACCGTAAACATGACATATGAAACAGATCGTTTTCAGAAAGAAACCATTGAACGGCTTTCTCAAGATTGCCAGTACTATCTCAGAAAGCTGATGAACCACTGCCTCAGCAAGACTGAAACAGAAAAAACCGTCAGCGACTTTGATGATCGCGAGCTGACCGAGGAAGCTTTAAAAAGTATCACCGACTTACTCGGATTCCATTAAAAGAGCGGGGGAAAACAATGGATCATAAACAACAAATCCAAAACATTTATCCTTTAAGCCACATGCAGGAAGGAATGCTTTTTCATTCTTTCCTGCAAGACGAGGGGGACGCATATATTGAGCAGTCCGTTTTCACAATAAGGGGCAAGCTTCATTTAGACTGGTTCCAACAAAGTGTACAATCGGTCATCGACCGCCACGACATTTTCAGAACCGTTTTTTTGCCTCATGTTGCTCAGCTGAAAGAACCGCGCCAAGTCGTTTTACGCGATCGACCCTTTCATTTGCATGCTGAAGACCTGACCGAAATGCCGGAAGCTGATCAAACCGAATATATCAGCCAATTTAAAGGAAGGGACAGACGGAAAGGCTTTGATCTGCAAAAGGATATGCTGATGCGGATCTCTCTCTTCAAAACGGCGCCGGAAAAACATGTGTGTGTATGGAGCCATCACCATATCTTAATGGACGGCTGGTGTCTCGGGATCGTGCTGCAAGAATTTATGCAATTTTACGAGTCCATCTATTCAGGAGAACCTGTATCTTTAGAACCTGTTCAGCCATACAGCGCATATATTTCCTGGTTGTCTGATCAGGACAAAGCCGCAGCCAGGGAATACTGGGAGAACTACTTGGCAGACTGCAATGCGCCCACCGGACTTCCCAAAGTGTCTACAAAACCTGTGGAAAAGGGATATCGGCAAAAAGAACTGACGTTTTCATTAGACCGGGAGCTGACGAAGCGGCTCAGCACAATCGCCAAACAGCACGGCGCCACTCTCGCCACTCTCATGCAAACCGTGTGGGGCTTGATGCTTCAGCGCTACAACCGGACAGATGATGTCGTCTTCGGCTCTGTCGTTTCAGGCCGTCCTTCCGTGATTCCGGGAGTTGAAAAGATTATCGGTTTATTTATCAATACTGTTCCGGTGCGAATCAAGACCGAGAGTGAAAGTGAAACTTTTTCAGAGCTGCTTAGCCGCTCCCAAAAAGAAAGGCTGGCTCAAGACATGTTCAGCTTTTATCCATTGGCTGACATTCAGTCGCATACCGCGTTCAAGCAGAATGTCATCGACCATATTTTCGTTTTTGAAAACTACCCTTTGCAGCAGCAAATGCAAGACTCGGCAGACCGCACCGAATCACCGCTTCAGATCGAAAATGTAAAAGTGTCGGAGCAATCAGGCTACAACTTCAACATTGTGATTGCACCGGGTGATGAACTCATCATCAAATTCAGCTACAATGCAAACGTTTATGATGAATCATGGATCAACTGTGTGAAGGACCATCTGTTAGAAGCCTTGCGTAGAACGGCGGAGGACACCGATATCCCCGCCTCCAGGCTGCCGCTGCTCGCGCCTGACGAGAAAACCCGGATCATCGGGGAGTTCAACGATACAAAAACTGAATACGACACAAACAAAACAATCGTTGATTTGTTTTCCAGTCAAGTTGAGAAAACGCCGGAGCACATCGCTCTTCATGCCGGCGGCTTGACGATGACATACCGGGAGCTGGATCAATCGTCCACTGCATGGGCCCGCATCTTCCAAGAACAAGGCTTAAAGAAAAACGGAATTGCCGGAATTTTAGCAGAGCACTCCTTTGAATTCATCATCGGTGTTCTCGCCGTTTTAAAAGCGGGAGGCGTCTATCTCCCGCTTGATGCCGAACTGCCTCCTGAACGGATCAGCTATATGCTGAAAGAAAGCGGAGCAGACGTTTTGGCCGTTCAAAAAGGACTCAAGACTGACATTGATTTTCCTAAAAAAGTGTTGATGTCTAAGAAAGCGCAATTGGCATCCGGCCGCGATATTAACATAGATACCCGCCCGGATGATTTGGCCTATATCATGTATACATCAGGTTCGACAGGCAAACCAAAAGGCGTAATGATCTCGCACCGCAATGTCGTATCGCTTATCTCAAACAGCAATTACACATCAGCCAATACAAATGACCGCTTGATCCTAACCGGTTCACTCGGCTTTGACGCCATCACTTTTGAAATATTCGGAGCGCTTCTGAACGGAGCGTGCCTCCATGTGATTGACCGCTCGACGATGTTGACACCTGTCCGTTTTGGCAGCTATTTGCTTAAACATGATATCACAGTGCTGTTTTTAACAACGGCGCTCTTTCATCAGCTGGCACAAGCCCAGCCGGACATGTTCTCAGGACTGTCCACTTTATATGTCGGCGGAGAAGCTTTGACGCCTGCACTGATGAATACGGTCAGACACCTGTGCCCGAACCTGAAGCTTTATAACATATATGGTCCGACGGAAAATACAACATT
>NZ_MRBK01000005.1 GCF_001969815.1 Bacillus swezeyi | reverse complement strand
AAACTTTAAACCGTTTTAGGATGTTTTGCGCTGGAAAGAAAAAAAGGGGGGCCCGGCGAAGTATATCAATCTGTTTTACATGCTTTCCGGCCAACCCTTTCCATTTATTTAGCGGATTAAATCAAACATTGCGTATTGCCCTTGAAAGAGATGTTCGCATTTTTTTTGACGATTGAAGCTGTGATTACGAAAAAGAAAGAGCCATTTATCAGGCTGCACTGCTTGATCCGCATACGTCCGCAGAGTGATCGATGGATGATATCGTAAAAATGTGTGATGAATGAATTGAATGACATTTCATTAGGATGTGAAAAAAAGCCGGAACGGAAGGGTTAACCTTCAGCTCTGGCTTTTTTCATAGACGGGTGTGCCGTTTTTTCCGACCTTTGATGCAAAAGCCGGAAGAATGGCGGCAGCATGGCTATCACAAGCACAACCCTTAAAACTTGAACGGCGACAACAAAAGTCGAGTCGGCGTGGAGAGAAACCGAAGTCGTCGCCATTTCCGCGATTCCTCCAGGTGAAAACGCCAATATGGCTGTCGTCAAGGAAATGCCTGCGGCTTTGGCAGTCACGAAGGCGCTTAAGATCATCGCAATAATCAGGCCGACGGAGCCGAGGAAAGCAACGACAAGCGTTTGTCTGACACCGATGAACATCTCTTTATTCATTTTTGAGCCGATCGTTGCGCCGAGACAGATTTGCGACAACACTGAAAAACCGTGGGGCCACCAGGCGGTCAGGCTAAAACCGGTCAATGAACTGCCGGCGATATGAATGACGGCGGCGCCAATCATGCTTCCCAGCAGCCATGGGGCGGGAAACTTTAAAAATTTAACCGCCTTGCAGGCTAAAAAAGCGGCCAGTGAAATGACGGCCGTCCAAACAACATAAATCGTTTCAAATTTGGATGTACCGGCAGCCAGCATCTGATGGGCGACAGCCTGTGAATCCGGATATTTGGAATGAATGAAATAGACGAAAAAAGGTATCGTCATGACCACCAAAAGCACGCGTATCATTTGTACAAGGCTGACGATGGCGGTATTCGCGCCCACTTCCTGAGCGATTCCTGGCATGGCTGAAAGACCTCCAGGCGCCGTTCCTACAAAACTTGTCATCATATCCGCTTTGCTGAATCTCCATAAAACCAATCCCGAGAGCATCGCAAAGATAACGGAAAGAAGCAGCATTATTCCGACAATCAGCCAATTTTCTTTAAAGATCGAAATTACAGACATATTGATTTTTTGCCCGAGCTCTATCCCTAACAGCATTTGCCCGAAACTGAGCCATCCTGTATGGATGCCGTTTTGTCTGATCGCTATTTTCAGCGGAGCCGGCCGAAATAATGACAGAGATGAGGCGGCAGCCATGGTCCCGACCATCCAGCCGATTGTCATCCCGGTTAATGAGAGAAGAAATCCCCCGATACCGCTGATGATAATCAATATGATATCCCGTAGGAAATCATTTTTTATCCTCAAATTTGAACCCTTCTTCCTGTAGTAATCGAGATCATTAATGTTTCACTAAGTAAAGTATTTCTATTTATAACTATAATATAATTTTAGTGATTGGTAAAATACGAATTTATTTAAAAGATTGATAAGTAAAACTGATCATTGGAAAACAAAGGCATGTCAGAACATAACTGTAAGCGTATATGAATACATTAAATTAGATTCCATCACAAATAGAGGTGAACCTAAGTGAAGCATGCCGAGGAATCATTCACCAAAGTTAAATCGTATCGTCCGTTCCGCAGCGCTTTTGACCCGTGTCCGCCGCTGGGGAAAAGGTATTACCGAACCCCTCCGAATTTATATTTGGGCTTCCAGCCCCGGGGTCTTCCGCAGTTCTCGCCGATGGAGGCTTTAAAAAAAGGGACGCTTTGGCCCGTTTTTTATGATCATTATGAAAATCCGTATGAAGATGGGAGGTAAGGGGGGTGACTAACTCTTTACCGCAAGACTACTATCAAAAGCTTCATGAGATTCAGGCCGTCGATTTTGTGCTTGTCGAGTTGATGCTTTACCTTGATACACATCCGGATGATAGTGATGCCATTAAACAATACAATCAGTACGCCGGATACTCCAGAAAACTGAAAGCGAAATTTGAATCGAGATACGGTCCTCTCATACAGGGGAATCCCGATCAGACGGAATCCTACTGGAGCTGGAGAAGAAGTCCTTGGCCATGGCAAGTTTAAAGAAGGAAGGGAGTCAGGTTCATGTGGCTGTATGAGAAAAAACTGCAATATCCTGTGAAAGTGAGGGAGTGCAATCCAAGGCTTGCTAAATTTTTAATTGAGCAGTACGGCGGAGCGGACGGTGAATTGGCGGCGGCGCTTCGCTATTTGAATCAGCGCTACAGCATTCCTGATAAAGTCGTCGGCCTTCTCACGGACATCGGCACAGAAGAGTTTGCTCATTTGGAAATGATTGCTACGATGGTGTATAAATTAACAAAAGATGCGACACCGGAACAGATGAAGGAAGCGGGACTCGGCGCCCATTATGCAGATCATGACAAAGCCCTGTTTTATCACAACGCGGCAGGTGTTCCGTTCACGGCTACATATATTCAGGCAAAAGGTGATCCGATTGCCGATTTATATGAGGACATCGCCGCGGAAGAAAAAGCGAGGGCGACGTATCAATGGCTGATCGATATGTCTGATGATCCTGATTTAAATGACGGGCTGGCGTTTTTAAGAGAAAGGGAAATCGTTCATTCCCAGCGCTTCCGTGAAGCTGTCGAAATTTTAAAGGAAGAGCGCGACCAAAAAAAAGTGTTTTAATGCAAAAGGCCGAAAATACCTTGGCATGTCGTCCGAACATGGCATTTTCGGCTTTTTCATAGCTTATGTTACTGTCTCAGCAGCCAATCGCGCTTCAGTTCGTTCTCTTAAAATATACTTCTGGACTTTTCCGGAGGCGGTCAGCGGATATTCATCGATCTGAAACACGTATTCTGGAATTTTATAATAGGAAAGCTGACCTTCGCAAAATGTCCTGATATCTTCCAGAGTCAGCGTTTTACCATGCTTGCATTTGATAAAAGCCGCCGTTTTTTCTCCGTATTTTTCATCGGGAACACCGACGACCTGAACATCGATAATATCTTCATGTTCATAAAGGAATTCTTCTATTTCACGCGGATAAATATTTTCCCCTCCGCGGACGATCATATCTTTTAAACGGCCGGTGATTTTCACGTAGCCATCCTGATCCATTACGGCAAGGTCTCCTGTATGAAGCCAGCCATCCTCATCTATTACCTTATTTGTCGCCTCTTCCATCTTATAGTATCCCTTCATCACGAGATAGCCTCTTGTGCACAGTTCGCCCTGCTCATCAGAGCCGAGCGTTTCACCTGTGTCAGGGTCGATGATTTTAATCTCTACATGAGGGTGCACCTTTCCGACTGTTTCGACGCGGCGTTCGATCGTGTCGGCGACGGTTGTCTGTGTAATCACAGGGGATGATTCCGTCTGTCCGTATGCAATCGTGATATCTGTCAAATTCATCTGTTTCATCACTTTTTTCATGACTTCTTTCGGGCACGGAGATCCCGCCATAATTCCGGTTCGCAGTGAAGAAAGATCATGATTTGCAAAGCCGGGATGAGCGAGCTCTGCAATAAACATCGTCGGTACGCCTTGCAGCCCTGTGCATCTTTCCTTTTCAACCGTTTTTAAAACCGTTTCAGGCTTGAATTCGATAATCGGCAGCATGGCTGCCCCCGCCGACACGCAGGCGAGCGTGCTTAATACACAGCCGAAACAATGAAAGAGGGGAACCGGGATGCACAATCTGTCTTCGCTCTTAAGCCCCATTCTGTCAGCGACGATCGCCGCATTGTTGACAATGTTATAGTGAGTCAGCATGACACCTTTTGGAAAACCGGTCGTTCCCGACGTATATTGCATGTTGATCACATCATCATGCGCCAGCGACCGCTCCCTTTTCAAAAGGGCGTCATCAGAAATGATTTCGCCTTTTTTGGCAGTCTCGGCAAATGACATCATGTTCTCCGGTGTTTCGCCTTTTCCAAGATAGACGAGCCTTTTCAGCTTTGTCAGTTTTTCTGGCTTTTCCATTATCGAATGAATCATCTCGATGTATGATGTGCCTTTGTAGCCGTCCATCAGAAAAAGGGTGGTTGAATCCGAATGTTCCAATAAGTATTCCAGTTCTCTCGCTTGATAGCTCGTGTTGACGGTCACAAGCACGGCACCGATTCTTGCAGTCGCAAACTGAAGCAGAATCCATT
Source organism: Bacillus swezeyi (assembly GCF_001969815.1). GTDB lineage: Bacteria > Bacillota > Bacilli > Bacillales > Bacillaceae > Bacillus > Bacillus swezeyi. Next base: position 112,993 of record NZ_MRBK01000005.1, on the reverse strand, counting down.
CGGGAATATTCGATGCCCAGATGGCGACATGCTCTCCTTTTTCAATGCCGAGAGCCATTAAGCCCTTTGCTATTTTGGCGGTTTCTTCATAAAGCTCCTGATATGAATATCTCAAATCCAGCTCAGAATACACGACCGCTTCATGATGCGGAAACCGGCCGGCAGCTGATGCTAACAAGGCGCCGATTGTTTGTTGTTTTAACGTATCCATAATGCCTCCTTATCTTCAAGATCTATGTTGATTTAATTATAGCACTTTGTGCTAGTACCAGGTACTATAAAATGGTTCGTTTTTTCCCGTTAGACAGATTCAAAACTGCGGCATATTGAGCGGCTGCTCCGGCAATGACCAGTATAAATACCGACAGGAAAAGCGCGGTTCCGCCAAAGCGGATGAAGATCAGCCCTCCTAAAAAAGGTCCTATTGTCCGGGAAATATCCCAATGCAGGCCGTAAAATGCAAAATACCGACCGCGCATATGAACAGGAGCAATCTTTGAGACAAAGGTTTGCATGTGATTAAGCAGCATGCTTTCTCCCGCTGTCAATAAGACAGCTGTCACTAGTACTGCTGGGAGAGAGGAAGAAAATGCAAAACCTAATGCCGCAATTGAGTAGCATCCGTATGAAATCATAACAATTGTTTTCATTTTCAGCTTTTCCGTCCATTTAACAAGAGGAACCTGAATTGTGATCCCAAGCAATGCATGACAGACGGTAAAAGCAGTCAAGATCATTAAAAAATCGTCGAAAAGAACTTCAAGGTAAAGGCGGTAATTTGTTTCAAGCTGTGCGTATAACATGCTGACAGGAACCGAAAACAGCATTAAGAGCAGGACTGGCCGGTGATGAAGAAACATCTGCTTGACAGAAACGGGATTTTCTTTTTGCAAACTTTCTTTTTTGCTTTTTGACCGATATGTCTCAGGCATTCTAAAATAAACAGCAAGCCAATAAAGAGCAAAAGCACACGCTTGAAAACCGAAGATCCAAACGGGCTGATAGGAATAAACGGCAAGTCCGATGACGGGGCCGATCGCTGCGCCAAAGCCTTCAATGGCATGAATAACGGCAAACACTTCCGGCCGCATCCCGCTTCGGGTGCTGTCCGTTATTTGGGCGCGCTGTGCGGGAATGTACAAAGCCCCTCCGATGCCGTTCAGCATATAAAAAAGGGCAAAGAGCCATACGTGATCAGCGGTCATAAATCCGGCAGCAGAAATGGTCTGAAAGCCGAGCGCTGTTAAGATGATTTTCCGCCTCCCGAACCGATCTGTCATTCCTCCGGCAGCCAAAGTGACAACAACCTCTGTCAGCGGCCTGATCCCGATGACCATCATCACGGGCAATACGCCTGTTCCAAGCGTGTCATAGAGATAAAGAAGGAGGAAAGGTGCAAGCATGCCACCTGTTGTCCCGGTCAGAAACTCTCCGAAGAAACAAATCCACACCGGGGGGCTGTATCTTTGTTTCAATCGTTTGATGTATTTCATATCTTGCCTCCTTACCGTTATGTGGTGTAATTAGTGTAGAATGAAAAAATATCCGTAAAAAGGACAGAAAGGTAAGGAGATCATTTCACCTTTTCTAAAGCGGGGGAAGAATGGATGAAACCAATCGAGCATTACATGGCGCTGACCGCAACATTAAAATGTGATCAAGCCGGACAAACAGCGGAGATGTCGATGAAGGAAGCGGCAGGCATCTTATTTTGCACAGCAAGAAACGCAAAGCTGATTTTAAACAAGCTTGAAGATTTGCAGTGGATCAATTGGAAAAGGGGTCTGGGCAGAGGCATTAAATCTGAAGTTCAATTTTTGAAGGAACCCTGCGCACTGCTGTTCGAAACGGCAAAGAACTACACAAAAGACGGGAAGATCGGACAGGCGAGACACCTTTTGCAAACGTATGAAAACGTTTGTCCGCGCGCATTATTCTTTTATAAAAAATGGCTGAATCACGTGTTTGGTTTTCAAATGGAGACGCAGAACCAACAGAAGAAGGACGTGCTGCGGCTGATTACTTCCCTAAAGCCGGAGCATTTTGAACGATTGGATCCAAGCCGCATCTATCTGCGGTCTGAAAGCCATATCGTGAAACAGGTTTTCGATACACTGCTTCGTTTTGATGAAAAAAGAGGCGGAATTCAGCCGCATCTTGCGCATCATTGGGAGTGTTCGGCCGATCATAAAACATGGACATTTTATTTGAGAAAAGGCGTTTATTTTCATCACGGCAAAACATTGAGCGCAGAAGATGTCCGCTACACGTTTGAAAGGTTTTTGCTGGATCCGCAAAACAAATGCAAATGGCTGGCCGAAGATATTGAAACAATCAAGATCAAGGATGACTATTGCTTCGATATTTGTCTAAAGGAGAAAAACGCGCTGTTTTTGCATCATCTGTGTGATGAAAGGCTGTCTGTTTTATGTGTGCAGCATGAGAGCGGACAGTTGACCGGCACCGGTCCTTTCAGGCTTGTCCGCCGCGACGATAGGGTTCTTGCTCTTGAAGTGCATGAGCATTATTTTAAAGGGCGAGCTTTTTTAGACCGGATTGAATTATGGCATATGGAGACGGAAAGCCGCTCACATGTATTGGACTACGGTTTTTATATAGAGAGTGAAGACCAAGGCCGGTTATTTGACGAATGGTATGAGGAAAGAAATGTCCAGTACATTTCGGTCAATTTGGAGCGGCCGGGGCCATTGCAGCATAGAGCGTTCAGAAAAGCATTAAAGCAAATCATATCTCCGGCTGATATGGTCAATGAATTGGCAGGTCAGCGGACGGCACCTGCAGCAGCCTTTATGAATGTAAGTCAGCCGGCTGAAATCAAGAACAATATTCATGAGCTGTTGAAAGAATGTGATTACGGGGGGGAACCGCTCAAGCTTTATACATTTAGCGAGTGCGATCATAGGGAAGATGTGTCATGGATTAAGGAGAGATGCAGGCCATTTGGCATTGTAGTAGAAGTGCACCATTTGGAGGCTGATGAGCTGATGAGGAAAGACATCATTTTGAAAGCCGATCTGATTCATGACAGCGCGACTTTCAGCTATTCCGAAGAAGTGAGCTGGCTTCACCTCCTTTTGACGGAAAACAGTTTTCTGCATGCTCAGCTGTCTTCCGAATGGAAACAAAAGGCCAAGCAAGTGAGGGAAGACATTCGTTATATCGATGACCATGAAAAAAGAATCAGCCTTCTCAGCAGGGTGGATGCCGAACTGGTCGAAGAGGTTTGTGCACTGCCTCTTTATCAAAATAAAATGCGTGTCAAAGCGGGGGAAGCCATTCAAGGCATTGCCCTGAATGATGAAGGATGGATCAATTTTTACGGCATCTGGTTCAAGAAAGGCGAAAGGGAGAGGCTGCCGGAAACGTATGAGGACGCGTGAAACCGGAAGGACGCACGGCAAAAAGTTGAGGCTGCGAATTATCCGATTCCTTAACCGCATGTCTCTTCATTAGTGTGCCGCCGATGCGCAGCCAGAGGAATGTGATGACAATAAAATGAAGGCTCTTTTTCAGCGAGCCTTCACTAGAGATGCTAATGTCCGGTATGTCCTCCTTCAGAAGATTTAATCTCCAGAATGTCATCAAGAATGCCTTGCGTCTGAAATGAAATATCGTCTTCTGTTCCGAGAATAAAGCCATGATTGTAAGGTCCGTCTTGCGGGTGATTCTTAAAGGATGGTTCAATACCTGCTAAAAAGGAGTACATGTTTTGGTCTGCCTGTCCATTTTTCAGCAAAAGCAGCGGAGCATGCTTTCCTAAATGGGAAAAAGGCGCTCCGGCAAGAGCCAGCTCAGGCGCTGCCGTTGATGCAAAGGACAAGCCGTGTCCGGGATCTGTGATTCCCCAGCCAAAATCGGTGCTTTCATCTTTGAATTTTGCAAATGCAATCGAGTTTGTCACAGGGTTGTTTCCGGAAATTCTTTTAACGGTTCCGTATTCTTTCAAAGCTTTTTCCGTTTTTTCTGAAACCGCTGCTTCAGGGCCGAGAATATAAATGTTCGCTTTGCCGTCTCTTTTTTTCAATGCTTCAGCCGTTTCTTCAGGAATGCCGTCTTTATTGACATATAGTACCGGCTCAGGCATATGGGCGATCCAATTGACGGCGGGCAGAGTGTAAAGCTCTGCATCATCTTCAGAGGAGCCGATAATGACGCTTTTCGGATACTCATCTGCCGCGCTTGCGTATTCCTTGTCGATTTCCTTTGCCAGATCAGCCGGATTTTTTCCCTTCAGCTGTTTTACTTTATAGGATTCCAGAGCCTGAAGGGCTTTTTCATTGATATTTCCGATGGCCAGAATTTGCGTACCGTCAGACGTGCCCAATGGACTTAACCGCTTGATCTCTTTCTGCGTCTCTTCAGAAATATTCTCTGAATCTGTGAATAAAACCGGTCCGTTATTCGGATGGTGAATCAGATCTGCCGCGGCAAGGGCTGTTTGCCATGATTGGCCTGAGACCAAGATGACAGCCCCGGGTCTGTTTTGTTTATGGGTGGCGGGCCATATCGTTTGTGAAGTTTTGATGCTCATCTCTTCAAGTGTATCGGCATCCAGCCTTGTTGTGTTTTTCGTATTTTGGACAACTAATCCTTCTGCTGCCCGGTTGTTCAAATCAGTCGGAAGAGATGCGGATTCTTTCTTTTCTGTTCCGGAATGATCTTTCATTTGATGGTCATCATGTTCAGCCCCTTGTCCAGAGCCTGAAGTTTGACATGCTGCCAATACGCTAGCAAAAATAAGCATGACAAAAAGAAAGCCGGATGTCTTTTTCATCGTGTTTTCCCCCTTCTTGGTTAACTTTATTGCATAGTATACCCGGGAAATGTGCAAAACCGATGCAGACATCAGAAATATAAATTCTTAAGCCGGCAGGGTAATGATAAATTTGCTTCCTTTCGGGTGCCTGTTTTTCACCATGATCTCTCCGCCGTGATGTTCGACAATTTCTTTTACGATGGCAAGCCCCATTCCCGTGCCGCCGGTTTGTCTCGACCTTGATTTATCAATCCGGTAAAAACGCTCAAAAATATAGTCCTGCTCATCTTCCGGAATCCCGCAGCCTTCGTCGGCAACCGTGATTATGATTCGGTCTTTAGAGGCGGAAGCCGTGATCGTCACTTCTGTATCAGATTCAGAATAGTGGCGGGCATTATTCAGCAGATTTGTGATCACTTGGGAAAAACGTTTTTCATCGATTGAGACAGTCAGGTTCAATGGGATGTGATAGGAAAGGCCGATTCGCTTTTCCAAAAAGGCGATTTGTGATTTTCGGATTTCCTTTTCCACCAAAGTATGAAGGTGCACCGGTTTCTTTTCGATGTGAAAGCCGGGCTGTTTCAATTTAGTCAGCAAAAATAAGTCATCGACAAGGAGGGTGAGGTTGTCCGTTTCTTCTTTGATAATGGACAAATATTGATGCCTGGCATTTACATCAAACTGATCTCTCATCGCAATGTCAGAATAGCCTTTAATATATGTGATCGGTGTCCGCAGTTCATGCGCCACGCTCGAGAGAAAGTCATTTCGTTCTTTTTGCAGCCGGTTCAGGTTTGAAGAAAGGTTTTCGATCGACGCGGCAAGCTCTCCGAGTTCGTCATTCCTTTTTATATTCAGTGAAATATTGTCTTGTCCGTTTGTCATTTTCTCGGCTGATTCTTTTATCATGATAATCGGCCTCGCCAAAAAGCGGCTCAATAAGTAGATGGCGGCAACCGTTAAAAAGGCGGTTAAACCGAAGCTTGCGAAAAAGCGATTGGTGATGTTCTGCACCAAACCTTTTATAGAAGACGTCTCCAAATACATAAAAACATAGCCGACTGTATCACGGCCTTTCATGATCGGGCTGATCGTACAGATGTACTTTGAAGTCTTCCAATGGGACTGTAAAGCAGTGCCTGACCTAGGAATGCTTCGTTCTTCAAAATGCAGGTGCTCCGTCATATCCCCGGCGGCAGACTGCGCCAGCACATTTCTTTTATCATCGGTGATGATCACGTTTGTATCGGCTTCGGTTTCCATCAGAGCCACGTGTTCAATCGTTTTTTTGTCAAAATGTTTTTCCAAGACGGCTCTATGGCTGTTGCCTCTTCCTTGAAGCGCATGGATCTCCTCAGTGATTCTTGTGTTGACAATTGATGTATAGAGCGCAGCAAAAAGGATGGCTTCGATGATGAAGGTTAAAATGAAAAATGAGCCAGCAAGCTTAAATGAAATGTTTTTCATTGTGTCTTGGTTCCTTTGCTCGTCCATTTATAGCCGATGCTGTAGACGGTATGAAGATATTCTTGGACTGGGAATCCCGCTTTTTTCAAACGGTTCCGCAAATTTCTCATATGTGAATCAACAGTGCGGGGCTCAATATCGGAGTTGAATCCCCAAACGCTCTCGATCAATTGATCTCTCGCCAGCACCTGGTCCTGATGGTTTAAGAGAATGCCGAGCAGTTGAAACTCGCACGGTGTGATGTCGGCTTCCCGGTTGTTGACATGAAGGGTATGGTTTTGCTTATTCCAGACTAAACCCTTGAAGCGGATTTCGGACTGTCTGCTGGCCCTCCGCAAGACAGCTTCTATTCTAGCAAGCAGCACTTTTTCGCTGAACGGTTTTGTTAAATAATCGTCTGCTCCCTGCGTCAGTCCGCGCACAATGTCTTCCTGCCCGTTTTTTGCCGTGAGCATCATAATCGGAACGTTTGTGAGCTTCCGGATTTCTTCGCAAATCGTCCAGCCGTCCATTTCAGGCATCATAATATCGAGAATCACCAAATCAAAGATCTGTTTTTCAATCAGCTCGAGCGCTTCTTTCCCGGAAACGGCTTTCGTGCACGAATATTTTTCTAAATAAAGTTCAAGCAGATCCAGCATCCGGATTTCGTCATCGACAAGCAGCACGTTCAATATCAAGCACCTCTTTAATACCAGTAGTGAAAATAAAAGATTGTTATTTTAAAAATATACCCTATAAGGGTATATGGATCAAGTTTGCTTGCGGCCGGAATGAAGAGGCAGCATTCTACCGTTTTGTTAAAAAGTATAAAAACCAGACTGCATGATTTTGCTCATCAGCGGCCGCTCTTTTGAAAGCCTTTTTGATCGATTGGTTTTTGGCATCGTCAGCGATGTCCAAATAGAAGTCGACCGTTTCCTGCTCGTCTTTAAGGGCGAACTCCAAACCTGCCCTATATTGGTCAGGACATGGCTCCGTTATTTTGATATCTGGCTTTTTGCCGGAAAGGGACATATAAAATCTTAAGAAGGTATTAAAGTGACGGATTTCATCTTGTCTGATCTCAAGTATTTGTTTTTTAACGGCCGAATCTTGCGCCATTTGCGCCAGTTTTTGATAGCAAACGACTGCACTGTGTTCGCCGTTTACCGCTCTTTCGATATCCTTGATCAGTTTGTTGTTTTGCCTGACGGGGAAGGCGGGATTATATGGCTGGACATACCACATCTTTTTTCACCTCGGTATTTTCATATATTGATCGCCCTGTCATTATATGTAAGGGAGTGTTCGTGCGTGCCTAGCTGAGAATGTGTCAATTATGTGAGTCGTACTGAATCTATTTTAAAAAAATGAAGTTTGACGTAAAATGGTTTTTAGTGCTGAAAAGTGTCATATCTATCAAACTGGAGTGAGTCAGATGAAAAAGATGATGGTAACGGGAATGGCATTATTAATGGCGGCGGTTTTGCTTTTCGGCTGCCAGGCTGAAAAAGGCGCATCAGGCGAAGGAAAACCGGAAAATGTTCAGCTTACGGTTTCCGCGGCTGCCAGCCTCAAAGACGTTTTGACAGAGCTTGCGTCTGAATATGAGAAAGATCACCCGAATGTGACGGTTAAGTTTAACTTTGGATCATCAGGCGCCTTGCAGCAGCAGATTGAAAAAGGAGCTCCGGCAGATTTATTTTTTTCCGCTGCCGAGGACAAGTTTAATAAAGTGGTAGATAAAGGATTAATCGAAAAAAGCGACTCCGTTAAGCTGTTGGAAAACAGTCTGGTGCTGATCGTTCCAAAAGGTAAAAATCAACAGATTGACAGCTTTCAAGATTTGACGAAAGATATTGAAAAACTTGCGGTCGGCAAACCTGAATCTGTTCCAGCCGGAAAATATGCAAAAGAAACATTGACGAGCCTTCATTTATGGTCTAAGGTTCAATCTAAACTCGTTTACGGAAAGGATGTAAGGCAGGTGCTTTCCTATGTGGAAACGGGCAATGTTGATGCAGGGATCGTTTATCGTACGGATGCCCTTTCTTCAGATCAGGTTGAGATCGGGGAAACTGCCGAAAACGATCTGCACACACCGATCATCTATCCTCTCGGCATTGTAAAAAATACAAAGCATAGAGAGCAGTCTGAGGAATTTTATCAATTCCTGCAGAGCGACCGGGCCATAAAAGCGATGGAAAAGTACGGGTTTAAGAAAGGCTGATCATGCTTATGCTTGAGGAATTTCTTTCTCCTATCAAAATTTCCGTCCAAGTTTCACTCGCGGCGGGCATCATTGCCGTTTTAGCCGGAACGGCTGCGGCGAGATTGCTGAGGAACAAAACCTTTAAAGGAAAATCTGTCATCGAGACGGTGATGATGCTTCCGCTCGTCCTTCCGCCGACTGTTGTCGGCTTCTTTTTAATTGTGATCTTCGGAAAACAGAGCATTATCGGCGAATTGATAGAAAATATATTTCAAGCCCCAATTATTTTTACTTGGTGGGCAGCGGTTGTTGCGGCGGCGGTTGTTGCGTTTCCGTTAATGTATCAGTCTGCGAAATCCGGTTTTCTGGGAGTTGACCGGGAAATAGAAGATGCCGCTCGGGTTGACGGAGCAAATGAATGGCAGGTATTCTTATTTGTCACCATCCCCCTCGCGTCAAATGCGATAATTACCGGCAGTGTCCTCAGTTTTGCCAGGGCGCTGGGGGAATTCGGGGCAACGCTTATGTTCGCCGGCATTATACCCGGTGTGACGCAAACGGTCCCTACGGCAATCTATTTGGCGATTGACTCGGGCGACATGACGCTGGCATGGCTTTGGGTCGCCTCAATTGCGTTGATCTCGTTTTTTATGTTGTTTTTTGTACAGTTTAAACAAAAATAGCCGTATGAAAAGTACGGCTATTTCCCAGTTTTGGAGAATGGTTATTTGACGAATGTTTCGATAGAATAAAGATAAGTAAACAGAAAGGAGACGGGCTTAGTGGGAGCAGTATTTTTAACAGGCAGGTCCGGGAGTGGAAAAACGACCTTTATTTTAAATGAAATCAGAGAAAAGCTTCGCCGTGAACCGCTCGGGAAACCGATCATTTTTCTAGTCCCGGATCAAATGACGTTTTTAATGGAATACGAGCTTAGCAAAACACCTGATTTGGGCGGCACGATCCGCGCACAGGTTTACAGTTTTTCAAGGCTTGCCTGGCGAATCCTTCAGCACACCGGGGGCATGAACCGGCCGTTTTTGACGGGCACGGGCATACAAATGCTGCTTCGCAAACTGATCGAAGAGCATAAGGGTGAGTTTAGGGTCTATCAAAATGCAAGCGATAAAAGCGGATTTACGGAGCAGGTGGAGCGAATGCTGACCGAATTCAAACGGCATTGCCTGACACCCGAAAGCATCCGCGGCATCATGGAGGGAAGCGGATCTTCAGAATATGAGGGTGAACGGATTCTGGCTGATAAGCTTCATGATTTATATATGTTGTACAGCAAAATGGAAGAAAATCTCGAGCGCCAATATGTTCAGTCGGAAGATTACTTGACGCTCTTGGCTGAGCAGATTCCGGATGCGGAAGAGATCAGGAACGCTTCTGTTTATGTGGACGGCTTTCATCAATTTACACCGCAGGAGATGAATGTGCTCGAACAGCTGATGAAACATGCCCGGGAGATGACCTTTTCTTTAACGGCGGACAAGCCGTTTACAGTAAACACCCCGCATGAACTTCATCTTTTCAGGATGACGGGGAAGGCTTATTATGACCTGTACCAAAAAGCACAAGAGCTCGGTCTTGACCTGTCAGAGGTGCGTCTTGAAGAGGGGAAGCGGCACAGCCATGCTCCTGAGCTTCAGCACTTGGAACGGTATTTTGATGAAAGGCCGGCGAAGGCGTATAGCGGAAAAATGGAGGCGCTTTGCATCATGCAGGCGGCGGGCAGAAGAACCGAGATTGAAGGAATCGCGCGCGAAATTCATTCCCTTATACGCAAAGACGGCTTCAGACTGAGAGATATCGCCGTGATCGCCCGCAATGTCGAAGATTATAAGGATACGATAAAAGAAGTATTTAAAGATTATGAGATTCCTTTTTTCATAGACGGCAAGGAATCAATGCAGAATCATCCGCTCATCGAATTGATCCGTTCAACGCTTGACATCATCAAGGGCAATTGGAGATATGAAGCGGTGTTCCGCTGTGTCAAAACAGAGCTTTTATTCCCGCAGGATGAGCCGAGGGAACGGCTGCGGGAGCAGGTTGACCAGCTCGAAAATTACTGTATTGCCTATGGTATTAAAGGGGAGAGGTGGACGAGCAAAGATCCGTTTGCTTATAGAAGGTATGCTTCATTGGACGAGGACTTTGCCAAGACAGACCGGGAAATTGAGACAGAGCATATGCTCAATGAATTAAAGGGCTGGATTGTACCTCCCATCCACAGGCTGCAAAAGCGCATAAAAAAAGCAGAATCGGTCAGGGAGATGGCTGAAGCCGTTTATCTTTATCTTGAAGAAGCCGATGTTCCGATGAAGCTTGAGCAGGAGAGACGGATCGCAGAAGAAGACGGCAGGATCGCAGAATCGCGGCAGCATAACCAGGTGTGGGACGCCGTGATACAGTTATTGGACGAGTTCGTGGAAATGATGGGAGACGAACACATCTCCTTTTCCCTGTTCCAGCAAATGATCGAAACCGGTTTGGAGTCCTTGAAGTTCGCCTTGATTCCCCCTGCACTTGATCAGGTATTGATCGGCAATATGGATCTTTCAAGAATGTATGGAACGAGATGCACCTTTCTTATCGGGGCAAACGACGGCATACTGCCGGCAAGACCTGCTGATGACGGGGTTCTGTCAGATGATGACAGAGAGTGGCTCAAAAGAAATGGAGCGGAGCTTGCGGCTACGGGAAGAGAGCAGCTGCTGGATGAAAATTTTCTGATCTATATGACGCTCTCAAGTCCATCTGAGAAGCTTTACGTCTCATATCCCATCGCAGATGCCGAAGGGAAAACACTGCTTCCATCAACTGTTGTGAAGCGGCTGAGCGAGCTGTTTCCAAATCATGCCGAAAAGGTGCTGATCAATGAACCGGAACAGCTGAGCGATGAAGAACAGCTTGAATTTCTCATCAATAAAAGCGCTGCTTTAAGCTATTTGGCAGGACAGCTGGGAATATGGACGAGACAGTATCCGATCAGTGATGTATGGTGGAGTACTTACAACTTTTTGATGGATGAGCCCGATCGCTTCTTCTCTCAGAATATCCTGTCGAGCTTGTTTTTTCGAAATAAAGTTCACAAGCTCAGCCCGCATGTGAGCCGCGAGCTGTATGGAGAGAACATTCAGGGGAGCGTCTCAAGGATGGAAACGTACAAAGCCTGTCCGTTTTCACACTTTGCTTCGCACGGTTTAAGGCTGAAGGAACGCCAGTTTTTCAAGCTTGAAGCGCCTGATATCGGCCAGCTGTTTCACTCTGCGCTCAAGCTGATCTCAGACCGGCTCCACGAGCTGAAACTGGATTGGCGGGATCTGACGAAGGAACAATGTGATACATTGTCCAGCGATGCCGTGGAACGGCTTGCGCCAAAACTGCAAAAAGAGATTTTGCTCAGTTCAAACCGGCACCACTATGTGAAGCAGAAGCTGCAAAAAATCATTGCTAGGGTTTCCGGTATTTTAAGCGAGCACGCAAAAGCGAGCGGTTTCGCTCCCGTGGGCCTAGAGCTAGGATTCGGCGGCAATGGTCCGCTTCCTCCGATGCGGTTTACCCTTAAAAACGGATGCACGATGGAGCTTGTCGGCCGGATTGACAGAGTGGACAAAGCGGAAAGCTCAAAAGGTCTGCTGCTGCGGATCGTCGATTATAAATCAAGTGATAAAGGTCTCGATTTAGCCGAGGTGTATTACGGCCTCGCCCTGCAAATGCTGACATATCTTGATTTATCTATCACTCATTCAGCAGATTGGCTCGGCATGAAGGCCTCGCCTGCAGGAGTTCTCTATTTTCATGTGCATGATCCGATGATTCAGGTACCTGTTCCGCTTGGACTTGATGAAATTGAAAAAGAAATTTTCAAGAAATTTAAGATGAAGGGTCTTCTTTTAGGTGATCAAGAAGCGATCCGGCTTATGGATACGACGCTTGAACAGGGCAGGTCAGACATCATCAGCGCCGGCTTGAAAAAAGACGGCTCGCTTCGTTCAGATTCTGCAGTCGTCTCAGAGGAGGATTTTCATTTCTTGAGGCGCCACATCCGCCGAACGTTTCAAGAAGCCGGCGAAGAGATTACAGACGGAAAGGTCTCGATCGAGCCGTATAAGCTAAAAGACAAAACACCGTGCACATATTGCTCTTTTCAATCATTCTGCCAGTTTGACGAATCGCTCGAAGAGAATGAATACCGTAAATTGAAACCTGAAAAAGACAATGTGATATTGGAGCGGCTGAAAAAGGAGGATGGGACAAATGGAAATGTCTAAGCCGAAGGGCAGCACATGGACTGATGATCAATGGAAGGCGATTGTCTCATCCGGCCGGGATATATTAGTTGCCGCAGCGGCCGGTTCCGGAAAAACGGCCGTTCTAGTTGAACGGATCATCCGGAAAATTACCGAAAAGGAAAACCCGATTGATGTTGACAGGCTTCTTGTCGTCACCTTTACGAATGCATCCGCGGCTGAAATGAAGCACCGGATCGGCGAAGCGCTTGAAAAAGAGCTTGCCGAAAATCCCGGCTCCCTTCATTTGCGCAGACAGCTCGCCTTACTAAACAGAGCCAGCATATCGACTCTGCACTCATTCTGTCTCCAGGTCGTTCGCAAATACTATTATCTGATCGACATTGATCCGGCTTTTCGGATCGCCGATCAGACAGAAGGCGAACTGCTTGGCGATGAGGTGCTTGATGACCTGTTTGAAGAAGAATATAAAAAGCAAGATCCGGCCTTTTTCGAACTTGTGGACAGATATACGACAGACCGCCATGATCTTGATCTGCAATATCTTGTGAAGCGTGTCTACGAGTTTTCAAGATCGCATCCTGATCCGGAAGGCTGGCTTGAAAAATTTGTTGACCTGTATGACGCCGCTCAAGATGAGAAAGTGGAGTCGCTGCCGTTTTATTCTTATATCAAGGAAGATATTGCCCTCACCCTCGAAGGGGTGCGGGAAAAACTTGCGCGTGCGCTTGAGCTGGCAAAACAGCCTGGAGGACCTGCACCGCGCGCCGAAAATTTCGTTGATGATTTAAAACAGATTGACAGGCTGATTCAGCATCAGGATGATTTTTCGGCACTTTATGAGCTTGTTCCCGCTGTTTCATTTCAAAGGGCAAAGACCTGCAAGGGAGACGAGTTTGAACCTGCCTTAATCGAAGAGGCGACAGAGCTTCGCAACAGTGCGAAAAAGCAATTGGAAAAGCTGAAAAGCGATTATTTTACCCGGACCCCAGATCAGCATTTGGCGAGCCTGAAGGAAATGAAGCCTGTTATCCATACCCTTGTTCAGCTTGTATTGGAGTATGGAAAGCGTTTCACAGCGGCCAAAAAGGAAAAGGCCATCGTTGATTTTTCTGATCTTGAACATGATTGCCTGGCCATTTTGACGAAGAAAAACGATGCCGGTGAAACCGGGCCGAGTGAAGCGGCAAAATATTACCGGCACCAGTTCCATGAAGTGCTTGTCGATGAGTATCAGGATACGAACCTTGTGCAAGAAGCGATTTTAAAGCTTGTCGCCAAAGATGAGCCCGAGGGGAACCTGTTTATGGTGGGCGATGTCAAACAATCGATTTATCGGTTTCGGCTGGCTGAACCGCTTTTGTTTCTCTCAAAATACAAACGATTTACAGAGGATGGCTCAGGCGCCGGCCAGAAAATCGATTTAAATAAAAATTTCAGAAGCCGTTCAGATATATTAGACAGCACGAATTTCTTGTTTAAGCAGCTGATGGGGGAAAAGGTCGGAGAAGTTGACTATGATGAACAAGCCGAATTAAAGCTCGGCGCATCATATCCTCCGAATGAAACGACGAAAACGGAGCTTTTGATCATTGAAAATCAAGGAGACGCAGCCGATGAAGAGGCCGAAGAGCTTGAAACGGTCCAGCTTGAAGCGAGAGCCATGGCGATGCAGATCCGCAAGCTGATATCCGAAAAGTTTCAAGTATATGACGGCAAAACGAAGACGACCCGCAATATCCAGTACCGCGACATCGTGATTCTGCTGCGTTCGATGCCATGGGCGCCCCAGATTATGGATGAGTTCAAACAGCAGGGGATTCCCGTCTATGCGAATCTGTCTACAGGCTATTTTGAAGCGACAGAAGTGTCCGTCACACTGTCGGTGTTAAAAGTCATTGACAATGCATACCAGGATATTCCGCTTGCATCTGTTCTCAGGTCGCCTGTGGTCGGCCTTGATGAAAATGAGCTTTCCATGATCAGGATTCAGGACAAGAAAGCGCCGTTCTATGAAGCGATGAAAGCATATCTTGCTTCAGGTGACCGCGATGGCAGCCTTTATGAAAAGCTCCGCCGCTTTGAAGGGCTTCTCAGAAAGTGGAGAGCGTATGCCAAAAACCATTCTGTGGCAGAGCTGATCTGGGAAATTTACCGTGATACGAAATACTTGGATTACGTCGGCGGAATGCCGGGCGGAAAACAGCGCCAGGCTAATTTGCGTGCGCTTTACGACCGGGCCCGATCCTATGAAGCGACTTCTTTTCGCGGCCTGTTCCGCTTTTTAAGATTTATTGAGCGGATGCAGGAACGCGGCGATGATCTCGGAACGGCCAGAGCTCTGAGCGAACAGGAAGATGTCGTGCGGCTGATGACGATCCACTCAAGCAAGGGCCTTGAATTTCCCGTCGTTTTCACAGCAGGCCTCGGCCGGAATTTTAATATGATGGATTTGAACAAGTCATATCTGCTTGATAAAGAACTCGGCTTCGGAACAAAATTCATCCATCCGAAATGGCGCATCAGCTATCCGATGCTGCCGCTCGTCGCAATGAAGAAAAAAATGCGCCGCGAGCTTTTGTCAGAGGAGCTGCGCGTCTTATATGTCGCTCTTACGCGGGCGAAGGAAAAGCTTTATTTGATCGGCTCGGCAAAGGATAAGGAAAAGCTCTTGTCGAAATGGCGGACAACCGCAGCCCAGCCTGAGTGGCTGCTGCCGGACTTTGATCGCTTTCAGGCCAAATCGTATTTGGGTTTTATCGGACCTGCATTGATGCGGCACAGGGATATGGCTGATGCAGGTGTGGATTCTCCGGATGACGAAATCCGGCAGCATCCATCACGTTTTCTCATCAGCTGGCTCTCGGGCGGAGAGCTCCAAGCTGAAGACGCCAAACAAGCGGGAGAAGAAAAACACGAACGGCTGACTCAGATTAAAAAGGGGCTGCCGATCGATGCCGCGTTCGACTACCAGGAGGAGGTCGAGGAGCGGCTGAGCTGGTCATATCCTTATCAGGATGCGGCGAAAGTCCGGACGAAACAGTCCGTCTCCGAAATCAAGAGACAAAAGGAATATGAGGATGAATACGGCGACCGTTCATTGATTCGTCCGGCAAATGAGGCACTGCTGTTCAGACGGCCGTCCTTTATGATGACGAAGGGACTGACAGCCGCCGAACGGGGAACGGCGATGCATACCGTTATGCAGCACATCCCGCTCACCCGGGCTCCGGAAAAAGACGAGCTCAGCCGCCTTCTTGACAGGCTTGTCGACAAAGAGCTTTTAACGGAAGAACAGCGGGCAGCAATTGAAGAAGATGATATTCTCGCATTTTTCGAAACAGATATAGGTGAAAAACTTCTCGGCGCTCACCGGGTAGAGCGCGAAGTCCCCTTTAATATGACACTGCCGGCGGCAGAGGTTTATCCCAACCTGCAGACGGCGGATGAACCTGTATTGATTCAGGGGATTATCGACTGTTTATTTGAGACAGAGGACGGCTTTTATCTGCTTGATTACAAAACAGACCGAATCCAAGGAAAATACCGGAACGGCTTTGAGGGCGCCGAGCCGGTTTTGAGAAAACGCTATGAAACACAGATTCATCTTTATGCGCGCGCCGTCGAAACGATGCTCAAGATGCCGCTGAAAGGGCGTGCCCTGTACTTTTTTGACGGCGGACATGTGCTTAAGTTTTAGCAAAAACGCCTGCTTCCCCCTAAGACATACATTGGGGGAAGTTTTGGCAAAAAGAGAGGTGGTTAGATTTTGAGAATTTTACATACAGCGGACTGGCATTTGGGAAAGACCCTTGAAGGGAGAAGCCGCCTGAAAGAACAGGAGGATTTTCTTGATGAACTCGCAAGGATTGTTAAAGACGAGAAAATCGATGCCGTCGTCATGGCTGGAGACGCTTTTGATACGGTCAATCCGCCTGCCCTTGCCGAACAGTTATTTTATGAAAGTCTTTCGGCCTTGTCTGATAAAGGAAGGCGTCCCGTCGTCGTCATCGCAGGAAACCATGATAATCCGGACCGCCTTTCCGCCGCCTCTCCGCTGACGACAGACCATGGCATCCATCTGATTGGATATCCGAAGGCAGAGCCCGTTGATATAGAAGTCGCTTCAGCGGGAGAAATCCTCTCTGTCGCGGCGCTTGCCTACCCGTCTGAATCGAGGTTGAATGAAGTGCTGTCCGAGGCGTTTGATGAAAAACTGCTGCGCGACCAGTATGACGAGAAAATCAAACAGACCTTTCAGCATATGAGCCGGAAGTTCAGAAAGGATGCCGTTCAGATTGCGGCTAGCCATATTTATGTGGCGGGAGGCAGCCAAACTGATTCAGAGCGGCCCATCGAAGTCGGGGGCGCGTATACGGTGGCAGCGGAAAGCCTTCCTGAAAACGCCGCTTATGTAGCGCTTGGGCATCTTCATCGTCCGCAGACGATCAAACGGGCCCGCACACTTGCAAGATATTCCGGCTCCCCTCTAGCCTACAGCTTTTCAGAAGCCGGATATGCGAAGTCGGTTACCGTTGTTGAAGCTGCACCGGGTGAAGCGGCATCATGGGAAGAAGTCTTCCTATCGAGCGGAAAGCCGCTTGTGAAGTGGAAGGCGGAAGAAGGGATTTCTCAAGTGTATAGCTGGCTTGAAGAAGGCAGGGACAAGAATGCGTGGGTTGATCTTGAAATCCATCTGACGGATCAGCTTTCGATTGAAGAGATTCATCGTTTGAGAAAAGCGCATCAAGGAATCATCCACATTCGTCCGGTATTTCAAGACATTCCGTCTGTTAAAAGAACGGCTCAGTCGCAAAGCGTCCCGATCGAAGAACGATTTAAAAAGTTCTATGAAAGACAGACCGGCGGAGCGATTCCTGATGATGAAACCGTAAAATTGTTTATGGAGCTTGCCTCCGGAATGGAACTTGAAGAGGGGGACGACACATGAAGCCGATTTCCCTGTCCATCAAAGGTCTGCACAGTTTCAGGGAAGAACAGGTGATTGATTTTGAGCGCCTGTGTGGTGCCGGGGTATTCGGCATCTTCGGACCGACCGGAAGCGGAAAATCATCGATACTGGACGCCATGACCCTGGCTTTATACGGAAAAGTGGAGAGGGCCTCCAACAATACGCACGGCATTTTGAACCATGCTGAAGCCGAGCTTTCCGTCTCCTTCACATTTAAGCTTCAAACCGGCCATGAAACAGCTTATAAAGTGGAGCGGGTGTTTAAGCGGACAGATGAGACAAAAGTCAAAACCTCCATCTGCCGCTTTATAGAAATGAAAGAACAACAAACGGTTTTAGCTGATAAAGCCAATGATGTGAACCGAAAAGTCGAGGAACTGCTCGGCTTGACGATCGATGATTTCACAAGAGCTGTCGTTTTGCCGCAAGGAAAATTCGCCGAGTTTCTTTCCTTAAAAGGGGCAGACCGCAGACAGATGCTTCAGCGCCTTTTCAACCTTGAGCAATACGGCGATCGGCTGGTGAAAAAGCTCAAAAAACAGGCTCAAAAAGCATATGCGAAAAAAAACGAAATGCTCGCCGAACAGGCGGGGCTGGGCGAGGCCGGAGCAGAAGCGCTAAAACGCGCGGAAAAGCATCTTGAAGAAGCCGAACAGTCATTGCAAATGAAACAGCGTGAACGTGATATGCAAATCCACCACTTTGAAGAATGCCAGGAAATCTGGAATCTGCAAAAGGAAAAAGAGAGCTATTCAAAAGATGAGGCAGAGCTTTTCAAGAAAAAGGATATGATTGCAGAAAAAGAGACTCGTCTGCACCTTGCCGAAACAGCAGGCATGCTGAAGCCGTATGCTGATGGTTTTCTTGAAGCTCAGCAAGATGCCGCACGGGCAGAGCATGAAGAAAAACAGGCCCGAGGGGAATTGGAAAAATATGAAGTTCTGCATGAAAAAGCGCAGCAAGGTTATGAGAACTTCAGAAAACTGAAGAACGAAAAAGAACCTGAGCTTCTGAAGCAGGAGGAACAGCTCACCGCTTTGAAAGAGATTGAGAAACAGCGGGCTGCCGTTCAAAAAGAAGCCGATGCAAAACAGGAAGAAAAAAGAGTAAAAGAAGAAGAGATCAAACATGCGACTGATGAATTGGCTAAGGTGAAAAATCTGCTGGAGAGGGGCGCAAGCAGACAGAATCAGCTGAAGGCAGAACTGAAATCCGTTCAGGTGTCGAGTGAAGAACGAAAAAACTGCCGGCATGCCGGCCAGCTTGCCTTTCAGATTCAGCAGCTTCAAAGCGAGGCTGCGGCGGAACAGGAACGATTGGACAAACACCAAGCCGTGATCAGAGAGCTTCAGCAAGAACAGCAAAAGCTGGACCGTATGATGAAAAGCGAGGAAGAGAATATTCAATCTGCGTTTTCCGCAGTCGAACGCGCTTATGCGATGGTTTGTGAAACGGATAGATCCCTCGCTGAGACTGTTCATCAAGCAGTCCAAAAGAGGGATGGCATTCTGGCAAATCGTGAACAGGCAAAAATGGATCAGCTGACGAGAGAGCTTTCAAAAAAGCTTAAAAAAGGAGAGCCTTGCCCGGTTTGCGGTTCTACACATCATGAAAAACCCGCTCACAGCAATGTGCAAAGCATCTTATTCGAAGAAACGGAGGCTGATTTAAAGGACGCTGAAACTGTCATAGCAGAAGCATCCGCGTTAGCTCAGGAATTACTTTCTGCCAAAGTGACTCTTGAACAGCAGTCAGATCATTTCATCAGCGAGTGTCCGTTTTTAAGCAAAAGCGAACCAGAAATGGCAGAAACCGCTGCATCATTAGAACAAGAATCGATTCCGGAACGATTCAGGCAAATCGGCTTCGAATGGAAGGGGGTCAGGCAGGACCTCAATGAAATAAAAAGCCGTATGTCCAAGCTGCTTCACGCCTACAAAGAAGCATCCAAAAAACGCGAACAGATTCGCGAACGGATCAGCTATGAACGAAAAGAGCAAGAACGGCTGGAACAGCGTGTCCGCGGGCTGAACGATTCGCTAAACGAGCAGCAAAAGAGCTTTGCCGAACAATTTGAGGGCCTGTCTCACGAACAGGCTGAAAAATGGCAGAAATCAATTGAAGAAAAGGATCTTGCCGCAGAAGAATATGAAAAAAGGATTGAAACAAGCATCCATTTTCTAGAGGAGCATGAACAGCAGAAAGATAAGCTGACTGAGCGTCTGTTTACGCTCGATAAAGAAAAACTGGATCTCCATTATATGATTGAAAGCCTGAAAAAAGAAATAAGCGATTATCAAAAAGAGCTTAAGGATTATCCTGATACAGCTGCCATAGAAGAACGGCTGCAAGATGTGAAATCACAATTGGCAAAGCTGAATGATGAGGAGAAGGCGCTGTATGAACAGCTGAAGGAAACGGAGTCGCGCATCAGCCAATTAAGAGCCCAGACAAAAGGCTGTGAGCTTGCTTTGCGGGAAGCATCGGCAAGGCTGGAAAAAGCGGCAGACGTCTGGAGGGAAAAAGCCGGAGATACAATGTTTGAGCAGGCCGCTGAAGTCAAAAAACTTCTGCTAGACGCCGAAGAGCTCGCCCGGCTGAAACATGACATTCAATCATATTGGGATCAAACAAAACAGTTTGAATCAAATCTAAAACGGATTGCGGAAAAGCTTGGCGGCAGATCGATTTCTGCGGAAGAATGGGAAAAAGCAGCCGTGTTAAAAGAACAGGCGGAAGAAGCGTTCAGTAGTGCCTTAGAGGAAAGGGGGGCAGCAGGAAAAGCGCTGGCTGTCATCCGTGAAAATCATAAACGATTTAAAGAGCTTGAAGCATCCTTGAAAGAATGGCAGACTTACATCGATCGTCTCGATAAACTTCAAGCCGTATTTAAAGGGAACAGTTTTGTTGAATATTTGGCGGAAGAACAGCTTGAGAGCGTGACGAGAGACGCGTCAGCAAGACTCGGAGGGCTGACAAGACAGAGATATGCGATTGAAGTCGATTCAGAAGGCGGATTCGTGATGAGGGATGATGCCAATGGCGGAGTCAAACGTCCTGTGACAAGCTTGTCAGGGGGAGAGACTTTCCTGACATCCCTGGCGCTCGCGCTTGCCCTTTCAGCACAGATCCAGCTTCGGGGGGAATACCCGCTTCAATTCTTCTTTTTGGATGAAGGCTTCGGTACGCTTGATCAGGATTTGCTGGATACGGTCGTCACGGCTTTGGAAAAACTCCAGTCGGACAATCTGTCGGTCGGCGTCATCAGCCATGTTCAGGAGCTTCGTGCAAGACTGCCGAAAAAGCTGATTGTACACCCGGCAGAGCCGAGCGGAAAAGGAACATCCGTATCGCTTGAGATGATTTGATTTTCACAAGGATGTGATGCCGGCGGTCCACAGGCAGCCGTTCCTTTGTATGGAGCTGATGCGTTTCCAAGCAAGCTCAGGAAAGCAGCCTCCTTCTTAACCGAAGAGGCTGCTTTATGCATTTCCGACAACATTCTGGTCGCTTACATCCGGGTCTATATAATTTGTTGCATTTATACCGCTGTTGACGATAAGGAAATCTCCTGTATTACCAGCACCAGAACCGAGTGCAGATTTTGAAGTGCTTTTTGGAGAAAGGTAAAAGGAATCGCCGAAATTCACTACTCCTCCTGAGATCTCGTTGATCTTAATAGGTCCGACAATGGCTGGCATGATTGATCGACATCCTTTTTAGAAGTCTCGGAAACAGTATATGTCGGCCGTTCGGCTATTGTGAGTTCCTTGGCGGAAGCTTTCTGATATGCTTGACTCTCGAGTCGGAAATGATGCGGCGCGTCGAGCCTACCTGGACAACTGAAGAAGTGGAGATACCTGTAACCTTAACCGCCCTGACGCGAATAGCCGGGATTTCATTGAAAAAAGCTGAAGAGACGCCGGTTTCGGGAAGCAATTGGGGAATAGGCTGCCGATAAAGCTGAAAGTCTTCCTGATTCAATGAGCCTTCATTCCCGAAAAAAAGTGAAAGGTATCGTTGGACAGCGAGAATTTTTCCCTTGAGAACAAGCTCTTCGGCATCCCCGATTTGCAGTGTGCTGGTAATCCCGATTGAATGCACTTTTAAAAATTTAACTTTTGACGTTCTGATCATGGTGATTCAGGGGCCAGCGGCACAAAAGGACCGATAATAAGAGATTCAGGCGGCGTATCAAAAATCGATGACAGGGAGATGCACTCTGTATCTCCGATTAGAAACACAGAGGAGCTCGAAACCCCTGTGATGTTAATGCTGCCAACATCAAAACAGCGGTTCACAACGGTAAAATTCATTCGTTCTCATCCCCTTTCATTTCATCAGGTATCGATTGTAGAAAATGTTCGATTGCCCGGGCGATATCCTGCTTCACATAGTCAGCCAACCGTTCAGCATGCTCCCTCGGAGAAATAGAATCATCCGGCTTTACATGTTTGACATAATAGCGGATGCGGCTGTCGATCTGCTTTCGTATGTCTTCGATGATATGCTGTCGGTTTGTATCATCAATTTTGCTGTCGTACCGATCTTCCAGCTGTTCCAGCAGAAGAGGGGTTTCTTCATTTAAGTAAGCGTCAACGATTTGTCTCGTTTGCTGCATCAGCTGGCTGCCAAGCTCCTGCTGAAGGGTCCCGATATCCGGCTGTTGCTGTGCGATTTCAAAGTTTTCCACATTATCCGGGTCTGCCGGATTGAGACCGATATTGAGCGTTCCGTCCAGCCGTTCGATCTTTAATTGATCAAATTTGTATTCGATCCGGTCGATCCGGGTGCCGGGATTTTCTTTCAATTGGTTCAATTCCGACTGCAATATGGCAATCTGCCTTTCGAGCCGCTGAATCTGTGTAGCCTGCTGCTGCAAATACCCATACCAGTTCTGTGGATTGCTTTGCTTCATAAGATTATACACCCCCGTTTATCCTGTTGTAACAGAAGGAGCCTGAAGTGGAACGAAGATCGGTGAATCCCCATCTTCAAAAGCACCATCAAAAACCTCTCCGGTCACTGGCGGGGCGGCTTCTGTGTAGCTTCCGGTATTGTACAGGTTGGCAAGCGTTTTGATTGAACCGGCGCTCCCTATCTGCAAGACGGAAGAGTTGCTGATTCCTTCCACTCTTAAATAGTTGATTTGTATCGTTTGATTGATATAAAAGTTCATGCCTTCACCCCTTACAGATTACCTGCGACCGGCTGATCGATCATATCATTGTCGTATGTGTTGGTGATGCTGTTTTGGTTGTATACGCTGACTCCGTCACCGGTATTAAAGCTTCCGGCGCCCGCAAATGTTTTAACCTCAGCATAAGGAGAAATCGTGATGCAATCCCCGACATGAACAACTCCGCTCGTACCGACGGCATTTACTTTAAAAGCTCCGACAATGGCTGGCATTAAGGCACACCCTTTACAGTGATAAAACATTTTTTAATGGGCTATACACCATATCCTATGTGGAATAGGCGCATTTGTGATTAAAAAAGAAATCCTTTTGTCTTCTATTGAATCAACAAATGAAACGTTTTCAGGGAGAGAAACGTACGAAGTAAAAGAAGTTCGGCAATGGGGGAAGTCATATGTATTTTGAAGGTCATATTCAATCAATAGCTGCGGCTCTGCTGTTTTTTTTCGCAGCTTATGCAGTGGGAATCAAAAAACAGACTTGGATTTTAAGAGGCTTTCGCCAGGAAAGAATCAGGGATAAAGATAAGCTGGCTAAAATCGCTGGATATTTCTTTTGGAACAGCGGATTTTTATTGCTGCTGAACGGCTTTGTTCATATCCCGTATCAAGAATCATTTACCCCTTCCGCCATCCTGGCTTACGGCGTTTGTACGATCATTTATGTTCAAAAAACATTGGTTGATTAGATCGCAATAGTCCACTGATGCAGACTGATGCCAGCCCCGAAAAAAACGGGAGGCGCCGTTGATCAGGATGTGGAACGGGCTGTCATGAAGTATGGCGGTTGCCGCTTTCGAAAGCTTTTTCTCTATGCAGGCTGTTTTCATGTGTCTGCATTCTTTGATTCAGCAAGTTGTCCAATTCCTGACTGCATTGAATGGCCTCTTTGGAATTGATTCCGAATTTTTGGGCGGTTTCAATTAAGGCTAGTCTTTTTGCTTCAATTTTATTGTTCATCATGGCAGTCTCCAACTTTCAATTATATTTTGAGCCGGGATTCAGCTTTGGATTTTTATGTTTCTTGATATTGATAGTATACCCTATTTTGTGTTAAAAGGATTTTTTTCGTCAATATGACAAAAAATGTGACATTTTTTTTGGTGTTTGCCGAGAAGGTTAAAACCTGGAAAGCTCTAAAAGCAAAAAGCGTTTTCTCTTTTCAATATATTGAAAAATCTGTTTCTGCTCTTCTTCCAGCTGATGAAAAGCAGTATTTGTATATGGATCTTGTTCAAGAAATGGAGCAATGTCGGCATGCCATGTTGTAAGCGGGGGTGAAAGCCTGCTGATGGTGAATTCATGCTGCAATATGTTTTTCATTAACATAAAGTATTGAGATTTAAAGGCTGGAATGTCAAGGATTCTGGCAGATAATGTATTAAAGCCTGTCGCCGGAATGCGGTCATGTTCCATTTCCTCTCCGTGAATATTCCGCCCCCATGTCGCATCATAATCCCAAGGAATGATTTGAAATGTCTTTGTCCGCTCATTTAAATAAAGAGCATAATTATGGACGAATCCGTCGAAGTTCTGGGTGCAGACGGCTCCGATGAGCCACAGCAAATATTGTTTGACATCCAAGTAGCGCTTGATTTCTTTTTCAAACATGTCATCTTTTGCAGTATTGATAAAGTAGATAAACTCTTGCAAGTAGCTGTCATGACGGTTCGAACCCAATTTTCTTTCATAGCCTTGCTGAAGGTTTTGCTTCGGCTGTTTGTCAAAAGAACTCAGAAGGGAAAAATTAGCATCGTCATCAACGGCATAATAAATAGCCCCTCCTTCTAAATGTCTCCTCTTTAAGAAAAGATCGTCAACAGATTCGATTTTTAAATAGACGCCTTCTTTTTTTTCATTTAAATAGAGAAAAACATGAGAAGCTGATGGTGAAAGAACGCCGATTTTTTCAAAAAAATAAAAGGAAAGTCTGTTGCGGATGAAAGAAGGATCGTAGAATTCGGCGTTTAAATGAAATTCTGTCTCCGATTTTTTTTCTGCCTGATTTCGATATTGAATAAAGTAAGATTTCTTTGGCAGCTTGCGGGTGTGCGCACCTCTGTATGAAATGGAGACCGGTGCTTTTCCTGAACCGGTTTGAAGCATCCCCGGAACCGCTTCATCATTCCAGACGTCCCTGTTTAAACCGAGCAGATTCTTCGGATGAATGTGCAGCCCGAAGGCCGGCAAGGCAGTGGCACTCATCATCATTTCCTCCTTTTTCAGCTGACTTATCATATGTGAAAAAAGCCTGTCCCGGAAGCGGCCTGCCTAGTTTTGAACAAAAACAGTCATTTGCCTCAGTACCCCTGTCTTTAGCTTGCGTATGATAAATCAGGACATAAAAATGTAAGAACAGGAGGTAAACTGATGAGCGATGTCCATGATCATGATATTAAAAAAGCTGTAGACCAGCTTAGGAGCGAAGGTAGAGACCATTATTTAGACCGTGAACCTGAATCCGCCGGCTCCAGCAATAGCAGGCGTTCACATAATATTTGGGATATGTGGTGGGGAATAAAACCAGACAGAAGCAAGAAACATGATAAAAGCGAGAAGTCGGATGACTGTGAAAAGCCGGATAGAAGCAAGAAGCCGGATGACTGTGGAAAGCCGGATAGAAGCAAGAAGCCGGATGACTGTGAAAAGCCGGATAAAAGCAAGAAGCCGGACGACTGTGAAAAGCCGGATAAAAGCAAGAAGCCGGACGACTGCAAAAAACCGGACAGATGCAAAAAATCTGATAAATGCTGCCGCAAACGGCACGAGCATCGTCATGGCAAGAAAACTCACCACCACAGAAGAAGCAAAAGCGGCTATGAAACCATTACAAAATGGTCTGATGGAAATTTAGAAGAAATCAGACACAGAAAGCGATAATAAGAGCGGCTTGCTGCATGGTGAGCCGTTTTTTTTCGGGCGGACATAACCGGGACTTTAGAAGCGGTTTGCAGAAATCAGAAAGGAATTTTAAAATTTTTAGAGAATATGTGAAAAGGGGAAAGAAGCTGAAATCATAACTGCGGGGGAATTTTTATGAAGTTTGCGACAGCCGAGCTGCACAGCCGTATATTTATTGGACTTGTCATGGATGATAGAATAATGGATTTGCAGAAGGCGGAAAAAAAGCTGTTTGAGCTTGAGACGATACCTGAAACACTCATCGAATGCGTCAGCGAGGGGGAGCGGTTTGTCCGTCATGTCAGACAGCTTGTTGAGTGGTCAGAGAAGAAAAACAATGAGGAAAGCGGTTCATTCATTTATCCGCTCTCAGACGTCAAATTGCTTGCGCCTATTCCCGCGCCGCGGAAAAACGTGATTTGCATCGGAAAAAATTATCGGGATCATGCGATTGAAATGGGAAGTGAAGCGGATATTCCCGAACATATCATGGTTTTTACCAAAGCGCCGACTTCGGTGATCGGGCATTTGGAAGAAGTGGACGCCCACAAAGGCGTGACAGAGGCGCTTGATTATGAAGGAGAGCTTGCGGTCGTGATCGGAAAAACCGGGAAAAACATTCCGGAAGCTGAAGCGCTTGACTATGTGTTCGGCTACACGATCATCAATGATGTGACGGCGCGCGATCTGCAGAAGCGGCATAAACAATTTTTCATCGGCAAAAGCTTGGACGCAACCTGTCCGATGGGGCCTTATCTTGTACATAAATCAATGATCGAAGATCCTCAAAATCTAAAAGTGGAGACCCGGGTAAATGGCGAGCTCCGCCAGTCCGGCCATACGAAAGACATGATATTTTCGGTAGCGGAAATGATTGAAACACTGTCCAAAGGAATGACGCTGGAAGCGGGTGACATCATTGCCACAGGAACGCCGTCGGGAGTGGGAAAGGGATTTCATCCGCCGAAGTTTCTTCATGAAGGGGATCAAGTTGATATCACAATAGAACCGGTCGGGACGCTTTCGAATAAAGTAAAATAAAACCTTGTGAAAAAATGGTTAATCTTATATAATCAAGCTATAAATTTTGAAGAAATGAGGGATGTGTGATGAGAAAGGATATTGTAATGTTTGTCGGACAATTGATCATTGCACAGCCCATGTAGCATATTAAACGGTTATCTTCAGATTGATCTGGTGATGTTCCATGGGCTGTATGCACGGCTCATGGAATTTTTTTGCTTGCACATGAAGCGCAAAAAAAGAGCCTTGTTTTCAGGCTCTTTTTTATTTTAAAGCATCAACAGATCATAAGGAGGAAATCGCATTGAATTTATCAGCATTAGGCATAAAATATATAAGCGGAGATGTAAAGGATGTAAAAGGTTCGGGACTAGTTTTAGGAAGAGTGGCTCTTGAGCATAAGAGGCTTTATCGGATATGGACGGAAGAAGGAGAATGGCTTGCTGAAATTTCCGGTAAACTGAGGTTTGAAGCGGAAAGCCGTGAAGATTATCCCGCTGTCGGCGATTGGGTGTATATGCGCCCGCGGGAGGATGAAAAGAAAGGACTGATCGTTGAGATTGCCCCCCGTTTCAGCAAATTTTCGCGAAAGGCGGCGGGTGATCCGGCAGAGGAGCAGATCACGGCCGCTAACATCAACACGATCTTTCTCGTGAATGCCCTCAACCAGGATTTTAACATTAGAAGAATTGAACGCTATTTGCTCCTCGCCTGGGAGAGCGGAGCAAATCCTGTCATCATTCTGAGCAAAGCGGACATCGGCAGTCAGATAGAAGAAAAAATAAGGCAGGCCGAATCAGCTGCATTCGGTGTGCCGATCCATGTCATCAGCGCCCATGAAGGAAAAGGGATGGATGAGCTAAAAGCGTATGTCAAAGAGGGAGAAACCGTTGCGCTTTTAGGCTCATCAGGCGTTGGGAAGTCAACAATGATCAACTTCTTTCTGGAGGAAGACAGGCAAGCCGTCCAGGAAGTCCGCGAAGATGATGATAAAGGGCGGCATACGACGACCCACAGGGAGATGTTTCTGCTGCCAGGAGGGGGCCTTTTAATCGATACGCCAGGAATGAGGGCCCTGGAACTGTGGGAATCAGAAGAAGGTTTCCGGCAGGGGTTTAGCGACATTGAACAGCTGGCGCAAACCTGTAAATTTTCCGACTGCCGCCATGATGAAGAGCCTGGCTGTGCGGTGCAGGCGGCACTTTCTTCCGGAAAGCTGGATGCCGGCAGATTTCAAAGCTACCTGAAGCTGAAAAAAGAGCTCGAATACCTTGCCAGAAAAACGGATAAACGAGCGATGCAGCAGGAAAAAAACCGCTGGAAACAGATTTCGAAAAACATGAAAAAACACAAAAAAAGATAAAATCGGAAAAGACGCTGATGTTTCATTTAAGCGTCTTTTTGACGTGAAAATGACAGCGTTCACATGCTTTGTTTAATGGACAGGTTCATGATAATATAAAAACGATACCTGATCTGATAGGGGGAAAAACGAATATGACGCATATGCATATTACAACTTGGGTCATCGCGCTCATTTTAGTGATCGTTTCTTACGGGCTTTATTCTGCCGGAAATCGCAAAGGCGCAAAAATCGCACATATGATTCTCCGCTTATTCTACATTTTGATTATCTTAACCGGAGCAGAGCTTTTGTTCAGGTTTACGGTATGGAATGGAGAATACATAGCAAAAGCCGTGCTTGGCCTTGTTACAGTCGGATTGATGGAGATGCTGCTGATTCGCAGGAAAAAGGAAAAATCGATCACCGGGATCTGGGTCGGCTTCATTGTCGTCCTGCTCTTAACGATCGCACTCGGACTCCGTCTTCCGCTAGGTTTTAAAGTGTTTTAATGACGGACACCAGTTCTCGCGTTTAAAGGACTGGTGTTTTTTATGAAGGCGGTTTTGACGCTGAAATCGTTACGATCCGCTCGCCGTTGGAAGTCGTCCATTCAAATCTGTCCTTTCTCTCATCCTTTCGTTCATAATGGTGCTGGAGGGCGCAATGCTTCACATCGTTTGAAAACTGATAAAATGAAACACCTTCTGCATCCTTTTTCTCCGCTGAAAAGCATAAGCTGTTATAGGCGTAGACGCAATCAAACACGGAAAAACCAAGGTCGTTCAGCTGATCCAAAAAAGAGTAAAACTGTCCGTCTTCTAAATCATTTAAAAACGCTAAGAACGCCTGTTTTACGATTTTGAGGTAGCGGATCGGTTCACCGCCGCTTAATTTAACGGTCTCTGATCTTTCTGTGATGGCAAACCGGTCGAACAGTTCCGCTTTCAGCCATTCGCCGTCTATGCTAATGAAGACGCCCGGGCTTTTTAAACTTTCAACTAAAAATAAATCTCCTTCTTCATTTTCGATCAGGCAGATCCCGTCCTCCATTAAAATGTTGCCGTAAATCCATTTGCGCTTCTCTCTGTAGATTCGTTTTTCGCGTTCGATGTCCATGGCGGGTCTCCTTTCCTTCTTCGTTTTTTCCAAAACGGGCTTGTCTCATACAAGGATCTGATGGACAATTCAACTATTGTTTTTAAGTGCATAAAATAAGTAAAGTGACAAAGGAAGTGAAGCCTAAAAAGAGACAGATTATTAGAATTGGAGCTGATCGACAATGTGTGGAATTACGGGGTGGGTGGATTTTAAAAAACCGCTTGTCCGAGAACAGTCTGTCATGGAGAAAATGACTGAAACACTGTCAAAAAGAGGACCTGATGATACAAATATTTGGGGGAAGCACCATGTTTTATTCGGACATAAGCGTTTGGCCGTTGTGGATATAAAAGGCGGCAGACAGCCGATGACCCGCACACATCAAGGAAGCTGCTATACGATTTGCTATAACGGAGAGCTTTATAATACGGAGGATTTGCGAAAAGAGCTTCAAAAGCGGGGCCATCAATTCAAGGGCCATTCCGACACAGAGGTTTTGCTTCATTCATACATGGAATGGAAGGAAGAGTGCATCCACAGGCTGAACGGAATATTTGCTTTTGCAGTGTGGGATGTAGAGCGTGATCTTCTGTTTGCCGCTCGCGACCGGCTCGGAGTCAAACCGCTGTTTTATTCTGAGCAGGGCACGTCATTTCTGTTCGGATCGGAAATCAAAGCGATTCTTGCCCACCCTGAAGTAAAGGCGAGGGTGGACCGCCAAGGCTTGGCTGAGATTTTCGGACTCGGTCCGTCAAGGACGCCGGGGAACGGAGTCTTTAAAGGAATTAAGGAAGTGCGTCCAGGGCACGCCATGCGGTTCTCGAAAGACGGCTTAACGATTTGGCGCTATTGGAATGTCAAAAGTGAAGAGCACACGGACACCTTTGGCGAAACGGTAGAGAATGTACGGTTCCTTTTTGAAGATGCTGTCACAAGGCAGCTAGTTTCCGATGTTCCCGTCTGTACGTTCCTGTCTGGCGGGGTCGATTCGAGTGCGATTACGGCGACAGCCGCCAAACATTTCGAAAAAGAAGGAAAAGCGCCGCTCCATACGTTTTCGATCGATTATGAAGACAATGAGCAATACTTTACATCAAGCTCGTTTCAGCCGAACGCCGACGGCCCGTGGATCAAAAAAATGTCCGAAGCATTCGGAACCGTCCATCATCATTGTGTCATTTCCCAAAAAGATCTGGCCGCCCACTTAGCGGAAGCTGTGATTGTCAGGGATTTGCCCGGGATGGCTGATGTTGATTCGTCACTGCTTTGGTTTTGCAGGGAAATCAAAAAGGATTTTGTCGTCAGTCTGTCCGGGGAATGTGCCGACGAAATTTTTGGCGGATATCCTTGGTTCCATTCGACTGAGGATGTGAAAGGTTTCCCATGGATGAGGTCGATGGAAGAACGGATCGGTCTTTTGCAGGATACTTGGCAGGAAAAGCTGAACCTCAAGGAATATGTGATGTCCAAGTATGAGGAAACGGTTCATGAAACACCGCTTCTCGACGGGGAAACAGGCGAGGAAAAAAGAAGGAGAGAGCTGTTTTACTTAAATATGCTCTGGTTTATGACGACGCTCTTAGACCGGAAAGACAGGATGAGCATGGGCGCAAGCCTCGAAGTCCGGGTTCCGTTTGCCGACCACAGGCTGGTTGAATATGTATGGAACATTCCGTGGGACTTCAAAATGCACGAAAACCGAGAAAAAGGCGTCTTCCGCAAAGCGTTGGAAGGGATTTTGCCGAATGAGGTTTTATACCGCAAAAAAAGTCCATATCCGAAAACGCATCACCCTGGATATACAAAAGCCGTGAAACAATGGCTGGAATCTTTGCTGAATCAAAAAGACTCGGCGCTGCACGTCTTTTTAGACAAGAAAAAACTCGATCAGCTGATCGAGACAGAAGGTGCATCATTTCAAGTTCCTTGGTACGGACAATTGATGAAAGGACCGCAGCTAATCGCACATCTTGCCCAAATTCATACTTGGTTTGAAACATACAGGATTGATATTGAAGAATAGAACACCCGGCGGCTGCCGGGTGTTTTTGATTAGATCTGTTCCGTTTTGGATGATGGGCCAGGCTTTAAGTTGTTTAGCCGTGAGACGAGATCCGTTCCGAAATCAGAGCTGATTTCCGTGTCGCCCTGGTCGAGGTAGCTTTCTTTATACTCATAAGCAGAAGAGCCGTGCTCAGCGTAATCGAGTCCGGAAATTTCTTCTTCTTTGGAAACCCGGATTGGAGCAGCAGCTTTCATCACCGCGGCGACGACCGAAGTCGCTGCAAGGGTCCAGCCGGCAATGGCCAATACACCGACGGCTTGAATCCCGAGCTGGGAGATTCCGCCTCCGTAAAAGAGTCCGCTCGATGTATTGAAGAGCCCGACCGCAAGCGTTCCCCAAATACCGCATACACCGTGGACGGCAATGGCGCCGACCGGATCATCAAGCTTCAGAATCTGGTCGATGAACTGGACACCTGCCACTAAAATGACACCTGCGATTAGGCCGATCAAAATGGAACCTGTAAATGATACACCATCAGCCCCGGCCGTGATGCCGACAAGTCCGCCGAGCGCCCCGTTTAAAGTCAAGGAAGGATCGATTCTGCCGTAGCGGAAATAAGTGAACAGCGCTGAGCTGACAACTCCGCCTGAGGCGGCTAAAAGGGTTGTCGTAATGACGTGCGGCACTGCTGCGGGATCGGCCGCGAGCGTGCTGCCGCCGTTGAAGCCGAACCAGCCGAACCAAAGGATAAAGACGCCGAGGGCGCCGAGCGGAATACTGTGGCCCGGTATGGCGTTCACTTTTCCGTTTGCATATTTGCCAATACGAGGACCGAGAAAGATGACGGCGGCGACCGCACCGGCAGCACCTGTCAAATGAACGATTGCAGACCCTGCAAAATCGATGAAACCAAGGTCATAAAGCCAGCCTTCCCCCCAAGTCCAATGGCCGACGACCGGATAGATGATGCCGGTCATAAACAGCGTTAAAATCATGTAGCTGCCAAGTTTCATCCTTTCGGCGACAGCTCCTGAAATAATCGTCGCGCACGTAGCGGCAAACACGGCCTGGAAAACGAAAAATCCGATATTTTGGTCACCCGCCAAAGCAAATCCGTTTGTGCCGATGAACCCGCCGGCGCTGTCTCCGAACATAAAAGCATAGCCGGCAAGGAAATATAGGATCGAGCCGATCGAGATCGTCAGGAAATTTTTCATTAAAATGTTTAAGGTGTTTTTCGCTCTTGTAAAACCTGACTCGACCATCGCGAAGCCGGCGTGCATGAAAAAGACGAGCAGGGTGCCGATCGCCACCCAGGCCATATGAACAGAGTCGTTGACCGACTGTACCGTCGGCTCTGCGGCGAATGCCGATGCTGTAAGAAAAAA
Organism: Bacillus swezeyi; assembly: GCF_001969815.1. GTDB lineage: Bacteria > Bacillota > Bacilli > Bacillales > Bacillaceae > Bacillus > Bacillus swezeyi. Next base: position 80,359 of record NZ_MRBK01000005.1, on the reverse strand, counting down.
GCTTAGAAAAAGTACGAAAGATATCTTTTTCTTCAAAAAAATCATCCTTTCTTAAAGTATTGACAGAGAAGCAGACGAGGCAGCTGTTTCTTGCTTTAGAACCGGTGTTTAAACGATCGCTTCTTTTCCGGATTCCCCTGTGCGGATCCGAATCGCGTTTTCTATAGGAAGCACAAATATTTTTCCGTCGCCGACCGTATTTGTTGAACATGTGCTTTCAATAATTTGGATGATTTCATCGACGTTTTCAGATTCAATGACCATTTCAACTTTTACTTTTGGCAGCAGTTTGATTTCATAGGCGGTGCCGCGGAAGAGCGCTTGTTTTCCTCTCTGCTGGCCGCAGCCGGCGACTTCTGAAACCGTTAATCCGTTTATGTCAACCTCTTCAAGCTTTTTTCGGAGGCGAGGAAACTGTTCAGGACGTATAATCGTTTCGATTTTTTTCAAAATGTATATCCCCCTTTTTGTTGATGTGAGGTTTTATCACGTGTATTGTTATGTTTATTATCATACGTAAAAATAAAGTGAAAATCAATATGAATTTTCAAAAAAATTAATCTATTAGACCTATTCATCATCAGGGGTGTTCTCATAGACTTATATTTGTGTTAACTTTTATAACAAGAAAACCGGCTTTCATTGAAAGCCGGTTAAGCTGCAAACCCTTTTTGAAGCCATATCTTTGATCTCCATCTTCTGTACATGAAAATCCCTCTGACCCATTCATCCGCAATAAATGAAAACCAAATGCCCGCCAGGCCGAAGCCAAGCTGAATTCCGAAAATATAAGCGATGGGAAGCCCGATCCCCCACATTGAGACAATCGCCATATAGACGGGATACTTTGCGTCGCCGGCTGCTCTTAATGAGTTGATAATGACGACATTAAATGAGCGGCCTGGTTCCAGAATGATTGTCAAAACAATAAGTGCGCTGGCCGTGGCGATGATATCAGGGTTGCTGCTGAAGATGCCGATGAGCGGCTTTGAAAAAACTGCGAAAAGAACCGAAGTGATGGTCGTGATCGCCAGTGCCCACCACAGGCTTTTCAAGCAGCGGCTGTAGGCTTCGTCAAATTGCTTCGCCCCGATATGGCGTCCGATCAAAATTTGCGTTCCCTGGCTGATCGCAGTTCCAAAAAGCATGATAAACATCATCAAGTTTTGCGTATATACTTTTGTCGTCAGCGCCTGAGCGCCCATCAGCGTGATAAAATAGGTAACGATCATCTGTGACGCGTTATAGGAAAGCTGTTCACCGGCGGAAGGGATGCCGATTTTCAGCAGCTTCTTTAAATGGCTTTTTTGCATGAAAAACAGGCGTTTTGATAAAAGCGGCATACCGATTCGCTTTTTGACGAGCAAAGCGATCGCTAAAAGCCCGATGATGCGCGCCGCCGACGTAGACAGCGCAACACCTGCAACACCCAAGACCGGAAAGCCGAACGGTCCGAAAATCACAAGATAGTTGCCGGCGATGTTTAAAATATTCATCCCGATCGTTACGGCCATCGTATCTTTTGTATAGCCGTAACTTTTTAAAATGGCGCTGAACGTCATAATGAGCGCCTGGATAAAGGAAAGACCGCCGACGATCTGCAGAAAGATGCCAGCTTCGGCAAGCAGCTCAGCTGACAGCCCCATCATCAATAAAAGCGGTTTGGCAAAAAGATACATCACGGCACTGATGAACAGACTGATCATAAAATTGGTACTGATGGAAACATATCCGACTTCCATCGCTTCTGTTTTTTGCCGCGACCCTAGAAATTGTGAAATAATCACCGTTGTGCCTGTCGCAATGAAACCGAACATGACAATGACCAAGTTCAGCATTTGGTTGCTGACGCCGACGGCTGCCACGCTGTCATCGGAGTATTGGCTGAGCATCAGGGTATCAGCGTTTCCCATCAGCATATATAATGAAACCTCTATAAAAATAGGCCAAGTTAAAGAGAATAAGGAGAGGTTTTGAGTATTTGTTTTTTTCATGGCGCCTGACCACCTTTCTTTTCAAAAATCCGTTTAATAGTGTACCGTCATTTTTCTATAATAAGAAGAGACGAAACCGATACTTTTTGGAGAAATCCGACCAAATCAAAAGGGGGAGAGAACATGGAACATATCATCTTCACGATCCCGCCGCTCCCCGTTTTGATCGTCTGCGGCGAAGGGGTGTTCAAAAGAGGGGAAAAGCATGTGAAGCGCGAATACCCCGTCTTTGACCTCTTATATGTGATCAAAGGGGAATTGTTTTTGACAGAGGACGGCGTGCCTCACCGCGTTCGGCAGGGGGAATATATCATCCTCGTCCCCGGCCTCGACCATTACGGACATCAGGGCTGTGATGAGGAAACCCATTATTTTTGGCTCCACTTTCAAGAGACATCCTATGAATTGGGGCAGAGCGGAGGAAAGAACTGGACAGAGCTCAAGCTTAAGCAGGGAACGTTTGAAACGCCGCCTCTATATCATTTGAAGCTTCCGAGGAAGGGGAAGGTCGATCAAAAGGCGTTCATTGAAAAGCAGTTTCGAAGTTTAATTGATGACACCGCCGAAAATTCAGATCTGCCCCTCAGAAAGCAGCTGCTGTTTGAAGAGCTGCTGATTCATTTGCAGAAGGAGGCGTTTCATATTCCTTCCGCAAATGAACGGGTCGCATCAGAGGCCCAGCGCTATATTGACCGGCATTTTAAAGAAAAGCTGAGCATGGATCAGCTTTCAGCGGCCCTTCATTACCACCAGGACTATATCACCCGCTGCATGCATAAAGTGTTTGGTATCACACCGGGGCAATACGCCAATAAAGCGCGGATTCTTGAAGCGAAACGGCTTCTTTCTGTGACAAACGACAAGCTGTCATCCATCGCAGAACAAGTCGGAATCGATGATCCAACCTATTTTTCCAAGCTTTTTAAACAAATAGAAGGAATTTCGCCGATTGAATACCGAAAGATGATAAAGAGGAATATTGAATAAAGCCTTTCATATCGACCATAGCCTAAAAGCGGATCGGAGGAGAAAAATTTGGCGTCCATCTATGGTGATAAAGTAACACTGCGGCCGATAACAATGGATGACCTGCCTGTATTATGGAAGATGATTTACGGAGTGAAAAAACCTGAGTGGAAAAAGTGGGATGCGCCTTATTTTCCGCTTCAGCCTGAGCCTTATCAATATTTCGCCGACTCATTTTTGCCGGCTTTAAAAGACAAGCCGCCGCGCTATGCGGCGATCGAGATCGGGGGAGAACTGAAAGGAACGGTTTCTTATTATTGGGAATGCCGGCCGACACGCTGGCTTGAATGCGGGATCGTCATCTATGATCCGCGATTTTGGAACGGAGGATACGGTACTGAAGCCGTTTCATTATGGGTCGGCTTTTTATTTGAAAACATCGATGTGCCGAGAATTGGGATGACGACGTGGTCCGGAAATCAGCGGATGATGAAATGCGCCGAAAAAGCCGGGTTTACGATGGAAGGGCGCATCCGCAAAGTCAGATATTATGACGGAATCTATTATGATTCAATCAGATATGGCATTTTAAGGGAAGAGTGGGAGCGGATTTGCTGCTCAAGCTGAGACGCTCTATAATATGATATTAGAAATCTTCCTAGTGGAATTAGATGAGGGGACGAAATGAAAAAAACCATTTATGATGTGGCGGAAGCGGCGGGGTTTCCATTCCACTGTCTCACGGGTGATCAACAATACTGGGAGAATCAGCAAGACAAAAAGTATTTGCCGTCATGATCGTGACACCGACGAGCCACGCATGCTGAAGTGATCAAAAAAGCGGCAGACCATGGAAAAAAGCCGATCGTGACTGAAGTAGCCGTTGAAGATCGCGATTGCGGCAATCGAATCTTCCTTAACCGGCAAGCCTGTAAAGCTTCAGTATCAAACAGGGCAGATTTAGAAAACGATGGGGGAATATGGATTAGGAGGCTCGGTTCTCTTCATGCTCAAGTCGGCTTTCAAAACATAAAGGTGAAAAAAGCTGCGCAGCATCGAAACAGGTTTTGATCGAATTTCCAACATCGCATTCTTCACGAGCCAAAGGAAACCGCCGCCTCCTGCGGGCTCACAATATCATCTGCCAAATTGATTTTAGCCCCGGCTTAGCATAGAAGCGATGCCGAGATTGAAAGCAGTGGCATTGGCAAATCGCTGTATAGAAAAACGTTGGATGTGATCAAGCCCTTCCTTCTGCTCAAAGACTGGACCAGAAAATGCTTGCAGCAAACTGATAAACATAGCAAGGACTGCCAGTCATCCAGCTTGGCATCGAGCCGGTCCGCTTGGCCGATGATATTCTTAAACCTGTCCATTTGAACAGATCGTCTTGAGACATGTATGAATTTGTTCAGTATGTGCAAGTTCCAAGCTGCAAAAAACGCCGGCTTCCCTAACGTCTCTCAAGGTTCTTAAGGGGAGCTTCTTCTTTTTGATATACGTCAGGCACCCCCGGAGGAAACAGCAAGGTTCAGCCGGGATAGGCCGGCTTCCTGCTCATTCTTCGCAACCGATGATCCAAGTTCAGTGCAATTTGAGTACCATGGAATCGTTCTTCAGCCATCCTTACCGCGAATTGACAACAGGCCTGAGATTCACTTGATAATCGACATTAACGTCCATGTTCTCCCAATGCTTCAGCCAGTCTTTGTTGCTCATCGGCTTTGTAAACGGGAACAGGGCTTCACCGCCGATTTCAAGAGGATCAGCTTTGATCTCCTGGATTTCTTTAAGTAGCTCTGTTGACTGTTTCTCCAATTCAGCTTCTACATCTTTGACGAGCGTTCGAAACTCCCTTTGATTTTGCAGATCTTTATCTCCGGTGTACTCTTCAATTCCGGCATCCACTTTCACTTTCATGGATAGCGACGTATTTTTTTTGTTCAAGTCCATATAGACCATTGAACGAGCCTGACCGAGAACGACAGAAAGCCGGGGAAGCTCCAGAATTTTAAGGTACTTGTTATTGTGGATCAGCTGAAATATTTGATCATTCATCCCGGCAAGAATTTTCACCAGTTTGTCATCCTTAAAAAGGGCCGTGCCTTCGTATGTGAAATGATTTTCATTCGTTTGGAAAACGGGAACATAAGGATCGGAAAAAAGAGTGTACAGCTGGTTTTTGAATTGATGCAGGTTGACAATGCTCATTTCTCCTTGGTTTGCTTTTTCGAAATGCCTTAATGTCTGATATAGATAGAAATCGAACTTTTCGCTTTGCTTCAGTTCGCTGAGCATGTATTTTTCAAAGTCACCCTTGACGATCATCAGGTAAAGGCGCTGAGGGGTTTTTGGATCGTTCAGCAGTGTGTTAATGATCGAAACGACCCCTTTTCTGGCCAGTTGTTCTTCAATCATCACCATCCGGAGCTGCCCGTTTTCCAGCTCATTGTAATAATCTAAATTAAAATGCTTGCCGGCTTGTTTGATCATGTTAACCTCTTTATTGAATATTCGTTTCTTCTCAAGTCCCACCGGCGGGACTAATGTGCTCATTGACAGTTTTTCTTTTTTTCCTTTCTGTATATACCAAAATGTAACAGGAGAAATCTCTTCAATCTCATGATTTTCAACAAATGGAGAACAGCCTTGTGCTATAAAAAGGCTGATCATTAGAGAGCATAGTAAAGATCGTTTTCCTTTCGTCATGATATACGCCTCTTTCGTTTAGCCGCTGCTGCAAGCAATGAAGGAACAAGGGCATAAGTAATGGCTCCTATCGAAACTTCCAGCAAAAACCACATGTCCTTCTGTTCACCGGATTCCCAAAACCATGTGCTTAATATGAGGGAGCATGCCAGAAGCAAGAGAAAACTGATGAGAAATCCTTTCCGGGTCACCGGTTTCGAGACTTTTTTGAAAAGGATCCGGACACCGCCGTACAAACATAATAGAAAGATGGCGATGACAAAAATAAAATGAAACATATGGGCAGACAGCAAAAAGGTGTCGATCCGCTCAAGTATCGGTGATTGCAAATAGCGGAGCATATTCAAGACCGGGAAAATGGTTTCACGCAAATAAGAGGAGCCGTAAAAGAATAACGAAGACACAAACAGAAACAGATATTCAAAAAGAGAAATCGAATTTCCGATTGATAAGTATTTCAGAACATGATCATGTTTTTTGAACCAGGGAGCCAGGCAAATCAGGTACTCGGGACCGGAAAATGCAGACCAAGTGACAAGCAGCGTTTTCCATGATTGTTTCGTCCACTCAAAAGGAATAAGCGGATATAAATCATTCAGTGAAGCGATCGGGGGAAAGTAAAACCGGATAAATAGGAAAACGATCCAAAACGAGGATAAAAACGCGATAATTGCAAACCTCATCGTATTTTCCATTCCGCGGGAAGCCGCATAGCCGCTGATCAAGACGACAAATAATACAAGCCAGTTTATATTGATGGCGGGAAAGATAAAATGGCGGACCGTTTCCGCATAACTCACGATCATAATAGCGGTTTTTATAAACAGCTGTATCAAGCTGATCAAAACGAAAAAACGGAGTTTACCTTCACCCATAAGTTCTTTGAAGCCCTCATATCCTTTGGCGGCATAAGGAGAGGAAAGCCATTTGGATAATATCAACAAGTTCAGCTGCGACAGTATGCCGATGACAAAAATTCCGAAAATCATATACGGATGAACCAAGTACATCGGCAGAACCAGGATGAAAAACAGAACCTGTGTGCGATTAAGGATAATGATCATGTATAAACCGTCAAGAGGTCTTGTTTTTTGAAATAACGTAAAAGGACTCACTTGATCATCTCCTTTTGCTGTACCGCCATTTTTGAAGAGGATGTAAAAATTCCGGGCGTTTTTTCAGCCATATTAACGGGCTCCGAATGACAAGATCGAGCCAATCCCGCAAATAAAAAGGGGTTAACGGGGCCAAATAAGGCTGTTTTAAAGAAGTAAGCCCATTTAAATGGACGAATAACCCAATGAACCCGAGCATCAAACCAAAAAAGCCTAGACAAGCTGAAAACAGAAGAAACGTAAAGTGCATTAACGTATATCCTTTCGCCACAATGTAATTAGGAACCAAAAATGAAGTCACTGTTGAGATGCCGACTAAGACAATTAAAACTTTGCTGACAAAACCTGCTTGTACCGCCGCTTCCCCGATGACAATTCCGGAGATGACCCCCAAGGTTGAACTTGATTTTGTCGGCATTCGAACGCTTGCTTCCTTTATAAATTCGATAATGATAAGCATGAGAGCAGCTTCCCAAAACGGGTTAAACGGCACTTGGCTCCTTGACTGGATCAAAACAAAGAGTATCTGCAAAGGAATCATATGATAATGATGAGTCGATAGCGCTACATATATTGGTATCAAAGTGATTGACAGAAAAAAACTGAGGTAGCGAAGGCATCTGAAAAAACTCGATATCGGCCAGCGGATGGTATAGTCTTCAGATGAATGAAACAGATGAAAAAATGTAATGGGCGCATTCAGTGCAAATGGCGTATTATCGACCAAGATGGTGAGCTTGCCGATGCTCAAATTATAGACGCAAATATCAGGGCGCTCTGTCTGTTGAAACTGAGGGAAGATAGTATGCTGATGATCTTCCATCAATTCTGCAAGCTGAGAAGAATCAAACATCATATCAAAATTAATTTCAGCTATTCTTTTTTTCGCCTGCTCAACAAATTCAGGGTTGATCAGCCCGTCAATATAGACGAGGACAACCGATGTCTTACTTAATGCTCCGATCTCTAATCTTTCTGTTTTCAAGTTTGTTAAAGGAAGCCGTCTTCGTATTAAAGAGATATTGATGCCGATCTGTTCTGTAAAGCTGTCCTTTGGGCCGTACATAATCGTTTCCGTATCAGATGATTCAATCTGCCGTCCCAATTGATTTTCGAGCGGGATCGCATACCAGTGCTGGCGAATCGGGTCGTGGATGAGAACCGACCCGGACATTAACAGGTCTTTCGCTGTATCTAAAGATGTGAGATGCCAAACGTTTAAGATCAAACTTTTTAAATAGTCGTACACCGTATCTTCCGCACAGCTGACCATGGGCTTGATAATCAAATCTTGGAGGATTCCTTCATCAATAATTGTATTGATGTAATAAAACACAGCCTTTTGTCCGTTCTTCGTTTCATATTCTTCGGCTTTGGCATCACTCATCCCGGCAATCGTTTCTTTAATGGCTTCAGGATTGATATCCGCTATTGCGGTAGTGGTTGGTGATTGATCTTTCTTTCGAAACATGGACATCCCTCATCAACAAGTAATCAAACCGGTTTTCCGGCGATTTACAGATGAGTTTATTGTGCGCGCCCGCGCTTAATATATGCAGAATGACAAAAACGCCCAAAAAGTGAGGCGGACGTTTTTTTAGGTGAAAAATGAGGCGCCGAGATAGATGGCAAGGCACCACATCACGGCTGCAGATCCTTTGTTGAACAAGACAAGCGTGACCCCTCCAGAATCGACCCGTTTCACGGCCCGTCCCGCCGCTGCCAGTCCTGTGAACCATACCCATGAGACAAAGATGCATGATCCGGTAAACAGCCATTTTTCCGGCCCGTCATATGCTAACGAGTTGGTGCCGATCACTCCGACAATATCGAGTATGGCATGCGGGTTCAATAATGATACAGCGGCAGCAAAAACGATTTGTTTTTTGACCGTCATCGCATCCTGTTTTTCTCCTTCTTCGGGCTTGCTGTGCCATGTGATCCATCCCATATAAATCAAAAAACAAAAGCCGCCGATCAGTAATATGATTTTCACCGCAGGGAGGCCGGCGACGGCTGCAGAAACACCTGTAACAGCCAATATGATGAGAAGCGAATCACATATCGCTGCGGAAATCACAAGCGGCAGAACCCGCCAAAAGCTGGGCAGTGCGGCTCCTTGCTGAAAGATCAAGACGTTTTGCGCACCCAGCGGCAGAATCAGTCCAAAAGCAAGCATCACCCCGTGTATTGCTGCGTTCATTGCTATTAAAACCCCTTTCATCAAAAACATCTGTTTTATTGTAGGGCAAGAGGCGGCCGATGTCTCCGGCCATTTGGCTGGCTTAAGAAACCAGCCAAATGCTATCCTTTTAAAAAAGGAGCTGAAACAAAAGTTGAAGATACGGCTGGAACGAAGCTCAGGGGTACCGCTATATCAGCAAATCGAACAAATCATTAAAGAGAAAATCTCACAGGGCGAATGGCCGCCCGGAACCAAAATTCCGTCCCAGCGGAAACTGGCAGACATTTTTGAAGTGAACAGAAGTACGGTGACCGCTGCACTTGACGAATTGACAGCCCAAGGACTTCTCGAAGGGAAACGGGGCGGCGGGACAATCGTGACAAATCGTACATGGAGCGGGCTGACTGAATGGCCTGTCCTCGACTGGACAGGCTATGTACGCTCAGGAATCCACCGCCCGAATTCGTTGACGATTCAGGAGATCAACCGGCAGGAATTTAAGAAGGACATCATCAGGCTCGGGACAGGTGAACTTGCGCCAGAGCTTTTGCCATATCAGCAGATGAAAAAGATTCTTCAAGATGCTGAAGCCGGAAAGCTGATGCTCGGATATGAAGAGCCGAAAGGAAATCGATATACAAGAGAAGTGCTGGCAGCACATTTGAAGGAAAAAGGCATACATGTTTCGCCTGATTCCATTCTGATCGTCTCCGGCGCTCTTCAAGCATTGCAGCTCATCTCGATCGGCCTTTTAAAACGGAAAGCCGCCGTTCTTACGGAAAAGCCGTCATATTTATACTCGCTGCACATTTTTCAATCGATGGAGATGAGGCTTTATGGGCTTCCGCTTGATGAAAGGGGATTAGACCCGGCTGTCATTTCCGCCTGCAAAAAACAGCATGGCGCCGATCTTTTGTATACGATTCCGTCCTTTCACAATCCGACGGGCTTTCAGATGGCGGAAGATAGAAGAAAAGAGCTGATTCAAGTCAGTAAACGCTTATCTCTCCCGATTATTGAAGATGATGCATATGGCGACTTATGGCTTGATATGCCGCCGCCGTCTCCGCTAAAAGCCTTGGACCAAGACGGAAACGTGCTTTATGTCGGTACATTGTCAAAAACGGTCAGTCCAGGACTTCGCATCGGCTGGGTGGCCGGTCCGGAACCCGTGATCGACAGGCTGGCAGATATCAAAATGCAGACGGACTATGGCTCAAGCTCCCTTTCTCAATGGGCTGCCGCGAAATGGATTTCGAGCGGGCTTTATGCAGAAAACCTCAAGCTGATCAGAAATGAACTGAAAAAAAGGCGCGACACAGCGCTTCGCTGTCTAGAAGCCTATTTTGGCGGGCTCGCCCGCTGGGAAAAACCGCGCGGCGGGTTTTACATATGGGTGACTTTTCTAAAGCCTCTAGCGATCAGCGCCTTGTTTGAAAAAGCACTAAAAAAGAACATCCTCATCAATCCCGGAACCCTTTACGATAAAGAGGCAAAGCAAAGCATCAGGCTGTCTTATTCTTACGCTTCTCGATCAGACCTCGAAAACGGGATTCGAATCGTCGCTCAACTTGCCCGGGAACTCATGTGAATAACCGCTATAAGTGTTTGTCCGCCGGCTGAAACCTCACCTCGGTTTCAGCCTTATTTTTGCGTGACTCATGCCTCAGGACACTTAAAAACAAACCATTAAATTCCAACAATGCACACTTCAACAAACTATTGATTCATATTAAGAACTTTATAGACCGCGTAAAAGGGCGGTATTTTACCGATTGTGAGAAACGTCTCATTTTTCCGAATCTTATTGACATATACGCGTCACAAAATATACACTTTTTTTGTCATTGAAAATGATAATCTTTATCAATTGGAGGAATGCTTTCTATGTCTGTACAAACCCGTTCTAAAAATCAAACGTTTTTGGAGCAGCAAAATAGAAGAGAATCAAATGCGCGTTCTTATCCGCGGAGGTTTCCGCTCGCCATGCAAACGGCGGAAGGCATCTTGGTAAAGGATGCGGATGGAAAGCAATATTATGACTGTCTGGCCGGAGCAGGTACGCTGGCGCTTGGTCATAATCATCCAGTTGTGATTGAAGCCATTCAAAAAATGATCGATGAAAAACGCCCGCTGCATACGCTTGATATCACATCAGAAATAAAAGAAGAGTTTATCAGCGAAGTGTTTGCAAGTCTTCCTGAAGCATTTGCCAAACGGGCGAAAATTCAGTTTTGCGGCCCTACCGGCGGTGATGCGATCGAAGCCGCGCTCAAACTTGTGAAAACGGCCACCGGCAAGAGAAGCATCCTTTCTTTCCACGGTGCATATCACGGAGCTACGCACGGAACGATGTCTCTAAGCGGCAATTTGTCTCCGAAAGAAAATGTCCAAGGGCTAATGCCTGACGTCCACTTCCTGCCGTACCCATATGAATACCGCTGTCCGTTCGGCATCGGTGGAGAAGACAGCCACCGACTGTCAAGTGCATATATTGAACATATGCTGGATGATCCGGAAAGCGGAATTTTGCAGCCGGCAGGAATGATCTTTGAAGCTGTTCAAGGTGAAGGAGGATCGGTCCCGGCGCGGGCAGACTGGATCAGGGAAATGAGAAGAATCACAAAAGAACGCGGAATTCCTTTGATTATTGATGAGGTGCAGACTGGAATCGGAAGAACCGGAAAAATGTTTGCGTTTGAACACGCCGGCATTCTACCGGATGTCATTGTGCTCTCAAAAGCGATTGGCGGAAGCCTGCCATTGTCTGTCGTCATCTATGATCAAGATCTTGATAAATGGGGGCCTGGCGCGCATATCGGCACATTCAGGGGAAACCAGATGGCGATGGCGGCCGGAACCGCGACATTAAAATATATAAAAGACCATGATGTTCTTTCACACGTGGAAGTAGTCGGTGCGAAGCTTATGCGGGAATTAAAAGACATTCAGCAGCATGTTCCCGAAATCGGCGATGTCAGAGGGCGCGGGCTGATGGTCGGTGTTGAGATTGTCGCGCCGCACCAAAAACAAAGCGGAAGCGGCAGTTTTCCGGCCAATCCCGAACTTGCAAGTCTGATTCAAAGAAAATGCTTTGAAAAAGGGCTGATTGTCGAAACGGGCGGCCGCCATGGAAGTGTTATTCGTTTCTTGCCGCCGCTTATCGTAACAGAAGCGCAAATCGACGATATCATCACCATTTTCAAAGAGGCTGTCTATGAAGCTGTCAAGTAAACAGAAAAACGTTGATTCTCTGTTCATGCACAATGGTGAACAGGGGATTGAAGCCTACCGGGAAGCGGTGCATACCGTTGTTGAAACATTGTGGGCTGAATGGAAGGAAAAAACAAAGCCCTACAGCGGGAAGATGCCGCATGAATTAGACAAACACATCAAAAACTTGTTTTCATTTCAGGAAACAGGTGAGCCGCTTGAAGATGTTCTTGAAGAGCTGAAAGACACATATTTGCCGCACCGCATTCATGTCGAAGATCCAACATGCGCCGCTCATCTGCATTGCCCGCCGCTGATCCCCGCGCTTGCGGCAGACATGCTGATCAGCGTGCTGAATCAGTCGATGGATTCCTTTGATCAAAGCGGGGCCGCATCTTTATTCGAGGAAGAAATGGTCGAATGGCTCTGCCGGAAATTTGATTACGGCGAAAAAGCGGACGGCACTTTTACGAGCGGCGGTACACAATCAAATTATATGGGTCTTCTGTTGGCGCGCGATGCATTTTGCGAAAAACAGTGGAATTGCAATGTGCAAAAAGACGGCCTTCCATCTGAAGCGCGCCGTTTGCGGATTCTTTGTTCGAAGGATGCTCATTTTACCGTGAAAAAATCGGCTTCCCAGCTTGGATTGGGCGAGCGTTCTGTCGTCCTCGTCGACACGGATGAGCATAAGCGGATGTGCCTGTACGACTTAAAGAAAAAAACTGCCATGCTGAAAGAGTCGGGGGTTTATCCGTTTGCGATTGTCGCAACGTGCGGCACGACGGATTTTGGAAGCATTGACCCGCTTTCCGAACTTGCAGATGTCGCGCAAGCCGAGGGACTGTGGCTCCACGTGGATGCCGCTTATGGCGGGGCATTGATTTTGAGCAAAACCCGGCGCTATAAACTAGCCGGCATCCACAGGGCGGACTCGATCAGCGTTGATTTTCACAAGCAGTTTTATCAGCCGATCAGCTGCGGCGCTTTTCTTGTGAAAGACGGGCGGAATTTCCGCTTCATTGATTATCATGCCGATTATTTAAATCCCGAAGAAGATGAAGCGGACGGCATCGTCCATCTCGTCAATAAATCGATTCAGACGACGAGGCGTTTTGACGCTTTAAAGCTGTTTGTTTCACTGCGTGTGATCGGTGAAGATATATTCGCCGAGATGATTGACTGGACATTTTCCTTGGCTGAAGCAGCGGCGCAAACCATTTCTGAAAGCGGACGGTTCGAGCTGCTGAACCCGCACCCGGAGCTGAATGCTGTCGTCTTCCGCTGTCTCGGCGGGAAAGATGATGCGGAAAATGACGGCTTGAATAAATACATTCACAGAGAACTGTTTCGAACAGGCCGGGCTGTCATCGCAAAGACCGCAGCCGATGGAAAAACATATTTAAAATTCACGCTGCTCAATCCGAGAACGACTCTTTCAGATCTTGAAGGAGTTCTCAGCGAGATTCAAAAGCTGGCAAGCCTTTATTTGAATAGCAGGAGGGTAACACGATGACTTCATTTAAAGAGATAGCAGAAAATGCTACGATTCAAAGCTTTTTAAATTGCTATTTGCGGGAAACCGGCATGAAAACATATGAGCTTACGGCCGGTTCAGAGAAAACGCTGGTTGCACCGCTCGACCGCCAGCAAATCGAGCTGATCATTCCGGTCAAATATTGGTCGAAAACGGGGAGGCATCTCTTTTCATTTCCGCTTTACTACAAAACAAAACAAGATGGAAAACAGCTTCCGCTCGACTATGTCACACTCGTCTCCCTCGCTTCAAAAGAACTGCTGCTTCAGCAGAACAACCGGGGTGCAGAAGATGAATTTATGCTCAGGGTCATTTTAAGCTGCCGCAATATCCGCCGATATGTCGAAGAAAGGGCGGGTGATCAGACAGAGCTGAATACGGCCGACTTTACGTTTATCGAAGCGGAGCAGTCGCTGCTTTTGGGCCACCTGATGCATCCGACGCCAAAAAGCAGGCAGGGAATGCAGGAGGAAGAGGAGAAAATCTTCTCTCCTGAATTAAAGGGAGAGTTTCAGCTTCACTATTTTAAAGCCCATGCGTCACTCGTGCTTCATGACTCGTGCACAGGGACAAAAGCGCCTTTTTTGATTGAAGAAGAGCTGAAAAACGACCCGATGATTGACAAAGAATGGCTTGCCAAAGAAACGGCCGATTCGGCATTTGTTCTGCTTCCTTCACACCCCCTTCAAGCGAAGGCGCTGCTTGAGGAGCCGTATGTCAAAAAGCTGATCGAAGAAGGTTTGCTTACATATCTAGGCGCAAAAGGTCAGAAGTTTACGGCGACTTCCTCGGTCCGTACGGTCTACAGCAAACGGTCGCGGTATATGTACAAATTCTCGGTGCCGATCAAAATCACGAATTCCCTCCGCGTGAACAAACAAAAAGAGCTTGACCGAGGAGTTGAAATGGCGCGGCTTCTTGAAACAGAGCTTGGCGAAAACTTAAAAGCCGCATTCCCGGGCTTTCGTGTGATCAAAGACCCGGCTTACATTTCGCTTAAAGGAGAAAACGGAGAATCGGGATTTGAAGTCGTCATCAGGGAGAATCCGTTTTATGACGATGACCGTTCGGCAAGCCTGATCGCCGGTTTGTGCCAGGATCACGCCTATGGAAAAGAATCAAGACTGTCGGTCATCATCAAATCATTGGCATTAAAAGAGGGACGCTCAACAGAGGAAGTGAGCGCTGATTGGTTTGACAAGTATTTGTCACTATCGCTTGAGCCTGTATTGTGGCTGTTTGAAACATACGGGCTGGCGATCGAAGCGCACCAGCAAAACGCCGTTATTCAGCTGAAAAACGGCTATCCCGCCACTTTTTATTACAGGGATAACCAAGGCTATTATTACTGTGAATCAAAAGCGGATGTCCTGTCCAATCTGATCGAAGGCTTAAGCGAAAAAAGCGAAACGATCTGCTCCGACGGGGTGGCTGTCGAAAGGCTGCGCTATTATTTCTTCTTCAATCACTTGTTTGGACTTGTGGGCGCCTTCGGGTGTGAAGAGCTGATCAAAGAAGAGGCGCTGCTCGGGATGATCAGGGACAGACTTGAGAAGGCGGAGAAAAAGTATGGCATTACCGAACTGACGGACAGCCTGCTTCGTTTTCCGGCGCTTCCGTGCAAAGCCAATCTCTTGACGCGGTTTTATGACATGGATGAACTGACAGGCTCGCTTGAAACCCAATCGCGCTACACATCCGTGGAAAACCCTTTGCTGAAGGAGGCGGCCGTCGTCCATGAATGATCGGATCACATTTCAAAAGGCTGATTATGAAAGAGATGTGTCTCTCGTATACCGCTGGATGCAGGAAGAGCATGTCATCCCGTTCTGGCATTTGAATATGCCGTTCGCAAAATTTGAAGCCCATTTTCAGAAGGCGATCACAGACCCTCATCAGACGCTGTACATCGGTTTTATCAATGATGTGCCGATGAGCTACTGGGAATCGTACTGGGTCAAGGGGGACATTATCGAACACCATTATGGCAATGTGCCGTATGACCAGGGCATTCATCTGTTGATCGGTGAGAAAACTTTTTTGGGGAAAGGTCTGGCCCTTCCGCTTTTAAAAGCGATGGTCAGGATGCAATTTGAGACGCCAGAAACGAAAAAAGTCATTGCTGAGCCGGATATCCGCAATAAAAAAATGATTCACATCTTTGAAAAATCCGGATTCCGCCCCATCAAACCGGTGGCGCTTCCTGATAAAACCGGCTTATTGATGTTTTGCGAAAGAGAACGTTTTTTTAAAAAGGAGAAAAAAGATGAACTCACAGAGCAAACAAACTGAAGTATATGATGTCATCGGCATCGGTATCGGTCCTTTCAATCTCGGTCTGGCTGCTTTGTCTGATGCGGTGCCTGAGATCAATGCGCTGTTTTTTGAACGAAACCGAAGCTTTAATTGGCACCCCGGGATGCTGATTGAAGGAACCACACTGCAGGTGCCGTTTTTGGCCGATTTGGTCAGTATGACGGATGTGACAAGCAAATACAGTTTTCTAAACTACCTTCAGCAGCATAACCGTTTGTATTCGTTTTACTTTTTGGAAGATTTTCATATTCCGAGAAAAGAATATAACCATTATTGCCAATGGGTCGCCGAAAGCCTTGACTCCTGCCGCTTCGGAATGAATGTTGAAAGCATTTCACTCCTTGAAACGGCAGAAGGCGCTCTATATGAAGTACGGGTTGCCGATCAAGAAGACGGCACAGAATCGGTCTATTTCAGCAGGCACATCGTTCTCGGCATCGGCACCGGCCCTTATGTTCCCGAGCCGTTGCGCGATGCGCTCGGTGACACGGTTTTCCATTCAGCCGAGTATGTCATGAAAAAGCCCTGCGGCTTTAAAGGAAAAACGGTTGCTGTGATCGGCTCGGGACAAAGCGCCGCTGAAGTGTTTTATGATTTAGTCGGCGGGAAGGAAGCGGAGCATGTCAGCTGGCTGACCCGCTCGAAAGGCTTCTTCCCGATGGAATATTCCAATCTCGGGCTCGAGTATTTCTCACCTGATTATATCGACTTTTTTTATCAGCTTCCGCAATGGAGAAAGGATGAACTGCTCGCACAGCAGGATTTGCTGTATAAAGGGATAAGCGCGAAGACGATCAGCGATATTTATCATTTGCTGTATGAACGGACAGCAGGAGGACAAGAAGCGGCATTCGACCTGCAGTCCATGACAGAAGTAGAGCAGATCGAACAAAATGCCGGAAAATTGATTCTTCATTGCGCGCAACGTGTGAATGAAGAACGGTTCGAACGGCAGGCTGATGTGGTCGTTCTGGCGACGGGCTATAAAGCAAGACTGCCTGAATGCCTCGCTCCTCTAAACAGCCTGATTGAAAAAGATGACAGCGGGCGCTTCTTCATCACGCGCGATTACCGTTTGATGACGGCAGCAAACAAAGAGAACCACATTTTTGTTCAAAACGGAGAACTGCATACACACGGTGTGGGAGCACCCGACTTAGGACTCGGCGCTTACCGCAATTCTATGATCATCAATCAGCTTGCGGCAAGGGACGTATATCGTGTCAGCCATCAAACGGTCTTCCAGACGTTCGGTTCAGGGATCAAGGAAAAAACGGCCGTGCCAAACGGCTGATAGAGGAGGCATTTTCATGTTGTTTAAAGACGAATTGAAGCGGGTGCTCACCCATGACAGATGGAGAAAAGTCAATCAGCGGCTGCTGGCGAAGATGCTGTCTGAATATATGTATGAGGATATCATCCAGCCTGAACTTGTTGAGAAAGCAGATGGGATTATGCGATATGAGCTTTTTACGTCAGAGCATAAGGGATATCGGTTTGCAGCAAAGCCCCGCATGTTTGACAGCTTTGACACGGTGCCGGAGACCATCGAAGTGTTAAAAGACGGACAGTGGACGAAAAATGCAAGTGCGATTGAATTTCTTCTCGATATTCAGCCGCACATTCCGATGAGCCCTGAAACAGCGGGGCATTTGATTAAAGAATTCAATCATACCATGCTTGCAGACGCTCACCTTTTAGCAAAGGATGCGCTCACAGCGGATGAACTGACAGAGGCGGATTATGCGGTAATTGAAGGCGAGATGACCGGCCATCCGTGGATTGTATACAATAAAGGGAGAATCGGCTTCAGCTATGATGACTATCTCCGCTTTGCGCCTGAACACCAGAAAACTGTACGGCTGCTGTGGATTGCCGTTCACAAGGAAAACGCGACATTCCACTCGGTTGAAGGTCTTGAATATGAAGCCCTGATCAATCAAGAGCTTGATGAGCTGACGTTAAGGCATTTTGCCAGAATGATAGAAAAACATGGCGGCACACAGGAGGATTATTACTACTTGCCTGTTCATGAATGGCAGTGGACAAATACGATCATTCAGCAATTTCCTGAAGAACTTGCCGCAAAGGCGATCATTCCTTTGGGAGAAGGAAGCGATCAGTATTTGCCGCAGCAATCCATCAGAACCTTTACAAATATCACAAATAAACAAAAGCATCATATTAAACTGCCGATGAGCATTTTAAATACGCTTGTATACAGAGGATTGCCTTCCGAACGGACGGTGATCGCGCCGGAAATCACCGAGCATATAAAAGGAATTGCCCGCGGGGACGCATTTTTAAAGGACAAATGCCGCGTGATTCTGCCTGGTGAAAATGCCAGTCTAAACGTCAATCATCCATACTATCACTCTCTTGAAAAAGCGCCATATCAATATCTTGAAATGCTCGGCGTCATTTTCAGAGAAAGCATTTACACGTACCTTGAGGACGGGGAGCATCCTGTAACACTTGCATCGTTAACTTATATTGATCAAAACGGTGTACCGTTGATTAGACGCCTTATTGAAAAGTCGGGACTGACGGCGGAGGAATGGATCGGGCAGCTGTTTAAAACGGTGATGCCGCCTCTGCTTCACTTCATGTACCAGTACGGCACCGTCTTCTCGCCGCACGGGCAAAATACGATTCTCGTATTAAAGAATCATCAGCCGCACAGGCTGGCGATCAAAGATTTCGTTGATGACGTCAATATCAGCGACCAGCCGCTCCCTGAGTTGAGCGGTTTAACGGAGGATTTAAAAGCCGTTTTAAGAAGCGAGCCGCCGGAAGGACTTGTGCAGTTCATTTTTACAGGGCTGTTCATCTGTCATTTGCGATATTTGGCAAACATTTTGGAAAACGATGATCTCCTTTCTGAAAAGCGCTTTTGGAAAGCTCTAGCCGGCGCCATTTTGGATTATCAGCAGTCATTTCCTGAGCTGCGGGAGCGTTTCGAGCTGTTTGATTTATTTAAACCAGAATTGACAAAGCTGTGCCTGAACAGGAACCGTATGGTTGACTATGGATACAAGGACGGCGATGACCGTCCGCATGCATCTGAATTCGGAAAGGTGGCAAATGCGCTCACCCAATTTAAAACAGAGGCCGCAAAGCTGTAAAGCTAATGCGGCCTCAAGCTCCCGCTTTTTTGCGGGGGTGTTTTTTTATGTTAATTTTTTAAACATCAAGAGATGTGGTCCGATCGGCGGAATCTCATATACACTGCCTTTTTCTTGGAAGCCGAGTTTTTGATAATAGCCGTGTACTGATGTCCGTGCATTGCACCATAAAAGATCTGCGCCTTTTTTCCGGAGCATCTCTTCGGCGTGACGGATTAGCGTGCTTCCCGCATTTTGCCCTCGGCAGCTTTCAAGTGTCGCCATTCCTCTTAATTGATACTGAAGCTCACCCTCAAGATCGGGATGTGCCGCTTTGTGAAAAGAAGCGATGCTGGTTAAGGCGTCTTGAAAAAAACGCCGAGGTGAAACGTTCCTTCCAGCAAATCTGTTTCATAACGGCAAGCTTCGATCGGCTGATTCGGCCTCAGAATGCGATGTCTGATCTCGTGTGTATCTTCTGCCTTGATCTGTTTCACTTCGATCATATGCCCGCCTCCTTTTGCTGCTGTCAATGATTTTGTAAATCACCAAGAGTTCCTTAATGGACGTTGAAATACCTTGCTTCAGGATGTGAGACGACAATCGCGGATACGGATGCTTCAGGCTCCATCATAAAGCCGTCTGTCAAATGGATGCCGATCCCCTCGGGCTGAATGAGTCTGAAAAGCTTTTCCTGGTCTTCGAGGTTCGGACAAGCCGGATATCCAAAAGAATAGCGCTGCCCCTGGTATTTTGCTTGAAAACGCTGCTCCATCGTAAAGTCAGGTGCATCCGGAAAGCCCCAGCGGTCGCGGATGATTTGGTGCGTCCGTTCGGCGAGCCCTTCCGCAAGTTCAAGGGCAAGTGCTTGTACCGCGTGGCTTTTTAAATAGTCGCCTTCGGCTTTAAAGCGGTTTGCCACTTCCCTCACATGTCTGCCCGCTGTGACGGCGAAGAATGATACATAATCGAGTTCTCCCTTCGGCTGAATGTAGTCAGAGATGCAGCGGAACGGAAGTTTTTCTTGTCTTGGAAAAACAAACGTTTCAAGAATGCTGTCCCTGTTTTGCGGGTCTAGAATATGGAGCGAATCTCCGTCGCTATAGGCCGGGAAAAATTGATAGACGACAGCAGGGTCGAACCAGCCGTGTTTTTTACCGTCTCTTAGTAATTCGTCGACTAAGCCTTTCAGTTCAAGCGCTTTCGCGTTTTTTTCGGCCAAAAGCTTTTTAACTTTTCCTTTTAAGCCGAGGTGATGGCCGAGCAGCATTTGCTGATTTACATATGGCACAATATAGGCAAGGTCAATGTTTTTTAAGTAATGCCGTTTTAAATCTTCCGGACGGAAGACGGGAGCTTTCGGGATGTGCACCCGTTTTTCAAGCATTTCAACAACCGCGGCTGGTTTTTTTGCAGCGGCGGCTGCGAGTGCGGGTGCGTCCTGTTCTTTTTGGACAAGAAACTGTCCGGGGTCCGTCCTCAGCTGATTCGCGAGCGCTAAGCCATCCATCGCGTCTTTGGCGTATAGTACGGCTCCTTTATATTCAGGCGAAATTTTCATGTTCGTGAATTTTCTCGAAAGCGCCGCACCGCCGACCATAATCGGTACAGAAATATCGGCTTTATCCAGGTCCTGCGCTGTGACGACCATTTGCTGCGCCGATTTGACGAGCAGTCCGGATAAACCGATAATGTCTGGATTTTCTTTGCGGATCGCTTCAATCAATTCCTGAGGTGTCACTTTAATCCCGAGATCGACGACTTTGTAGCCGTTGTTGCTTAAAATGATATCGACCAGGTTTTTTCCGATATCATGCACATCGCCTTTAACGGTCGCCAAAATGATTTTGCCTTTGCCGCTGTCGTCTTTTTTCTCCATATAATTTTCGAGGAAGGAAACAGCAGCTTTCATGACTTCAGCAGACTGGAGCACTTCGGCGACGATCAGCTCATTATTGTTGAAAAGCCGTCCGACCTCTGCCATGCCGTCCATCAGCGGACCGTTGATCACGTCAAGCGGTGTGGCATATTTTTTCAAGGCTTCTTCCAGATCAGGGATCAGTCCTTCTTTCGTGCCTTCTATGACATACTCGGCAAGGCGTTCATCAAGCGGAAGCGATGTCTTCGGCTGTTTGTCCGTTTTTTTCTTTCCGCGGTAAAAGTCGGTAAATACCGCAAGCGTTTTGTCATCTGTATGAAACAGCAGCTTTTCAGCCATCTCGATTTCTTCTTTTGGAATGGAAGCGAACCGTTCAAGCTTTTCCGTATTCACGATGGCATAATCAAGTCCGGCCTGTGTTGCATGGTATAAAAAGACGGCGTTCAAAATTTCCCTGCCGACGGGAGGGAGGCCGAAGGAAACGTTGCTGACGCCGAGAATCGTCAAACATTCCGGGAGTCTCTCTTTAATGAGGCGTATGCCTTCAATCGTTTCCTTTGCAGAGCCGATATACTGTTCATCACCCGTTCCGACGGGGAAGACAAGCGGGTCAAAGATGATGTCGCATGCCGGAATCCCGTATTTTTCGGTGAGCAGTTGGTGCGAACGGACTGCTATGTCAAGCTTCTTTTCAGCGGTGACGGCCATTCCTTCTTCATCGATCGTTCCGACGACGAGTGCGCCGCCGAATCGTTTGACGAGAGGGAGAATGTCCGCAAACCGCTCTTCGCCGTCTTCCAAGTTGATCGAGTTGATGATCGCTTTTCCCTGCGAATATTGAAGCGCCTTTTCGATCACCGTTTTGTCCGTCGAATCGATAACAAAAGGGGCTTTTACTTTTTTCATCGCTTCCTTCAAGAAGCCTTCCATATCTTCCGCTTCATCTCGGTCAGGATCGGCGAGGCAGATATCGATGACATGGGCGCCGTTTTTCACTTGAGCTCTCGCGATTTCGGCGGCTTCTTCAAATTTCTTCTCGGCAATCAGCCGCTTGAATTTTCGCGATCCGATCACATTTGTCCGTTCGCCGACAAAAAGAGGACGCATCGTTTCTTCATAAATCAATCCGTCAATCCCTGAGACGGTGTGCGGTCTTGCTCCCGAAGGGACAGGCCGCGGCTGCAGTGAAGCCACTTCATCGGCTAATGCTTCAATATGGGCGGGAGTCGTTCCGCAGCAGCCCCCGACAATGTTCAGCCAGCCTTCTTCAGCAAAAGCCTTGATTTTTTTCGCCAATGACTGTGGAGATTCGTGATATTGTCCTTCTTCATCAGGAAGTCCGGCATTTGGATAACAGCTGACGGCCGTCTGGGAAAGGGAAGAAAGAGTCCTGATGTGATCCGTCATAAATTCAGGGCCTGTCGCGCAATTTAAGCCGACGCTGACCGGCTTCATATGTTCAAGGGAGATGTAAAAGGATTCGATATCCTGACCGGCTAGCGTCGTGCCCATAGGTTCTATCGTTCCCGACACCATAAGAGGAAGGGGCTTGCCGGTCTTTTCAAAGGCTTGCCGGATGCCGATAAAACCGGCTTTTACATTCAGCATATCCTGGCTCGTTTCAAGCAGCAAAAGGTCAGCTCCGCCCGTGATCAGCGCTCTCGCCTGTTCCTCGTAATTGGCGATCAGCTCGTCAAATGTCGTACCGCCTGTGACGGACAGGGTTTTCGTCGTCGGACCCATTGCGCCTGCGACGAACCTTGGCCATTCAGGTGTCGAATATTTTTCAGCGGCGGCTTTGGCGAGCCTGACAGAGGCGAGGTTTACCTCATAGGCGAGATGTCCGAGATCATACTCATCCAAAACAAGCCGGGTCGCTCCGAATGTATTGGTCTCAATGATATCGGCTTTAGCGGCGAGATACGCTTCATGGATTCCCTGGATGATGTGGGGCGCCGTTATGCTCAAGTGTTCATTACATCCTTCATAGGCCTCGCCTCCGAAATCTGCGGCGGACAGATTGGCGTTTTGAATCATCGTTCCCATCGCCCCGTCAAGGACGAGGATTTTTTTCTTCAGCTGGTCATTGATGTTAGGCATTTGTCGTCTCCTTTTCTTTCTTGTGAATATAAGCCGTCAGTTCTGCGGTTAAATCAGATCGTAAAAACGGTGTGATCAAATAAATGCCGTTAAACAAATCGCATGCTGTATCAAGCAGGGAGCGCGCGATCGTAAGCCCTTCCTCAGTCTGTTTTTGCTTATCATTTCCCGCAAGCGCCATTTTTTCGCGGATCGCGTCTGACAGCTTGATGCCGGGAATTTCATTGTGGATAAACTCCGCATTTCGGCTGCTTGTCAAAGGCATAACGCCGATATAGATCGGGGTTTTGAGATGCTTTGTTTCTTCATGAATCTTGATGAGCTGCTCCTCTGAGTAGACAGGCTGGGAAATAAAATAGTCAGCCCCGCAGTCGATTTTCTTCTCGATCCGTTTGACCGCTTTGTCAATATGTCTGACGTTCGGATTGAAGGCGGCCGCCACAGAAAAGTTCGTTTTCTTGCCGAGCGGTTTTCCCGAATAGGACAATCCTTCATTAAACTGTTTAATCAGGCTGATCAAATCGAATGATGTCAAGTCATAGACGGAGGTGGCTCCCGGGAAATCGCCGATCTTCGACGGATCTCCGGTAATCGCCAGTACATCTGACAGTCCGAGCGTATCAAGACCCATTAAATGAGACTGCAGGCCGATCAGGTTGCGGTCCCTGCATGTAATATGCACGAGCGATCTCATATCAAGCTGCTGTTTTAAAAGCGCGCCACAGGCAACATTGCTGATTCTCGGGGTGGCGAGAGAATTGTCCGCCAAAGTCAGGGCATCGATGCCGGCTGACTTCAATTCTTGGGCGGCGCGTAAAAACTTTTCAAAGTTTAATTGTTTAGGAGGGTCCAATTCGACGATGATGGACCGTTTTTCTTTTGCCAGCTCGTCTAAAGCAGGCTCTGTTCTTTCATGTCGGACGGCGGCCGCTGCTTTCTTTCTCGTTTTCACATGTTTTTCGGTGACCGGCGGAAGTCCTTTGACCGCTTCAGCCATCGCTCTGATGTGGTTCGGCGTCGTTCCGCAGCAGCCCCCGATGATGCGCGCGCCTTGATTGCGAAATTCCATCGCACTGTCTCTGAAATATTGATCATCTGTTTCATAGACGAGGCGCCCTTCGACTAGGGATGGGAGGCTGCTGTTTGGATAGACGGAAAGGTAGGCGTCTTCTAAAAGCGGCACTTCCTCAAGCGCATTGATCATGTGATATGGGCCGAGGCGGCAGTTGATGCCGACCACATCTGCTCCGAGGTCTGCCAAAAGCTTCAGGCCCTCGCTGAGCGGGGTTCCGTCTTGAAGAACGCCCTCCTCATGCATCGAAACGTTCAGAATGATCGGGAGTTCCGTTTCTTTTCTGGCAATCTTCAATACTTCGCGCGCTTCTTCAAGATCATAATAGGTTTCAAGAAGAAGACCGTCTGGCTGTTCATTTAGTAGAAGATAAAGCTGTTCGCGAAAGCTTCTTTTAATGTCTTCGAGTGAATACGCGTTTTTATTAAACGTCCGGATGCCGCCGAGCGTTCCGAGAACATGAGCGGAGCCCGCGGCAGAACGGGCGATGCGGACGGCTTTTTCATTGATTTGTTTCGTTTCGTCTTCAAGTCCGTATCTGGACAGCTTAATGAAGTTTGCACCATACGTGTTCGTTTGGATGATGTCGGCGCCTGCCTGCACGTACGCTTCATGGATGCGTTTCACCTCATCGGGCTTTGAGATATTCAATTCTTCAAAACAGCGGTCGATTCCGTAAGAATAGAGCAGCGTACCCATGGCGCCGTCAGCGATTAAAATTTTGCTTTTTATATCTTCAAATAAACCCATTGTTTTCCCCCTTGAAAATTATGATAAATAAAAAAGTCTTCTGAAGAAGAAGACTTTTAAGCGACAAATGTCCGTCTTCTTATCTTCCAAGCAGTCTGCTTGCTGGATTTAGCACCTTGGTCATGAATATTCATTCACCGGTTGCTGAGGCTTCATAGGGCCAGTCCCTCTGCCTCTCTTGATAAGAACAGCTATTCAATTTGTATTGTTTACTTTTACTCAATTTACCGAAAATCGGGGGAATAATCAACAGTAAATTAAGAATTTATCGAAAATTTATAAATTGGACGTCAATCGGAAGGTCGGCTTCTCTGACAAGGCCGATGATTTGCTGGAGCTCGTCTTTATTTTTTCCGGTTACACGGATTTGATCATCCTGCACTTGGGATTTGACCTTAAGCCCCGATTTTTTGATCAAATTGTTGATTTTCTTTGCGTTTTCTTTATCGATGCCCTGCACCAATTTGCCGCGCTGTCTGACGGTGCCGCCGGAAGCGTTTTCCAGTTTGGCGTATTCGATGTTTTTTGTCGGGACATTGCGCTTGATCAGTTTGCCGACAAGGACGTCTTTGAGCTGGTTCATTTTAAATTCGTCGTCTGAGACAAGCACAAGCTCGTCACCGTCAAGTGTGATGTTGCTTTTTGATCCTTTGAAATCATAGCGTGCGCCGATTTCTTTAAGAGCGGTTTGAATTGCGTTTTGAACTTCAGGCATCTCAACCTTTGACACGATGTCAAATGAGCTTTCTTTTGCCATGTGAAAACCTCCATCCATTTTACTTATGAGTCAATTATAGTAGAATAAGGTGAAACTTCCAATATGGTACGGTTTTGCCTGGCCGTTATCTGGCAATAATTTGAACATTGGAGGAATACATTAATAGAACAGGTGCATGAAGAAAGGAAGAATCAATATGAGACCGGGACAGCAATTAACTTTGCAAATAGATCACAAAGCCGACTACGGGTACTTTTTGACGGACGGAGATGAATCGATTCTCCTCCATCACAGCGAGATCATCGAGGATATAGATGGTCTGGAAGAAGTCGACGTCTTTGTGTATGTCGATCATGAGGGGCGCTTGGCGGCTACGATGAGAAAACCGATCATCAGCGCTGATCACTACGATTGGGTGGAAGTCGTGGATGCCGTCAGCGGCATGGGGGTGTTCGTCGATGTCGGGCTCACAAAGGATGCGCTTGTCGCCAACGAACATCTACCGCCTTATGAATCAGTCTGGCCTAAAAAAGGGGACAGGCTGTACTGCATGCTGAAAATCACGAGCCATGGACGGATGTTTGCCAAGCCGGCTCCGGAGGATAAGATCAGCGAGCTTTTTCACGATGCTTCGCCTGATTTCATGAATAAAGAGCTTTCAGGAACTGTATACCGTCTCATCGCTTCGGGATCTTTTATGATTTCCGACGGCGGCATCAGGGGGTTCATCCATTCATCGGAAAGAAAAGAAGAGCCGAGGCTGGGTGAGAAGCTGACGGCAAGGGTGATTAAAGTCAAAGAAGACGGTTCGGTTAATTTGTCGCTTCTGCCGAGAAAGCAGGATGCCTTGTCTGTAGATGCCGAAGAAATTCTGTCCTATATGAGATCGAGAAACGGCGCGATGCCGTACTGGGATAAGAGCGATCCTGAAGACATCAAAACGCGGTTCAATATGAGCAAAGCGGCGTTTAAAAGGGCGCTCGGCCACCTGATGAAACAGGATAAGGTCTATCAGGAAGAAGGCTGGACATACGAGAAAAAATAGAGGAAGCGGCGGCGTTCTGTTTGGACGCCGCCAATTTTTTATAGATGATGCGGTTTTTTCGAATCTTGGTGTTTTCCGGCTTGTCTGTTCTTTTCGGCGAGCCGGTTTTTTTGCTGGTTGACGGCGTTGTTGTCAACCGGTTTTTTATCGTCATCTTTCATGAGGCGGCACCTCCCGTCAAAATGTTGCTTTTAGAATGCTCACCTAGGATGGAAACTATGTACTCTCTTTAGCCTGATGTTTTTTTGCCGGGAAGTTTATGCCTTCTAGTATCAACAGCATAAATATATTTATATGACCCAAAAAAAGGAGAAATGGTATGAAACATTGCTGTTCGGTTTACATTCATCATGTTGGAGACGGAGGAATTGTGAATTTTGGCGGGGCGTACAGGATTAGTCCGATCACGATGGAGAAAGTCGTTGAGGGTGCCGGAGGTCCAAATATCGGCCTTGCGGCTGCCGACTTTTTTGGCAGCCAGCTTTCGCCGGCAGTCGGCGAAGAAACAATTACCGAAGAAAGCTGAACGATGAAGGCCTGCTTTTATAAAAGCAGGCCTGACTTCATTATCTTTTTTCTTTCCCTGGGAAAAAGATGGCCAAGGTTCCCGGACCCGCATGGGCGCCGACGGCTGAACCGATCATGTTGACGACGATCTCTTTCGGCTGAAATTCAGCTTCTATCAGCCCTTTGATTTCTTCGGCTGTTTCGGCGTCATCCCCATGGCTGATGCCGATCGTCTGATCGCTTAAATCCAGGCTTCTTTCTTTCATCAGCTCAATGATTCGTCTCAGCAATTTCTTTTTGCCTCTGATTTTTTCCAAGGGGACAAGCTTTCCGTCTTCAACATGCAGAAGCGGCTTAATATTCAAAAGCCCCCCGACAAATGCCGATGCTTTGCTGATTCTGCCGCCTCTGGCCAAGTAGGTCAAATCGTCGACGGTAAAAATATGTTCAAGATGTTCGCAAAAGTTCTTTACAGACGGCTCAATTTCTTGTATTGTATTGCCGTTAGTTGCGAGCGTGAGAGCGTGCTTTACAGCAAGCCCATAGCCTAATGAAGCGCATTTCGAATCAATGATTCGCAAATCGAAGTCCGGGAATTCTTCCTTGACCTCGTTTGCTGCCATTACAGCCGTCTGATATGTTCCCGAAAGCTCTGAGGAAAAGGCGATATATAAAGCGGGTTTGTTTTGTTCCGCCAGTTCACTGAAGGTGTCTTTCAAAAACTTGAGAGACGGCTGGGAGGTTTTTGGCGCTTTGCCATTGCGCATCGCTTCATAGACGTCTAGAGGCTGAATCGTCAGGAGATCATCATATTCTTTTTCATCGAGAAGCACTCGTAAAGGAATGAACGAGATGTGATGCTCATCATAAAATGATTTAGGCAAATCAGCCGCACTGTCGGCTAAAAGGTGAACGGTCATTTGAACCCCTTCTTTCTGAAAATGGTTGATATAAAAAGGTTGCCGGCCTTCGGAGGCTTGGTTTCGTTTCAGATCAACTATATCATATATTTTAATATTGACGTTTTCAAAATATTGTTTTATGGGTAAACCAAATATATACGGAATAAGCGGAGGAACTCAAAAAATGGTCATAGCTGAAGCAAAAAAATTGTTCATTGTCATCATCGGCGCCTTGCTGAATGCCATCGGCTTAAATTTATTTCTCATTCCAGCAGATGTCTATGCCAGCGGATTTACAGGTGTAGCGCAGCTTTTATCGAGTGCGCTTGACCAGTACAGCCCCATCTATTTTTCAACGGGAACGCTGTTGTTTATTTTGAATATTCCAGTCGGCATTTTAGGCTGGCTGAAGGTCGGGCGTTCTTTTACGATTTACAGCATTTTAAGCGTTGCACTGACAACGGTGTTTCTAGGGATGCTTCCTGAAACCAGTCTGTCAAACGATATTTTGCTGAACGCCGTTTTTGGCGGGGTGATCGCTGCGATCGGCATCGGTCTGACGCTGAAATACGGGGCTTCAACGGGCGGTCTGGATATCATCGCCATGATACTGGCGAAATGGAAAGATAAACCGATCGGCACCTATTTCTTTATTTTAAACGGAGCGATCATTTTAACAGCAGGATTATTGAACGGTTGGGAGAAAGCATTATATACGCTCGTTACACTATATGTGACAACAAGGGTGATTGATGCGATTCACACCCGCCATGCCAAACTTACCGTCATGATCGTCACAAAGAAAGCGGAGGAGATCAAGGAAGCAATCTACGGAAAAATGGTCCGCGGCATTACAACCGTACCGGCAAAAGGCGCTTTTACCAATGAGCAAAAAGATATGATGGTCATTGTCATCACGAGGTATGAATTATACGATTTAGAAAAAATTATTAATGAAGTTGATCCAAACGCTTTTACAAATGTCGTACAAACAACTCAGGTTTTAGGGTTTTTCCGCAAAGATTAATGAAAGGGTTGAATGAATGCGGCTGATTTCAATGATTGTGATGCTGCTGTTTGTCGGTGGATGCGGTCAAAACGGGGAATACGGCCCTGACAAGGAGGTATCTGGAGAAGTGGAGAACGGGAGTGTTGTGTTAACGGTCGAACCGGTGCAAAAACCGGGGGAAATCGAATTTAAAATGTCAGTTGTGAACAATACGGACGAAGCGGTTGATTTTGAATTCAGCAGCGGTCAGAAATTCGAGCTAGTCGTTACAGATCAGGAAGGAAATGAGAGATACCGCTATTCAAAAGGAAAGATGTTTACCCAGGCTTTTCAGACGATGACATTGAATCCAAAAGAGACATACGATTTGACAGATGTCTGGAAAGAAGTGCCCGAACCGGGTCAATATGAAGTGAACGTTATGTTCAAGGGAAGGACGGAACAGCTTGCTTCAGCATTGAGGGCAAGCAAAACATTTGAAGTGAAGTGAGAAGAAGCTGGTCTGGCCGATGAGATGACGGCATACAGCCGGGAGACTGCGCCGAAAACCTGATAAATGGTATTGAAAAGAGGCATCTTCACCAGATGCCTCTTTTGCATTTTTAATATTGATCTCCATTAAAGATGGAATTTTTGACGACTACATAATCTACATTACGGATCGCGTCAAGTTTTTTTCCTCCCGCATAGGAGATAGAGGATTGAAGATCCTGTTCCATTTCAGTCAGCGTATCCATCATCGCGCCTTTATGTTCGACATACATCTTCTTGCCTTCTACGTTTTTCTTTTCGCCTTTTTGAAATTCTGAAGCTGAGCCAAAGTACTCTTTATAGAGCTTTCCGTCCTTTTCAATCGTTTGCCCTGGGGACTCTTCGTGTCCGGCAAATAATGAGCCGATCATCACCATGGTTGCGCCGAATCTGATTGACTTTGCAATGTCTCCATAGGTGCGGATGCCTCCATCGGCGATGATCGGTTTGCTTGCGGCTTTGGCGCACCAGCGCAGCGCAGCCAATTGCCAACCGCCGGTTCCAAAACCCGTTTTAATTTTAGTGATGCATACTTTTCCGGGTCCGATCCCGACCTTTGTCGCGTCCGCTCCGGCGTTTTCGAGCTCTCTCACCGCTTCCGGCGTTCCGACATTTCCGGCGATGACAAAACTATTCGGCAAATGTTTCTTGATATGCTGGATCATTTGAATGACGGCATTAGAATGTCCGTGTGCGATGTCAATCGTTATATATTCAGGTGTTATATTTTCTTGTGACAACTGTTGTACAAATTGATATTCCTCATCTTTGACCCCTACGCTGATGGAAGAAAATAAGCCGCGCGAGCGCATGTCCTTTATAAAACCGAGCCGTTTCTCGGGTTCAAAGCGGTGCATCACATAAAAGTAACCGTTTTCGGCCAATGAAACCGCCAGTTTCTCATCGATAATGGTCTGCATATTGGCCGGCACTACAGGCAGCTTAAATGTCCGTCCGCCAAGACTGACGGATGTATCGCATTCAGAACGGCTGCTGACAATGCATTTTGCAGGAATTAATTGAATGTCTTCATAATCAAACACGTTTTCCATGATATTCACCTCTAAAAACGAATGATAATTTTAATTTTATATAAAATGTTCGCCTTTTATAATGTACTCTCTTTTGCTTCAGATGTCAAACTTTTTGTGGAATGATGAGGGGCGCTAAAGACAAAATCTTGATTTTACGATGAAAAAAAGAGTCTGTGCCGCCGGCACAGACTCTTTTTAGCTTGCAAGGACATGGTTTTCCTGCAAGTCTGTTTTTATGATAGTTTGTCTAGCTGTTCCTGAAGAGTGTGAAGCTCGCGGCGCTCTGCATCAGTGGAATTGGCATATGCGGAAGAAACGGCATTTTTCGCTCTTTCAATCGCTTTCATTTGCTCGCTCGCTTCCGCTGTGTTTGCCAATGTTTCAGCTTCCTGAACGGCTGTCTTTGCCATTTGAAACAATTCGTTTCTCATGTTTACAGTCCTCCGCATTCCGTCGGACCGGTGCGCTGTTCAGCTTCTTCTAATGTGGAACGATAAGGGAACCTTTCGGCATGCTGTTTAAGCGAGTCTTTGCCTTGCTGAATAAACCGTTTCGATTTGCTTCGTTTACCCATCTTGACTGCCCCCTTAAAACGAGTTGGACGGTCTTTTACGACCGCCTTCTCCTAGTATTGCCGTTTTGAAAACCTGTTTATGAATGGCAAATTATAAAATTATAAAGCGAAGTAATCCTTCAAAAAGTGAGCGATGCCGTCTTCTTCATTCGATTTTGCAACCTGGTCGGCAATGCTTTTGACGCCTGTGATTCCATTGCCCATCGCCACGCCGCAGCCTGCGAATTCAAGCATTTCGAGGTCGTTGTCTTCATCACCGAAGGCGATGACGCGCTCAGGCGGAATACCGTAGTAATCCGTAATCTTTTGCAGGCCGACCGCTTTATTAATGCCGCTTTTGATCAGTTCGATGACATGCCATGGAGCGGCCCATCTTCTGTGGTCGACCATTTCCGCATGAACGTCTGACAGATAGGAACGGATCGCCGGAACATCCTCTTCTTTGGCATGGATGAGAACGCTTGTTACATCTTGGCCGAGATTTGTTCTTAAATCACCGACTGTGATATTCGGGCTTCCCATTGTAAAGACGTCAATCAATTTTTCATCATGGTAGTGGAAGTACACATCATCAACGATTTCAGCAAGTATATTATGTACGTTGTATGACTCGCTGACTTCAACTATCCGTTTGACCACATCGAGATCGAGCGATGTGTGAAATCTTCCCCAGCTCTCATCCTTCGGGTGATGGACGAACGCTCCGTTGAAATTGACGATCGGCGTATCGAGCTGAAGCTGATCATAATACAATGAGCTTGCCCGAAACGGCCTGCCCGTAGAGATGCACACTTTATGGCCGTCTTCCCGAAGCTGGCGAATGACTTGGGCAGAGCCTTCAGATATGGTCTTGTCATCTTTTAATAATGTACCGTCTAAGTCTAATGCGATTAAATATGGTTTTGTTTCCATAAGTGCTCCTTTAACCGTAAATTTAAAAGTTCTGACTTATCTATAGTGTATCTTTTTACCTTCTTTATTGTCTACATGTTAAACTGATGATGATGGACATCCTAAAGGAGGAAGAAACAATCGTGATCATAATCGAAAATCAAAATATGTCAAACATCCCTTTTTTACATATCGTAAAAGAGGATCAAAAAGATAAGGCTCTTCCTCTTGTTTTTTTTATACACGGTTTTACAAGCGCGAAAGAACATAATCTTCATTATGCATACCTGCTTGCTGAAAAAGGAATGCGCGTCATTTTGCCTGAGGCGGCCTACCATGGCGAGAGAGAGGGACAGCTTGCCCAAGAAGACCTCGCTTCCAGGTTTTGGGGTATTGTCGTGAATGAAATTAAAGAGCTGGACGTGCTGAAAAACCATTTTGAACAGGAGAACCTGATCGAAAACGGCCGCATTGGTGTAGCGGGAACCTCGATGGGCGGAATCGTCACACTGGGCGCTCTGACCCAATACGATTGGATCACCGCTGCTGTCAGTTTGATGGGCTGTCCTTCTTATGTAGAATTCTTCGACAAACAGCTCGAATTTATCCGTAAAAAACAAATTGGACTCCCTGTATCTAAAGAGAAAATTGAACAGCAGCGCGATGAATTGAAGCGGTTTGACCTCGCACTTCAGCCGGAAAAACTTAAAGGCAGACCGCTTCTTTTTTGGCACGGCAAGCAAGATAGCACAGTTCCGTTTGCACCGGCGCACCGATTCTATGAATCGGTCATTGACCAATATGAATCAAAGCCCGGACGGCTTCACTTTATCGCAGATGAACGCGCCGGCCATAAAGTGTCCAGGGAAGGCCTTTTGAAGACGGTTGAATGGTTTGACAAGCATCTCTAGAAGTACTTTCGTTTTAGAAAATATCCAAAGTGCGTTATACTGATGAAAAAAGGAGTGAAGAACTGTGGATGAAGCATTAAAAGAAAACATCATGGGCGCTCTTGAACAGGTCGTGGACCCTGAGCTGGGCGTCGATATCGTGAACCTCGGCCTCGTTTACGACGTCGATATGGATGAGGATGGAAAAACCGATGTCACCATGACTTTGACATCTATGGGCTGCCCGCTGGCGCCGGTTATCGTAGATGAAGTCAAAAAAGCGCTGGCAGATA
This sequence comes from Bacillus swezeyi, assembly GCF_001969815.1. Lineage (GTDB taxonomy): Bacteria > Bacillota > Bacilli > Bacillales > Bacillaceae > Bacillus > Bacillus swezeyi. The sequence goes on along the minus strand of NZ_MRBK01000005.1, from coordinate 47,025 downwards.
TTCCTGAAGTCAAAGAGGTTGATGTTAACATTGTCTGGAACCCGCCTTGGACACGGGATAAAATGTCTCGCTATGCGAAAATTGCACTTGGTATACAGTAAACACCTAAGAGCCTGCTCAACCTTTGACAGGCTCTTTTTGATGAAAGGGTGATGAGGATGACAAAGGTTACGCCATTTTTAATGTTTCAAGGACATGCAGAAAAAGCCATGAACACATACATATCTTTAATCGAGGATTCGGAAATGAAGAGTCTGGTTCGCTATGGTGCAGATGAACAAGGGAAAAAGGGGAGTGTTAAGCATGGTGTCTTTTCCTTGAAAGGACAGGAATTTATGTGTATTGACAGTCCTGTAGAACACGATTTTACGTTTACCCCTTCATTTTCGATGTTTTTGACATGTGATACAGAAGCGGAAATCGACAGGTTTTATCAGGAGCTGGCTCGCGGCGGAGAAGTGCTGATGCCGCTCGGCGATTACGGCTTCAGCCAAAAGTTCGGCTGGATTGTCGATCAGTTCGGCATATCATGGCAGATTGACCTTTCATCATCGGGATCAAAAAAGAACGCTTGAAAAAGCGTTCTTTTTTTTCGCTGAAAAATGGGGGCCGCACCTTCCTCGGTTTTGAAAAGTGATAGATCGGGAAGTTAAACTTACGATTCGCATTTCAATCGCAAAATTGGGGTGAGCAAATTGTCAAATATGCTGTATGCAAATACTCCGCGCTTTTTGGGCGCGCGAAACGCGAGCCATCTGGCTGGAAACAGGCAATGCTGACGTGGTTTTCTGCGGAGAGTTCCAAGAGAAGGAGCGGTGGGATGGGGCAATTACACGGACTGAATTCGTATGAGCTGCTTACACTTGTCTACGAATTTTGCAGGAGAGGCATTATTGGGGTGGACTTTGTTGAAGGCTATCCCCGGCATGACCCGAATCAGTCCTCTGCCCATTTTGTATTGACGTTGTGTTATATGCACTTGCCCGAGAGATTGAACATAGAGCAAATGCTGTTTAAAAAAGTCTGGATGTTTTGCTGACCGGGACTTTCACCTATGCTGGAGATGAATAAAGAACCATTCTCCAAGATGAATAAAAAAATATTAAATATACAATTGAATTAATTTTTATTCATGTTATAATGTTAAATAATTTCACAAAGACCAAGAAGGTGAACTTGTTTTGAAAATAGGTATTATAGGTGCTACTGGCTATGGGGGAGCAGAGATTACAAGAATCATCAGGTCGCATCCTCATGTGGGCGAATGTATATTATATTCATCGAGTGATGAAGGAGTTCCATACCATCAGTCATATCCGCATCTTGTAAAACTGACGAATCAAATCCTTAAACCGATTGAGATTGAGCAGATTGCAGATGAGATCGATTTTTTGTTTATGGCGGCCCCTCCGGGCGTATCAAGCCGTCTGACGCCTCAGCTTGATTCATATGACATACCGGTTATTGACCTGTCCGGCGATCTCAGAATCAAAGATCCGTCTGTATATGAAAGCTGGTATAAAAGGGAGCCGGCTCCGGAACACGTGCTTGAAAAAGCGGTGTATGGACTGTCCGAACTTCATCGGGAGGAAATCAAAACGGCGAAGTACATAGCCAACCCCGGCTGTTTTCCGACAGCGGTTCTTCTCGGTTTGGCTCCGCTCGTCAAAAACGGATTAATCGGCGAATCGTTTGTCATCGTTGATGCCAAAACAGGGGTATCGGGAGCCGGCAGAAAAGCTTCAATGGGAACTCATTTTTCAGAGATCAATGACAATTTTAAAATATATAAGGTCAATGAGCATCAGCATACACCTGAAATAGAACAGGCTGCAATGCGGTGGAACCCCGCTTTTAAACCGATCACGTTCAGCACGCATTTAGCGCCGATGACAAGGGGAATTATGGCAACCATTTATACAGAGCTGAAAGAAAGCCTGTCAGGTGATGAGCTGCAGCGATTTTTTTCTGATTTTTACCAAGATTCTTATTTTGTCAGAGTGAGAGAATCGGGACAATTTCCGGCTACAAAAGAAGTATACGGCAGCAATTTCTGTGATATCGGTGTTGCTTTAGATGAACGGACGAACAGGGTCACGATCGTATCAGTGATTGATAATTTAATGAAGGGAGCCGCAGGGCAGGCGGTTCAGAACTTTAACATCATGAACGGCTGGAGCGAAACGGCGGGACTCGATTTTACGCCAATTTATCCATAAGACGGGAGAGAACAAATCATGATTCAGGTGAGTCAAGACAGCATAAAAAAAATAGATGGAAGCATAGCTTCTCCTAAGGGCTACGAGGCAAAAGGGATTCACTGCGGACTCCGCTATTCAAAAAAGGATTTGGGGCTGCTCATCAGCTCGGTTCCGGCGGTGAGCGCCGCCGTTTATACACAAAGTTACTTCCAGGCTGCACCGATCAAGGTGACGCAAGACAGCCTCAAAAAGGGTGCGCACCTGCAAGCAGTGATTGTTAATAGTGCCAATGCCAACGCATGTACAGGTGAACAGGGACTCTTGGATGCATATGAGATGCGTCAGAAAACAGCTGAAATCCTCGGCATTGAACCGGCGCTTGTAGCCGTTTCCTCAACAGGCGTCATCGGCGAATACCTCGACATGGAGAAGATTCAGAAAGGAATCGTCCTTCTCGGCGATACAAAGCCCGGCGAAGGTGATTTCGAGGAAGCGATTTTGACGACGGACACGGTGACAAAACAAACCTGTTATCAACTGATGATCGGCGGTAAACAAGTGACGATCGGCGGAGCTGCCAAAGGCTCTGGCATGATCCACCCGAATATGGCGACAATGCTCGGATTTGTCACAACAGATGCATGCATTGAAGAAGGTGCGCTGGAAAGGGCTTTAAGAGAGATCACAGATGTTTCATTCAACCAGATTACGGTCGACGGTGATACATCCACAAACGATATGGTTCTCGTCATGGCGAACGGCTGCGCCGAAAATGAATGCCTCCACGAAGGGCATGAAGAATGGCCGGTATTTAAAAAAGGCCTGCAGCTGGTTTGCACGGATCTCGCCAAAAAAATCGCAAAAGATGGTGAAGGGGCGACAAAATTAATCGAAGCCCAAGTCAAAGGGGCAAAAACCAATCTTGAAGCGCAAATCATCGCAAAGAAAATCGTCGGCTCCAATCTTGTTAAAACAGCGGTGTACGGGACGGATGCCAACTGGGGCAGAATCATCGTCGCGATCGGAGACAGCATGGCTTCTGTTACACCTGAAAAGGTGGAAATCCATCTCGGCGGACAGTGCCTCTTTAAAAACAATGAACCACAGCCGTTTTCCGAAGAGCATGCGAAGCAATATTTAGAAAATAGCGAAGTGGAAATCGCTGTTTATATGAATGAAAGCGAAGGAACAGGAACGGCCTGGGGCTGTGATTTAACTTATGAATACGTCAAAATTAACGCGAGCTATCGTACGTAAAGGGGAAAACAATGAGCAAAACAATCGTTTTTAAATGCGGCGGAAGCGTCATTCGTGAACTTTCTGACGAGTTTTTTCAAAATCTAAAAGAGCTGTTTGAAGCGGGATGGAAAATCGCAGTCGTCCATGGAGGCGGACCTGATATTACAAGGATGCTGGAAAAATTAAATATCCAAACAGAGTTTGTCAACGGACAGCGGAAAACGACTAAACCGGTATTGGAAGTCGCAGAGATGGTGCTGTCCGGTTCAATCAATAAGTATTTCGTTTCAGAGCTTGCCAAACATGGGCTTCCGGCGGTCGGAGTTTCGGGAAAAGACGGGCGGCTTCTCCTTGCCGATTATTTAAACGAAAAGGAATACGGCCAAGTCGGGCGCATAAAAAAGGTAAACGGACAGATGGCGGAAACGCTCATGGAAAAAGGATTCATTCCGGTCATTGCACCGCTGTCAATGACAGATGGCTGTGAGACGCTGAATGTAAACGCCGATTTGGCGGCATCCGCTGTAGCCGGGGCTTTGCATGCCGATCAATTGATGTTTGTGACAGATGTAAAAGGGATCATGAAAAACGACGAAATGCTTTCAGCATTAACACCTGAAGAGGTAGAGGACCTTATTGCAGAAGGCGTGATTTCCGGCGGAATGATACCGAAGGTGAACTCTGCGGCAGCCGCTCTTACAGGTCAAGTCAATGAAGTGATGATCGTCAGCGGAAAAGGTTCCTTTCTGCGGGAAGATGCATTTATCGGCACAAAAATTATGAAACAAAAGGAGGCCCTATTGTGAGTCATTTATTTCAGACGTACAGCCGCTGGAATATCAATATAAAAAAAGCGAAAGGCACCATCGCCGAAGATGAAAACGGAAAAACCTATCTGGATTTCGTTCAGGGAATCGCAGTCTGCAATCTCGGGCACTGTCCGGATGCGGTGGCAGACGCCATCAAAAAACAGCTCGATGATGTCTGGCATGTTTCAAATTTATTCAAAAACGACCTTCAGGAAAAAGTCGCAGAGCAATTGACAAACCACAGTACCGGCGATCTTGTCTTTTTCTGCAACAGCGGAGCTGAAGCAAATGAAGCGGCTGTAAAGCTGGCGCGAAAATATACGCAGAAAACGAAAATCATAACGTTCAAGCAATCTTTTCACGGCCGGACATATGCTGGAATGGCGGCGACCGGACAGGAAAAAATTAAACACGGATTCGGACCGATGCTGACCGGATTTCATTACCTTCCTTATAATGAGCCGGAGGCATTCCAAACATTAAGCGGCCAAGATGACATTGCCGCGGTTATGCTTGAGACCATCCAAGGAGAAGGCGGCGTCATTCCGGCGGACAGAGAGTTTTTGCAAGAAGTTCAGGCTTTTTGCCGAGAAAAACAAGCTCTTCTCATTGTTGACGAAGTCCAGACGGGTATCGGCCGGACGGGAAAAGCCTTCGGATACGAGCATGGAGGGCTTTCTCCAGATATTATCACCGTCGCAAAAGGGCTCGGCAGCGGATTTCCGGTCGGAGCGGTTATCGGAAAAAAAGAGCTTTCAGAAGCGTTCTCACCTGGTTCACACGGTACGACCTTTGGGGGAAATATGCTGGCCATGGCTGCGGCCAACGCGACATTGAACATTATTTTTGAAAAAAGCTTTCTTGAAGAAGTCAGTGCAAAAGGAGAATTTTTGCAGAAAGAGCTTAAAGAAAAACTCCAATTTCCATGTATTAAAGAAATCAGAGGAAAAGGCCTGATCGCCGGCATCGAATGCGAAGCCCCCGTTCAGCCGCTGATCGAAGACCTTCAGAAAGATGGGCTCCTCGTGCTTCCTGCAGGTCTGAATGTGATCAGGCTGCTGCCGCCGCTTTCGGTCGCGAAAAATGAAATCAGTGAAGCTGTCGAGAAGCTGAACCGTGTTTTTGCACATCATTCGTCGGTAAAACAGTAATTTTTTTTCGGATAAAAGGTATAAAAATTCATAAATATTATTATTTATTCATCAGAGGTGGGCATAAAATGGAAGGATACTTAGTTCTTGAAGATGGAACATCCTTCAGCGGAGAATTAGACGGTTTTGAAGGCTGTACCGGTGAAGTCGTCTTTTTTACAGGCATGACCGGCTATCAGGAAGTATTGACAGATCCTTCATATAAAGGCCAGATCATTGTCTTCACATATCCGCTGATCGGAAATTACGGCATCAATGAAAGCGATGATGAAAGCAAGCGTCCGCAAGTGAAAGGGGTTGTCGTCTATGAAGCGTGCGACCGATTTTCCCACCATCAGGCGACTAAAAGCCTGCGGGAGTACTTGGAAAAATGGGATGTTCCGCTGCTGTCACACGTTGATACAAGATCGGTTGTCCAGCATATCAGGGCCAAAGGGACGCTCAATGCCAAACTGACCAATCAAAAAGACAGCAGGCCTGCTCCGCGCGAATCGGAAAATTTCGCGGCACAGGTGGCCGGACAAAATGAGAACGGCACATTTGGAGAGGGAGCGACACATATCGTCCTGATAGATTTCGGCTATAAAAAATCGATCGCTGCATCCCTCGTGAAACAAGGCTGTAAAGTCACGGTTGTTCCATATCAAGAGATGGACGGCATCTCCAAGCTGAATCCGGATGGGATCGTTCTTTCAAACGGTCCGGGGGACCCGAAAGCCATCCTTTCGTATATGGAAACGCTTCGGGAATTGATCAAATCTTACCCGACCCTCGGCATTTGCCTTGGACATCAGCTCATCGCTCTCGCCTTTGGCGGTGACACGTATAAACTTCCATTCGGCCACAGGGGAGCCAATCATCCGGTGATTGACAGAGAAATCGGACGCGTTTTCATGACGAGCCAAAATCACAGCTATGTCGTTGATGAAACGACGATCAGCACAAAGGAATTCTCAGTCAGGTTCCATCATGTAAATGACGGTTCGGTAGAAGGGCTGATGCATAAAACATTGCCTGTCATATCTGTGCAGTTTCATCCTGAAGCCCATCCGGGACCGGTCGAAAGCGAGTGGATTTTCAACGAATATTTGCAGAAATTGAACGAAGCAAGGAGAGAAGTCATCCATGCCTAAAGATCACAGCATAGAAAACATACTGGTTATCGGATCAGGACCGATTATCATCGGGCAGGCCGCAGAATTTGACTACTCGGGAACCCAAGGATGCATGGCGCTGAAAAGCGAAGGCTTTCGGGTCATTCTCGTCAACAACAATCCGGCGACGATCATGACAGATGAATCGTTTGCCGATGAGATCTATTTTGAACCATTGACGCTGGAAAGTCTCACTCAAATTATCAAGCGGGAAAAACCTGACGGCCTGCTGGCAAATTTGGGCGGCCAAACAGCGCTGAATTTGGCTGTCGAGCTTGAAAAAGCCGGCATTCTAAACAAATACGGGGTGAAGCTGCTCGGGACATCTGTAGATACGATTGAAAAGGGCGAGGACAGAGAAAAATTCCGCGCATTGATGAAAGAACTGAATGAACCGGTGCCGGATTCAGAAATCGTCGATAACAAAGAAGATGCGCTTCGTTTTGCGCTTTCCATCGGTTTTCCGATCATCGTACGGCCGGCCTACACATTGGGCGGAAAAGGAGGCGGCATTGCGAAGACAAAGGAGGAGTTTATGCCTTTGATCGAAAGTGCTCTTCTGGCAAGTCCGATTCACCAATGTCTTGTCGAAAAAAGCATTGCCGGCTTTAAAGAAATCGAATATGAAGTCATGCGTGACAACAACAATACATGCATCACCGTCTGCAACATGGAAAACATTGATCCCGTTGGCATTCACACAGGGGACTCGATCGTGGTCGCCCCTTCGCAGACATTAACAGATACAGACTATCAAATGCTGCGTTCGGCAAGCTTGAAGATTATTTCCGCACTGGATGTGGTCGGCGGCTGCAACATTCAATTTGCGTTAGACCCCGAAAGCAAAAACTATTACGTGATCGAAGTGAATCCGAGGGTCAGCCGATCTTCCGCCCTCGCTTCAAAAGCGACCGGCTATCCGATTGCGAAAATGGCTGCCAAACTTGCTGTCGGCTATACGCTTGACGAGCTGAAAAACCCGCTGACAGATTCGACATATGCCAGCTTTGAGCCAGCGCTTGATTATGTTGTCGTTAAATTTCCGCGCTGGCCGTTTGACAAGTTTAAACATGCCGACCGTAAGCTCGGCACGAAAATGAAAGCGACAGGGGAAGTCATGGCGATCGATCGCAATCTTGAAGCGGCTCTGCAAAAAGCGGTCGCATCCCTTGAGCTGAAAACGGCCGGAACCCATTTACCGGAGCTTGGCGGCGTCTCTTCAGATGCTTTATGGCAGCTGCTTGAGACGCCCGATGATCGCCGCTTCTTTACGGTCATGGAACTGTTAAGCCGCGGAATTTCAATCGAAGACATCCATGAGAAAACGAAGATTGACTACTATTTCCTTTATGTGTTTTCAAACATGATTCAGCTTGAAAACACGCTGATGGAAGAGGGCTGCGTCCTTTCTTGCGATCTTTTGAAAAAGGCGAAGGAAAAGGGATTCACCGACTCGACGATCGCTTCTTTAATCGGAAAAACGGAGGAAGAAGTCCGCGCGCTCCGCAAGCAAAAAGGCATAACGGCTTCCTTTAAAATCGTCGATACGTGCGCCGCGGAATTTGATGCGAAGACGAATTATTTTTACTCAACCTATTTTGGAGGAAGCGATGGAGACTTCTCCAAAAAAACGAAAAAGCGGGTGTTGATCATCGGCTCCGGACCGATTCGGATCGGCCAAGGAGTGGAGTTTGACTACAGCGCCGTGCACGGCGTCATGACGATGAAAAGCCTCGGGTTTGAAACGATCATGCTGAACAACAATCCGGAAACGGTCAGCACGGACTATGAAATGGCAGACCGGCTGTACTTTGAACCGATTACGCCCGAACATATTTTAAATGTGGCTGAAGCTGAAGACATTGATTTTGCGATTGTTCAATTCGGCGGCCAATCCGCCATCAATGTGGCGGAAGCGATCGAAAAAGCGGGCGTCACTCTTTTGGGAACCTCTTCAGACACACTTGATGTCCTTGAAGACCGCGATCAATTTTATCAGCTGCTTGATGAACTTGGCATCGCTCATGCCAAAGGGGAAACGGCATCGTCAAAAACAGAAGCGGTGCAAAAAGCAAATGAGATCGGCTATCCGGTCCTGATCAGACCGTCCTATGTCATCGGCGGGATGGGCATGATGATCGTTCATTCTGAAGATGGGCTCCTCGAGCTGCTTGAAGGTGCAGCGGCGATGCCATATCCGATTCTAATCGATCAATACATTTCCGGAAAGGAATTTGAAATCGACCTTGTCAGCGACGGACAGGACATTTATATCCCGACCTATATCGAACATATTGAAAAGGCCGGTGTGCATTCTGGCGACAGTTATGCGATCCTGCCGGGGCCGTCCGTGACGGATAAGATGAAGCGCGCTGCAGAATCGGCAGCGGCAAAAATCGTCCGCAAGCTCGACTTTAAAGGGATTATGAATATTCAATTTATCGCTGATGCAGATGAGCTGCTCATCCTCGAAGTCAACCCGAGAGCAAGCCGGACCGTACCCGTCGTCAGCAAAGTGATGGGCGTACCGCTGATTCCGCTGGCATCTAAGCTTTTGGCCGGTTTGACATTAAAAGAGCTGAAACCAGATTCACAAAACAGCCGCGGTGTAGCCGTGAAGTTTCCGGTTTTTTCATCACATGCCATTCAGGATGTCGATTTGAAGCTCGGACCTGAAATGAAGTCGACCGGGGAAGGCATGTATGTCGGGTACAGCCCTGAAAGCGCCCTGAAGAAAATTTTTGCGGGCGTCTGGAAAACGAAAGGCTGCATCTACCTTGAAGAAGCCGGCGACCTGAAATCTCTCGCAGAGCAAGCGGGATTCATCGTCCAGTCTGCCGATTTTGCAAGCTGGATCAAACGGGAGGACAAAGCGCTTCACATCAATTTGACCGATTCGAACGAGGCGAAACGGCAGCGGATGGAAGCCATTACCCACGGTGTGGCGGTAATGACGGAAGAAGAGACGGTGCGGGCATTTTTAGCAAGCGGAAATGGATCGACACAATCGGTCTCACTAAAGGACTTATATAAAAAGGAAGTGGAAACATGTCTACAGTAAACATCGGGGCGTCCCCGCAGACCAATTTGTCCGGCAAGGATTTTTTAAGCCTGAAGGACTTTACAAAAGAAGAGATCCTTTATTTGCTGCAGGAAGCAGCCGCCATGAAACAAAATAAAATTCAAAACGTCTTTAAAGGAAAGACATTGGCGATGATTTTTGAAAAATCATCGACGAGAACGCGTGTCTCGTTTGAAGCGGGAATGGCTCAGCTTGGCGGAAGCGCCTTATTTTTAAGCAGCGAAGACATGCAGCTCGGCAGAGGCGAAACAATCGCTGATACGGCAAAAGTGCTGTCAGGCTATGTTGATGCGATCATGATCCGCACATTTGAACACGAAAAAGTTGAAGAGCTTGCACTGCACGCGGAAGTCCCGGTTATCAACGGTTTGACCGACCTTTTTCATCCGTGCCAGGCGCTCGCAGATCTTTTGACAATTCAAGAAACGAAAGGAACCTTGAACGGACTGAAAGCCGTCTATGTGGGAGATGGAAACAATGTCGCGCATTCGCTTTTAATCGCCTGTGCAAAAGTCGGCTGCAGCATTACGATTGCATCGCCTAAAGGCTATGAACCGGATCAGGAAGTTGTTCAGCTTGCCAAGACATTTGCCGAAGAATCAGGTGCGGAAGTGAACATTACACATGATCCCGAATCAGCTGTCAAGAATGCTGATGTCATTTATTCCGATGTTTTCACAAGCATGGGACAGGAAGCAGAGGCAAACGAACGGCTGAATGTCTTTAAACCATATCAAGTCAACGTCTCACTCGTCTCCCACGCCAAACCAGATTACATCTTTCTGCACTGTCTTCCGGCGCACCGGGAAGAAGAAGTCACGGCGGAGATCATTGACGGGCCGAATTCAGCCGTATTCCAGCAGGCTGAAAACCGTCTTCATGTGCAAAAAGCCTTGCTGAAAGCATTGCTTGCTTAAACGAAAAACTGCTGATCAAAAAGATCAGCAGTTTTATTTATGCGAAGATGAATACCGCGATACCGATGATAAAGCAGTAGATTGAGAAATAAATCAAATTCCCTTTCGCCATAATATTCATGAACCAGCGCAATGAAAAATATGTGGCAATAATGGATGCGATGAACGCAAACAAATAAGGAAGGAAAAGCTCTGATAAACGCGGATCTTGAAAAATGTCGGTAATGCTTAAAATGGTTCCGCCCAGACTGATTGGTATGTACAATAAAAATGAAAAGCGCAGCGCAGTATCTGATTTGAGTCCGAGCGCCATGGCCGGTACAATCGTCGCTCCTGAACGGCTGATGCCGGGGACGAGTGCAATCATTTGCGAAAGTCCGATGATCACGGCGTCTTTCAATCTCATTTCCCCATCGTTTTTCCGTCCGCGCAGATTTCGAATCAAAAACAATGCCAAACCTGTGATCAGCAGTGTGACAGCGGTGATCCGCACACCGTCTTTAAAGAAAGCGGAAATTTCGTCGTCAAATAAAACGCCGACGACACCTGCGGGAATCGTTGCAATGATCAAATAAACGATAAATCTGAAATCGGCTTTTCCTTTTTCATTTTTTGCCGCCACATAGGACAATCCGTTTGTTGCCAGTCGAATGATATCATTTTTATAAACGAGCAAAACGGCAATCAAAGAGCCTGCATTCATCAAAAGTTCAAAGCTGAACCCTTCAATTTCCAAGCCTAAAAAATGCTGTGCCAGCACGAGGTGTCCGCTTGATGAGACTGGGATCGGTTCGGTAAATCCCTGCAGCAGCCCCAAAAGGATATACTTTATCATCATTAAAAAATCCATTTTTCTCCTCCGTTTCTAAAGTGAATCTGACGCCCTTTTAACAGACGGTAAGAAAAGGCGGTTAGTTTCAATATTCAAGCGCTTTTTACATTAAACTACATAAAACAAATGAATGTAAAGATAAAATAAACATGTTTTTCTCCGGAACAGGGCAATCTAATCTCTAAAAAGGGGTGAAACATATGGGACAGCAGCATCAATTCCGCCCGGGCCAAAAAGCGCCTAACAATGGTGTATATGTTGAAATCGGAGAAACAGGGAGCATGGTGAAAAATCCGCAGCAAATCAAATTGTCAGCCGGTGAATTTTTCCCTGAGAACTCCAACCATAACCGACTTTGGACATATAAAAGAAAGCCATAAAAAACAGCCGTCCTTTTTTGGACGGCTGTACATCAAAGTTCGAGAAAACAAAAACCCCGCTTTAAAGCAGGGTTTTTAATGTTGACTCGCATCCTGTTTAACAGGCATAATTTCTCCAAGAACAATAACGGCTACAGTGATGATCACGCCCATAATTGAACTGGTCTGAAAGTCATATGCAGCACCGTTCATGGCGCCGACAATGTAGCAGGCCATTTGCGTCAAAACAAATGTCCAAATAAAAGTCATGACAAAACGCACGTTTCACACCTCGTCCTTCGCATTCAATTCTAAAACTTATCATACCACACATAAAGTAAACGAGAAAGGGCATTTTAGTGAACAAGATAAGGCTTTCAACACTTTTTTTCAGAAATATCAGAATGGGAGATTTATTAAAAATTCATTTTCATCTTGCGACTGGGACTTTTCCTTATTCGTTTGATCCGTTCTCTACATAAAATAATGAGCAGATTACGGCAGGAAGGAGGCAGGCAAGCGATGAAAATAACTGAACGTTTTTTCAAAGTCGGCTCAGAATGGAACGTGATTCATCTTCCATACAGACCAAACGGTTTTGCGGTTTTTATTTTCGGCGACCGCAACCATTTCGTCGGGGAAGAATCGAGCTTTTGGATGCAGCATCACGGCAGAAATCAGCTTCTGACAAGTTTAAGAAACCAGGGCTACACGCTTGTGAACAGCAATTTATTCGGCAGGCACTGGGGCTCCGAAAAAGCGGTTCATTACGCGAAGCAGCTGATTCACTATGTGTTCAGGCAGGAGATTTTAAATGAAAAAATTCATCTGCTGGCAGAGGGAACAGGCGCTCTCGTAGCTGATGAACTTCTCCGCTCGATTCCGGATCAAATACGTTCTGCAGCGATGCTTAATCCTTGCCTCGATCTTCAGGCTCAACATCAAAGGGAAAAAGACAATAAATTTTTTTATAAGCAGTTTATTAAAGAGATTGCAGACAGCTACGGTATTTCTGAACGAGAGGCCGCCGATTACCCGTTCAAAAGCATATCCCCTTATCACAATCTTGTGCCTGTCCATATTTGGCAAAGGCTGAACGGTTCTTCATATCCGTATATGATCCATGCAAAAACGTTTGAGGAGCGTCAGAAAAAAGGCGATTATCAAGTGGGGCTGACCCTGCACTTATTTGATCATCCGCAGCGCATCTATTCGGCGATCGCTCATTTTTTCAAAAGGCATGAAAAAGTATTATAGAGAATAGAATGATAGCAGCCCGTTTTTGATCAGGGCTGTTTTTACTTGGCAGAACAGCTGAATCGAAAGGTGGTCTGGCATATGAAATCCGCGCTGGTGTATGGAGCAGATGAATTCTTCGGCCTTTCATTTTGCGAATGTCTTCTTGAAGAGGGCGTAGACATTGGGGTCAAATTAGATGATCCGAGCGATGAAACCAAACGGCTTTACCTTGAAGAGCGGCTGATGTGGCTGGTGAGAAACCAACATTTCCGCATGATTGAAAAAGAGCCTGAAACCGAGTATGATAAGGTTTTTATCCAATATACAGGCTGCATGCTTGATGAAGAGCTCGATGACTTGATTCAAAACAAGCCTGTTTTTCTATTTGTCTATAAGCATCAAATGGTAGAGGATTTAAGAGAGCGTTTTGAACAAAAAGGCGCGGACATCATCGTTCTCCCGGACATGTACGGTCCGTGGGACGTCCGGGAAGATGACGGTGTACAAAGGGAATCGTGTTTTTTTGTGGATGACATAGCAGCTCAGCTCGCCGTTTACACAGCTCAAAACGATCCCTCAGGATTGCAGTTCAAACAGCAAACGACAGCAGAAGAGGCGGATGCCATAATTGAGGAATGGAAAAGACAAATGTCTACATTTTTCGACAAAAAATAAGAAAGATCTTCCTTATTTGCACTTGAAAGGATACAATAAAGATAGATTAGATTTGCTTGTTTGTTTTGAAAGGGAGTTGAACATGGCATGGTGTACAGGCTAGGCGTGATTTTTTTGATTCTCTTTGTTCTGGGCGGCTGCGGATCATCGCCGCTGACAGGGAAAATTGAAAAAGTCGGGTTGCTTGTCCCTGATACAATAAGTGATCAAGTATGGGGAACGAAAGGATATAAAGGCTTATTAAGAATACAGTCTGTTTTCAATGTCGATGTCTACTATAAAGAAGGGATTGACAATGAAGCAGCAATCAAAATGGCTGTAGAGGATTTTCGTAAAAAAGGCGTCAATTTAATCTATGGACATGGAAGCGAATATGAAAAAATATTTAATGACATATGCAAGGACTATCCCGATATTCATTTTGTCTTAATGAACAGCAAGGCTGAGCATGACAATGTGACAAGCATCTCCCTTGAAGGAAAAGCGATGGGGTTTTTCGGCGGAATGACGGCCGCCCACGAGTCAAAATCAAAGAAAATCGGCGTGCTTGCGACGCAAAAGTGGCAGCCTGAAGTGAAAGGATTCATTGAAGGCGCGCAATACGTTGATCCGAACATCGAGGTTATCACTGAGTATGCAGGACAGTGGGATGATGCTGAAAAAGCCGTGGAACTGTATGAAAAAATGAAAAAGGCCGGCGCGGATGTTGTGTATCCCGCCGGAGACGGGTATAATGTCCCTGTCATTGAACAAATCAAAAAAGACGGTTTGTACGCCATAGGCTATGTAAGCGACCAGTCGGAGTTGGGGGAAAACGTCGTTTTGACAAGCACCATCCAGCATGTTGACGAGGCTTACGAACTCACCGCCGACGAATTTAATAGAGGAGCGCTTAAAGGAGGCCGGCGAACCTTCGACATGCAGGAGGGCGTCATAGAAATGGGCGCGTTCAGCCCGGTCGTCGATCCATCATTTCAAGAAGAGATCAAAGGGCTGATCGAACAATACAAAAACACAAACAAACTGCCAAATGAATAATGAGGTGATTCAGATGCACGAAAAATCAATGGAATTTTTACAAATTGCCATGAAATACATTCCAGAAGCGAAAGAAGAAATGGAGAAGGCGGGAATTGAGCTTTCACCGGAGATGCTTCAGCCGTTTATGGATTTATTTACAAAAGTCATGGCGGAAGCTTATGAACTCGGGAAAGCAGATGCTGGGTCAGACGCTTAAAACAGACTAAAAAACACATGGGTGAAAAGCCACTTTTTATGGGAAGTGGCTTTTCACATGGAGATCTTATTTTTTATAGCGCTGACCACTGATCCGATTTCTTTAAAAAACGGTTTCAGCTCATCAATCGAATCCATAATTTGTCCGACCTGGTTCATGACATGCATGTAATCAGGCTGCTGTGCGGATTCAGCTTCTTCATCAGCTGTCACGCCATCCTGTGTAGCGTCATCCTGTTCTTCACGGCTGTTTGGCACATTTGTGCCGAACATCATCTTCGTGAAAAAATCGTCATTCGCCATCCTTCAAAGCCTCCTTTACTCTATATACCACTACTATATGAAGGTCTTGGTCTAATAGATTAGACGGATATATTGCCAACTGAAAAAAAATAGGGTAGGATTAGTACCAGATACTAATAATTACTCATAACATTAGTTGGAAAAAATCATGAATAAAGGAGTCTTTCCTATGAAAGCTGGAATTATTGGAATTGGCCGGTATATCCCTGAAAAAGTGCTGACTAATTTCGACTTGGAAAAAATGGTTGAAACTTCTGACGAGTGGATTCGTACAAGAACAGGAATAGAAGAAAGAAGAATCGCAGCCGAAGACGAAATGACGTCTGATATGGCTGTCGCCGCCGCAAAAAAAGCGATGGAAGATGCACGCATTGAGGCGGAAGATCTTGATATGATTCTCGTCGCCACCGTTACTCCTGATCAGGCATTTCCGACAGTGTCCTGCATGATTCAAGAAAAGCTCGGCGCATTCAACGCGTGTGCGATGGATATCAGTGCAGCCTGCGCCGGTTTTATGTACGGCCTTGTCACTGGAAAACAGTTTATTGAGGCCGAAACATATAAGCATGTGCTTGTCATCGGGGTCGAAAAGCTCTCAAGCATTACGGACTGGGATGACCGCAACACGGCCGTTTTATTCGGAGACGGAGCGGGAGCAGCGGTTGTCGGGCCTGTCAGCGACGACAAAGGCATTCTTTCTTTTGAGCTTGGCGCAGACGGAAGAGGCGGAAAGCACTTGTACTTGGATGAAAAAGATCATACAATCATGCATGGCAGAGAAGTGTTCAAATTTGCCGTCCGCCAAATGGGAGAATCCAGTGTAAACGTCATTGAAAAAGCGGGTTTGTTAAAAGAGGATGTCGACTTTTTGGTGCCCCATCAGGCCAACATCCGAATCATGGAGGCGGCGCGCGAACGTTTAGAGCTTCCGATTGAAAAAATGTCTAAAACGGTTCATAAATATGGAAACACATCAGCTGCTTCGATTCCGATTTCACTTGTGGAAGAGCTGGAAGCTGGTAAAATTAAAGACGGTGACGTCATTGTTATGGTCGGTTTCGGCGGAGGCTTGACATGGGGAGCCATTGCCATGCGCTGGGGCCGCTAGAAGAAAGGTGAGGTGCAACTTATGAATAGTAAAAGAGTAGTCATTACCGGATTAGGAGCTTTATCACCTCTTGGTAATGACGTCAAAACGAGCTGGAACAATGCGGTTGACGGAGTTTCCGGCGTCGGGCCGATTACACGGGTAAATGCGGATGAGTATCCTGCCAAAGTGGCCGCAGAATTGAAAGATTTTAAAATAGAAGATTACATGGATAAAAAAGAAGCAAGAAAAATGGACCGGTTCACGCAATATGCCGTGGTGTCAGCAAAAATGGCTGTCGAAGACGCCAAGCTTGACATCAACGATAAAATTGCCGACAGAGTCGGCGTCTGGGTCGGTTCCGGCATCGGCGGCCTTGAAACGCTTGAACAGCAGTTTGAAACATTTTTAACAAAAGGGCCGAGACGGGTCAGCCCGTTTTTTGTACCGATGATGATTCCTGATATGGCAACAGGCCAAATTTCAATCGCACTCGGTGCAAAAGGCGTCAACTCATGTACGGTTACGGCGTGCGCGACAGGTACGAATTCCATTGGAGATGCTTTCAAAGTGATCCAGCGCGGCGACGCTGATGTGATGATCTCGGGCGGAACGGAAGCACCGCTGACAAGAATGTCATTCGCAGGCTTTTCCGCCAATAAAGCGCTCTCTACCAATCCAGATCCGAAAACGGCAAGCCGTCCATTTGACAAAAACCGCGATGGCTTCGTCATGGGAGAAGGTGCGGGAATCGTTGTTCTTGAGGAACTTGAGCATGCATTAAACAGGGGCGCCCACATTTATGCGGAAGTGGTCGGCTACGGTTCAACCGGAGATGCATATCATATCACCGCGCCTGCGCCAAACGGAGAAGGCGGCGTCAGAGCTATGAAAGAGGCAATTAAAGATTCGGGTCTGGCTCCTGAAGCGGTAGATTATATCAATGCGCACGGAACAAGTACGCCGTACAACGATAAATTTGAAACGATCGCCATTAAAGAAGTTTTTGGAGAGCACGCGTACAAGCTTGCCGTCAGCTCGACAAAATCGATGACAGGCCATCTGCTCGGCGCTGCGGGAGGAATCGAAGCGATTTTCTCAGTGCTCGCCATTAAAGAAGGAATCATACCTCCGACAATCAATATTGAAACGCCTGATGAAGATTGTGATTTGGATTATGTTCCCGATCAAGCACGTCGTCAGGACGTAAATGTTGTGCTCAGCAATTCGCTTGGTTTCGGCGGGCACAATGCAACACTGATCTTTAAAAAATACGAATAGCTCTTTGAAAACGGCTGCCACATAGTTGGTAGCCGTTTTTTTGCGCCTGCATATCATACAGGTGAATGAAAAGGAGTGATCGGAGATGAGCGTCGAAAAGACATATGAGTGGCTGGAAAAAGCATCATCAATGCAGGAGTTATCCAGCTGTCTTCTTCCGTATTTTAAGGAAGCGCTAAAAGCGGATATCATGTCTCTCGTCAGCCATCTGCAAGCCCACGGCATGTTTCGTTCTTGGGCGGAAGGCCGGCGTACGATGAAAGAGCTCGAAAAAAAGGGGATATTTCATCATGTAAAACGGGAAGAGCGGCTGCTGCGAAAAAGATGGAACGGCCCCGACGTTCCGATTATCGTTTTTCCCGTCAATGAAAGGAACCGGAGAATTCGCGTCGATTTCGGATCTAAATCAGGCCTTGCTTTCCAAGATAAACTGTTCTTATTTCTTTCCTCCCATATTTCTCAAGCTGCCATTTCTGCCATCATGACGCATGAATATAATCATGTTTGCCGGTTAGAAAATGTGCCGAAAGAGGAAAAAGATATGACGCTTCTTGATACAATCATACTCGAAGGACTTGCGGAAAATGCTGTTTATGAACGTTTCGGAGAGTCAGAAATCGCCGGATGGACGTCAATTTATTCAGAAAAACAGCTCGACCATTTTCAGAACCGCCTGATCAAGCCGCATTTCGAGCTGAAACGACATGAAGGAAGACTATTCTCCAATATTTTATTCGGAAAAGGTTATTATCCAGATATGCTCGGATATGCTGTCGGTTACAATATTGTGAAAAAATATTTGTCGAAAAAAAAATTAAAAGTTTCCGATGTCATATCCCTTCCATCAGAAGCCTTTATAGAGCCAGTGCTTTAAAACATTAAAATTATGGTATTAAATTAATATTATTACAGTAAATCTAAAAATTCCTTGCTTTTGTAATGATTATGTAATAATATACAACTATAAAATTTTAAGATAATTCAGTCTTATTATATGATTCTTTAATAATATTTAACTTCTGGTCTATGGAAGGGGAATCTGGATGAGCGCATTGCTGGAAATCAATGATCTAAAAACTTATTTTTTCAGAAAAAAACAGCCGATACCTGCAGTTGACGGAGTTGATTTTTCGATTAAAAAAGGAGAGACCGTTGCATTGGTAGGAGAATCAGGATCGGGAAAAAGCATCACATCCCTCTCGATCATGGGACTTGTCGAGGGCTCCGGCGGCAGGATCATCAATGGTTCTATTAAACTGGAAGGCCGGGACCTCGTTACATACAAGGAACAAGATTTATGCAAGATCCGCGGAAATGATATCTCTATGATTTTTCAGGAGCCGATGACATCGCTCAATCCGGTTTTAACGATCGGCGAACAAATCACAGAGGTATTGATCTATCATAAAAAGCTTTCGAAAAAAGAAGCCGGAAAGAAAGCGGTCGAGCTGCTGAAGCTTGTCGGCTTTTCAAGAGCCGAACAGCTGATGAAGGACTTCCCGCACCGTTTGTCAGGCGGCATGAGACAAAGGGTGATGATCGCGATCGCCCTCAGCTGCAATCCGAAGCTGCTCATCGCCGATGAACCGACGACAGCGCTTGATGTTACGATTCAAGCCCAAGTATTAGAGCTGATGAAAGACTTGTGCGACAAATTGGATACATCGATTCTTCTCATTACCCATGATCTTGGCGTAGTGTCTGAAATCGCAGACCGCGTGATCGTCATGTATTGCGGACAAGTTGTTGAAAACGCGGCAGTAGATGAACTATTTGATGAACCCCTGCATCCGTACACAAAAGGACTGCTGAATTCCATTCCGGTAATAGACGGCTCGATTGAAACATTAACTGCCATTAAAGGAAACGTGCCCACGCCTGACAATCTTCCGGCGGGCTGCCGTTTTGCGCCGAGATGTCCGAGCGCAATCGATAAATGCTGGGGCTCGCAGCCGAGCCTTAAAACCTTGCCGGACGGCCGGTCTGTCAGATGTTTCTTATATGAGGAGGGGGAGTAAAGCGATGGCATCATCAGCAGAACAATTACAGCCTGCACAGCAGATCAACCATGACGGGCCCCTTCTGGAGCTGAAAGAGGTCAAAAAATACTTTCCGATCCGTTCAGGGATTTTTCAGAAAAAAATCGGGGATGTCAAAGCGGTTGACGGCCTCAGCTTTTCATTAAAGCGCGGCGAAACGCTCGGAATCGTCGGAGAATCGGGCTGCGGAAAATCAACTGCAGGCCGGACGATGATCAGATTGTATAAGCCGACGTCAGGACAAATTCTTTTCAAAGGCCGGGATATTTCCGATTTGCCGGAAGAAGCTTTGAGAAAAACCGTCCGCAAAAATATCCAAATGGTTTTTCAAGACCCGTTTGCCTCACTGAATCCGAGAAAAACTTTGCGTTCCATCATCAAAGAGCCCTTCACCACACACCATATGTACAATTTCAAAGAGAGAAATGAAAAAGCCGAAGAACTTTTGGAAAGGGTCGGACTGCATCCGTCCTTTGCCAACCGCTATCCTCATGAATTTTCCGGAGGACAGCGCCAGCGGATCGGCATCGCCCGTGCGCTTGCCCTGAATCCTGAGCTGATCATCGCCGATGAACCGGTTTCTGCATTGGATGTTTCGATTCAGGCTCAAGTCATCAATTTGATGGAAGAGCTTCAGGAAGAATTTAATCTGACGTATCTGTTTATCTCCCATGATTTGAGTGTCGTCCGCCATATCAGCGACAGAGTGGGCGTCATGTATCTCGGCAAAATGATGGAGCTGACAGATAAGCATGAGCTGTATGACAATCCGCTTCATCCATATACACAGGCGCTGCTTTCCGCCGTCCCTGTCACAAGAAAAAAAGGCCGGACAAAACGGGAAAGGATCGTTTTGAAAGGAGAGCTGCCGAACCCTGCCAATCCTCCGAAAGGCTGTGTCTTCCATACGAGGTGTCCGGCCGCAAAAGCGATATGCGGGGAAAAAGCGCCAGCTTTCAGGGAAGTGGAAACAAACCATTTTGTGGCATGCCACCTTTACGAATAAAGGGTGAGGCCGTCACATATTAAATCCTTGAGAGGGGGAATGTCTTCTTAAAAAACGGGGGTCAATTAGGCAGAAAGAAGGACAACAGTTTAATAAGGGGGAATTCGTAAAAATGAACATTCGCAAAACAGGATTTTCAATTTTAAGCTTGCTGCTGATCTTATCGATTTTTCTTACGGCCTGTAACAGCGGTGAAGTCGGAGGGGACGAAAAAGAAAGCAAATCCGACGGGAAGCCGCAGCAAGGCGGGGATTTGATCGCCGGTTCCACAGGTGAGCCGACACTGTTTAACTCGCTGTATTCAACAGATACGGCAAGTTCAGATATTGAAAGGCTCATCTACAATACCCTTTTGGATGTCAATGAAAAGCTTGAAGTGGAAAATCAGCTCGCCGAAGATGTGAAAGAGTCTGAGGACGGCAAGACATTCAACGTGAAGCTCAAAGAAGGCGTCAAGTTTCATGACGGCGAAGAAATGACCGCTGATGATGTTGTGTTTACGTACAGCATTCCGATGAGCGACGACTATGTCGGAGAGCGCGGCTCAAACTTTGAAGTCATTGAATCCGTCACGAAAAAAGGCAAATATGAAGTGGAATTTAAATTGAAGAATCCCGATCCTTACTTTTATAATGTCACGCTTACAAGCTACGGCATCCTGCCGAAGCATATTTTAAAGGACGTTCCGATCAGCGAGCTCGGTGAACACGAATTCAACCGCAAAAATCCGATCGGAACCGGACCGTTTAAGTTTAAAGAGTGGAAAGAAGGACAATACGTCAAAGTGGAGGCGTTTGACGATTATTTCGCAGAACGCGCCCGCTTGGATTCGATTACGTATAAAATCATTCCGGATTCAAATGCGGCGATGTCACAGCTTCAAGCCGGAGATATTGATTATTTAGTCGTTACGCCTGGTCCGGATTACAAAACAGCGGAGAAATTTAACAATGTGAAAATGGAAACAGATTTGGGCTTGAACTATACGTACATCGGCTGGAATGAAAGGAATGAGCTCTTCAAAGACAAAAAGGTGCGACAGGCGCTGACATATGCGCTTGATCGCCAGGCCATGGTTGACCAGGTTCTTGACGGTGACGGCGAAATCGCAAACATTCCAGAGAGCCCGCTGTCATGGAACTACCCGGAAAACAAGGATGACATCAAAACGTTCAGCCATGATCCTGAAAAAGCGAAGAAAATGCTGAAGGAAGCCGGATGGGATGACACAGACGGTGACGGCATTTTAGACAAAGACGGCAAGAAATTCTCTTTCGTGATCAAAACAAACCAAGGCAATAAAACGAGAGAAGATCTGGCTGTCGTCGTTCAGCAGCAATTAAAAGAAGTCGGCATTGAGGCGAAACCGCAAATCGTCGAATGGAGCGCTTTAATCGAACAGATGAACCCGCCGAATTGGGATTTTGATGCGATGATCATGGGTTGGAGCCTGGCTACGTTCCCTGATCAGAGCAACATTTTCCACTCAAAAGAAGCGGAAAAAGGGCTTAACTATGTATGGTATCAAAATAAAGAGCTCGATAAATTATTGGACAAAGCAAAAACACTGAAAGATCGGGAAGATTATAAAAAGGCCTATGAAGACATCTATGAAATATTGGCGGAAGATCAGCCGTATACGTTCCTGTATTATACGAATTACCACAGAGCGATGCCGACCAATATGAAAGGCTACGTATTCCATCCGAAAGAGGACTTTTACAAAGCCGAAAACTGGTGGTTAGATCAAAAATAAAGGAAATTCCCTTGAGGGGAGGGAAGTTTTTAACTTGAGCTTCCTTCCCCTTCATTCTTAAGAATTTGATAAAAAAGGGGATAAAAAAATGATTACATATATCATTCGCAGGACGCTCATGTCTATTCCGATTTTATTTGGCATTACCATTTTGTCATTTGCGATTATGAAAGCCGCACCGGGAGATCCAATGGCATTGATGATGGACCCGACCATCAGTGCGGGAGACCGCGAAAAATTCATTGAAAAATACGGATTGAATGAACCCGAGCATATTCAATATTTAAAGTGGCTCGGCAATATGGTTCAGGGTGACTTCGGCACGTCAATCGTCAGAAAAGGAACACCGGTGACCGACCTGATTGTTGCAAGACTGCCGAACACGCTCTTATTGATGCTCGTTTCAACCATATTGGCGCTTCTTATATCGATTCCGCTCGGGGTGCTTTCGGCAAGGCGGCCTTATTCAAAATTGGACTACGGCATCACGTTTACCTCGTTTATCGGCCTTGCCGTTCCGAATTTTTGGCTGGGATTGATTCTGATCATGTTTCTTGCGGTCAATTTAGGCTGGTTTCCAACCGGCGGGGTGATGACGCTTAATGCCGGTTTTAGTTTATGGGACCGCATCCATCACTTGATTTTGCCTGCTTTTGTACTTGCCACCGCCGATATGGCGGGGCTCACGCGTTATACGAGGTCAAGCATGCTTGATGTGCTCAGACAGGATTACATGCGGACGGCGCGGGCGAAGGGTTTTAAAGAAAATCGGGTTGTGTACAAGCATGGCCTTCGAAACGGCCTGCTGCCGGTCATTACGATTTTCGGATTGATGATTCCTTCTTTTATCGGCGGGGCTGTCGTGACCGAACAGATCTTCAGCTGGCCTGGGCTTGGAAAGCTGTTTGTCGATTCCGCTTTTCAAAGGGACTATCCCGTTATTATGGCCATGACCGTCATCTCTGCGACGCTTGTTGTCATTGGGAATTTAATTGCGGATATTCTCTATGCGATGGTCGATCCGCGGATTGAGTATTAATGAAGGAGGGAGATTATTCATGACACAGCCAAATCCATCGACACCTTCGCCGGAGATCACACTGCAGGAAAATATCGGGCCAAAGCCCGAAACAATGACAAAAATCTTTTTTGAGAAGTTTTTCAAAAATAAGCTGGCGGTCATCGGAGGCATCCTATTATCTATCATTATACTGTCAGCCATTTTTGCGCCGGTGATCGCTCCGTATCCGCCTGAACAGCAAAATCTGCTCAATAAATTAAAGCCTCCCAGCGCTGAGCATCTGATGGGAACGGACAAATTCGGCCGCGATATTTTCAGCCGGCTGCTGTATGGCGCACGTGTTTCTTTGCTTGTCGGTTTCGCTTCAGTACTCGGCTCGATCACGATCGGAACTGTGATCGGAGCTGTTGCCGGCTATTTTGGCGGAATGATCGACGCCATCATGATGCGGTTGGTTGATATTGTGTTATCCATACCCGACATTTTCCTTTTGATTACACTCGTCACCATTTTCCAGCCCGGCGTTGACAAGCTGATTTTAATTTTCGCTTTGACAAGGTGGACGACAACGGCACGGCTCGTGCGAAGCGAGTTTTTATCTTTAAGGTCGCGGGAATTCGTCTTAGCCGCGAAAACGATCGGCACAAGAAGCCACAAGATTATTTTTTCGCATATTCTGCCGAATGCGATGGGACCGATCATCGTGGCGGCGACGCTGTCTGTCGGGACGGTGATCCTCGCGGAATCTGCCTTAAGCTATCTCGGGTTCGGCGTTCAGCCGCCGATGGCAAGCTGGGGCAACATGCTTCAAGACGCGCAGAACTTTACGATCATGATTCAGGCGTGGTGGTATCCGCTGTTTCCTGGATTGATGATTTTACTCACCGTTTTGTGTTTTAACTTTGTCGGAGACGGACTTCGTGATGCGCTTGATCCGAAAAATATTAAATAAAAGAGCCGGGGCGCCGCCGCCCTTGGCTTTTTTTGAGGAAGCACTGCCATAATCTTTGTCAGATGGAATAAATTCCTTTCCCCTTGCCTATACTGTGGACAACAGTTTTTATAAAAGTGAGGGGTTAGAAATGTTATTTCTTCATGATGTGTGGGTGAATTGGTTTGAGGGAGAAGAAAATGGCTATAATGTCTGCCACTTTCATGAATGGAGGAAGGAAGACAGTGTTGAACTGCTCGATCAGGTGCCTTTACTAAGGGTTCCGTCCGTTTTATTTCACTACATAGAAAATGATTTATCAGAGCTTCCGTCCGAATTATTAAAGGATGTTCATCAAAAAGCGTATATTCGAAAAAATCATGAACGTACACAGCTTGATCATTGCTTTGTCGTAACGGACGGGATCGGAATTCTTGCGGTCGATACGGCCGGATACTCGATCCCTGTCAGAAAAAGCCGCCTCATTCCAAGACAGGAACAGCTTGTTTATGAAATGGTAAAGGACGTTGAGGCAGAAGAATATGAATTTTCACCAGAAAAGCTGCAGTCTTCCAAAGAATACCACATTCTGTCATTATCACCGGAGCATGTCAGAGGATTAACAAGAAAAGAACGTCAGCTGAAACAGCTGCTGTTCATGGCGCTTGATCAGCTGAAAGGGCTCAAAAACCGCGCAGAGATCACTTATTGGTACACGGAATGGAACCCATATATGTATGAGCAGATTAAACGGATGACATTTGAGGAAATCTGGGACATGCTTTTCAATGAAACAATTGACGGCTGGTCGGACAAACACCGGGACTTTTGCGAAAATTTAATTAAAGGACAGCCGTTTTTTGAGAAGCTTTGGGAAATCGAAAATGAGTCAAAAGTAAACTAAATTCAGCATGAAGGCTGTCGAGCTAGTCGACGGCCTTTTTTTAACGGCTTCCTGAAAAATCCAAAACTCTATATTATAAAAGAAAAAAACAGAGATATTCATATGACCAAACGGCTAATTCAGGACCAGAGCTATATTTTTCAAAGCGTTCATTATAGGAATATCGCGTCTTGCAAGTGCGGCAGATTCGGTGAATACTTGTTCTTTATGAAAAACACCTTCTGATTGTCAACAGACCATCGAGAAGGTGTTTTTGTTTATCGTCTTTTTTTCCGGCCGAGGCCCATCGCATTCTCCATTTTTTTCAGCATCTTGCCGGCTGTTTGGTTTGCCCGTTCGGCGCCTTCGTCCAAAATCCGGTCCAGCTCATCTGATTCGATTAATTCGTGATACCGGTCTTGAATCGGCTTCAGCGCGCCAATGACGACTTCGGCAAGATCGCTTTTAAATTCGCCGTAGCCTTTGCCTTCGTATTTCTCCTCAAGCTCATCGATTGAGACTTGTTCGAGAATCGAATAGATGGTCAGGAGGTTGGATACGCCCGGCTTGTTTTCTTTATCATACTTAACGATTCCGTCAGAATCTGTGACGGCGCTTTTGATTTTTTTCTCGAGCTGTTTTGGTTCGTCAAGCAAGGTGATGAACGCTTTTTGGTTCGGATCCGATTTGCTCATTTTTTTGAGCGGATCAGCAAGCGACATAATGCGGGCGCCGACCTTGGGAATTTTCACTTCGGGCACGGTGAAGATGTCATTGTATTTTTTGTTGAAGCGCTCAGCCAAATTTCTGGTCAATTCAAGATGCTGCTTCTGATCTTCCCCGACAGGGACGACATCTGTTCCATAAAGCAGGATATCTGCCGCCATTAAAGGAGGATATGTCAATAATCCCGAGACGACAGCTTCGTTCCCGGCGGATTTATCCTTGTACTGCGTCATGCGCTCAAGTTCGCCGATATAGGCGACACACTGAAGCATCCATCCCGCCTGGGCGTGCGCGGGCACTTCAGATTGGATAAAGAGCGTCGCTTTTTCCGGATCAAGGCCGATGGCCAAATAAAGAGCGGCCAGGTTTCGGATGTTTTTTCTCAGCGCAAGGCGGTCCTGCGGGACGGTGATCGCATGCTGGTCAACGATGCAGAAATAGCAGTTGTAGTCATTCTGTAATTCAACAAATTGTTTCATGGCTCCGATATAGTTGCCAAGCGTAACAGAGCCGCTCGGCTGAATGCCGGAAAATATTGTTTTCTTCATTTAGAATCCCTCTTTTCATATCAATATAAAAAGGCCCACTCTCCCCTTAAAGAAAAGGGACGAATGAACCGTGGTGCCACCCTGATTATTTCATTATGGTCAAAATGAAATCACTCTAGACGTTTTTAACGAAGTCTTCTCCGGCTGAGCCTACTTATACGAGTTCGGTCAGCTGCTCCAAAGCCCATTCCACATTCGCCATTATCCGCTCCCAGCACCGCGGACTCTCTTTAAATGGGGAGAAATGTGTACTCTTCTTTTTCAAAGCATTTTATTCATAATTTTATTATATATAAATTTAAAATGAATGTCACGAGTCTCCAAAAAAGAAAGCTCAGATCAAGTTGACCAAAGTTTGCTGGACAGCGTAATGTTCTTTATAAAGAATGACTATTGTTATATGTGTAAAACGTTTTGCACAGTTGGACATCAACTTTCATTTTAACGTAGTCATGCTTTAAAAGAGAGAAGGATATTCGTTTATTTGGCAGAAAACCTGACAAACCTAAATAGTTTGAATAAAAAAATAATTGAAAATTAATATTGCAATAAATTATTCTATTAATTATAATGAATTTGTTCACCTTGGTGTTACAGGTTCTTTACATAATAAATATTCAGAAAAGACGAAACAGAGAAAAAAGTGTGGCAAGTAGGCCTATTACTTTTTTATGATAAATCTGAATATTCAGGAGTAAGGGACTAAAAAAATATGAAACAGGGGGGTTTCTCTTTGAAGAAGCGTTGGTCATTAATCAGTTTACTGCTCATTTTTACTCTCGTCCTCAGCGCCTGCGGTTTTGGCTCAAGCTCTGGTGACGGCGGTAAAAAAGACAGTAAAGGGAAAGACACAGTGAACGTCAATATTAAAACTGAGCCGTTTTCACTCCATCCAGGACTTGCAAACGATTCAGTTTCCTCAAACGTGCTTCGCCAGACTTTCGAAGGGTTGACGACAATCGGCAAAGACGGAAAGCCGGTTGAAGCGACAGCGTCAAAAATCGAAGTCAGCGACGACCAGAAGACATACACATTTACAATTCGCGATGGTGTGAAGTGGTCAAACGGAGATCCTGTAACAGCAGAGGATTTTGAATACGCCTGGAAATGGGCGCTTGATCCGAAAAATGAATCACAATATGCCTACCAGCTTTACTACTTAAAAGGCGGTGAAGCGGCGAACACAGGCAAAGGAAAACTTGAAGACGTCGGCGTTAAAGCGGTGAATGACAAGACTTTGAAAGTTGAGCTTGAAAAACCGACACCGTATTTTACTGAACTTACGGCATTCTACACCTATTTACCTGTGAATAAAAAGGTCGCTGAGAAAAATCCGAAATGGTATACAAAAGCTGATGAGAACTACGTATCCAACGGACCTTTCAAAATGACGAAATGGAAGCACAACGGAAGCATCGTGCTGGAGAAAAACGAACAGTACTGGGATAAAGATGCTGTCAAACTGAAGAAAATCAATATGGCGATGGTCAACGACGCCAACACCGGCCTCAATATGTATAAAAAAGGTGAGCTTGACTATGTAGGACTTCCTCTTGACGAGATTCCGACGGATGCAATCCCAACCCTGAAAAAAGAAGGGTTGAATGTTGATCCGTTCGCAGCCGTTTATCTCTACAAATTCAATACAGAAGCGGCTCCGCTGAACAACGTCAACATTCGCAAAGCTTTGACATACGCGATCAACCGCGAAGCGATCGTCAAAAACATCACGCAAGCGGAACAGATTCCTGCGATGGGATTAGTGCCGCCGGCAGTCCATGGGTTTGAGTCCAACGAAGGATATTTCAAAGATCATGATGTTGAGAAAGCGAAAGAATATTTGCAAAAAGGCTTGAAAGAACTCGGTTTGAAAAAAGCGTCAGATCTTCCGAAAATCACGCTTTCTTACAATACGGATGAAGGCCACCAAAAAATCGCCCAGGCCGTCCAGGAAATGTGGAGCAGAGATCTAGGCGTTGATGTTGAATTAGGCAATGAAGAATGGAACGTATACATTGATAAGCTCCATACCGGAAACTATCAAATCGGCCGCTTGGGCTGGATTGCCGATTTTAACGACGCGATGAACTTCCTTGAAACATACCGTGACAAAGAAGGCGGAAACAACGATACAAACTGGGAGAATGCAAAATATAAAGAATTGCTTTCAAAAGCTGCTACAGAAGCGGATGCCGATAAACGCGTGGAGCTGATGAAAGAAGCCGAAGGCATCATCATGGATGAACTGCCAATCGCTCCGATTTACTTCTACACAATGCCTTATCTTCAGGATGAAAGCTTAAAAGGCGTTGTTCTGACAGGTACTGGAGAGATCTATTTTAAAACTGCGTATTTTGAATAAAACTGCAGAAAAAGTATATGGGGCTTTTGAGTTTCCCCCCATATACTTTTATTTATGATAAGAAGTTAATAGACTGAATATTCGGAGGTGTGTAAGATTGATTAAATTTTTAGGCCGTCGTCTTGTATATATGCTGATTTCTCTCTGGGTTATTGTCACAGCTACCTTCTTCCTGATGAGAGCAATTCCTGGCGGACCCTTTTCAGGCGAGAAGAAACTTCCTCCTGCAATTGAAGCCAGCCTCAATTCTTACTATGGTTTAGACCAGCCCCTATTTAAACAATATCTCGATTACTTGGTATCGGTTATGAAGTGGGATTTTGGGCCTTCATTTAAATATAAGGGACAAACTGTGAATGACTTAATCGGCTCCGGTTTTCCGATTTCTTTTACACTTGGATTGGAAGCGATTTGTCTCGCCCTGGCATTTGGCGTGTTATTCGGCGTCATTGCAGCCTTGAAGAGGAACAGCTGGCAGGATTATTCTGCGATGATGATCGCTGTTGTCGGCATTTCTGTGCCGAACTTCATCATGGCCGCGCTTCTGCAGTATGTGCTCGCGATGAAGCTTGGCTTGTTCCCTGTCGCACAATGGGAGTCTTGGGGACATACCGTGCTGCCGGCAATCGCCGTTGCCTCAATGCCGATGGCGTTTATCGCCCGTCTGACCCGTTCAAGCATGCTTGAAGTGTTAAGCAGCGACTACATCCGCACGGCGCGTGCGAAAGGTTTAAGCACGTCAGCTGTTACGTTTAAGCATGCGATACGAAATGCAATCATGCCCGTTGTTACATATATGGGGCCGATGGCGGCATCTATTTTAACAGGAACGTTTGTCGTTGAGAAAATCTTCGGCATACCTGGACTCGGCATGCACTTTGTCACGAGCATTACGAACCGCGACTATACGGTTATCATGGGTGTTACCGTGTTTTTCGGGGCGATCTTATTACTTTGCGTCTTGATTGTTGATCTTTTGTACGGCTTAATTGATCCGCGCATTAAACTGTTTGGCGCTAAGAAAGGGGAGTAAAAGGATGCAGCAAATACCTAAAGACATGTTTGAACCTGCAGCTGTTGACCATAGCGAAGCCGAAAAGATCTCTAAGAAAAACCTTTCTTTTTGGACGGATGTATTCTTAAGATTTAAAGAAAACAAGCTGGCGCTGTTCGGCCTGGTGCTTCTGATCCTGATTGCTCTAATGGCTATCTTTGCGCCTATGTTTTCAAGCTTTCAATACGAAGAGACCGATTTAACGAATACGAATCTACCGCCAAGTGCTGAGCACTGGTTTGGTACAGACGACCTTGGAAGAGACGTGTTTGTCCGGACATGGGTCGGCGCTCGTATCTCGCTGACTATCGGCCTCGCCGCGGCGCTGATCGACGTTTTGATCGGTGTGATATGGGGAGCGATTTCCGGTATCAAAGGCGGACGCACAGATGAAATCATGATGAGAGTTGCAGATGTTTTATGGGCGATTCCTTCACTATTAATGACGATTCTGCTCCTCGTTGTCATGGGCAAAGGTTTGATCACGATGATCGTTGCGATGGTCATTACAGGCTGGATCAATATGGCGAGAATTGTGCGCGGACAAGTGCTGCAGCTTAAAAATCAGGAATTCGTCCTTGCATCGAGAACATTAGGGGCGAAAAACTCACGCATTATCAGAAAACACCTGCTTCCAAACATTATGAGCCCGATTTTGGTGACGATGACATTAACCGTCCCTACGGCGATTTTCTATGAAGCATTTTTAAGCTATCTAGGTCTTGGCGTGCCGCAGCCGCTGGCAAGCTGGGGAACGATGGCAACCGACGGTGTGCAGGGCATGGAATATTACCCTTGGCGCTTGTTCTTCCCGGCTACATTTATCTGCCTGACCATGTTTGCATTTAACGTTATCGGCGACGGATTGCGCGATGCTTTAGATCCGAAGCTTCGTAAATAAAGGAGTGAGAAAGATGAAACACTTACTGGAAGTGAAAGATTTAGCCATTTCTTTTAAAACTTACGCCGGAGAAGTTCAGGCTATCCGCGGCGTCAATTTTCACGTTGACAAAGGGGAAACGCTTGCGATCGTCGGCGAATCCGGATCAGGCAAAAGCGTCACTTCACAGGCGATTATGAAACTGATTCCAATGCCGCCGGGCTACTTTAAGAACGGACAAATTTTATTTGACGGACAAGACTTGGTGCCGAAAACGGAAAAAGAAATGCAGTCGATTCGCGGCAAAGATATCGGCATGATATTTCAAGATCCGATGACTTCTTTGAACCCGACAATGAAAGTCGGCCGCCAAATCACAGAAGTGTTGTTTAAGCATGAGAAAATCTCAAAAGAAGACGCTCATAAGCGGGCGGTTGAGCTGCTAAGCCTGGTAGGGATTCCGATGCCTGAACGGCGCGTCAATCAATATCCTCATGAATTCAGCGGAGGAATGAGACAGCGGGTGGTCATCGCGATGGCGCTTGCCGCCAATCCAAAGCTCTTGATCGCCGATGAACCGACAACGGCTCTTGATGTGACGATCCAGGCGCAGATTTTGGAACTGATGAAAGATTTGCAGAAAAAGATTGAAACATCGATTATTTTTATCACGCACGATCTCGGCGTCGTCGCCAATGTGGCGGACAGAGTCGCCGTGATGTACGCCGGACAGATTGTTGAAATTGGAGCGGTTGACGAAATTTTCTATAATCCGAAGCATCCATACACTTGGGGGCTCCTCGCTTCAATGCCGAGCCTTGATAATGACGGTGATGAAGAATTGATGGCAATCCCGGGATCACCGCCTGATTTGACCAATCCGCCAAAGGGAGATGCATTTGCATTAAGGAGCCCTTATGCGATGAAAATCGATTTTGAACAAGAGCCGCCGATGTTTAAAATATCCGACACTCACTATGTGAAATCATGGCTTTTGCATCCAGATGCACCGAAGGTCGAGCCGCCGGCTGCTGTCAAAAGCAAAATGCGGGAGTTTAAAGATCAATATGAAAAACCGGTTCAAGTGAAAGAAGGTGAATGACATGGCAGAAAAACTTCTCGAAATTAAGAACTTAAAACAGCACTTTTCAACGCCGAAAGGAACTGTTAAAGCTGTAGATGGCATCTCTTTTGACATCTACAAAGGAGAAACGCTTGGCCTTGTCGGCGAATCGGGCTGCGGAAAATCGACGACAGGCCGGTCAATCATTCGTTTATATCAAGCGACATCCGGTGAGGTCTTATTTAAAGGAAAGAATGTGCACGACAAAAAGTCTGCCAAAGATCTTCTCGAATTCAACCGGAAGATGCAGATGATCTTTCAGGACCCGTATGCCTCATTAAATCCGCGGATGACGGTTGCCGACATCATCGCCGAAGGAATCGACATTCACGGTTTGGCAAAAACGAAAAAAGAACGTGTTGAACGGGTGAACGAGCTGCTGAATCTTGTCGGTCTAAACAAAGAACACGCAAACCGCTATCCTCACGAGTTTTCCGGAGGACAGCGCCAGCGGATCGGAATCGCAAGAGCGCTTGCGGTCGAACCGGAATTCATCATTGCCGATGAGCCGATTTCGGCGCTTGACGTGTCCATTCAGGCGCAGGTCGTCAATTTAATGAAGGATCTGCAAAAGGAACGGGGACTGACATACCTGTTTATCGCCCATGATCTGTCCATGGTGAAATACATCAGCGACCGGATCGGTGTCATGTATTTCGGAAAGCTCGTTGAATTGGCGCCGGCCGATGAATTATATGAAAATCCGCTTCATCCGTATACACAATCACTGCTTTCGGCCATCCCGCTTCCGGATCCGGATTACGAACGCACCCGTGTGCGGAAAACGTATGATCCGTCGGTCCATAAGCTGAAAGACGGCGAACAGATGGAGCTTCGCGAAGTGAAGCCTGGACATTTTGTCATGTGTTCTGAAGAAGAGTTTCAAGCATATCAAATCTAAATAAACATTTGAAAGGCAGCCTGACCGCTGCCTTTTTTGGTGAAAGCGAAGCATCCGCTTCGTTTTTTTGTGAAAAAAATTGAAACCTTCGGCGATGACGTTCGTCTTAGTATATATAGGTAACATGCTCAGCTTGATAAGCTCCTTGTTCTTTTCCGAAAGATCTTGTTTAAACTAATGAGAAAGCGGGTATATCTAAGGTGTGAATCATAAGAAAATTCATAAGGAGCAAATCTATGAACTGGTATGAAAAGCTTAGCGAGTATTTTCCGGTTGAAGAAATGAAATCAAAAGAGCACATGGAAGCGCTATTAAAGGAACAAAACGATATTTACCATAAAGAAGAAGGCCGCCATCATATTTTGATGTATGCCGAGTTTGATTCCTTTATTTTCATCGACTATCTTTTCGTTTCTAAAGACGCCAGAGGTCAGGGACTCGGTTCCAAACTGATCGAGAAGCTCAAAGAGAAAAACAAACCGATACTCCTTGAGGTCGAGCCAGTAGATGAAGATGATGCAGATACAGCAAAACGTCTTAAATTTTATCAAAAGAAAAACTTTAAACATGCTGAGTCAATCGGTTACCGCCGCCGGTCGCTGGCTACCGGCAAAGTCAGCAAAATGGAGATTTTATACTGGTCCCCGAAATCAAACACGGAAGAAGAAGTGTTTGAAGCAATGAAAGAAACGTATGAAAAAATCCATACATATCAAGATGAAAAATGGTATGGAGAATCATTTGAAGATGTCGATGATGTGCTGGAAATCGTTGATGATCAAAAGCAAAAAAACATTTTCGATGAACTAAACTAACTGAGAATGATAATAGGCGAAAAGAACAAAAGTTGCAGGATTGTCAAAAAAATTCTGTTGCAGACTGTTCACACTTACTTTTTTATAGTATAATACTCTATAAAGATTACTTTTTTAGATTTATTTCAATTTAAGAATACGCTATTTCATTCTACTTTTTAAGGAGTGAAGCATGATGGTTACATTATATACATCACCAAGCTGTACGTCTTGCAGAAAGGCGCGCGCATGGTTGGAAGAGCACGATATTCCATTTACGGAAAGAAACATTTTTTCTGAGCCTTTATCAATTGATGAGATAAAAGAAATTTTACGGATGACGGAAGACGGAACAGACGAGATCATTTCAACTCGTTCAAAAGTGTTCCAAAAGCTGAACGTCAACCTTGAAACAATGCCTCTTCAGGAGCTTTACCAGCTCATCAATGAACATCCAGGCCTCTTGCGCCGTCCGATCATCATCGATGAAAAACGCTTGCAGGTTGGATACAATGAGGATGAAATCCGCCGATTCCTTCCTCGCAAAGTGCGCACATTCCAATTAAGGGAAGCGCAACGCTTGGCAAACTGATGATGAAGAAAAAGAAGGCTGAATTTTTCAGCCTTCTTTTTTAATGTTTTTCACCCATTTGTTCATAATAAATACTGGCTAAAACAACAAAAATAACCGTGAGGATTGGAAGGAGCATTTCAAGGATGCTGTGCCTTGCCATAAAGGAAGACAGCTCCTGTTCCCTGACAATCATTTCGCCGCCTGTATAAGCGAGCAGCCCGCTTCCAGCATAGATCAGAAGCGGAAATTTGGCCATGGCGGTCTGGATCAGCCTGCTGCCCCAAATGATCACCGGAACCGAAATCATAAGGCCGGCCACAACAAGCATCAGGCGTCCGTGCGAGGCTCCGGCAACAGCAATGACATTATCGAGGGACATGAACAAATCGGCAACCACAATAATACGAATCGCTTTCCATAAGGATGTCCCGCTTTTGACATGCTGGGCGTCTTTCTTTTCAATCAGGAGCTGATATCCTAAATACAGAAGAAAAATTCCTCCGGTAAATTGCAGGTAGGGAACCGCCAGCAGATATACTGCTGCTGTGGTCAGCATGATTCTCAACAAGATGGCAATGCATGTGCCGATGATGATTGCTTTTTGTCTTTGCTGTGGAGGCAAATTGCGGCTCGCCATCGCAATGACAACAGCATTGTCACCGCCGAGAATGAGGTCGATTCCTATGATGACAAGGAATGACATCAGTAATTCGTGTTCCATCAACTGGCACCTCACTTTGCTGGCGGGCTGCCTCTTTGGCGAAGCCCGCATCTTCAGCTGCTGCTTGTACAACTAATATATGAAGAGGGCCGGAATTTATGTTAGCCTGTCTTTTCATGCATTTTTATTTCTTTTGCGCCTTTTTTATCATAAAATAGAAAATAAAGATTGATCAGGTATAAGGTTAAGAAGTGGACGTAATGGGTAAAGTGTAGTAAAGTACAATTAATTGGGAGCTTAGTTATCCCTTCAACATCTTACAAAGAAGGGAAGGTTGGCAAATGGAAATCGAAAGAATAAACGAACATACGGTTAAATTTTATATTTCCTACGGTGATATAGAAGACCGAGGGTTTGACAGAGAAGAAATTTGGTACAATCGAGAACGCAGTGAAGAGCTTTTTTGGGAAATGATGGACGAAGTGCACGAAGAAGAAGAGTTTGCCGTTGAAGGCCCCCTTTGGATTCAAGTGCAGGCCCTTGATAAGGGATTGGAAATCATTGTGACAAGAGCTCAGCTCTCTAAAGACGGACAAAAGCTTGAACTGCCGATTCCTGAAGATAAAAAGCAAGATGCAGCAGAAGAAAGCCTTGACGCTTTGCTGGAAGATTTTCAAAAGGAAGAAGCCGAAGAGCAGAAGCTGCAATTTGTATTAAAATTTGCTGATTTTGAGGATTTAATCTCATTATCAAAAATGACGATAAGCGGCTGCCAAACGACATTGTACTCTCATGAAAACCGCTATTATTTATTCGTGGATTTCAATGAACTGCCTGATGAAGAGGTTGAAAATCAGCTGAGTATTTTGCTGGAATATGCCTCAGAATCAAAAATGACGATTCATATGCTGAAAGAGTATGGAAAACTGGTTGCAGCGGATCATGCTCTTCATACAATAAAAAAACACTTTGCATAAAAGCCGGTTTCTTTTGAAATCGGCTTTTAACCTTTCCTGCGTGTCGGGAAAGGTTTTTTTTGTGAACTTTATGAACAAAAAGAACATTATGCCGTTAAACTGTGCAAGAGAAGCAGACGAAGCTATAATGAAAGCGATTACAAAAAAGGGGGAACACAGCATGGCAAAAAGGGGTACACTTTGCGGCTTTTTCATTTTACTTGTGTTTGCGCTCATTTTGGGAGGATGCGGCGGAAGCACGGCTTCAAAAAATAAAGCTGCCGAAGAAAAAGGCTTTAAACCTTCAAAACCGATTGAGGTTGTTGCGCCTGCCGGTGCCGGCGGGGGATGGGATACAACGGCAAGAACCGTATCCAAAATATTGGGTGAAGAAAAACTGATCGATAAGATGGCTGTCGTCAACAAACCTGGCGGCGGCGGTGCAACCGGCTGGTCATACGTTCACCGCAAAAAAGGCGATGATCATACGCTGTTCGTCACGTCACCGCCGATCTTGTTCGTGCCTTTAAACGGACAATCCCAATACGGTTATGAGGACTTTACACCGATTGCAAGCGTGATTGCCGATTACGGAGCGTTTGTCGTTCATAAAGACTCGCCATATCAAACAATGAAAGATCTTGTGGATGCACTCAAAAAAGATCCGAAGGCCGTTTCCATTGTGGGCACATCTTCTCCTGGAAGCATGGATCACATGCAGTTTGTAAGCGCTGTTCAAAAAGCGGGTGTTGACGCAAAACAGCTTAAGTATATAACGGCGCAAGACGGTGCCGGAATGAGTATGCTGCTTGGCAAAAAAGCCGATGTCTACTCGACCGGTGTCGGTGAAGCCGCGGAACAGGCGCGGGCCGGCAAGGTCAGAGTATTGGCCATTACCGCCCCGGAGCGCATGAAAGGGGAGACCGTCAAAGATTTTCCGACTTTAAAAGAACAGGGAATCGATAATGAATTCACGGTTTGGAGAGGTTTTATGGGCCCTCCGGGAATGAGCGAATCAGCTGTTCAGTTTTATGAGGAAAAAATCAAAGAGATGATGGAGAAAGACAGCTGGAAATCAATTCGGGACAGCTATGGCTGGACCGATAACTATATGGATCATCAAGAATTCAAAAAATATCTTGATGATCAATATAACGAGATGGAAAGTCTGCTGAATGAGATCGGACTTGGGGAAAAGGCCAAATAAACAGACCAGAATGTGAAGATCGCGGAGCCGGCATGTCAGGCTAAAGGCCAAGCCGTTTGGCTGACGCTTGCCGGCTTAGGAGGAAATCGAGAAAGGCTGGTGTAAACCATGAGGATCACAAACCGGGTCGTATCCGTTGTGATTTTAGCTGTGGCCGCCATTTATTTGGTGCTCAGCTTTAATTTAGACAGCTATCCGTATGCCGTCATTGATGCGGATGTGCTTCCGAAAAGCTTGGGTATATTGCTCCTTATTCTCGGAATATTTTTGTTTTTTGAAAAAGATCAAAAAGACACGAATGTGAAAAAGCTGTTTCAATTAAAGAAAAAAGATGTAAAGGTCATGACCCTTTGCGTTGTTTCGTTGCTCATCTATATTACGATCTTAGAAATGGCCGGATTTCTGCTGTCAACCATTATACTGCTTATCGCCCTGCCGGCGATATTGGGATATAGAAAGTGGAAAACAGCTATTGTCGTTTCGCTGATTTTCACCAGCACGATTTATTTTTCATTTCATTATTTGCTGAACATTATGCTTCCGCAGGGGGTTTTGCCTTTTTAATCAACGATAAGGAGGGATGAGCATGTTAGACAGCATTTTATACGGATTCCAGGTGGCATTGACCCCGCAAAATATTATGTTTGCCTTTATTGGCGTACTGATCGGGACGGTTATCGGCATGCTTCCGGGACTCGGGCCGATTACCGCAATTGCCATCATGATTCCGTTAAGCTATGGGATGGATCCAGCCTCAGCCTTGATTTTAATGGCCGGTGTCTATTATGGAGCGGTATTTGGCGGATCGACTTCTTCCATCCTTTTAAATGCCCCTGGTATAGCCGGGACTGTTGCCACGTCGTTTGACGGCTATCCAATGGCAAAGCAGGGGAAAGCGGGAAAAGCGCTGGCCGTGGCTGCCATCTGTTCGTTTGCAGGCGGAACGATCACCGTCGTCGCACTGATGCTCGTGGCTCCGACAATGGCAAACGTGGCCGTTACATTTGGACCCACTGAGTATTTTGCCCTGATGCTGCTGGGCCTGGTGGCCATTGCCAGCCTTTCAGAAGGGTCGACGGTCAAGGCATTGATCTCGGCTACATTAGGCTTTATGACCGCCACCATCGGAATTGATCCGCAGACGGGAACAGAGCGGTTTACATTTGGTGCTGCAAGCCTTCTAGAAGGAATCGACTTTCTGATCGTGGCCCTTGGACTGTTTGCATTAGCTGAAGTTGCATTTTTAATTAAAACGCGAAACAAACCGATGACAGAGGGAGCATCCCAAGTCGGCAGCCTGAAGGTGACAAAAAGCGAAATGAAAGAGATTTCCGGACCGATCGCAAGGCATTCGGTGATCGGATTCCTGCTCGGAATACTGCCGGGGGCTGGAGCAACGATTGCGTCTTTTATTTCTTATATTACAGAAAAGAGAATCTCAAAAAATCCCGAGTCGTTTGGCAAGGGGAATATTAAAGGCATTGCAGCACCTGAAACGTCGAATAACGCGGCAACGAGCGGCGCCTTTGTACCCCTGCTGACACTGGGAATTCCCGGATCAGGGACAACCGCCGTTTTGCTTGGCGCACTCCTGGTTGTCGGTGTTCAGCCTGGTCCGCTTATGCTGACGGATCATCCCGATGTTTTTTGGGGCGTCATCGCCAGCATGTATATCGGCAATTTGTTTCTGCTGATTTTAAATTTGCCGCTTATTCCTTTCCTGTCAAAGATTTTGCTGATTCCTAAGCAGCTTTTGATTTCGCTCATTTTTGTTTTCTGTCTGATCGGAGTCTATGCCGTGACCTTTAATATTGTTCACCTTTATATTTTGGTTTTCTTCGGCATTCTCGGGTATTTTATGAGGGTTTTGTCTTTTCCGGCCGCGCCGTTTATTTTGGCATTTATTTTAGGCGGCCTGATGGAAGAATCGTTCAGACAGGCCATGACGCTGTCCTCCGGCAGTCTGACCGTATTTTTCGAAAGCCCTGTCACGATCGGGCTGATGATGGCGGCGCTTCTGTCTCTCATCTTGCCATCGATTTCCCGGGCAATGAAGAGCAGGCATAAAAAATCGATTGATTTAGAAGGATAAGCTTTTGAGGTCCGGAACGCTATGTTTCCGGACTTTCATCGGCTTTGACCTGCTTATAGCGCCGCTCAGGGCGTCCGACGGTCCCGTAGTAAAGTTCTGTTTTGACGTATTTCTCTGCTGCTAAAAATTCTAAATAGCGCCTTGCGGTCGTCCTGCTGACACCGATGGTGCGGCCCAGATTTTCTGCAGTAATGCCCTCCGTGTTTTCGCCGTTATGTAAAACAGCGGCTACTTTTTTTAATGTCAGGCCGTCAATGCCTTTCGGATAATCGGCATCTGCCATTTGCTTTTCTTTCATCAAATTTCTTCTTTTTGCCATTAACGTATCGACATCTGTCTGATCAATTGATGACAATGTATTCACCTTGAGCCGGTAAGACCGGTAGTTTAAAAGGGTTTCTTTCAATCTGGAAAACATGATCGGCTTAATCAAATAGTCGACGGCTCCTGCGCGTATCGCCTGTTCAACATATTCAACTTCTTTGGCCGCCGTAATCATCATGACATCTGTATGCCTGAGCTTCTGCCTGATCAGCCAGAGAAGCTCCATACCGGAGCCATCCGGCAGGAAAATATCCAACAAGACAAGGTCAGGCTTTACGGCCGGAAGCAAGTCTTTGGCATCTTGAAAATGTTCGGCGATCCCGATGACGGAAAATCCTTCAATTTTACTGATCAATTTTTGATGAATATCGGCGTTTTTGATATCATCCTCGACAATAAATACTTGCAATTCTTTCATCTTTGGTCCCCCAGCGTATCTCTTGATTTTGGTATAACGACAGTAAACAATGCCCCGCCAAGGTCGCTTTTTTCCGCTTTAATTTCTCCGTTTAATGCTTTGACAGCTTCTTTCACTAAATGGAGCCCAAGACCGCGGTGGTTTTCCGACTTTGTCGAATAAAACTTTTGAAATATTTTTTCTGTATCAGCGTCGGGAATACCGTCTCCTGAATCTTCGACTTCGATTAACAAATGATCTCCCCCGTCAGATAAAAACACAAGAATGTTCCGCTCTTTTTTTTGCGAAACGGCATCAAATGCGTTCTCAATCAGATTTCCCAGTATCGTAATGAACTTTCCCTGATCCATTTCAGGAGGCAATGCGTCGATTTTGGAGCTTTCATCGATTTCTAACTCGACATGGAGCTCTTTCGCACGATTGATCTTACCAAGTAAAAGCCCGGAAAGGAGAGGGTCTGGAA
Source organism: Bacillus swezeyi (assembly GCF_001969815.1). GTDB lineage: Bacteria > Bacillota > Bacilli > Bacillales > Bacillaceae > Bacillus > Bacillus swezeyi. Next base: position 6,741 of record NZ_MRBK01000005.1, on the reverse strand, counting down.
TGGAATGAATCAAAAATTGCAGCATATCCTGATGGCTTTTGTTTTCTTTCTGAATGAGTTCGAGCGCTTCTGAATAGCTTTCAAGCTGAATCAGGCCTGCGATTGTGTTCAGCTTGTTTGAATATTCGTGGGTCTGGGCTCTCAGACCTTCTGCGTATTGCGATGTTTGCGCTAATTTTTTCGATAGCTCGTCAATATCCGTCTTTTTTCTGAAGCTCGCGACAGCCCCGCGGATGATTTCATTCTCAAAAATCGGCACCCTGTTGACGATCAATTCTTCGTTTCCAATCGTTAGTTCTTGGTCTTTCTGGGCGGTTTTCGTTTTCAGGACTTCAGGAAGCATTGTGTTAGGGAGAAGCTGGGAAATCGGCTTGCCGATCCAGTGATCTTCACTTTCCACATCAAGCAGTTCACAGGCTTTTTTATTTAAAAGGGTGATTTTTTCATATTTGTTAATGGCGATTAAAGCTTCATGCACAGACTCGGTGATCGCCTGTTTTTCTGTATATAATTGATTAATTTCATAAGGCTCAAGGCCGAAAATGGATTTCTTTACATTGCGGGAAATATAGACAGCCCCTGAAACCCCCATCAGCACGACGAATCCCAATAAAAATATGAATTTTGTCTGATATTGATAGACGACATCCTGAATATTTTCTTTTAAAAAACCAACCGAGATGATCCCGACGATTTCTCCATTTGCGGCTCGGACCGGCGCTTTGCCTCTGATGGCGGCCCCTAGTGTGCCGACGGCTTCGGAAACATATGCTTCACCTTTTTCAAGGGCGCGCTCATTGTCTCCTCCGACCATCGGTTTGCCGATTTTGTTCGGATCTGGGTGGGCATAGCGGATTGAATTGGTCGAGCCGATGACCACGTATTGTGCACCGGACTGTTTTCTTGCTTTTTCTGCAATCGGCTGGAGCGCTTCAGACGGATTTGAGGTTTCGAATGCTTCGCTGATGGAAGGCATTTGTGAGAGCGTTTTTGCCATATCAAGCGCTCTGGCCTGAATTTGTGTTTTTAAAGAATTTTCTAAAATCAATAGATAAAGGCCGCTCATGACAGAAAGTAAGATAAACAGCAACGTTAATATCAGCAATGTCAGTTTTGTGGTCAATTTCTGTTTTATATCAAAAACTCCTTTTCTGAAAATTTCGTGCTCTATAATACTACTTTATAGAAAATCAGCTTAAATTTGAAGCGTTTTCAAAAAAAGGAGAGAGCAGATACCTGTTGAATACTTAGTGGTACAGAAAGGAGGAATGCAATATGTTCAGCGCGCAAAGCAAAGAAGGGCGGCTGATTTGTCTGGCTGACGGATACAGAGCAGATGAGCTCAAACGGATGAGGGAGAGGCATACTTTTTATTGCCCGGCCTGTCATCATAAGCTCGATCTCAAAATCGGCGCCAAAAAGCTTCATCATTTTGCCCATAAGCCGGGTTCAGCGTGCCCTGTTCCGCATGAGCCGGAAAGCCTTTATCATTTGAAAGGGAAGCGGCTCTTGTATGAATGGCTTGGCGGACAAGGGCTGAGGCCAGAGCTCGAACCGTATTTGCGGACGATCAGACAGAGGCCTGATTTGCTTGTGAACAGCGGGACGCTCAAAATGGCGGTTGAATTTCAATGCGCGAATCTCAATCTAAAAGAGTATCAAAAAAGGACGGCTGGCTTCCTGAAACTCGGGATCGAGCCGCTCTGGATTGTCGGCGGAAATCGTCTGAAGCGCTCAGCAGGCTGCTTTTTTCAGCTTTCCGGCTTCCATTGGCAGTTCAGCATGAGAAATGAAAAACTTCCGAAGCTCTTGTTTTTTTGCCCCGATCAAAAAGCTTTTCTCGTCCTTGAACATTTAATCCCGTTTTTGACAAATAAAACATCCGCATCGGCAAGGTATCTCCCTCTGCAGCAGACAAAATGGCACGATTTAACCTCCTCTAAAAGCCGTTCCTCGTATCAGCTTGATGCATGGAAAAGGAATCTCCTCAAATTTCGGACGACACCCAGCCGTTTTTTATCAAAAGAGTCAAAGCAGATAGCCGCGCTGTTTTATGAAAGGTTTCAAATTCCGCTTCCATTTTTCCCATCGGAAGTCTTTCTTCCCGTGCCCAGCGGCTATATTTTTGCTCATCCGGTTTATGTGTGGCAAGGCCATCTTTACTTGTACTTGACGACGCGGTCTTCTTTTCACATGCAATCGGCCGTTCTTTATATGGACAAACTGGTTCAATCAAAAAAGCTGAAGCTGAGGCGGAATCAGCGGGAGACGGTTGTGAACGCCGTATGTGAATATATTCAGTTTTTACACGAAAAAGGATTTTTAAAGAAGGAGGAAGAAGTTTATTATCCCGCCGGTCCGATTTTTTTAAAGCCAAGGCTGGCGGAGCTGCTGAAAAGAGATGAACGGTATTTTTCCGAATGATCACCAAGCCTTTCGTCCAACCTAAGGAAAGGAAGGTGGTGTCCGGACTGTTTCAGCTCAAAAGGTATGTATGTTGTATTTTGGTTGCCGCATCAAGCATGATTTTTTCCGCAAATGATTTGACAAAAGACGGTGAAAAAACAGAAGATAAACACAATACAAGTTTATTGAACATCAATGGACTTGGAGTAAAGAAAGCGAGGGGATTTACAGTGGCTGAAGAAAAGCAAACAAAGAAACTGCCTTCAAGAGATGAGGTGAAGAAAGAAGAGACGTGGAAACTCGAGGATATCTTCCCATCAGACGATGCTTGGAATGAGGAATTCCAAGCGGTGAAAGAGCTGCTGCCTAAGCTCTCCGAATTCAAGGGCAAGCTCGGCCATTCAGCTGATGATTTATATGAGGCGCTGACGTATCAGGATAAGGTAATGGAAAGGCTGGGCAAGCTGTATACTTACGCACATATGCGCTATGATCAAGATACGGGAAACTCGTTTTATCAAGGTCTCAATGATAAAGCGGCCAACCTCTATACACAGGCAGCGAGCGCCACAGCTTATATGGTGCCGGAAATTTTATCGATTCAGGAGGAAAAACTTCAGCAGTTCCTTTTGGAAAAAGAGGAATTGAAGCTCTACTCACATGCTCTCGAAGAAATTAACAAAGAGCGTCCCCACGTGCTGAGCGAGGAGGAAGAAGGGATTTTGGCCGAGGCTTCAGATGTGCTTTCATCCCCGTCAAACACATTTGGGATGCTGAATAACGCCGATATGGAATTCCCGGAGATCACCGATGAAAACGGAGAAAAACGGCAGATCACCCACGGCAATTATATTACCTTTTTAGAAAGTGAGAACCGCGATGTCCGCCGCGCTGCATTCAAGGCGGTTTACGAGACGTACGGACGCTTTAAAAATACGCTTGCTTCAACGCTCAGCGGAGCGGTGAAAAAAGATAACTTTTATGCGAAAGTCAAACATTATAAGTCGGCGAGGGAAGCGGCGCTTTCGCGAAACAGCATTCCAGAAGAGGTCTATGATAATCTCGTCGGGACGATCAATAAACATCTGCCGCTTCTGCATCGGTATGTGGAGCTTAGAAAAAAAGTGCTCGATCTTGATAAGGTCCACATGTATGATCTGTATACTCCGCTTGTAAAAGATTCCGGCATGAAGGTGACATACGAACAGGCGAAGGATTATATGGTGAAGGGTCTGGCACCTTTGGGCGAAGAGTATTCCTCCATCTTGAAGGAAGGCTTAAACAACCGCTGGGTCGATGTTTATGAAAACAAAGGAAAACGGAGCGGAGCTTATTCTTCCGGGACATATGGGACAAACCCGTATATTTTGATGAACTGGCACGACAATGTCAACAACCTGTTTACGCTCGTTCATGAATTCGGCCATTCTGTGCACAGCTATTATACGAGAAAATATCAGCCGTATCCGTATGGAAACTACAGCATTTTCGTCGCCGAAGTGGCTTCAACGACAAATGAAGCGCTTTTAGGGGAATACCTGCTGAATACGATAGATGATGAAAAACAGCGGCTTTATATTTTAAACCACATGCTCGAAGGGTTTAAGGGAACAGTATTCAGACAGACGATGTTTGCCGAATTTGAGCATGAAATCCATGTCAAGGCCCAGGAAGGAGAGCCGCTGACTCCTGAGCTGTTAACGAGCATCTATTATGATTTGAATAAAAAATACTTCGGAGACAATATTGAGATTGACAAAGAAATCGGTCTTGAATGGTCAAGAATCCCGCATTTCTACTACAATTACTATGTCTATCAATATGCGACCGGCTTCAGCGCAGCCCAGGCTTTGAGCCAGCAGATTTTAAAAGAGGGCAAACCAGCTGTTGACCGCTATATTGACTTTTTAAAAGCGGGAAGCTCGGATTATCCGATTGAAGTGCTGAAAAAAGCGGGCGTCGATATGACGTCATCAGAACCGATCGAAGCTGCATGCAAAACATTTGAAGAGCGGCTCAATGAAATGGAGGAGCTTCTGCTTAAATTAAATCAATAAGTGAATTCAGGGCTTTGGAGGCTGCCCGTAAATAGCGGCAGCCTTTTTGCACAAGCTTAAGACACACTGCCTAAAAACCTTTAAATGTTTTCCGATGATTGAAGCGGCTGATCGTAAAAAGGATGGATATAAACAGCAGAGGAGACGTAATATAAAGAGGAAGCATCTGCATCCAGCCTAAAATGTTCAATACGAAAAAAAACAAAATCGATGCAAGTCCCAAAATCATTTGTAACATAAAAACCCTCCTATGGACTGATAAAATGTCAAAAAGCGAAAAATGACGCTTTACAGTGCGTGAACCCGCATTCTTTCCCGCATTTTGCCGTGTGAATCAGCCGTTTTCTTTCCTACTTTCATCATATGATGGACATCTATCTTTTATGTTTTGTGACAAAAATGTGAAAAGTAATGAAATCAGTTGTCAAAACTCGACATGATTTGATATTATAAAGATGTGAAATTGATCACAAACAAACATTTACCCCTTTGTTTGACCGTGAAAAATTTCTCCCATCCCCTTTGTTGTCGTTAAGACATAATAGAAACCGCGCTTATCCCGGCGCGGTTTCTTACTGCTCTAAAAAAGAACATAAGTTCGGTAACAAGCATAAAAAAGAAGCACGGAAAAACCCGTGCTATTTCTCGCACTGATAGAGCGGTCCGGCATCATCATTTTCGTTCACATAACGCCAGAACATGCCGTGTTTCGCTTCCACTCTTTCGGCTTTTCCGGCGAAAGCGAGCTTTTTCATTTCGCGTTCGACTTCATCAAGCGTCCAGTTATAAACGACTGCAATTTCTTTATCCGCTACAAATTGAAAGTATTCAAAAAATAGCTCGAGCGGCGGAGTTTGCGATGGCTTTGGCTCATCGCCGAGCATTTCAAACAACACCTCTTCGTATATTTCATATGAATAATTTCCCGTTACTTTTAAGCCTTCTCCTTCGCGGAGATTATTAAAAAAAGTGAGGGTTGGAACCGATGAGACTTCCATTTCAGCAGCGATTTTCATATCGCATTGCAGCGCTTTTACGGCGCTTTGTGAATGAAGATCCTTTTGAAATTCGTCCAGATCGAGCTGTGTATGTTCCGCAATATCAAACAGCACCTGTTCTTCTGTAATATCCTGCTGATTAAGAAACAAGCTCTCCTGCATACATCTCAAAAATTGCATTCCGGCTTTTCTGCCTTGCAGCTCTGCCGCTTTTAGCGCAAGGGAGGCGAGGTATGGAGCGGAAAGCGCTTTGTCATACCAAAGCGTTCCGTCGCAGGACATCCCTGAACGGCAGGCGATTTTTTCCCAAGCCTCTGCGAGACGGTGCTTCTTTCGCTTTTGAACATTTAATGCTGTAAGGCTGCAGGCGGCGATCATGCGCATTGTGAAAAATCGGCCATAGCGGATTTTTAATTTTTTTATCGCTGGCTCCAGAGCCCAGCATTCCGGAGATAAAGGGTCAACAAACATATAAATTTCCATCGGCTTTTGCGGGTGTCCATGGCAATGGGAGAAAAATTGGTCACGCTGATAAATTGTCAATGTGAACCATCCTCCATTTTAGGCTGGTTGACCATATGTCTTGCTGTCAATGTCAGCCTTTCAAAAAGAAATTCCCTGATATCGCCCGTCAAACCGACATGATCCATTGCCTCTTTCATACACGAAAGCCATGCATCCGCTCGTTCAGGTGTGATCGGAAATGGAAGATGCCGAGCCCTCAGCATCGGATGCCCGTGTTCCTCTGTATAAAGCGGGGGGCCGCCCAAATATTGCGTTAAAAATTGTTTCTGCTTTCTGGCCGTTTCCGTCAAATCATCCGGAAAAATCGGGGAGAGCAGCGGATGCCGTCCCACTCGTTCATAAAAAGTATCAACAAGTTGCGATAGAAGTTCTTCTCCAATCGCTTCATAAGGTGCGTTAAACGATTGTCCCATGTTGACTACTCCTTTTAATATGGCTAATAGGAAAAAATAACGATTCCTATCGCAAAAAAATATTTATCTTGTGCATCATTTATTATTTCAAGATTGTATATACTTATTTTATCAACCCTGTTCCATTTCTACAAACAAACCGACTTTTAGCCTGCAGATTGGAATCGCTGTTTTTGTATGAAATATCATATCATATCCGATTATTAAATGTGTATTTTTTATATCAGGAGGATAAATTTGGAGGTTTTTTGAACGGCAAAAAGCCAGAAAGGGAAACTTTCTGGCTTCAGCGTGTCGACAAATCCTCGCATTCGTTGTCAGGCCTGCGCGTCGGTGCTCACG
>NZ_MRBK01000049.1 GCF_001969815.1 Bacillus swezeyi | reverse complement strand
ATTTAATAACACAAAAAATATAATACAATATTCCCATTTGTAAGTAAAGATGGAAAACTATAATTTTTAAATTCAAAAAATATACAGAATGTTACAAAGTGAGGTTGTAATTCCTCATAGTTAGGTAGAAAATTTCTATATTCCAAAATAAAAAAGAACTAAATGAGTTTGGTACAGAATATAATCTTTTTGAAAAACTAAAAAATATTTTTAATTAGTGTTTACAAATACAAATTAAAAATATGTAATTGAATCATCCCGTTGAGAGAGAGGTGAAAAAATGAAGATGCTAAAGGTTATAAACGACGCTTTGAATTATTACAGGGAAAGCGTCAAAGGGAATAAGAGCATAACGGCAGAACAGGCAAGGGTAAAGCTAACACGAAATGTTAAGCTGGTTCAACCTGAAGCGCCGGAGCGAGTTCTAAGAAGTGGAATCTTTTCAAAGGTTTACATGTATCATGATCTTCACATCACTGTCAGAAATGGCAAGGTGATTAAAGTCGTAAATCTTAAGAGACCGAGATTTTCAAAGAAAAGATACATAGAGTTATCAAAAGCTTTAGGAATTAAAGACATAAAGTATTACAGGAAGCATTGTGCAGCCAGATAACATACATATGAGATCTAGAATAACCTTGCGTATATTGAGTTAATTAGGAGAGTCGTTGAATGTCAGAAAAACAAACAGTATTGCGTGAAGCAGAAAACAAAGTGTTTTTAGAGGGATTTCTTCTAGAAGTTCGTCACAATGAATGGAAAAGTGGAGAAGGACTAAATATTGACCTAGACATCGAAACAGCTCCAAACGAAGTACATACTATCACTGGAATGTCAAAGTATAAAAAAGAAGACGGCTCAGACAATGGGATTGCTAAAGGTTACAAAACAATCATTAATGACTATAAGTCTGCAGCTACTCATGATAAAGAAGAAGCTGACAAATTTGAATGAATACTGTGTCCAAGACAATTTAAAGTCGTTTCCGCAATTGTCCACTAACTTTGTTAACCGCCTAAAATCAGATGAAGAATAAAATCCGAGAGCAGAATTTGAAGTTGAATTATTCGTAAAAGGGGTTAAAGAAGAAAAAGTGAAAGGGGAAGAAACGGGAAAAGTTTTATTGGAAAGGTACATACCTCTATATGGAGGAAAGATTATTCCCTTTACATTTGCAGTAACAAAAGAGGGGTCTGACTATGTAGAAAACAATTATGAAAAGGGGAACACTGTTAAGGTATTCGGAAATATCATTAATTTTAAAGAAATGAAAGTGACAGTTCAAGAATCGGCATTTGGGAAAGACAAAGAAAACATTACATATAATACAAAGCGCGAATTCTTAATTACAGGTGGCTTTGAGCCATGTGACGAAGACGATAAAGCAGCTTATGACGCTGAAGCAGTTAAAGCAGCATTGACTGAGAGAGAGCTTCAATTAGAGAAAACGAAGAGCGACAGCAAAAAAATAATAAAAATGAGAAGAAAACGGGATTTGGAGGAAAAGCAAGTACAAGTCCTTCTAAACAAATCTCTAAAGATGATCTGCCATTCTAATAATTAATTGCAGTTAAGAAAACACTATTAAACTATTTAAAAGGAGTTATGTTAATGGTTTTAGGCATTTTTAATCCTCAGATTTCTGTAGTAGCAAAAGGGCTTGAGGGAAAAGTTATTACGATGTACGGATCTAACAACTTAGGAAAAACAAAACAAAGCACCAGAATGAAGAAACCACTTTATCTTCCATTTGAAAAAGGATTGAACGCAATTGCTGGAGTTCCTTTCATGCCAATTAAAAAAAACACCTAAACAAAAGGAGATCGAAAAAATGACACTTCAAATCAAAATCAAATATGTAGATGAAACACAAGCACGAATTTCAAAAATCGAACAGGGTGATTGGGTTGATCTGAGAGCTGCGGAAGATGTATCTATTCCAAAGAATCAGTTTAAATTAATTCCCCTCGGAGTGGCGATGGAATTGCCTGAAGGGTATGAAGCTCATGTTGTTCCTCGTTCAAGTACATATAAAAATTTCGGTGTCATTCAGACAAATTCAATGGGCGTGATTGACGAGTCATACAAAGGAGATGACGATTTCTGGTTCTTCCCGGCTTATGCGTTGAGAGACACTGAAATTAAGAAAGGAGATCGGATTTGCCAATTTAGAATCATGAAGAAGATGCCTACAATTGAATTAGTTGAAGTTGATCTTTTAGGCAATGAAAACCGTGGGGGACACGGCTCAACTGAGACTAAGTAAATAAAGAACCTTGGTTGATTTTCTGAAGGAAATTAATCATGGAGGTTGGCCAAGGTATAACTTATCGTAATCAAAAATGAATAATTTAATACGGAGGATTAGTTATAAACAAATTTTAAAACGAGAGGTTTTGAAAAAGCGAAATAGTAATAACTAAAGTTGATAAAGAGCCTAAAGATATCAAAGATGCAATTTTTCGGTTGTTTTGCTTTTTTGAAGGTTTACTTAGTTCATGGGTTAATGCGCCCCATAAAAGCATGGATGCTAAAATAATAATACTCATATACATTTTAATCCTCCCCTTCTTATATTTTTATAGTTTTAACACTGTCACCGATTTTACCACATTTAGGATTGAGATGTCGATGAAATAAGCATCTCTATAAAAGAAGACTTTTATCGCTATTATTGAGGAGGTGCAAAATGAATAAAACGAAGCAAATTAAGCACCATTTAGAGAAGATTGAGAAACTCGAACAAACACTTACTGTATTTGAAGAGTCAGATGAGCTGCATATCGATGTCTTACATAAAATCCAGGAGGAGTTTAATGAAATAGGCGACTTGGCTTTTGAGGCTTATAAAGACTTGACTGAACAAATACGCAATGTAGGAAACAAAACGATCAATGATCGAATTAAAAAACTTCCTGAGGCTGTTACGAATGGTGTTAGGGAGCAGATGAATGAACTAATAAATGAGTTGAAGGGAGAGGCCTAACATCATAAATGCTGCAGATTCAGTTTTGAAATCTAATTTAGACAAAGTGCTGTTTGAAGGAAAATCAGATAAGGGGCAAAAAATTCGCACTAAGTGGTCGGACTAAACGCCAGCATATACTTTAAAATGCTTTGGGGTTCTAAATGAGTATAATTTGCAAGAAGAATTTCCTATTGCGACTTTACGGCCAACAGCTTTCAAATCAGGACTGAAAGAAATTCTTTGGATTTATCAAGATCAATCTAACGATGTACAGTTGCTAGAAGAAAAATACGGAGTTAAGTATTGGCGTAGCTGGGCTAATGAAGATGGGAATCTTGGTTTAGCTTATGGAAGACAAATGAAGTATGAACATCAATACAAAGAAGGATACTTCAATCAGATTGACATGTTGATTTGGGATCTAAAAAACAACCCATATAGGAGACGAATGATCACCAATTTGTATAATCACCAAGATCTTCGTGGAATGACACTGTATCCGTATGCTTTTTTGACAATGTGGGATTATGATGGCGAATACTTAAATATGACTCTTGTTCAACGTTCTTCAGATTATCTTGTGGCAGGGAACATCAATGTAACTCAATATGCACTGCTGCAACATATGATTGCACAAGTATGAGGAGTGGTTGATTGGCAAGCAATCAAGGTAAAGTATTTGAAGCAAACGTAGAAAAATCAGCAAAAGACCAAAGGATCTTCTTCTACAGAATAAAAGATGTCAACCCCAGGGGCGGCAGTATCCAAGAATAAATATGATTGCTTCTTACATTATAAAGGGTTCCTGTTGAGTTGAAATCAACAAAGAATAAGTCCTTCTCTTTTAGCGAGAAAATTATAAAGAGTCAACAAATCAAATACCTAAAAAAAGCATCCAAATTCGATTATGTGATGCCTGGGTTTCTGTTTCAGTTCAGGGAACCTGAAAACAAAGTTTTTTTGTACATATTGATGATTTCCTTACATATAAAACATAGCTGAAAATCAGTTAAAACATACATATAAGAACAAAGTGAATAAATCAAGTATACCGATCAAGATTTGTGAAGAGATTGGAACCGAAGTCAGATGGATGAAGAAAAAAGTCAATTATACATATTATTTGAACAAGCTCTGTGATGAGCTTATAAAACGACATAGTAATGAGACAAGTTTGAGATCGCATACCCTTTTGAAAAAGGGTGGTGATGCTTATTGAAATATCTCCCTGGAGTAAAGTATGAACTTGAAAGAGAAAGCAGCCCAAATTGCATTCTAAGTTTTAAAAATGAACCCAACTATGATCTCATGGCCGAGGCTTTTATAAATTTATATTATAGACTTAAACTGAAAGGAACAGTGGATTAAATCCATTGTTCCTTTAAAAATTGGGAGGCAATTTAACAATCTTCAGCTTTACTATGGTGTAATGGTGGCGGGATTAACCATCCTTTTTCTTTATTAAGTCGAAGAACTTTTGCTCCAAGCGCTGCTTTTTGAACATGAAATTGCCCGAACATCATAGCTATATCTTCTCGAATTGATTGACCCATAATCTGACTACATGAAACTAATCCTGTAGCGATGTCTTTAGACAAAGAAGCAGATATTTCTGGGTCTTGAAAACGTGCTCCAGTTGGAATATCGTCTAAACATGCTTTAGGACGTTCAGGAGGAGTTGGGGGTAAACCGATACCATTTTGTTTTAATAAAGCTTCAATTTGTTTAATTTCTTGCTGTCCTCCCTGAATGGCTTCTTCAAGTAATTTTTGCAGGTCTCCATCACCAGCATGATTCAACTGTGTTTGATAACATGCAACCAATCCTTTAGCAGTTGTAAGAAATGACCATGCACCAAAAACTTCACCATAGTGCATCGGTTCATCAGTTGGATTTCCACTTAAGATTCCCATTAAAACACTCCTTATCGCTTTTGTAAAATACATAAAATACTTTCTCCTTGCAATTAAGTAACAAGCAAAGTATTTGCAAAGGAAGTAAGTCTTATTCTCATTTAGAAAGAAAAAGGTAAACACTCAAAAGGAACATACAATTTTTCCTATGCAGATAAAGTTGTATATTATTAAAATAGCTTACAGATGGTAAACACATCTTTTACATGAAATAAAAAACGCAGTTCCGACCTTTGTCGTTGACGCGCCTGGCGGGGGCGGGAAAATCGCCATTCAGCCAAACTATCTGATTTCGCAAAGTCCTGATAAAGTCGTGCTCCGCAATTTTGAAGGCGTCATTTCGTCATATCCCGAGCCTGAGAACTATGTGCCGGGCAGAGCCGATGATTATTTCGCCGAAATCTATCCTGAAGTGATGAAAGAAAAAGAGCAGATCGGAATCTCAGCGATATTTGAAGATCAAAGCACGTCCTATACACCTGAAGGCTTAGCCCGCTTAAAAAGAAGGGAAAGCTATTCCGACAGACCTGATCATGAAACATTGAAAAGCCGGCGGGCCAAGCGGGATGAATTAAAAGAAAAGAAATTTCTCGCTCAGCAGAAAAAAGACAGCGAAGCTGAGGGGCAAACGCAATGAACAGGTGCGACTGGTGCGAGGAAGTAAAAGCTGAGCACGAGCAGACAACCGTTTATTGGGAGCTTCCTGACGGAATGAAAGCGATTGAAATTACCGATACTCCTGCAGTCAAATGCCGTAGCTGCGGGATGGTGTATCAGGAAGACGCCGTCATCGAAGAGATTGAAAACCAGCTCCTTCTGATCGATACGAAAAAACTGCCGTTGTCTGTATCGTTCGACACCCTGATGAAAACAGAGCGGATCCTCAAGCGCAATTACTTTGATTTCTCTTCATGAAGCCGGCTTTTGGCCGGCTTTTTGCATGGGCAAAGCGATTTTGTTTGTAATTTTCCCGGCGGGCTGTATAATAATACATCAAAAGAGGACAGGAGGGGAAACCGTGAAATCTTTTTATCATTATTTAATGAAACACCGCCATCCAAAGCCGAAAGACGCGATCAACGAATTTGCCAATCACGCCTATCTTGATCACGGATTTCCGAAAACATCAAATCATTACGATGAAATCAGTTCGTATCTTGAACTCAATGGAGATTATTTATCGTCAATGACGACATTTGATGAGGCTTGGGAAAAATATATATCGGAAACAAAGCAATAAGAAAGCCGCAGACATAAGAGCTGCGGCTTTCTTACTTGAGCTGCGCGCCCCTCGCACTTCTAGGTTTTTCGGAAAACTCACCAATGCGCTGTATCCTTGCCCATGCGAATTGACAGCCTAGTGCATACGATAAGCGTAAGACGGAAGTGTTAAGGCAAGGGGGAATCAAAATGAAGCCAAATGCGCCTAAATATAAAGTCGGGGATGTTGTCGTCGTCGTCATGTACGGAACGGTCGGAACGATTACGAAAGTTCATAAAATCGATAAGCATTTTCTTTATGAAGTGAATCAAAATGAAGTTCTTTATTTTGAGTCTTCTTTAGAGCTTTATAAAGATTATGACGGGGTTATCGTCGATACGGAAAAGCTTGATATCGAATATGAATTTTTAATCGGGGATGTCGTGTATGTAAAAGATTACGGTAAAGAATTGTTTAAAATCACCGGACACAGAACGGAAATCTGGAGATATGTAGATGACGGCTGGGAAGACATCATTTATGAACTGACCCGTTTGAAAGACGGAGAATGGCTTGAGACAGAAGAAGAAGATTTGACCCTTGTGCTCAGAACATACGAAATGGATCAGTTTGTTCATCAGCTTCTCTTTGTCCATTATGTCGGCGAAGCTGGACAGGAACTTGATGAACCGATTACAGAAAAGGTATTTCTGCCATTTGCAGGCGATCCAGAGGAACAAGAACATGAGCGTGAAGTGGCAGTTGCTGTGGTGGATGAACTGCTGGATATCTATAACGATTACAAAGTATTATATGAAATGTTTCACGATGCGGAATATAAGGAAATGATGGAATTTGTTTTAAACAGTCTGAAAGAATATTTCAGCTGAAAAACACCAAGTATAAAAAGTAAGGAAAACAGCCGAACAAAATGATTCCGAACATCGCTTTCAATACCCTTTCCAACATCAGGTCGAAACCGTCCCCGTCAAGTGCTTCGATCACTTTTTGGATCATTTTCTTTACCCCTTCCGGCTTTGTTTTGTTACAACATGTATATGACCAGGGACAAACATTATGACAAACCGGTTATAAATCTGACGGCCAGCTCATACATCAGAATAAGGAGGCGATCAAAATGAAAGAAATTGAATTAATGATAGATACAGAAGAAATCGCTGATTTTTTTTATCTTGAGCTGACAAGAAGAGGCTACATACCGAGCGGTGATGAACTGTTCGAAATTGCCGATATCACCTTTGATTATTTGATTGCAAAATGTATGATAGATGAGCATATAGAGGATTAAGCGATAAGGACCGGGGGCTGCTTGCCTTCGGTCTTTTATCATATATTGCCCTGCGCGAGAGTCGGGGTGTACAATGTTTTACGATACAATTCAAGGAGGCGCAGGCTTTTCATGAACAAAACAATCATTTCAGCCGCGGTTTTTATGATCATGGCTGTCCTTATCCGCTTTCAATCGGTGCAAATGATCGACGTCAGCATCTCTCAGGCTGTTGCGGCTGTCAGGCAGCCTTTTTTCACCCCGTTTTTTAAAGTGATGACCCATTTGGGATCAAGCGCCTTCCTGCTTGTGCTCCTGCTGGTTTTGACCCTGATACTTGCCGTTCGCAAAAAAGCGGCGGTATCAATGTACGTCTATCTGCTCTTTTTTGTTGAAAGAATGGTCAATGAAGCCTTAAAAGAATGGATTTCCAGGCAGCGGCCGGCGGTTGATCCGCTCGTACATGAACCGTCTTTCAGCTTTCCGAGCGGACATTCGATGAATGCGGCGAGCATGTACCCATTTATCGCATACATCCTTTTGATGCACGTACCTTTTTTCAAAACGCACAGGACGGCAGTCTTGATTTGGACAGGCCTTTTCACCGGACTCATCGGAGCCAGCCGCATTTATCTCGGCGTCCATTACACAACTGATGTTATAGCAGGATTTTCTCTCGGTTTGGCGCTGTTTTTCATATTCAAGAAAATTGACGAAAACTCCCCGCTTGTTCGACAAAACTAGTCAAAGGGTTTGTCTGGCAAAACGCCAATAGTATAAAAAAAGGGAGGGATCGTATTGCCGTTAATGTTTCAAATGTTTAAAAAGAAGCTGACAGCTTATGACGTGACGATTTTTCAAACGCCTTGCTTTGGTGAAGATAAGGGATATGAGATGGTTTACAGAACAGAAATAAACGGCAGAACCCATGAAGATGCACTGGAACGGACGTTTTCTACCTTTAATGTATATGACACGGTGCCGAATGACTATAAAGCCAGATTTCTTGCTACAGGCGATATCGTTTTAATTGATGAAGGAAGAAAGGGAAAAACCTATTATAAACTGCTTTCAACGGGATGGAGCAAAATCAACCGGATTTTGCTGCAATCATCCTAAACGTAAAAAACTGCGGAAGCACTGTCCGCAGTTTTTTACGTTGTATCTTTTCGCTTTCTGGCGCTGAACTCTTTTTCGTGCGCTTCCTCCGCTGCAATCACATCTTTTGCAGGGATGTGATTGTTTTTTTTCAGCCCGGTTACTCTGTTTCGCTGTTTTTTGCCCATTGTGCGATAACCTCCTTCCTAAAAAATAGGATGACTAAACAGCTCATCATTTATCCCGGGGAAATCTTTACTCTGTCATATTGATAGACGACGGGTAAACATAAGGATGCTTCGGCTCCTTGATCACTTTCCACTGTTTTGCCTGAATGATCGGAATGACAGTTCCATGATATGAGGCTTTGCCGAGGATTCCTTCTATCTCAATCCATGTGTCGCGCTTCAAGTCTTCGGCTCCGTCCCACTCGGCAAGAAAGCCGATCAGGCTTGCGTCAGCAATGCAGTGCGTGATCAAAAAGCGGGAGACGACAAGCTGGTGCTCTTTCAGGCCGGTTTCTTTATGGACAAAGCCTTTGACCTTGACTTGTTTTCCGATATACCGATCCAGATGATCACTGATTTCATCATAATAGTCAGCAAACATATCGTCCTTCATCATAAGGGGATTCTGTTGTTTAAACTGAGCCATTTTTCGGTCAAAGGCCGTTTTCGGTATAGTGGATTCAGACCTTTCTTTTTGGATCTCCGGTGTTGTCACATGTCCGCTATTCTCAGCATCCGGACCGAGCTCCGTTTTGGTAAGCATTGTTCCTTTGTTCGCGGCAACAGATGAGTTCAGCACGGCCGGTGCAAAGGTAAAACCAGTAATGAGCGGCAGTGCGATCACCGCATAATGGATCATTTTAATGATGAAAGGCTTAGACTGGCCATGGTCATGATCACAGCCGCAGTTTTCGTGTTTGTCGTGCCGGGTGATCCAGATCCTTGACAGCTGAATGACAAACAGAAAAGCGAATGCGCCCGCGGCAATCATGCTCGTGTATTCATATTTCGGATTGATCAGCCTGTTGATTTCCCCTGTATGGTGGAGTTTGAAAATAAAGCCCGAAAACGCAGCTAAAATTAGCGCGCGCAAGAATTGCTGAGGCTGAAAAACCATATCAAAAACCTCCTCTCTATAGCAAGCTGACGGCTTTTACGCAAATATAGACGATCAACGTGATCAAAAATGATAAACAAATCACAAATTTTGGTTTGAATACATGCAGCATCATAATCGTGTTTTTCAAGTCGAGCATAGGTCCGTACACCAAAAATCCAAGGATGGAGGAAGCGGGGAACAAGCTGGTGAAGGAAGCCCCGATAAATGCGTCCGCTTCTGAACAAAGCGATAAAAAGTAAGCCAGCCCCATCATCACCAAGGCGGAGTCGACCATACCCCCTCCGATGAGGAACAAAGATTTTAAAGGAAGGTAAGTTTGGACAAGAGCGGCGACTAAAGCCCCAATAATCAAATATCTTCCCATATCAAAAAATTCATCAATCGCATGTTTCAGCATACCAAAAAGCCGTTCTGAAAAAGGGGCCTTCGTATGGCCCGTATCATGCCGATGTCCGATGCTTTCTGTTTTCAGCTGATTGGACTTAAATAGAAAGCTGATGACCAAAGCGATCAAGACCGCGGCGGCAAAACCGGCCGAGACTCTTAATACCGCCATTCGGACATCATTGCCAAATGCCATGTAAGTCGACAGGATGACAATCGGATTGATCAGCGGACCGGTCAGAAGAAAGCCGACACCGGCATAGATTGGAACGCCTTTAGCAACAAGCCTTCTGACGATCGGGACGATTCCGCACTCACAAGCCGGGAAACATGCACCGAGCAAACAGCTGACGATCACTGCTGAAAACTTGTTTTTTGGCATTAGGGCGCGAATATGTTCTTCAGTAATAAAAATTTGAATGAACCCTGCGATGAAAACACCGATCAAAACAAACGGAAGCGCCTCAATCAAAATGCTGATGAAAATCGTATTTAACTGCTGAATGGAAGCTGGGATATGAAAAGAGAGCCCGGCCGTCAGCGATCCGCCGATTGAAACAAAGCATATTAAAATCCCGATTACAAGAATACCTGTAAAATCTATGATATAACTGTTGAGGGACCGAAACATATTTTTTCCTCCATCCTGATCTTTAATCGGAATGATTCTTTTTTAAAGTATGCTTGTCCTTTTTTAAACATGACAAGTTTTCTGCAGAGGCTTTATTTTCTTTTTCTACCATGTTGGTTTATAATACATAATGCGAGTGGATGGTTACACAACAACATCACCAATCAGCTTGAAAAAGGCAGGAGGAATAATCATGAGCGTACATATTGGCGCGGAAAAAGGGCAAATTGCCGAAACGGTGCTGCTGCCCGGAGACCCGCTGCGTGCAAAATACATCGCAGATACATATTTGGAAAATGTCGAGTGCTATAATGAAGTTCGGGGTATGTACGGTTTTACCGGCACCTATAAAGGAAAACGCGTTTCCGTACAGGGGACGGGCATGGGCGTTCCTTCCATTTCTATTTATGTCAATGAATTAATCAGAAGCTATGATGTCAAAAATTTGATTCGCGTCGGTTCCTGCGGTGCAATCAGAAAGGATGTCAATGTGAGAGACGTCATTCTCGCGATGACCTCTTCCACTGATTCACAAATCAATAGGGTGGCGTTTGGATCAATCGACTTTGCCCCTTGTGCAGATTTCGAACTTTTAAAAGCGGCTTATGATGCTGCAAAGGAACGAAATATCCCGGTTACGGCAGGGAATGTGTTTACGGCTGATCAATTTTACAATGATGACAGCCAAATCGAAAAGCTTGCGAAACACGGTGTGCTGGCAATCGAAATGGAAACGACGGCGCTCTACACGTTAGCGGCCAAATTCGACCGGAAAGCTCTGTCGATTTTAACGGTCAGCGATCATGTGTTGACAGGCGAAGAGACGACTGCTGAAGAAAGGCAGACAACTTTTAATGATATGATTCTGCTGGCGCTGGATACGGCTCTATAACAGGGAAAGCAGATGATTAACCGCTGGAAAAAAGGATGGATCATGATGAACAGTAAGTACAAATACGTATCGATCGCTTCTTTGCTGAGTGCCGCGGTCCTGCTTGGCACGGGATGCTCCATGACCGAACAGAAGCAGACAGACTCCGCTCAAACGCAAAACACTGCAAACGCAGGCGAGGATGCGAATGATCAAAAAAGCGATCTGGAAGATCAAGATTTTGTGCTTGAAAGCAAGTACTTTAATCAAATTAAAGAAGTAACCGGCATGCCGACGATTCAAAATCCCGACAATATACTTGCGCTTGTCAATAAAGAATTTGCGCTTCCGGGAGATTATGCACCATCAGATCTGACTGTGCCTGACGTCGCATTTTCATTTACAGAGGATATCGATAAGCGCTATATCAGAAAAGAAGCCGCCGAAGCGCTGCAAGAGATGTTCACTGCTGCGGAGAAAGAAGGACTTGACCTTGTTGCTGTTTCCGGCTATCGATCTTATGACAGACAAAAAACGATCTATGATAATGAAGTAACCCAAAAGGGAGAAGAAAAGGCGAAAGAAGCTGTGGCTTATCCAGGGCAAAGCGAGCATCAGACAGGGCTTGCGATGGACATTTCCAGCAGAAGCAACGGCTTTGCTCTTTCCCAGGAATTTGGCAATACGAAAGACGGAAAATGGGTGGAAGATAACGCCGATAAATTCGGCTATATTATCCGCTATCCGAAAAACAAGGAACATATTACGAAATATAAGTATGAGCCTTGGCACCTGCGCTATGTCGGCAAAAAAGCCGCAAAGGTTATAAAGGAACACGACCTGACGCTTGAAGAATATTTTAAACAAGTGAAAAAGGTATAAAGGGGGAGGGCTTTCGCATCCGTGCGGAAGCTTTCTTATTTATAAAATGACAGGGCTGCAAGCCATCAAGAACGGCCAGTATCGGAGCGTTCTACCCGCCGGCCATGAGCACGAAGCTAGGGCCGTGACGAGAAATAGAAGCGAAATGAAATGAAAGGCCGATGAATATCGGCCTTTCCCTTTACCAAAAAAACAACCCTGCAAGCGCCACGCCTGCGATTAAACCAAGGCCAAGCCCGTAAACCGGACCCCATCCCCACCAGCCTCCATAATAGCCATATCCATATCCGAAGCCGGGGCGCCCTCTTCTGACCATCGGGGCAATGAAGACTTTATTTGGCGATACACGGACAATTCTGCCGACATGGACGCGGCCGCCCCTGTCGGTGATTCTGGCAACCCTGCCAACATTCTGCTGGCAAAATCTGTAGTAACGCTCCACTTGAATGCTCCTTCCATCATCTAGTATTCCTATTCAGCATATGACGGAATGAATAGAAAAGGTTGGACGAAAGAAGGAGGGTAAATGACGATTTATAGACGGCAGATAAAAATAATATGATCAAGAGATTGCTGATATTTTGCCAGCAGCAGTTCGTGCTGTTCCATCGTTTGATAGGCTTTTTCAGAAATGTCAGGCGACAGATCCATTTCTGCAGCTGCTTCTTCAAGATCAGCGATGTCCTCTAAGATGGCAGGAATGATTTCAACCTGTGAAAAACCCTCTTTGCGCAGTGTCCGCACCCAGTCTTTTTGATCATATAAACGAGTGAACCCGTAAAAATCCATAATTTCTTTTTTCTCCTCGTCTGTCAGTTCGCCGTTTGCAAGAGAAACTTCAATGCCGATCAGCATGCCGCCAGGCCTCAGCACTCGGCGGATTTCTTTCAAAGCTGATCCGAGTTGTGTGAAACTCAAGACTGATTCTGTTAATACACAGGCGAAGCTTTCGTTCTGAAAAGGCATTTCTTCGATATAAGCGTGAAAAGCAGGTATGGATAACCGTTCTTTTTCAAATCTTTTTATTGCCTTATCAATCATGACCGCATCCGAATCAAGGGCGGACACAGGAAACTGCAGGTGGCTCAAGTAGGCGGCAGTCTGCCCGGTTCCGCAGCCTGCGTCAAGAATCGGCAGCTCCGGATCGATATCGGCTTTGGCGAGTACCGCTTTTGTCAGCCCCATCCCGCCAGGATGGGCGCCTGAGACGCCGAAACTGGCGAGCATGTCTAAATAATCGCTCAAAATAAGATCCCTCCTTTTGTGTATGCATATGCGAGAAGCGAAAAAATCGTTTAAGATTCCATGGCAAACAGCATCAGTAAAATCTGTTTTGAAGTGATGCGAGTTGACGAATAAAGATTCGTCCGTGATAATATGGTAAGAAGAAAAGGTGGTGTTCGTTTGAAACAGCAGTTAAAACTCTTTTTGGCAATATTAATTACGGCCGTCGCAGCATCGGCACTCACACTTTTTATCGTGGGGAAAGGAAACGACGGTTCGGTATATTCCGCTTCAGAGGGCGACAAATTTGCAAAGCTGATGGCGGCATACGACAAAATCAAGAGTGACTATTATCAAAACACAGACGATGAAAAGCTGACAGATGGCGCGATTAAAGGAATGCTTGAGGCTTTGGATGATCCGTATTCTACATACATGGACAAAAAAGAAGCGAAAAGCTTTGAAGAAAGCATTACCTCTTCTTTTGAAGGAATCGGCGCCCAAGTAGAAGAAAAAAATGGACAAATCTTAATCGTTGCGCCTATAAAGGGCTCACCGGCTGAAAAAGCGGGCCTTAAGCCGCATGATGAAATTCAGAAGGTGGACGGCAAAAGCGTAAAAGGCAAAACCGTCAATGAAGCGACCGCAATGATCCGAGGAAAAAAAGGTACAGATGTCAAGCTGATGCTGAACAGGGAAGGCGTCGGTCAAATCGATGTCACGATTAAACGGGATACGATTCCGATTGAAACGGTTTATTCAAAAATAATCGACGGCAATATTGGAGAAATCCAAATTACGTCTTTCTCCGAAAGCACGGCAAAAGAATTGACAAAAGCCATTGATGAATTGTCCGAAAAAGGTGCGGAACGGTTTGTTTTAGACTTGAGAGGCAATCCTGGAGGTTTAATGGACCAGGCGATTACAATGAGCAACCTGTTTGTCGATAAAGGCAAAACGATTATGCAAGTCGAATCAAAAAGCGGCAAGAAGGAAGTTTACAAAGCTGAGAATGAGCGCAAAGTGAACAAGCCGACCGTTGTCCTCGTAAACGAAGGAACGGCGAGCGCCGCTGAAATTATGGCCAGCGCCCTGCATCAGTCATCCGGCATTCCGATCGTCGGCGAAAAAACGTTCGGGAAAGGAACGGTTCAAAATGCGGAAAACTTTTCTGACGGATCGACTGTCAAACTGACGATTGCCAAATGGCTGACACCGAACGGAGACTGGATTCATGAAAAAGGGATCAAGCCTCAATACAAGGCTGAGCTGCCAAGCTATGCCAAACTGCCATACCTCGACTCGAAGAAAGAGTATAAGTCTGGCAGCACCGGAGACGAAGTGAAAGCCGCCCAGCAAATGCTTAAAGCGCTCGGCTACGATGTGAAGCCGACAGGCTCATTTGATGATCAGACAGCAGCGGCTGTTAAGGCTTTTCAAAAAGATCAAAAGCTGAAAACAACCGGAATCATAACAGGAGAGACGACAATCAGCATGACAACCAAGCTGCAGAAAAAGCTTTCCGACAATGATACCCAGTTAGATAAAGCGATCGAGATTTTAAAAAAAGAAAAATAATCAAAAACCCCTTACGGATAATACAGTCGTAAGGGGTTTTGCTATGTGATCATGCGCTTTTTTTCACGCTTTTCTTTCCGTCAAACAAATAGCTGATGACAGAGTTTGCTTTTACATTTTTCACAAAGAACGGATTCAGCAGCACGACAGACACGAGATTGGCCGCAAGCCCCCAGAACCCCTCATAAATGCCGAATGATGATTTCGTCACATAGACCGTAAACGTTACAGCCAGTCCGATTAACAGGCCGATGATTGTCGCTTCCTTCGTCTGATTTTTCCAGAACAAACTAATGACGATGGCCGGGAAAATCTGCACCATTCCGGATACGCCAAGAAGCTGCAGCGTCACAAGCGCCGCCGGGAACAGCATTCCGAATAACAGCGCGAGCCCGATCACCACAAATACCATTGAGCGGGTGATCAAGGTCAGTTTATTTCCTGAAACACGGGGGTTGACCAAGTCGCGGTATAAATTATTGGCAAACAGATTGGAAGCCCCGATCGCCATAATCGAACATGGAATAAGACTCGCCAATGCGATCGTTGAATAGGCAAATCCTTGTGTGACGCCCCCGTAGGAGTTCTGTATCAAATAAAGTAAAGCAAGCCTTGGGTTAATGTCATCAGGAAGAACGAGAAAAGCAATAAACCCAAGAAAGATCACTAAAATCAGCACGATATTATACAGCGGGAGAAACATGCTGTTTTTCCTGAGGGCATCCGCACTGTTCGCCGTAAATACTCCTGTTGCCGCATGAGCCCACATGAATAAGGCGAGGGCGGAAACGATCGAAGCCGTAATAAACCAAGCGATTCCCCGCGGCCCTTCTGAAGGGATTGTCAGCATGTGCGGCGCTTCACTTGTCAATTTGTCAATCATCGGCGTCCAGCCGTTAAAATGGATGAGCGGTAAAGAGACGGCCATAAACAGCATCATCACCCAAACTAAAATGTCTTTAATAATGGCAGTATATGTAGGGCCTTTGATGCCGCTGAAAAAAGTGTAAAGCGCGACAAGAATGAATGAGATGATCACGACGACATTGACGTTAATGTAACCTGTTCCGGCTACCTGAAGCGTATCTTGAATTCCGCTGAGCTGCAGGCAAATATATGGAATCAGCATCAGGACGCCGACAATTGCCACGAGAGATGACAGCAATTTGCTGCTGAAGCGTTCCCTCGCATAATCAGCCAGAGTCGTCAGTTTATGTTCTTTTGCAACATGCCAAATTTTCGGCAGAAAAAAGTAGGCGATAAAATAGGCCAGCACGGAATAAGGAATCGCAAAAAAAGCGACGCTTCCGCTTGTAAATGCCGTGCTTGTCAGTCCTAAAAACGTATAGGCCGTATATAAATCGGCGCCGACGAGAAACCAGACGAGAAGCCCGCCGAATCGTCTTCCGCCGACAGACCATTCTTCAACCGATTTGCGGGACTGCTTATTACTGCCGGCAAGAAATCCAATGCAGACAACGGTCAGAATAATACCCGCCGTTATCAAAAGCGCTGTTAAATTTCCCTGCATCATTCATAACCTCCGTTTTTTTTCTCCATCTTGTAAATGATCAATGTAATCAGCGGTGTCAGCACGATCCATAGCACGAGCCAAAAATGGAAAAACGGAAGTCCGAAAATAATCGGATGAATCCGGTTTACGTACGGCAGCAAGACGAGCTGTCCGATAAAAGGGATGATAAAAAGAATCAATATGAAAAGCTGTTTGTTCACCTTTTTTCCTCCTTTAGCCATTTTAATGTTCATTATCATAGCAGGTGTCAGATTCAATCACAAGATAATTATTAGAAAAAAATGATTTTTTAAACTATTTAAATAATACTTCTGTCTTGCATCAAGCGAAATATAACATTACAATAATTAATATCTTGAATTCGAGATAAAAGGAGAATGATGATGAAAACGGAAGGACTTCACCATGTTACTGCATTTGCGAAAGACCCGAAGGTGAATTTGAGATTTTATACAGACGTATTGGGGATGAGGCTTGTTAAAACAACCGTTAACTTTGATGATCCCGGCACATATCATTTTTACTTCGGAAACAAGACCGGTGATCCCGGCACGATTTTAACGTTCTTCCCCTTTCAGGGAAGCATGCGGGGCACTGTTGGAAACGGGCAGGCGGGCAGAATTTATTTATCGGTGCCAAAAGGTGCGCTTCCATTCTGGAAGATGAGGCTCGAACGTCTTGGTATTGATGTTCAGGAAACCGTGCTTTTTAAAGAAAAAGCACTTCTTTTTCAAGATGCTGAAGAGCTTCAGCTGGCCATCGTGGAAGATGAGGAAAGCGGACAAAGTTCATGGGGAACCGAGGAGATTTCTCCCGTTTATGCCGTCACTGGGATAAAAGGCGTCACATTAAACAGCTACAGACCTGAGGCGACGATTCGTTTTTTAGAAGAAACGTTCGGCTATCAGAAAAAAGAAGCGGAAGGGGAGTTTATCCGGCTGGAGTCCGGCGCGACAATCGGAAATCGGCTGGATGTCAAAATCAGCGAAAGCCCAAGAGGCATCGGCGGATACGGCACGATTCACCACATTGCTTTCAGGACGAACGGAGAAGAACAAAAAGAATGGAAAAAGCGGCTTTTAAAAAACGGATTTTCCGCATCGGATATTCTTGACCGCCAATATTTCACTTCAATCTATTTCAGGGAAAAAGGCGGAATACTATTTGAAATGGCTACGGATGAGCCGGGTTTTTTGGCTGATGAAACACTGGAAGGCCTCGGCACATCGCTAAAGTTGCCGAAATGGCTTGAACAGCATCGCAGTCAAATTGAAGGCATACTTCCAAAATGGGACAAGGAGTGATTTTAAGTGAACCATATTTTTGAAAGAGGGCAATCTGATGTCACGCTTTTGCTATTGCACGGTACCGGGGGGAATGAACACGACCTTTTGCCGATCGGCAGGATGATAGATCCGAATGCCAATTTGCTCGGTATCAGAGGAAATGTTTTGGAAAACGGCATGCCCCGTTTTTTTAAGCGCTTAAAAGAAGGTGTATTTGATGAGAAAGATTTGATGAAAAGAACGGAAGAATTGAATGCTTTTCTCGATCAAGCGGCAAAAGAACTGGAATTCGACAGGCGCCAGGTGGTGGCGGTCGGATATTCAAACGGCGCCAATATAGCCGGAAGCTTGCTGTTTCTCTATGAACACGCACTGAAAGGCGCTGTTTTGCACCATCCGATGGTGCCCTTAAGAAATCAAAAACTGCCTGACATGACGGGAATCCCGATTTTTATCGGAGCTGGAAAAACAGATCCGCTCTGTCCGCCCCAAGAGTCAAACGAGCTGGCCGGCTATTTCAAAAACGCCGCAGCAGACGTGTTCCTTCATTGGGAAGACGGGGGACACCAGCTCACGCATCATGAAATTGAAGAGGCGAAAATTTGGTATGAAACACATTTAAAAGCATAAAAATAAGCCTTAGTCCTTTTTTCAGGACTAAGGCTTTTCACATGTTTACAGCCATGTTGAGACTTCGGAAACATCGAAACGGCTGCTTTTATGAGCCGGTTTTGCCGGTTTTCCGATTGAGATCAGCATGACCGGTACATAGCGTTCATCAATGTTGAATTCTTTCACAAACGCCTCCTTGTCAAAGCCGCCCATTGCGCACGTATCATAGCCCATGGCTTTTGCGGCAATCATCAGCTGCATAGCTGCAAGCGATGCGTTTGTAAAAGCGGCATCTCTGGCAAATGCACTGTTTTGATAGGCGCCGTTAATTTGTCCGAGCAGCGTATGCTTGATTTCTTCCGTCATAAAACCGGCTTCTGTTAAAGGACCGTAGACGGCTTCACCGTTCAAGTTTGCTTGCAAGTCTCCCAAGACAGCGACCACCGCAGATGCCTGGCTGACTTGTTTTTGGCTGTAGGCAATCGGGAGAAGTCTGTCTTTTGATTCTTGGCTGTGAAATACAGTGAAATGCCAGTGCTGTAAGTTCCAGGCTGACGGCGCTTTTGTTGTGATGTTCAACAGCTCTGTCAGTTCCTCTTTTGAAATGGAGACGCTTGTGTCATATTCTTTAATTGATGAACGCTCTTGCAATAAATTAAGTGTAGTGTTGTCCGATAAAGTCATGTGACTTCCTCCTTTAGAATAAACGTGTTATGATAGAGCTAGATAAAAAGTTAGAAACTTACTTTTTGTAACTTCAAAGAGTATTCTAATGGTACACATAATATTTGTCAACTGGATATGGAGGGGTGAGAGAATTGGGGTTTACAATGTGTCCTAAAATGGAAGCCGCCTTTTCTTTGCTCGGCAAACGATGGAATGGACTGATTATCCATGTTTTATTGGATGGCCCTAAACGGTTTAAAGATTTGACCGAGATGATACCGTTGATCAGCCAAAAAATGCTGGCTGAACGATTGAAAGAACTCGAACAGGGTGAGATCGTCGAACGCCAGGTTCTGCCGGAAACACCGGTGAAAGTGATCTATCAATTAACAGATAAAGGAATAGCGCTGAAGCCTGTGCTGAAGGAGATACAAAACTGGGCCGAACACCACTGTGATGCAGAAGGAAGCGTGTGAGGGGGATGAACGGTAAAGAAGCAGTCGTCATCACAGGCGGAGCAAAAGGAATCGGAAAAGAGCTTGTGCAGGCATATGCCGAAAAAGGTTATGCCGTGCTGTTTGCCGATGTATTAAAAGATACAGGCGAACAGCTGGAAAAAGAGCTGGCCGCTTCCGGATGCCAGGTGCAGTTTGTACATGCCGATGTTACTGACGAAGAAGACGTGAAGCGTCTGATGGATGAGGCTGTAAAAAACGGCCGTGTCATTTCAGCGCTCATTAATAATGCGGGCAAATCAATCTGGAAGCCGCCGCTCGATCTGACTTCAGAAGAATGGGACGATGTTCTGAACACCAATTTGAAAAGCGTTTTCCTTTGCTCAAGAGAAGCGGCTATAAAAATGAAGGAAGAAACAGGCGGGGCTATTGTCAATATTGCTTCGACAAGGGCGTTTATGTCTGAAGCGAACGCTGAAGCTTATGCGGCTTCAAAAGGCGGCATCATCGCCTTAACACACGCTTTGGCAGCATCGCTGAGCCAATATTCGATCGTCGTAAACAGCATTTCTCCAGGATGGATCGAAACGGAGCATGATGATTCCCTGAAACCGAAAGATCATGAACAGCATTTTTCTAACAGAGTCGGCCATCCGCTTGATATCGTAAAGGCATGCTTTTATTTAACCGATCCTGACAACAGGTTTGTTAACGGGACGAACATAACGGTAGACGGCGGAATGACGAAAAAAATGATTTATGAAGAATAGCCCAAACGTTTCCCGACTTTATGAATACCTTGACTATAGGCAGACATAAAGGAGGATAAATGCCAATGAACCCTCATATGCTTTATGGATATTCGAGATCAGGTCCTGCCGGATACCCGGCTAGATTCCCGTTATTCTGGGGTTTTGGAGCGCCGCTGGTCGGCGGATTGCTGGGCGGATTTCTCGGAAGCGCGATTTTTAACTATCCAAGGCCGTACGCTTACCCGCCGCCTTATCAAGGACCATACTACGGAGGCGTACCTGGTGCGGGTCCATATTACGGAGGCGCCCCAGGAGGAGTCCCTTACGGAGGCGCCCCGGGAGGAGTCCCTTATGGAGGTGTTCCGGGCGGAGCTCCGTACGGAGGGGCAGGACCCGGCTATTGATAAAGCGGATTGGAAGCTTGATCAGATGAAACTTGATATGATACAAGATGAAACGGCGGTCAAAGCTGCGGATTTCCGCATTTGGCCGCCGTCTCATCATTTTCGGTTTTGCACTTGCTGATTAATCAGGGAACTGCACTTTCCCAGGGACGGTGTATGCACTGGATGTTCCGTTCTCTGGAAGTTTTGGAATCGTGTCTTTTACGACTTTTCCGCGGATATCCGTGATTCTGACCTTAAGAGGGCTTGTACCCAAATTGGTGCTGACAAAATGGTTGTAATCCATTTTCTCCATGTTGATCCACTTTCCGTCTTTATAGTACTCCATTTTCATAACGGGATATTTGTGATTTCTGACTTGGATCGCCGCCCACCACTGGCTGCTGCCTTCTTTGATCCGATATGTGAAATTTCCTTTGATCGGCGCTTTGACAACATGCCATTTTATATTGATTTTACCGTCTTTCATATCGCCGATCTTGCGAAAAGCGTTGGGCGAAAGGTCAAGGGCCCCCGGAGCGCCTTCCGGATATAGATCGGTCACATAAACCGTCGTTTTTCCTTTAGGGCCTTCAACTTCAAGATAAGCCCCGGCGAGCGCCGCTTTTACGCCGCGATAATTTAAATCTGTCGGATTTAAAGCGGTAATCTCCATATTGGATGGAATGGGGTCAAGGAGTAACGCTCCGCCTGAATAACCTGATCCTGTATAGGTGGCATACCCCTTGTGCAAGTCATTGTATGCAGCCGAAGCCTGCGGTGAAAAACAAAGGATCGTCAAAATCATTGCGGTGAAAAACATACTCATCTTCTTTTTCATATAAATCCTCCTGTGTTTTATATTTTCAAATGAGAATCATTATCATTATAAAGGTCATTTGACTTCCGCCGAAAGAGGAAATAGATACATAGATTTTTTGATCCAGATATACTAAAATAACAATTCAAATGGCACAGGCCGCATGGTCGAGGCAAATAAGATGATAGACGTTCAGGGCAAGTGTTAATATGTATCGGAGGGAGATCTTTTGCGGATGGAAAGAAAAACAGCCTGCTTTTGCCAAGCGCGGCCGTTTTTAAAAAGTAATGTCGATTTCAGACATGTTGAAGTCTTCATTTTTTAAAAACATCACTTCTAATATGCCGTCCTTAAAGACGGCTTTGGTGCCTTTTCTGCGTACAAGAGAGGGCAGAATGACTTTTTTTTCCCGTCCATTTTCAGGGTAGTTTTCGATGATCAGGGCTTGTGAAGTATGTTTAATTTTCAATAGGTTAAGCTGTTCTTTTGTGAGCGGAATTTTGACAAACACATGACTTGTCGTTTCAAAGATGTCAATTGGATCAGATTCGTCTTCCGCCGGCGATTCTTTTGAGAGAGGGTCGCGGAAAGGAAATTGAACGGCATAGCCAGGTCCAAAGACGCTTTTCATCATTTGGTGGATATAATGTTCAACATCTTTCGGGTCAGCGTTTTTTAAGCCGTCCTTAGAAAATTGCTGAAAAGGAAAAAAGCGTTGCCAATCAAACACGGGTCACACTTCCTTTCACATAGACGGTACAGTATATGCAAAAAAGCGCGCAAAGTGATGAAGAAAGGAAAGAATCACTCATGAATCACTCATCTCAAATGAAAGGCATTTTTTACACTGCATCTTCTTATTTACTATGGGGGCTGCTTCCATTGTATTGGAAAGTTCTTGATCAGACAGCCGCCCTTGATATACTCGCGCACCGCATCATTTGGTCGTTTGTTTTTATGTGCGGCGTGCTCCTCGTTCTGCGGCAATGGAAAAACGGGGTCAAAGTGTTCCAGTCCCTTTGGGGCAATCGAAAGGCCCTTGTTCCGCTTGTGTTTTCTTCTGTATTGATTTCGGTTAATTGGTATGTCTACATATGGGCCGTTAATCACGGCTATATTCTTGAAGCAAGCCTCGGCTACTATATCAATCCGCTTGTTTCTATCGTGCTCGGAATCATATTTTTAAAAGAGAAGCTGTCGCGGATGCAGACAGCCGCAGTTCTGCTTGCCGCAGCCGGCGTCCTTATTTCCGCTGTTCAATACGGTTCTGTTCCGTACATTGCCCTTATGCTCGCTTTCAGCTTCGGGCTCTATGGATTAGCCAAAAAAAGGACGGCGCTGACGAGTGCCATCGGGCTGACCCTTGAAACGATGATCATCGCGCCGGTCGCCGTCATCTATCTATTGTTCTTCCGCCACCCTGAGCATTCACAGGCGGCGTCAACCAGTATAGGCACGATGCTGCTGCTGTTTTTGGCCGGTGTTTTAACAGCCATCCCGCTGCTTTTCTTTGCAGAAGGAGCCAAAAAGCTTCCGCTCTACCAAGTCGGAATTTTGCAGTATATCGCTCCGACCATTACATTATGTTTAGGGGTTTTCGTCTATCATGAACCCTTTAGCAGCGCCAAAGCTTTTACTTTTTCCTGTATATGGGCTGCATTGGTATTGTTTACTCTTTCACAGTTTAAATGGAAAAAGCAGTCGAAGGTTTTTCTTAAAAGAAAAAAAACATATCACTCATAGGCCCTTTTTCTTTTCAAGAAGCGCCGGTCATGTATAATTAAACATGATTGAGAGGATTCGGAGGTCGATTTGGTATGGCAAACGAACCTGAACTTTTCAAGGCATATCTGACCCTCTGGAAGAACAGAACGATGAACGGAGAGGGGAAGCGGACCCTTTATCAGGCGATTGATGATGAACTGAATGACCTCAGAACACACCCAAGGCTCAGAAAGACGAGGTATGAAAAATATGTTCAATCCGTTCAGCGCATTTTAAATTCCGCCTTAGAAACAGATATAAAGCTAAACCTGATTGAGCTGCATACAGAACGCTTGCAGCTATTATCAAATGGAGAAAGCAGGGAGTAACATGAAAGCAATCAACAAGGAAGATGTACAGGCTTCATTAGACACGTTTTTACATCAGCCTGTCTACATTCATTTGGAGACAACAACCGGATCTTATTCTGCCCATAAAGATGAGCAGAACATGACGGTTGTTGCATACATCAGAAATGCGAAGGTCGCCTGCTCCCGGGCAAAAATAACGGGAAACGGGCCCTATCGTACAGGCTTAAAAACAGAAGACGGCTGGATTTACGCAGAGGGCCTCACCGATTATACAATTGATGATGAAGGACGGCTGCTTCTTGCCGGTTATTTGCCAGGCGGCAAGCTAGCCATTTCGCTTCAAATCAGCAAAAAGCCATTTGCAGTCTAAAAAGAAGGTGTTATAGATGGAAAAACATTTACTAGTAGTCCTGCCGCATCCTGATGATGAATCATTCGGAGTGGCCGGCTTGATGGCCTTAAACCGCAAAGAAGGAATACCTGTGACATATGCGTGTCTGACGCTGGGGGAAATGGGGAGAAATATGGGGGAACCGCTTTTTGCCAATCGGGAAACTCTTTCTCTTCTCAGAAAGCAGGAATTGATCGATGCTTGCCGTGCAATGGATGTTCAAGATCTGCGCATGCTCGGTTTTCGCGATAAAACACTCGAATTTGAAGATGAAGAAAAATTGGCCGATCAAATAGAGGCCGTCATCGATGATGTAGATCCGAGCCTGATTGTAACATTTTATCCCGGCCACGGCGTTCATCCCGATCATGATGCATGCGGTGCTGCGGTCATCCGTGCATTATCCCGCAAAAAGAAAGAAGACCGGCCGCGCGTTTTATGCATGGCGATCACTCACCACAGGGAAGAGGTGCTTGGCAAGCCTGATGTCGTTCTTGATATCAAAGAAGCAGCCGATGTTAAAATGAACGCTTTAAAAGCGCACAAATCTCAGACAGGTGGCATGCTGAAAGAAATCGAAAAAAAATTGGCAAATGGCGAGCCTGTCGTAGAAACGTGGTTTGAAAAAGAAACATTTTGGACCTTTCAGTGGAATGATTGACATTCAAAATAAAAAGGTATAGAGCGAAATGCTCTATACCTTTTTTAAGTGCCGTGGTAGCGAATGAAGCGGTTTTGGATAAGCTTGAGCCTGAAGAAAAGCCCGATCGCACCTGCGGCAAGCCCCGCAATGAGTCCGATCCAATATCCGTACGCTCCAAACGGCGTATATGTGCCGATGAAAAACCCGACCGGAAGCCCGATGATCCAGTAAGAAATCAAAGCTGTGACAAGGGTATAGTTGACATCTTTATACCCCCTGAGCGCTCCTTGAATCGGGGCGGCGATTGCATCTGAAAGCTGAAAAAACAATGCATACAGCAAAAAGTGTTTTGTCAGGAGCAATACCTCAGGGTTTGCTGCGTACATCCCGGCAATTTGCTGTCTGAACAATAAAATAATAAGCGCGGTGAATAATGAAAAACCAACCGCAATCGAGATGCCAAGGTAGCTGTAAGCCCTCGAATCTTTAAAACGTTTTGCCCCGGCTTCAAATCCGACGACAATCGTCAATGTCATTGAGACGCTGAGCGGCAGCATATAAAGAAGAGAAGCGAAGTTCATTGCTGCTTGATGGGACGCAATCGTGACGGTGTCAAAGTGGCTCATCAGCAAGGTGACGGCCGCAAAAATACTCGTCTCAAAGAAGATTGCAAACCCGATGGGAAGACCGATTTTCAAGAGTTTCAAACTTTCGGCAAACGAATACGGGTAGAATGATTCGAAAACCCTAAACTGATAAAAAGGAGTTTTCCTATGAACGATGTATAAGGAAATCAGACAAATGCACCAATAGGTTAAAGCGGAAGCCAAGCCTGCTCCGGCTCCTCCCAATTTGGGAAATCCGAAATTTCCGAAGATAAATAGATAATTTAATGCAAAATTGATTGGCAAAGAACATAGTGTGATTAGCATTGTTACTCTTGTTTTCCCGAGAGAATCAATAAAACAGCGCATCACGTTGTACACAAACAGCGGCAAAATGCCGAACCCGAGATAAGACAAATATTGCTTTGCAATGAGAGACACTTTTTGCTCAAGCTGGAGCTTCTCCAAGATTGGATCAATCAGAAAAAAACCGGAAGTCACGATAAGAATGCTGAGTATACCCGCCACATAAATCGATTGAATCACAGTGTAGGGAACGTCCTTTTGCTGCTTGGCTCCCATCAGCTGTGCAACAATGGGCGTGACAGCTGTCAATATGCCGGCCAGCCCTGTATAAACAGGTACCCATAAACTCGACCCGATCGCGACACCGGCGAGATCGGCGGCACTGACTTTACCGGACATCACCGTGTCAAGAAACGTGATCAAAGATAATCCTACCTGTGTGATCAGAATCGGAATCAATATCGTTAAAAATTGCTTCGTTTTTTCCCTCAAATTCTTTGTTTCCCTCATATATGTTCCCCGTTTCTTTTGGATAACGAGAGAAATTATAACACGTTATGTATAAAATGCAATAAATGTCTGCTTAATCTTTCTTTGTCTGTTTTGTTTTTTTAAACATCTGTACGTAAATAAAGGAAAGAGATATGACACCCAGGAAGGAACATAAATACTGACATATTTTTTGAATGGTCATGACATCACCTCCATATCATTAAGATGCGACATGAAAGCAGTAAGAATACATAGCAGCCGCTAAAAAGAATGCGCCGGACAAATTTCACATTTTCATGATGTTCTATCATTCGATTGATGATGGATGGGTAATTAAGTCTAATAAAACGAAAAAAGTTATAAGCATTAAGATATACTTTTCTATTTATTATTTTATTAAGATAGGTTTTAAGAACTGAATCCCAAAATGATAAAACGTCGTTTGATCTAAAAAAAAGACACTCCGAATTCCGGATGTTGGCAAAAAAAATGTATGGTATAGTCAATTTATGGTTTTATGAAGGAGTTCTGTGCTGGAAAATAGAAATGTATGGATAAGCATCTTCGGAAGTTTGTCACTTGGAAGCGGATGAAGATGAACAGGCGTTTGAAAAAGGGAATGAAAACGTTCTTACCTTTTCAGGTTCGCCTTGCCTTTCTGACAGCCGCATGATTCTACAAAGACATTTGATCTGAAACTCGTCGAAAAACCGCGGTATAAAGCGTTTCTTCAGCGTGATCCGTCTCATGAATCATTTCTTCCGCCCCTTGAAATCCGTTTTTCACGCGGGATTTTCTGCTGAGTCATTGATTTTTGGAGTTGAGATGAAAAGCTGGTGTCTGCCGTTCGATCATCCGGAAATAGAAAGTTTGTTGAATGGTGTTGATTTTTGTCAATGTGTCTATCAGTCTGTATTTTGAATATAGAATTTGTAAAAAACTATTAAAAAATTTAAAAATCAGCCGATACAAATCGTGAATTGCATTTGTGCTTAAGAGTATAAAAGGGGGAATCAGCCAAGGACAAACATACGGTGATCAGATCACCAGTATGTGTTGATTGGGTGATCTTAAGCAGCGGCAAATGTAATGGCATACATAGAGAGAATGAAAATGAAAGAGGAGGTTAAAAGGTTATGAAGAAGAAGATAGCGGCAGGTTTGGCGGCCTCTGCGGTAGTTGGAACTTCATTGGCTGCATCACCGGTAGAAGCCCAGACCATCAAGGTGAAAAACGGTGACTCGTTATGGAAACTTTCAGCTGAGTACAAGACAAGTGTTTCTGCTCTGCAAAAAGCCAATGACCTTTCATCTACAGTCATTTATATCGGACAAACCCTGGAAGTTCCAGGCGGTACATCAAAAAGCAGCACAAAAAAGAAAAGCGAGAGCTCCAGTTCAAGTTCTGCACGGACAACCTACACGGTCAAATTGGGAGATTCTTTGTGGCTGATCGCTAAAGACTATAAGACGAGCGTGCAGGAAATCAAAAGCTTAAACGGTTTAAGCAGTGACATGATTTATCCCGGCCAAAAGCTGACTGTCAAAGGAAGTTCAAAAAGCAGCAGCTCAAGCAGCAGTTCGAAGACTTCAAGCTCCAGTTCATCTTCAAGCTCAAAAAGTTCAAGCGCTTCTAGCAGTTCTAGCAGCACCTACAAAGTCAAGCTGGGCGATTCTTTATGGAAAATCGCCAATGGTTTGAATATGACAGTTGCTGAGATCAAAATGCTGAACAGCTTGAAATCGGACACCATTTACCCGAACCAAGTCCTTAAAGTAAAAGGGAAGGTTTCCAGCGGAAGTCAATCATCTTCGGGTTCGTCTTCGAGTTCTAAAAAAACGAGCTCAAGCAGCAGCTCCAAAACGACGACTTACACTGTTAAGGCAGGCGATTCTTTGTGGAAAATCGCACACTCGCTGAATGTGACGGTACAGAGCATCAGAGAAAACAACAATTTGAAAACTGATGTGATACAAGTCGGGCAGAAACTGAAGATCTCCGGTGCATCAAATGCAGCATCTCCGGGAAGCTCTTCATCCAACTCATCGAACTCTTCTGTTTCAAGCGGCACTTCGACAAGCGCCAAAGTCGAGCGCATGATTGCGGAAGCGGAAAAACATATAGGCGTTCCGTACAGATGGGGAGGCAACAATCCATCAGGCTTTGATTGCAGCGGCTTCATTTATTATGCACTGAACAAAGTCACATCTGTTTCAAGACTGAGTGCGGCCGGATACTGGAATACCATGACGCCTGTCAGCCAGCCTTCAAGAGGAGATTTTGTCTTCTTCTCAACATATAAAGCAGGCCCTTCACACGTAGGGATTTATCTAGGCAACGGAACATTCATCAATGCTAACGATTCCGGAGTCAGCGTCAGCGATATGAACAATTCCTATTGGAAGCAGCGCTACCTCGGTGCTAAACGATATTCTTTTTAAAAAGCCATTTTATATGGCTTTTTTTGTTGCAGATTGCCCGAGCATGCTGCTTGAAGGAAAGGTTTATCAGATCCTTCCCTTGTCTAAACTAAGTGAAAAAAGATAAGGGGGGATCACTAGTTGAATCGTTCATTCAAAGTGCTGTTGGCGGGAATTTTCGTTTGTTCGGCATCAGCATGCACACAGCAGAAAGAGCTTGAGCAAAAGAATGCGGAACAAGAGCATACAGAAACATTTGAACCGGTGACACAGCATTTGAAAGTGCCGCTCATTAAACGCGACGGTACTGAAACGGGCTTTATTGAAGTTTCTGAATCAGCGTCTGAAGGGCTTGATATTCGAGTTGCCGCATATGATCTGCCGCCGGGATTGCTTGCTTTTCATATCCATGAAACCGGTGAGTGCAGAAAGCCTGACTTTGAAAGCGCTGGTGCACATTTTAATCCTTCGCAAAAGGAGCACGGTTTTAACAATCCAAAAGGACACCATGCCGGCGATCTGCCGAATATTGAAGTCGGTGCGGACGGCAAAGTGGATGTCGTTGTGAATGCACCGGATGTCACCTTGGACAAGTCAAGCAAATTCAGCCTGCTTGATCAGGATGGGAGCGCTTTTATCATTCATGAGCACCAGGATGATGATTTGACGAATCCGTCCGGAAACTCGGGTGATCGAATGGTTTGCGGCGCTCTTACAAACAGCGGCAGGGAATAAACCGGTTCGGCGGGGAAAGGCAGCAGTCATATATATTGAGGAAATCGTCTGATGTTTAGTATACTCTTCATAGAAGACGCTTTTTAGAAAGGAACTTACAACATATGAAATATGATCTGCACGAACTAGAGCTGCCTGAGAAAATGAAAGAGCGGCTGATTCAGTCTGCCGCCAAACCGGCCGGAGAGGAGTTTCAATCATTGATCGGAACGCCCGGCTATGAAGCCGAGGACAGGGCCGTTCTTTACGATGCGTTGATCGCGCTGGCGCTCGGAAAAAATGTTTTATTAAAAGGCCCTACAGGCTCTGGTAAGACAAAGCTTGCCGAAACGCTGTCCGCTTATTTTCAAAAACCGATGCACAGTGTCAACTGTTCTGTCGACCTTGATGCGGAGGCGCTTGTCGGCTATAAAACGATCGAAAATACAGACGGAAACGCCTCCATTGAATTTATTGAGGGGCCTGTTACAAAAGCGATGAACCACGGACACTTTCTATATATTGATGAAATCAACATGGCGAAACCGGAAACCCTGCCCATCTTAAACGGGGTGCTGGATTATCGAAAAATGATGACAAATCCGTTTACAGGCGAAGTCGTAAAAGCACAAGACGGATTCGGCGTCATTGCAGCCATCAATGAAGGATATGTCGGAACCGTTCCGTTAAACGAGGCATTAAAAAACCGTTTTGTCATTATTGATGTTCCATATATTAAAGGTGATCTGTTAAGGGGCGTGCTTGAGACACAATCTGAATTAAAAGACGAGAAGCTGCTCAGCCAGTTTGTGACCCTGTCTTCAGATTTAATGACACAGGCGCACAACGGACAAGTGTCTGAAGAGGCTGCTTCGATCAGGGCGCTGCTGGATAC
The DNA here is from genome assembly GCF_001969815.1 of Bacillus swezeyi. GTDB lineage: Bacteria > Bacillota > Bacilli > Bacillales > Bacillaceae > Bacillus > Bacillus swezeyi. The sequence goes on along the minus strand of NZ_MRBK01000049.1, from coordinate 2,257 downwards.
TTGCGATCTGGCGTCATACATTCCGCCGCTTCGCGCAATCGAGCGGGGCATTGTGGAAAAGCTTGACGATGAACGGGAAAAAGCGGCCGTCCGCAATATCGCCCAAACTTTGTTTGAATGAGGGTTCTTTCATGAAATTTATTAAATTCAATGACAGTAAGATCGACTCTCTTCTGTTTATGGAGCTGACGGATTTGGCAAAAACGCTGGCGAAAAGCGATCAGGTTGAAGTGGAGTATGGCGTTCAGTCGTATTACAATCCGTTTGAGAAAAAGGTCTATATGAGCCACTTTTGGAAAGACCGAGCCTATCGGGACATGGTAGCCGGCCTGAAAAGCGATGTCTACCTGCGGTCCATCGGCACCCGCTACAGCTCGATGAACGAATGTGCAATTATGCTGGATGCCGTCCGGCATTTTCAGTTTAAGAGTCTAGCAAAGCAGCTGTTTATGCTTTTTGAGGATATCAGAATCGAAGAGTCCATCAAAAAAGAGCGGCCGGGAACAAAAGCGGTGTTTTCAAGCCGCAGAAGCATGTACCGAAAACATTTTAAGACCCAGCTGACCCTGAATTTGGAGCGGAGCATTTTTACGGATGCACTGTTTTGCGCAATCTATGTCAAACTGACGGCCGAGTCGCCGCTTGAAGACATTCCTGTTATTCATGAATCGATTGATCCGCTCAAAGGATTTATTGAAGCTCAGCTGAACCGTGTATATGAAGCACATTCGACCGGAGATGTCGTTTCAATTGTGAAACATTTAATGGAAGGCTTTGAAGAGGTTCTTCAAAAAGATATGCTGAATACGTACTTCTTTTTTCCTGAACTGGATTACGAACATGTTGGTGAAGAATCTCTTTTTGATGATTTAAAAGCAAAGCCAAAGCTGAGCGAAGATTTGACATTGGAAGAGAAAAGCTCGGGGGATGAAGAAGTTCATGAAGAAGAAATGCCGACATGGCACAGGGAAACGGAAGCCCCAGCTAAGAGCTTTTTGCAATTTGACCTGGAGCACGGCGCAAAAACGGATATAACGGGAGGCGCTTTAAGAGAAGGAGAAGATGGCGACCAAGCGCTCGGTACAGTGCAGGGAACGGCGAAACAGACGAAAAGGAAAGACTATTCGAAGCTGGAATCGCTTGAATCTGTCCAAGATGAACCGAACACCGGCGGGACCAACGGCGGCAAAGAAAACCGCTACGCTTTTTCCATTTTTAAGACGCCTGATCAACCTTCAAATGAAGACGTCTTGGAATACCAGAGCCAGGCAAAGACAATCGAAGCGTATCAGAAGCGGCTGAAACAGATGATTCACAAAACATTGGAGCATAAAAAAACACTGCCCAGAACAGATTTGCACGCCGGAAGGCTGAACAATAAGCTGTTAAGGTATTTTACTGAGCGGAATCCGCGGCTCTTTTACAAAAAGCAAGAACCGTCGACTGAAATCGACGCTGTCTTTACATTGCTCGTCGACTGTTCAGCAAGCATGCATGATAAAATGGCGGAGACGAAAAGAGGCATCGTCCTGTTTCATGAAGCGCTCAAATCGGTATCAGTCCCTCATCAAATCGTCGGTTTTTGGGAGGATACGAATGATGCGACAGAGACGAGCCAGCCCAACTATTTTCATACGGCTGTCTCTTTCTCAGATTCCTTAAAAGAAGGCGCCGGGCCGCACATTATGCAGCTTGAACCCGAGGAGGACAACAGGGACGGTTATGCGATCAGACAAATGACGAAAATGCTCGTCCAAAGAAGTGAAGCGCAAAAATTTTTGATTGTCTTTTCAGACGGGGAGCCGGCCGCCTTTAATTATGAACAAAACGGAATCGTCGATACGCATGAAGCGGTGATGGAAGCGAGAAAAAGAAACATTGAAGTGATTAATGTGTTTTTATCAAACAGTGAAATCGAGGAGTCGCAAATCAAAACGATACAGGATATGTACGGAAAGTACAGCCTCTTCGTCCCTGACGTTGACCAGCTTCCAGATGTGCTGTATCCGCTCTTAAAAAAGCTCTTGAACAAAAGTATAAGATAGTGATGACAGGTGGCTGCACAACTCGCGGCCATCTGTTTTTAATAGAAGCAGAAGGATGAGATAAGCCAATTTTTATTATCTTTATCAACTTTAATTTTTAAAAATTGAGATTTGGAGTATACAGCACATTCAGTTATATTCTATCTGTTAAAAAATAGCCAAGAAGGGGAAATATAGTGAATATATAAAGCTGCTGACAAGGGTGATTGGTC
>NZ_MRBK01000048.1 GCF_001969815.1 Bacillus swezeyi | reverse complement strand
CCATTTCTTTAATGTTTCCAGGACCATAAGGACCAATTTGTCGCACATATGAGAGACGATAGTTTGGAAGGGTATCGACTTTCATATTCATATCTTCTTTTTCCTTTCTGGATGATATTTGATACCTTTCGAATGCTATCATGATATAAAAATATCATCATTTGTTTTTTTAAAAATGCTAAAATCCCTTCACTGTTTGCTGCCTTCTCAACTAACGGGCAACTTTAGTTAAAGAAGTCAACCTAAAAAAGCCGAGAAGGAATCGACTTAAATTTACAATTTGCTTTGTCAATTTAACAACATCCAATAAACACGCATTTTTAAATAAGCGCTTCCGCAAAAAAGAGCCGACGTCTAAGGTCAGCTCTCCTTTTGATCATCGGGCAGATTCAGAAGGGTGAAAGAACTGATTCACCACTTCATCTGTTACATCTGAAACGTGTTGATACTCATAGTTCGGTGATTGATCACGATCGATAAGGACGGACCGCACTCCTTCAAAGAAATCATGATGTTTCAAAAAGTTCTTGGCAAGCATCAGATCTGTAGCAAAGCATTCTTCCATCGTTTTTTGTTTGCCGCCCGCCAGTTGTTTTAATGTGATCTTCAATGAAAATGGAGACTTTGAAAGAAGCCGTTTCTTCACATCCACGCTAAAATCGCTTCCCTCGCTTTCGAGCGACTGAAGGATCTCTTCCAACGTATCAAACCTAAAGTGATGATCAATCGCTTTTTGATAAGGAGCGAGCTTGCTCTCTTGCGAAGGCTCAGTCCGACATTCTTCGATCATCTGATCAAGCTTTTCCTCAACTTTTACATGGTTCCAGTTCGTATGTTCCACTTTTTGAATCAATCGCGCTAAATCGTCACTCTCCATGTAGATGTCTGAGCCGTTCATATACAGCACATCAGCTGCATGTATAACAGACGCCGTTAAGCCGAGATAGCGCCCTAAGTACCCGGGCGCTTTGTTTAAAAAATAGGCTGCGCCGACATCCGGAAAGAAGCCGATATTCATTTCGGGCATCGACCATTTCGTCCTCTCCGTCACAATCCGATGACTGGCCCCATACGTCAGGCCGACCCCTCCGCCCATCACAATGCCGTCCAAGCAGGCGATGATCGGCTTTGGAAATTGATAGACTGCCATGTCGACCTCATACTCTTTTTCAAAAAACCGCTCTGCATCTTGCAAAGCTGATGTTGACGAACGAGCTTCATAGAGTGTTTTAATATCACCGCCGGCACAAAGCCCTTTTGAACCTGCACCTTTTATGACCACGACAGAAATGTTATCGGCTGTCTTCCATTCTTTTAACTTTTCGTCAATCTGACAGACCATTTCATAAGTGAGTGAGTTGAGCGCTTTCGGACGGTTCAGAACAATGGCTGCGGTGCCATTTTGATTGACGGAAAACAACACTTCATCGGACATCTTGATCAACTCCTTTTATGAATGATGAAAATTTGGTTTGCGTTTCTCAACGAATGCGTGAATTCCTTCTTTGGCATCGGAAGTCAGGAACAGCTCGGCAAATCTTTTTCGTTCCCTTTCCAGCCCTTGTTCCATGCTCTCGCTGCTGCCTTGTATGATACATTCCACTGCACGCATGACACTGGTCATGCTTTTGCCTTCTACAAATGACGCCGCGACAGCAGTTGCCGTCTTCAACAGTTCCTCTTCTTTCACCGCCAGCTGCGCGATCTTAAGCTCTACCGCCTCATGAGCTGAAAGTGTTCGGCTCGTCAGGATGAGATCAAGTGCTGTGGCTGTATCCGTGATTTTGCGAAGCCGCTGCGTGCCTCCAAACGCGGGAATCAGACCGAGCTTTAATTCTGGCAGACCTACTGTCGCCTGATCTGAAACGATTCTGAAGTGGCAGCTCATCGCCAGTTCAAGACCTCCGCCAAGAGCTGGTCCGTTTATCGCGGCAATGACGGGTTTTTTAAGAGCTTCGATTTCATCACAGAGCGCTTGGCCTCCTTCAGCGAGCGCCAACCCTTGTTCCTGATCCCCTAATTTTGAAACGAATTCTTTTATGTCCGCTCCTGCCGCAAAGAAGCGGCCTGCTCCTGAGATGATAACGGCTCTTGTGTCATCATCCCGGGCCAGTTCCTGAAAAAGGGATCGCATCTCGGCGATACAGGAAGAAGATAGCGTATTTGCTGGGGGATTGTTCAATGTGACGGTCGTGATACCATTTTCCTTTTCAAGCGTTACGTATGTGTAGTTCAACATTTATCCCTCCTGATTGAAGATAGCTGTTCAATAGAAAAGACCCCTCTAAAAAGTGTTTATCCTGCAATTAGAGGGATCCTATTTTAGAGATTCTCAGGTTAAAACCAGCGTTCGGTGACGACTTTTTTACGTGTGTAAAACTGGACGCCGTCTTTTCCGTTTGTTCCAAGATCCCCATAGAAAGAGGCTTTGTTCCCTGCGAAGGAGAAAAACGCCATTGGGGCTGGTACATTGACATTCACGCCGATCATGCCGGCATCAATTTTGGTGCGGAACTGCTGCACGCTTTTGCCGCTCGATGTGTAAATAACAGCACCGTTGGCAAATTCGGAATGATTGGCGAGTTCGATTCCCTCATCAAGGTCTTTTACTCGCACGACACTCAATACCGGCGCGAAAATTTCGTCCTGCCATATTTTCATGTCCGGTTTCACATGATCGAAAATCGTAGCTCCCACATAGTATCCTTCCTGAACATCGGGATCGCGTCCGTCTACCGCTAATGCGGCTCCTTCTTTTACACCGCTGTCAATATAATCAAGGACGCGGTTTTTGTGGACTTCACGGATCAGCGGGCCAACAAAGTGATCCTCGGATCTGCCGTCTCCTGTTTTCAGCTTTCGCGTTTCAGAAATGAGCAATTCCATAAATTCATCGGCGATCTCATCAACGACCGCCGCCACGGAGCAGGCCATACAGCGTTCCCCGCTGCTGCCGAACGCCGCTCCAATGATGCCTTGAACTGTTTTTTCAAGATGGCAATCCGCCAGGACAATCGCATGGTTTTTAGCCCCGGCAAGCGCCTGAACGCGTTTTCCGTTCGCTGTCCCCGTTTGATACACATACCTTGCTACCGGCTCTGACCCAACAAAGGAAATGGCTTTGATATCTTCATTCTCCAATAAACCGTTCACGACGTCTTTACCGCCATGGACAAGGTTCAGGACACCTTTAGGAAAACCTGATTCATAGAACAGTTCTACAAGTTTCTCTGCAAGAATAGGTGTTCGTTCTGAAGCTTTTAGGACGAACGTGTTTCCGCACGCGATGGCGAGTGGAAACATCCACAGGGGAACCATCATTGGAAAGTTAAATGGCGTAATACCGGCAACGACTCCTAGCGGATAGCGCCAGATCGATCCATCGATGCCGTCTGCTATGGCGGGCAGAGATTCTCCCATCATTAAAGTAGGTGCCGCGGTCGCAAGCTCTACGACTTCGATTCCTCGCTGCACTTCTCCGCGGGCATCCTTTAAGGTTTTGCCGTTTTCCATCGTAATGATGTCTGCCAACTGTTCTTTTTGCTCTTGTAGAAGCTGCAGGTATTTGTATAAAAGTCTTGCCCGGTTGGGCACAGGCACCAATGACCAAGTCTGATAAGCATGTTGAGCGGCCTGTACGGCGCGATCCACATCCGCTCTTGTAGATAGAGGCACATAGGCGATTATTTTTCCGTTTGCAGGATTGACCACTTCTTCGACTTCGGCACCTGTAGAATGAACCCATTCTCCATTGATATNNCGGCTCTGCCCATAACTAACGTTCAGCATCTCAAACAATTGATCAAGATCCAAATTGCTGTTTTTCGCAAGATGCAGAGCTTCGCTCACACCGGCTGTATAAAATCCAATCAAGAGGTTGTTGATCAACTTCGTGTTCGTCCCGCTGTCGATGTTCTCATTTACATGAAAAATATTCTCGCCCATTGCGTTAAAAACAGGCACTGCCTGATCAAAAGCGGACTTCGCACCTCCTGCCATAAAGGTAAGTGACCGGTTAATCGCCCCGATCACACCGCCGCTGACAGGCGCCGCGAGAAAATCAACGCCTTTACTCTCTGCTGCCTCTGCAATCCGCTGATTCAGTTCAGGAGCGACCGTACTCGTATCGATCAGCAGGATGCCGGGGTCAGCCAGTTTTACAAGTCCCTTTTCCCCTAGAAAAACCTCTTCTACGGCGTTTGATGAAGGAAGGCTTGTCAGGATGACGTCACAAAGTTCAACCATCTTTTCAACCGAAAGGCCGATCGTTCCTCCTGCTTGATGAAAGGACATCTCAGCATCTTTGTTGAGATCCATTCCATACACCATAAAGTTTGCCAGAAGCAAATTTTTCGCCATTGGAAGACCCATGTTGCCCAAACCGATAAACCCGATTTTTTTCACAAGACTTCACTCCGTTCACACAATATATTTTTCATGATCGGCTATTCTTTCTGCAATTTTACGCTTTAGAGTAAACAGGTTGCTGAAGAGGGGTAAAGGAAGGCTGCGAATCTCTTTCAATACGAGTTTTCTTTCGGCTTCATCTGGTTCTATCCCTGATAAGAAGGTCACCGCCATCTCTTCGATTCTCCGGAAGCCTTCTTCACAAATGATGTTCGTCATCATCTCTTTCAATCGCTCTTTTTCTTTCCCGCACCGTTGTATCGCTTTTTCCGTCCGAATGACAACAGATTCCATCACATAGATTTCTTTTTTCATGTCGGCGGCGAGCCGTGAGTATTCCTGCTCCTGCTGAATGTTAATGTTAGTGCGTGTCAGCGCGTTTAAAGATTTGTTGAGAAGCCGGTGAGACAGGTGAATGAATTGCTGGTTTCGGTTTCCTTCCTTGTTGAATTGATTTTCAAACCTTGTGCTGACGTTTTGCTGCGCCTCTTTCATCAAAAGTTTGGCGATTGTCAGTCGGTTGATTTCGTTTGTACCTTCGAAAATCCGGCTGATCCGCGCATCTCGGTACAACCGTTCCACTTCATACTCCTGCATGTATCCGTATCCGCCATGAATCTGTACGGCTTCGTCTGCGATCCGGCCGAGTACTTCGGAGCAGTTTACTTTATTGATCGCACATTCGGATGCATAGGCTGCCAGTTCTCTCAATCTATCGTCTAATGGATCAGCACAATCAAAAACATTGTCTAAGCTGTCTGCCGTCCTGTAGGCGGCGCTTTCCGCTCCGTAAATCGAAATCGCCATATCCGCAATCTTTTCTTGAATCATGGAAAAACTGATGACCGGTCTGTTAAACTGTTTACGCTGTTTAGCGTAGCTTACGGAAAGCCTCAATGCTTGTTTTGATGTCCCGATGTTCGAAAACGCCAGCTTTAATCGCGCCATGTTTAGAATGTTCAAGGCCACGTGATGCCCTTTTCCGACTTTTCCTAAAACATTCCCGATAGGTACTGTGACCTCTTCCAAGATTAAGGTTGCTGTCGAAGACCCTTTGATCCCCATCTTTTTTTCTTCAGGTCCGATCGAAACCCCTTCGAACGACCGCTCGACGATAAATGCGGTCATGCCCTCAGCCGTTTTCGCAAAGACAACATATACATCAGCCACTTGTGCGTTTGTAATCCACTGTTTTTCACCATTTAAAATCCAGGCTGTTCCTTCCTCATTCAAGACGGCCGTCGTTTTTGCGTTTAAAGCGTCTGATCCTGCGCTGGGCTCTGTTAGGGCATATGCTCCGATCCATTCTCCCGCAGCGAGCTTCGGAAGGTATTTTTGTTTTTGTTCTTCTGTTCCATAATAAACGTATGGCAATGTCCCGACACCCGCATGAATATTAAAGGAAACGCTGAACGACCCGCCCGCTCCCATCTTCTCGGCTACAAGCCCTGACAGCTTCTTGTTGAGAGAGAGGCCGCCGTATTGCTCCGGCACTTCGATACCGAGCAGGCCGAGCGCTCCCGCTTCTTGAAACAATTTTTTAACGTTCCCGTGGTCATGCTGATCAATCGATTCAAGAAGGGGCATGACTTCGTTTCTGACAAATAATTCTGTCGTTTTTGAAATGAGTTGATCTTCCTCAGTAAAATCTTCCGGCGTAAATCTTCCAGCTGTCGATTCATGATGAGAAATAAAGGGTTCATCCAATCGAATTTTTGCTTTGCCCATCACGTTCCTCCTCGCTTTCACTCATGAATTTAGCGATGATAAAAACAAAATGAATCCGCTTACATTTATTTCGTGATACGAGTTATAGACTCCTTTTCTTATTGTGTGTTTTTAAGCTGAAATATTCGTATATAGGCGCCCGCAAGGATATCGGATAGATGATCAGAAAGCCAAAATCCTGAAATACTTCTTCGGATTTGAGTGCCCAGGAGAAGATCGTATCTGCTCTTTCGATAACCCTCTCCTATCTTTCACCGCCCCCGGGCATCCGTCCGGGGCGACGATGATGACTGGATGAGCCGTCTCTTTGATCAACCTGATTTTTTGAACCATCTCTTCTTTTGTTTCGAGCGATTTGCCATTTTAGGCAACTGCTGATCGGCTAATGGAACGAATGCCGCTTCTCTTAAATTCGATATCAATATCTGCCGAAGCCTGCAAATTAGTGGCACACACAAAGTCTCTGGCTGTTTATGAAAATATGAAAGCATCCTCACACCATCTAGTCCATGAAAAAACGTCTCTTTAGCTTCTAATCGTATCTTCCTCCCATCTCCCAATAGCTCTTTATATATTTTTGTAAGCCCTTTCATGATTGTTCAAAAAACTTCTTTTTCTATACTCTTTCCTATCCGGATGAGGAAGCCTGCGAATGTGACTTTCACCACTTAAGTTGCATGATGCACGTTTGAAAGCAATCAGTCTCATACTCTACTGTTCCAAACAAAAAAGCCCTCCTCGAACCTTCCCGTTTTATGTTGCTGAGACTAAGTCTTACAAAACGCTCCCAAATACAGCTGCGGGACAGCATTGGGCTTTAACCGAGCTCCCCCTTTTAAGCTGATTCATATTTGGTTTTCAAACTAAGCATATCAAATAAATGGAAAATTTCCAAATGTTTTTGCGGTTGTATTCATTTTACTTCTAAAAGCTTGGTTATATTCCCAAATCAACAGGATGGCCAACCTTTTCTAGCGGCTGATGATCTTGTTATTTTTTATGATCGAATCTGCACTTGCCCAAAAAGTAAGAGCTTCCTGTCCCTTCAACCTTAGATGAAGCGTGCAACAATCGCCGCTTCAGAACCATCCATGCCTTTCATGTCATAGATACGGCTCTGCCCATAACTAA
>NZ_MRBK01000047.1 GCF_001969815.1 Bacillus swezeyi | reverse complement strand
AGGCGCCATAATTGGCGCCCTTTTTCGTTTATAAACATTGCATCTTATCCGGTACCCTGGACTGCTAATGAACCTCGTTAGGATCAGACAATAATTGCTCCGGTTCGGTGTTCTGTTTTCGCCAAACTAAAAAGACGCCGATTATTCGTCAGCGTCTTCGATCTTCACCTCGAATAACTCCTCGACTTCACCCCGAGTGTTCGCACAAGGGCAAAGACGTGTTAATCGGCAGCTGTTTTATTTTTATAACACAACATATGCAGGTCCTCTTGTTATGACACATATTCCTTTATAGCTATTCTATTCAGACCCGCTAGGCTTTTAAGCATTTCAATATATATCCGATAAACTTGACGTTTGAGAAAAATCGATTCTTTTTCTTTTAAAACTTTAAGGAATTTAAGATTCGGTTCGGCTTAACATACCTAGTGCTTTTCATTGTAAATAGGCGGAATGGTATCGCCGAGGCCCGGCTTAGCGACCGCGTAACCGGCGTTTTTCAATTCAACGAAATCTAATTCGATCGTGATTTCTGGCTTATCTTGAATCTTCGTTTTTAAGTATCGTTCTCAAGCGGCTTTGAGCGTGAGCGTTTCGTGTCGTATGGCGGAAGCCGTAAAGACCTTCAAAAGGTGATGTGTACTCCGCTGACGTATTGCATTGCACTTGCTCAGTTGTTATAAACGGCTTTGTTTCCGGCAAAGTAACACCATCTTGTCTAAAATCAAAGAGATCATTATTTAACAATAACAAAATCATCTATATCAATATTTTTTTATTGTAAAACGATAAATAATATGTTAAATTCAAATCGACAAAAATAGGTGAGGTGCTTTTTATGAAACGAGGATCAACACTCTTTTTAAAGATAGCTGTTATTCTTATTGGAATGCCAGTTCTTGCTTTGTGCATATTTTTTGTGCCGGAAATAGCTAACTTTGCAGCCGAATTGTATCCAGATATTTCTTATCTGAAATATCTCGTTTATGCCGATTTGTATGCAGCGGCGATACCTTTTTACTTTGCTCTGTATCAAGCCTTTAAACTTTTAAGCTATATTGACCGGAATAAAGCTTTCTCGGAATTATCTGTACGGGCTTTAAAGAATATAAAATACTGTGCAATCACCATTAGTACTTTATTTGCGGTAGGCATGCCGCTCTTCTATCTCATCGCGGAGATGGACGACGCTCCAGGTATCATCCTAATCGGATTGGTCCTTATTTTAGCTTCAATGGTTATCGCAGTCTTTGCTGCTGTTCTCCAAAGGCTTTTGCAAGAAGCTATAGATATAAAATCAGAAAATGATTTAACAGTCTGAGGTGAAAACAATGGCAATTATAATCAATATTGATGTGATGCTGGCTAAAAGGAAAATGAGCGTTACCGAACTTTCAGAGAGGGTTGGAATCACGATGGCTAATCTTTCTATATTGAAAAATGGAAAGGCAAAGGCCATTCGATTATCAACTTTAGAGGCGATTTGTAAGGCTTTAGAATGTCAACCCGGAGATATTTTGGAATACCGAAGTGATGAAGACACCCAGGATTAATAAAGTATTTAATATTGAAAGAAAAAGAAAGTTATACGGCGGTGATCCTATGCATACCCTAAGTCGCTTTCATATATTCAGAAAAAAACTTCGGAGGCCCAAATCATGAGAGCACTAAAACAACTCGTTCATTTTGGTTGGGAACAGGCCCTGTCATGTTTATTTCCTGTCGTTATTTTTGCCTCTTTGGCTATTACACAAATCATACCACTTCCCTTCCTGCCACGGTATGACTGGCTGCTCATCATCTGCCTTCTCATGCAGTGGTGGATGGTGTATTCCGGGCTTGAAACACGGGATGAACTAAAGGTGATCACATTGTTCCACCTTATTGGACTTGCTCTTGAACTTTTCAAGGTACATATGGGCTCCTGGGCTTATCCGGAGGAAGGGTATTCCAAATTTTTCGGAGTGCCTTTGTATAGCGGCTTTATGTACGCAAGTGTAGCCAGTTATCTTTGCCAGGCTTGGAGGAGGCTTAAGGTTGAACTGGTTAAGTGGCCGCCGTTTTTGGTCGTTGTACCTCTTGCCGCTGCGATTTATTTGAATTTTTTCACCCACCATTATTGGATTGACGTTCGTTGGTGGTTATCTGGACTTGTCATGATCGTCTTTTGGAAATCATGGGTCACATACGATGTTAATGGAACTCGTTACCGTATGCCGCTCGCACTTTCTTTTGTGCTCATCGGATTTTTTATATGGATAGCCGAAAATATCGCAACGTTTTTTGGGGCTTGGAAATATCCAAACCAAACCGATGCATGGAGTCTCGTTCATCTAGGAAAGGTGAGTTCATGGCTTTTATTAGTGATTGTTAGCTTTCTTATAGTAGCGACGTTAAAACAGGTTAAGGGGAAAAATTCCACTAGAGTAGATACTGGTCAATTTTTATAACTGTTAAGAATCTTCTTTATTTAAACTGTGGAATACTACACAATTAAGTCATATGCATATCACCTCTGTTGGAGCTGCTACCTCGAAAATCGAAGTGGGCTTAATGTTGACTTGAATATATGGATAAATGAATAGAAAGTTACGTTAACGAGACGGGTGACGAAAATATCCCCCTTTCACCCTTCGATTAACGCATCGAATCTTGTCTCGTATAGTTGGTCTAACATCCTGTCCGGCACGCCGTTATTATAGCCGGCAAAAGATTTCGAATATGCTTCGCTTCGTTGCGATGAACGTTTGACGCACCGCATATAGGCCGATTTCTTCGAGCGTTCCGGAATCATATACGCCTTGTAAAAACGACGTATGCTTGTTTTTTCGAACAGAATTTCAGACAAAAAATAGACGTGCAATTACGCACGTCTATGTCACAAACGTATCGATCCCCTCGACCATTTCACTATAAAAATACCGTATTTTTACGGGTCACACTTTTTATGTGACCGGATTACACAGTGACGTCACACTCCGATCACAAAACGTCACACAACCGTTCGATTTCGTGACCACACTCCGTTTCATCCAACGGAAAAATCATCACCGATTATCAATCGTCTCCGGATACAAATCATGATTCATCATCCGGTACTCGGCCATTTTTTCGTACTTTGTGCCCGGCTTGCCGTAGTTTGTGTACGGGTCGATGGAGATTCCGCCCCTCGGCGTGAATTTGCCCCAGACTTCGATGTAGCGCGGGTCCATCAGCTCAATTAAATCGTTCATGATGATGTTCATGCAGTCTTCGTGAAAATCGCCATGGTTGCGGAAACTGAAGAGATACAGTTTCAAAGATTTGCTTTCTACCATTTTTTTATCGGGGATGTAGCTGATATAGATGGTCGCAAAATCAGGCTGTCCCGTTTTCGGGCACAGGGATGTGAATTCCGGGCAGTTGAATTTTACGAAGTAGTCTCTGTTTTCATGTTTATTCGGGAAAGACTCCAGCACTTCCGGAGAGTAGTCAAACAAATAATTGGTTCCTTGATTTCCCAGGAGGGTTACGCCTTCAAGCTCTGAATCTTTTCTTGTTGTCATTTTCATCTTCCTTTCTGTTAAACACCCCGTTTATTTCCCCAGATGAGGGTATGAAGCTGGGGAAGAACGCGGACTCGGTTTAATTGAGGGTCGCGGGTGACCGCTTCGACCAGTTCTTCATATTTTTGAAGGAGCCTTTCAACGAGCCGCCCCTGATCCTCGGTATGAACGTCGTCATTCCCGACCTGAAGGTAAAACGGGGTATCGGGATAGCGATGGTGGACTTTTTTTGCAAATTGAAGGTCGAGCGGGTTGAAAATGATGACCTTCAGGCTTGCCGCGTCCAGCCTGCCGTGTTCATCCAGCTTGCCGACGATATAATCAAGCTTTTTAAAATCGGTGTTCATGTTTGAACTTGGCGGCTTTGGCGAAATGGTTAAATCATCGATATTCACAAACCAGTCTTGGTAAAATGTTCCTTGCGTTTCGAGTGCTGTCCGAATATCGTTTTCTTTCAAAAGAGAGATCAGGCCGTCCAGCTGTTTTAAAAGCGCTGGATTTCCCCCTGAAATCGTAACATGTGAAAAGGCGTTTCCGCCGATTTCTTTAAGAGATTCGTATACTTCTTCTGCTGTCATCCAGTTGATGTCTTTTTTGGCCGAGCCGTCCCATGTGAAAGCTGAATCGCACCAGCTGCATGAATAATCACAGCCGGCTGTTCTGACAAACATCGTTTTTTGGCCGATAACCATGCCCTCTCCCTGAACGGTCGGGCCGAAAATTTCCAGCACCGGAATCGGCTTAGCCATGTTGATCACCCGGTTTTGGACGGTACACGACATAGCTTGTCGGAGTTTCCCTGACAAACACTTGAACACAACAAGGCCGGTTTTCAAGTCCTTTTAAATAGGCCTCTACCTTGTCATAAATCGTTTTCGCCACAACTTCAGTCGAAGGTATCTGTTCAGCGCTCTCACCTGAAAATTCCTTGTGATCATTTAAAAGAGTGTGGTCATATTCTCCATGGATCAATTTTTTAAGCGTGCTGAAGTTGACGAGAAAACCAGATTCATTTAACACATCTCCGGCAATCGTGATATTGATTGTATACGTGTGGCCGTGCACCATGCTGCATGCGCCTGCATCTTCCCTCGGGATAAAATGGGCAGCCGACATCTGCATATCTTTATTTAATTCAAATGCGTAAGGATGACTTGTTTGCGGGTAGACTTGTGTAAGCAATGTTAAGCTCTCTCCCTTTTCATTTTCATATATTCGTTGTAGCCGTTAGCGCGCAGTTTGCAGGCCGGACATTCGCCGCATCCGTCTGCAATGATTCCGTTGTAGCAGGTCAGTGTCTCATTTTTAACGAACTCAAGCGCCTCAAGCTCATCGGCCAGCTCCCAAGTTTCTGCCTTGTTCAGCCACATAAGCGGCGTATGAATCACAAACGGGCGTTCCATTGCCAAATTGACGGTGACATTGCATGATTTCACGAACTCATCCCGGCAATCCGGATAGCCGCTGAAGTCCGTCTCACATACGCCTGTTACGATGTGGCGCGCACCGATTTGGTAGGCAAGGATGGAAGCAAATGATAAAAACACGAGGTTGCGTCCAGGAACAAATGTGGACGGAAGCTCTCCTTCTTTAGCTTCAATCTCGATATCATCCCTTGTCAAAGCGTTTGGCGCAAGCTGATTCAAAAGCGCCATATCTAGCAGATGATGTTTGACGCCAAGCTTTTCGGCAATGTGTTTCGCAGCGTCAATTTCCTGCTGGTGCCGCTGATTATAATGAAAGGTGACCGCTTCCACCTCTTCAAATTGTTTTAATGCCCACAAAAGGCAAGTTGTGCTGTCCTGACCGCCGCTGAATACGACGACCGCTTTTTCCTGTTTCATAATTCCTCCTTCTCCGCTTTTCACCCTTTTCCAAAAAAATTCTGGTGGATGCTTTGCTACATAAGCTCTGATATCGGAAAGAAAAAACACCTTTCTTTTTTAGGAAAGGTGTTCTAGCAAAAAAACAATAAAAAAGGCCATACCCCAAGGATACAGCTTTCCTTAGTTTTTTATAGAGGGTTTTGCTAGAACCTCTCCCGCAGTTTCCGAGCGGATTTTGTTCAATTTTCTTTCGCCATCTTATCACAAATCCGGGCTTTCGCCAAGTGCGGAACCCTCCCTCATCGTTTTGGCACTCTTTTGATGATCAGAAAGAAAATAAAGACAAGGCTCAGCTGCCCGAATAATGGATAGATGGTGGAAATCAATTTTCCGTAGCCGATCTGTCCGGTTAAGTAAATCGTCAGCAAAATGAAGATGAAGATATAAAAACTTTTCATATGAAGATATTCATTGATCTGCTTTTCCAGACCGTATAAATTGCCGATGACCGATGTGAAGACTTCCCCGAAAATGATAAACAGGTAGATGATATGTACAGAATGCTGGACAATATAGACGACCTGTGCCATCGGAATTTCATATAAAAGGACATCAGGCAATGTAGAAAGCGATAAAAAACTCGCGACTAATACAAGGGTAAGCAGGGTCCCTCCGATAAACGCCCCCTTTTTAATCAGCCGTTCTGATTTTAATTCAGAAGCGATCGGCACAAGCACTGCCTGTGCGAGCGACAAATTAAAAGCGCCGTATGAAACAGCCGACAGCACCCAGTCTATCTTTGCCGAAGATGCCGGCAGCGTGTGGACGGAAGGCCCGCCAAAAATAAACGAATCAAACAGGACGATCAATGAAAAAAACAGCAATAAAGGAACGACGATAATATTGACACCGAATATTCCCTTTACACCCCTCATCATTACGAACAGGCTCAAAGCAATCGTCACAAGCATCCCCGACTGATTGGAAAGGCCGAGCTGTTCTTCGAAGATCGCCCCCGCTCCTGACAGCATCACAGAGGTCACGCCAAGCAATATCATGAGCATGAAACCATTGACAAATTTTCCGAGAGTGGGGCCAAACAAAAACTTATTTAACTCCTGATAGGATTTGGCATTGATTCTGATTGAAATCAGCATGATTTTCGCCCCGAGAAAAGTAAACATCAGCCCGCTGATCAAGATTCCGGCCAAACCTGTCCAGCCGAACCTTAAAAAAAACTCAACGATCTCTCTTCCCGTCGCAAATCCGGCTCCGACGACAGTTCCTACATAAACAAATGCCAACTGAAACGCTGATCCTTGTGATTGACTCATATTTCTCCCCCGTCAACAAATTCCCTTTCTTCATCGTATGAGACAGGTTCCTTAAAAAGAAGGACAACTTCAGGATGCCGGAACAAAAAGGAAAAGCATCACACTTGAAAGTCAAAGATAGTCAAGGTATACTATAGTCAAAATTGGTCAAATAACAGACCATTTTTTAAAACTCAATTGGTCAAAAAAGGTCAAATTATATTGAAAGGGGTTTTGGCAAA
>NZ_MRBK01000046.1 GCF_001969815.1 Bacillus swezeyi | reverse complement strand
TTTCCTGTTCCTTTTATTTCCTATATTGTGTCTTTTTTAACCAATCCCCCATTCATCTGCCGTCATGAGACAAAAGATTCAGAAGCAGAAACGTGGATATAGTAAATGATTTTGTTTACATAATGTTTTTATTGTCAATCTTCATCTTTTACATCCGGATCTTCAGGAATTGGTTCGTTAAGAATGGCTTCAACCATTTCCTTATACTTTTCCATCTGCTCCAAATGGGTGTTGAACTGCTCTTTATTGATTACATATTGCTGTCCGTCATGGATCACCCGAATTTTCCTTTGTCTGATGAGCTCCTCAATATAGGCTTCTGAAAGCGATAAATATTCTGCCGTTTCTTTTATCGTTAAATACATGTTTTCATTCCCTTTCGTCCCGATTTAGGCGAACGCTGCCTATGATATGGTATATCAGTTTAAATGATGGAGGCACATTCCCTATGTATTCAAAATGGAATTCTGAAACGCTCTACCAGCCTGCTGCCTCACAGATTCCGCCGGGTCAGCATTCTTCCCGGCAAATGACGCAAAGGTTAAAAAATCTGGAGGATCAGATGGAGCTGCTGATCAAGCTGATGGAATGTAACAATCAGCTGCTGCGCTCCATTGAAGAACAGCAAAACCGAGTTTGCACGGCCGGCGGCGGTTCGGTTATTGTGAGGATGTAAACCGAATGATCTTTAAAATAAAAAGAGGAAGGAATTGATCCTTCTTCTTTATTTTTTACCTTTATCAGTATACTACAGATTTTTCGGCGCTTGAAGCCGGGCAATTTCATTGTACACCTCCGGATTTTCCAAGGCCGATAAATCGCCTGGCGGTTCGTGTAAATAAGCAGCCCGCAATAGTCTTCTCATCACTTTTGCATTTCTGGTCTTTGGCAGGCCGCTGACGAAATACACCGATTTTGGCTTGATTGATTTTCCTAATGCTTCACTGGCGCGC
The DNA here is from genome assembly GCF_001969815.1 of Bacillus swezeyi. Taxonomy (GTDB): domain Bacteria; phylum Bacillota; class Bacilli; order Bacillales; family Bacillaceae; genus Bacillus; species Bacillus swezeyi. Next base: position 1,702 of record NZ_MRBK01000046.1, on the reverse strand, counting down.
TTCAGCAAATCGTCTTTCAATTTGTCCGAAGGCCGGGCTTTAGTGAGAACGGCGAAACAAACAACAGCCTCCCCTTTTATCTCATCGGGAACACCGATCACCCCGGCTTCCGCCACTGCCGGATGGCTGACCAAAACGGATTCGATTTCCGCAGGACCGATCCTTTTTCCGGCCGCATTGATGACATCATCTGAACGACCGCTGATCGTCCAGTAGCCTTTTTCATCTTTTTTTGCCCAGTCGCCGTGCACCCAAACATCTGTCCAGCGGCTCCAATACGTGTTTTCATACCTGTCCGGCTCTTTCCAAAAACCGCTGGTCATGCCGACCCACGGTTTTGTGAGGACAAGCTCTCCGACTTCGTTTATGATTTCGGCCCCTTCTTCATTGAAGACATTGGCGGCCATTCCCGGCAGAGGGGAATTAAAGGTCATCGGCGATATCGGCCGAAGGAGGACATTGCCCAAAATGCCGCCTGCGATTTCCGTCCCGCCCGAATAATTAAAAATAGGCACCTTGCCTTTCCCCGCATGGCGAAACAGCCACATCCACGGATCGTAATTCCACGGTTCACCCGTCGAGCCGATGACCCGCAGGCTGGAAAGATCGTATTTTTGCTGAAAATCTTCCCCATGCTGCATCATCGAACGAATGAGCGTCGGGGAGATGCCGAGATGTGTGACCCCGTGACGGCTGATAAGCTCCCAAAGCCGATCTGGCCCGGGATAGTCGGGGGCTCCGTCATATAATAAAATGGCTGCTCCATTGATTAAGCCGCCAAATAATAAAAGCGGCCCCATCATCCAGCCCATGTCCGTATACCAGAAAAAGGTGTCGCCTTGTTTGACATCCATGCCAAACCCGGCATCAAACGCGGCTTTAAGCGGAAAACCGGCATGTGTATGAACAGCGCCCTTTGGCTGGCCGGTCGTCCCTGAGGTATAAAGAAGCATGATCGGATCAGAGCTTTCCATCTCTTCGGTTTTCTGAAGTGGTTCATGCTTGATTAGTTCATCCCAAGCTATGTCCCTCGTTTCGTTCCAGCTTGTGTCTGAATCGCGAAGCCGGCAGACGGCGACTTTTTGAACGGATGGGGATTGGTCTGCGGCCTTATCCGCTTCTTTTTTCATGCAGATCACTTTTCCCCTTCTGAGAAATGCGTCTGCGGTGACGAGCATTTTTGCTCCGGAGGCGCGCAATCTTGCGGCTGCCGCGTGAGCACCATAGCCTGAAAAAATCGGAGAAAAAACGGCTCCGATTTTGGCCGCTGCAAGCATGGCGATAACGGTTTCAGGAATCATCGGCATGTAAATCGCAATCACATCGCCTTTTGAGATCCCATGCTTTTTAAAGCCTGCCGCTGCACGGGATATGCTTTGGTTTAATGAAGAAAATGAGATATACTCCGTTTTTCCGTCTTCACTTTCCCAAATGATGGCCGTATTGTCGGCGGTTTCTTTTTGGACAGACCATTTTTCGATGGCATTATAAACGGCATTTAAGCGGCCGCCTTCAAACCATTTCGGCCACTTGATGCCTTGATTTACATTTAATGTTGTGCTGTATCGCTTGTACCAGCTGATGCCGAGCGCTTTTTCGGCTTCTTCCCAAAACCAGGCGATATCGTCTGTCGTGGCTTTTAAAAAATCGTCATAATCGGAAAAGCCGAGTGCCTTCATCCATTGATACAGTCGGGTGGTCT
>NZ_MRBK01000045.1 GCF_001969815.1 Bacillus swezeyi | reverse complement strand
GACGAGTATGATTCACTGGTGTAAACTTAGCCTTGGTGGAACTTGTTGTATTAGTTTGTTGCAAATGATAAATGATACAGTTTTAGAATGCGGTGTGCTGTCCTTACATAAAAGTTTCGACAACAACCAAAGCGGCTAATATGAAATAAATATGAGTTGCGCCCGTCAATTTAGGACACCCTAATTTTGTATGTATAAAGGGATACACGTCTATGACTGTCAAAAGAAAGGAAGAGGTGACTTTAATATGGCTGCAAAAACGAAAAAAGCAATCGTTGATAGTAAAAAGCAATTTGATGCCATTAAAAAGCAGTTCGAAACGTTTCAAATTTTGAATGAAAAAGGCGAAGTCGTTAATGAAGCGGCAATGCCGGATTTATCAGACGATCAATTAAAAGAATTAATGCGCCGCATGGTGTATACGCGTATCTTAGATCAGCGTTCTATTTCTTTAAACAGACAAGGCCGTCTCGGATTCTATGCGCCGACTGCCGGTCAGGAAGCTTCGCAGATTGCTACGCATTTTGCGCTTGAGAAAGAAGACTTTGTTCTTCCAGGCTACCGTGATGTTCCGCAGCTGATCTGGCACGGACTTCCGCTTTATCAGGCATTCTTGTTCTCACGCGGACATTTCCGGGGAAATCAAATGCCGGAAGATGTTAATGCGCTTTCACCACAAATCATCATCGGTGCGCAGTACATTCAGACAGCCGGTGTGGCACTTGGTCTGAAAAAACGCGGCAAACAGGCTGTAGCCATCACTTATACAGGTGACGGAGGCGCTTCCCAAGGGGATTTCTACGAAGGAATCAACTTTGCGGGTGCTTATAAAGCTCCGGCGATCTTCGTTGTTCAAAACAACCGTTATGCGATCTCTACACCTGTTGAAAAACAATCAGCAGCTCAGACTATTGCTCAAAAAGCTGCAGCTGCAGGCATCGCCGGCGTTCAAGTAGACGGAATGGATGCGCTTGCTGTATACGCCGCAACACGTGAAGCACGTGAGCGCGCTGTCAGCGGTGAGGGTCCAACACTGATCGAAACGCTTTGCTTCCGCTACGGACCTCATACAATGGCGGGGGATGATCCGACGAAATACCGCACGAAAGAAATCGAGAATGAGTGGGAGCAGAAAGATCCGCTTGTACGTTTCCGCAAATTCTTGGAAAACAAAGGTTTATGGTCTGAAGAAGACGAAAACAAGGTAATTGAAGAAGCGAAAGAAGAGATCAAACAGGCGATCAAAAAAGCTGACGAAGAGCCGAAGCAAAAAGTGACCGACCTGATCGACATCATGTATGAAGAGCTTCCTTACAACCTTGCAGAACAAAAGGAAATTTATAAAGAGAAGGAGTCGAAGTAAGCCATGGCGCAAATGACAATGATTCAAGCAATCACTGATGCGTTACGCACAGAACTGAAAAATGACGAAAATGTCTTAGTTTTCGGAGAAGACGTCGGTGTTAACGGCGGTGTGTTCCGTGCGACTGAAGGATTGCAAAAAGAGTTTGGTGAGGATCGCGTATTTGACACTCCTCTTGCTGAATCTGGTATCGGCGGTCTTGCACTCGGTATGGGCTTACAAGGTTTCCGTCCGGTAATGGAAATTCAATTTTTCGGATTCGTATATGAAGTTATGGATTCGGTTTCCGGCCAAATGGCGCGGATGCGCTACCGTTCCGGCGGCCGCTGGACTTCTCCTGTTACAATCCGTTCTCCGTTTGGCGGCGGTGTTCACACACCTGAGCTTCATGCAGACAGCCTTGAAGGACTTGTTGCACAGCAGCCTGGACTTAAAGTCGTCATTCCTTCAACTCCATATGATGCAAAAGGACTTTTGATTTCCGCGATCCGCGATAATGATCCGGTTGTCTTCCTTGAGCACATGAAGCTTTACCGTTCATTCCGTCAGGAAGTTCCTGAAGAGGAATATACAATTGAAATTGGCAAAGCCGATGTGAAGCGCGAAGGAACAGATCTTTCCATCATCACATACGGAGCAATGGTACACGAATCATTAAAAGCAGCAGAAGAGCTTGAAAAAGAAGGCGTATCTGCCGAGGTTGTTGACCTTCGCACAGTAAGTCCGCTTGATATTGACACGATCATCGCATCTGTTGAAAAAACAGGACGCGCAATCGTCGTCCAAGAAGCGCAAAAACAAGCCGGAGTAGCGGCGAATGTCGTTGCGGAAATCAATGACCGCGCGATCCTGAGCCTTGAAGCGCCAGTGCTTCGCGTAACTGCTCCTGATACGGTGTTTGCGTTCTCCCAAGCTGAAAGCGTATGGCTTCCAAACCATAAAGACGTGCTTGAAACTGCAAAAAAAGTATTGGAATTTTAATCAAATCCGACTATTCAAAAGGGGAAAGATGACATCAGTCCTTTTCCCTTCATGCATTTCCACAGTCAGGCGGGGAATTTTAGCCGTATAACTGACAGTTGGCCGAAAACAGGCTGACGAACTATATCAACTACGTAATTATCTTAGGAGGTCGAGAACTGTGGCATTTGAATTTAAACTTCCGGATATCGGGGAAGGAATCCACGAGGGCGAAATCGTCAAATGGTTCGTCAAACCAAACGACGAGGTAAACGAAGACGACGTTTTGGCAGAGGTGCAAAACGATAAAGCTGTTGTAGAAATTCCTTCACCTGTTAAAGGAAAAGTATTAGAATTAAAAGTTGAAGAGGGAACAGTCGCAACCGTCGGGCAGACAATCATTACATTTGACGCACCAGGTTACGAAGATCTTCAGTTTAAAGGAAGCGACGAATCTAGCGAAGCTAAAACAGAAGAAGCTGATCAAAAAGAAGCTGAAGCACCTGCTCAAGAAACAGGCGCAACTCAGCAGGATCAAGAGGATGCAGATCCGAATAAACGCGTCATCGCAATGCCTTCTGTTCGTAAGTATGCCCGTGAAAAAGGCGTTGAAATCGCGAAGGTTGCCGGTTCCGGCAAAAACGGACGTGTTCTTAAAGAAGATATCGACAGCTTCTTAAACGGAGGAGCTGCGGTGGAAGCTCAACCTGAACAAGCGGAAGAAAAAGCAGCACCTGCTGCACAGCCGGCAGCTGCAGCTCAAGTGCCGGAAGGCGAACTCCCTGAAACACGCGAAAAAATGAGCGGAATCCGCAAAGCCATCGCAAAAGCTATGGTGAATTCAAAACATACTGCTCCACACGTTACATTAATGGACGAAGTCGATGTTACAAACCTTGTGGCACACCGCAAACAGTTTAAACAAGTTGCGGCTGACCAAGGCATTAAGCTGACATACTTGCCATATGTAGTAAAAGCTTTAACATCAGCTCTTAAAAAGTACCCTGTACTGAACACATCAATCGACGATAATACAGACGAAGTGATTCAGAAGCACTACTTCAACATCGGTATTGCTGCAGACACTGAAAAAGGCCTGCTTGTGCCGGTTGTGAAAAATGCGGACCGCAAAGCTGTATTTGAGATTTCAAACGAAATCAACGAACTTGCGACAAAAGCACGCGATGGCAAGCTTGCTCCTGCTGAAATGAAAGGCGCTTCTTGCACAATTACAAACATCGGTTCTGCCGGCGGACAATGGTTCACACCGGTTATCAACCACCCTGAGGTTGCTATCCTAGGAATCGGCCGCATCGCTGAAAAAGCTGTTGTACGCGACGGTGAAATTGTTGCTGCACCTGTTCTAGCTCTTTCTCTAAGCTTTGACCACCGTATGATCGACGGAGCAACTGCACAAAACGCGTTAAATCACATCAAGCGTTTACTGAACGATCCACAATTAATTTTAATGGAGGCGTAATGTAATGGTAGTAGGAGATTTCCCTATTGAAACAGATACTCTTGTCATTGGTGCGGGACCTGGCGGCTATGTAGCTGCCATCCGCGCCGCTCAGCTTGGACAAAAAGTAACAATCGTTGAGAAAGCAACTCTTGGAGGCGTATGTCTGAATGTCGGATGTATTCCTTCAAAAGCGCTGATCAATGCAGGCCACCGTTATGAGAATGCAAAGCATTCTGATGATATGGGGATCACTGCTGAGAACGTAACAGTGGACTTTACAAAAGTTCAAGAATGGAAAGCCTCTGTTGTGAATAAGCTTACTGGCGGTGTTGAAGGCCTTCTTAAAGGCAACAAAGTCGATATCGTTAAAGGTGAAGCATATTTTGTAGACAGCAATTCTGTTCGCGTTATGGATGAGAATTCAGCTCAAACTTACACGTTCAAAAATGTCATTATCGCAACTGGTTCTCGTCCTATTGAATTGCCAAACTTTAAATATAGCGACCGCGTTTTGAATTCAACTGGTGCATTGGCGCTTAAAGAAATTCCTAAAAAGCTCGTTGTTATTGGAGGCGGCTACATCGGAACAGAGCTTGGCACAGCATATGCCAACTTTGGAACGGAAGTTGTCGTTCTTGAAGGCGGAGACGAAATCCTTCCAGGCTTTGAGAAGCAAATGAGCTCTCTTGTCAAACGCAACCTTAAGAAAAAAGGCAACGTAGAAATTCATACTAAAGCGATGGCTAAAGGCGTAGAAGAAAAAGCAGACGGCGTTACTGTCACTTTTGAAGTAAAAGGTGAAGAGCAAACCATTGATGCAGACTACGTGCTTGTCACTGTCGGACGCGTTCCAAACACTGATGAACTTGGACTTGAACAAGTCGGCGTCGAAATGACGGACCGCGGCATCATCAAAACAGATAAACAATGCCGTACAAACGTTTCGAACTTCTATGCAATCGGTGATATTATCGAAGGACCGCCGCTTGCTCATAAAGCATCTTATGAAGGCAAAATCGCTGCTGAAGCGATTGCTGGAGAAGCAGCGGAAATCGACTATCTTGGAATTCCTGCGGTTGTCTTCTCTGAGCCTGAGCTTGCATCAGTCGGTTATACTGAAGCACAAGCTAAAGAGGAAGGCCTTGAAGTCACTGCTGCCAAATTCCCATTTGCAGCAAACGGCCGCGCGCTGTCATTAAATGAAACCGATGGTTTCCTTAAACTTGTGACACGCAAAGAAGACGGACTTGTCATCGGTGCACAGATCGCCGGCGCAAGCGCTTCTGATATGATTTCTGAGCTGAGCTTGGCAATCGAAGCAGGAATGACTGCTGAAGACATTGCGATGACAATTCACGCTCACCCGACATTGGGAGAAATCACAATGGAAGCTGCAGAAGTAGCGATCGGAATGCCTGTTCACGTCGTAAAATAACAATCAAAAAATCCCCCGGGAAACCGGGGGATTTTATTATCCTTCTTTCAGCGTGACCCGAANNCCTGACAACGAATGCGAGGGTTTGTCGACACGCTGAAATCCCCCGGTTTCCGGGGGATTTTTTATTGTTTTAGCTGCTTCTCGAGAAGCTTAACGATTTTTTCTTTATCTTTTATTTTTCCTTCAATTTTGACCAGTACTTTTTTATGATCGACAAGCAGCAAGCTTGGAAATGTGTTGACTTCTTTTTCCCACTTTCCCTTCTTATTTAAGATTTCCATATTTGAAACCTGTGCGGGAAATTCCTTTTTTAATTCTAAAAGCGCATCATAATAAGCCACTTCCCGTTCCATATGCTCGTCATCTGAAAAAAAGATAAGCTTGGTGTGGCGCTGATCGGCGCTTTGACTCTGGTCTGCCATGATCTGAGACAATGAACATCCACTCATTAAAAATAAGAAACAAATTGCGGTGAAAATAGCTCGAAACAACATGACGTCTCTTCACCTCTCTATAAAAATGCAAGCCGATTTTCCTGTTCTGTTATTTTCGTTCAATTAGTAAACAATTCCTATTTTATCATGATCCTAGAAAAATTCTTAGCTTGTTACCCAATTGTTACATAAATGATAACTCTTGTTTTATTCATATGTCACTTAATATTGGGTCAAAAGGCTTATTGATTGTATCGTCTCAAAAATCGTTCTGTTCAGTTTCGGGGATTGAATATGATGGAAGAGGAAGAGTCTGCATGTTTGACAGCACTGGTTGCTGAAAAATGCATAAAAATAATTTAAATGTGTTATACAATTTGCCGTTGACAACATTAATGTGACATCATATTATAGAGATAATCAAAGATTAAACGCTTCCATTTTGAAATGAAAAGGGGAATGAGAGATGGGCACGATCATTTGTCAAGACTGTAACGAGACCATTCAGCATTTTGAAGATGAGAAAGTGACAATCCTTTACGGAACGTGCGGACAGTGCAACTGCCATCTTGAGGAGAAAGAATAGAAAAAAAGCATGCGGCCGTTTGCTTGTGCCGCATGCTTTTATTTTTTACAGGATTGCCTGCTGTTCCTTGATGACGCGGATCATGTGAAGCGTGTCATCTTCCGGACCCTGAACAGGAAGGCCTGCTTCAAGGTTCTTTTCAATGTAGTTTATATTTTCTTCCGTAATGATTTCACCGGGAATGAAGATCGGAATCCCAGGGGGATAGACCATGACAAATTCCGCAATGATTCTTCCAGCTGCTTTTTCGAACGGTACGATTTCCGTATTGGCATAAAAAGCATCACGGGGTGTCATGGCGAGCGCCGGTATATCAGGCAGAAGCACTTCAGGTTTTTTGCCTTCTTCAAATGAAGCGGCCTGATGAGCGATTTCTGCCAGTGCTTGAATAAGCATTTCTGCATCTTCTTTGCGATCTCCCGGCGTAAAAATACAAAGAATGTTGTATAAGTCTGAAAGTTCTACTTCAATATGATATGACTCGCGAAGCCATTTTTCCACATCATGTCCTGTCAAACCGAGATTTTTTACAGAAATGATCAGTTTTGTCGGGTCATAATCATAAGCCGCTTTTGAGCCGAGAATGTCCCTGCCGACACAGAAGAGGCCTTTTATGTTATTGATGCGCTTCCGCGTTTCATCGGCAAGCTTGATCGTTTGGCCGATTAATTCATGTCCTACTGTCGCTAAACGCTTTCTGGCGACATCGAGGGAAGCGAGCAATAAGTAGGACGTCGATGTCGTCGTCATCATGCTTAAAATCGATTGGACCCGCTCTTTTGAGACGAGCCCTTCTTTTAAATTAAGGACTGAGCTTTGTGTAAGAGAGCCTCCCAGCTTATGAACACTCGTTGCTGCCATATCAGCCCCAGCCTGCATCGCTGAAAGGGGAAGCTCTTCATGGAAGTGGATATGGACCCCGTGTGCTTCATCAACGAGCACAGGAACGTTGAATGAATGGGCAAGTTCCACGATGCTTCTTAAATCAGCAGCAATGCCAAAGTAAGTCGGATTGATGACAAGAAGCCCTTTAGCATCCGGATGCTCCTCAAGCGCTTTTTTTGCAGATTCAGGGGTGATGCCGTGGGAGATTCCCAGTTCATCATCGATTTCCGGATGAATGAAGATTGGTAAAGCCCCGGAAAAGACGATCGCTGACATCACCGATTTATGGACGTTTCTCGGCACAATAATTTTGTCTCCCGGTCCGCAGACAGCCATCACCATTGTCATGATGGCGCCGCTTGTTCCCTGAACGGAAAAAAACGTGTAATCGGCTCCGAATGCTTCCGCAGCCAAGTCTTGCGCCTCTTTGATGATCCCTTTTGGAGCGTGTAAATCATCAAGCGGTTCGATATTGATTAAATCTATGCTTAAAGCATTTTCACCGATAAACTGCCTGAATTCAGGGTCCATACCAGACCCTTTTTTATGGCCCGGAATATGGAATTGAACCGGGTTTCCGCCGGCATGCTTTTTTAATCCTGTAAATAGGGGTGTTTCGTGCTGCAACAATTGTTTTCCCACCTTCATTAAAATGCCTGCTACTTCTTGATGTCTATTCTTTATCAAAAATCATCGGTTTATTTTTAAGTTTTCCTTGATGGCATAAAACAAATGAATTATATTATGTTCTTGAAAGATTGTAAAGAACAATTTATGATCTTTCTGCCAGAGGATAGACATCAAAAAGAAAACGAATACTAAACAAACAAAGCCGCTTGGGGCGAACTGTACAAGGAGATGAGTCAAATGGAAGGATATCAATATCCGATGAATGAAGACTGGACGACAGATGAAGCGATAGACGTCATTTCGTTTTTCCAAACCGTTGAACTCGCATATGAGAAAGGTGTCGAGCGCGAGGTGTTATTGAGCGCCTACCGCCGATTTAAAGAAATTGTTCCCGGTAAAGCCGAGGAAAAAAAACTATGCAGCCAGTTTGAAGAAGCGAGCGATTATTCACCGTATCAGACAGTCAAAAAAGCAAAAGAACAAACGGAAGATCATAAACTCAAAATGTAAAAAAGGGATGAGCTATTACATCCCTTTTTTATCCATTCACAGCTTTCTGCGTCAGGCGGTAAAGGAAAGCTAGCTTTTCAAAAGAAGCTTCGATTTCAGACAAAAATTCCTCTTCGCTCATTTCGAGCACCTCATCTTTTGAAAGCTGGATTCCGCAGAGCGCTTCCGCCTTTTTGACCTTAACCAATCGGTCAAACAGCTTTTCCAGTTCCTCTTCATTCATATCAGAAGCTTTGTGCGCTTCCGGCTTCGTGTGATCAGCCGACCAGAAAAAGCCGTTTGGAATACGGTTCTTAATGTCTGACAAGCGGTCTTTAAAAAGCTGGCCGTATTCTTGCTTTAGCGGAGACTCATAGATTAATGCAAACCAGACGAAAACATGAGTTTTCCACAAGCCGATTTGGAAATGAGGCAGTTTTTTATAGCCGCGCTTGTTGTTTGCGAAAGCGACCCAGCTGTCATCTGGGGGATTGACTGAACGTCGCGCATGCTTTGCTACGTGAACGAACATTTCGTCTCCTGTAAGGGCGGACAGAACAGGTGCAAAATGCTCACCAAGCCCCTGGAGCTTCGGGCGTACGGTTTCTTTCAGAACGCCCATCCGCGCATCTAAACCTTCTATTGTAAATGTGTCAAAATCCTCTTCAGTAAAACGCAGATTGTTCATTTTTTTCCTCCTTGTCCAATCAGTAATGATATTTTATCACAGTTGTTTTTTTAAACAAAAAATTACGTTTCATCATGCGATTTTCCGGGAATCGTTAGGTAAACACACAATTTTGAGAATGACGTTACGAATGTTTTAGCAATTCATACGATATGAATAAGAAATTGATATAAATGCCGAAAGAGCTATGACCAGAAGGATGCTTCTTGAAAATCAATTTTCTCTGGAAGGGGCGTAGGGCAAATGAAACCAATTGTAAAACAAGGGGTTAAGGAAGAAAAAGACAATCGGGCTGCCGTTTGGAGACTTGAGGTCGATTATGAATTAGCGACGCTTTTTGAAGCCATGGAACAAAAGGATGAAACCCAGGTTGAGCTGAGCAAGCGTAAACTGGAACGGTTAAGAAAAGAATGGATCAGATTACATGGGTGAAACCATAATAAAAACGAACCGTCTGACAGGTTCGTTTTTATCTGAGCGCCCTGGCTTTTTTCGTTTTTCTTGATTTTTCCCGATTCATACCAGTATGCTATGAATAAATAATAGGTATACATAGAAAAGAGGTTGTGAGATGACAAACTGGAAGGAAATCGACCGCCTGGCCAAGAGCTGGGTGAAAGAGGCAGGTCAGAAAATTAAACAATCCATGAAAGAAAAAATGACGATTGAAACAAAATCGAATCCCAATGACCTTGTCACGAACATTGATAAAGAAACAGAACGTTTTTTCATTGAAAAAATCCAATCGGTTTTTCCGGATCATCATATTCTTGGCGAAGAAGGTCAGGGGGACAAGCTTACGTCTTTGGACGGGATCGTCTGGATTATCGATCCGATCGACGGAACGATGAATTTTATTCACCAAAAACGCAATTTTGCGATTTCAATCGGCATTTTTGAAAACGGGAAAGGCAAAATCGGCCTTATTTATGATGTCACCCATGATGAGCTGTACCATGCGATTCAAGGCGAAGGCGCTTATATGAACGATACAAAGCTTGGCAACATGAAGGAAGTCCGGCTTGAAGAAGCGATTCTTGCCATCAATGCGACTTGGATCACAGAAAACAGACGGATCGATCCAAGCGTTTTATCACCTCTCGTCAAGCGGGTCAGGGGGACGCGTTCTTACGGGTCAGCAGCTTTAGAGCTCGCTTATGTGGCGGCCGGAAGAATGGATGTTTATGTGACGATGAGGCTTGCGCCTTGGGACTATGCGGCGGGGTGCATTCTTCTTGATGAAGTCGGCGGTACATATACAACGCTTGATGGAAAACCGCTCAATTTTCTCGAAAACAACAGCATCGTAGCCGGCAACCCGGCCGCTCACCGGACGATTTTCACAGACTATCTGCCGCATGAATAGCAGACCTTTTTCTCCTTCTGATCTGGCCTTTTTTGAAAAGGTGATTGAAGTGAGCCCTGAATGGGCCGAAGAAGAGCTAAAGGAAGAAAGCGCGGAAGCTTATATGCGCTCCTATGCGATGTATAACGGAGAATGGCTGATTTGGGAAAAGGGCGGCCGTCCGGCTGCTGTCAGCTTTCATCTCGACTGGGCGCCTTCAAATGACAAACCGTGGCTCGGAACATTGCTGATCCATCCCGATTTTCGTCAAAAGGGTCTGGCCAAAGAAGTGATCAAAACCATTGGAAAACGCTTGAATGAGAAGGGCCATAAAGCGCTCTTTGCAGCGGTGCCTTATGAAAGGGACGGATGGCTGAACATGCTGACCCGTTCAGGATTTGAACAGCTGAAAACAGAAAAAGATGATAAGGGAAAAAGATATTTGATTATGGTTTTGCCGCTTGCTTCTGTGAAATGATGCGAAAATGAGACTTGTTTTAAAACAAGTCTCATTTTTTTATGATTTGCTGAAACATTATGCCAAACCGTTTGTCTAAGATGATGAGGCCTTAATTTTATGCAAAGGAATTGTGTTTAATGATTGAATTATTCAGTGATTATGTGTTGCATTTTGAACGCTATTTTGTTTTAAGCAGACAGAGCATGCAGGTCATCCAGTGGTGTTTAACAGGGCTTGCTCTTCTTTATGCCGTTTCATTTCATCCGAAAGTCAACAGGCGGAGCCTCTTTTTTTACGCAGGCATCGGTCTCAGGCTGATTTTGATTTTGACACTTTCATTTGAACTGACCCATCAAATGAAAGCCGCTGAATTTTCCAATCTGTACATAGATGGACAGAGCGCACTTCTCCCGTTTATGCAGTTTTTGCTGTTCGGCTATATTTTGCTTGTCTCTTTTCACTATATGATGACGCTGACGGAAAAAGGGGGCAAGGGGCTGTTCTTTGTATTTGACATTGCGGTGATGACGATGCCGTTTTTCCAAGCGTTGTTCAGCTTCTTTGTCTATTTGACAGAATACGGAGCTGAACTTGATCAATTGCTGGTCGTCTTGGCACTGATGGCCGGGGTTCCCGTGTTGATGCTCTGTTTGTTTTTTCAGCTTTATTGGAAGAGGAATCGTTATGTACTTCTAGGTATTTTTTACACGGTAACGCTCGGCGGCTTCTTCACCAAAAAATTCGGCTATGAATTTTTTCCGCTGAGCGTATTTCTGACCATGCTCGGTTTTCTTATGACTTATCACCTGCTGAATGGATCAGCAAAGCCCTATCTGCTGATGAAACGCGTTTTAGCCGCAGGTACCGCTGTATTTTTTACGCTTCTTCTCAATCCTTTTTACAATTTGGCAGATGCGGCTTTTACGGTCTCGCATCCGTACGTTTCAGACGTGTTTGATGCAAATATTCAGCCTGTTTCCGTGAAAGAGGCGCGAAAGACTGTCAGCTCGTTTTTTCCGGCGGACGGCTTTATCTATTTGACAGACACCAATCAGGATTTTCATAATGTCTATCATTTTAAAACGAAGAATTACGAGGCGGACGTCGACGGCTGGACGGGAATGGTCAGCAATTATCACAATCAGCAGGAGCCTAATGGGGATGCACTGTCTGATCAGGCATATATAAAGCGGTCGATGCAATTTCTGCAGGAACACGGCCGCGAACTTGACAAACAAAGCATCAAGACAAAGGTAAGCCGTGATGATGGTGAAGTCGCTGTCGAATTTTACCGTGATGGTCAGGACCCCGACTTCAACTTGGTGAGGCTGGCGTGGCGGAAGGAAACACTGATGGAATTTTCCGAGGACGCCTCTGTTTACAGCTTAGAAAGCATTAAACAAATTCGCGTATCTGATCAAGACATCAAGCGGAATGTTGCAGCGGTCTATCGAAAGCTGGACATGCCTGTTCCTTCGTATCAGCTGACAAACATCGATTTAAGTTTTTCATACAGCCTGAATTCGGCAGCCATCCGAGTAAAGACAAAAGACGGAACTGAAATGGATTTCCATCCTGTTACCGGAACATTAACGGGTATTTCGTTCAAGTCTGAAAACGCCTTGCCTTATCGCGGATCAGCGCTTGAAAAACGCTTGCTTTCTTTATTTGATCAAGACCTTTCACAGCTGAACAAGGTAGAGTCAGAAGAGAATGTGACAGACTTTCAAAAAAAAGAAAGCGGAACTGTGCTAAAGGCCGGCTGGATCATGACGAAACATGAAGAAGGAACTTATATTACAGTAAGAAGGTATGATGATCGGCAAGCTGATGAAAAACCGCCCTTCACTTATTCCGACGGGGAAAAAGCCTTTCAAAAAGTGTCTGAACATTATCAAAAAGGTTTGGTCTATCATAAGCGGACCAAGCTCGCGATCGTTTCGGACGGAGATCGGAAGAGCCGTTATGTATGGCTTGTCATCATCCAGCGGTTCGGCTCAAATGAACATGACGCATACCTGGTTGATGCCGTGACATATGAGGTGAAAAGTTTTGATGACAACTGAAGAAAAAGAAGCCGTGTTTATCGATTTGTATGAGCTGTATCAAGAAGGTGAACTTGAAGAGGAAACCATGATCTGGATGAAAGAACATGAGTGTTTCTATCAAGAAAAGGCTGAAGCAGCAGTGCGGAGCATAGACCCCCCCGGCATGCAGAATGCAGAAGATTACCAGCAAGTCCGTCATATGATGATCTTTGTTTATTCATTATATGCCGCCTTTCTGCTCCTTTCGATTTGGATGACGGTGTGGTTTTTTTTCTAAATGGCTAACAATAAAAAACAAACGATTGAAGAACTGTACAGGGAGTTTTATCATGACATTATGTACTATTTATACAGACGGACCAATCAGCTTGAGACGGCGAAAGACTTGGCGCAGGACACCTTCTTGAAAGCATTTGCGGGCTTGGAGTCTTTCAGAGGGCATTCATCGATCAAAACCTGGCTTTATACGATTGCACATCATACATTTATCAACTGGTACAGAAAAGATAAAAAAATACAATTTTCCGATGTTGCGGCCTGCGGCGACATGGAACAGCATACATTTGAAATACCTGAGCATCATCTGGCAAACGCCGTACGGCGGGAAGAGCTGAAACAGCACATTGATCAGCTGAAGGAACATTACCAGACTGTGCTCATTTTAAGAGAGTTTCAGGATCTGTCATATGAAGAAATAGCAGAAGTGCTGAACTGGAAGCTGTCAAAGGTAAAAACCAATCTTCACCGGGCCCGCCTGGAGCTGAAAAAAAGCTTGGAAGGCAGGGAGGTTTAATAGTATGGATTGTCATCTTGTAAGAGATTTGCTGCCTTTATATATAGAAGGAGATTGCAGCCGAAAAACAGAAAGCTTGGTCAGCGCGCACTTAGATACGTGCGGTGCTTGCCGAGAAATGTATGAAATGATGGGGGAGCCTGTCATGATTTACGATGACGGTGAAGTGCTGAAGGAGACAGGGGAAGAGGAAGAACAAAAGTTTAGGAAGACATACTATCAGCGGCTGATCCTCACCGGGGCAGCGCTGTTTTGCGGAGGCTACTTTCTGATGCTTTTAATTTATCTTTTCTTTTTATAAAAAAACTGACGGTTTTACCGCCAGTTTTTTTAGTCTTATGTCAGGCTGTGGTGCAACGCTTCATAAATGGACTTTAGCTGC
>NZ_MRBK01000044.1 GCF_001969815.1 Bacillus swezeyi | reverse complement strand
ATAGTAGATATTAAACTCAAGGTATTACATAAAAAAATTAAGAAAAAAGAAAAAGAAATAATAAAAGAGATAGAGACCAAAGTCATTCCCGCTATAAACAAAGCATTATGGATTTATAAACAAACAATGGAAATACTCGATAACGTGAATGAAATAATTGAGCAAATGATAGAAGCCGAGAACCAAATGATCAAAGGCTTAGATCAAATGAATGCTGCTGTAGATGGAATGAATAAAGAAATGGACAATGTTATTCATTCGATGAATGAAGCTAACAAAGCAATGGATGAATGCAATCAAGCCTTAGATGTCATGATAGAAACAACGAATGAAATGACAAAAGAGGTTAACGATGCAACCGCTAATACGAACCAAATGATTAGGGGTGTTAACCAGGCCAATAAGGGTATGAAGCAATTAAATAAGTCAACTAACAAACTTAATACAGCTATTAAAAAAACCAATAGAGCTTTTGATAATTATGATAAAAAATCAAATAAAGTTAAAAATAAAAAGATTACAAAGAAGCAAGCAAAGAAAATAAAAAAGCAAAAAGAACAGTTAAAAAGAGCTCAAAACAAAGTTGATAATGCTAACAAAAATTTAAAAAAGAATGAGAAGACTTTAAATGAGGGAGCTCTTGGTTTATCAATTTTACTTGATTTAACCCCGTTGGTTTCTAATATAAAAGGTGGGGCGGAGTTTGTTTTTGGAGAAGACCTAGTTACTCATGAACGCCTCACTGGTTACGAAAGAACACTTGCTGGAATGAGTGTGCTTACATCAGGAACTTTCAAGCTTGCAGGTAAGGCAATGGGCATGTCTTCAAAAACTGCCAAGACTGCAAAAATTGTTGAGGATGGTGCTAAAAGCGGAAAAGCAGGTTTTGATGTAGCTTCCTTTGAAAAAAAGATAGCTAAAATGAATTTAAATGAAAAAATTCCATTGGTTAGAACGACTGCTGCTGATTTTGCTAAGCAAAGAAATTGGAAAAAGGATTCGAAATTAACTAAAATTAATAAAAGAGATGTGTATTTGGATTCGAAAACAGGCAAATACTATGCAGTAGATACACAACATGGTAGATTTGAAGTTGTTAATAAAAGAGGAAAGCATCAAGGAGAAGTGGACTTTAACTTAAACGAAACAAAACCAGCTGACAAATCGGGACGTCATGATTTAAAAATGAAATAAGGAAGTGAAAATTAGAATGAATGATCTAGTTAACGAAACTATAGATAAATACTACAGAAACAATAACGAATCAGATTATCTTACTAAATGCCGCGAGCAGTTTTTAATACCAGAAGTAATAAAAAAATTTTCCGACAAAAATAATATGATAATCACAAATGTAAATTTTGGTGAAATATGGCCGTCTTCAAAATTAATATTTGAGTATGAAGACTACATAAAAGGAGAATTTGAAGTTACTTATAGTACCACTTTAATGCTATCTAAGCTTGCTCCTTTATTTTATCTTCAGCACGAATTTCAAGTTGAAAACAGAGATGCGAATAGAACTGTCCCAACTCTTGAGGGTTTTGATACTCAACCTTATAATACTAAACAACAAGAATTTGAAGATTGTGTGAAAGAATATTTTTCAAAGAAAGAGTTCATTGAATTATCCTATTCGGAGATGAACGAAGTTGTATGCGGGTTGGATTTTAAAAAAGATGTCACGTTTTTTGGATCACAAGTTACAGTGGAGAATGCATTGTTTTTTGATCTACTAGAAATTTGTCCAGACTAAAATACAGCTATCTTGTGTTATTCGAGATAAATAAGTAAAAGTTAAAGGTGAATAAAATAGAGTAATGAAAGAGGGGGGATCCCCCTCTTTCATATAGTATAGATAGACTCCATCAAAGTGGAGGATTATTTTTGTGGTTTCTCATATTCCATTGCATGATCGCTGTCAGAAATGCCTTTAGTTGTTGGATCAACAACAACTCCTACAGTAACTAAAAGTGTTAGCAGAGCATTAAATTTTTCCGTCAATTCATTCCCGAAAACTGTCAGATCATATCCAAAAGCAGCAGCGATTGATTGAACAAACAATAGAGTTGCTGAGAAAATTGCTACCAAGAATGTTTTCTTTTTAAGTCTTACTTTCCAGTTAATATTAGTCATAATATCAATCTCCTTTTCTTATTTAAGTCCAAAATGTATGAGTAACCATGCGCCGACTAACGTTGCAATCACGGTTGGTAAAACTTTGTACATCAAATCTTTACCGAACTGACCTGGGTCAATTTTTCGATTGGAATCTGATTGTTCAAGAATGCCTACTCGATTATCAAGTTTTTCATAAGATTTGCTTAAATTTTTTAGGCTGTTATTCATTTCAGTTAGTGTTACAAACTGTTCACGTGACTGGTTTTGAGCATCTTTATTGATTTCAATTTGTTACTCCATAAGAGTTGTTAATCGACTCATGTCTTCAGTTCTTGCTTCTAAATTTGAAATTCTTCCTTGATGATTTTTTGTTTTTTCTTCCAAAACACTTATTCTTGCATTTGTATTTACATCTTGTTCAGCCACAATTCAAACCGTCCTTTAACATTAATAAAGGAGGTGTACGCAATTCACGTTAATCACCTCCAAAAGAGATAAAGGATATTCATTGATTAATAAGCATCAACAAATATCCTTAATGATATTTAATAATCAGTTAGACTCTTGAGCCAAACTGACCTGAAATATATCCACGTTTACCCTTGTAGATAACTTCCCAATAGCCTTTTGAGTTATTTTTTCCTTTAACTGATCCAGAAATGTCAATCTTACTGCCAAGTTTAACTGTACCGATATTCTTAGAGTTATTACGGTCAGGCTTGTCCATTACAATTGCAGCATTTGACACGCCAACAATTTTAATTTTCCCTACAGATTTAATTGAAGAAGAGCCAGAGCTGGATTTTGATGCTGTTGATTTAGAAGGGGAGGAGGCGGTCTTTACTTTGCCTGAAACTTTGACGTATTTATCAGATGCAGTGATGTAATAAGTTGCTCCTTTAGAGTTTTTAACTTTATATTGATAAGCACTTCCCACTTTTACTTTTTCAACGACAGTAGGGAAGCCAATGCCTTTGTTTACAGTACCAACGACATCTTTATCTTCCCAAGAAGGCTTAGAATAGAAACGAAGTCCGTTTACTTTTGATTTCAGGGAGCCACTTGCAGCAGTAGAGGAGGAAGAACCTTTACTAGAGGAAGCTGTAGAATTTGAAACAGTTTTGTTTCCGAGCAGTCCATCAACTTTTTTGCGAAATGCTGCCAGCTTGCTTGAGTCACTTACCCAAGGGGCAGGACAGTTTTTGTTTGTTACATCGTAATGACAGACGATTTTATCTGTAGACAATTTGAATCTTTTACAAAGATCAGCAACCAATTCAGCAGCATTCTGCACAGTTTCATCATGAATGGTGCCGTTTTTCTCCACGCACATTTCAACGGAAATCGATGTTTGGTTCGCATTCGGTTTTAGGAAGCTCACAAAGCAGCGGTTTTGATCGTGTGCATGATAGGCCATTTCATTTTCAGGAATAATATATTGCGCTTCATTTCTATCTACAAAGTAATGAGCAGAAGCATAACGTTTATCAGCAATACATGTACCATTGAAATAATTTCGCTCATTTAACGCAGTAGCTCCTGGAGTTGCAGTCCAGTGCATTACAATTCCTTTTACCCCAGAAAGTTTAAATCCTGGACGAGTGTATTGATTGACTTTTACAAAATTCTTCACAACTTTAACCAAATTAAATCACTCCTAATTATTTTTTGAGCATAAAAAAGAGAGACTGGTTAATTGCCAATCTCTCTTGTTCTCACTTTTGCTC
>NZ_MRBK01000043.1 GCF_001969815.1 Bacillus swezeyi | reverse complement strand
TTCCGCCTGATGAAGTAAACCAAAACATTCACCGGTTTTTAGAACGGGGATATACGAAAAAAGAAGTCGCGATCAGGCTGGATAACGGCTCTGTCAAATACATAGAGTTCACCGCCAGCAAAGGGATAGGAGAAGATTGTTTCTTTGTGGTCATGAGGGATATTTCATCAAAAAAAATACTGGAACGCGAACGCACCATCAATGAAAAGCTTTTTAAAGATCTGTTTCACAGGGCGGTTGAAGGGATCGTCATTTTTGATAAACAAGGCTGTTTTATCGATGCAAACCAGTCTTTTTGCCAAAGCTTCGAGATCAAGAAAGACGAGCTTTCCAAGTTGAAGCTGTCGCAGTTCGTACCCTCTGAAAACCGCAGCAGGCTCGATAAAATTTGGAGCGCTCTTTTTAGAAGAGGGAAGGCGAAAGGAGAGCTCCCGGTGCGGCTTAGATCGGGAGAAAACAGGCTGTTTGAGCTGACGATCACATCGAATATTTTAAACGGTTTTTATATGTCCATTATGAGGGACATCACTGAGAAAAGATCGATGGAGAAGCAGCTTTTTAAAAGTGAAGAGCGCTTTCGGGAAGTGTTTGAAAATGCGATGGACGCTATTGTTCTGATGGGCACCGACGGACGGGTCGTAAAGGCCAACCAGACGGCCTGCAAAATCTTTGAACTGCCGATGGACAAGCTTTTAAACAAAAAAATAACCGATTTTATTGATAAAAATGATAAACGCTATCAATTCATTCGAAAGCAGTACAGCGAAAAGGGGGAAATTAGAGAAGAGCTGCTTTTCCGCATGGGCAACGGGCAATATAAAGAACTTGAGTTTACTGCAAAGCGCATCATGTTTGACAGCCAGCATTTAACCATCTTAAGAAATGTCAGCGACCGAAAACGGATGGAGAAAGAACTAAGGGAAAGCGAACTGAAATTCAGAAAAGTATTCAACGGATCGATGGATGGGATTGTTTTGTTCAATAATCAATATGAGATTATTGATGCGAATCCTCTGGCCGGAAAGATACTCAGCCTTCCCCTTGAACAGTTGAAAACATCCAACCTTCTTGACGTCATCTCCGCTTACAGAATAGAAAATGCGGCCTCCCTTGCAGCAGCCATTTCCTTTGAAGAAATGGACAATGACATTCCGTTTCTATTAACTGATCAAAAACGAATTTTGGAGTTTTCATTCAAGCGAAACATCATTCAAAATATGAATTTGGCTATGCTCAGAGATGTGACGGAACGCAAGGAGCTGGAAGAGCGCCTGCGCAAATCGGACACGCTCCATGTCGTAGGAGAGCTTGCGGCGGGAATCGCCCACGAAATCCGCAATCCAATGACCGCCTTGAAAGGGTTTATCCAATTGCTGAAAGGCAGTATAAAGGAGGATCACACGCTCTATTTTAATGTGATCACATCGGAATTAAAAAGGATTGAATCGATTATTACGGAGTTTCTGATTCTCGCGAAGCCCCAGGCGATCATGTATGAAGAAAAAAATGTCGTTAAAATCATGCAGGATACAATGGATCTTCTGCATGCACAAGCCAACTTGGACAATGTGCAGATGCACCTCAGCTGCCGCGGCCAGATTCCGCTGATTTATTGTGAGCCGAATCAGCTCAAACAGGTCTTCATCAACGTTTTAAAAAACGCGATCGAAGTGATGCCTGACGGCGGCAATGTGTATGTGTCAATCAAACCGAAAGGCAGCGATCATATCGTCGTATCCCTGACTGATGAAGGAATCGGCATGACGGAAGACAAATTGAAGCGGCTTGGAGAGCCTTTTTATACCACAAAAGAACGGGGCACTGGACTTGGCCTTATGGTCAGCTATAAAATTATTGAAGAGCACAAAGGGAAAATTGAGGTTGAAAGTGAGGCCGGGAAAGGCACGACTTTTCATCTGACGCTCCCAATCAGACAACAGCAGGAGGAGGCTTAATCACATCGTGAGTTTTTATATTGAGGTGACCTCGCCATTTGGACGAGCATATATCGTCGAGCAAAACGAGCACATTACACATGTGCTTTTCGGTAGAGAAGAATTGGAGATATTGAAAGAAAAAGATTCAGGGCTGAAGCTGATGGAGACGGCATTATTGCAAGATGCAAAGCGGCAGCTTGAAGAATACTTCAGAGGTGAGCGCAGAGCATTCAAGCTCCCGATGCACCAAGAGGGGACGGCATTCCAGCAGAAAGTGTGGGAAGCGCTGCTGTCCATTCCTTACGGTGAATCGCGGAGCTATTTAGATATCGCCTGTGCGATCGGAAATCCTAAAGCGGTTCGGGCAATCGGCCAGGCGAACAAAAAAAACGCGCTTCCGATTTTGATTCCGTGCCACCGTGTCATCGGAAAAAACAATACGCTGACAGGGTATGCAGGAAATGAAACAGATAAAAAAGCGGTGCTGCTTGAGATTGAAAATATTCCTTATAAAGGAAAATAATAAAAGCGTACTGTTTCTTTTTTTTCACCAGCGACATATAATTTTATTAAGTTAAAAATGTTGGTCTTGGTAAAAAAGGAGGACGAAGCGATGAAATCAAGCCGCCCGCAAAAAATAGCCGGCTACACCGAATTGTTCGTCAAACTGCATGTCCTGACAGCAGAACAAAAAAAAGACATCATGAAATGGATTAAAATCCGCTAAAGCGTCCTTATAAAACGGCTTTAGCGGAAAAAAGCGCTTCAATTTCTTCCTCAAATCTGTCTGTTATAATCCCTTTCTCTGTAATGATTCCTGAGATCAGATGATTCGGGGTGATGTCAAAAGCGGGATTGAACACAGGCACTCCTTTCGGCGCAATTTGAGTCCCTGCGATCTGCCTGACTTCATCTGGATCGCGCTCTTCAATCGGAATGTCGTCACCGGATGAAATCGAGATGTCAAAAGTGGACAGGGGAGCAGCAATAAAAAACGGAATTTGAAAGGATTTGGCTAATATCGCCAATCCGTAGGTTCCGATTTTATTGGCTGTATCTCCGTTTTTTGCGATCCGGTCAGCTCCGACAATGACAGCGGAAATATTTTTTTCTTTCATCGTATGAGCGGCCATGCTGTCGGTGATGAGCGTGACGTCGATTCCGCCCTGCATGAGCTCCCATGCCGTCAGGCGCGCACCCTGGAGTACAGGTCTTGTTTCACAGGCGTAAATATGAAGGTCAAGATCTTTTGTTTTGGCCAGATAAAACGGGGACAGCGCTGTGCCGTATCGGCTTGTCGCGATCGAACCGGCATTGCAGATCGTCATGATGTTATCACCCGATTTAAACAGCTGCAAAGCATTTTGTCCGATCTGCCGGCATGTTTCTTCATCTTCAATCTGAATCTGAATCGCTTCATGGATGAGATCGGTTTTTGCTTCATTCACTGATCTTGCACCTTCTGCACAGTTCACCAGCCGGCTGAGAGCCCAGGATAAATTGACGGCCGTCGGTCTTGCCTGATTTAATTCATCCTTGAGCTTTCTGAGTTCCCGCTGGAATTCTAACACGTCTGCCGTATCGATGTTTTGGGCGCAAAGGGCGAGGCCGAACGCGGCTGTGATCCCGATGGCCGGCGCCCCGCGCACTTTTAAAGTTTGAATGGCATCATAGATGTCTTCCATTGTTGTTAAATGGAGATATTCCGTCTTTTCGGGAAGTTTTTGCTGATTTAAGATTTTAACCGATGTTTCTTCCCACTCCACAGAGCGGGGCACCGCAAATTGTTTTGGCATTTCATTCACTCCTTCAGCTGGTTCTGAAACGCTTCAATGATATCTTTCGGCGTCCGGAAATCGCTGCGTTTTTCGATTAATTCTGCGCCTATGTTAAGGGCGAGCTTTTTTTGACTGATCCTCCGCTCAAATGGAACGATGGCATCAAGGTCGGCGACATGGGCAAGGCCGATCGTCCGGCGGATCATTTCACAGCCGGCAAAGCCTGCGGCGTCTTCGAATGTTTTTTTCAGGACGGCTTCAAGTTCTCCAGGTGTGCTTTTGTAGTAATCAAGACAGTCCTTTTCCCATGCTTCGCTGAATGTGCGGCTGAATGTGTTCCAAACGGTTTCGACATGGCTGTATAAAGGCGCGCGTCTGTTTTCTTCGCGGGCCAGTGCATTCAACAGCAGATTGGCGATAAACTGGCCGATATCAAAACCGATCGGGCCGAAAAAAGCAAATTCGGGGTCGATGACTTTCGTTTCGTTTTCACCGGCGAAAATGCTTCCTGTATGCAAATCGCCATGAATGAGCGTTTCAGCCGAAGTTGAAAACTGCTTTTTTAACTTTTTCGCTTCAAGTTTTAAAGCCTCATTGCTCCACATTTTTTCTGCCTCATCACGCAGCTCTTCTTCAAAATCATTTGTTTCATGGTCAAAGAACGGGTCCGTAAAAACAAGGTTTCCCGTAATATCGCATAAATCCGGGTTTGTAAATTGCTTCACAAGCCGCTCTTTTATTTTTGGGTCCAATGCATAATCAGAGGAATAAAACAGCGTTTTTCCGAGAAATTCTCCGATATCCTCAGACAGGTGCGGATAGTCGTTTCCTTCGAGCAGTCCCTTTCTCGCGATTTGCAGGCGGGATAGATCCTCCAGCACGGTTACGGCTAGCTCTGTGTCTGAATAATAAACCTTTGGCACAAGATGCGGTGCGTGTTCAGCCTGACGGATCAATGCGCTGCTTTCGATTCTCGCCCTGTCCAGTGACAGCGGCCAGCTTTCACCGACGACTTTCGCATAAGGTACGGCCTGCTTGATGATCAAACCTTTCTGTTGTCCCTGATCATAAACATGGAAGACAAGATTGAGATTCCCATCTCCGATCTCACGGCACGTCAATGTGCTGCTGCTCGAAAAAAGTCCGAGGCGGACCGCGAGTGCGGCCGCTGAGCTTTCTGTTAAAATTTCGTATGAAGCGGTTTTCGTTACGGTCATATGTGATTCCTCCCAAAGTCGTTAACAAAAGTAAAAAGCCTCTTTCTCAGTGAGAGAAAGAGGCTAATCATCATATCCGCCTCTCTTATCTCTCAGAATGTGATCTGATGGAATTAGCACCGTGCCCTAGCAGCGCAAAATTGCTCGCGCCCCATTTCACAATGGTATTACGGTCGGTTGCTGTTGGGGTCATAAGGCCAGTCCTTCACCCAACTCTCGATAAGAGAAATCAATATAAAATTTTGAAATTTCAGTTCGATCAGTTGCTGAAAATGTTACCAGTATCACGGTTTTCTTGTCAATACTTTTTAATATAAATCTTTGCGGATGTCCTCAAAAACCGGAATTTGTCCTCTCGCTTGATCAATGTCATTCAGATCAATCTCAGCTTTGACAACCGTTTCTTCATGTCCGGCTTCTGCGAGTACATGCCCGAGCGGATCTATGACCATGCTGTGGCCGGCAAATTCGTTTGCAGGGTCTTTTCCTGAACAGTTGCAAGCTGCGACAAAGCATTGATTTTCAATGGCTCTGGCTATTAAAAGGCTTCGCCAATGATCGAGCCTCGGCCGGGGCCATTCCGCCGATACGAAGATGATGCCCGCTCCTTTTGAAGTGTGCTTCCTGATCCATTCCGGAAAACGGATGTCATAGCAGATAAATCCCGCAGCTCGTGCACCTTCAATCTCAAAACTGCCGTCAGCCGAACCGGAAGATAAATAGAGATGCTCATCCATCAGCTGAAAAAGGTGTGCTTTGCTGTATTCTTTGATCAGGTTTCCGTTTTTGTCTGCGATGTACATGGTGTTGTATACACCATTCTTTTTTTTAACGGCGACTGAACCGCATACAATATGGACATTGTTCGCTTTCGCCGTTTTCTGAAGCCATGTCTTGGTTTGTTTTCCGTCTTCGTCGCCGATTGTATCAAGGTTTTTTAAATCATAGCCCGTCGTCCAAAGTTCGGGGAGAACAAGGATATCCGCATGGCTGCTTTCCGCTTCAATCAGCCGTTCTGCTTTTTTGAAGTTTTCTGAAGGGTTGCCGTAAGATATATTGAATTGCAGGCAGGAAATCGTCCGTTTCACTCTGGGTCACCTCATTTTTTACTTTACATTTTACCTTTAACAATATATGATGATGGACTATCATTTCAAGAATTTTTCAAAGCGGGTGAAAAAAATGAAATTTGAGCTTTCAAATGTGCTAAAAGAGCTGCCGGAGCAATTTTTTGCTTCCTTGGTNNCGCTGAAAGAGGCGGCAGCCGAATTTTATAAAAGAGAGTATGGCGTTTCTGTCGATCCTGAACGGGAAGTCGCCGTATTGTTTGGAGGAAAAGCGGGTCTCGTAGAGCTGCCGCAATGTCTGTTAAACCCGGGTGATGCCGTGCTTGTTCCTGACCCGGGATATCCGGATTATTGGTCAGGTGTTGAGCTGGCAAAAGCCGTCATGGAAACGATGCCGCTCACAAAGGACAATCACTTTCTGCCCGACTACAGCGTGATTCCGGCAGATGTAAAAGAAAAAGCGAAGCTGATGTACTTGAACTATCCGAACAACCCGACGGGAGCCCAGGCTACATCTGCTTTTTTTGCAGAAACCGCCCATTTCGCCAAAGACAACGGCATTTGCATCGTACATGATTTTGCCTACGGGGCGGTCGGCTATGACGGCCAAAAGCCGGTCAGCTTTCTTGAAACAGAAGGCGCAAAGGAAGTCGGAATCGAAATTTATACACTTTCTAAAACGTACAATATGGCGGGGTGGAGAGTCGGCTTTGCTGTGGGCAATGGATCTGTGATCGAAGCGTTGAATCTTTACCAGGATCATATGTATGTCAGCCTTTTTAAAGCGGTGCAGGACGCCGCAGCGGCCGCTCTGCTTTCAGATCAGAGCTGCGTAAAAGAGCAAAATGAGCGGTATGAAAAAAGGCGGGACGTCTGGATCAAGGCTGTACGCGATATCGGTTGGGACGCCGCTGCCCCGGAAGGCTCTTTTTTCGCATGGATGCCTGTCCCGGAAGGCTATACATCAGAGGAATTTTCGGATTTGCTTCTGGAAAAAGCCAATGTCGTTACAGCGCCGGGGATTGGATTCGGCCAATATGGCGAAGGCTATGTGCGAGTCGGCCTGCTCACCAGTGAAGAGCGCTTGCAGGAAGCGGCGAACCGGATCGGCAGGCTGAATATTTTTAAGAAGACCGGAGTCTGTCATTGACAACGGGGGAAAACGATGGGATAATTCAAAATAATTTATAAAATCAATATTCTTATCAAGAGCAGGCAGAGGGACGAGCCCGATGAAGCCCGGCAACCGACTTTTAAAGCACGGTGCTAATTCTTGCAGCTGGCGCTGAGAGATAAGGATTCGAATCGCAGAAACGAAACCTCTTTTTAGCACAGATGCAAAAAGAGGTTTTTTTATATGCATGCAAACAGGAAGGAGCTTAAGAATGAGTGAACTTAAGGCAACATATGTCCTGACAGATCCCGGAGCTGATCCAGAAAAGCGGGCTGAACAGATTGCACTCGGCCTGACGGTGGGGTCTTGGACGGATTTGCCGCAGCTGAAGCAGGAGCAATTAAAAAAGCATAAAGGACGGGTCGTCCGGGTTGAAGAAACAGAAGGCGATTTGGGAGAAAAACAGGCAGTGGTCACCATTGCCTATCCAGAAGCCAATTTCACCAGCGATATTCCGGCCGTCTTGACGACCGTTTTTGGAAAGCTGTCACTTGACGGAAAAGTCAAATTGGCAGATTTGGCATTTTCCAAAACGTTTAAACAATCACTGCCAGGTCCGGCATACGGGGTGTACGGCATTCGCAAAAAAATCGGCGAATTTGAAAGGCCGCTATTGATGAGCATTTTCAAAGGCGTTATCGGCCGCAGTATGGAAGATTTGAAGGAACAGCTGAGACAGCAGGCGCTCGGCGGGGTGGACTTGATCAAGGATGACGAAATCTTGTTTGAAACCGGGAGTGCCCCTTTCGAAAAACGAATCATCGAAGGCAAAAAAGTGCTTCAGAACACCTATGAAGAAACCGGCCATAGAACGCTTTACGCCGTTAATTTGACGGGAAGGACGCTGGAGCTGAAAGGCAAAGCGAAAAAGGCCGCTGAGCTCGGGGCCGATGTTTTGCTGTTTAATGTATTTGCCTACGGGCTGGATGTCCTCCAAAGCCTTGCAGAAGACGACGAAATACCGCTGCCGATTATGGCTCATCCGGCCGTCAGCGGCGCATTTACTTCTTCACCGTATTACGGTTTTTCCCATTCACTTTTGCTGGGCAAGCTGAATCGTTATCTAGGGGCTGATTTCAGCCTGTTTCCTTCTCCGTATGGAAGCGTCGCCCTCGCGAAGCGGGAAACGCTCGCCATTCATGATGAATGCACGAAAGAGGATGTCTTTAAACCGTCTTTCGCCGTACCGTCGGCGGGCATTCATCCCGGCATGGTCCCGCTCTTGATGAAAGACTTTGGCATTGACCATATCATTAATGCGGGCGGCGGCATTCACGGCCATCCAAACGGAGCCGCAGGCGGAGGAAGGGCGTTTAGAGCGATCATCGAAGCCGTTCTTGAAGCCGAGCCTGTCGAAGAAAAAGCAAAACGCTCCCCTGATTTAAGACTCGCCCTTGAAAAATGGGGGAAGGCCGAGGTTTCTGTATGAGAAAGCCGCTGATCATCTGCGATTTTGACGGGACGATTACAACAAATGACAACATCATCAGCATCATGAAAAAGTTTGCTCCGAAAGAGTGGCTTGCTTTAAAAGACGGCGTTCTCTCCAAGGAACTGCCGATCAAGGAAGGAGTCGGGGGCATGTTTGGGCTCTTGCCGAGCAGTCTCAAGGATGAGATGACGGCATATGTACTCGAGCAAGCGAAGATCCGCGATGGGTTTAAAGAATTTGTTTCCTTCCTGGATGATCACGGGCTCCCATTTTACGTCATCAGCGGGGGCATGGATTTTTTCGTTTACCCTTTGCTGGAAGGGA
Organism: Bacillus swezeyi; assembly: GCF_001969815.1. GTDB lineage: Bacteria > Bacillota > Bacilli > Bacillales > Bacillaceae > Bacillus > Bacillus swezeyi. Next base: position 2,710 of record NZ_MRBK01000043.1, on the reverse strand, counting down.
TTGTGGAAAAAAATCGCATCTATTGCAATCAGGCTGATTTTCAAGGTGACAGCATCTTGATCAAATGGCCGCATCTGTGCGATGACAAATGCGAAAATGAATGCGGCTGCTGCAAGCCTTCGATCATCCGCAAGCTTCAGGGAGAGGGAGACTTCCTCGTGATGATCGGGGATTCTGTTACAGATGTTGAAGCAGCCAAATGTTCTGATTTGTGCATAGCCCGTGATTATTTGCTGAAGGAATGTGAAGATCTGCATTTGCATCATGTTGCGTTTGAGGATTTTCACGATGTTAAACGTGCACTTGAAGAGACCTTGGAGGTGAAGGAATGGTTGTGAAGCAAAAGCGCTGGCTGGAGCTGGCCGAAGTAAAAAGGGAACTTGCGGCAAGAGATTGGTTTCCTGCAACCAGCGGCAACCTTTCGATCAAAGTATCGGATGAACCGCTGCGCTTCCTGGTCACAGCAAGCGGGAAAGATAAACGAAAAGAGACGAATGAGGATTTTTTGCTGGCCGATGAAGAAGGCAGGCCCGCAGAAAGCGGCCATTCCCTTAAGCCGTCAGCAGAAACGCTGCTTCATGCGTATGTCTATCAAAAAACAAATGCGGGCTGCTGTCTCCATGTGCATACCGTTGACAATAACGTGATCTCAGAGCTATATGCAAGAGAGAAACAAATGACATTTAAAGGCCAGGAAATCATCAAGGCTCTCGGATATTGGGAGGAAAACGCGGAAATCACCATCCCGATTATCGAAAATACCGCCCATATTCCAGATTTGGCGGCTGAGTTCGCCGCCCATCTGTCAGGCGATTCGGGGGCTGTCTTGATCCGGAGCCACGGCATTACGGTCTGGGGAAGAACGGCGTTTGAAGCAAAGCGGGTGCTTGAAGCTTATGAATTTTTGTTCAGCTGGCATGTAAAGCTAAAAGCGTTCAGGCCAGAGTACGTNNTTTAAGAGAAAAATATGATTTGACAGACGAAGAAAAACAGGAGATTTTAGATGTTTTCGCAGCTGAAATTAAAGACATTTCAGAGCGCCGCGGTTATAAAGCGCAGGATGTCATCTCACTCTCTGATCAACATCCTAAATTGGATGAACTGCTGAAAAATTTTAAACAGGAGCATCATCATACAGATGATGAAGTAAGGTTTATCGTCAGCGGCCACGGCATCTTTGCGATTGAAGGCAAGGACGGCACATTTTTTGATGTTCTGCTGAATCCGGGAGATTTGATTTCTGTTCCGGAAAATACCCGTCATTATTTCACACTTCAGGAAGACCGGAAAGTCGTAGCCGTCAGGATTTTCGTCACGACTGAAGGATGGGTGCCGATATATGAGAAGAAACATGCTCAACAGTCATAAAAAAAAGCGTCTCAAGGGACGCTTTTTTTACTTGTTTTTTTCATGCAATGCTTGGATATGGCCCTCATGAAATGACAGATGGGGCTTTTCTTGTTGATAGTATTCGAGCCGGTCGAAAACAGAACCCGTGTGGAGCTCGAATTTATGTCCGTCAGGATCGGAAAAATAGATCGAATCTTTATCACCTTTATGACGTTTTCTTCCTGTCAGCACATTCACGCCTAAATCTCTTAATTTCTTCTCCCAATCAAGCAAATCTTCCTGATTGATGGAAAAGGCTATGTGTGTGTAAGAATCGTGAATCTCAGTCCGCTTCAAATCCTTTTCTTCGTTCAATGCAAGCCAGATCCCATTCAGGTCAAAATAAGCAGTTTTCTCTGCTTTTACGAGCCATTTGGCATCAAACACTTTTTCATAGAATGAAATAGAGGTTTCAAGATCAGAGACTGAAAACAGCAGATGATTAAGACCTTGAATCATTTGACATCATCCGCCCCGTCCGTTTGCAATGCTTCAAAATCAGCCAGTTCTTTCGCGATTTGCCTGAATAGAAAGGCGAGCACAGCAGCATCATCCAGCCAGCCCGCTCCTGCGAGAACATCCGGTATCACATCAATGGGAGACAGTACATAGATAAAGGCCAGAGCGGCCAGTAAAATCGTTTTTTTAGGGAAAAGCGGGTAGTTTCCTTTTCTCCACGCTTTACATGCGCTGAAAAACAATTTGAGGCTGGAGAACGCTTCTCTGACAGCGAATAGTGTCCTCAGTCTTAAAGCCGGTTTTCTTATGTTTTTTCTCATCAAAAGACCTCCTGTAAAAGGAAAATGCTTTCCAGTGATTATCTTATTTAATCCTTGGGTATAATTCAACAAATCTATTATACTGATTTCGAAATATTTTTTTCGAAAAATAGGTTTACAAAATAAGTATAATCTGTAATAATGCTCAAGTACGCAAAATCTGGGTGATTCACGAAACTTTAACGCGGTAAGGGGTGAAGCGTATGCAAAGATATTTAGAGAAAGAAGCGCTGCTGGTCTCCATCAACGAAAAGCGGCAAATGATGGTTGAAGCTGCTGAAGTCTATGGTTATACAGGGGATGAGACGATTAAGCAGAGCCAGGAATTGGATCAATTAATTTATCAATATCAAAAACTGTCGATGAATGATCATTATACACCAGACAAGCCGCTGCATGATTTTTTAGATGGCATCGACTGTCTGATTGTTGAAAAATATACAGCATAATGCTGATGAATCAAAAAAGAGCTGCCGTTAAACGGAATGCCAGCTCTTTTCAGAGCGGGAGCGGCTTTAGTCATCCTGTTCTTTTGAAGTCGG
>NZ_MRBK01000042.1 GCF_001969815.1 Bacillus swezeyi | reverse complement strand
TCCATCGCCAAGGCATTAAAATCCTCGGAAAAGAAAAGACCGGCCAAACTCCCGCGAAAGCGCAGCGCCTTACGGTTCATCAATCCATGCCGCTTTCGGAGCTGATGATCCCTTTTATGAAGCTTAGCAACAACGGCCATGCCGAAACATTGGTAAAGGAAATGGGGAAGACGATCAAGAAAGAAGGCAGCTGGGACAAAGGCCTTGACGTATTGAAAACGGAACTTGATACATTTGGGATTGATCCAGACGGCTTGCTTCTCAGAGACGGTTCAGGAATTTCTCATATCAATTTCATTACTGCTCATCAGATCACAAAACTGCTGTATTCTATTCAGGATGAAAAATGGTTTTCGTCCTATGTCCGTTCACTGCCTGTTGCCGGAGCCAGCGACAGAATGGTCGGCGGGACATTGCGAAATCGAATGAAAAATCCTCCTGTCAAAGGCAAAGTCAGAGCAAAAACAGGATCGCTTTCAACGGTGAGTTCATTATCCGGCTATGTTGACACAACAAGCGGAGAAACATTGATTTTTTCCATCCTCTTAAACCAGCTGCTGGATGATGAAAAAGGAAAAGATATTGAAGACAGGATCGCTGAAATTTTAGCAGCCTCATAACAACAACCATGTTCATCAGGCAATGGGTGTTCGCTGCTTTTAAGGATTCTTCTGTTTATATCGCGCGTACTTTTTTCATACCCCGCCATATAATGCTAAGAGATTGAATTCCTATAAGTTTAACAACAGGTAGGGGGAAGCATATGAAAATATTGCTGGCTTATTATCGATACTCTCCACACACAAACGGCCCGTCCACCTATATTGATACACTGCGAAAAGATTTGGAAAATAAAGGACATACTGTCGATTTGTTGTCCCATGATCAAAAGTGGCTGAACATTCAAATCGCCAATCAGCAGACAGCTGATAAACACCGCTTGAAATGCGAGCTGATCCACCGCTTTCAAACATCCTATACAGCAAAATATCCGCTGTGGATCTATTGGAGGGAAATGGAGCGATACAGTTTGGAGCAAGCGGTGAGGCAGCTTGATTTAAATGGGTACGATTTGATTCACTGCCACGATTTTATGACGGGAAGAGCGATGGCCCGTTCCAAATCCCCTCGTACTCCGCTGATTGTATCGCTTCACAATTTCAAGTTTCATGAAACAAAAGTAACAGGGGAATTTGATGAGAAAACGAGACGTGAACAGCAGTATATGAAAATTGAAGAATACTTGGGCGCTATGTCGGGCGACTTGGTTGCCGTACCATGTAAATGGCTGAAAAATCAGCTGATTCAAATGGGTGTGACACCAACCAAAATCGAAGTCATTCCATATGGAATCGTAAAAGAGCCTTATACCCAAAACAAAAAAAAGCCGGCAAAACAAGAGCAGCATCAAGGTAAAAAAATCATCTTATGTCCCGCCCGGCTGGTACCTGTAAAAGGGCACCGCTATCTGATCGAAGCACTCTCTGAACTGCGCCGGGACAGAGACGATTTTCACTGTCTTATGGCAGGAGAAGGGCCGGAACTCCACACATTGCAGCAATTAACCGATAAGCTCGGAGCCGCTTCAGCTATTTCTTTTCTCGGAAAACGACATGACATCCCTCAATTAATGAATGACAGTGATATCATTGTTTTGCCTTCACTCCACGATACTTTTCCGCTCGTCCTCCTGGAAGGACAGTTTTCCGCAAAACCGATCCTTGCCGCAAATGCAGGCGGTATTAAAGAAATCATCAGCGACGGTGCTGACGGAATGCTCGTTCCCTCGGCTGACAGTGAAGCGCTCGCAGAAAAACTGCGCCTTTTGCTGGACGATGAAGCCATCCGTTTACAATTGGGAAAGCGAGCGCTGGATAAGGCAATCAAACATTGGGACATCAGCTTTCACATGGCATCGTTAGAACGGCTGTATGAGCGGTGCAAAGCACAAAACCGCCCATCCCATCCTCTTTCATCCAGTACCGGTCCTGATCTGGAGATCCTCAATCAAATCGACCCGGGGATGGCGGATGATACCGGTTTTATCCTAGCGGGAGAAATTCCGCCGCACCTTAGAAACCAGCTGGGGAGACAGAAACATTACATCCATGTATATGATTTGTCAGGTGTTTTGCTGCAAACAAAAGCACTCGGCCCCGAGGGAGCTTATGAGTTTCATCACCTCCCCGCCGGAAGCTACGTATTGAAGAGCACTCTTGAGTCGTTCGGCAACCAAACGATTTGTGTCGGCCGCAGTTAAAACAAATAGAAATAGTGCAGATGAAGCCGGCCGTTAATGCCGGCTTCATCGTGCTGATTCGAACTGCATTTCTATATAACAGTTTAACAAAATCGTCTATATGTTATATTACAGATAGCAACAGCTGGCAATGGTTAAAACCTTAAATTGTGTATGTTCAAAGAACTTTCTCAAACTTGTTAAGTATTTCACATGATTGTGTGACCTTTTTCACATTCAAACCTGTTATATTGATCATAAGATATAACTGCAACAACTGTTATATAAAATCTCAAAAAAAGAGGTGGATGAAAATGGAACAATGGAAAGGTTTCACCACAAATGTGTGGCAAAAAGAAGTAAACGTCAGTGATTTTATCCTCAAAAACTTCGAGCCGTATCAAGGTGACGAATCGTTTCTTGAGCCTCCAACCGAAGCCACATCAACATTATGGAACCAAGTCATGGATTTAACTAAAAAAGAGCGCGAAAACGGCGGAGTCCTTGATATGGATACGGAAATTGTATCTACGATCACATCGCACGGCCCGGGATTTTTGAACAAAGATCTTGAAGAGGTAGTCGGTGTCCAAACTGATGCACCGTTCAAGCGCTCGCTTCAGCCTTTTGGCGGCATCCGCATGGCAAAACAGGCCTGTGAATCTTACGGATTTGAATTAGATGCTGAAGTGGAAAGAATCTTTACGGATTATCGCAAAACCCATAACCAAGGCGTTTTTGACGCTTATACAGATGAAATGAAGCTCGCCCGAAAAGTCGGAATCATCACAGGTCTGCCGGACGCATACGGCCGCGGACGCATCATCGGCGATTACCGCCGGGTCGCCCTTTACGGCGTGGACTTTTTAATCAATGAAAAGAAAAAGGACCTCAGCGGAACAAGCGCTGTGATGGCGGAAGAAAATATCCAGCTCCGTGAAGAGCTGTCAGAGCAGATCCGCGCCTTGAATGAATTAAAAGAAATGGCCTTAAGCTACGGCTTCGATATTTCTCAGCCTGCCGCAAATGCAAAAGAAGCCTTTCAATGGCTTTACTTCGCTTATTTGGCAGCCATCAAAGAACAGAATGGAGCTGCAATGAGCCTGGGCCGCGTCTCCACTTTCCTGGATATTTATATTGAAAGGGACTTGCAGGAAGGCGTGCTGACAGAACACGAAGCCCAAGAGCTTGTCGACCACTTCGTCATGAAGCTGCGTTTAGTAAAATTCTCGCGCACACCTGATTACAATGAATTGTTCAGCGGCGATCCGACTTGGGTGACAGAATCAATCGGCGGGATGGCTCAAGACGGGCGTGCTCTTGTGACGAAGAACTCGTTCCGTTTCCTTCATACACTTGATAATTTGGGTCCTGCACCTGAACCGAATTTGACCGTGCTTTGGTCTGTGAGGCTACCGCAAAGCTTCAAAAATTACTGTTCGAAAATGTCCATTAAAACAAGCTCCATTCAATATGAAAATGACGATATCATGCGCCCTGAATATGGTGATGACTACGGTATCGCATGCTGTGTATCAGCCATGGAAATCGGCAGGCAAATGCAATTTTTCGGCGCACGAGCGAACTTGGCGAAAGCGCTTCTTTACGCGATTAACGGCGGGAAAGATGAAAAGCACAACATCCAAGTCGGACCGGAAATGCCTCCTGTCGCGTCTGATGTGCTGGATTATGATGAAGTCATGCATAAGTTTGACCAGACGATGGAATGGCTGGCAGGACTGTACATCAATACGCTGAACATCATCCATTACATGCATGACAAGTATAGCTATGAAAGAATTGAAATGGCTCTTCACGACACTCACATTCTGCGGACGATGGCAACGGGCATCGCAGGATTAAGCGTTGTGGCCGACTCGTTAAGCGCTATCAAATATGCCAAAGTAAAAGTGATTCGCGATGAAAATGGCATGGCCGTCGACTTTGAAACAGAAGGCGATTTCCCTAAATACGGAAACAATGATGACCGCGTGGACAGCATCGCTGTTGATATTGTTGAGCGCTTTATGAAAAAGCTGCGCAAACACCCAACATATCGCAGGTCGCTTCATACGATGTCCATTTTAACGATTACATCAAACGTCGTTTACGGCAAGAAAACAGGAAACACACCGGATGGCCGTCGGGGAGGGGAGCCATTTGCTCCGGGAGCAAATCCGATGCACGGGCGTGATACAAAAGGTACGCTTGCCTCACTGTCTTCCGTGGCAAAACTGCCTTACAGCTATGCGATGGACGGAATATCCAATACATTTTCCATCGTTCCGAAAGCACTCGGCAAAGATGAAGAAAACCGCGCTGCCAATTTATCCAGCATACTTGACGGGTATGCTGCCAAAACAGGCCATCACTTAAATGTGAACGTATTCAACAGAGACACATTATTGGATGCAATGGAACACCCTGAAGAATATCCGCAGCTGACCATCCGCGTATCAGGCTATGCGGTCAACTTTATTAAACTGACAAAAGAACAGCAGTTAGACGTGATCAGCAGGACTTTCCACGAGTCTATGTAATCAAATGGAGCGGAGCGTTCTCACGCTTCGCTTCCATTAAAAGAGGTGATCTTCATCATGAACGGAAACATTCATTCTATCGAGACCTTTGGGACGGTTGATGGACCCGGAATTCGATATGTCATCTTTACACAAGGGTGTCTCTTGCGCTGCCAATTTTGTCATAATGCCGATACTTGGGAGATCGGAGCCGGAAAACAAATGTCAGTTTCCGAAATCGTTCATGATGTCCAATCTTATCTCCCGTTTATTCAATCCTCAGGCGGCGGGATAACGGTCAGCGGAGGCGAACCGCTCCTGCAGCTTCCATTTGTAATTGAGCTGTTTAAAGCGTGCAAAAAGCTCGGCATCCATACGGCCCTTGATTCTTCCGGCGGATGCTATTCACGTGCGCGCTCATTCCAAAAACAGATCACAGAATTGATCAAATACACCGATCTCGTTTTGCTTGACATTAAACATATCAATCGCCAAAAACACATCAAGCTCACCGGGGTGCCAAACGATCATATTTTGGACTTTGCCGGTTTCTTAAACGAACAGCAAGTCCCAGTCTGGATTCGCCACGTATTGGTTCCCGGCATCTCAGACATTGATGCCGATTTAATCACGCTTGGAGAGTTTATTGGAACACTGGCGAATGTACAAAAGGTAGAGGTGCTCCCGTATCATAAGCTGGGTGTTTATAAATGGGAGGCGCTCGGAATAGAATACCCTTTGAAAGGGGTCGAGCCGCCGAGCGCTGAACGGGTTGAACATGCATACAGGCTCCTGACGCGAAATATGGCATGACAAGGCAGGGCAAAAGGGACAGACTTTATCTGAAAAGAAGCTGTCCTTTTTGTCTTCAGAAAGAAACATGGACATTTGCATAAAACCGCCGCATTTTTACAATAGTAAAACAGATGTCAGCTGAGAAAAAAGACGCCTGTCTCCATGTTAGGAGCTCTGGGCCGAAAATAAAAAAAGCAAGGTGGGCGGCAGCATGTATCATTTGTATTCTCATAATGATTTGGACGGAGTCGGCTGCGGAATTATCGCGAAGGTGGCATTTGGCGAACAGGTGGAAGTTCGCTACAATTCTGTCACCGGGCTGGATATGCAGGTCGAAAGGTTTTTACAAAGAGCGAAAGATAAAGGGAAATATCAGGATGGTTTATTG
>NZ_MRBK01000041.1 GCF_001969815.1 Bacillus swezeyi | reverse complement strand
TTACTACCAATTATGATCTTTTTCTAGAGAGTGCGATAGAAACTAGTTTAGAACAAAATCCGAGAATTTTCTTTAATGATGGAGCAAATGGTTATGTGAAAAGAATTCTAAATACAGATAATTTCAATAAAACTCTTCTATATTCCGGTATTTTTGATAATTACTCAAGTGAAATGCCAGTAATTAACTTGATAAAATGTCATGGTTCAATTAACTGGAAAGAGTATTTAAATAGTAAAGATAATAAGCCAAAGATTCAAATTACGCCCTCGTCTTCAATAATAAAAGAAATAAATCAGGAACTTTCTGATTTTTGGAATAAATTTGAAAAAGATATTGAAGGTTATACTATTCAAGGGAAAAAGGGATTTTCTTCCTCTTCAGAATTTATTGACTTACTAAATAAAACTGATATTGACTGCTTAGATGAGTTAATTGAAGATATTAATGAACTTTCTGGTTACTCTGAATGCGAACTCAATAAACTTGTTTCAAAAATAGAGAATCTCCAGATAGTCTTACCTACAAAAAAGAAGTTTCAAACTACATTAATAGAAGAACATTATTTTAACATGTTAAGGTTTTTAAGCTATGAACTTGAAAAAGAACAATCTACATTAATAGTTTTTGGTTTTTCATTTTATGATGAGCATATTGCTGATATTGTCCAAAGATCTTTGAATAACCCAAATCTTATTGTGATAGTATTTTGTTATCAAAATGGTGACAAAGAGAAGATCATCACAAGATTTAATTTTTCAAATCATTCAATTCCAAAAAACATCGTATTTATTGAGCCAGATGATTTTCTTATTGAAGAAATAGATCAAGAAATACTCAACAAACGCGATTGGGAAGCGTCTTATTACACCTTCATTAAATCAAAAAATAATATCAAAATTTATACTCGTGAAATAGGAATATATAAGGGGAATTCATCTGAAATCCCTGTATTAAATTTTTCTTCACTTAATGCGTGTTTAGAGGAAGAATTCACTAATAGATTTCAGCCACTTGTTTTGAACAAAGAAGGTGAACAACATGGATAGTTTAGAGATTGGAATAATTGTTGAAGTTAAGGGCTTCATAAGTAAAATTGCTACATTCGATAATACAAACCATGCTACTTTTATTCAAAATGGAGACCTTATTAAAAATGTAAGTGTAAATAGTTTTGTTGTAATATCACAAGGTTTTATAAAAATAATTGCTAGAATAAACTCAGAGACAGTTTGGGATATCCACAACAACATTAAAGAATATAACTTAGATCAAAGATTTTCTAAAAGTAGTATAAAACGTGTGTTAGAAGTTCAGACAATTGGGTACATTAAACATAATAAGTTTTACAGTGGAGCCTCGTTCTTACCAATGATAGGTAACTTGTGTTCTATACCAAGTACTGAAGATATAAATAAGATTTACATTAACAATTATGCTGAAAACGCTAATGGAATATCTATTAATATTGGAAAAAGTTTAATCGAACAAAATACAATTAAACTTCCAGTTGATCTATTTTTCGCTTCACATATCGGAATTTTCGGCAACTCAGGCAGTGGTAAATCTAATACGTTACACAAATTATATTATGAACTCTTTTCATTAAATAATCTTTCTAATATAAAGAATTCTAGTTTATTTTTGGTATTAGACTTTAATGGAGAATACGTTCTAGATAACTCTTTTGGAATTTCTAAAGAAGATAAAAACATATACGAATTATCTTCAAGTAAAACCAGTCCGCATAAATTCCCGATAGAAACAAGTACGTTTTTTGATTTAGAGATGCTATCGGTTCTTTTCTCAGCAACTACTCAAACACAAATGCCGTTTCTTTCAAGAATTATGACTGGAATTAATAAATATGGACATAGTATGAACTCACTATCTAATTGGATTTCTTCACTAATAAGAAGAATTTTTTCTGGAAAGCCAAATGCAGACGTTAAAGAAAGATTAGTTCAAACTTTAAAATCTAACTTTCCTGGAATATCTGATTATATAAATCCTATTATTCAATCAGAAATATTTGGGGGTAGTGGAACATTATGTTTCGCTCTTTTGGATGTAAGAGTTTATTTTAATGGCGATTGGAATGATAAATATGAAGAAGCACTAAAAATTCAAGAGCTTATCACGTATATGAAAAAACAAACTATTGATTTATTCCTAGACTTCCAGGTTCGTTGTGAACTGCAATTAATTAATGATATGTTGTATGGTAATGTGATTCCTGATCATATAGATCCTTTAATCAAACGCATTCATTCTAGAATAAAC